>CALANV010000015.1 GCA_937926175.1 uncultured Rhodospirillales bacterium | reverse complement strand
TCGCCGTCTCAACTGTCTCGCCGTCTCAACTGTCTCGCCGTCTCAACTGTCTCGCCGTCTCAACTGTCTCGCGTCCTCACATTTTTCAAAGTCGGACGGCAATGAAGCGTCACGCCATCCGCCCGTTGGGGAGAGGGTCAGATCGCGGACGATGAGACAGTAGGACAGTAGGACAGTAGGACAGTAGGACAGTAGGACAGTAGGACAGTAGGACAGTAGGACATGTCCCCCTGCTTGCGTGGCTTCGCCCCGCCGAATCAAAACGCCCGCGCAGGGGCCAGGACCCGGCGGGCGCATTTATCCGGCGCCAAGAGTCGCCCGGCCGGTGGCAGTCGTCAACCCACTTTCTTTCCGGCGGCGCCGGTCAGAAATAGGCGATGAGTCGGCCGGCGCTGGCGGTGCCGAGCCAGACGACGAGAGACAGGGCAGCCTGGGCACGCCCCAGCGCGGGCGCGTGCCGGTCCCAGTTCGCCAGCTTCTGCGCCCATAGCCAGCGGAACGCCAGTGCGTTCGCAACGCCGAGGGCGATGAGTATGAACTTGATCTGCAGGATTTCGTTGACGATCAGCGGGCCGGCGTCGGCGGCGAAGAGGGCAAAGCCGCTGCCGAGCATCAGCAGCAGCCCCGCGATCGCGGCCGGCGTCAGGAAATGCGAAAATGCCGCGAGCGGGACCGTCCGCCCGACGCCGAGGAGCCGGAGATCGAGTAGCACCATCGATCCGACGAGGAGCGCAAGTCCCAGCAGATGCAGCAGATTGGCCGCCGGATAGAGCCAGGTCGACTCCCGCATCGCGTGACCCAGCGCGGACGCCTGGAGGGCCAGGGCCCAGGCGGGCGCGGCGAGCGCATAACCGGGCTCCATCAACGGAGTTCGACGGTGCTTCCGTCGACCGTGATGCGTTCGGCGCGCATCTCGCCGTCATGGACGCGGCTGGGATAGCCTTCGACCCGCACAAGCGTGCCGACGGCCAGTTTTTCGCGCGGCAGGCCGCGGCGCTCCATGCGCGCGGGCGGCGCGAGCACGACGAGCCAACGCTTGCCGTCGGCCTCGAGCTCGATCTCGCCGTGCGGATTCTGATACCGGACGGCAAGGATCGGCGCCTCGAAGGTCAGCACCGTGTTCGCGTCGTAGGAACTCCAGCCATGATGGGCCAGGACCGGGCCGGCAGCCAGTGGCAGGAGGGTGGCAGCCGCGAGCAACGTCATCCTGCGCATCTCGTCGTTCTCCCGATCATGCCTAGCGCCGCTGGTGATGTCTTCACCGCCGCGGAAGGACGTATGACGACCCAGTATAGCGCGGCAAGGCCCACCGGCACGAATCACCATCGCACTTCGGACCGGCACCCGCTGTTCGAACGGCGGACGCGGCGCGCCGTGTCGGTCGACCTTCGGCATCTCGACGACGGATCATGAAACGCAACCCCGGATGCGCGCGTCCGGACAGGCAGAGGCTACGGTCGTAAGGAACGTGAAGCCGACCCCGGTTGTTTCATCCGGCGTCGGACCAGGTTTCCGCCTGTGCCCGGCCGGACCTTCGGCTGCACACGCCGGTCGGCGCCATTCATGACGCAGGATTCATGACGAAGGACACGCCGCCGGCGCAGCACCTCGCCATGAAAGAAAGTATGAAAAAGAGGAGATCGCCATGGCAATGAGAAGGGGAGGTTCCTTGACGCGCGGCATGGCCGTGTTTGCCGGCGGCGCGGTCGCAGCCGTCATCGCCAGCCGGCTCTTGCCGCCCGTTCTCGCCCAAGCGGTCGGATCGGCGCGCGCGGCGATCGGCCGGGACCCGTTTGAGGCGCTGATCCAGGATCACCGCGACATGCTCGCGTATCTGAACGACATGGAGCAGAGCCCGGATGACGCCGCCCTTCGCCGCAGGCAGCTTTTGCTTCGACTGAAGCGCCGGTTGACGGCGCATGCCCTGGCGGAAGAGGACGTGATCTATCCGATGCTCGGCGATCCGGGCGGCGACCCCGACGAAGCCAAGCGCCTCTATGCCGATCACGCCGACGTGAAGATGCAGCTTCACGCGCTGGAACAGACACCGACGGACGCGCCGGAATGGCGCGACAGGGTACATGCGCTGAGAATCCTGATCGAGTCGCATGCCCGCGAGGAGGAAGAGGTCGATTTCCCGAAACTGCGCAGCGCCCTGGACGAGCAAGCGATCACCCGGCTGTCCGGGGCGTTGCAACGGGAAAAGGCGATGGTCCTCTAGGCGCGCGGCCGGATCGTCCGCAAGCGGCGCGGTGAGTCGTCGCGTGAACGGGGCGGGCGGTTGCTACGGCTTCTTGGCGATGCGCTGCATGCAGTCGGGATGTTTCCTGCAGAAATGCTGCAACACGCGCATCAGCAGCGCCGCACGCAGCGTGTCGCCGCGATTTCGGGCGACGGCAATGTCCTCGAGTATGATGCGGCGGATATATCGCCGCCCGTCGGGGGTGACGACGAGATAGTGGCCGAGTTCCGCGGCGATCATTTCGGGCACATGCTCGTGTTCGGCAATGGCGGCGATCTCCTCGGCGGTCAGATCGCAGTAGGCCAGGCAATCCTCGAAAGTGAGCATCGATCGACTCCTCGGCGCGCGTGCCATGACGCATCTTCGGTGCGCGACCAGGATCGGGGCGAGAACGACACACGCGCCTTATTCCAGATCAATGGGAGCCGGACGGCGCCGCCGCGGGCAAGACACAATCTGAAGATCTTTCGGATACGGTAACGCGGAACGCCGGACACGGCCCGTGATCCGGTCGGAACGCCGCTTGCTGCGATCCGGGAATCCGGCAGCAATGGTTCGGGCGACCCGCTTTCCTGCCGGCAGCCCGCCGCCGGCAGGATACAAGCACGGCCTTTGCTTTCCTGCCGCGGCGTCTCCATTCGGGGCGCCGCGGCTGCGGCCATCGCGCGACGGGCTGGCCAATTACTTGACTATGTCAAGTAATTGGTTGACGCTGGCATATATCTGAGCGTGCAGTCCATCGGGGGCGAAACACCATGACCGAGAGCAGCTTCGACCAGCGCGTCGCGGCCGTACGGCGTTTCAACCGGTTCTACACCCAGAAGATCGGCGTGCTGAACGAGGGGCTGTTGAACAGCCCGTTTTCGCTGACCGAGGCGCGCGTGCTCTATGAGCTTGCGCATCGCGAACAACCAACGGCGAGCGAACTCGTCAGGGATCTGGGGCTGGACGCGGGCTATATGAGCCGGATTTTGCGCGGCTTCGAAAAAAAGGGGCTGATCGAAAAGACACGGTCCAAGACCGACGGCCGGCAGAGCCATCTGACGCTGACACGGAAGGGGCAGGAGGCGTTCGCACCGCTCAACGTGCGCTCGCGGAACGAGATCGGCGCCATGCTGGGCCGGTTGTCCGAAAGCGACCAGGATCGCCTGGTCAACGCCATGCATGTGATCGAGGAACTCCTCGACGCCAAACCCGAAGCGAAGGCTCCCTATCTGTTGCGACCGCATCAGCCGGGCGACATCGGCTGGGTGATCCACCGGCACGGTGTGCTCTATGCCCAGGAATTCGGCTGGGACGAGCGGTTCGAGGCGATCGTTGCCGAAATCGCCGCCGAATTCATCAACAAGTACGACCCGACGAAGGAGCGGTGCTGGATCGCGGAGAAGGACGGGGAGATCGTCGGGTCCGTCTTCCTGGTGAAGAAGAGTCCGACCGTCGCCAAGCTGCGCCTGCTGCTGGTGGAGCCGAAGGCCAGAGGCCTCGGCATCGGCAAGCGTCTGGTCGACGAGTGCATCCGTTTCGCGCGCCAGGCCGGCTACCGGAAGATCACGCTGTGGACGAACAGCGTTCTGGTGACGGCGCGCCGGATCTACGAGCGGGCCGGATTTCGTTTGGTCGAATCGGCGCCGCATCACCGTTTCGGCCAGGATCTGATTAGCGAGACCTGGGAGCTGAAGCTTTGACCGGGTCCACGACGGGCGGCGAATGCGTACTGGCGGTTCGATGAAGAGCAGCACCGGCCCGTCGGCGACAGCCGCAGGGGCGGGGCGGCGCCGTCGCCGCGAAGCGCTGCCCGTGCTGGCTGCGGCCGCGACCGGCGTCCAGGTCGGGGCGGCGATCGTCGCGACGCGCTTCGTCGTCGACCAGACCGGCCCGGCGTCGCTGGCGCTGCTGCGCTACCTCATCGGGTTTCTTTGCCTGTTGCCGCCCGTGCTGCTCTCGGCGCGGGTGCGGTTCGAACGGCGCGACCTGCTGCCGATCGCGCTGCTCGGAATCTTTCAATTCGGCGTCCTGATCGCGCTGTTGAACGTCGCGCTGCAGTTCATTCCGTCGGCACGCGCCGCACTGATCTTTGCCACGGTACCGCTGCTGACGATGATCCTGGGCGCGGCACTCGGCCGTGAACGCATGACCGCGGCGAAGACGGCGGGCGTCCTGCTGACCATCGTCGGCGTCGGCTTCGCGCTGGGCGAGAAGGCGATCGAGCCGGGCCAGGCGCCGGGAAGCTGGATCGGCGAACTTGCCGCCTTCGCCAGCGCGCTGTGCGGTGCTGCGTGCAGCGTGCTCTATCGGCCGTATCTGCAGAAGTATCCGACGCTGCCGGTCAGCGCCTTCGCCATGCTGGCCGCGGTCGGCTTTCTCGCCATCCTCGCGGCCGGCGAGGGGGGCTTCGCGACGATGCCGCGCTTCACCGCAGGCGGCTGGTTCGCCGTCGTCTTCATCGGCCTCAGCAGCGGCATCGGCTATTTCCTGTGGCTGTGGGCCCTCAATCATACGACGCCGACCCGGGTCACGGTCTTCCTGGCGCTCAGCCCCGTCACCGCGGCTTTGCTCGGCGCCGTGATTCTCGCCGAACCGGTCTCGGCGATGGTGCTAGCAGGGCTCGTCTGTGTCGGCTTCGGGCTGTGGCTTGCACACCGCAAGGAGAGCCGGCGCGAATTCGCCGAGACGAACTTGTAGAGCCCGGCCTGTCTCAATATCGTGCCGGGGCCGCATCGGCCGGCAAATTCACGCGACGCACCGAACCGCGACGAGACTTTCATGACATGGTCGCGGCACGGTCAGTTATGCCGTGTACCGCAACCGGGCCCGATCGCTCGGGCCGTCGATCGGCCGATCGCCGGGTGGTGCGGGCATCGAGGCGATGAGGGTATCGTGGACGCGATGATCGATCGTGAACGTATCGCGGAAACCGAAAGGCATATCCGGCCCTTCGTGCGGCGAACGCCGGTGATCGCGGTCAATGGTGCCGATTTCGGGCTTGGTGACGTCCCGGTCCATCTCAAGCTGGAGCTGCTGCAGCACACGGGTTCGTTCAAGGTGCGCGGCGCCTTCGCGAACCTGCTGCTGCGCAACGTGCCGGCGGTCGGGGTCGCGGCCGCATCGGGCGGCAATCACGGCGCTGCAGTCGCCTATGCCGCGATGAAGCGCGGGGTGCGGGCGCGGATCTTCGTGCCGAGCGTCGCTTCGCCCAGCAAGATCGCACGCATCCGGGACTATGGCGCCGATCTGGTGATCGCCGGCGAGCGCTATGCCGATGCGCTGGCGGAAAGCGAGAAATGGATCGCCGAATCGGGCGCGATGCCGATCCATGCCTATGATCAGGTCGAGACGCTGCTGGGTCAGGGAACGGTCGGCCTGGAGCTCGAGGCGCAGACCGACGGGCTCGACACCCTGCTCGTCGCGGTCGGCGGCGGCGGCCTGATCGGTGGCATCGCCGCATGGTACGCGGGCCGGATCAGGATCATCGGCGTCGAGCCGGAAACGGCACCGACGCTGTTTCGCGCGCTGGCAGCGGGGCAGCCGGTGGATGCGGAAGCGGGCGGAATCGCGGCGGACTCGCTCGCGCCGCGTCGTGTCGGCACGCTCATGTTCCCGATCGCGCAGAAATTCGTCGATCGCGTCGTCCTCGTGCCCGATGCGGAAATCCGCCAGGCGCAGATCGCGCTATGGAAGACGCTGCGGATCGTCGCCGAGCCGGGCGGTGCGGCGGCATTCGCGGCACTGCTGGCCGGGAAATATCGACCGGCCAGAGGCGAGCGTATGGGCGTTCTCGTCTGCGGCGGCAATCCGGCTACGGCGGATTTCGTGCCGTGAGCCGGCCATCCCGTATCTCATGATGGGGGGCGGGCCCAAGCGACGCACGACGGATCGACGGGTAACGAGTCCCGCAGCTTCCATGTCCCGTCAGCACGGTTTCCGCGGCCGCCGGGCCGCATGCGCTACCATCGGAAAGACACGCTGACCGATGCGAACTTGTCGGCATCGTCCTGCCCGTCGAATTCCTTGGTCCGGTAAACGAACGTGTAGGCAAGGCGGATCGCATCGAACGTGACGGCGAGCCCCGCGTTGAGGTCCGCCACCAACGGCTTCTTGTCGACGCTCGGACTGTCCTTCCACGTGTTGCCGTCGAGAAAGATGTCGCGTGCGACCGCGCGTCCCTCGACGCCGGCGAACAGATACCATCCTAATCCGGACCGCGGCTGGAAATAGGCCGATCCGGGCAGTCCCGGACGCACGCGCGGCGGCCCCCAGTCGGCCGGCAGATCCTGTCCGAAGCGGAATGACAGTCCCGCGGCCGCATAGGTGTAGACGTTGCCGAGTGCGGCGCCGAGATGCGGCTGCGCATCGAAACCGAAGCCATCGTCGGTTTCCGTCAACCAGCGCCACTGCCGCTCGTAGAACAGATTCAGCGTCGGCTCGTTGCGGAGCTGGTTGTTCCAGCCCATCGCCTCGTCGACGCCGATCAGGCGATGAAACTCGTTCTGAACGAACTCGCCGCCGGCCCCCGGTCCGACGATGCCGAGGGCCAGGGCCAACCGGTCAAGCCGGTCTTCGGTCTCGGCGGTCAATTCGAATCCGCCATAAAGCCAGGCGGCATAGGGCCGATCGTTCGGAATCGGTGCGGTCGTTGCCGTGTTTTCGGGCGTGAAGATGAGATGACCGACCGCCACGCCATAGCGCCGCCGGCTATCGTCCGCGAACACGGGTATGACGTCGCCGAGCCGGTCGACCCAATCCGGCACGTCTTCGCCGGAGAGCCATGATACCTGGATTCCGTTGGTGTAGTGCCGATCCCGGCCCGTGAACTTGTCGTTCTCGATCACCAGCGAATACGTGTCCCTGGTGTCGAACGGCTTCGGCGTCTGTGCCGACGCCGGCGAGAGCGCGGCAACGGCGATCGCCAGCGTCGCGACCACGGCGTGACGGCAGACGCTCAACGTCGGGCGCCTTGCGAACCGGTCCGCGTGATTTGATGTATTTCTCGTCATCTTTTCCGCGACGTCATATCAGCCATTCCGGGGCTCGTTTCCCAAAATTGAATGTGACATGGGTGTGAGCCGCACGGGCCGTCCGCCGACGAAACCCGCCGATCGGGCATTCGATCATGCCGGACGCGAAACTGCAACGCACGGTAGAAGGCGCGGCGCGGTATCGTTTCCCCGAGTTTTCCATACCTCCTGATGCGTCGGATATTACCCGGCAGGTCGTTTCATCCGGTTCCGTCGACCGTCATCGTCGAACCGTCGGCAATCGAGCCCGGGGGAGCTCCGATGAATGGTCGCCCCGATCCGAATTCGACCGTCCGCACGGATACCGATGGCCCTGGTGACGGGAAGCAGGTCGTCTTCGTCGTTTCCATCGATGTCAGGCCCGGTTGCGAGGCGGAGTTCCTTCGTCTGGTGACGCCGGTGCTGGACGCGATGCGGCACGAGACGACCTTCGTCAACGCCGTGCTGCACCAGGACATCCAGGATCCGACCCGCTTCATGCTCTACGAGACCTGGACGGATCTCGACGACCTCTCGCAGGTGCAGATCCATCGCGACTACCGGCGGCCCTATCTGGCCGGTCTGTCCAGGATTCTCCGCGAACCGCGGCAGGTTCGGATCTGGCGGCCGTTGCGCGGCGATTTCACGTTCTTCGCGGCAGGAACGGCGGCCAGGGCCGGATAGGCTCTCGCGACTCTTGTCGCGCTTCGTCTATGCGGTCTTCGCCCGGTGCCGGTTCTTCCAGAGAATCAGACAGAGCCCGCCGATGCCGACGAGCGGCAATACGATGTCTTCGGGGATGTTCAACAGCCAGGCCATCGCGCCGCCGGCGAGCAGCCAGAGCACGGGCAGCACGACGAGATGCAACGGCGTCCGGCCCTCCGCCAGCAGCAGCATGCCGATGGTGAAGATCGACGTCGGGCCGGGCGTGACACCGAACAAGGGCGCGCGTGGCCAGCCGTGGCCCGCGAGCCATCCGACGAGCGGATAGACGGCCATCGCGAAGAACACGAACGCGAGCCCGGCCCAGCCGACGGCGGTGGGGCGGAAGCGGAACGTAATTTTTCCCCTGATCGCGGCGGTCCAGGCGAAAAGCAGACCCTGAATGACGAAGGCGGCGGCGTATGCCGGCGCGGCAAAGTCGATCACGGCGACGTGCATCAGATAATAGGCGACGCCGATCCACGCCCACGCTGCCGCCAGAAGCGCGCCGATGAACCTGTCGCCGTTCAGGAGTGGCCTGAAGGTCAGCAGGACGGCGACCAGGCCAAGGCCATAGGCGATGATCTGCGCGGGCCAGACGGCGCGGTTGTACTGCGCGACGACGGAGAAGAGGACGTCTGCGGTGAAGGGCAGCATGTCGGTTCGTCCGAATGCAGGGTCGGCAGCCGCCGCCGGCTAGAGGTTCTCGACGTAGCGGATCATCCGTGCGCGCATCTGCGGGTCGGGCAGGCGGCCGTACAAGGCGCCCATGTTCTCCTGCATGTGGTCCGCGCGGCTGGTGGCGGGGATCACGCAGGTGACGGCCGGGTGCGCGACGATGAACTTGAGGAAGAACTGCGCCCAGTTCGCGCAGTCGAATTCGGCGGCCCATTCGGGCAGCGGATGGCGGCCGAATAGGTGGAACAGCTCCTTCTGGCGGAAGGGACGGTTGACGATGACGGCGATGCCGCGTTCGGCCGCGAGCGGGAGCAGGCGCTTCTCGGCTTCGCGGTCCAGGATGTTGTAGGTGAACTGCACGAAGTCGAGCGGCTGTTCCGCCATCAACTTCGCCAACGTATCGTGACGGCGTCCGTGGGACGTGGTCACGCCGACGTAGCGGATCCGCCCCTGCGCCTTGTAATCGAGGAGCGTCTCGAGATGGCCTTCCCAGTTCAGCAGGTTGTGGACCTGCATCAGATCGAACCGCTCGATGCCCCACAGCCGCCGCGAGTTCTCCATCTGCCTGACCCCAAGCGCCTGGAGCCAAGTCCACACCTTGGTCGCGGCGAAAAGGGGCCGTGCATCCGGAAGGCGCGCCAGAGCATAGCCAATGACCGCCTCGGACGAGCCGTACATCGGCGAGGAATCGATCACGCTGCCGCCCATGTCGAAGAAGGTTTTCAGAACCTTCACGCGTTCCTCGCGCAGCGCCTGATCGTCGCCGACGTTGAAGGTGATCCACGTGCCCATGCCGATGACCGGCACCTGTTCACCGGTCGACGGAATGGCCCGTTTCAGCATCGGCCCGGGTGCCGCGACGGCGCCGGCGCCGAGCGAGGCGGCGGCGATACCGGCCAGCGACGCCAGGACGGCGCGGCGGCTCAGTTCCGGTCCGGTTCGCTGCATGTCCTCCCTGCCGATTGTGAGTCGCCGCCGAACGCGGCCATCCTCATTCTTGGGTTCATTTTACCGATATGGGACTATCGGACGGCCGGTCAAATGTCCGCCCGGGGTGGGAGCGGACATATTGTGACATCATACCGGGACCGGCGGCACAGTTGAGGAGGTCGGAGATGACGTCCTTGAGCGAATGGCAGGTTCCACCCGGGGCGCGGCCGCGGCCCGAGGATTACGCCTATGATCTCGAGTCTGCCCTGGCCGCGGTCGTGGGCGTGACGGCGACGGTTCCCGACGACGCCTTTACCGCCGAGGTGCTCGGCACGGAGCGCGTCGGAAACGGCGTCCTGATCCGCAGCGACGGCGTGGTGCTGACCATCGGCTATCTGATCACCGAGGCCGAGACGGTCTGGCTCAATCTCATCGACGGTCGTGTCGTTCCCGGCCATGTGCTCGCCTATGATCAGCAGACGGGGTTCGGCCTCGTCCAGGCGCTCACCCGACTCGATCTGCCGGTCCTGCCGCTGGGGCAGTCGAGCGCGGTCCGCGTGGGCGAGCGCGTCGTCATCGCCGGCGCCGGCGGCCCCGCGTATTCGCTCGCGGCGCGCATCGTCGCCAAGCAGGAGTTCGCGGGTTACTGGGAGTATCTGCTGGACGAGGCGATCTTCACGGCACCCGCGCACCCGCACTGGGGTGGTGCCGCGATGATCGGGCCCGACGGCGATCTCCTCGGGATCGGGTCGCTGCAGCTCGAGCAGGTGGGCGAGGAGGGGCGCACCCGTCCGCTCAACATGGTCGTGCCGATCGACCTTCTGAAACCGATCCTCGACGATCTCGTCACGTTCGGCCGCCCCAATCGCCCGTCGCGGCCCTGGCTTGGCCTGTACGCCGCCGAGGTCGGGGACAAGGTCGCCATCGCCGGTCTCGCGACGGGCGGGCCGGCGGCGCGCGCCGATCTGCGCCCGGGCGATATCGTGCTGGGGGTCGCCGGCGTGCCGGTCAGCAGCCTCGCCGGCTTCTACCGCCGGGTCTGGTCGCTGGGCGAGGCGGGCGTCGAAGTGCCGCTCACGGTCCAGCGCGACGACCGCATTCTTGGCGTGCGCGTGCATTCGGCCGACCGCAACAAGTTCCTCAAGGCGCCGAAGATGCACTGAGGCGATCGGCATTCCGGCCGGACGCGTGACGGATTCCGTCCGGGCGCAGCGCATCGGGATGGCCCAGGACGCCCTGGGGCGTCACGGCGTATGACTGCCGGTTCGGCCGGTCGCGAAGACGATGTCGAGGATCTGCACGCCGCGCGGCAGTTCGATCAGGAACTCGACATCGCGCTCCAGATGGTGGATGCGCCGCGGATCGCTGCCAGTAAAGCGCGACATCGCTTCCACGCTCTCCCAGTACGATATCGTCACGAACTCGCTTTCGTTGGCGCGATCCTCGCGAAGCATCTGCACGCCCAAGGCCTTTTCCGCGAGCGGCTTGATGCCGTGCTCATAGAGATATCGGGCGTACGCATCGGCCTTGGCTGCTGTCGTGCGGCCGCGCCAGATGCGGGCGATGGTGGGACGCGGGTCGTTGCGTGTGGCATTCATGACTTCCTCCTCGTGTCATTCCGTGCCGTCGTCAGGTTCCGCGTCACCGAGCCGGGTCCCCGATCGGGAGCACGGCCGCCCGCAGCGCCTTGACGGTGGTACCGTAACCAGTAAAACTCATTTTACTGGTTATTATCCTTAACCACCAGGAGCAATTTTGAAGGTTTCCATGACGACATCCCGCACAGGCAGCCTGTCCCTGGTCGGCGGCGTTCTGGCGCTCGACTTCGCCAATACGACAAGCGGCCGGGACACGGACGAGCCCGTCGAGCATCTGCAGAGCGCCGGCCACGTCGTCGATTGGGCCTTGCATGCAGGCGGCATCGATGCCGCGACGGCGGCGCGATTCCACACCTTCATCGCGAACGAGCCGGCGGCGGCACAGCGGCTGCTCCGCCATGTCCATCAGCTGCGCGCCGCCATCTACGACATCGCTGCCGCCATTGCCCGCGGCGAAGCCCCATCCCGGACCGATCTCGGGACGCTCAGGGATTTTGCGCACAAGGTGATCGGACCGGCGGAGCTCGCACCGATCCCCGGCGGCGGCTATGGGTTCGATTTTTCGGCAGCCCCGGTCGAAGTCGCCCTGCTCGGACCCGTGGTTTGGTCCGCCCTCGACCTGCTCGCGACGGGAGATTTCGCCCGCATCAAGCAGTGTCCGGGCGAAGGCTGCGGATGGTTGTTCGTCGATCGCAGCAAGAACAACTCGCGCCGGTGGTGCGACATGGCCACGTGCGGCAATCGCACGAAGGGAAGAAGACATCGCCAGCGCCGCTGACGACTCATCGGCAACGGGTTCCGAACCGCCGGGGGCAGGCGCCACGATCCATTTCGGCAAATGCGTTCCACCGCCGTCGCCGCCATCCCCGGATTTTCCGCCGGATATCAGCTCTTGCGGCGGAGCGCGCGGAACAGGAACGGCGCGAACGTCACGACCATGGTGATACGGACGATGTGATGCGTCGCCACGAATGCCGCATCGACGGCGAGGGCGAGCGCGACGAGGCTCATCTCGGCGAGCCCGCCGGGCGCGAAGGCGAGCACGACCGCCGGCAACGGATAGTCCATCCAGCGCGACAGCACCGCGGCGAACGCGACCGTTGTGGCGAGCATCATGACCGCCGAAACGACGGCATGGAGAACCGTGCGCGCGATCCGGGCGAGCGGCACGCCGGCGAAGCGGCAGCCGATGGCGGCACCGATCACGACCTGTGCCACCGAGACGAGGACGTCGGGCGGCTTCGAGGCGGTGATGCCGGCAAGGTGTACGGCCGCGCTCAACACCATCGGCCCGACCAGGAACGACGCGGGTACCCGGAGCATGCGCCCGACGATTGTGCCGACCGGCGCGCAGAGCGCGAGCACCATGACATCGACGAACGACAGATCGAACAGGCCGACGCCGGTCCTGGCCGCGCCGGCCGGCATGTCGGTGCCGAACCGGTACCAGAGCGGGATCGTGAACACGACGAGCATGATGCGCGCCGCATGCGTAAGCGAGATGGTGCGGTCGTCCCCGCCCATCTGGCCGCCGACGATGACCATCTCGTTGAGGCCGCCGGGTGTCGCGCTGAAGAACGCGGTGATCGGGTCGTAGCCGGCGACCTTGCGGAAATAGAGAAGGGCGATGCCGCCCGCGAGCAGCGACCACGCGGCCAGGGCCAGGAGCGTCACCCACCATTCGCCCATGCGCGCGACGACGGCTGGCGTGAAGGCGCTGCCGAGCATGATGCCGATGACGGTGATCATCGTGGAGCGGGCCGCGCGCGGGATGAACAGCCGCAGTCCGCAGAGCGTGCCCACGGTCACCGCGGTCATCGAGCCGAGCATCCAGGCGAGCGGCAGTGTGAGATAATTGAAGACGGCACCACCCGCGGCCCCCAGTACGAGGGTCAGGGCGAGCGATGCGATCCGACGGCGCCGATCGGTCTTCGGCGGTGCCGCCGGTGCGACTTGCGCGTCGTCCCGTGCCATCGGCAGTCCGGCGCGTCAGTCGACGAAGCGACCGAGGCGCACGGCGGTCTGGCCCTTGCTGAGACGGCGCGAGGGCATGATGAGCACGCAGTCGTCGTAGGGCGTACGCACCGGTTCGTCGCCGTCGTGCGCGATGATGGTGCCGCGCTTCGGAATCACCTCGAGCCCCCGGTAGTCCGCGGCGAAGACGAATTCGTCCGTCCGGATGGTGACGGCGTCGGTCACTTCGATCACGCGCTGCGGGCCCGGCGGCTGCGCCGGCAGATTCGCCGCGACGAAGTCCGGCGCGAGAATGCCGAGATGGTGAAGGAAGCGCAGGAGCGTCTCCTTGGCGACGGCCGCACTCGCGGCCGCCCAGTGCTGACCGCATTCGACCAGCAACGCGTTCTTGGGGCTGCGCGGATCGCTGAAGCTGCCGTAATCCCGCATGCGCCGGCCGGCGGCGTGGCCGGCGTCGCTGACGACGAGGGCCGGATATCCCACCGCGCGCGCGAAGGCGCGTCCCTTGTCGAGCGGGCCGCAGAGCAGCAGCGGTGCCGTCGCATGCTGCATCGAATGAATGTCGAGGAGTAAATCGGCGGCGTCGACCACGGGACGCAGTTCGCGGGCGCGCACGAGTTCGACGCTGCGCCGCGGACTGTCGAGCACCTCGGGCGACCACAGGCGGTTGAAATCCTCGTCGATGAAACGCGACGCCGTCGGATTCTGGCGGTCGAAGGACTCGTAGGCGGCGACGTTGCAGAAGGCGAGCGTGAGAACGCCGCGCTGCGGCCGAACGCCGCTGCGCAGCAGGAAATCGAGCGCGATGGCGCCGCACAATTCGTTGCCGTGGACCAGCGCCGTCACCAGCACGTGCGGGCCGGGGACGCCGCTGTCGAAGCGGGTCACGTAGTCGATGCCGGTGTTGCCCTTGCGGTAGGCCGAGATATCGGGCGGAGTCAGCTCGATCGGATAGTCGTCGGACGGCACGCTCGCAGCTCCAGGCACGGTCAAGGGATGGGGGTCCTTATCTAACGCAACGTCACAAAAGGCCATAGGCCCGAAGATCGGCGCGAAGCTGCAGGGGATCGTGGAACCGAACCGCCTGGAGGCCGGCCGCGCGTGCACCATCGACGTTTCGGGCATTGTCGTCGATGAACAGGCACCGTTCCGGGCAAAGCCCGTAGGTGTCGGTCAGGTGGCGGAAGATGCGCGGATCCGGCTTTATCATGCCGATCTCCCCCGAAACGACGATCGCACGGAAACGGGCAAGGAAATCGAAGCGGCGACGGGCATGGTGGAACGTCTCTGCCGACCAGTTGGTCAGCGCGAAGAGCGGCGTGCCGCGACCATGAAGCTCCTCGAGGATGGCGACGGTGCCGGCGATGGGACCGGCGAGCATGCGGTCGAACTCGCCGTAATAGGCGCGAATGAGATCGGCATGTTCCGGGAAGCGCGCGATCAGCTCGGCCTCCGCCTCGGCGATCGAGCGGCCGGCGTCCTGGCGCTCGTTCCAGTCCTGGGTGCAGACGGTCGAAAGAAATGCCTCCATCGTCGCCTCGTCGGCGAAGCGCGTGCGATAGAGATGACGCGGGTTCCAGTCGATCAGCACGCCACCCAGGTCGAAGACGACGGTGGTCGGCCGCGGCGCGACGGCGGACGTCATCGGGCGTGGGCGACGCGTGCAACCAGCCGGCGGAGGAACGTCTCGCACTGGGCGAGCTGATCGAGCTCGACGAATTCATCGGGCTTGTGGGCCTGGTCGATGTTGCCGGGCCCGCAGATGATGGTCGGGATTCCCGCCGCGTCGTAGAGGCCGGCCTCGGTTCCGAACGCCACCTTGCCGGTCGCGTTGCCGCCGGATGCGGCCTTCGCCAGCTCGGTGATCTCGGCATCCTCGCTCGTGTCGAGGCCGGGAAAGCTCGACAGCTCCTCCCAGCGGAAGCCGGTGTCCGGGTGAACCGCACGCATCTGCGGCTCGAGCTCGTCGGCCGCGAAGCGCTGCACCTCGCCGAGGAGAGCGCGCGGATCGTCGGCGGGCAGGTGGCGGAACTCGAAATCGAACCAGCAGTCCTTGGGCACGATGTTGAGCGCCGTGCCACCCTGGATGACGCCCGTATGGACGGTCGTATACGGAATGTCGAAGCCGTGGTCGAACGGGCCGTGCTCGGCAATGCGCCGCGCCATCCGGTTGAGATAGGCGATCACCTCGGCGGCGTAATGGATGGCGTTGACGCCCCGGGGCGCGAGGGAGGAATGGCATTCGAAGCCGCGGACATGTCCGCGGACGCTGAGCTTGCCCTTGTGGGCGCGGATCACCTTCATCCCGGTCGGTTCGCCGACGACGCAGGCGAACGGCCGCACGTTCATCCGGGCGAACTCGGCGATCAGGCGACGGACGCCGAGGCAGCCAACCTCTTCGTCATAGGAAAAGGCGAGGTGAATCGGCGTGGCGAGCCGTGCCGACAGGAACTCCGGCGTCAGGGCGAGTGCCACCGCGAGAAATCCTTTCATGTCGCATGTGCCGCGGCCATAGAGACGGCCGTCGCGCTGTACGACCTTGAACGGATCGCTCGACCATTCCTGGCCGTCGACCGGGACGACATCGGTATGGCCGGACAGCATCAATCCCGGCTTGTCCGACGGACCCAGCGTCGCGAACAGGTTTGCCTTCTTTCCGGTCTCGTCGAAGACGAGCTGCGACTCCACGCCGTGCGTCTTCAGGTAGTCGCGCACGAATTCGATCAGCGCGAGATTCGAGTCGCGACTGGTCGTATCGAAGGCGACCAGGCGGCGGAGCATGTCGATCGAACCGGGAGAAGGTGTCTGCATTGCAACCGTGATGCGTGGAATATCGCGAAATTCTCGGCCATATTAGGCCGAGAATGATCGCGCGCGCCAGTCGGGCGGGACGCACGGGTGCCATGCGCGCGGAAGGGACCGGATTCAATGGGTGCCCCTCGGATCGCGCTTCTGGGCCTGCATCTTGAAAGCAATGGCTTCGCCCCGGTTTCGACCGAGCGCGACTTCCGCGAGTTGTGCTACCTCGAAGGCGAGGCGATCCTCGCCGAGGCGCGCCGGTCGGCCCCGGCGATGCCTGCCGAGATGACCGGCTTCATCGCCGAAATGGACCGGTCCGGAAGCTGGACGCCGGTGCCGATCCTGGTCGCGGGCGCCGAGCCGGGCGGCCCCGTCGATCACGAGTCCCTGTTGCGCGTGCTCGCGGAGATGAGCCGGCGGCTCAGCCTCGCCGGTCCGGTCGATGCCGTCTACATCAGCAATCATGGCGGGATGGTTTCGACCGGGACGCCCGACCCGGACGGTCTCTTCTACAAGATGGTGCGCGATACGGTCGGTCCGGATGTGCCGATCGTGGCCACCATCGACCTGCATGCCAACGTTTCCGAGACCATGGTCGACAGCGTCGACGTGCTGGTGTCGTACCGCACCAATCCGCATGTCGATCAGGCCGCACGCGGTGCCGAGGCGGCGCGGCTGATCCGCGAACTGCTCGGCGGCGTCAAGGCATGCAGCGTATTCATCCGGTTGCCGCTGACGCCGCCGAGCGTGACCCTGCTCACGGCCGTCGGTCCCTACGCCGACTTGATCAATGAGGGGCAGCGCCGGATGAGCGCCGAGATCATGAACGTCTCGGTCGTCGGCGGATTCGTGTCCTCCGATACGCCGAAGAACGGGCTGTCCATCATCGTGACCGCGCGCAACGACGTCGTGCCGGCGCGGCGTCTGGCGCTCGTGCTCGCGCGTCGGGCCTGGGCCGATCGTCATCGTTTCGTGCGGCGGCTGATGCCGCTGGACGAGGCGGTGCGGCTTTCGCTCGAGGTCGGGCGCGATCCGGCGAAGCCGGCGGTGATCTTCGCCGATTCCGGCGACAATCCCGGCGGCGGCGGTCGCGGCAATACGACCTGGCTGCTGCAGGCGTTGCACGAGGCCGGCGCACAAGGCGCGATCATGGGCGTGTTCGTCGATCCCGATCTCGCCGTCGAGGCGCATCGACTGGGGCGCGGCGCGCGGTTTCGCGCGGTCTTCAACCGCGCCGGCGAAAGCGAGTTCAGTCGGCGGTTCGAGGCGACGGCCGAAGTGCGCGCGCTGCATGACGGACGCTGTGTCGGCCGGCGCGGGCTGTGGGCCGGCAAGGCGTTCGATCTCGGCGCCACGGCGGCGCTCGACCTCGGTGGCATCACGGTCGTGGTCGGAAGCCGCCGCAAGCAATGCGCCGATCCCGTGTTCTTCGAGATGCTGGGGATCGACGTGAGCCGCGCGCGCACCGTGGTCGTGAAGTCGCGCGGCCATTTCCGGGCCGGCTTCGACGAATTTTTCCGGCCGGAGCAGGTGTACGAGGTCGACACGCCGGGCCTGACCTCGCCGGTGCTCGACCGCATACCGTTCCGCCATCTGCCGCGTCCGGTGTTCCCGCTCGATCCGCAGACGACATGGCAAGAGCCCCCGTGGGCGTAAACCGCAAGGCGCCCCGCATCCCTGGAGCCAATTGCCGAGCTGTGCGTTGATTTCCCGGTAACGCCGGGATTCAGGTCATCGCGGCCGATCGCCGGCGGAACAGGCGCAAGACGAATGGAACTCGGCGAACACACGCTCCTCAACCGGCCGGCGCTGATGCTGTGCGTGCTCAGGACCGCCGCGCACGGCGAAACCAGCGTGGCCACGTGTCTCGAACAGCTCAAAGAGGATCTCGCCCGCGCGCGGGAACGACTGCCCGAAAATCTTCAGGACGTCGTCGACGAGCTCGAACGCGTGATACGCCACTTCCTGGCGGCGCGCGTGCTGGTCCGGCGCGGCCATGACCGTTTTGTGTTGACCGAGCGCGGCCGTCAGATCCTGGCTGCCCATCCGATGGGCATCGACGACACGATTCTCGCGCAGTTCCCGGAATTCCGCGCCTATATCCACCAGTTCGCGCGCAACCGCACGCTGGACGATCCCCGGATCGAAAGATACCAGGACGGTCGGGCCGCCTACCGGGCGGGCTGGCGGCTGGCCGACAACCCGTACCAACCGGATTCGATCGATCACCTCGCCTGGGCAAACGGCTGGTGCGAGGCGCGCGACGAGGACCTGGCCCATCGGCGCAACCCGTCGCGCTGACGCGGTCGGGCGCTGCGCCGCACGATGTTCGGGTCGGGTCAGCCATCTGAAACGGCTGGCAAAACCGGGCGGTCGGCTTGCGCCTCAGGTGAATTCCTGCGATGTTAGCGACCGGGCGATGCCGACAACGTTCGGCTGATCGAGCGGAACGGCCGGATGCATGGTGCGTGTACCGGCCCAAGACGAACGGGGAGATTCAAGAATGGCGAAAGGATGGCTCAAAGCCGCGCTCGGCATTTTCTTCGCAGGAGCGGTGTGCCTGAGCGCCGCAGCCCAGGATCTGACGGTCGGGCTCGGCGCGAACGTCACGTCCATAGATCCGCACTTCCACAATCTGTCGCCGAACAGCAGCGTCGCGGCCCACATCTTCGATCGCCTGATCCACCAGGACGAAAAGCAGCGCCTCGTCCCCGGCCTTGCCACCGAATGGAAGGCGATCGACGCCACCACCTGGGAGTTCAAGCTGCGGCAAGGCGTCAAGTTCCATGACGGCAGCGAGTTCACCGCCGAGGACGTCGTTGCCACGCTCAAGCGCGTGCCGTGGGTGCCGAACAGCCCGTCATCGTTCAGCATCTACACGCGTGCGATCACCGAGACGATCGTCGTCGATCCGCACACGATCCGCTTCAAGACCAAGGAGCCGTATCCGCTTCTTCCCGTCGACCTGTCGACGATCAACATCGTCTCGCGCAAGCACGAACAGTCGCCGACGGGCGACTTCAACGGCGGCAAGGCGGCGATCGGCACCGGCCCGTTCAGGTTCGTCGAATACGTGCCCGGCGACCGCATCGTTCTCACGCGCAACAATGACTACTGGGGCGACAAGCCGCACTGGCAGAAGGTCACGCTCAAGCTGATCACCAACGGCGCGGCGCGGGTGAACGCGCTGCTCGCGGGTGACGTCCAGATCATCGATCAGGTGCCGACGGTCGACATCGCCAAGCTCAAGACCAATGCCGACATCAACCTGTCGCGCATCGTCAGCAACCGCCTCATCTATCTGCACGTCGACAGCTTCCGTGACCAGTCGCCGTTCGTCACCGACAAGGCGGGTGCGGTGCTGCCGAACAATCCGCTCAAGGACAGGCGCGTCCGTCTCGCTATCTCGAAGGCGATCAACCGGCAGGCGATCGTCGAGCGCATCATGGACGGCGAGGCGATCCCGGCGGGTGGCCTTCTGCCCGAGGGCTTCTTCGGGGCGAGTCCGAAGCTGAAGGCGGAGCCCTTCGATCCGGAGGGCGCCAAGAAGCTGCTGACCGAGGCGGGATATCCCAACGGCTTCGGTCTCACGCTGCACGGGCCGAACGACCGCTATCCGAACGACGAGAAGATCATCCAGGCGATCGGACCGATGCTGAGCCGCGTCGGTATCGATACCAAGGTGGTGAGTCTGCCGTGGGCGACGTTCGCCTCGCAGAGCAGCGCGCCCACCTATGCCTTCAGCCTGATGCTGGTCGGCTGGGGGTCGGGTACGGGCGAGGTGTCGTCGCCGCTCCGCTCGCTGATCGCGACGGTCGGGCCGGGCCGCGGCGCGTCGAACCGTGGGCGCTACTCCAACCCGAAAGTCGACTCGTTGCTGCAAGAGGCGCTGAACACGGTCGACGACGAGAAGCGCGAGAAGCTTCTGCAGGAGGCATCGGAAGTGGCGATGGCGGACCAGGCCATCATTCCGCTGCATTACCAGGTCAACGTGTGGGCGACGCGCAAAGGCCTGAGCTACACGCCGCGCGCGGACGAGTACACGCTGGCCCATTTCGTGCGGCCTGCGAGCTGACACCCTGGGCGGCGGGCGTGCCCGGCACGCCCGCGCCGCGGCCGCCGCCTCGCCGGCTATGCGGCGGCCGCCTAACCGCGGACGAGCGGGGTCTTCATGACCGTCTTCATCATCCGGCGCGTGATGCAGAGCATTCTCGTGCTCTTCGTCATGTCGCTGCTGGTCTTCGTGGGTGTCTATGCGATCGGCAATCCCGTCGAGATCTTCGTCGCGGCGGATGCCGATCAGGCCGAGCGCGCCCGCGTGATCGCGGCGCTCGGCCTCGACAAGCCGCTGTGGGAGCAGTACCTGCTGTTCATCCGCAATGCGGTGATGGGCGACCTCGGCAAGTCGTTCGTGTTCAACCAGCCGGCGCTCGGGCTGATCCTGCAGCGCATGCCGGCGACCCTCGAGCTCGCATTCACCGCCATGGTGATCGCGCTCGCGCTCGGCATCCCGCTCGGCATGTACGCCGGATTCAGGCCGCAGTCGCGCATCGCCAAGGCGATCATGGCGGGCTCGATCCTCGGCTTCAGCCTCCCGACGTTCTGGGTCGGGCTGATGCTGATCATGGTCTTCGCGGTCGAGCTCGGCTGGCTGCCATCGACGGGGCGGGGCGCCACGGCGGAGGTCTTCGGCATCGAGACCAGCCTCGCCACCTGGGACGGGCTCAGTCACGTCCTGCTGCCGGCCCTCAATCTCGCGCTGTTCAAGCTGTCGCTGGTGATCCGTCTGACGCGGGCCGGCATGCGCGAGAACATGCTGATGGACTACGTCAAGTTCGCGCGGGCGAAGGGCCTGACGATGCGGCGGGTCGTGTTCGTGCATGTCCTCAAGAACATCATGATCCCGATCGTCACCGTCGTCGGCCTCGAGCTCGGCTCGGTGATCGCCTTTGCCGTCGTCACCGAGACGGTGTTCGCGTGGCCCGGCATGGGCAAGCTGATCATCGATTCGATCAACAATCTCGACCGTCCGGTCATCGTCGCCTACATGCTGATCACCGTGACGATGTTCATCGTCATCAACCTGGTGGTGGATGTGCTCTATTCGGTGCTCGATCCGCGCGTCCGCCTCGCCGACATGAAGGGCTGAGCGACATGGCCACCGTCATCGAGCGCGACGGGATCGAGGTCGTCCCCGCCGCACCGGCGGAGGCACCGTTCCGGCGCTTCGTCGCCGAATTCGCGGAAAGCCGGCTTGCCGTGGTTGCGCTCGTCGTGCTTGCGATGATCATCGTCGCAGCACTCGCGGCGCCGCTGATCTCGCCGCAGGATCCGTACGATCTCAACCAGCTCGACATTCTGGACGGCCGTCTGCCGCCCGGCGCCGAGTCCGCGGCCGGTTTCACGTTCTGGCTCGGCTCGGATGACCAGGGCCGGGACATGCTGTCGGCCATTCTCTACGGCCTGCGCATATCGCTGGGCGTCGGCGTGATGAGCGCCGTCATTGCCGTCCTCATCGGCACGGCAGCCGGCCTTGCCGCCGCCTATTTCGGCGGGCGCATCGACACGCTGATCATGCGCATCGTCGACATCCAGCTCAGCTTTCCGGCGATCCTGGTGGCGCTGATCCTGCTTGCGGTGCTGGGGCAGGGCACGGGCAAGATCATCGTCGCGCTCGTCACCGTGCAATGGGCGTACTATGCCCGCACGGTGCGAGGCACGGCGCTGGTGGAACGGGGCAAGGAGTATGTCGAGGCGGCGCGCTGCCTCGCGCTCGGCCATGGGCGCATCCTGTTCCGGCACCTGCTGCCCAACTGCCTGCCGCCGCTGATCGTCGTGGCCACCGTGCAGGTGGCGCATGCGATCGCGCTCGAGGCGACGCTGTCGTTTCTCGGGATCGGCCTGCCCATCACCGAGCCGTCGCTCGGACTGCTGATCGCCAACGGCTACGAGTACATGATGTCGGGCAAGTACTGGATCAGCTTCTTCCCCGGCGTCGCACTGCTGATCACCATCGTCAGCATCAACCTCGTCGGCGATCAGCTCCGCGACGTGCTCAACCCGCGGCTTCGGAAATAGAGGCAGGCGCGGCGCGGCATGAGCACGGCTCCGACCCTCGTCGTCGAAGACCTCAAGACCTGGTTCTACACCAAGGCCGGGGTGGTGAAGGCCGTCGACGGCGTGAGCTTCCGCGCCGAGGCCGGCAAGATCGTCGGCCTCGTCGGCGAATCGGGATCGGGCAAGACGGTCACCGGGTTCTCCATCATCGGTTTGGTCGATCCGCCGGGCCGGATCGAGGGCGGACGGATTCTGTTCAAGGGACGGAATCTCGTCGGCCTGACGGAAGAAGAGCTGCGCAAGCTGCGCGGCTCGCGCATCGCCATGATCTTCCAGGACCCGATGATGACGCTCAATCCGGTGCTCCGCATCGAAACCCAGATGGTGGAGGCGGTGCGGGCGCATGTCGATGTGTCGGAGGCCGAGGCGCGCCGGCGCGCCCGCGACGCGCTGGGGCAGGTCGGCATTCCCTCTCCCGAGGAGCGGCTCAAGGCCTATCCCCACCAGTTCTCCGGCGGCATGCGTCAGCGCGTCGCCATCGCCATCGCGCTCATCAACAAGCCGGACCTGATCATCGCCGACGAGCCCACCACCGCCCTCGACGTTACCATCCAGGCGCAGATTCTGTTCGAGGTGCAGAAGCTGTGTCGCCAGACCGGCACGGCGTTGATCTGGATCACGCACGACCTCTCGGTGGTCGCTTCGCTCGCGGACGAAGTGTGCGTGATGTACGCGGGCAAGATCGTCGAACAGGGGACGGTCGACGACGTGCTGGACCGGCCGGCGCATCCGTATACGCATGGCCTGATGTGTTCGGTGCCGAGTGCCAACCGGCGCGGCGCGCCGCTGCGGCAGATTCCCGGCGTGATGCCGTCGCTGCTCGACCTGCCGTCGGGGTGCAGCTTCCGGCCGCGCTGTTCGCGCGCGGACGGGGCTTGTCTCGAACCCCCGCCGATGGCGCCGGTCGGTCCCGGTCGGCTCGCACGCTGTTTCCACCCGCTTCACGGCGAGGGGGTATGATGCACGGAACTGGCGACGCACCGATCGCCCAACCGCTCCTGGAACTCCGGGGCGTGTCGCGGCGGTTCGTGAAACGGCTCGATTTCGCGGCGAAGGTCGCCAACGCCTTGGGCGCCAACGTGCGCGAGGAGGTCGTCCACGCGGTCAGCGACGTCGACCTCGTCGTGCGCGAGGGCGAGGTGCTGGGGCTGGTCGGCGAGTCCGGTTGCGGGAAATCGACGCTCGGCCGCATCGTCGCCGGCATCCTGCCGCCGAGCGCGGGCACGGTCCTTTATCGCGGGCGCGACGTGGCGCGGCTGAGCGGCGCCGAGGCGCGCGCGGTCGCCCTCGCCATCCAGATGATCTTCCAGGACCCGTTCGCCTCACTCAACCCGCGCATGTGCGTGCGCGACATCATCGGCGAGGCGCCGGTCTATCATGGTCTCGTCAAACGCGCCGACCTCGACCGCTATGTCGACGAGACGATGCGGCGCGTCGGACTGGATCCGAGCTACAAACGGCGCTACCCGCACCAGTTCTCGGGCGGACAGCGGCAGCGCATCGGCATCGCGCGGGCACTCGCCGTCCGGCCGGAATTCATCGTCTGCGACGAGGCGGTCGCGGCCCTCGACGTTTCGATCCAGGCGCAGATCCTCAACCTGTTCATGCGCCTGCGCGAGGAACTCAAGCTGACCTACCTGTTCATCAGTCACGACCTCGGCGTCGTCCGGCATCTGTCCGACCGCGTCGCCATCATGTATCTCGGCCGCATCGTCGAGGAGTGCCCAGCAGAGGAGCTGTTCGCGGCGCCGAATCACCCCTACACGGCGGCGCTGCTCGCCGAGGTGCCGCGGCTCGATACGCGCCGGCGGCAGTTCACGCCGGTAAAAGGCGAAATTCCGTCGCCGCTCGCGCCGCCGCCGGGATGCCATTTCCATCCGCGTTGTCCGCATGCCATGCCGCGCTGTCGCGTCGAGGCGCCCGTCCTGAAGGAGATCGCGCCGGGACGCCGGTCGGCCTGCCATCTCAACGACCGCCGGTAGGCCGGACAGCAACGCAGTCGCATTTTCCATGGGTGTCCAGATGCCGAGCGAACGGAAGAAGGAAACGGTGATCCCGGGCGTGCTTTACCGGCGCGATCCACCGGGCGCGGTGATCCCGCTGGTCTTCGACTCCCCGCACAGCGGCATCAGCTATCCGGCGGATTTCCGCTTCTCGGCACCGCTCGAGATCGTGCGGACGGCGGAGGACACGCATGTCGACGAGCTGTTCGCGAGCGCGCCGGCGCACGGGGCGACGCTGCTCGCCGCGCTTTTTCCGCGCAGCTATATCGACGTCAACCGTCACGTCGACGATATCGATCCCGATCTGCTCGACGGCCCATGGCCGGGCAAGATCGCGCCGGGCGAGAAGACGAGGCTGGGAATGGGGCTGATCCGACGGCTCGCCCACCCGGGCATTCCGATGTACGACCGCAAGCTGCCGGTCAGCGAGGTCCGCGCGCGCATCGAAACCTATTACCTGCCGTATCACGACATGCTCGGGCGCATCATCGACGACCTGCACGCGCGGTTCGGGGCGGTCTGGCACATCAACTGCCACTCCATGGCCTCGCGCGGCAGCGCGATGACGCCCGACGGCGCCGTCGGGCGTGCGCAGTTCGTTCTGGGCGACCGCGACGGAACGTCGTGCAGTCCGGCGCTCACGAAGCTGGTGGCGGACGCGCTCACCGAACTGGGCTACGAGGTCAGGATCAACGATCCCTACAAAGGGGCGGAGATCGTGCGCCGCTACGGTGACCCGGTGGCACGGCGCCACAGCCTGCAGATCGAGATCAACCGGCGGCTCTACATGGACGAGAGAACGCGCGAGAAATCCGCAGGCTTCGCAAAGCTGCAGGCCGACCTCGCGCGCGTCGTGGCGCGTATTGCCGACCACGTCCGCGCTGCTGTTACATAGCAGCCTTGCGACGCCCGATTGGGCGCGCGAAGCCGGCGCGCTACGGCAGGAACTGTTCCTTGAGGACCCGTTCCTCGAGGTTGTGCTCGGGATCGAAGAGAAGCGTGAGCGACACGTCGCGATCCTCGCGGACGTCGACGGCGATGACGTCGCGGACCTCGGTATGGTCGGCGGTGGCGCTGACCGGACGCTTGTCCGCCTCGAGCACCTCGAAGCGCACTTCGGCGGTGTGCGGAAGCAGGGCGCCGCGCCAGCGTCGCGGCCGGAACGCGCTGATCGGCGTCAGCGCCAGCAGTTGCGCGCCCAGCGGGATGATGGGCCCGTGGGCCGACAGGTTGTAGGCCGTGCTGCCGGCCGGTGTCGCCACCAGAATGCCGTCGCAGGTGAGTTCGGCAAGCCGCTCGATGCCGTCGACGAGAATGCGGATCTTCGCGGACTGGCGCGTCTGACGCAGCAACGACACCTCGTTGATGGCCAGTGCCTCGACGTATTCGCCCGCGACCGTGCGCGCCCGCATGCGCAGAGGGTGGAGCGTGACCTTCACGGCGGCCTGCAGGCGCTCGACCAGGTC
Organism: uncultured Rhodospirillales bacterium; assembly: GCA_937926175.1. GTDB lineage: Bacteria > Pseudomonadota > Alphaproteobacteria > CACIAM-22H2 > CACIAM-22H2 > CALANV01. The sequence continues at coordinate 52,686 of CALANV010000015.1, read as the reverse complement.
GTTCTCACGATACTCGTTCAGGAGGAAGCCGACGCTGCCGCGGTTCATGCCGAAGATCGGCACGGCGCCGTCCATGAAGCGGTGGAGCGTCTGCAGCATGAAACCGTCGCCGCCGAGCGCGACGATCACATCCGCCTGCTCGGGCGCCACCGTGCGTTCGCGGTAGATCTCCGACAGGCGGCGACACGCCTGCTGCGCCGGCTCGGAGTCGGCGGCAACGAAGGCGATTTTGGTCTTGGCGGCGTGCTGTTGTTCCCACGGCATTGGCTGTGCTCCGGCGGCCGCAGCGAGTATAGCGAAGCGCGGCCGGTGCGCCATGGCTCGGAAAACGTGGGGCTCGGAAACGTCTTACGGTGCCGTAAACGCCTTGCAGGGCCCGATCGATCAGCCGCCGGTGACGCTCATATGGCGTCCGACGGCCGGCGTCCGGTGCCGGCGGTCGATGATGAAGTCGTGGCCCTTGGGCTTGCGGCTGATGGCTTCGCGGATGGCCGCCTCGAGCAGGGCGTCGTCCTGGCTGGCGCGCAGCGGCGCGCGCAGATCCGCGGCGTCTTCCTGGCCCAGGCACATGTAAAGCGTCCCGGTGCAGGTCAGGCGAACGCGGTTGCAGAGCTCGCAGAAATTATGGGTGAGGGGGGTGATGAAGCCGAGCCGCCGGCCCGTTTCCTTGACGACGACATAGCGCGCCGGACCGCCCGTTCGATAGTCGGTCTCTTCGAGCGTCCAGCGCTGCGCCAGGCGTGCGCGGACAAGCGAGAGCGGCAGATACTGGTCGATCCGGCTCGGGCCGATATCGCCCATCGGCATCACCTCGATGATCGTGAGGTCGTAGCCGTTCTCGCCGCACCAGGCGATCATGTCGTCGAACTCGTCCTCGTTCACGCCCTTGAGCGCGACGGTGTTGATCTTGATCTGAAGGCCGGCCGCCTTCGCCGCGGCGAGTCCCTCCATGACCTGCTCCAGCCGGCCCCACCGCGTGATGGCCGTGAATTTCGCCGGATCGAGCGTATCGATCGACACGTTGATGCGACGGACGCCGCAGTCGTAGAGCTCGTTCGCATATTTCGCGAGCTGGCTGCCGTTGGTCGTCACCGTGAGTTCGTCGAGAGCACCGGATACGATGTGACGGCTGAGCGCGCGGAACAGGCTCATGATATTGCGGCGGACGAGGGGTTCACCGCCGGTGAGCCTCAGCTTGCGCACCCCGAGCCGGATGAAGGCGGAGCAGAGGCGATCGAGTTCCTCGAGCGACAGGATCTCGGCCTTGGGCAGGAACGTCATGTCCTCTGCCATGCAGTACACGCAGCGGAAGTCGCAGCGGTCCGTCACCGATACCCGCAAATAGGTGATGCGCCGCTGAAACGGGTCGATCAGCGGGGCGGTGGCAAGCGGGGCCGGCATCGTGGCGTCGGCGGCAGTCGTCATGGTCGGCTCAGATCCAGCACGACCATGATAATAGGTATCGCCCGGCGATCTGTCGCCCCCAAGATTTGTGTGGATTTGGTCGCGCCTGCGGGAACGTCCGACGGCCCGGTCAGGAGTCCAGCTTTTCGGGTGGCGTGCGAACCTCGGCTTCGCGGGCGCGAATGTAGTCTTCCGTCGTGCGCGGTACGGGTCGGGGCGGGCCGGCGAGCGGCTCGATCACGGTCTCGGTCTGCACGATCACGCGGCAGTCCTCGCACATGCGGATCCGCTCCACTGCCGCCTCGTTCTGGAACATCCAGTGCTTTCCGGCCAGCTTCTCGATCACCCGTTCGATCGCGCTCCGGGTGCCGAAGGGCTTGCCGCAGCGGATGCAATGCGCCGGCTCCTCTTCCTTGAGGAGGGTTGGACTGCGCGCATCGTCGGTGAAGTTCAGGCGCGGCTTCAGGGTGATGACCTTTTCCGGGCAGGTCACCTTGCACAGGCCGCACTGCACGCAGGCATCCTCGATGAAGCGCAGCATCGGCCAGTCCGGATTGTCGATCAGCGCGCCCGTCGGGCATGCGCCGACGCAGGACAGACAGAGCGTGCAGTCGGCCGTGTTGACTTCCACGGCGCCGAAGGGGGCACCCGCGGGCAGCGGCAGCATGTCGACCGGAGCAGGCGCGACGGCATGAAGGTGCCGAAGCGCCAGCGTGGTGACCCCGCGCCTGCCGCCCATCGGCAGGAAGCCGCCGGCGCGCGGCGCCGCGAGCAGCGGCAGCGCGTAGAGCTCGGCTTCGACCGCATCGGGGTCGTTCGTCTCGATCACGCCCAGACGCCCCTCGCCGAAACCGAGGCCGCTCAACATCGTCTCGGCGAGGCCGAGTTGCCCGGCGAGGCCGGCGAGCTCGTCCCGCTTCTTCGGATCGGCGAGGATGCGCACGGCGCTCGCGCCGTAGGCGAAGGCAGTGGCCAGGAAATCGAAGCCGACCTGTGTGACCTCGTTGACGGCGAACGGTAGCACGCGCGCCGGAAGACCGCGGCCGTAGCGTGCCATCAGTGCGATGAGATCTTCGCCGTGGCGGCTGTCATGGACGAGAAGGACCGGGTTCTCACCGCCGGCCCGGCCATAGACGGTCAGCAGCGTACGCAGACGCTCGAGCAGCGTCTCCCGCGGCGGCAGCGCATAGGTTGAAGCGCCGGTTGGACAGACGCTCGCGCAACTGCCGCAGCCGGCGCACACATAGGGATCGATGGCCACCTGATCGCCGGCGGACGTGATCGCACCGGTCGGGCAGACGTCCAGGCACCGCGTGCAGCCGGTCTTGGTGTTCCGCCCATGGGCGCACAGCGCTGCGTCATACTTCACGTATTGCGGCTTCTCGAACTCGCCGACCAGTTCGACGATGTCGAACAGCGCCTTCTGCACGGCGGCCGGATCGCGCGGATCCGGCCGGAAGTATCCGTCACGCTTCTCGTGCGCCGGGAAAAGCGGTGTGCCGCCGGTCAGGTCGAGGATCAGATCGCAGTTGGAGACCACGCCATCGCGTGGCCGCTCGAACTCGAGAAAGCGGCGCGAGAACGGCAGTGCCGGCGCATAGCCGTTCACCACGACCTCGAACGCGCCGAGATATCCCTTCGCGGCGACGACCGTTCCCGCCAGGATCGGCACCTCGGTCAGGCGGGGCGGGATGAGGTCCGCGGGCCGGTCCAGCAGGAGCGTGCAATCGAGTCGCTCGGACAGCTGTCGCGCGGCCTCGATTGCGACCTCGTCACGGCCGTAGATCAGCGTCGTGCCCGCCGATCTCAACGTGAGCGCCGGCGCGGCCGGAACCTCGAGCGCCGCTTCGGCCAGGAGGGCCGCCATCTTCGGCAGCGCCGCATCGCCTTCGGCCGACCACCCGGCGCGCTCGCGGATGTTGGTGAACTGCAGGTCGACGTCGCGTCCGAGGGCCGCCCGCGTCTCGGTGAACAGAGGCGCCTCCTGGGTGCAGGCGACGAGAACAGGCTTGCCGCTCGCGCTTGCCGCTTCGAACTGGCCGATCTGGTTGCGGCAAAGCAGCGTATGGACCTTGGCGTCTTCGGCGCCACAGGCTTTCGCCAGGGCGGCGCCGTCGATGCGCATCGTCCGGTTACAATCGCAGACGAGGACCGTCTTGCCGTTCAGTTCCAAGCTTCATGCGCCTCCCGAACATAATCTGTTCTGGCAAACCGGTAGGGTCGACGCAAGTCGTTTCTTGGGTAGCCGCCGTCGCCTTGCAAGGTATTCGAGACCGGAACCCAGGAGCTTCGCTATATTCGGCACGGACAGCAGATCGGACGGTTTTTGGATCGGACGGTGTTTTGCCGATGTCGCACGAGCTGATGACGACACGCGAGGTCGCAGATTATCTGCGCATCAAGGAACGGAAGGTCTACGACCTCGTGCGCGAACGGAAGATCCCGTGCTCGCGCGTGACCGGGAAATGGCTGTTTCCGAAGGCGCTGATCGACCTCTGGATCGCGCAGAACAGCGAGCCCGGGCCGGACGTCGAGGACCGGGCACCGGCAGCCATCGTCGCGGGGAGCCACGATCCGCTGCTCGACTGGGCGGTGCGGGAATCACGCTGCGGCCTGGCGATGCTTCCGGGCGGCAGCCTGGACGGACTGCACCGCGTCGCCGCCGGCGAGGCCATGCTTGCCGGCATTCACGTCCGGGAGGCCGACGGTACGTACAACGTCGGTACGGTCCGCAACGTCATGCCGCGTCGCGACTACGTCATTCTCGAATGGGCGAAGCGCGAGCAGGGGCTGATCGTCGCCCAGGGCAACCCGCTGGGTCTCCGCACGATCGCCGATCTGCGTACGAAGAAGGCGCGGGTCGTGTTGAGGCAACCCGAGGCGGGAAGCCAAATCCTGTTGGTGCAGCTGCTTGCGGCCGGCGGGCTCTCGCCCGATCAGTTGACCACGTTGCCGAACCCGGCGTTGAGCGAGCACGACCTCGGCCTTGCGATCGCCGAGGGAAAGGCCGATGCCGGCGTCGGGGTCCGCGCCGTCGCGAACCAGTTCCGGCTGGATTTCGTGCCGCTGCAGACCGAGCGTTTCGATCTGGTGATGCGCCGACGCGACTATTTTCGGCCGCCGGTCCAGAAGCTTTTCGCCTTTGCCAGGACGCAGGAATTCCACCAACGCGCCACCGAACTTGGCGGATATGACGTCGGTGACCTCGGCCAGGTCATCTACAATTCCTGAGGCGAAAAGCGTGGAATGCAAACGCGTCGCGTGCCGGATGCCGTGTCGATCTCCGCGACCGTGACGTCGACGCCGTAGATCTCCCTGAGACTGTCCGATGTGATCACGTCGGAAGGCGCGCCGAGATACGCAAGGCGCCCCTGCTGCAGCATGGCAACCCGGTCGCCGCAGAGCAGTGCCTGCTCGGGGTCGTGGGTAGAGAAGATGACCGTCATGCCGCCGGTCGCCAGCCGTTTGATCTGCTCGAGGACGCGGATCTGATTGCCGAAATCGAGACTGGCCGTGGGTTCGTCCATGACCAGCACCTTCGGCGCCTGCGCAAGCGCCCGTGCGATGAGGGTCAGCTGGCGTTCGCCGCCGCTGATGCGGGTATAGACGTGCGTGGCGAGATGCGCGATGCCGAGTGCCTCGAGCGCGAACTCGACGGCCGCGAGGTCGGCGGCGCCGGGTGCGGCGAACGGACCGCGATGGGCGGTTCGTCCCATCAGGACGATGTCATGGACCGTGTACGGGAAATAGCCCGTGTGCACCTGGGGGACGTAACCGATACGGCGGGCAAGGGCCGCGCGCGGGAGCGCTGCGATATCCTCGCCGTCGATCAGCACGCGGCCAGCCTGGGGCGGGATGAGACCGAGGATGGTCTTGAACAGCGTCGTCTTGCCGCCGCCGTTTGGCCCGAGCAGGCAGAAGATTTCGCCCGGCGCCAGCTCGAACGAGACGTCTCGTCCGACCTGTTTGCGTGGATAGCCGTAAGCAAGGTCTTCGACCGTGAGGCTCATTGCCAGCCTCGGCGTGCGGTCGCGAGCAGCCAAATGAAGAACGGCGTTCCGATGAATGCCGTAAGAACGCCGAGCGGAATCTCGGTGGCCGCCACGGTGCGTGCGAGCGTATCGACAAGGAGCAGATAGGCGCCGCCCAGGATGATCGACGCGGGCAGCAGGCGGGCAAAGCCCGGACCGACCAGCATCCGGGCGAAGTGAGGGATCAGAAGCCCGACCCATCCGATGATGCCGGAGATCGAGACGACGGCGGCCGTCATCAGTGTCGCCGCGGCGACGATGACGATGCGGAGCCGCCCCGCCTCGACGCCGAGGGCGCGCGCTTCCTCGTCGCCGAGCGACATGACGTCCATCCGCCAGCGCAGGAGGTACAGGGGCACCATTCCGGCTAGGACGGCAGGCAGAGTCGAGGCGATGTCCTGGCCCGTCGTGCTGGCCAGGCTTCCGAGCAGCCAGAACGTAATCGCGGGGAGCTGGTCGTATGGATCGGCCAGATATTTGAGCAGCGCGATGCAGGATCCGAGCAGAGACCCGAGCACGACCCCGGAAAGGACGAGCGTCAGGATCGGATCCTGTCCGCGGACCGTGCTGCCGACCGCGTAGACGGTTGCGACGGCACCGAGGCCGCACAGGAAGGCGAACCCTTGGATCGCGACGACGTCGAAGGACAGGAAAATCCCGACGGCCGCGCCGAGTGCAGCACCGGATGACACGCCCAGGATGTCCGGCGCGACCAGCGGGTTGCGGAACAACCCTTGATAGGCGGCACCGGCCGCGGCGAGCGCAGCGCCGACGATCATCGCGCCGATGACCCGGGGGGCGCGAACGGCGAACACGACCGTCTCGATCGCGGGCGGAAGATCGTGCGGTGTCCCTGTGATTTTGGCCCAGATCAGCCGGTACAGATCCACCGGCGCGATACGGTACTTGCCGACGGCAAACGCAAGCACGACCAGCGCGATCAGGCACGCCGTCAGAAACAGAAGGGGGAGAAGACGTCCGTTCCAGCCGGTCTTCATGGACCCGTATCCGTCCGGGGCGGCTGCAGCAGCTCGTCGAGCTGCGCCTCGCTCGGCGTACGATGATAGAACCGTGTGAAGAACTCGCGCACGAAGTCGCGCAGATCGTCGGGGGCATGGTCCGGGTAGAGGACAGACAGTAGCCATCGAAGGCCGACGATACGGTTCACGGATGGTGGAAAGTCGATCCATCCGAAGGGAAGGGTGGGGGCCAGAGAAACGCGACGGTTGCGGACGGCATCGATGTTCCGCCAGAGCGGATCGGACCAGACCGAACGGTAGAAGCTCGCATCGATGGTGATGATCGTATCCGGATTCCAGAGCAGCACCTGCTCCAGCGATACGCTCGCGAGGCCGCCGCGTCCGAGCGCTTCGGCGGCGACATTGATCGCGCCGACCCGTTCCAGACTTTCGACGTTTATCGATCCGGCGAGTCCGGTCTGCAATCCGTCGGGGCCGCGGGCATAATAGACCCGTCGACGCCGGTCGGTCGGAACGGCCGCCACCGCGCGATCGACGTCGGCGAGTGCATCTCGCACGAACCGGATCAGCTCGTCCGCCCGTTGCCGCTCGTCAAGAAGCTCGCCGAGCAGACGGTAGGCGGTCTCCATTCCGTCGAAGGATCCATCGATGAGGACGTATGGAATGCCGAGCTGCGCCTGTACCCGGTCGGCGAGGGAGGCATAAGTCGGCGAGATGGTGCCGTAGTCGATGATCACGTCCGGCGCGGCGCCAAGAACGACCTCGACATTGGCCGTATTTCCCCGGCCGGTAAGGCGGCCGAGATTCGGCAGATCGGCGTAGCGCGGCGGAAGGAACGGCCGCTCGGCGGAGCGGATCCGGCTGGTCCAGCCGATCAGCTTGTCGGGGGCCAGCGAGAAGACGATCACGCTCGCCGGCGGGCCGGCCGCATAGACCCTTTCGATGCGGGCCGGAACCGCGACCGAACGTCCCGCGGCGTCGACGAACGTTCGGGTCTCCTGCGCATCCGCCGACGGCGGCCAAGGGACGAACAGGAGGTACGCAAGGACGCCGGCGCGGCAAAGCCGCGCGGTTCCCGTCCCGGACATGGCCTACTTGGCCACGATCACATCCGAAGCCTTGATGACCGCAGAGGCTTCGTCGCCCTCGCGCAGATTCAGATCGTCGACGGCTTCATTGGTGATGGATGCCGTGATCACGGCGCCGCCCGTCAGTTCGATTTTTACATGCGCGGTCGTCTGGCCTTTGACGACGGACCGGACGCGACCCTTGAGGACGTTGCGTGCGCTGAGTTTCATGTGCGGCCTCCACGCAGTTAACGCGATGCCGTGTCGCCGCCATCGAAGCCGTGCCGCGCCAGAATGGACTGCCCTTGCGGGGACATAATGTACGTCGCGAACTGACCCGCGCCGGGGCCGGCGCTCTTTGCGACCGTAAGGCCGTAGTCGGCGCCGACCGCGAGCGCATCCGGCACTGCCACGATCTGCAGCGAAGGTACTTCCTTCCTGGCGGCGACCGCATTGGTACAGTACGTCAGGAATATGTCGGCGGCACGTTCCTCCATCAGCTTTCCGTAGATCGTACGATCTTTCGGCGGCGGCGATTGCGGGCCCCCCGTCAGCTGCAAGGCTTTCGCGTCCAGCTTGGCAAAGGCGCCGGGGCGGAGCTTTTCGGCGCGCTCGAACAGGGCCCAGGCATAGTCTCCCGACGGATCGGCTTTCGGCGTCGAGGTGCCGAGTTCGACGTCCGGATCGAGCATACGGTCGAGGAGGGTGTCCGGCGTGACGTCCATGCCGGGTTGAGCGAGCGCACAAAGGCGGTTGCGTGCGAACAGGATGACCGGTCCGTACCGACCGGACCGGTGCACGGCTTCGGGGTGCGCCATGTTCGCCGAGGCGAACACATCCGCCGGCTCGCCTTTCTCGATACGCTCGCGCAACAGACCTGACGGCCCATACGTTGCCGCGATCTGCACGCCGCTTTCCTTCGTGAACGCCTGGGCGACTTCGGTCAGGGCGGCGCGAAGGCTTCCGGCGGCGTAAAGCCGCACGGGACCTTCGGCAGACGCATTCCTCGACATCGCGACGACCAGGGTCGCGGCTGCGACGCCGAGGAGGCGCCGTTTCGTCACGACGCTCCGTCCTTGCGATAGTTCGGGAAGAAGAGCTGCTCGCCCTCGATCTTGTAGTCGGCGATAGCTTTCTGGCCTTCCGGCGACGTCACCCATTCGATGAAGGCCATGCCAAGATCCTTCTTCACGTGCGGATGCTTGGCCGGATTGACCAGCATCACGCCGTACTGGTTGAAGAGCCGATGGTCGCCCTCGACGACGATCGCGAGATTGCGCCGGTTCTTGAAGCTGATCCAGGTTCCCCGGTCGGTCAACGCGTAGGCGTCCATGGCGGCAGCCGTATTGAGAGTCGGCCCCATGCCGGAACCCGTTTCGCGATACCACGTGCCCTTGCCGGAATCCGGATCGACGCCGGCGATCTTCCACAGGCGCAGCTCGGCGGCATGCGTGCCACTCTTGTCGCCCCGCGACGCGAAGGGCGCTTTCGCCTCCGCGATCTTCTTGAGTGCCGCCGCGATGTCTTTCGTGCCGGCGATCTTGGCCGGATCCGATTTCGGGCCGACGAGCACGAAATCGTTGTACATGACCTCGCGCCGCTCGACGCCGAAGCCTTCGGCGACGAACTTCTCCTCGGCCGCCCTGTCGTGCACGAACACGACGTCGGCATCGCCCCGGCGACCGGTGTCGAGCGCCTGGCCGGTGCCCTGCGCGATGACACGCACCTCGATCCCGGTCTTGGCCTTGAAGAGCGGGAGGATGTGACCGAACAGACCCGACTGCTCAGTCGAGGTCGTCGAGGCGACCGTGATGAACTTGTCCTGTGCCAGTGCCGGCGCAGCTGCCAGTATCGCGATCGTCAGGGCCCCGATGATCGTCAGCAAACGGTGTCTGCGCATCATTTCCTCCTTACGCATGTTCGTTCCGGTTACCAGATGAGATCGCCGCGGATGAACGCCGCCGCCTCGGGCGTGGCGGGCTGGTCGAAGAAGTGGGCAGCGGGCGTGTGCTCGAGCACGCGCCCGCGGTGAAGAAAAATGACCTCGTCGGCGATGCGTCGCGCCTGTCCAAGGTCATGCGTCGTCATCACGATCTTGGTGCCGTTCGCATGGATGACGGCGATCGCCTCTTCGATCATCCGGGTCGCGCCGGGATCGAGGTTGGCGGTGGGTTCGTCGAGAAACAGGACTTCCGGCGAGAGCGCCCAGGCGCGGGCAAGCGCAAGGCGCTGCTGTTCGCCGCCGGAGAGAACCCGGGCCGGACTGTCCGCAACGCGATCAAGGCCGACCTTCGCCAAAGCTGCGCGCGCACGCATGTCGCGCTCCGCGCGGGGCACGCCGGCGAGCTTGAGGGCATAGGTGATGTTGGCAAGCGCCGACCTGCGCAGCATCACCGGGCGCTGAAAGACCATCGCTTGCCGGCGTTCCGGATGCGGCTGTCCACCGCCCCAGACAATCGAGCCTCCGGACGGCGTCAGCAGCCCGTGGCAGAGTCGCAGGAGCACGCTCTTTCCGGCGCCGTTCGGCCCGAGGATGACTGTTCGCTGTCCGTGCCGAAGGTCGAACGAGACTCGGTCGATGATGGTCTTGCCGCCCGCGACGAACGTCAGGTCGTGTACCGCAAGCGGAAGGATCGAGGGTGGTGCGTGCATCGCGCCGGTCACCCGAATTTCCGCTGCGCCGCCTCTTTGATCACGTAGGCGGCGGTGTTCACGCCCATCACCAGAGTGATGAGGATGAGCCCGAGGCCGAGCGCCAGCGGCAGGTCGCCTTTGCTCGTCTCCAGCGCGATCGCCGTGGTCATGACCCGGGTCACGCCGTCGATGTTGCCGCCCACGATCATGACCGCGCCGACCTCGGCGCTCGCTCGGCCGAAGCCGGCCAGGACGGCGGTCACGAGCGAAAACCGCGTGTCCCAGAGCAGGGTGAGAATGGCACGGCGCGGCGTCACGCCGAGAGAGCGCAGCTGCTCCTCATATTCGCGCCAGGCGTCCTCGATGACCTGTCGCGTCAGCGCCGCGATGATCGGCGTGATCAGGGTCGCCTGCGCGATCACCATTGCCGACGGCGTGAACAGCAGACCCAGTGGGCCGAGCGGCCCGGCGCGGGACAGGAGCAGGTAGACGACCAACCCGACCACGACCGGTGGCAGCCCCATGAGGCTGTTGAGGACGACGATCAGCACACGGCGGCCAGGGAAGCGGCCCAGGGCGACGGCAGCACCGAGCGGAAGACCGAGGCCGGCCGCAACCGCCACGGCCGTCAGGCTGACCTGCAGGCTGAGCGCGACAATTTCGACAAGGCGGGCGTCCAGCCGTGCAATCAGGCCGAGAGCGGTCGCGAGGGCCGCGGTGATGTCGCTCATGACTGTCTTTTATGTGCAAGTTCGTGTGAATTATACGTCTCAATATGGAGTAACCGCAACCAGTGCATATATTTGAACATTCTAATGCGGTTTTTCCGCGACGGGCGCGTCGCAGCTGTTAACAGGCGCAGTGTTCAGGTCGGGTGCAGATGAGCAGGGGGTGGGGGCAGGCAGCCATGATCGGCGCCGATGTCGACGGCCTGGCGGCGGGCGCGTACGGCCCCGTCGACGGGCATTGTCCCGCGTGCCACCCGGACGGCCGATTCACCGCCACGACAATCTTCGGCCCCCAGGTTCCGCGTGCGGCGCCGACCTGCCGTCCGACATGAAGGTTAAGGGATGAAGGTCGCGGGCATCAGCATCCCGATCCAGGTTATCGACGGGATTGCGAAGGCAAGTTCGTCGCGGCTCTTCCCGTGCGCAGACGCGGCTTTATGCGTTGCCGACCGACAGGGAAGACATCGACGATTCCATTTTCCGGTCGATGCGAGTCACGACGACGGATTTTGGGCTCGACGTGGTCCTGATCACCGATCCCGAGGATCACGCGAACACGCCATCCGTGGCATGACGGCATTCGAACAAGCTGAAGAAGGGGCACGGCCCGTTCGTGCCTCATGGCCGGCCCCGCGCTGCCGGGCACCGGAAGTTCTTCACGTGCGGCATGTCGGGGCGCCTTGCGGCATCGCGCTGCGGGCGGCATATTCGAAGAATGGATGAATTCATCGTCAAGCCCAATCCAGGCGACGAACGCCTGATCCGGCGCGTGCAGGGCCATGACCAGGACGGCCGCCCGATCGAGACATCGGTGGTGGTCGAGCGTCCGTTGACGCTGTTTCTGAACAGCCAGGAGATCGTCACGATGATGACGATCGGCGACTATCCCGAATACCTGGCCGTCGGCTATCTGCTGAACCAGAACATGCTGAAGGCGGACGACGAGGTCACGGCCGTCGAATACGACGCCGAGACCGATACGGTCGTCGTCCGCACGCGCGGCAAGACAAATTACGAGGAGAAGCTCAGGAAGAAGACGCTCACCTCGGGCTGCGCCCAGGGCACCGTGTTCGGCGACCTGATGGAGAGGTTCGAGGAAATACGACTTCCGTCCGATGCCGTCCTTCGCACCTCGTGGCTCTACCGCCTGCTGCGGAAGATCAACACGGCGCCGAGCCTCTATCTCGAAGCGGGCGCGATACACGGTTGCGTGTTGTGCGAGGAAGACCGGCCGCTCGTCTACATGGAGGATGTCGGTCGGCACAACGCCGTCGACAAGATCGCCGGATACATGTTTCTCAACAAGATATCGCCGGCGAACAAGCTATTCTACACGACGGGACGCCTGACGAGCGAGATGGTGATCAAGACCGTGCAGATGCAGATTCCGATCCTGATCTCGCGGTCCGGCTTTACGGCATGGGGCGTCGAGCTGGCGCGCAAGGCGAACCTGACCCTGATCGGTCGTGCGAAGGGAAGCCGCTTCATCGTGCTGTCGGGCGCCGAGCGTATCATCCATGACGCGGAGGCTCGCGAGGTCGCCGAGGAGGATCGGCGTCACCAGCGCAAGGCGAGCCTCGCGGAATGACGACGGACGACACCGCGGCGCGTCAGCTCGCCGAAGCTCTCGCACAGCGGTTCGGCGATGCGCCGTCTTTGGCGGGCGATACGGCGGGGATCGACATGCTGGCGCGCATGGCGGCGCATCGTTCGCACCGTGCGTTCCTCGACCGTGGGGTCGATCGGGATCTCGTGCGAGTCCTGTGCGCCGTCGCGTTGTCTGCACCGTCCAAGAGCGATCTGCAGCAGCGCGACATCGTGATCGTCGAGGATGCGAATGTGCGGGCGCGCCTGAACGTGCTTGCCGGCGGCGAGGAGTGGATCGTCGCAGCGCCGGTATTCCTTGTCTTCTGCGGCAACAACCGTCGCCAGCGGCAGATCCATCTGTGGCAAGGACGGCCGTTCGCGAACGATCATTTCGACGCGTTCTTCAATGCCGCGGTCGATGCCGGAATTGCGCTCGCTGCCTTCGTCATCGCCGCCGAAGCCGTCGGGCTCGGCTGCTGTCCGCTCAGCGTGCTGCGCAACCGCGCCCAGGAGGTCAGCGATCTGCTCGGGCTTCCCGATCACGTGTTTCCGGTGGCCGGCATGGTCGCAGGCTGGCCCGCGGAACCCGGTGCCATCAGCCCGCGTCTGCCGCTCGACGTCACCGTGCACGTCGACCGGTTCGACGAGACCGGGATTCGCGAGCGGGTGGCGGCGTATGACGCACGGCGCCAGGCGATCCTGCCCTATGCGCGCCAACGCTTCGTCGACGAGTACGGCAGGGCCAAAACCTACGGCTGGTCCGAGGACAAGGCGCGGCAGTATTCGAAACCCGAGCGTGCTGATTTTGGCGCCTTCATCCGCCGCAAGGGGTTCGATCTACGTTGAAGGACCGGCCGTCGTGCCGTGCGCTTACGCTCGTGAATGATCGGAACATGTCATATCCGCGAAACATTGCCGGTGTGATCCTGGCCGGCGGATTGTCGCGACGCATGGGCGGGGGGGACAAATGTCTTCGTCCGCTCGGCGGCCGACCGATCCTGGCGCACATCATCGAACGTGTCGGGCCGCAGGTCGAGGCCTTGGCGATCAATGCCAACGGCGCCCCCGGACGCTTCGCGGCGTTCGGTCTGCCGGTAGTTGCGGACGTGGTCGAGGGTTATGCCGGCCCGCTTGCCGGGGTCCTGACCGGAATGGAGTGGGCAGCGCGACATGCGCCGCATTGTCCCTGGATCGCGAGCTTCGCGAGTGATGCACCGTTCGTGCCGCGCGATCTCGTGGCGCGGATGTTCGAGGCGATCGATAGAGAGGGCGCGGACCTGGCGTGCGCAGCATCGGGCGGCCAGGTGCATCCGGTATTCGGCCTTTGGCGCGTCGATCTCGCCCCCGATCTGCGCCGCGCCCTGACCGAAGAGAAGATCCACAAGGTGGATCGCTGGACGTCGCGCTACCGGCTGGCCGTCGTCGAGTTCGCGGCCGAGCCGTTCGATCCGTTCTTCAACGCGAACCGGCCGGAGGATCTTGCCGAAGCCGCGCGTCTTCTCGAAGCAGAGGCGAACGCTCAGGCTGCTTCGCGACGATAGGCGCGCAAGGCATGTGCCGTCGTTCGCGAACACGCCGGGGCGGTCGGCGGTGAGACGGCGCGAGGCCAGTCGGGGTGACGTCGTGGTCGATTGGATGGGGAGAGGAGCCGCGGCGACTGTCCCTTCACCGTCATTGCCATCGCTTCCATCGGTCCGTGCGTCGTTCCGGCGATCCTGATATGATTTTGGGCATGGAAACGCCAGGCAAGGATGATGCCTCGCCGCCGGATCGGCCGGTCATCGACAAGCATGCTCGGATGCCGGTCGGCGTGATCGTCGAACGACGCAAGGCCAAGAACCCCTGGCAGGACTATACGTGGCATGTGCTCGAGGCCGTCGTCGGTGCACCGGCGCTCGAGCCGTGGTCGGTAATGCGGGCCGATGAAGACCGTACGCGCTTTTTCGCCGGGACATACGAGATCGAGCTTCATCCGCGCGAGACCGAAAATTACCGTTACAATCTGACCGGCCCCGAGCCGTCCATTTATGTGGTCTTGCGTTTCGACGTCGCGGATGCGCCGCACGGCGTCGCAGTGCAGCTCGTCACGGCGTCCCATGCCGACGCCCAGGCCTACATGGAAAGCTTTGCCGATCAGGTCGAGCGCATTCCGATTCCGCCGGCAGTCGCGGAATGGCTCGCCGCCTATGTTGAAGCGTATCACGTGGATCGACCCTTTCATAAGCGTCAGCTGAGGCGGTTCGACCCGAACATGGTTCAGGGACAGAGGAAGCGATGACGGAACGGTCGAACGGAGGCTTCTTCGCACGGTGGTCGCGACTCAAAGGTGAAGCCCGCGCATCGAAGCCGGAATCCCTTTTGCCTCGTGAAGAGAAGAAGACGGACGAGCCTGCCGATACGCCGACGCAATCGAGGGCGCTTGCACCGGCGGACGAGACGAGCGTCGCGCCAAGCCGGCCGACGGAGGTTCCGGACCTGCCGCCGATCGAGCAGCTCACGGCCGAGTCAGATTACTCGGTCTTTCTGCGCGAAGGAGTCCCGCCGGATATCAGGCGGCAGGCGTTGCGCAAACTGTGGGTCAGTGATCCGGTCCTGTCGGCGCCCGATATCTTCGACGTGTACTGCCAGGATTATCACCAGGACCCGGTTTTTCCCGAAGGTGTCAAGACGCTGTTCAAGGTCGGCATGGGGATGATCACACCTGATGCCGAGAAAGAGCCCGAGTCAGCCGATGAGATGGCCGACCCGTCATCCGTGGCACCCGTGTCAACCGACGTTGACGGAGGCGCCGAGCCCGCGGCTGCTGCATCGCGGGATGAAGACGTGTTGAAGAACGGGACGAACGCGTTGGAATCGTTTGATTCCGATAACAAGCTGCCGACTTGATGCTGCGTCGCAGCAATTCGCGATTACACATTCGAATATTTGGTTACAGAGTTGATTGACAAGCTTACGTGATAGGCGTAACGTCTTCATCGGGAGCAACTACGCAAAGAACGTAGGTGGAGACGGACGTTAAAGGTCCGACTCGCGCGGTTGATCGCGTCATTGACCGTTTCGGCGGCTTGGCCCGATTTGCCAAAGCGTTGGGCCATACACATTGTACGACCGTCCAAGGTTGGAAGGATCGCGGTGCGATTCCGCTGAAGCAGCATGTGCACGTGCTGGAGGCGGCGCAGCGCCTCGAGATTCCGTTGACCCGCGACGACCTGCTGGACGAGGTCGCCCCCCGGCCACCTGAAGAGATGTGGCGCGCGCAGTGCTATATGCTGCTCGCGCGTCTTCTCGCGACGCCGCCCGACGACGAGCTGCTCGGCATGGTTCGCGAACTCGGCGGCGACGACACCGAGTTCGGACAGGCGCTGCGCGAACTGGCGGCGGTTACACGGCAGACAAGTTCCCGGACGGTTCGCGACGAATATCACGACCTGTTCATCGGCGTCGGGCGCGGCGAGCTGCTGCCGTATGCGTCGTATTATCTCACCGGGTTTCTGCATGAGAAGCCGCTCGCCGTGTTGCGCGGCGACATGCAGAAGCTGGGCATTGCAGCGAAAGAGGGCGTGGCCGAACCGGAAGACCATATCGCTGCGCTCTGCGAGATGATAGCCGGTCTCATCACCGGCGCGTTCGGCGCACCGGCGTCGCTCGACGTGCAACGGTCATTCTTCGAGACGCATATCGGATCGTGGGCGCCGCGGTTCTTCCAGGACCTCGAAGCCGCCCAGCGGGCAACGTTCTACAAGCCGGTCGGACGGCTCGGCCGCATTTTCATGTCGATCGAGATGGAAGCGTTCGCGCTGGCCGAATGAGACAGGGCGGTGCGAGACGTGGATGCGCGGAAACCGGAATCGCGAAGGAAAGGGTGAGAGCGATGAGCGAGGACAAAGCCCCCAAGTCACCGACGCGACGTGAATTCTTCAGAAGGGCCGGTCTTGGCGCCGGAGCACTGGCGGGTGCCGTGGCTCTGGGCGACGCCGTCGCGGGCAACGAGGCCAAGGCCGCGGAAGCCGCCCCCAAGAGCCAGGGGTATCGCGAGACGGAACACGTCAAGCGTGTCTACGAACTTGCGCGGTTCTGATCGACCGACGCCTTACCGGAGGAGACGTCGATGCTTACGAAGAGAACCAAGATCGCTTCAGGCGGGACGCGGTTGGCCAAGGCGTTGATCGGCGTCTCCGGCGGTGCCATGGACCGCCGCACGTTTCTGCGCCGTTCGGGGATCGCCGCCGGTGGCATGACGGCAGCGTCGGCGCTTCCCTTCGGCATGGTGCAGAAGGCCGAGAGCGCAACCCCGGCCGCCGGCGCGGGCGAGGTGAAGCTCATCAAGAACATCTGCACGCACTGCTCGGTCGGATGCACGGTGACGGCCGAAGTCGTCAACGGTGTGTGGATCGGGCAGGAGCCGTCGTTCGATTCGCCGTTCAATCTTGGTGCCCACTGCGCCAAGGGCGCTTCGATCCGCGAACATGCGCACGGCGAACGGCGCCTCAAATACCCGATGAAGCTCGTCAACGGCCGTTACGAGCGGATCAGCTGGGATCAGGCCATCAACGAGATCGGCGACAAGCTGCTGGAGATTCGCGAGAAGTCGGGACCTGATTCGGTCTACTGGCTCGGCTCCGCCAAGCATTCGAACGAGCAGGCTTACCTGTTCCGGAAGTTCGCTGCATTCTGGGGCACCAACAACGTCGACCACCAAGCGCGCATCTGTCACTCGACCACGGTCGCCGGCGTCGGCCAGACCTTCGGCTACGGCGCGATGACCAACAGCCTCAACGACATCCACAACGCGCGCGCCATGTTCCTCATCGGCAGCAATCCGGCCGAGGCGCATCCGGTGGGCGTTATGCACCTGCTGAAGGCCAAGGAGAACGGCGCGAAGCTGATCGTGTGCGACCCGCGCTTCACGCGCACGGCGGCGCACGCCGACGAGCACGTGCGGTTCCGTCCGGGTACCGACGTGGCGCTGATCTGGGGCATTCTCTGGCACATCTTCGAGAACGGCTGGGAGGACAAGGAATATATCGCCCGGCGGGTCTACGGCATGGACGAGATCCGCAAGGAAGTCGCGAAGTGGACCCCCGAGGAGACGGAGCGCGTCACGGGCGTGCCGGGCGAGCAGCTTCGGCGCGTCGCGCGGACGCTGCGGGACAACCGGCCGTTCACGATCGTGTGGTGCATGGGCGCCACGCAGCACCATCAGGCCAATAACAACGTCCGTGCG
This sequence comes from uncultured Rhodospirillales bacterium, assembly GCA_937926175.1. GTDB lineage: Bacteria > Pseudomonadota > Alphaproteobacteria > CACIAM-22H2 > CACIAM-22H2 > CALANV01. The sequence continues at coordinate 35,031 of CALANV010000015.1, read as the reverse complement.
TACTGCGTGCTCGGACTCGCCATGGGCACGATCGGCGTGTCGGGCGGCGGCACGAACATCCTGCGCGGCCACGACAACGTGCAGGGTGCGACCGACATGGGGGTGGAGCCGGTGACGCTGCCGGCCTATTACGGCCTGACGGAAGCGGCCTGGCGGCACTGGGCGCGCGTCTGGGGCGTGTCGTACGACTATATGGTCTCCCGCTTCAAGGACAAGAAGCTGATGGAGACGCCGGGCATCCCCGAATCGCGCTGGTTCGACGGCGTGCTCGAGGCGAAGGAGAACCTCGAGCAGCCCGATCATGTACGGGCGATGATCTTCTGGGGCCATGCGCCGAACTCGCAGACCCGCGGCCCGGACATCAAGAAGGCGATGGAGAAGGTCGACCTGATGGTCGTCGTCGATCCTTATCCGACGGCTTCGGCGGTGATTCCGGACCGCAAGGAGGGCATCTATCTGCTGCCGGCGGCGACGCAGCTCGAGACCGACGGTTCGCGCACCGCGACGAACCGTTCGCTGCAGTGGGGCTATCAGATCTTCAAGCCGATCTTCGAGGCGAAGCCGGATCACGAGATCATGTACCTGCTCGCGAGGAAGCTCGGCTTCGCCGACGAGATGTTCAAGAACATCAAGGTCAACGGCACGGTCCCCGTGCCGGAGGACATCCTGCGCGAGCTGAACAGGGGCGCGCTCACGATCGGTTACTCGGGGCAGTCGCCGGAGCGCCTCAAGCTGCACATGGCCCACCAGAAGGACTTCGACCGGACGACGCTCAAGGCGACGTCGGGCCCATGTGCAGGCGAATACTACGGCCTGCCGTGGCCGTGCTGGGGCTATGCCCAGCACAAGCATCCGGGAACGCCGAATCTGTACGACACGTCCAAGGAAGTGCGCGACGGCGGCCTCAACTTCCGGGCGGCGTTCGGGGTCGAGTACAAAGGCCAAAGCCTGCTGGCCGACGGCGTGTATCCGAAGGGGGCCGAGATTCAGGACGGCCACCCGCAGTTCACGTACGGCCTGCTGAAGAAGCTGGGTTGGGACAAGGATCTGACCGAGGAGGAGCGCCGGACGATCGAGGAGATCGGCGGCGACAACGCCGACGCCGTGGCGTGGAGCTACGACCTGTCGGCCGGCATCATCCGCGTGGCGATCAAGCATGGTTGCGCGCCGTTTGGCAACGGCCGGGCCCGCGCCCATGTGTGGAACTTCCCCGATCCGGTTCCGCTCCATCGCGAGCCGCTCTACGCGCCGGATCGGCAGCTGGTCGCCAAGTATCCCACCTATGCCGACAAGCGGCAGTACCGCCTGCCGGTGCTCTACAAGAGCATTCAGGACAAGGATTTCTCGAAGGACTTCCCGATCATCCTCACCTCGGGACGCCTCGTGGAGTACGAGGGCGGCGGCGACGAGACGCGCTCGAACCCGTGGCTCGCCGAACTGCAGCAGCACATGTTCATCGAGGTGAACCCGGCGGACGCCAAGCGCATCGGCGTCAAGAACATGGACGACGTCTGGGTGTTCGGCCCGGAGAACAACGCGAAGATCCGGGTCAAGGCGCTGGTCACGGAGCGGGTCGGCCGGGGAGTCGCCTGGATGCCCTTCCACTTCGCCGGCCACTGGATGGGCAAAGACCTGCGCAGCAAGTATCCGCAAGGCGCGGACCCGATCGTGCTCGGCGAGTCGACGAACACGGTCCAGACCTACGGGTATGACTCGGTCACCGCCATGCAGGAGACCAAGACGACCCTTTGCCGGATCGAGAAGGCCTGAGGTCAGGGAGCGACGACAATGGCAAGAATGAAGTTCCTCCTCGACGCGGAACGCTGCATCGAGTGCAACGCCTGCGTCACGGCGTGCAAGAACGAACACGAGGTGCCATGGGGCATCAACCGGCGCCGGGTCGTCACGATCAATGACGGCAAGCCGGGCGAGCGGTCCATCTCCATGGCCTGCATGCACTGCACGGATGCACCGTGTATGGCCGTCTGCCCGGTCGACTGCTTCTACAAGACCGCCGACGGCATCGTCCTTCATTCCAAGGACCTGTGCATCGGCTGCGGCTATTGCTTCTACGCCTGCCCGTTCGGCGCGCCGCAGTATCCGCAGGCCGGCAACTTCGGCTCCCGCGGCAAGATGGACAAGTGCACTTTCTGCGCCGGCGGGCCGGAGCAGGACAACTCCGAGGCCGAGTTCAGGAAGTACGGCCGCAACCGTATCGCCGAAGGCAAGTTGCCGCTTTGTGCCGAGATGTGCTCGACCAAGGCGCTGCTCGCCGGCGACGGGGAGGTCATCGCAGGCATCTATCGCGACCGCGTCGTCAATCGCGGCTACGGCTCTGGCGCTTGGGGCTGGGCGACGGCATATCCAAGCGGAACCTGAAGCAGATGCGAGTGAGGACCGGGCGGTGGATCGGCGCATGATCCGCCGCCCCAAGACCCTCGTCGAGCGGTCGGATGATGCGATCACCGATCCGGGAGGGGCGGAAGCAATTCAGGAGGGCTTGGCATGAGAGTCGTAGGCTGGATCGTGTTCGCGGCGCTGTTGGTCATCGCGATCATGAGCAGCCTTCCCGAAGAAGGTCTTCGCGAAGGCCATCAGGGCAGCTATTTCGGCCGCAGCATCGAGGATGCAGGCGTCGGCAGGGATCACGCGCAGAATCTGAACCAGCGTGCACGTCGCGTCGCTACGGGCGCAAACATTCAAGCGGGAGACGCAGGATCATGAATGTCATAATCGCGCTTCGCGCGTTGGCTTGTCGCGCGACACTTGCGGTCGGTGCGTTCGCACTCCTTGCCGCCGCGGTCCTGATCGCCATGCCAGCAGCCGCCCAGACGACCGGGACGGCCATACCGCAGGGATACAACGCGACGGAACGCCCGATGGTCGGGCTTACCAACGTCAATGATGCGGCCCTGATCCGCGAACTGAAGGGCTTCGTGTCGATCCCCGACGACAAGGCCGCGACGCTGGTTCAGCCGCAGGGCCGCGCCTGGCGCGAGACCGTGAAGGGACCCGTCCGCATCTGGGGCTCGTGGCTCATCCTGGGGATGCTGGCCGCGGTGATCCTGTTCTACCTGTTGCGCGGTACGATTCGGATCGACCACGGCCGGTCGGGGAATACCGTCGTCCGCTTCGGGGCCGTCGAACGGTTCACGCATTGGCTGACGGCCAGCTCGTTCGTGGTGCTGGCGCTGACCGGCCTCAACGTCACGTACGGACGGTACGTCCTGTTGCCGATCCTGGGGCCGGAAACGTTCTCGGCCGTGTCGGTTGCATTCAAGTACGCCCACAACTACGTCGCCTTCGCCTTCATGATCGGCCTGGTCCTGACCTTCGTCATATGGATCCGGCACAACATTCCCGATCGGTACGATCTGCAGTGGCTGGCGCAGGGCGGCGGTCTGTTCTCGAAGGGGGTGCATCCGCCCGCGCGGAAGTTCAATGCCGGTCAGAAGCTGGTGTTCTGGTCCGTCGTCATCGGCGGCACGGTGATCAGCATCTCGGGGATTTATCTGCTGTTCCCGTTCGCGTTCGGCGACATTCACACCCAGCAATCGGCCCAGATAACGCACGCGGTCGTGTCGCTGATCCTGATCGCGATCATCATCGCCCACATCTATATCGGTACGCTCGGTATGGAAGGCGCGTGGGATGCGATGAGCACCGGCCGCGTCGACGAGAACTGGGCCCGTGAACACCACAGCGTGTGGTACGAAGAACTGAAGGGGCAGCCGGCGCCGCGGTACGGGCACGACTGATCTCCCAACTATGGCCCGGGCCCTTGGAGGGCCCGGGCCATTTTCTTTTTGCGTCCGGTGATCACGACCCGTTAAACCCGTCGGTATGGGCAACCGTCGAACCCGTGCGGCGCTGCAGGCCGTGTTCACGCTGTTCCTGTCGGTGGGGGCGGCGAAGCTTGCGCACGCTGCCTTTGTCGGTCACGGCGGGATCGTGAACGGCGTGGCCGTGTCGCCGGACGGGCGGCGGGTCCTGTCGGCGAGCTGGGACTACTCCGTGCGACTCTGGGACCTCGCATCCCAGAAGGAGCTGCGTGTCCTCGAAGGACATGACGCGAACGTCAACGCCGTCCAGTTCCTGCCGGATGGGCACACGGGCATTTCCGCGAGCTGGGATGCGACGATCAAGCTGTGGAATCTCGATACGGGCGACGTGATCCGGACGTTGACCGGCCATGCCGAGAACGTCAGCTCGATCGCGGTCAGTCCGGACGGCCGGTTGGCCGTATCGGGCGGCTGGGACCGTACCGTGCGCGTTTGGGATCTCGCCACGGGACAGGCGCTCATGACGCTCGAGGGACATCAGGCCAACGTCATGTCCGTCGCGTTCCTGCCCGATGGCCGTCATGTGATCTCCGGCGGTTATGATGCCGTCCTGAAGCTCTGGTCGCTGGACGGACGGACGGATGTCGCGACGCTGAGCGGGCACGAGAACAGCGTCAACGGTGTTGCCGTGTCGCCCGACGGGCGGCGTGCGCTGTCGGCCAGCACCGACCGGACGGTCCGGCTCTGGGACCTCGAAAGCCGACAGGAAATAAGAGTCCTCAACGGCCATTCGAGCTTCGTGACCTCGGTCGCCTTTTCGCCCGACGGGCGCCGGGCATTGTCGGGCGGCGGCGATGGCACGGTGAGGCTTTGGAATCTCGCCGACGGCCGTCTGATTCACCTCATGCGCGGCCACAACCGCCCCGTCTGGTCGGTGACGTTCACGCCCGATGGCCGCCAGGCATTGTCAGGCGGCTATGACGAGGTCATCCGCGTCTGGGATCTTCAGACCGGCACCGAGATCGCGCCGAAAAATTGAACGCCCCGCTATTTAGGGGCGGGGCGTTCGGTGTGACGTGTTCCTTTGGACTCAACTCAAAGACGAACGCTGGACGTCCTGTAAACTTCCGCCGTCGACTGCTGCGCCGTATCGAGCCAAATGCCGGCGCCGATCGCGATGATGGCGGCCGCAATGATGCCGAGAATGATCTCACGCATGTCCTTTCTCCCGCCGTATGCGCCGGGTCGTTCCCGGCCCTCCCTGGCCGACAATTCGATCTGCTGAATCTACCCGAGATAGAAGCCGGTTCAAGCATCCGTCCGATGTGGCTTCGGGATGCTCGGATGTTGCCGCATCGGGATTCCGGAGCCGCCGCCAGCGCATGGCCGGTCGATGCCGGCGGGGCGGCATGTCGGCCGCCGTCTATTTCGGGCGCGTTGCCACGCGGAGAAAGGCGAGCAGGTCCGCCCGATCCTGATCCTGCGTCAGGCCGCCGTACATCTTGGTTCCCGGCAGGTATGATTGCGTGTCCTTCAGATAGGCGTCGAGAGTCTGGTCGTTCCAGACGACGCCGGACGACTTCAGCGCTTCCGAATAGCGATAGTTCGGGACCGACCCGGCGACACGCCCGAACACGCCGTAAAGGCTGGGGCCGGCCTTGTTGCGGCGATCGGCGTCGAGCGTGTGACAGCTCGCGCATTTGCGCCATAGCCTCTCGCCACGGGCCGGATCGCCGGCATCCGCCGCGAGCGAGGGCGCGGCAAAGCCGATCAGCGATGCCATCAGAAGAGCCGGCAGCCGCACGAAGGCCCGGTCCGCTGACTCCCTGCCGCTTTCGCTCCGCACGCTGCCCATAGTCGCCAACTGTCGGCGTTTCCGTCGGCTACGACGGTTCGTCCGGACCTTCGAGGTCCTCGACGATGTCCAGCGTCACGACGTCGTCATTGATGAGCCGTTTGCCGGCGTGCTCGAAATTGACGGTGACACGGTTGCCGATGACCGACTGAACCTGCCCCAGGCCCCAATCGGGACGGTTCGGATGACGGACGTAGGTACCCGGTACGAGGCGGCTCATCTCGCATTCCCCGATCGATTATACTAGGCTAAACATGCATGCGGTGAAACCCGGCATCCGGCCGGGGGGCAACCTCGGCAACGGTGAACCAACGGATTCCGGACGTGCCAGACTTGCGCCTTTGCGAACTGCTCGCAGCCCGAATCTGCCACGATCTCGTCGGCCCGATCGGGGCAATCTCAAACGGCATCGAACTGCTCGATCAGGATGGGGGCGTTGCCGACGCCGAGGTCGTGAAACTCATCGGTAGTTCGGCGCAGGCTGCCAGTCGCCGGCTTCAGGCCTATCGCGTCGCCTTTGGCTCCGCCAACACGCTGCCGAGTGCAGGCTGCATCGGCGCCGTGCGGGAGCTGGCCTTGGCCCTGGCCGGGGACGGGAAGGTGACGATCGACTGGCCGCCGCCGACTCCGGAGATCAACGCGCTCACCGACAAGCGGGTCGCGAAACTCATTCTCAACCTTGTCATTATCGCGCTCGACTGCATGCCGCGTGGCGGCGTCGTGCGTGTGGAGTTCGCCCCTGCCGCCAAGGGCGTGACGGCGACCGTCCACTGCATCGGCGGGCCGCCGCGCCTGACGGACGAGGTTCGCGCGGGGCTCGAGGGCGTGTTCGACCTCGATGCCTCGACGCCCAAAGCAGCACCGGCCTATGTTGCCGCATGTCTTGCCCGGGAGGTGGGAGCCATACTCGCCATAACGGGCGATCCCGCAAACGAATTCGGGATTCGCGTAAATATTTCCGGGCGTTCCTGATCCGTCCTTTACAGCTCCTTAATCTATTTCTGCAACCGTGGATCGTCGGAAGCGGTACGTGCGCGAGGTCTTTTTGCCTCCGCACGAAGGCGCACGAAGGACGGTGTCCATGGACGATCTACTCCGCGAATTCTTGACCGAGTCCACCGAAAGTCTGGCGATGCTCGACGTCGAGCTCGTCAAGCTCGAGCAGAATCCGAACGATCCGGACCTTCTCAGCAACATCTTCCGGTTGGTGCACACGATCAAGGGAACGTGCGGGTTCCTGGGGCTGCCGCGACTGGAAACAGTTGCCCATGCGGCGGAGAATGTCCTCGGCAAGCTGCGCGACGGCGAGCTCGAGGTGACCGCGGACATCGTCAGCGTCATTCTTGCGTCGCTCGACCGCATCAAGCTGCTGCTGGCTTCTCTCGAGCAGACCGAGGCGGAACCCCCCGGCGACGACAAGGATCTGATCGAGCGCCTGGATGCGATCGCGGAGGGGCGTGAAGTCCCGACGAAGCCGGCATCGGCACCGGCAGCGACGTCGGCAGCGATGCCGCCGGCCGCAGAGCCGCCAGCCGCACCTGCCGACACGGCGGCACAGGCACCGGCCGTTCGGGCCGACACGGCGGGACAGACGTCCGAACATCACGCCGCCGCCAGCGAACAGGCGCCTGCCCGGGCGTCTGAGGGTGCCGTTGCGCATGAATCCGCAGTGGCGGCGCAGACGATCCGCGTCAACGTTGATCTGCTCGAGAATCTGATGACGATGGTCAGCGAGCTCGTGCTGACCCGCAATCAGCTCCTGCAGATCCTCCGCAGCCAAAAGGACAGCGAATTCGCCGCCCCGCTGCAGCGTCTGAACCTGGTCACGTCCGAGCTTCAGGAAGGCGTGATGAAGACGCGCATGCAGCCGATCGGCAATGCCTGGGCGAAACTGCCGCGCATGGTGCGCGATCTCGCACATGAGCTGGGCAAGAAGATCGAACTGCGCATGCAGGGCGCGGAGACCGAGCTCGATCGCCAGGTGCTCGAGCTCATCAAGGATCCGCTGACGCATCTGGTCCGCAACTGCGCCGATCACGGTCTCGAAAGCCCGGAGGAGCGCCGCCGCGCCGGCAAGAGCGAGACCGGTCGGATCACGCTCGACGCCTTCCATGAGGGCGGTCAGATCATCATCGAGATCTCGGACGACGGTCGCGGTCTCCAGATCGACAAGATCAAGGCCAAGGCGATCGCCAACGGTCTAGCGACCGAGGCCGAGATCGCCAGCATGACTGACCAGCAGATCGCTCAATTTATCTTCAAGCCCGGATTCTCCACCGCCGCCCAGGTCACCAACGTGTCGGGGCGCGGCGTCGGGATGGACGTCGTCCGCACCAACATCGAGAAGATCGGCGGTACGATCGAGCTGCGGACGAAGGCGGGGCAGGGGACGTCCTTCTTCATCAAGATCCCGCTGACGCTTGCGATCGTCTCGGCGCTGATCGTCGAGGCGGGGGGCGAGCGCTTCGCCATCCCGCAGATCAGCGTCATCGAACTGGTGCGGGCGACTGCGAACTCCGATCATCAGATCGAGCACATCAACGGTGCGCCGTTCCTGCGTCTGCGGAACCGGCTGCTGCCGCTGGTGAACCTGCAGGACCTTTTGCGCATCGGTACGACCGACGCGAAGAAGGCCGATGAGGCGTTCATCGTCGTCACCCAGGTCGGCAAGCACACCTTCGGCATCATCGTCGATCGCGTGTTCGACACCGAGGAAATCGTGGTCAAGCCGGTAGCGCCGATCCTGCGCGACATTTCGATGTTCGCCGGCAACACGATCCTGGGCGACGGCAGCGTCATCATGATCCTGGACCCGAACGGCATCGCGGCTGCGATCGGCGACGTCACGATGGCGCAGGATCACGCGACCGAAACCGAGAAGACCCACGCGAGTGCCGGCGACGATCGGGTCGCGCTGCTTCTGTTCCGCGCCGGGGATGCGACGCCGAAGGCCGTGCCGCTGGCGCTCGTCGCCCGGCTCGAGGAGGTCGACGCGGCGGCGATCGAGATGTCGAACGGCAAGCCGGTCATTCAGTATCGCGGCAAGCTCATGCCGCTGGTCACGATCGACGCGTCCTACGAACGGAAAACGTCCGGACGCCAGCCGATTCTCGTATTCGCCGACGGCCCCCGTTCGATGGGCCTGCTGGTCGACGAGATCGTCGACATCGTCGAGGATCGGATGGATGTGCAGCTCGGAACCGAACGTCCCGGACTGCTGGGCAGCGCGATCATCGCGGGCAAGGCGACCGAGATCATCGATGCCGGCCATTACCTTACGATGGCCTTCGACGACTGGTTCTCGGCGCATCGGAAGGAGAGCGTGGCACCCGCGAACAAGCGCGTCCTTCTGGTCGACGATTCGCCGTTCTTCCGCAACCTGCTGACGCCGCTGCTGTCGGTCGCAGGTTACGACGTCACCAGCGTCGAGAGTGCCGACAAGGCGCTGGCCCTGTGCGAGGCGGGCGAGGAGTTCGACGTCATCGTCAGCGACATCGAGATGCCGGGCATGAGCGGCTTCGAGTTCGCCGAGACGGTCCGGAAGGGCGGACGCTGGCAGGATACACCGATCGTCGCGCTGTCGTCGCATACGTCGCCGAAGGATCTTGATCGCGGGCGTCGCGCCGGGTTCGTCGACTACATCGCGAAACTCGATCGCGATGCGCTGCTCAACACGCTTTCACAGACGATCCAGGCCCGAGGTGCGGCATGAACACGGAGCGTGTGATGAACGGGACCGACAAGGATCTGCAGGGTCCGCGCGAGTTTGTGTCGATGACTGTCGCGGACCAGCTTTTCGGCATTCCCGTCCTGACGGTTCAGGACGTGCTCGGCGAACAGCGGATCACGCGCGTGCCTTTGTCGCCGCCGGAAGTTGCCGGGACGCTGAACCTGCGTGGGCGGATCGTCACGGCGATCGACATGCGGCGTCGGCTCCGGCTTCCGCCGCGAGCGCCCAGTCAATCCGCCATGAACGTCGTCGTTGATCGCGGCGGTGAGCTGTACAGCCTGATCGTCGATGCGGTCGGCGAGGTTCTGAGCCTTGCGCCTGAACTGTTCGAGCGCAACCCGCCGACGCTCGACCCGGGCTGGCGCGAAGTTTCGACCGGCGTCTATCGCCTGCAGCACGAGTTGATGGTCGTGCTGGATGTCGAGCGGCTGCTCGACATCAGACGCGCCGAAGCCGCTTAGAACGGCGCGGTAGCGGCGGGAGGCTCGTATGAAAACCTGCCTGATCGTCGACGACTCCAAGGTCATTCGGATGGTCGCCCGGCGCATCCTCGAGGAGCTGGACTTCTCGATCATCGAGGCGGCCGACGGCGAAAAGGCCATGGAGGCATGCCGTATCCGGATGCCGGACGCGATCCTGCTCGACTGGAACATGCCTGTAATGAGCGGAATCGACTTCCTGCGCGAACTCCGCAAGATGAACGGCGGTGATCAGCCCGTGGTGGTGTTCTGCACGACCGAGAACGACATCGAGCACATCCGGGAGGCCCTTCAGGCAGGCGCCAATGAGTACATCATGAAGCCGTTCGATAGCGACATCATTCAGGCGAAATTCGCCCAAGTCGGACTTCTATGACACCGTCTTCCGCCGGCGCGGCAGCGCCCATCCCGCGTTCGGCCGAACCGATCCGCGTTCTTGTCGCCGATGATTCAGCCGTCATTCGGGGCCTGATAACCCGGCTCCTGGAAACCGATCCTGAGATCGCCGTCGTCGGGTCGGTCGGGAACGGCGAAATGGCGGTCGCGACCCTGCGCCGCACGACGGTCGACATCGTCGTCCTCGACATCGAGATGCCCGTCATGGACGGGCTTACCGCGCTTCCGCTGCTGCTCGAGGCGTCGCCCGGCGTCAGGGTGATCGTGGCGTCGACACTCACCAAGCGTAATGCACAGGTGAGCTTGAAGGCGCTTTCCGCCGGCGCGGCCGATTACGTGACCAAGCCGTCGTCGACGGCAGAGATCCATGGCTCGGCGGATTTTCAGCGCGAGTTGCTCGCCAAGGTAAAGGCGCTGGGGGGCGCGCGACGCCGCGAGCGTCTCGAACGCGGCGAGAGCGTCGTCGCGGATGTTCCGTTCCGGCAGGCGGCACCACGCCCCGAGCCGTCGCGCAGCATCGTGTTGCGGGCACCCAGCAGCAGGCCGCCGGAGGTGATCGCCATCGGGAGTTCCACGGGCGGACCGCAAGCACTGATGACGGTATTGGCGCAGCTGCCGGCGACGATGCAGTTGCCGATCCTGATCGCGCAGCACATGCCGCCGACCTTCACCAGCATACTTGCCGAACATCTCAAGCGCGCCAGCGGCCGGCCTGCGTTCGAAGGTGTCGACGGGGAGCCGATCCGGCCAGGGTGCATCTTCGTCGCACCGGGTGACTTTCACATGACCGTCGCGGTCGCGAACGGTCAGCGGGTGATCCGCCTGACCAAGGAACCGCCGGAGAATTTCTGCCGTCCTGCTGTGGATCCGCTCTTCCGCAGCGTTGCCGAGGCATACGGGGCCGGCGTGCTCGCGATCGTGCTTACGGGCATGGGCAGCGACGGCGCGAAGGGGGCTAGGGTCATCGCCGACAAGGGCGGTACCGTGATCGCGCAGGACGAGGCGACGAGCGTCGTCTGGGGCATGCCGGGTGCGGTGGCGACGGCCGGCGTATGCAGCGCCGTGCTGCCGTTGGGCGAGATCGCCGGCTATATCCGTCAGGCGACGGGAGCGGGGCGACGATGAAGCCCGAGAACTTCGCCTGGCTCTGTCGTTACCTGCAGGAGAACACCGGCCTCGTGCTGGGCAGCGACAAGATGTATCTCGTCGAGAGCCGGCTGATGCCCGTCGCCCGCAAGCATCTCGTCGACGGACTTGATGCACTGATCGAAACATTGCGCAGCCGGCGCCCCCGGGAGCTCGAGCGCGACGTCATCGACGCCATGATGACGAACGAGTCCTTCTTCTTTCGGGACGGAAAGCCGTTCGAGCAGTTTCGGCAGTTCGTTCTGCCGCGGATGCTTCAGAGTCGGGCTACAGAGCGTACCATACGGATCTGGAGCGCGGCGTGCTCCACCGGTCAGGAGCCGTACTCGATCGCCATGATCCTGAAGGAGGAGGAGGCGCAGCTTGCCGGCTGGAAGGTCGACATCATCGCGACGGACATCTCGCACGAGGCACTCGCGCGCGCCCGGTCGGGCATCTATTCGCAGTTCGAGGTCCAGCGCGGACTGCCAATCCAGCTGCTGATCAAATACTTCACGCAGGACGGCGACCGCTGGCAAATCGTGCCGGAGCTGCGGGCGATGGTTCAGTTCCGGGAGTTCAACCTTCTGGACGACTTCGGACCGCTCGGGCGCTTCGACGTCGTGTTCTGCCGCAACGTGCTGATCTATTTCGACCAGGCGACGAAGGCGTCGATTCTCGAGCGCATCAGCCGCATTATGGCACCGGACGGTCTGCTTTATCTAGGCGGGGCCGAAACGGTGCTCGGCGTCACCGACCGGTTCGTGCCCCTGCCGGCGCATCGCGGCATCTACGGCTTGGCTGCGGAAATGCAACGTATGCGGTTCGCCGCCGGCGCCTGACGTCCGGCGGCTTTGATCCTCGTTACCGCGCCGCGGCCGGGAAGGAGAGAGCAGCTCTCAGGCGTTCGCCGCTTCGCGCTCGGGGCGGGTACCCTTGGTCGCCGGCGGATCGCGCAGGACGTAGCCGCGGCCCCACACCGTTTCGATATAGTTGTCGCCGTCGCAGGCGGCCGCCAGTTTCTTGCGCAGCTTGCACACGAAGACGTCGATGATCTTGAGCTCCGGCTCGTCGATGCCGCCGTAGAGATGATTGAGGAACATCTCCTTGGTCAGGGTGGTGCCCTTGCGCAGGCTCAGAAGCTCGAGGATACCGTATTCCTTGCCGGTGAGATGAACTGGCTGGCCGTTCGCCTCGACGGTCCGGGTGTCGAGGTTCACGGTCAGCTTGCCCGTCTTGATGATCGACTGGGAGTGACCCTTGGCGCGCCGGACGATGGCATTGATGCGGGCGACGAGCTCGCGCTTGTCGAACGGCTTGGTCAGGTAGTCGTCGGCGCCGAACCCGAGCCCCTTGAGCTTGTTGTCGAGTTCGGCCAAACCCGATAGGATGAGAATTGGCGTTTTCACGCGAGCAGCGCGAAGACGGCGCAACACCTCGTAGCCGTCCATATCGGGCAGCATCAAATCAAGAATGATGATGTCGTAATCGTAGATCTTGCCGATCTCGAGCCCGTCTTCGCCCAAATCTGTCGTGTCGCAGACGAAGCCCTCCGATTTCAGCATCAACTCGATTGATTTTGATGTTGCGCTATCGTCTTCGACGAGCAGTACTCGCATGGCCGGTGCCCCCTCTTCGGACCAATTCAGCTTAACGGTAGTAAACGAAGTTGGTTAACGTTCTGTATATATGACACGCCATTCGGCTGATCCACCCTGGAATCCGTCCGGCCGGGCCGAGGGCGGACGCAACTTTACCGAAGCTTAAGCGGCGCGAACAAATATCGCTGGCGTGGCAGGGCCGTTCGTCCTGCGGCGCAAGGGGCACGTCGACACTTGGACACCGCACATCTTTTGACCGATCTGGCCCGCATACGGCCCTATCGGCTGTTCGGGCGCGTCACGGCCATTCAGGGTATGCTGGTCGAGGTCGGCGGGGTTGAACATCTGCTGTCGATCGGGGCCCGCTGCACCCTGATCGCCCGCGACGGGCGTCAGGTTCCGTGTGAAGTCGTCGGGTTCCGCAGGAACCGGGCATTGCTCATGCCGTTCACGGCCCTGGACGGCGTCGGTCTCGGATGCAAGGCGGAGATCGCGGACTCCGATCCGGTGGTGCGACCGCATGAAGGCTGGCTCGGCCGCGTCGTCAACGCGTTGGGCGAGCCGCTCGACGGCAAGGGGCCGTTGCCGCTGGGGCCGGAGCCTCGACTGATCCGGGCGTCGCCGCCGCCCGCACATTCGCGGCAGCGCGTGCGTGGCAAGGTCGATCTCGGTGTGCGGGCGATCAACACCTTCCTGACCTGCTGCCGTGGTCAGCGCATGGGCATCTTCGCCGGATCCGGCGTGGGCAAGTCGTCGCTGCTGTCGATGATGGCACGATATACCGCGGCGGATGTCAGCGTGATCGGACTCATCGGCGAACGCGGGCGCGAGGTTCAGGAATTCCTGGAGGATGACCTCGGCCCCGAAGGGCTTGCCCGTAGCGTCGTCGTGGTCGCCACGTCGGACGAATCACCGCTGATGCGGCGACAGGCCGCTTATCTGACCATGACGATTGCCGAATATTTCCGGGACAAGGACAAGGACGTCCTTTGCCTGATGGACAGCATTACGCGCTTCGCCATGGCGCAGCGCGAAATCGGCCTGTCGGCAGGAGAGCCGCCCGCGAGCAAGGGGTATACGCCGTCGGTATTTGCCGAGCTGCCGCGCGTCCTTGAACGGGCCGGCCCTGGGACGGGACGCGGCTCCATCACCGGCCTTTTCACCGTTCTGGTCGAAGGCGACGATCACAACGAGCCGATCGCCGATGCCGTCCGCGGCATCGTCGATGGTCACATCGTGCTCGACCGTACCATCGCCGAACGGGGCCGCTATCCCGCCATCGACATCCTTCGTTCGATCTCGCGCACCATGCCAGGCTGCAATACGGCGGCGGAGAACGAACTCGTCGGGCGGGCGCGGGCGCTGATGGCTCAATACGAAAACATGGCAGAGATGATTCGGCTCGGTGCCTACCGGCGGGGCAGCGATCCGGCGGTCGACGAGGCGATCAAGTACATGCCCGAGCTGGAACGGTTCCTCGCCCAGCGCAAGGATGAGCGCGCCGATCTGCCGGGCGGCTATGCCGCGCTCGCCGACATTCTCGGCATGGAACGTCCGTAGAGAATGACGTACGATGATGCGTACGCTTACGACCCTCATCCGTGTGCATCAGTACCGCCTTGACGAAAAGCGGCGGGAACTGGCCGAGCTCGAGCGGCTTCGTGCCGATCTCATTGCCCAGCGCGAGCGCCTGGAAGCCGACGTGCGCACCGAACAGGATGTGGCCAAACGTGTCGAGTGCGGCGCCTTTGCCTACGCGGGATTCGCGCAGAACGTCATCAACCGTCGCAACAAGCTTGCCGCATCATTGGCTGACGTGGACCGGCGGATCGGGGCGGTACAGCAGGAAGTACAGGAGATCTTCCAGGAGCTGAAGCGGTACGAGCTTGCGCTCGCCGCGCGACAGAAAAAGCTGCGCGAGGAAATGGAGCGCCGTCAGCAGATACAGCTGGACGAAATCAGCCTGCAGATGCACCGCCGCCGGACCGGTTGATCAGGTGGCGCGCCGGTCGGACTGACATCTCGACTCAGACCGATACCTCGACGGCATCCGCCGGATAATCGTCGAGCGGTGACACGGGGAACGCAGGCATCGCCTGGAACGTGAACTGGCCGCCGAGGTGCAGGACCGCGCAGACGCGCTCGAAAATTCCCCGGATATCGTTCGTCATGTCGTCGGGCAGTGCCGCGTGGCTCCGCAGGACGAGATCCATCCGGTCGTCTTGAACGAGGCCGTCGAGCTGAAGCTCCCCGAACGCGCTGTGTTCGCATTCGACGACGAATCGTACGGTCTCGCCGGGGCGCCGGCTCGGGTCGTCCTGTTTGCGGCGGCGCTCGAAGAACCGGATCTGCCGCAGTGCCTGGCCGTCGGTGAATGGCACGACCGTCAACGTCCATTCGCCGCTGCCGGATTGGCGCGCATTGGGCATTTCCGCGATATCGCGGTCCAGCTTGGCGAAAAGACCGTCGCCCGCGGCGTCTTCGAGCAGCCGCGCGGTGGCCTCGCCCAGCCAGGCACGGATGCTGCCGCGTGATGCGCCGGCGACGAATGCCAGGATTTGCTGCGCGAGCTGAGGGCCGGGGCGCGGCAGCATCCGCTCGAGTGCCGCACCGGCGGGATTGTCCGGCATCGCGCCCAGGACTCTCACGACCTCTTTCAAGGCCGGCCAGTCGCGCGCAAGTGCGGCAGGGTGGTCGGCGATGGGCCTGGATATCCGCGACGGGTCGGCCGGTTTGTCCGGTAGCGAGATTTCGAGCTGGATCGTCTCGCCGGGTACGAGACTTGGGGCGTCCGGCGGCAGCCGGAGCGACATCCGGCCAAGCGGTGTGTCGATGACGGTCTGCCCCGCCGGGGTCCGCATGACGACCGACGCCTGCACGAGCACGGCGGGCGTCGCGGTCCCTTGCAGCCCCAATTGGGATCTTGCAGGCGCATTTGCAGCCGGTGCGGCCGGTTGCCCCGGCAGGCCTGCCTGTGCTTTCGACCCCGACGCCGGGGCCGTTGGTTGAGGCGACGGGCTTGGCGCCGGCCCCGGGACAAGACGAACCTGAACTTGGCTGCCGCTTGGCAGGATGGTTTCGGGCGATGGCCGCTCATGACCTGGTGGTGCCGCCGTCGTCGGAACGGCGGTTGTGGAGCCGGGCTGCGGTGGCGTCGTGGCGGGCGGTGATCCGGCGGCCGGTCGTAAGGGCGTCGTGCCTGGGACATCGGACCTGGCGGCCGCTTGGGCATCTGTCCGTGGCGGACTGGAAGTGACGGCGCCGGCGTCCGGCGTGCCTGATCCGTCCGGCGTCACCGGCGCCGTCCGGTTGCCTGAACCTGGGGATGGGAGCTGTGGTCCCAGCGGCGTCTGCGCGCGGGACGGGCCGGTTGGCGGTACGACCGGCACTGTCGACCATTGTGCCGGCACGGGATTTCCGGGTGGGCCGATCACGGTTGCCGTGATCCTCGGCGGTCCGATTGGTCCGTCTCCGGTCGCGGTCACCGGGGTCATGAACGGAGTGCCGGTCGGCGATCCGGCGCGCGCCGCTGGTGCGGATGTCGGCGCGCTCGCCGTGGCCGGACCGGACGCGGCCGGCGGGCGGCGCGTGCCGTCTGACCGGGCGGAGGAGGGGCCGCGAACCGGCTTTTCCGGCAGCATGACCGAGAGCACGACGGCGTGGAGCTGAGCGCCCGCAGACTGGACGCGCAGCGTCACGGTACTTCCGGGCGGCAGCGGGGCGGTCGTCTTCACGCCGACCATTCCGGCACTGGTCTGCAGCATGGTCATGCCGCTGCCGTCCCGGTTCACCACGGTGCCGTTGAGAAGGCTGCCGGCGGTCAGCAGGTTGCGCAGTGCCGCCGGGAGCTGCGCTAGGAGGGCGACGACGGGACCGGCGGGCCGCCCGGCGGCATCGCTTCCGGTGGGCCCGACGATGCGCGTCATGTTGCGCTCCCCAGGGGACAGGGCCGACGTCCGCGTATCGGCATGATGGCACCTCCTGCCGTCAGATCTGGCCGACGGTCTTGATGCGGGCCTTCGCGTAGATCTCGTTCTGCGACATGACGGTCGTCATCGGGCGGAAACGCTCGATGATCGACCGGACGTACGGGCGTACCAGGGGACTGGTGAGCAGGACCGGCGTCTCGCCCATCATCGCATGGCGCTCGAAAACCTGCCGTACCTTGGTGATGAATTCCTGGAGCTTGCTCGGCGCCATCGACAGTTGACGGTCGTCGCCCTGGCCGACGAGGGACTCGGCGAACGCCTGCTCCCATTCCGGCGACAGCGTGACCAGCGGGATATAGCCGGCCTCCGTCGTGTTCATGTCGCAAAGCTGCCGCGCCAGACGTGCGCGCACGTGCTCCGTGATGGCCGTGACGTTGCGCGTATGGCTGCATGCCTCGGCGATGCCCTCGAGGATCGAGGGAAGATCGCGGATCGAAACGCGCTCGGCCAGCAGGTTCTGGAGAACGCGCTGAATGCCGCCAACCGATATCTGTGACGGGACGATGTCCGAGACCAGCTTCTGGTGCTCCTTGCCGAGCTCGTCGAGCAGCTTCTGCGTCTCGCTGTAGGACAGCATCTCGGCCATGTTGTCCTTGATCACCTCGGTCAGATGCGTGGTGATCACCGTCGACGGCTCCACGACGGTATAGCCCTTGAACATGGCTTCTTCGCGATGCGCCTCGTTGATCCACATCGCGGGCAGACCGAAGGTCGGCTCCCGGGTCGGCTCGCCGGGAAGCGAGATGGCATCGCCGCGCGGATCCATGACGAGCAGCATATTGGGCCGCACCTCGCCACGGCCCGCCGCGATTTCCTTGACGCGTATGACGTAGCCGAAGGACGGCAGCTGCATGTTGTCCTGGATGCGCACGGCGGGCATGATGAAGCCCATCTCGCTGGCGAGCTGGCGGCGCAGCGCCTTGATCTGATCGGTGAGCCGCTGTCCCTTTTCGCTGTTGATCAGCGGCAGGAGGCCGTAGCCCAGCTCGAGACGCAGGATATCGATATGCAGCGCGGTCGAGATCGGCTCCTCGGCCGGGAGAGGTGCGGCGGCCGTCGTCGCGTCCATTGCGGCCTGCTGTTCTTCACGGGCACGCCGCGTCGTGACCAGGTAGGCGAGTCCCCCGGTGATGAGCGACAGCACCAGGAACGGTACCATCGGAACGCCTGGGACCAGCGCCATTGCGAACGTCAGAAACGAACAGAGGCCGAGCGCCTTCGGATAGCCGCCGAGCTGTCCGAACAGGGCCTTGTCCGCGGAACCGGTAAGCCCGGCCTTGGAAACCAGAAGGCCCGCCGCCGTCGAGACGATCAGTGCCGGAATCTGGGAAACGAGGCCGTCACCGACGGTCAGGACCGTATACGTGTGCGCGGCCTGGGTGAGCGAGAGGTTGTGCGACGTAACGCCGACGATGATTCCGGCGACGATGTTGATGAACGTAATGAGAAGGCCGGCGATCGCATCGCCCCGGACGAATTTTGCGGCGCCGTCCATGGCGCCGAAGAACGCACTTTCGTCCTCCAGCATCTGGCGGCGCGCACGCGCTTCCTTCTCGTCGATGAGGCCGGCCGAGAGATCGGCGTCGATCGCCATCTGCTTGCCGGGCATCGCGTCGAGGGTGAAGCGGGCGGAGACCTCGGCGATGCGGCCCGAGCCTTTGGTGATGACGACGAAGTTGACGATCACCAGGATGGAAAAGACGATCACGCCGATGACGAAGTTACCCGACATCAGCAGGTTGCCGAATGCCTGGATGATGTTGCCGGCGGCGTGCGGGCCTTCGTGACCGTGGGTCAGAATGATCCGCGTCGTGGCGAGATTGAGCGCCAATCGCAGCATCGTTGCGATCAGCAGGACCGTCGGAAAGGAGCTGAAATCCAGCGGCCGGTGGATGAACAGCGCAACCAGCAGAACCAGGACCGAAAAGGTGATCGACAGCGCAAGCGACACGTCGAGCAGCCAAGTCGGCAGCGGCAGAAGCAGAACGAGAAGGATTGCGACGACGCCCAGTGCCAGGCCGATGTCGCCGTGGCGAAGGATCGCGGTCAGGCGCGACAGCAACGCACCCATCCCGTTGCTGGCGGCGGTCGTGGCGGACTCGCTCATCTGACGGTTCTACGCTTGCGGTGTGTCAGAGTGCGGCACGTGCTCCTTCGTTCGCGGGCGGGATCCGGATGCCCTGTTCCGAATAGAGTTTCAGCTTGTTCCGCAGCGTCCGGATCGAGATGCCCAGGATGTTGGCGGCATGCGTCCGGTTGCCGAGGCAGTGATTGAGAGTTTCGAGGATCAGGTCACGTTCGACATCGGCGATCGTGCGGCCGACGAGCGTGCTGCGGCTGGCGGCGACCGCCACCGCCGGATCGACGCCGCCGGAAGCCGGCGCAGCCGACGACGGCGCCCTGGGCGGCGACGTGAGGCGGATCGCCTCCGGACCGATGCTGTCGCCCTGTGCGAGCAGGACGGCGCGGTGCATCGTGTTCTCGAGTTCGCGCACGTTGCCGCGCCAGCTGTGCGCCTTGAGCATCTCGAGCGCGGCCGGTGAAACGGGACGGATCGGCAGGGCGTTCGCCTCGGCATATTTGCGGGCGAAGTGATCGGCCAGGAGCTCGATGTCGGCGGGGCGTTCGCGCAACGGCGGCAGGGTCAGCGTCACGACGTTGAGGCGGAAGTACAGATCCTCCCGGAAGTTTCCGGCCGCGACCTCGGCCTGCAGGTCGCGGTTCGTCGTGGCGATGACGCGGATATCGACCTTGATCGGCCCCGAGCCGCCGACTCGGTCGATCTCCTTTTCCTGGATCGCGCGCAGCAGCTTGGCCTGGAGGCGGATGTCCATCTCGCTGATCTCGTCGAGGAGAAGGGTGCCCCCATTCGCCTCTTCGAACTTGCCGATGCGACGGGCGATGGCACCCGTGAATGCGCCTTTCTCGTGACCGAACAGCTCGGACTCGAGCAGGTTGTCGGGAATCGCCGCGCAGTTCACGGACACCATCGGTTGGTTTGCCCGGCGGCTCTTGCGATGGATGTATCGCGCCATCAGCTCCTTGCCGGTGCCGGACTCGCCGCAGATCAGGATGCTGGCGTCGCTCGCCGCGACCCGGTCGGCAAGGCGCAGCGCGCTTTCCATCGCCGGATCACGCGAGAGGATCGTATGGCTTTCTTCGGTGACGGCGGCCAGGACCGCGGCGATCAGCTCGGCATCCGGGGGAAGGGGAATGTACTCCTTGGCACCGGCCTTGATGGCGCGGACGGCCGCGGGCGTGTCCGAGCCGACGCCGCACGCCACCACGGGGACGTGAATGCGTTCCGAGCGGAGGGATTCGATCAGCCGGCCGATGTCCATCTGAACGTCGGCAAAGATCAGGTCGGCACCCTTGCCGGCGCGAAGGCTCGCGAGGCCTGCATCGATGTCGGATACCTGCGCGACCTTGGCGCCGCGGCTGAGCGCGATCTTCGCCGCGATCGTCGCCTGTCCGTTGAGAGTGCCGATGATGAGCAGTCGCATGGACGTCACTCCGAAGAAGCCTTTTCAGTCAGATGTTGATCGCTGCGGAATCGCATCGGCGCCGGGGAGGGGGATCAGCTGCGGTCGACCTTGACGATCTCGGTCATCGTCACGCCGAGCCGATCGTCGACGACGACGACCTCGCCGCGCGCGACCAAACGGTTGTTAACGTAGATATCGACCGCTTCCCCGACCTTGCGGTCGAGCTCGACGACGGCGCCGCGGCCGAGCTTCAGGAGCTGGCTCACCTGCATTGTCGCCTTGCCGAGTACAGCCGAGACCTGGACCGGAATGTCATAGACCGCCTCGAGGTCCTTCGCGGTCCGTGCCGTTTTCGCGCCCTCGGTCTCCGGCGGCGCTTGGTCCGACGGTGCTTGCTCCGGTGGCGCCTGCTCCGGCGACAGTTCGTTCAGTTCAAGGTTCTCGTCTGCCATGATAACCCCCGTTTAACGGATCGCACCCGGCACCCCGGATCCGTCCTGGACAAAGCGTTGGATCGCAGCGTCGATTTCCTGCCAGATCGCCTGCACGTTGCGCTCGGCGCCGCCATCGGCCCATTCGACGCGGGTATCGGTAAGCTGGAGCGAGTTGTCGGCCAGCAGGATGATCCGGCCGGCAAAGCCCGTCGCGCCGATCAGACCGTCGAGGCGCTGGCGCATCGGATCGAGAAGCTGGTCGTTGACCCGGATGACGAGCCGCGGTTCGTCGGTGAGTCTGGCCAGACATTCGCTGACGAGCGCTTCGATCTCGGACAGGGCCTCGCGCCTGCAAAGGGCGGGCAGGAGACGGCGGGCGATCTCTGCCGCCGTCGCTATTGCTGACCGCTGGCGTGCCGCGTGTTGTGCGTCGACCTCGGAAAAAATCCGGTCGAGACCCGCCGAGACGGTCGCGAGCGCATCGGCAAGAAGCCGTGCCGTTTGCCGTTCGGCCTCTTCCCGCCCTGCGGCGACACCCGCGGCGAATGCCTCCTGCTTCGCGAGTTCGAGTTCCTCGACCGAGAAGGTAGGCGGCTTTTCGTTTTCCGGATCGGGCGCGTCTGCGACGTCGATATCGGAATCGAATTCGGTGTCGAACAGGAACTTGCTGACGACTGTCATGACGGCCCTTGCGTCAGTAGATCAGCTCGTCTTCACCGCCGCGCTTGTCGGCAATGATGATCTCGTCCCTGGCGGCCAGCTCCTTCGCGACGGACACTATGTACATTTGCGCCTCGTCGACGTCGCGGAGACGGACCGGCCCCATCTGTTCCATTTCCTCGCGCAGAAGCTTGCCGGCGCGTTCCGACATGTTGGAGAAGAACAGGTCGCGAAGCGTCTCCGAGGCGCCTTTCAGTGCGACCGCCAGCTTGCTCTTGTCGATGTTGCGAAGAAGGGTCTGGATCGCCCCCGGATCGAGCCGACCGAGGTCCTCGAACGTGAACATGAGGGCACGGATGCGTTCGGCGGAGTCGCGGTTCCGCTCCTCGAGCGCGGCGAGGAACCGGCTTTCGTTGGCGCGGTCGAGATTGTTGAAGATTTCCGCCATCAGCTCGTGCGCGTCGCGCCGGTTGGTCCGGGCGAGATTGCTCATGAACTCCGTGCGCAGAGTCCGTTCCACGTCGTCGAGCACTTCCTTCTGGACGGCCTCCATGCGGAGCATCCGCATGATGACCTCCATCGCGAACGACTCCGGAAGCTGGCCCAGAACGCGCGCCGCGTGGTCTGGCTTGATCTTCGAGAGAACGACGGCGACGGTCTGCGGATACTCGTTCTTCAGATAGTTGGCGAGAACGGCTTCGTTGACGTTGCCGAGCTTGTCCCACATGGTGCGGCCGGCCGGGCCGCGGATCTCCTCCATGATCGCGTCGACGCGATCCTTCGAGAGAACCTTTTGCAGCAGGCGCTCCGTCGAATCGTAGGAGCCGACGAGCGAGCCCGTGGCGGAGATCTGGTCGGCGAACTCGACGAACAGCCGCTCGACCACGCTCGAATGCACCGAGCCGAGATTGGCCATCGTCTGGGAGATCTCCTTGATCTCCTCGTCGTCCATGAGAGCGAACAGTTTCGCAGCGTGTTCCTCACCCAGCGCCAACATCATGATGGCGGCGCGTTCGGGACCGGTCAGGCTGCGGTAATCGTCACGTGAACGCATCGCTTTCTAGTTCCGATCAGCTTTCCTGGTACATCCAGTTTCGTATGATCGCGACGGCTTCCTCGGGATGCTTCTCGACGATCTCGCCGATCTTCTTGATGGAGGAGGCCTTCACTCGACCCTCGACGCGCTCGAGGTCGATCATCCGTTCGACCGACTGTTCTTCGTTGCTGGGCGAATCCGCCGTCGGGGGCGGCGCCAGGGCGGCAGGGTCGCCGTCGGTGCGGCCGGGCAGAAGCGTGGTCGTCGAGCCCTCGTTGGGCGCCGCCGTCGCGGCGGTCGTCACGAACATGTTGCTGACGAGCGGCCGGAGGACGAGCAGGACGACCAGAATGCCGACGATGCCCAGGACCAGCAGCTCGGCGATGCGGAAATAGTCCTGGCGCGACAGATCGAGCAGGGATCCGGCCTCTGCGTCCGACGGCGGCGCCTCGACGCCGGTGAAGGGCAGGTTCACGATTTCGATCCTGTCGCCGCGTTGCTCGTCGAAGCCGATCGCCGATTTCGCGAGCGCGGTCAGCCGCTCCATCTCTTCCGGCGTGCGGGGGGTATAGACACGGGTCCCGTCGGGTCTCACTTCGGTCGTGCCGTCGACCAGCACGGCGACCGAGAGGCGGCGGACGACGCCGCCCTCGCGGATATGGCTGCGCGTCGTTCGGGAGATCTCGTAGTTGATGGTCTCTTCCGATCGCGTCGAGCGTGTGATGTTCCGCCCGGATGCCGAGCCCACGTCGGCGTCCGGAAGGTTTGCGGCGACGGACACGGGCGTGCCGTCGGACTCCTGCGCGTCGCTGCTTTCCGTCGCCGTCTGGGTCGAACGGACCACCTGGCCGTCGGGGTCGAACGACTCCGTGTTGGTGACGACCCGGTCGAAGTCCATTTCGGCCGTCACCTCGGCCCGGACTTTGCCGGGGCCGACCGATCGCTCGAGCAGTTCCTCGATCGCCCTCGCCAGGCGCTGCTCGTAATTGCGGCGCATTTCGACGGTATTCGAGGCGATGACAGTGGATTCTTCGCCTTCGTGGCCGCGCGCCAGCAGGTTGCCCTGGTCGTCGATGACGGAGACGCGGTTCGGCTTCAGGCCGGCGACGCTGGAAGCGACGAGATGCTGGATCGCCTGCACCTGGGGGCGGGTGAGGGTGCCCGCCGTACGCAGCCGCAGAACGACGGACGCGGTCGGCTCCTGGCGTTCACGGCTGAACAGGTCGCGGCGGGGTACGACGAGGTGAACGCGGGCTCCGGCGACCGGGCCGAGCGAACCGATGGTACGGGCCAACTCGCCCTCGAGGGCGCGGAGGTGGTTCAGGTTCTGGATGAAGCTGGTGGCGCCGATCGCGTCGGTCCGGTCGAAGATTTCGTAACCGACCGTACCGCCCTTCGGGAGGCCCTGTTCGGCGAGGCTCATGCGCAGGCGCAGGGCGCGGTCGGCCGGCACGTAGATCTGGCTGCCGTCGGCGCGCAGCTCGTACGGTATGTTTTGCGCCTCAAGCTTGCTGATGATCTGGGCGGCGTCCTGCGTCGAGAGCTCGCTGAAGAGGAGCCCCATGTCCGGTTGGTTCAATCTTGAGATGAAAAAGCCGAAAAATGCGACCAAACCGGCCGCCACGGCGCCGAGGATCGCGAGCCGAGTCGGACCCAGCTGGCGAAGTGTTTCGAGTATGTTGTTCACCCCGTTCACCCTCCACGCCCTTAACGCAATCATGGCGCGTATCAGGCGTGGTCACGCTATCGTTCTGGCGGTGAACAGACGGTTAATGGCCGGAAAATTTTGCCGCCTACCCGGCAATATTTGCCGGCTTGAGGCAAGGGTGGGGTGATGCGTCCGGTGCGGAAATCGCCTCGGGTTCAGTGGTTGCGATAATCCTGCAGGCGCGTGGCGCGAAGTCCGGGCAGGCCGTGACGGTCGATGAGACGTTGCCAGGACAGGAACTCCTCGACCGAGAGTTGATAGCGCTCGCAGGCATCCTCCAGGCTCAGCACGCCTGTGCGGACGGCGGCAACGACGGCGGCTTTGCGCCGAATCACCCAGCGCTTCGTATTCGGTGGCGGCAGGTGGTCGAGCAAATGCGGCGTGGAGGTGTCCGAGGCGGAGGCAGGCGAGCCGACCGTCGCGCCGTTTTCTGCCATTTCGATACCGGTGCGATAGTGATCGTTCATGGCCCAACCCTAGCTGGTGCCATTTAAGAAAACGCTAAACGTGGAAAGGATTTGCGACGAATTTACGGCATCGCGGAACGGTGCTGCACACCAGGTTTTCTAGCTCTTCATGTCGCGTGCGACTTGCGCCATTTCGTCGACCGTACGGACGACGTGCGACGCCGTGTCGTAGGCGCGTTGCGTGACGATCAGGCGCGTAAAGCTGTCCGCGAGGTCGAAGTTGGCCATTTCGATGGCGCCGGGAACGATCTGAATGCCGTCTTCGGTGGGTCTGTGCAGGCGGGGTTCGCCTGCCGCCACGGTGGCGCGGTACATGTTCCCCGACTCCGCAACCAGTGCGTTGGGGTTCATGAACGTCACGACCGGAATCCTATAGAGCGGGCGCACGGCGCCGTTGGTATATCGCGCATTCACCGTACCGTCGGAGAGAATCTCATAGGTAATGAACTCGCCGCGCGCGATACCATCCTGCGTGTAATCCCCCATCGCAAACACCGACCCGACCTGGTTGACCTTGGACACGTCCAGGTTGAACAGGCCCGCAATGCTGATCGTCGGCGCCGAGGAGATTCGGCCTTCGCCATCGAACGTCATCAGGATTGGGGTGCCGACCGGCGCGCCGTTGGCGTCGGTCGCCTGGAGCGACCACGCGTTGGGGCCGGTCTTCGTCCAGTGGAGCCAGAGTGAATGCTGATCACCGTTCTGGTCGTAGTAGAAGATTTGGGTTGCGGCGCTGGTGCCGGTCGCCGGCAGGGTCGCGATCAGTTCCGCGTTGACGGTCGCTTGTCCCGGAAACTTGTCGTCGGTGGTGCCGGGAATCGGCTCGAGGGCGGCGAGGCTGTTGTTGACGACCTGGCCGTTCACGAGACGCCAGCCGAGCAGGTAGAGCCCGGTCTCCGTACCGAGATAGCCGACCGTCTGGTTGTTGGGGGCGCGGATGGAAATCAGATTACCGGCACGCGAGTACCGGAGATCGATGGCATTGCCGCCGCCGCTGAAAGGGCCGAAGACGAACAGACCCGGACCGTCGATCGCGATATCGAAGGTCCGGTTCGTGATCTCGAACGGTCCTTGGACGGACATGCTCGTGCGCGTCAAGGAACGGACGCCGCCGAGCTCGCGCCCGTCCGCGGTGGTACCACCCATCAGTGTCATGAACTCCGTTTCGACGCGTCGATAGCCGGGTGTGCGGGTATTCGCGATGTTCTCGCCAACCGCGCCGAACGCCGCGGAAGCAGCGTACAGGCCGGCGACGCCGTTGCTGAATGCTCCCCACAGGGTCATCGGTCATATTCCCGCTGTTTCGGTGATACTCCCGCTGTTGCGGCCGCGGCCCCGCGCTGTGGTGCCGAGCCGCGGACCGCTTCATCCGTCTCGTTTAACGCTTGATCCGCAAGAGCTCGTCGAGCATCTCGTCGGCGGTGGTGATTATCTTCGCCGAGGCCGAGTAGGCGCGTTGCGTCACGATCATCTGGGTGAATTCCTCGCCGAGATCCACGTTCGAGCCCTCGAGTGCAGCCGGCTCGATACGACCCGCGCCGCCGGTGTTGGCTTCGCGCAGGTTGTATTCACCCGAGAGATCCGTTTGCGCATAGGCGTTGCCGTTACGCGCCTCGAGCATGGTGGGGTTGGCGAAGATGGCGATCGGCAGTTTGTAGATGCGCTGCGTCGCGCCGTTGCTGAAGGTCGCGACGACATAACCTTCCGCGTCGATATACACGCCCGTCCGCAGACCGACTTCGGCACCGTCCTGATTGACGGCTCCGACGTCATAAGGACCGTTGAACTGGCGTATGCCGTCGGACTTGCCCGGCGTACCGAGATTGAATGCGATGCTGCTGGGGGACGCGCCATTCGTCCAGGTGATGGAGACGGTCTGCGTCGGGTCAGCGGTGGCGACGCCGGCGACCCAATCGGCGGTATTGTGCCAGGTGATGGAACCGAGATTGCCGTCACCATCGAACGTAACCGTGCCGTGGGCCAAGAGACCGCCGGTGACCGAGGCAGCGCCCGTGTTCACTTCGGATGGATCGGCACTCAGCACAAAGCCCCACTGGTTGGTGCCCGTCAGGCGATGGAAGCTGAGCGTCAGGTTGTGCTTCGTCCCGAGCGCATCAAAGACCGCGATCTCGCGCTTGAAATGCGGCTGGATCGTGCCGGCGGCGATTTGCTCAGGGATCGTGAGCGCGGCGGTCGGGTCGGCCGTGAAGTCCGCGGCGGTGTATGCCGGTGTTCCCGGGAGCTGGCCCGAGTCGAGGTTCGCGAGGATCTGGACCGTCGTCGTGTCGACGGCGACGCCGTTCAGCGTGCTGACCGACACCGTCTTGATGGTGTTGATGTCGATGATGTTGCCCTGCTGGTCGAGTTCCCAGCCCTGCAGGAAGTAGCCGGCGGCGTTCACCAGGCGGCCGGTATTGTCTTCGCTGAATGAGCCCGCGCGGGTATAGAGCTGCTCGCCGTTTCCGTCGGGATCCGTATTGACGACGAAGAAGCCGTTGCCGAGGATCGCAATGTCCGTGCCGCGGGAGGTACCCTGCAGCACGCCCTGCTGATCGATCAACGAACGTGGGGTCGCACGGACGCCGCCGGGGTAGTACTGGGTGGTGCTGCTGGCGCCCGTCACCAAGGTCGAGAACGCCGCGACCGAGCGCTTGTAGCCGATGGTGTTCACGTTCGCGATGTTGTCCGAGATCGTGCCCAGTGACTGCGACTGGGCCCGGAGGCCGGACACGCCCGCGAGTAGTGCACCGTAGAGGCTCATTCTTCAGTCTCCCTCATGAACCGAATGCTGCTGGGGTTTGGGTTTCGCTCAAATCCGGATATCGACACGTCCGGGGCCGATCGTTCCGGCGGTATAGGTATGGATCTGCGGCGGTGGAACTTGGACGACGACGTCGCCGTCCTTGCTGCCCGCGCCGGGGATTGATCGTTCGAAGCTGCCGGCAGCATCGTTGCCGTGGCCGCCGTTCCGGAGATTGAAGCTGAGACTGCCGGAGTCTGTCTGAAGGCCGGCATCCTGCAGGGCCCGGGCGAGCTCGCGCGCGTCACGCTGCAGCAGTTCCACAGTATGGGGACGATCCGCCGCGAATACCGCCTGGACACGGCCGTCGGGGCCGAAATCGAGGCGCACGTCGATGCGACCGAGTTCAGCCGGCGACAAGCGGATGCTGATGCGATCGTTACCTTCGATCGCGGCCTTGGTGACATGCACCGCGACCTGTGCGACGAGCGGATGAAGGGCCGGACGCACAGTCCGCTCGGCCGCTGCCATCGTGTCGATCGACGGCGAGCCGCGCATCGCCGGTGCTTCGACCATCGGCGTCTGATCGATGCGCGCCGAGGCCGCCTGTTCGACGCTGGACACCATGTGCTCGCCTCGCGACATGGCGGAGACGACGATCTCGCTTTCGGTCGCCAGTTGCGGTGTGGCGAGCTGCATGCCCGTCGCCTGGGGCTGGACAGCCACGTCTCCGTTTCCGGCTGCCTGGGCCGTCATCTGCGTCGCAAAACCGACCGTCAGCGCAGGATTGTTGGACG
Organism: uncultured Rhodospirillales bacterium; assembly: GCA_937926175.1. Classification (GTDB taxonomy): domain Bacteria; phylum Pseudomonadota; class Alphaproteobacteria; order CACIAM-22H2; family CACIAM-22H2; genus CALANV01. The sequence goes on along the minus strand of CALANV010000015.1, from coordinate 6,747 downwards.
TAGCGCGCGTCGGCATATCGGGCTTGGGGATTACAATCGTGCCGACGGCGGTCTCGACGGACGGTTCATCGGTCGTGGGCAGGGGGGCGACGATGTCCGTCAGCGGCCTATCCGTGTTCTTCACGATGATGACGGGTGCGCCGGGTGCGGTACGGGTTCCCGCGATCGCCTCTGGAACGGAAACTGATTCAAACGGTGAATTGCCAATCCAGGTCTGCGCCGGTGACGTGGCTGAATGCTCCGAAACCTGTGCTGATTGCGTCGAAACCTGTTGTATCGACGGCGGTTGCGTTGAAATCGGTTCCATCGGGACCGGTCGCGTTGAAACCGAATGCGCCGGAACCGGTTGCCTCGGAATCGGCTGCGATGCGACGGTCGTGGCAGACGTGGGCGTCTCGCGTGTCGGCGACGATTGGAACGCGATCGGGGCGGTACCGGCAGGCTTTCTTGGAACGGCCGGTCGTTCAGTTCCGGTGTCGGTTGCGATTGGAACCGAGATGGTCGGCTTTGCCTCCTGGGCGCCGCGTCCGGCGAGGCCAGTCGGCATTGCCGTCGTGGACCCGAGGTGAGGTAGGCCGTTCGTATTCGAGGCAGAGGCGTTGACCGGACTCGGCGCAGGCTCATCGGCTGTATTCGGCGCGAACGCTCTGGGCGCGTTCGGCGGCGGGAGGATCGCATCCGTCTGATTCATGATTGCGCCTTGCGGCGTGCTGGCCATCTGCGGCCCCGTGGTCGCCGGTTGCAGCGGCGGCACCATCGTCTCCGCTGCGCCGGGCGGTGACATCGACGCCGGTGGCGCCGACGGTCCCAATGGCGCCGACGGCACCGTACCGTGCGCCGTCGGCTGACGCGGTGCCATCGCTTCGGCGAACGGTGTCGCTTCCGGTGCACCGACGGCTGGTGTCGTCGACGTCGTATCGGCGATTCGTGCCGGCTCCGGCGAAGTGGCTGGTTCCTGCTGCGGTTGTACCGGCGCAACGGGATTGGACTCGACGGCCGCCGTCGTCGGCGGTGACTGCGATGCGCTGCGGTCGTCCGCAGCATCGTCGCGCGAGACGGCGGGTGTCTCGAGTGTATCGAGGGCCCGGTTCAGCAGGTTGGCGAACGCGCTCTCGCCCGACTCGATGCGCGGACGCATCGGGTCCGTACCGCTGTCGCGCGGCGAGAGCATTTCGAAGAAGCGTATGTCCGTGACCATGACGAACGCGGGCAGGATGAACTCGCCGGTTCATCAGCAAGCCACGGGCCAAGTACCGTGGATAAGGTGTAACGCATTGACGTAGAAAGGAATTGAGCCGCCAATTCGAATCTGTTACTGGCGTGCGGCACAGGCCGCAGCCTGCCCGTCGACGGCAGTTTATGCCGGGCCCGGGGGAAGTTCGTTCCGCTCGCGGCCGGCCGGGGCGGGCAGTTCTTGCCGTTGCTCGGCAAGTTTTGCCGCGTCGGCTGGGCAAGACTTGCCTTCGAGAATTGGTAAAAGGTCCGATAACCAAATCCGGAGTGGTTTCTTTTCAAAGGTTTGCGGAAGAGGGTCGCGTGGCATGTCGGTTGCTGCCACAGGCGCGGCGCCTCATGTCCAGAAGGGACAGGAGGGCCCCGGACAAGAACTGTCCGGTTTTCCACTTCGAAGAATAGGAGAACCCTAATGTCTTCTGTGAACACAAACGTTGGTGCTCTGTCTGTCCTGAAGACCCTGCGTGCGACCATGTTCGAGATGAACACGGTGCAGAACCGTGTCTCGACGGGTCTCAAAGTGTCGAGCGCGCTGGACGACGCGTCGGTCTTCGCCGTCGCACAGGGCCTGCGCGGCGACATCAAGGCGTACAACGCGGTCAGCCAGGCCCTCGGCGCCGCCAAGGGCATCGCCAAGGTCGCGCTGAACGCGGCGACGCAGATCTCGACCAAGATGCAGGACATCCAGGCCAAGATCGTGCAGCTGGCCGATGAAAGCATCTCGTCCGAGACGCGCAAGACGTATCAGAACGACCTGAAGGCGATGCTTGATGAGGTCGAGACCTACATCAACAACGCCACGTACAATGGGGTCAATCTGATCAAGACGGGCGCGAGCAATCAGACGGTCATCGCCAGCATCGACGGCACGGCGACAGTCACGATCCGGGCGAACGACCTGGAGGCGACCCGTTCGACGCTCGAGGCGAACTATGAGTACGATGCAGCGAGCGCGCAGAGCGCACTGACCGCGGGCGGCGACTTCGGTCGCTTCCAGATTGCGGTGAACAACGCGCTGGCCAATCTCGGCGCCGACATCAAGGCGCTCGAGGGGCAGGACGAGTTCATCAAGCAGGTGAGCGAGGCGGCGACCGAAGGTCTCGGTTCGCTGGTCGACGCCGACATGGCGAAGGAAAGTGCGGCACTGCAGGCGCTGCAGGTTCGTCAGCAGCTGGCGGTCCAGGCGCTCGCCATCGCCAACCAGACGCCGCAGGCGCTCCTGCGGCTGTTCGGGTAACGGCGGACGCCTCGGGGCGGGGAGGAAATTTCTTCCCGCACCGGCGGTTCTTGCGGGCGGCATCGGAGATCCCGGTGCCGCCCTTATTTTTCCCGGTTGATGCTGGCCCCCGGTTAAGCCGTGCTTAACCTTAAGCGGCATATCAGGAACGTGCGGCGATTATCTTCATCGTCGCACGTCTGGTTATCTGGGTACGGCTTCGACATGGGAAGCACACGGGCTGCGTCTGCGCGACCGGCTGCAAACCTCATCGCGACCTTGCTGGCGACAGCCGTCGCTCACCATCGGGCCGGAAGGTTCGCCGCCGCCGAAACCGCTTACCGCGATATTCTGGCCCGGGCACCGAACCATGCCGATGCCGTACATCTGCTGGGCGTGCTCGCACACCAGCAGAACAGGCATGACGAGGCCGTACGCCTGATCGAGCGCGCGCTCGTCCTGCGCCCTGCGTTCCCTGAGGCCGCGTACAATCTCGGCAACGCGTTGAGTGCGCTGAATCGGGGCGATGAGGCGATCGAGGCTTGGCAACGTGCCATCGATCTGAAACCTGACTACGCGGCGGCACATTTCAATCTCGGAAATGCGCATCGGGATGCCGGGCGTCTCGACGTGGCGGAGGAACATTTCCGCGCTGCGATTGCGGCAAACCCGCATCTTGCGGCCGCTCATGCGAATCTCGCGCATGTACTTCATGCGGCCCGGCGATTCGACGAGGCGGTCGATGCCTACAGGCGCGCGATCGCGCTGGATCCCAATCTGCTGACGGCACGCGCCAATCTCGGGCTCGTGCTTGCGGACAGCGAGCGCCTCGAGGAGGCCGTGGCGGAGCTCGAGCAACTGGTCAAAGAGCATCCGACCTATGGGGTCGGACTGACGAATCTTGCCAACGTCTATCTGCGCCTCGACCGGCTCGGTGAAGCCCTCGCCACGGCGGAAAGAGGCGTGAAGGCGGCTCCGGACCTGGCCGAGGCCTATTTGACATTCGGGGCCATCCAGGCTGTTCGGGGGCAGTTCGAGGCCGCGCAGGCATACATCAAGCGCGCACTCATCTTAAAGCCGAATGATGCCCGTGCGCACCATAACCTTGGTACGGCCCTGCGGAAGGCCGGCCATCTGTCGGAAGCGGCCAAGAGCTACGAGCGCGCTCTTGCGATCGACCCAACCATCCCTGAGGTGCTGTGCGATCTCGCTTTCGTGCGGGCGGCACAGGGCCGGGTCGAGGAGGCGGAGTCCATCTATCGGCGCGTTCTGGAGATCCGTCCGGGTTTCGAGCCGGCTGCGATGAATCTTCTCTTCGTCATGCAGTACAACCCGGCGCACAGCGTCGCGGATATCGTTGCGGCGCATCGGATGTGGGGCGCGCGGAACGCGGATCTGCGAGGGGCGCTTCCACCACCACATAACGATCCCGATCCGGAGCGGCGTCTGCGCGTCGGTTTCGTCTCCGGTGATCTGCGCAGGCATCCGGTCGGATTCTTCACGGCACCTCTGTTCAAACATTATGACCGGGATTCGTTCGAGTTCATTTGCTATTCGACGAGCGAGTATGACGACGACATGTCGCAGCAGCTCAGGGAACGGGTCTCGGCATGGCACCGGGTTCCATCCGAAAAGCCGCGCGACCTCGCAAACCGGATCAGGGCGGATGCCATCGACGTGCTGATCGACCTGTCGGGCCACACGGCTCGGAACCGTCTGCGCACGTTCGCGATGCGACCGGCACCGGTTCAGGCAAGCTGGGCAGGTTATGTGGGGACGACAGGCCTGCCGGAAATGGACTGGGTAATCTCGGATTGGCGCGAGACGCCTGCCGGGTTCGAGGCGCATTTCGTCGAGCGCGTGATACGGCTCCCGGACGGTTATGTCTGTTACGAGCCGCCGTCGTATGCGCCGCCGGTGTCACCGCTGCCGTCGGATACGACCGGTGTTGTGACATTCGGCTGCTTCAACAATCTCAGCAAGGTGACGCCGGACGTCATCCGGCTGTGGGTACGGCTGCTCGAGCGGGTAAAGAACGGACGGTTGCTGCTGCGTACATCGTCGCTCTCGGATGCGGAAACCCGCGCACGCTATCTCGACATGTTCGTGAATGCCGGCGGCGATCCGCAGCGGATCGATCTGAAGCCTGGGGCCAATCACGCGGAGTTTCTCGCCGGCTATGCCGAGGTCGACATCGCCCTCGACCCTTTCCCGTACTCAGGCGGCCTCACGACCATCGAGGCGCTCTGGATGGGCGTGCCCGTCGTCACGTTGGGCGGTGACCGATTCTGCTCGCGCCATTCGATCACCCATCTGACGAGCGTCGGGCTTACGGAGCTCGTTGCCGACGGGCTGGCGCAGTATCTCGACATTGCCGCATCGCTCGCTTCCGACCGGAATCGTCTGCGCCGTCTTCGCGCGGAACTGCGTGAACGCATGGCCGCCTCGCCGTTGTGCGACGGCGCCGGTTCGCCCGGAATTTCGAGGCAGCGCTGCGGACGATGTGGCGTGACTGGTGCGCCAGGGTGAAGCATCCGTGACCGCGCGCCGCGTCGGCAAGATTGTCCCGCCGGGCAGATTTGTTCGTGCAACCCGGCAAGAGTTTCCCGACAGTTCGTCTCCGGTGTCGAAGAATCCCGGAAAAACCGCGGTTTTCTCCTGCTGGTCCGCTGGCATGGCCGTTGCTCTCGCATCGCGTGACCGGAAGGTTCGCGGGCGGAGAATCCCGCCACATGAGCGAGGCCTTCGGCCGGTCGGCAATGAAGGACTTGCAAGCCAGGAGACGAACGTGACCTCCGTAAATACCAATCCGGGCGCGCTGTACGTGCTGAAGCACCTGCGCAGCACGGCTGAAGAAATGAAGACGGTTCAGAACCGTGTCTCGACGGGTCTTCGGGTCTCGAGCGCACTGGACGATGCTTCGACGTTCGCCGTCGCGCAGGGCCTGCGCGGCGACATCAAGGCGTACAACGCGGTCAGCCAGGCCCTCGGCGCCGCCAAGGGCATCGCCAAGGTCGCGCTGAACGCGGCGACGCAGATCTCGACCAAGATGCAGGACATCCAGGCCAAGATCGTGCAGCTGGCCGATGAAAGCATCTCGTCCGAGACGCGCAAGACGTATCAGAACGACCTGAAGGCGATGCTTGATGAGGTCGAGACCTACATCAACAACGCCACGTACAATGGGGTCAATCTGATCAAGACGGGCGCGAGCAATCAGACGGTCATCGCCAGCATCGACGGCACGGCGACAGTCACGATCCGGGCGAACGACCTGGAGGCGACCCGTTCGACGCTCGAGGCGAACTATGAGTACGATGCAGCGAGCGCGCAGAGCGCACTGACCGCGGGCGGCGACTTCGGTCGCTTCCAGATTGCGGTGAACAACGCGCTGGCCAATCTCGGCGCCGACATCAAGGCGCTCGAGGGGCAGGACGAGTTCATCAAGCAGGTGAGCGAGGCGGCGACCGAAGGTCTCGGTTCGCTGGTCGACGCCGACATGGCGAAGGAAAGTGCGGCACTGCAGGCGCTGCAGGTTCGTCAGCAGCTGGCGGTCCAGGCGCTCGCCATCGCCAACCAGGCGCCGCAGACGCTCCTGCGGCTGTTCGGGTAACGTCTGCGTAGCAGCGGAAACGTTCGGTCGTCACGCAATAACATGGTTGGGTGAAGCAGCGTCATGGCGCTCAAGATCGAGCTCAAACCGGGCGAAAAATTCGTCGTCAACGGCGCGGTCATCATGGCCGGGAAGACCGGGGCATCGCTCGTCCTCAAGAACCGGGCGACGCTTCTGCGGGATCGCGACATCATGCAGGAGCATGAGGCGCGAACGCCGGCGCGGCGCATCTACTTCACCCTCATGCTCATGTACATCGACCCTGAGAACCGCACGGCCTACCGCGAACGTTTCCGTGCGTTCTTCGACGACTTTCGATCGGTCACCAGGCGCAAATCCACCCTCGACATCCTCAAGAAGATCGAGGAGCACGAGGCAAGCGGAAATCTTTATATGGCCATGAAAGCCTGCAAGTCTTTGATCGCCGTAGAGGACGACCTACTGCAGTACGACGCCAAGGAGAAGCAGAAATGAGCCATCAGGTCTATGCCCGCACACAAGGCGTGACGGAATCGCCGCGCGCGACCGAGTACAGGCTGCTGGCCCAGGTGACCTCCGCGTTGACCCAGGCGAAAGAGGATCCCACGGACGTCAAGAAGACGACCGATGCGGTGCTTTCGAACATGCGGCTGTGGAATGCCTTCATAAACGATCTGACCCACCCCGGCAATCAGCTGCCCAAGGA
>CALANV010000014.1 GCA_937926175.1 uncultured Rhodospirillales bacterium | reverse complement strand
GGAACATCACCCGCGCCCGCTGCAGCGGCGGAACCTTCGCCCATTCAACCTGCGCCTTCTCGGCGGCCTCAACCGCGTGGCTGACTTCGGTTTGATTCGCAAAGGGAACCTGGGCCGTCCGCTCGCCGGTCGCCGGGTTGAACACGTCGCCGAACCGCCCGCTCTTTCCCGCAACCCGTTGGCCGTTGATGTAGTGATGAAGTGTCGCAACCATTCCCGTCTTATCCCTGATTTTTGTGCCGAGTCTGCCACAGCGTGATGACGCGGGCATAGTTCCGGGCGATCGCCTCGACCGCGGTCCGGTCGTCCATTTTACCGTCAAACCAGGCTTCGGCCACGTTCCAGAAAATCTGGCGTCCGACCGCGAAGCCGCGGACCAACGGCTCCGCCGCGGCGGCGGCAAAGGCCTGGCCCAGGTCGCTGCTGCCGGCGTCCCGGCCCAGCACCAGGATGCCCCGGCAATGGGGATCGCGGGCCCGGACGACGTCGCCGACGGCGCGCCAGCCGTCGGCGTCCACCAACGGCGGCAGTTTCCACCAGTCCGGCACGACGCCGAGGTCGTAGAAGCGATGCATCGCCGTGGCCAGCGCGTTTCCGTCGTCCGACTTGCCGTTCGGCGGCACGATTTCAAGCAGCAGCTCGTGTCCCGTCGCGATGCACGCCCGATGGAGTGCACACACGCGCTGTTCCTGGACGTCCCTGAGCGGCTTTGGATCGTCGGGATGATATCGGACCAGGCATTTGACGACGTGCTCGGTAGGCCAGGTCCGAAGCGCGATGGCAGGCTCCCATTCGCCCTCGAACTCAAGCGGAACGGCGCCCGGCTTCTCGATGGGGCGGGCGAGCCAGCGGCCGGTGCCGGTCGCATCGAACAGCGGATCGCGGCCGTAGGTGTCGTCGATGATCATGCCGGCCGCCGGCAGCCCGTCGGCGCCTTTGTAGGCCCCTTCGGCGATCAGGGTCTTGAAACGCACAATGCGGTCGATCGGCGCGCCACAGCGCCGCGCCAGCTCCTCGAACTGGGCGCGATGGTCGAAGGCGAGGGCGCATATCTCGGGCCAGTCCTTCCGGCGCGTGGTGACGCGGTGCAGGTAGGCGATTCGCGCATCCTCGTGCAGCTTCGAGAGCCGGTCGGCGCGTGCGAGAAAGTCGGTGAGCTCGGTCCAGGTCGGCATGGCGGGGGCACAGCCGTGCCGCGACACGACCAGCGCGCCGCACGCATTGGCATAGGTCGCCGCGCGCGCCCAATCCTCGCCGCGCAGCCAGCCGCGCAGCAGTCCGGCCATGAACCCATCGCCCGCACCCAGTACGTTGTAGACCTGAACCGGGAATCCCTTGACGACGAGCCCGTCCTCGATCCGTTCGGGAATGGGGCCGGTGAACACGACGCAGCCCTGCGGCCCCATCTTCATGACGATCGTGGCGCGCGTCAGCGCGCGCAGGCGCCTGAGTGCTTCCAGTGAATCGGTCGTTCCGCCGGCGATGTGGATTTCCTCCTCGGTGCCGACGATCAGGTCGCATGACGGCACGATGCTCTGCAGGTGTTGCGACACCTTGTCCGAGGCGACATAGCGTCGCTCGCCAAGTCCGTGCCCGGTCAGTCCCCACAGCACGGGACGGTAATCGATGTCCAGCACGACCTTGGTGCCGTTCTCGCGCGCGTAGCGGATCGCGGTGCGGCAGGTTTCATCCGTCTGTGCCGTCGAGAAATGCGTGCCGGTAACCACCAGGGCCGCTGCCGAAGCGATGAAGGCGGCATCGAAATCGTCGGGCGAGATCGCCATGTCGGCGCAGTTCTCGCGATAAAACAACAGCGGGAACGCTTCGCTGTCCTTGATGCCGAGGATGGCGAGCGCGGTCAGCCGGTGCGGGTCCGTGCGGACATGGCTGACGTCGACGCCTTCGGCGGCCAGGGTTTCGCGCACGAAGCGGCCCATGTGTTCGTCACCGACGCGGGTGATCATCGCCGGCTTCAGGCCGAGCCGTGCCGCGCCGACGGAGATATTCGCCGGGCAGCCGCCCAGATACTTGGCGAAGCTCGCCATGTCCTCGAGCCGGCCGCCGATCTGCTCACCATAAAGATCGACAGCGGCACGGCCCATGGCGATGAAGTCGAGCGGACGGCCAGGAGGGGGGAGTGGAGATTCGTTCGTCATAACGTCTTTCGGGTTTCCAGGGATTCGCCATAGGCGACGACGAGGGTCTGCGCGAGGCAGATCGGGGCAACGAGCGACCGGAACGGCTGGGCGGCGTCATCGCCCGTCTCGAACGCGACTGCCGCATTCCGGGCGATCGGCGACAGCGGGGAATCGGTGATCGCGATCACCGGCACGTTGCGCGCCTTGCAGTCCGCGGTGACGGCAACGACCTCCTGCGAATACTCCTTGAAGCTGATGGCGATCACGACATCGGTGCGCGAGATGAGCCGCGCCTGTTCCCGGGTCAACCCGCCGATGCCGTCGAGCAGGGTCGATCGGCGGTCGAGGCGGCCGAAGGCGTAGTGCAGATAAAAAGCCACGGGAAATGACCGGCCCTGCGCGAGCAGGTAGATGTGGTCCGCCCGTCCCAGGAGTCTGACGGCGTTGTCGAGGTCACGCGCGCTGACCACGTCGTGCAGGTGCTCGAGGGCGGCGATGCCGTCGCACACGAACTGCGAAAGCAGCGCCGCCGTGCCCCGGCCGCGACCGCCGCTGCCCGCGCGGGCACGCAGCACCGCGATCCGCTCGCGATATGTCGACGCGTTGGCGACGAGCCGCGAACGGAACAGCATCTGCATGTCGCTGAACCCGGGAAAGCCGAACGCATTCGCGAACCGGACGACGCTCGACGGTTGCACGCCCGCGCGCCCGGCGATGTTCGCGACGGTGCCGAGCGCCATGTCGTTGGGATGCTGAAGCGCGAACTCGGCGATCTGGCGCAGGCGCGGCGGCAACCGCCCGTAGCGACGCGCGATTTCGGCCCTGAGGCCGTCGAATGTCTTCGGAGCGCGCATGCGCAGTGATATCCCGCTCGCGCGTGGTGGTCGCGGTGCTTTACAGCAGTTTCTAGAATAGATATTCTCTTTTTAAACAACAATAGAATGTACGTTCAACGGAGGAACGGACGTGGCATCCTCGCAGCGTATCGGTTTCATCGGTGTGGGCATGATGGGTCACGGCATGGCGAAGAACCTCGTGACCAAGGGCTTTTCGGTCACGGTTCTCGGCCATCGCAATCGGGCGCCGGTCGAGGATCTCGTGAAGCTCGGCGCCAAGGAAGGAAAGAACCCCGCCGACCTCGCGCGCAATTGCGATATCGTCTTCATCTGCGTGACGGGCTCGCCGCAGGTCGAAGAGACCGTCTACAAGAAGGATGGGCTGCTCGAGGGGGCGCGCGACGGGCTCATCGTCGTCGACACTTCGACGTCGGAGCCCGATTCCACGTTGAAGATCGCCGCCGATCTGAAGGCGAGGGGAACGACGCTGGTGGATGCGCCGCTCGCACGCACGCCGAAGGAGGCAGAGGAAGGGCGGCTCAACGTGATGGTCGGTGCGGACCCGGCCGTCTTCGCCAAGATCGAGCCCGTGCTGAAAGCCTTCGCCGAGAATATCTTTCACGTCGGCCCGCTCGGCGCAGGGCATAAGCTCAAGCTGATCAACAATTTCCTTGCGATGGGGCAGGCCGCGCTGATCGCCGAGGCGATGGCGATGGCGGCCAAGGTCGGCGTCGATCTCGATGCGTTCGTCAAGGTCGTCGGCGCCGGCGGCGTCAACAGCGGCATTTTCCAAATGATGGCGCCGCCCGCGCTCAAGGGCGATCTGGCAACGTTCAAGTTCGGCCTGTCGAACGGACAGAAGGACCTGCGCTACTACACGCACATGGCCGAGTCGGCCGGGTTCCCGGCGTTCCTGGGCGAGATGGTCCACCAGATCTTCGTGCAGGCCTCGCTGGCAGGCTTCGGCGACAAGTTCGTGCCGTCGCTGCTCGAGATGCAGGAGAAAGTGAACGGCGTGAAGATCGTGCGGCGCTGATCTGCCGGCAGAGCAGCGACGCTGCGCCCGAACCGAACCGGGCCTTATGCCGGCCGGGCCGTAGCTACGTGGCTGATGGCTGCGTAATCGAGGCTCCGGCCTTTTCGTTGCTGCGCGCGGTTGAACGGGTGCGGCGGTACTCGGGCGCATCGGCCGCCTGATGAACGAGGGGAGGAACACGTGACAGGGGGCAAACGAAAGGTCGCGCTCGTGACGGGCGCTGCCGGCACCATGGGACTGGCGACGGCGAAGTTCCTGCTCGAAGACGGTTTCGTCGTCGTCATGGCCGACCTCGACGAGAAACGTCTCAAGGACGTCGCGGCGCCGCTTGGGCCCGATACCCATCTGATCGCCTTCGACGTATCGAAATACGACGAGGTCGAGGCAGCCGTCCGTCGCATCGAGACGGAGATCGGGCCTGTCGACGTGCTCGTCAACAACGCTGGCATCCTGTCGAACAACAAGGTGGCCGAGACGACACCGGACGAATGGCACCGGGTACTGGCGGTCAACCTCGATGGGGCCTTCTATCTGTCGAAGCTGATCCTGCCCGGCATGAAGGCACGGCGCTGGGGACGGATCGTCAACACGTGCTCGTTCGCGATGAAATCGGGCGGACTTACGGCCGGCACCGCCTATACGACGTCCAAGGGCGCGCTGCAGGCCCTGACGTTCTCGCTGGCGCGGGAGTCGGTCGAATATGGCGTGACGGTGAACGGGATCGCGCCGGCCTACGTCAAGACGCCGATGGTGACGGAGCAGCTTACCGAGGCGCAGCGTCAGGCGCTGCTGCAGCAGATCCCGATGCGTCGCTTCTGCGAACCGGAAGAGTTCGCGCACTGCGTCAGGTTTTTCGTCTCGCCGCTTTCCGGTTTCATCACCGGCGAGATCCTGGATCTCAACGGCGGGCTTCTCTTCGACTGATCGCGGCGGGCGCTTCCGCCACGCCGCACTGGCTCACGCCCGACGGCGACGTCGGACGTGAGCGCGAGGAGCGTGTTCTGCTCAAGCGACCGGAGCGCCTTCGTCGCCGGCCGTTACGGCGGTCAGCTCAGTGGAAGCATCACGTGCTCGGCATAGGCCGGGCGGGTCTTGAGCCGTTCGTAATACGCTTCCAGGTTGGGCAGCTTCGGACGCTCCATCGGGAGCGCGAGGTAACGGTACGTCGCGGCACCCATGGCAATGTCGCCGATGGTCAGGCTGTCGCCCGCCACGTAGGCGCGACCGGCCATGTACGCATCGAACAGCCGCATGGCGTCGGTGAGATTCGCTTGCGCGGCCGCGACGGCTTTCATGTCGCGCTGTTCGGGTGGCGTGCGGATCAGCTCCTTGAAGACGGGCACCAGCACGGGAATCACCGTCGACAGTTTCCAGTCCATCCACATGTCGGCGCGAGCCCGCACGCCAGGGTCGCGCGGCCATAGCGTGCCTTCGCCATACTTGGCGGCGAGATAGCGGACGCATGCGTTGGATTCCCATACGACGACGCCATCATCCTCGATCGTCGGGACCAGCCCGTTCGGGTTGAGCGCGAGATAGTCGGGGTCCCTGTTGCGGCCGAAGGCGCCGCCGGCGTCGATGCGCTCGTACTTCAGGCCGAGCTCGCCCGCCGTCCACATGACCTTCTGCACGTTGATGGAGTTCGTGCGGCCCCAGATCTTCAACATCGTTGTTTCCTCGCTTTCACCCGATTTCCGGGCCGAACAGGGTTCGGTCACCGGCGCTGGCGCGAGAATAAAGATCAGGCGTCTGACGGGCAATCGCGAACCGGACCGGTGCGCGCCCGATCCGGCCGCAGCGGCGAATCTCAAGCCGACGGCCGGTGCAATGTCGCCGGTGCGCGCGTCACCGTCTTTCGGCCGCGCTTGAAGACATGGAGAACCGGTGCCAGTTCGGCGACGGCGGCCTCCGGGCTTTCGCAATCGAGCACGACGAGGTCGGCGGGATTGCCGACCTCGACGCCGTAGCCGTCCAGGTTCATCAACGCTGCCGCGCGCCGCGTGATCATGTTGAAGCACTCGACGATGTCGTCGCGGGCGCCGACCTGGCAGATATTGGCGTAAAGGTTCGCCATGCGGATCAGGGAGCAGTCGCCGAACGGCGTGAAAGGGTTGAGGACGTTGTTGGTGGCGAGCGAGCAGTTCACGCCCGACCGGATCATCTTGTGGGCGGGCGTTACGCCGCGCGCGACGTTGTACGTCTGGTTCCGTCCCATGAGGTAGAGGTCGGTCGACGGCAGCACGGTCAGCGCCACGCCCGCGTCGCGCATGTGCCGGACGGCGTCGTCGAAGGCCGCGGGCTCGAGCGCGGAGAGCTTCGTAACGTGGCCGACCGCAACGCGCCCGCCGTAGCCGAACTCCTCGGTGCGTCGGCAGACCTCGATCAGATCCATGTCCCGCGGATCGAGGCTGAAATCGAGATGCATGTCGATGTCGACGTCGAATTCGCGCGCGATCCGGAAGATACGCTCGATCTGCCCGTGCGGGTCGGTGTCCGTATAGGGTGTGGCGCCGATCAGATTGCCGCCGCGCTTCAGCGCCTCGACCATCAGCTCCTCGGTGCCCGGATTGTTGAGGAGCCCTTCCTGCGGGAATATGCAGATCTCGATGTCGATCGCCCAGCTGTATTCCTTGACGAGCGGCAGAACGCCGTCGAGGCCGCGCAACCCGATGCCCGGATCGACCTCGAGATGCGTGCGCATGTGCGTCGTGCCCTGGAGGATGCAACGCTCGAGCGTTCGCTTCGCGCGTCGATACACGTCCTCGGCCGTAAAGGAACGCTTGGCGCGCGCGACCTCCTGTATCGCTTCGTCGAGATCGCCGCGCTCGGCGCGGCAGCGATCGAGGATGCAGGATTTGTCGAGATGGATGTGCGTTTCGACGAAACCGGGGGATACGAGCCTGCCGCCGACGTCGAGCTCTTCGCCCTCTGCGGCAAGCCCGGGCTGAATCACGACAATCCGCCCCTGATCGATGCCGATGTCGACGAGGGTGTTCGGGTTCGAGGGGGTTCGGGCGTTGCGGAGGATCAGGTCCATCGGATAGTGCGTCAGCGCTGTCGGCCGGTGCTTCAGGCGCCGCCCAGATATGCCTTTTCCAGCGCGGTGTCCTCGGCGAGCGCGCTGGCTGGGCCGCTATAGGCGAATTTGCCGGACTGCAGGACGTAGGCGCGATCGGCGATCGAAAGGGCGAGCCCGGCCATCTGATCGACCAGAAGGATCGTCACCCCTTCGTCTCGCAGATCCGCGAGGATGGCGAAGAGGTTTTCGATCAGGGCCGGCGCCAGGCCGAGCGACGGCTCATCGAGGAGAAGGATCTTCGGCCGCGCAATCAGGCCGCGTGCGATCGCCAGCATCTGCTGCTCGCCGCCCGACAGCAGTCCGGCCTTCTGATGCTGCCGCTCGCGCAGGCGCGGGAAGCGATCGAGCATCCGCTCGACGTCGGCGGACAGGTCCTCGGATCCTCTGGCGAAGGCGCCCAGGCGGATGTTGTCGATGACGCTCAGTTCGGGGAAGACCTGCCGGCCCTCGGGAACGAGGATCAGGCCCTCCCGCGCGATCCGGTGTGCGGGCAGGGCGCCGATGTCCTGCGCGGCGAGGCGGATTTCGCCGTCGATGGGACGGTGCAGGCCGCTGAGCGAGCGCATCAGCGTGGACTTGCCGGCCCCGTTGGCGCCGAGCACGCAGACCGTTTCGCCGGTGGCGACGTCGAGATCGACCGAACGCAGTACCGGCGCCGCGCCATATCCGGCGGACAGATTGGTGACGGCGAGCACGGGCGCGCCGGCCGGCGTCCAGGGGGCGGGCCGTGCGCGGCCCTTCGTCTGCTTCTCGCCGAGATAGGCCTTGAGCACCGCGGGATCGTTGCGGACCGTCTCGGGAACGCCGTCCGCGATCTTGGTGCCGGCATCGAGGACGACCACGTGGTCGGAAATGCCCATGACGAGGTCCATGTCGTGCTCGACCAGGATCACGGCGATACCGAGATCCGCAATCTGGCGAAGCAGACGGCCCAAACGCTCGGTATCCTCCGAACTCAATCCGGCGGCCGGCTCGTCGAGAAGCAGGATGTCCGGGCGGGTCGCCAGCGCGCGTGCGATTTCCACCAGGCGCTTGTCGACATGGGCGAGGGCGGCCGCCTTCTGGCGGACGGGGCCGGCAAAACCGACGAAGGCGAGCAGGCTTTCCGCAAGAGGTTCGGCGGCATCCGCATCGCCGCCCAGGAGGCTCTTCCAGCTCAGCGAACCGCGCCGCAAGGCCAAGGCGACGTTGTCGAGCACGGACATCTGTCCGAAGAGCTGGGTGGTCTGATAGGTGCGCGCGACACCGGCCGCAGCGATCCGGTGCGACGGATTGCCGGCGAGCTCGCGTGCGCCGACCGATACCGAGCCGGCGTCCGGCTTGTAGAAGCCGCAGATGAGGTTGAGCGCCGTCGTCTTTCCCGCACCGTTCGGCCCGATCAGGCTGGTGATCTCGCCCGCGGAGGCCTCGAAGCTCAGATTGCTGACGGCGCGAACGCCGCCGAACGAGATCGACAGCCCCTTCACCGCAAGACCCTGCGGCGCCGCCCGACGCGAAAGAAAGGCGGCGACGTCTTCCGTCTGTCGCGGTGCGTTTCCCAGATCGCGCTTGCCGAACAGCTTGGCGATCAGGCCGACGATGCCTTCGGGGGCAAGCCGCAGGACGATCAAAAGCAGGACGCCGACGAAGAGCAGCCGGTACTCGGCCAGCCATGAAAGCAGCTCGGGCAGAAGGACGACGACGAAGGCGCCCAGCAGCGGTCCGAGGACCGTATCGGCGCCGCCGATCATGACCACGAGCAGGAACAGGATGGACTGGAAGAAGGGGAACGATTCGGGACTGATGAAGCTGCTTATCGAAGCGAAGACGCCGCCGGCGATGCCTGCCATCACCGCCGACAGCACGAAGGCAAAGGTGCGGATGACGACCGGGTTGAGGCCGATCGACTGGCTGGCGATCTCGGAGTCCCGGATCGCGCGCATCGCCTGTCCCCACGGTCCGCGACTGAGCCGCGCGAAGAACCAGAGCGACGCGACGGTCAGGGCGAGCACGAGCAGCGCGATTTCCCGTTCGCTGAAGTCGAGGCCGAAGGCGCTGGGCGGCGGAATGTTCATCAGGCCGTTCCAGCCCCCGGTGAGGTCGCGCCATTCAGCCGCCCCCTGTTCGACGACGAATCCGAACGCGATCGTCACCATCGCCAGATAGGGACCTTTGACGCGCAGCGCCGGAACGGCCAGCAGCACGCCGGCGAGTCCGGCGAGAATGGCGGCAGCCAGCAGCGCGAGCCAGAAGCTCCAGCCCGGGCCGGTGGTCAGGATGCCGACCGTATAGGCGCCGATCGCGTAGAACGCGACGTGACCGAGCGAGATCTGTCCGGTGAGCCCGAGCAGCACATTCAGCCCGATGCCGACGATCGCCGTCAGGCCGACCAGGGCAAGCGTATAGAGCTGATAGCCGTCCGCGTGCCAAATGGCGGCCGCGGCGGCGAGGATTGCGGCGAGCGAAACGACGGCGATGCGCGGCGTCATGGCTACACCTTCTTCACCGCCGCCTGCCCGAAGAGCCCGTGCGGCCTCAGGGCCAGTGCCAGGATGACGAGGGAGAAGGTGACGATCTGGGTGTAGGTGGAGCCCAGCAGCGCCGTGATCGAGGCCTCGGCGAGGCCATAGATCAAGCCGGCAACGACGACGCCCCAGGGATTGGTGATGCCGCCGAGAATGGCGACGGCGAATGCCTTGATCCCGAACAGCGTCCCCATCGAGGCCGAGATCGTGAACAGCGGCGCGATCAGCACGCCGGCGATGCCGGCAAAAAGCCCCGACAGGGCAAAGGCGGCCAGGATCGCGACGGTGACATTGATGCCCATAAGGCGGGCCGCATCGGCGTTCTGGACGACAGCCAGCAATGCCTTGCCGTACTTGGTCCTGGTCGACAGGTACTGCATGCAGACGGCGATCGCCAGCCCGGTCACGGGAATCACGATCTGGAGCGGCTGGATCTTGATGTCCGCTACGTAAAACGCCTCGGTCGTGAGCACGCTTGGCGGCATGCCGCGCGGATCCTTGCCGAAGGTGAACAGGACCACGTTCTCGAGGATGATGCCGAGCGCGACGGTCGCCATCAGCCACGAGTTCGAGCCGCGGACGACGAACGGATTCACCGCGACCCGCTCGACGATCACGCCCCAGACTGCACAGAGAATGATCGCCAGCGCGACGGCGATCCACATGGGCCAGCCCAGCGTGACGCCGAATGTGAAGGCGAGCACGGCACCCAGCATCATCGTGCTGCCCTGGGCGAAGTTCACCGTGTTGGAAACCGCATAGGTGACGTAGAACCCGAGCGCGAGAAGCCCGTACATGCTTCCAAGGCCGAGCCCAGTGATCAGTGCCGAGATCAGCAGCATTTACGTCCGCTCTCTTGCCGGGGCTCAAGAAGAGAAGCGGGCGACACATCCGGTCGCCCGCGCCACCTCAGCTCGTCGACGTTACTTGACGGGAACGATCCGTTCGCCTTCGTAGCGGACCATCACATAATCGTCGGGACCGAGGGCGTCGTGCTCGTCCTTGGAGAAGGGATTGTTGTACGTCTTGATCAGCCCTTCATGCGTCCCGAGGTTTTCGAGCGCCTGGCGGATGGCGTCGCCGTCGGTGCTTCCGGCCTTTTCGATCGCTTTCGCCAGCAGATGCATCGCATCATAGGCGTTGGCCGTACCGACCGGCGAGAAGATGTCTTCGGGGCCCTTGATCTCCGGATACTTCTTCATCAGCGCGGCCAAGAGCCGCTGCCCGACCGGATTCAGCTCGCCGAAGAAGGAGTAGGTCTGGACGAAATGCGCATCACCCGCGGTCGGGCCGGCGAGCTCGGGGAACCGGCCGCCGGAAATGCCCCAGTGCGACACGACCGGCACGTTCCAGCCCATACGCTCGCGCGACTTCATGACCTGTGCACCCGGCGCGGCATTGCCGACGAGGATGAGAACGTCCGCGCCCGCCTGCTTCAGACGCGTGAGCTGCGGGACCAGGTCCACGTCGTTGTTCTCGAATTTCTCGATGCCGACGATCTCGATGTTCGGGTTGTTCTCGTCGGCCGCCTTGAGGCCTTTCTCGTTCGACTCGCCCCAGGGATTGTTGATCAGGATCAGTCCGGCCTTCTTCGCACCGAGCTTCTCGCTGGCGTGCTTCAACAGCCTCATGTCGACGTACTCGTCGACCGCCGATACGCGGAAGACGAAGTTCGGATTGGTGCCGTTCCGCGTGATCGGCGTCGCGGCGGCCCAGACGCCGATGAACGGCACCTTCTCCTTGTTCACGAGCGGCACGATGGCGAGCGACACGGGGGAGTCGAGACCGCCGAAGAGCGCTGCAACCTTCTCCTTGAAGATCAGCTCGCGCGCCGCGGTCAGGCCGCGGGGCGGATTCGATTCGTCGTCGCGTTGGACGAGTTCGATCTTGCGGCCGCCGAGCAGACCGCCTTTGGCGTTGATCTCGTCAATCGCAACCTGCAGGCCGCGCGTGATGGCCTCACCCGACTGCGCCGAGGGTCCCGACAGTGCTGCGACCTGGCCGATCTTGATCGGATCTGCGGCTCGGGCCTCGTCGTGAACAGCCGGGAGTAGGAAAGCTAGGCCGGAAACGAATACGGCGACCGCGGCCCGACGGCCGATCGAGATGGAAAGAACCCGTTTCATACGTACCTCCCTGTCTTCCCCCGGTGTCCGTGACGGCTCGGTCTTCCCGCCCACTAAGTAAGAAAGTATTTAAATGGCCGGAACGGGTGTCAAGCAGACCATTGCAGCTCAGGTATTGAGCGATTTGATGAAAGTTTGGGACGTATAATCGAAGCGTGCGTCTCACTTCCGGACGCGGCTCGTCGTCGGGCATCCGGGCCACATCACATCGTGACGCGTGTGATCCGGCGCCGGTAGTTTGATCAAGAAGAGGGCACCGATGGACGCCAAGCGGACGACCGAAACGACGACGAAAGCGCCGGCGCCGTCGGCGATTCGGCGACGAAATCCGGCGAAATCGAAGGAGGCGATCCTCAAGGCGGCGACCATCGAGTTCTGCCGCCACGGATTCAAGGGGGCCAGGGTCGAGGCGATCTCGCGTCGCAGCAAGACCAATATGCGGCTTCTCTATCACTACTTTCACGACAAGGCAGGGCTTTATCTGGCGGTGCTCGAGCGCGTCTATGCGGAGATCCGGGCCGAAGAGCAGCGCCTGCATCTGGGCGATCTCGACCCGGTCGAGGGCATGCGTCGTCTGATCGACTTCACGTTTTCGTTCTTCGGGCGGCACGTCGACTACATCTCGCTGATAAACAACGAGAACATGATGCGCGCCCGGTACCTGAACAGGTCGCAGAAGATCCGGTCCCTGACCGTTCCGCTGGTCGCCGCGATCGAGGACCTGCTGCGTCGCGGACGCGCGGCAGGTCTGTTTCGCGACGACGTCGATCCGATTCAGCTCTACGTCTCCATCGTCGCTCAGAGCTACTTCCATGTCGCCAACCGCTACACGCTGTCGGCGATCTTCAACAAGGATCTGGGCGACAAGGCGTGGCTCGAACAGCGCCGTGCCCAAACCCAGGATCTGATCCTGGCGTGGCTCATGAAACGACCGGCGATCACGGTCGAGCGCGCGGATCTCGACTCCCGCCACAGACAGAGGCGGCGGGCGACGGCCTAGGTCGCACTGACGTGTCGGCACTGCACAATATCGCGGCAGCCGATCGAACGGCCGCCGCGGACGCCACGGGCGATGTCCGGCTCCGGAATTGACAGAAGTAAGTAAGCTCTTACAAACTGGATTTACGCAACAGGGGCATTCGGCAGCGCCGCCGGACCGGGACGGAGAACATGGAACAGAAGTCGATCAGCGATCTTCTCGATGCGGAAATCAAGGTCGTGAACGTCGGACTCGAAGGTTTTGCGGCTGAGTTGTCGGCGGCTGGCGTTCCCGTGATCCATGTCGAATGGTCGCCGCCTGCTGGCGGAGATCCGGAGCTCGCCGATCTTCTGTCCAAACTCGGCGCCTGAGCGAAACAGGGGCAAGATGCAGCTTATCGAAGACGCGAACAAGGAGGCCCTGCGCCGAATCCTGGAAGGCGATCCGGTGCTGATCGATGTCGTGCCGGCGGGGCAGGTGATCCCCGCCCTAGGCGAACGTGTTCTGCTTCACGCAGGTCCGCCCATCGAATGGGAGCGGATGTGCGGACCGATGCGCGGCGCCATCGCCGGGGCAATCGTGTTTGAGGGGTGGGCAGCCGATCTCGAGGAGGCGACGGCACTCGCGGCTCGCGGCGAGATCGCCTTTCATCCCAACCATCACTTCGATGCCGTCGGTCCAATGACCGGGATGACGACCCAGTCGATGCCCGTGTTCGTCGTCGAAAACCGTCGGTTCGGCAACCGCGCCTACTGCACGATCAACGAGGGGCTGGGGAAGGTCATGCGCTTCGGCGGCAATGACGCCAGTGTCCTCAAGCGCCTCGCTTGGCTGCGCGACGTCTTTGGTCCGGCGCTCGGCGAAGCCATCCGGTCGGTGGGCGGCATCGCACTCAAGGGCCTCGTCGCGCGCGGCCTTGCGATGGGCGACGAGATGCATCAGCGGAACGTCGCCTGCACAAGCCTCTTCCTGCGGGAGATCGCGCCCGCGCTGGCGCGCACGTCGCGCGATTCCGAACGCCTCGCCGAGGTGTTCGCGTTTCTCGGCAGCAATGACCAGTTCTTCCTGAACATCGCCATGGCCATGGGCAAGGCCATCATGGATCCGGTCCGCGGCATTGCGGGATCGTCTATCGTCACGGCGATGTGCCGAAACGGCACGGATTTCGGCATCCGGGTCAGCGGCACGGGCGATACTTGGTTCGTCGCGCCGGTCGAGATGCCGCAGGGACTGTATTTCCCGGGGTTCAGCGCCGCGGATGCGAACCCGGACATGGGCGATTCGACCATCGTCGAAACCATCGGGCTCGGCGGCTTTGCGATGGCCGCATCGCCCGCCGTTGCCGGCTTCGTCGGGGCCGGATCGGCATCGTCGGCCGCCCTCTATACGAAGGCCATGGGCGAGATCACGATCGGGGAAAATCCCGAGTGGACGATTCCGGCGCTCGATTTCGCCGGCGTTCCGACCGGCATCGATGTCCGGCTCGTCGTCGACTCGGGCATTACGCCCGTGATCAATACCGGAATCGCCCACAAGGAGCCGGGCATCGGTCAGGTCGGTGCCGGCGTGGTCCGGGCGCCCATCGCGTGTTTCGAGCAGGCCGTACGCGCGCTCGCGGAGAAGCTGGGGGGCGTCGCATGAGCGACACGGTTCTGAACGAAGTCCGCAAGGGGTTCTATCTCGACTCCGTCGCGCTGATGCGGCTTTCGCGCCGGATCGCCGCGATGCCCGGAATCATCGAGGCGGCGCTCATGATGGGCACGCCGTCGAACAAGCGCATCCTGCAGGATGCGGGCCTGCTGTCCGACATCGGCGCGGCGGCGAACGGCAACGATCTCGTCATCGGCATCAAGGCACACAGCGACGAGGCCGCCCGTGCGGCACTGGCCGAAGCGGTTTCGGAACTGGAGACGCCGCGCCGCCGTGCCGCCGAGCAGACGACGTGGCGGCCGCGCACGATCCGCGCTGCCGTCAAGGCCATGCCTGATGCGAACGTGGCGCTCATCTCCGTGCCGGGCGATTTCGCCGCGGCCGAGGCGCGCAAGGCACTGCGCCGCGGTCTGCATGTCATGATCTTCAGCGACAACGTCGCGATCGAACAGGAGCGGGCGCTGAAGGAAGAGGCGCGATCGCTCGGGCGGCTCGTCATGGGACCGGATTGCGGCACGGCGATCATCAACGGAGTGCCGCTCGCGTTCGCCAATCGCGTCCCGCGCGGCGATATCGGCATCATCGGCGCCTCGGGCACGGGAATTCAGGAGGTGACCAGCCTCATCGCCGCGGCGGACGGCGGCATCTCGCACGCCATCGGCGTCGGCGGACGCGATCTCAGCCAAGCGGTCGGGGGAATCACGACGCTTATGGCGATCGATGCTCTCGATTCGGATCCCCGGACACGTCACATCGTGCTGATCTCGAAGCCGCCGCATCCGGACGTCGCCCGCACCGTCCTGTCGCGCGTCGCCAAAAGCGCGAAGCCGTTTACCGTCTGCTTCATCGGGGCCGAGAACGCCGATCTTCCGCCGAACGCGCATTTCGCGCCGACCCTGAAGGCGGCGGCGGAGGACGCCCTGGGCGGACGCACGATCGGCGCCGATGCGCCTATATCGGTGCCCGCGTCTGCGCGGCGTTCCGGCATCGTGGTGGGGCTCTATTCCGGGGGCACGTTGTGCGCGGAGGCCCAGCTCATCCTGGCCCGGCACGGCCGCAAGGTCGCTTCGAATGCACCCGTTCCCGGTTCCCGTTCCCTGAGCGAGGCAGGGGACGGCATTGATCGGATCATCGATCTCGGGGCCGACGAGTTCACGCGCGGCCGTCCGCATCCGATGATCGACCCGTCGGTACGCGACGACATGCTGCGCGAGACGCTCAAGGACCGGCAGGTCGGCGCCATTCTGATCGACGTGGTCATCGGCTTCGGGGCTCATGCCGACCCGGCCGGCCATCTGGCGTCGATCTTGGCCGATGCATCGCGCGACGGTCCGCCGATCATCGGATCGGTGACGGGTACCGAGGCCGATCCCCAGGTGCGCTCGCGCCAGATCGCGACGCTCGAACGGGCGGGCGTTCTCGTCGCGCCGTCGAATGCGCAGGCAGCGGAACTCGCGCTCGCGGCGTGCCGTCCGTAAGCGGCAGGAGGCGTTCGAGATGCCGAAGGACGACGACCAATTACCTCGCCGGCTGCTGGTTGCGGTCGGCGGCAATGCCACGCATCCCGAGAACATCCGCGGCACGTCGGACGAGCAGAAGATGATCGCCGCGCGCACGGCGCAGGCGCTTCTTCCGCTGGCGTTGCTCGACAACGAACTGGTCATCACCCACGGCAACGGCCCGGTCGTCGGCAAGATCCTGATGCGTCAGGCGCTCACGCGCGACAGGATTCCGCCGATGTCGCTGGATATCTGCGTCGCCCACAGCCAGGGCGGCATCGCATACCTGCTGATGCAGGCGCTGGAGAACGCGCTGCGCGAGGTCGACAATCCGCGTCACGTCGCATGCCTGCTGACCCAGGTCGAGGTCGATCCGGACGATCCCGCATTCCACAATCCGACCAAGCCCATCGGTCCGTTTTTCACGAAGGAGCAGGCGGAAGAGATCAGCCGGGAACTCGGCTGGCTCATGAAGGAAGATTCCGGACGCGGCTGGCGCCATGTGGTGCCGTCACCCAAGCCTCGGCACATCGTCGACATCTCGCTGATACAGGTGCTGGCCCGGCGCGGCACCGTGGTGATTGCCGGCGGCGGTGGCGGAATACCGGTCGTACGCGGTCCAAAGGGCGTGCGACACGGCGTGTCGGCCGTCATCGACAAGGACCTCACCTCGGCGCACATGGCCAATGTGCTCGGTATCGGGCATATGATGATCCTGACGGCAATCCGCAAGGTCGCGATCAACTTCGGCAAGCCCGATCAGCGCGATCTCGATCGCGTCACCCTGCGCGAACTGAAGAAGTTGCACGCGCAGGGACATTTCCCGCCGGGCAGCATGGGGCCGAAGATCGAGGCCGCGATCCGGTTCCTTGAGGGCGGCGGCGAACGGGTCATCATCGGTCATCTCGACGAAGCGCTGGCGGCATTGAAGGGCGAGTCCGGCACGCACATCGTGGCGGACAATGCCTGAGCCGCATTCGCCAGACGCCTTGGGAATTCTTGAGGTCGGCCCGATCGCCCGTCGCGCCCTGCACGAAGGGGCGCGCGGCGAGATCCGCGCGGTGTTCGAGCGCAGCTTCTACGTCGAACTCGGTAGCGAATGGGTTTGTTTCGGCCCGCGCACGCTTGGCGCGGGGCCGCTCAACGCCCTGCATGAGTGCCGGCCCGGGGCGACATGGAGGGACGGCGAGATTGCCGTCGGCGATCCGGTGACGATCGGGTACGACGTCATTCGCATCGGCGCGGCGGTGCGGTTCCGCCTTGCGGACCCGATCGAATGGATGCCGCCCGCTCCCGGGGCCTGGGATGCCGTGACGCTCGCCTCGGGCCTAGAATCGTTCGATGGGATGGTTGCAGACATCATGCCGCACGACAGCCTAGCGGTTCTGGCCAGCCGGACAGAGCGGTGTGGGCCGTTGTCGATCGTCGCCCGGACGGCCGCAGGTCCCGCCGACGATCTTGCCGGTCTCGTGCGGGCCGACGTTCTTTCGCGGCGTAAGGGCAGCCGGATCGTTCCCCGGTCGCTCGGCTCGCTCCTCGGACTTGGCCCCGGCCTCACGCCGTCCGGGGACGATTTTCTGGGCGGCGCAATGGTCGCGCTTTCCTCACTGGGGCTGACAGGCCTGCGCGACGCAATCTGGGAGACCCTGGAGCCGCTCGTCGCAGACCGTACGAACGACATCAGCCGTGCGCATCTGACGGCGGCGGCCCGCGGTCTCGGCAGCGCGGCGCTGCACGCGGTACTCAACGCGGTAATCGGCGGACGCACGGATAACCTTGGTGTCGGCCTCGCGGCCATCGATGCCATCGGCCACACGTCCGGCTGGGATGCGCTGGCCGGTGCGGTCACGGTCATGCGCGCGTGGCTCGATACGCAGCCTGTGCGCACGATGTCCCTCGTTTCGTATTAGTCACGGAGTCCAAGACAGAGATGCTGCAGACCAAGCGTGCCTTTCGCGGGATGGTAACTTCGCCTCATCATCTGGCCAGTCGTGCGGGCCTGCGTGTCTTGGAGGAGGGGGGCACCGCGATCGAGGCGATGGTCGCGGCAGCGGCGACGATCGCCGTCGTCTACCCGCACATGAACGGGCTGGGCGGCGACAACTTCTGGCTCATTTCGATTCCGGGTGAGGAGCCGATCGGGATCGACGCATGCGGCCCTGCGGCTGCCAAGGCGGATATCCGTTTCTACCGCGAACAGGGGCATACGACGATTCCCAGTCGGGGCCCCTTGGCCGCCCTGACCGTGGCCGGTGCGGTCGGCGGCTGGCAGCAGGCGCTCGAGATCAACAAGAAGATCTGCGCGAGGCCGTTGCCTCTGTCGCGTTTGCTCGAGGACGCCATCGCCTATGCGCGCGACGGAATCGCGGTCACGAGGACGCAGCATGAGAATACGCGCAACAAGCTCGGCGAGCTCGCCGACGTTCCCGGGTTCGCGCATACGTTCCTGATCGACGGGCATCCGCCCGAAATCGGGACCCGCTTCCGCCAGACGGCGCTCGCCGCAAGCCTGGAGCATCTTGCGCGGGCGGGGCTCGACGACTTCTATCGCGGCGATCTGGCGCGATCGGTCGCGAAGGACCTGGCCGCGGTCGGCAGTCCGCTGGCGTTGGACGATTTACAGGGCTATCGCGTACGCACCGTTCCGCCGTTGCGGGCCCGGATCGCCGGCCACGACGTCTACAACATGCCGCCGCCGACTCAGGGCCTCGCGTCGCTGCTGCTGCTTTCCGTCTATGATCGCCTCGGTGTCGAGACGGCGGAGGGGTTCGAGTTCCTGCATGGCCTCGTCGAGGCGACCAAGCAGGCATTCCGCATACGAGACCGCTATGTGACCGATCCGGACTACATGACGCATGATCCGGCCGCCTTTCTCGCGCCGGAGCGCGTGGCCGAAATGGCGCACAACATCGACCCGCGCCGAGCGGCACCCTGGCCGCCGGCGGCAAACGGCGGCGACACGGTCTGGCTCGGGGCGATCGACCGCGAGGGCCGCGCCGTCAGCTTCATTCAAAGCCTTTATTGGGAGTTCGGGGCCGGCGTCGTTCTTCCGGGCAGCGGCATCACTTGGCAGAATCGCGGGATCTCGTTCGCACTCGACGAACAGCACCACAACCATCTGCGGCCGCGACGTCGCCCCTTCCACACGATCCAACCGGCCCTCGCGCGGCTCGCCGATGGGCGCACCATGGTCTACGGCACGATGGGCGGCGAGGGCCAGCCGCAGACTCAGGCAGCGCTGTTCACGCGCTACGCGCTCTATGGACAGGAGCCGCAGCAGGCGGTGACCGCGCCGCGCTGGCTGCTCGGGCGCACCTGGGGGGCGGCGACGACCAATCTCAAGATCGAATCCCGCTTCGACCCGGCCGTAATCGAGGCGATGCGGCGCGCCGGGCACGACGTGCAGGTCGTCGGCCCGTTCGAAGAGATGATGGGCCACGCCGGCATGCTGGTGCTCGGCCGCGACGGCCTGATCGAAGGGGCGGCGGATCCGCGAAGCGACGGCGCCGCGCTCGGCTTCTAGCCCAGGCGGAACCTCTCGGAACGAGCGGCGGCGCTCGCAGGGCGCGGCCGCAGCCGGGCATTGACACCACCGCCGAACCGCGGGATCAATCGCCGCTGCGGTGCGGCAAGAGGTCTGGGGGAATGAAGCGGACTGCACGCGATCTCATCGTTGCCGTGTGGAGCGTCTGCCTTGCCGTTCTGTGGGGCGGTCCGGGCGCGGCCCAGGGCGTCGTCAACATCTACAACTGGAACGACTACATCGATGAGGCGACGCTCAGGCGCTTCGAGGCCGAAACGGGCATCAAGGTCGTCTATGACGTCTACGATTCGAACGAAGTGCTCGACGCCAAGCTGCGGGCTGGCGGCAGCGGCTACGATCTCGTCTCGCCCACGGCCTCGCCATTCCTGGCGCGCCAGATCCCGGCGGGCCTTTATCAGCCGATCGACCGCTCGCGTCTGACGAATTACGGCCGGCTCGATCCCGAACTGATGAAGCAGCTCGCACGGTTCGACCCGGGCAACCGGTACGCCATACCGTGGATGTGGGGAACGACGGGCATCGGCTACAACGCCGAACGCGTGCGCAGCCTCATGCCCGATGCGCCCGTCAATTCGCTGAAGATCCTGTTCGATCCGGCGATCGTCTCCCGCTTTCAGGAATGCGGCGTGCTGATGCTCGACTCGCCGACGGACGTCTTCCCGGCGGCGCTGGCCTATCTCGGGCTCGATCCGGACAGCAAGGACACAGGCGACCTCGACAAGGCGGTCGAGGTTCTAATGCGGATCCGTCCCTACGTGCGCAAATGGCAATCGTCCGGCTACATCGATGCGCTCGCCAACGGCGATGCGTGTCTGGTCTTCGGATATTCCGGCGACATCAAGCAGGCCGCCAGCCGGGCGGAGGAGGCCGGCCGGGGCGTGCGCGTTGAGTACGCGATTCCGACCGAAGGCGCCCAGGTATGGATCGATGCCTGGGCCATTCCGGCGGATGCGCCGAATGCCGCGAACGCGCACAAGTTTCTCGACTTCGTGCTACGGCCGGAAATCGCGGCGCAGAACACGAACTTCATCGGATACGCGAACGGCGTTCCGGAATCTCTGGCGATGATCAGACCCGAGATCAGGGACGATCCGACGGTCTACCCGGCGGCCGAAATCCGGCAGCGCCTCTATGCGATCACGCCAGCCGACCGCAGCTACGAGCGGCGGCGCACACGCGAATGGACGCGGATCACGACCGGCCGCTAGATCGCGCATGAGTACCGATCACCGGAGGCCGCTGCTCTCCGTCGAAAGCATTTCCAAGTCTTTCGCCGGCATACCGGCGCTTGCGGACGTCAATCTCCAGATCGGTCGGGGCGAGCTTTTTGCGCTGCTCGGCGCCTCGGGCAGCGGAAAGACGACGCTGCTGCGGATCATCGCCGGGCTGGAGCGACCGGACTCTGGCCGTATCCGCATCGAAGGGCGCGACGTGACCGGCCTGCCCGCTTATGAGCGTCCCGTGAACACGGTGTTCCAGTCCTATGCGCTGTTTCCGCACATGACGGTGCGGGGCAACATCGCGTTCGGCCTCAAGCAGGACCGGCTGCCGCGCGAAACGATCGAGGCGCGGGTCCGGGAGATGCTGGAACTCGTCCAGATGTCCGAGTATGCGGCACGCCGTCCGCACCAGCTCTCGGGCGGACAGCGCCAGCGCGTGGCGCTGGCGCGCAGTCTCGCCAAGCTGCCGAAGCTGCTTCTGCTCGACGAGCCGATGGCGGCTCTCGACCGCAAGCTGCGCGAACAGATGCGAGTCGAACTCGTCACCATCCAGAAGCGGGTCGGCATCACGTTCATTCTGGTGACTCACGACCAGGAGGAGGCCCTGTCGCTGGCGAGCCGCCTTGCGGTCATGGAACGCGGACGCATCGTCCAGGTCGGCACGCCGCGCGAAATCTACGATCGCCCGGCCTCACGCTTCGTCGCCAGCTTCATCGGCCAGATCAACCTGTTCGAGGGGCGGGTCATCGAGCGCGCCGGCGGGATGCTGACCATCCGACCGGACGATGGCGGGCCGGACATACGCGCGACGGATGGTGCCGCGGCGGATGTCGGCGATGCGGTGGCGGTCGCCGTGCGGCCCGAGAAGATGCGCGTTGGCAGGGCGGGGCCGGGGGCAAACGTGCGGCGCGGCCTGGTGCGGCATGTCGAATTCCTCGGCGAATCCTCGGTCGTGCATGTCGAGATCGGTGCCGGCCCTCGGGTTCGCGTCAGCGTTCCGCACGGCAATGGCGCCGCCATGCCGTCGACCGGCGACATCGTCGAGGTCTCTTGGCCGGCCGAGGCCGGCGTCATCTTGCGGAACTAGGCTGGTGACCGGCGGGCGCGAGCACAGCCTGATGCGTGCCGCCGTTCTCGGCGTGCCGTGGCTCTGGCTGTCGGCCTTCATCCTGCTGCCGTTCTCGATCGTCGTCGCGATCAGCCTCTCCGTCGCAACCGATGCCCAGCCGCCCTACGTCTTCGGCCCCGTGCTCGACAATTACCGTCTGATCGTCGAGGACACGCTTTATCTCGCGGCACTCGGCAATGCGATCCGGATCGCGGCAACGTCGAGTGTCGTGTGCCTGTTCATCGGCTATCCGATGGCCTACGCGATTGCACGGGCACAACCCCGCTGGCGCGGTCCGCTGCTGGCCCTGGTAATTCTGCCGTTTTGGACCTCGTTCCTCATCCGGATCTACGCCTGGATGACGCTCCTGCGGCCGACGGGACTCATCAACCAGGTGCTGATCGATCTCGGCATCATCGACGCGCCGCTGCAATTGATGAACAACGCCTTCGCCGTTCATCTCGGCATCATCTACGCGTATCTGCCGTTCATGATTCTACCGCTTTATGCGAGCATCGAGCGGCTCGATCCGAGCCTGCTCGAGGCCGCGGCCGATCTCGGGAGCCGGCCATGGCGCCGCTTCCTGTCGGTGACGCTGCCGCTCACGCTGCCGGGGATCGTGGCCGGCACGCTCCTCGTCTTCGTTCCGGCCGTCGGCGAGTTCGTCATTCCGGAACTGCTCGGCGGCCCGGATACGCCGATGATCGGCCGGCTGCTGTGGACCGAGTTCTTCAATAATCGGGATTGGCCGGTCGCGGCGTCGATCGCGGTCGCCCTGACCGCGCTTCTCGTCGTGCCGGTCGCGATTCTGCAGCACATGCTCGCCCCGCGCGAGGAAGCGCGTGAGGTCAACCCATGACGCACCGTCTCGCCGGCGGCCTCCTGATCGCGCTCGGGCTGGGCTACACGTTCCTCTACCTGCCGATTCTTTTGCTCATCGTCTTTTCCTTCAACGAGTCGCGGCTCGTCACCGTCTGGACCGGATTCTCGACCAAGTGGTACGGCGAGCTTCTGCGGAATGAGCGAATCCTCGACGCAGCGTGGCTCAGCCTCATCGTAGCTGCATGCAGCGCCACACTTGCGGTCGCGATCGGCACACTTGCCGGCGTCGCGCTCGCCCGGTACGGCCGCTTTCGGCTGCGGTGGCTCTTCGCCGGACTGCTGGCGGCGCCGCTGATCATGCCTGAGGTCATCACCGGCCTGTCGCTGCTGCTGATGTTCGTATCCATGGATCAGGTCGTGGGCTGGCCGGCATCGAGAGGATTCGGCACGATCGTGGTCGCGCATGCGACATTGTCCACGGCCTTCGTCGCCGTGATCGTCCAGGCGCGGCTCGCAGGCTTCGACCGCGCGGTGGAGGAGGCCGCCGCCGATCTCGGGGCACGCCCCGCGACGGTGTTCTGGCGGATCACCCTGCCGTTGATCGCACCGGCACTGGTGGCGGGCTGGCTGCTCGCCTTTACGCTGTCGCTGGACGACGTCGTGATCGCAAGTTTCGTGGCTGGCCCCGGAACGACTACACTGCCCCTTGTAATCTTCTCGAGCGTGCGCCTGGGTCTGTCCCCGCAAGTTAACGCTCTGGCAGCGATTATCGTTTTAGTTGTGAGCGTCCTCGCTGCGGTGGCGGCTTGGGCCAACCGCGGCCGGTTCGCATAGGGACCGCAGGTCTTAACAAGTCCTGCGAAAATTCCTTAAAAACCGGCAAGTCTGGGGCCAGGCTGCGACCACCCGTCTGGGAAACGGCGGATGGGTCGGGCCAGTTGTTACGAGAGAATCACAGGCGCCGGCCGGCGAACTGTGCAACCATGGGGCGTAACAACGACGGAAGGAGGGGGAGTTGAGGGGGGCAAACCGTCCGACCTTGTTTTCCGAACGTCAGATCATCGTGCGTTCGCCGCACGGCATGCGTTTCGTGCGCCTGTCGCCGGCCGTCCAGCGGACGGCGGTCGCGGTCCTGGCTGTCGCCGCAAGCGCGTTCGGCTGGTTCCTCAATATGCATATGGACTTGGCCCAGGAGGCGCGGCATGCCCGCGTGCTGGCCGAGCGGCTTCACGCCTTCCAGCAGGCTGCCGCAGCCTCGACCGGGATCCACAGGCCGGAGGCAGGGGCAACCGAACCACTGACGCGACGTGTCGCGGAACTGGAGCGACGGCTGGCCGAAAGCGAGGCGGCGCGCCGGCGACTGGAGGCTGAGCACAAGCGCATCGTCGCCGAGAAGGCAGCCGCCGAGCGTCGCACCAACGGCGCCAACATCGAACCGGACGCGGTCGCGAAACTGATCGAGCGGGCCAAGGAGCTGATCGAGCGGGGTTCGCGTTCGGTGTCGCAGCTCGGCCTCGACGTCGACCGCTTGCTCGCCGCCGGCCGTTCACATGGCGGACTCGGTGGACCGTTCATCCAGGTTCCGAACGCGGTGCGGACCAATCCGGCGCATGCCGAGCTGGCGCAGCTCGGCGAACAGGTCAATCGGCTGGCTGCATTACGGCGGGCCATGCGGGCCTTACCTGTCGGTGCTCCGCTCGCCCGCTATCAGATCGGAAGTCCGTTTGGTGTCCGCCGCGATCCGCTCAATGGTCAGCTGGCGATGCACAACGGCGTCGATCTCGTTGCCCCGCGGGGTGCTGCGGTATTGGCGACGGCAGGAGGGAAGGTGACGATTGCCGGCCGCAGCGGTGACTACGGCAACCTCGTCGAGATCGACCACGGTTTCGGCTTGCGGACGCGCTACGGCCACCTTTCGCGCATCAATGTGCGGCCGGGCCAGACCGTCGGGCCGCGGACGCCGATTGGCACCGTCGGCTCGACTGGCCGCAGTACGGGCCCGCATCTGCATTACGAGGTGCTGTTCAAAGGCAAGGCAATCGATCCCAAACGATTCCTGGAGGCGCGTGCGCATGTTTTCCAGATCTAAGGGCAATGGCAGGGAAGGTTCGACGTCGGCCAGGCGCGGCATGCCGTCGATCGTCAGCTCCGATTTCCGCGTCGTCGGCAATGTGACCAGCGACGGCGACGTGCAGCTCGACGGTGCCATCGAGGGTAATCTCAAGGCGAAAGCGGTCACGATCGGCGAGACCGGTTCCGTGCGCGGCGAGGTCAAGGCCGACACGGTTCACGTACGCGGCGTGGTGACCGGACCGATCCGGGCAAAAATCGTTCAGATCGCCAAGAGCGCCAAGGTGACGGGCGACGTCTTCTATGAATCGCTGACGGTCGAGACCGGGGCGATCATCGACGGTGCGTGCAAGCGCTGGGAGGCGGAAAAGGGGCACGTGCCGTCATCGTCGGGCAGGGCGTACGGCGCATCCGAATCCAAGATGTATGGCGAGGCTAGGCCGAACGGACAAACGAAACCCGACCTCGGCCTTCCCGGCATGGCGGCCGCGCCGGTCGGCGGCGCCTAGCTGGGAACGGCTGGACGCGTGGCGGCCCAGATCCGGCCGATAGCTGCCGAGATCGGCGTATTCGACGAGTCCCAGCGTATTCCCCTCGGGGGCGCGGAAAAACAGGACCCGAAGACCCAGTCTGCTTTCGATCGGTCCATCGCTCATGAACCGGACGCCGGTGGCGCGAAGCTGCCGGTGCTCGGCCGCGATATCCCAGACGGTGAACGTGAGATAAGAGAGCCCGGCCGTTCCAGAAGCCAGTGCAGCCGTTCCGATGCGTTTGTCGATGGCGCAGACAGCAGCTTGATGCGTTCACGGTACGGCGTCTCGGCGCGCACGACGGTTGCGCCATCGGCCGCCATCGCGCTGGCCGCGATCTTGTCCGGCGGGACGTGCACGGTCGATATTTCCTTGAACCCGAGCGCGCGCACATAAAATCTTTCATCCGGTCGAGGTCGCGTGCCGCAATCCCTACCTCCATCGGCGCCACCATCGTCATTTGCTCGGTTTGTGCCATGGCGTCTTCCTTGGGCTGGCGATGGCGGGGAACGGCGTCACACGGTATGACGCGCCAGTCGATAGACCGGCACCGGGACAACGTTCCGCTTGCCCCCAGCGGCAGCCGCCGCTACCACGTCTCGATGGTTGCAACGCCGGCACCGCTACGACATATCGGAGATCGCCGAGAGCGGCCCGGGAACTTGTCACGGTGCTCGGTCATCGAACGATTACAAGCTTGTGGGTTGATCCTGCCGACGGCCGGTCCAGTCTAGGGGAAGGGCACAGGGCCGTTGAATGAAAGAGAACTAGGAAGATTCGAATGGAATTTACTGAAAGTGCTGCCACTTCCCGAGACATCCGTTGGCGAAAGCAGGTCCGCGACGACCAGCGGCCGACCCGGGCGGAGGCGGAAGCGGCGGTACGGACGCTGATCCGCTGGGCCGGCGACGACCCGGACCGCGAGGGGCTGGCGGAGACGCCGGCACGGGTGGTGCGGGCCTACGAGGAGTGGTTTTCGGGCTACGCCACCGACCCCGAGGAGTTCCTGCGCCGGACCTTCGAGGAGACCGACGGCTACGACGAGATGGTGGTGCTGCGCGACATCCGGTTCGAGTCCTTCTGCGAGCACCAC
Source organism: uncultured Rhodospirillales bacterium (assembly GCA_937926175.1). Lineage (GTDB taxonomy): Bacteria > Pseudomonadota > Alphaproteobacteria > CACIAM-22H2 > CACIAM-22H2 > CALANV01. Next base: position 98,428 of record CALANV010000014.1, on the reverse strand, counting down.
ATCGCCCCGATCATCGGCCGGGCCCATGTCGCCTATCTGCCCGATCGCCGCGTCATCGGCATCTCCAAGCTGGCACGGCTGATCGAGGCGTATTCGAGGCGCCTGCAGATCCAGGAAAAGATGACGGCCCAGATCGCCAACACCCTGAACGAGGTGCTCATGCCCAAGGGGGTCGCGGTCGTGATCGAGGCGACGCATCACTGCATGACGACGCGCGGCGTCCACAAGAGCGGCGTCAGCATGGTCACGAGCCAGATGCTGGGCAGCTTCCGGACCGATCCGTCGACCCGGCGCGAATTCCTTTCGATCATCGGCGAACGGTCTTAGGCGGTTCGGCCGGTCGCACTCTCATTGCCGTTCGGCGGGCGGCGGCACCGATCGCCAGGCGAGGAGCCTTTTGCGCGCATCAGCGGGCAGATTCGCGGCGGCTTCGGCGATCGCGCTCTGTATCGTTGCTTGCAGAACGTCGTTGTGGCGACGCAGCTCTGCGAACGCGGCATCCAATGCTGTGCGATCGAACGGCTCCTGCGCGAGCGCGTTGCGAACCATGTCGCGGGCTTCACGGACAGCCGCCGCGGCTTTTTCGAGCTCGGAGCGATGTTTGTCCACGGTCGTCTCGAATGCCGCCCGATGCTCGGCCGGCAGTGTCGCAACCATTCGTCTGATGAGAGATCGGCCCGGCATGTCGCCGCCTGACCCTCTGTTCGGCGTGCCGGCCGCGGTCGGGACGGTCGACGGTTCATCCGAGAACCAGCTGCCGCCGATGATGCCGGCAAGGAAAACGTTCAGCCCAAGCGAAGCGACAAGCGCGACCGGTATCCAGCGCCGGCTCTTCGCATCGTTCACCATGTTGCATCCTCGATCGTACTGAGCAACGCCAGCCGGTCGATCAGCTCGGCGTCCATGTCGTCGCGAAGATTGAGATTCGGTCCCGCCCAACCGATGAGAAATCCGGCCACGGCAGCGGCGGCAAGGCCCGCCACGTTCGGCCACGCCAGCACAGGCCGCTGGCGGAACAGCGGACGGAGCACGTTGGACCGCGACCGGTCCGCCGTGATCCGTGCACTCAGCCGCGCGGCGTCGAAGGGCGGGTCAACCGGGTTCGTCCACGCGCGCAGCGCCAGATCCAGGTCCATCGCCTCGCGCCACGCCGTCTGCAGTTCGGGCGAGCGTGCGAGCAGCGCACGTGCCGCCTCGCGCTCCTCGGCTGGCCAGCGCATCGGGTCGGCACCGTAGGCGTTCAGGATTTCGATCAATCGTTCCCGGTTCATCCGCCGGCGTCCTCCACATTCAAGTCCGCCAAGGCCGCACGCAGCTGTCGTCGGGCGCGGACGAGCAGGGACTCGAGTGCGCCCACGCTGACATTGAGGATGGCCGCGGCCTCGACGTTGCTGAGTCCCTCGTAGTGACACAGGACAAGAGCCGCCCGTTGCCGGTCCGGCAGGTTCGCGACCGCAGATGCCACCCGGGCCGCGATCTGGCGCTGCGTCGCGGCAGCAAACCCGTCCGGCGCCGGATCCGCGACATGCGCAGCCGCATCGAGCCCCGCCGGTTCCGGATGACGCTTCCGGTCGAGGCACAGATTGACGATGACCCGGTAGAGCCAGGTCGCGAAGGTCGCGCCCCCGGCCGGATCGGCGCGGCGGCGCCACTCGGGGGCCTTGATCCATGCCCGCAGGAACGCCTCTTGCACGATCTCCTCCGCATCGCTGCGGCTGCCCACGATCCGTGCCGCCAGCGCGGACGCCCGTGGAAGGTGGCGCGCCACGATACAACCGAAGGCAGCCGCGTCGCCGCCGCCGGCCGCCAACATCAGGTCATCGTCGCTCTTGCTCTGCATGCGGGCGATCGGCCGGGGCGTCTTCTGCGGTTACACGTGGGAGGCGGTAAAATCCTGCGCCGTCATGCACCGGAAATGTGATCATTCCAAGGCTGGGTGTGGTAGAAGCAAGCAGGGCCGTCGCCGTTCCTACGGCCAGCTCCCGTCCGTGAACGATCAACCGCCATTCGCCCTGAAAGCAGCGACATGAAACCCGAGCCGGCGCCCGCCGCCAGCACCGTTCCGCGCGGCATCGCCTTGTACCTGGCAACGTTTTTCATGTTCGGCTGCATGGATGCGCTCGCGAAGTACCTGACGCGGGACTATCACGTCGTCCAGATCGCGTGGGCGCGCTACGTGTTTCACGCGGCCTTCCTGTTCATCCTGGTGCCACGCTATGGACTGCTGCGGCCGTTCCGGTCGGCGCGCCCGGGCTTTCAACTGCTGCGAGCAAGCCTGCTCATGGCCGTCACGCTCCTGTTTTTCATCGCGATCCGTTTCATGCCGCTTGCCGATGCGGCGGCGATCTCGTTCGTGGCGCCGCTCATCGTCACCGCGCTTGCGTTCTTCGTGCTGAAAGAGCGTGTCGGCATACGCCGCTGGTCCGCGATTTGTGGCGGCTTCATCGGACTGCTGATCGTGCTCCGACCCGGCGCGGGCGTGATGCACTGGGCCGCGTTCATCGCGCTGGCCATGGCGACGCTGAACGCATGCTACCACCTCGCGACGCGCATGCTGTCGGGGATCGACAGCCCGCAGACGACGATCTTCTACACCGGAACGGTCGGCGCCCTCGGCTTCTCCGCGCTCGTTCCATTCTTCTGGACTCAGCCGGATGCGCCCGGCTGGGGCGCCATGATTACGCTCGGCGCCATGGGCGGCTTCGCTCATTACCTGCTGATCCATGCCTACGATGCCGCGCCGGCGTCGACATTGGCGCCCTACAGCTATTCCGGCATCGTCTGGGCGACGGTCCTCGGATTCGTCGTGTTCGGAGATTTCCCCGATCTGTGGACGATCGTCGGCGCCGCCATCATCGTCGCGAGTGGCATCTACGTATTCTATCGCGAAGCCTATCTGAGACGGACCGGCAAGCTCTGACTGGGCATGTTCCGGCCTGAAATGTCGCACTCATGCGGACGAGTGGGCAAGCAAGAAGCGCCCGGTAGGGGGCTCCCTGCGGGGGCGCAATTCGCCGGGCCCCGATCAAGGCGAAACAGAGCCGTCCGTCAATCCCGGGTCGATCAGGGCGACGAGCCCCATGATCGCAAAGAGGGCGGCCGCACCAAGCCGGATCAGGTGGAGCGGCAGCCGTTTGGCGATGCCGTCGCCGAAGAAGACGACCGGCGCATTCGCGACGAGCATGCCTGCCGTGGTACCGAGGACGACCGCCAGCAGCGAATCGAAACGGGCCGCTAGCACGACGGTCGCGATCTGCGTCTTGTCGCCCATTTCCACCAGAAAGAAGCAGACGAGCGTGGCGAGGAGAGGGCCCGCGTGTTTCATGCGCGGCGTGTCGCCGTCATCCAGTTTGTCGGGGATCAGCGTCCAGACGGCAACGGCCAGAAACGACAGCCCGACCGCCCATCGCATGATCGTCGGGCCGACGAGGTAGTCGATCCAGACGCCGGCCAGAGCCGCTGCCGCATGATTGGCCAGGGTCGCCAGCAGGATGCCGGCGATTATCGGAACCGGCTGTCGGTAGCGCGCCGCGAGCAGGAGAGCCAGGAGCTGCGTCTTGTCGCCGATTTCGGCGATGGAGACCGCGAACGTCGAGGAAAGGAGGGCATCCATTCGGCAAGAGGCGCGGCCGGGCGAGGGTTGAGCCAATGGCACCGCCCTCTGCCCAGCCATGACGAAGGCCTCGTGCCAATGGTCTCGCCAGATCGATACGACCGCGCGCGCCATGGCCCGGAACGGGCCAAGCATGTTGACGCGCGCCCCCTCGCACACCAAGCAGGGCGGAGGCGGCTACTCCCCAATGCTGGGCGGCTTATAGCAGAGGCGTCGCCCGAAGTGGAGCGGAAGTTGATGGCCGCCGAATCACTGCCGACGCAGCTTCGGGCGCTTCGACGAGATGATCCCCGAGTTGATGCCGCCCCAGGAGAGTTCGCCGTGCAGGCGCCCGTACTCGATCTTGGGGCAACGGTTCATGACGACCTGCAGCCCCGCTGCTTCCGCTTGCGCCGCGGCCTCGTCGTTGCGCACGCCGAGCTGCATCCACACGACCTTGGCGCCGATCTCGATCGCCTCGGCGACGATCGGACCTACCGCTTCGGACTTGCGGAAGATGTCGACCATGTCGACCTTCTCGGGAATGTCCTTGAGACTGGCATAGACTTTTTCGCCGAGGATCGTCTCGCCGGCAGCGGTCGGATTGACTGGAATGACGCGATAACCCTTCGTCTGAAGGTATTTCATCGCGAAATAGCTGGGCCGATTCCAATTGGTGCTGGAGCCGACCATCGCAATCGTGCGGACGCGACGCAGGATGTCGCGCAGATACGCATCCGTGTAGTTGTCGTGATCGACCGGCGATGCCGTCCGGGGGGCGGTCATGTCGTTCATGGAGTCAGCAGCCCTGCCATTTCGGTTGCGGTTGCTTGTTGATGAAGGCGTCGATGCCGAGCTCGGCGTCGCGCGCCAGCATGTTGCGCGTCATCACCTCACTTGCGTAGGCGTAGGCCTCTTCGAGCCCGAGTTCGGCCTGTTTGTAGAACGCCTCCTTGCCAATGGCGAGCGTCAGCGGCGACTTGGAGGCGATCTGGCCCGCCAGGGCCATGGTGGCGCGATCGAGCTCCGCATCGTCGACGACGCGATTGAGGAGGCCGACGCTGCGCGCCGTCTCGGCGTCGATCGGATCGCCGGTCAGCAGCATCTCCATCGCCGGCTTTCGCCCCACGGCACGTGACAGAGCCACCATCGGCGTGGAGCAGAACAGGCCGATATTGACGCCCGGGGTCGCGAACCGCGCGCTCCTGGCCGCGACGGCGAGATCGCACGTGGCAACCAGTTGGCAGCCGGCAGCAGTGGCGATGCCGTGGACCTTGGCAATGACCGGCTTCGGCAGCTTGGTGATGGACATCATCAGGCGGCTGCATTGGGCGAACACCGCCTCATATGCCTGCCGGGTCGGATTGGCGCGCAGTTCCTTCAAGTCGTGTCCGGCGCAAAAGGCCGGGCCTGCACCTTCGATGACGACGACCTTTACCGATCGGTCGTCGCGAAGGCGATCCAGGGCGCCCTGAAGGGCCGACATGAGCGCAGTGGACAGCGCATTTCGCTGCGCGGGACGATTGAGGGTGAGAATTGCCACCCCGTCCTGATCGCGTCGCAGGAGGATATCGGCGTCCGTTGCCGGTGCAGAATGGGCGAGTGCGGTCACGGTCTCGGCGCTCCGTTCAAACCAGGATGCAAACGACGGGGCTTGTCACTGATGTGGTCATCCGCGCGATCCGGGGCAATCGCCCGAGCCGCGCGCTGCCATTGTAGCGGGCACCGGAACGGAACGAAACCGAACGTCCGTCGCGTGACGACAAAGGGTACGTCAAGCCAATGGCGCCCGCTTCGGCGAATCCCTTGCCGAAGGGAGGACGGCATAAGAGAACCTCGCGCAAGACGGTGTTTCCGGCCGGCGTGAGCCGTGGCACGTTTCTCGCCATGATGGCGCAGCCAATGATCGAACGGCGTCACGGAGACGTGATCGCACACGCTTCTTAAGTGCCACCGTTGACGGTACGGCGGTCAGCAATCAGCAGGAACGGTGTCTTCAGATGTCCCGATAGTCGCCGTGCCGGCCCTTTCCGGCGGCGAACCGACCGGCGCCGGCAACGCCTTCGTTCCGCAGGCATGACATACCATTCCAGTATTCCTGCCGCATCGCCTCGCGGATGGGCATGCCCCAGGCCTGATGGACCGAGTTCCGGTCCGCCAGCATACATTCGCGCGGAAAGCGGGCAATCTCGTGGGCCAGGGCCTCGGCCGCCTCGCGCGATTTGCCCGTCGGTACGACACGCTCGCACATGCCGATCCGCAGCGCTTCGTCCGCCGGCACCTTGCGGCCGGTCAGGATGATGTCGAGGGCGCGACCCTGGCCGACGAGGCGAGGGAGCCGCACCGTGCCACCATCGATCAGCGGCACGCCCCAGCGCCGGCAATAGACACCGAAATAGGCATCCGTCTCCATCACGCGCAGGTCGCACCACAGGGCGAGTTCCATGCCGCCAGCCACGGCGGGGCCGGCGATGGCGGCGATGACCGGTTTCGAGAGCTGGAGCCGCGACGGCCCCAGGGGACTTGGCGGGAGCTCGCCGTTTCCGGTTTCCTGGAACTTGAGATCTTCCATCCAGACCTTGCCGTCGCTCTGCGACAGGGCCTTCAAGTCACCACCGGCGCAGAACGTGCCACCTGCTCCCCAGAACACGGCAACAACCGCTTCGGGATCCCGCTCGAATGCTAGGAACGCCTCGACCAGCTTGCGCCCGGTTGCCGGATCGACCGCATTTCGCACCTCGGGCCGGTTCAGGATCACGGTCGTAACCGGACCATTCTTTTCAACCAGGACCGTATTTTCCCGACTCATCTCTACGGTTGCGCTGGGCATTTTCTCCTCCCTTAAAGCGACATCTCAGTTGTCGTTTTTGTTGTTCGAAGGTCGTATCAGAAGCCCGATTTAAGTCGTTGAATGAGCGTCTCGATGTAGTGATCGATGAGTGTTTCCGGCGGGCTGTCGAGCGTTTTCAGACGTCCCGTGTTGGCCATCAGCAACACGCCCGCGATGTGGCACATGGCCGCGACGGTTTCGCGATGGGCGGAGTCCGACGTGAGGCGGCCGAACCGCACGAGGGCATTGCGAATCTTCAGAAGCACGGCAATGAGCCTGCTGTTGAGCATGCGATCGAGGTCCGGCGCCAGACCGCGGGGTCTCAGGCCCTGGAACAGGTAGAAGCCGAGGTCGAGCTCCTGTGGGTGGGCGCGGTAGTAGTCGAAGAAGGCGCGAATCGTGCGCCGGACGCGCATCTCGTCGCTCGAAGCGGTTGCGCCGGCCGCTTCGACGGCGGCCCTGAGCGCGAGCAGCGATCCGGCCAGGATGTCGGCATAGATCGCTTCCTTGGTCGGGTAATAGGCGTAGACCGCACCCGGCGTATAACCGGCGGCCTGCGCGATCGCCCTGAGGGTCGCACCTTCAAGGCCTTGTGAAGCAAAGATTTCCCGCGCGGCGTTCAGGATGGTCTGCCGCTTGAAGTCGCGGATGGCGCCACGGCGCGCGTCGGTCGCGGGACCGGGGCGCTCACCGGCCAGGCTGGGCGTGGCCCTGGACATGTCCCGATCTTAACGCTGTTCAGAAATATGAACAGCCGTCAAAATAGTCAGAAAATCAACAAAGCGGGAAGCCGAGGAAAGCAGGGGGCGAAGGGAGCCATGTCACGGATTTCGATCGCGGATTTCATCGCGACCACGCGCCAGACGACGCCGCTTGCGGCCGTCTTCGGCATCGAGGTCGAGGCGCTGGAGGCGGGCAAGGCCGAGGTACGGCTGCCGTTTCGGGCGGAGTTCGTTCGGGCCGGCGGTACGGTGAGCGGACCGGCGATGATGGCGTTGGCCGATTACGCGCTCTATGCGGTGGTGATGAGTGTCGCCGAGAACGGCGAGCAGGCGGTCACGTCGAATCTGACCATGAATTTCCTGCGCCGGCCCAAACCCGCCGACGTGGTGGCGAAGGCGCGTCTCATCCGCGCCGGGCGGCGGCTCGTCTATGGCGAGGTGTTCATCTACTCGGAGGGCGACGAGCAGCCCGTCGCGCACGCGACGGGGACGTACGCGATGCCGGAAAGCCGCAGTGGACGTGAGGACGGTAGAGAAGTGGACGTGAGGACGGTAGAGAAATCGTCGGATCAGCAGCTTAATGTTTAGGTATTATATTACCTTAGATCTAAGTATGCGGTTTCAGGGGCTGTTTCGCTGTTGACATGGAGACGTCGCGACGCGATATTCCGCTACCTCCGACGGGGCCGCAGTCGCACGCGCCTCGCCGTGGCGCCCACCGCCAGGGTCGCCCCGAAACAACGCCAAGCTTTCGGTAGTGATTATGAAAACCGTTTCCATCACGCCCGCCGAGGCGGCAAAGGCGAAGAAGTGGATCCTGATCGACGCGGATGGCGTCGTGCTGGGCCGTCTTGCGTCCATCGTCGCAGCGCGACTCAAGGGCAAGCACAAGCCGACGTTCACCCCGCATGTCGATTGCGGCGACAACGTCATCGTCATCAACGCCGAAAAGGTGCGCATCACCGGCCGCAAGGCGACCGACAGCGTCTTCTATTGGCACACCGGCTATCCGGGCGGCGTGAAGAAGCGCACGCCGCAGCAGTTGCTGACGGGCAAGCACCCGGAGCGGGTGATCGAGAACGCCGTGCGGCGCATGATGAAGAAGGACAGCCCGCTCGCGCGCCGGCAGTTGGCCAATCTCAAGGTCTATCGCGGCCCTGAGCATCCGCATGCGGCGCAGAACCCGACGGTTCTCGACCTCGCGAAGCTCAACGCCAAGAACAAGCGGAGCGCCTGAACATGGCGGAGAACAAGTCTCCCGTCACGACGACCCGTTCGCTCGCCGATCTGGCGATGGCTACGGCGGCAGCCAACATCGCCGCACAGCAGACGCGCGAGCTGCCTGAACCGAAGCGCGACGCGCTGGGCCGTTCCTATGCGACCGGCAAGCGCAAGAACGCGGTGGCCCGCGTGTGGATCAAGCCCGGCACGGGCAAGATCGTGATCAATGGCCGCGACGGGCACGTGTACTTTGCCCGTCCGACGCTGCGCATGATCATCCAGCAGCCGTTCGTGACGGCCAATCGCGTCGGACAGTTCGACGTGTGGGCGACGGTGACCGGCGGCGGCCTTTCCGGCCAGGCCGGTGCCGTGCGCCATGGCATTAGTAAGGCCCTGACATACTACGAACCGGAACTGCGGCCGGTGCTCAAGGCCGGCGGGTTCCTGACGCGCGACGCGCGTGTCGTCGAGCGCAAGAAGTACGGTCGGGCCAAGGCACGACGCAGCTTCCAGTTCTCGAAGCGCTGATCGCATTCGCGATCGGCCCCGCGAGGGGCGCACGTGCGAAGGGGCGTTCCTCGCTGGAGCGCCCCTTCGATTTTCGACTAAGCTGTTCGCCCCCCCGAGGATTCGATCCATGGACGGCACCACACTTACCCGCACCGTATTCATCGACGGCGAGGCCGGCACGACGGGGCTCGGCATCCGCCAGCGTCTCGAGGCGTTGTCCGGCATCACGCTCAAGAGCATCGCGCCCGAGCATCGCAAGGATCCGGCCGCGCGTCGCGACATCATGGCCGAGGTTGATCTGGTGGTGCTGTGCCTGCCGGACGATGCCGCGCGCGAGGCCGTCGCGATGATCGACGCCATGGGCGACAAAGGGCCGCGCATCGTCGACGCCAGCACGGCCCATCGCGTCGCGCCGGGCTGGGTCTATGGATTTCCGGAACTGGAGGCGGGCCAGGCGCAGGCAATCCGCACCGCGCGGCGCGTGGCAAACCCGGGCTGCTACCCCACAGGTGCGATCGCGCTGCTGCGGCCGCTGGTCGACGCGGGTTTGATACCGCCGGATTATCCGGTGACGATCAACGCCGTCAGCGGCTATTCCGGCGGCGGCCGCAGCATGATCGGGGCCTACGAATCCGGGCGCGCGCCGGCGTTCGAGCTCTACGGTCTCGGGCTCGAGCACAAGCATCTGCCGGAGCTGCAGCTTTATTCCCGCCTGACGCGGCGCCCGATCTTCGTGCCCTCGGTCGGCAATTTCCGTCAGGGCATGCTGGTGAGCGTGCCGCTGCATCTCGACACGCTGCCCGGCCGACCGACGGCGGCCGATCTCCAGGCGGCGCTCGCCACGCGCTATGCCGGCAGCCGGCTCGTGCAGGTGGTGCCGGTGGACGGCGCCGATTCCGGCCGGATCGAGCCCGAGGCTCTCAACGGGACCGACCGGCTGGAGCTGCGCGTCTATGCCAACGAGAAGCGACGCCAGGCCGTTCTGGTGGCGCGGCTCGACAATCTCGGCAAGGGGGCGTCGGGCGCCGCCGTGCAGAACATCGCACTCATGCTCGGGTTGTCATGAAAGGCCTCATCCTGCCGTATCGCAACCACGTCCCGCGCATCGCCGAAAGCGCGTTCATCGCGCCCAACGCGACCATCATCGGCGACGTCGAGATCGGTCCCGAATCCAGTCTCTGGTACGGCGTGATCGTGCGCGGCGACGTGAACAAGATCCGCATCGGCGCGCGCACGAACATTCAGGACGGATCGATGATCCACTGCACCGGGATGGGTGGCGACTTTCCGACCATCATCGGCAACGACGTGACGATCGGGCACATGGTGATGCTCCACGGCTGCACGCTGGAGGACAAGTGCATGATCGGCATCAAGGCGTGCGTGCTGGACGGGGCAGTGGTGGAGAGCGGCGCGATGGTTGCCGCCGGCGCGCTGGTCACGCCGGGCAAGCGAGTCAAGCGCGGCGAGCTGTGGGGCGGCAGTCCGGCGCGGAAGTTGCGCGACCTGACGCCCGACGACATCGCGATGATCGAGCGGCTTCCGGGCCGCTACGCCGCGCTCGGCGCCGAGCACCGCGAGCTCTGCAGTCGTTGAGGCGATGCGGCGTCGGCTAGGCGTGAGCCGTTGCTTGACAGGAACCGAGGCGCCGTGATAGCTACCGCAACAGTGACGGTTCCCTTCGGGGATTGAAAGGGAAGCCGGTGCGGCCGATGGCCAATGCCGGCGCTGCCCCCGCAACTGTAGGCGGAAAGCCTGCGATCCATGTGCGCCACTGGGAAACCGGGAAGGCCGATCGCCGGCGAAGACCCGCGAGCCAGGAGACCTGCCGTCACCCTCGTGTCAATGCGAACTCCACGGGCGGGGTGTACCAGTGGCGGAAATCATCGATCATTCCAGGGTGGCGTCTGTCGTGCGTCCCTCCGTTCGCGTTGACGTTTCGAACGTGCAACGGGGGGATCGATGCATCGTCACCGTCAGCGGTACCTGAGCCGCTTTATCGCCGCCGTCGCGCTTGTTGCCATAAGCGCCGAGGGCGCCCGACAAGGTCGCGCACAGGATGCCGGTCGTCGCGTGCCCAGCGTGAGCGCTGTCGTCGTCACTGCGACCCGGTTCCCGATACCAGTTGATCGGGTCGGCAGTTCGATCAGCATCATCACCGAGCAGCAGATCCGCGACCGTCAAGTCACGGGCGTTGCCGACATTCTACGTACGGTGCCCGGTCTCACAGTGACCCGGTCCGGTGGCGTCGGCACCGAGACGCAGGTTCGCATCCGCGGTACGGAAGCGAATCACACGTTGGTTCTTATCGACGGCATCGAGATGAATGATCCTAGCGCCGGATCGGTGTTCGACTTCGGCCACCTGCTGACCAGCGGAGTCGAGCGTATCGAGGTGTTGCGGGGGCCTCAAAGCGCGCTCTACGGCAGCGATGCGATCGGCGGCGTCATCAACATCATCACGAAGCGCGGGCGCGGCGCACCGAGCGGTTCTGTGAGCGTCGAGGGCGGTTCCTTCCAGGCCGGGCGCATCGACGCGGGCGTCTCAGGGCGCCTCGATCGTCTCGACTACTCTCTTTATGCAACCGGTTACCACACCGACGGCATTTCCGTGGCCAGTCGCAAGCGCGGATTCTCGGAACAGGATGGATATGCACAACGTACCGCGGGCGGGCGACTCGAGTTTATGCCGTTCGACAATCTGCAGATCGATTTGATCGGGCGCTGGACGCAGGCGCAGCTCGAAACCGATGGCTTCAGCAGCATGACGAGCCCGAACATCGCAGTAGACGATGGATCGGATGCGCACCTATGGCAGCGCATCGGCCGAATTCAGGGGACGCTGGACCTGCTGGACGGAAATTGGTGGCATGTGGTCGGCGCTTCCGTCGCCGATACGCGACGCGACTTTCGCTTGGACGATACCGACGTGTCGACGTTCGACGGACTCAAGCGCAAGTTCGACTACCAGACCGACTTATTCTTTGCGAGCGATGGCGCGATCCGGGCCGAACACTCGACTCAGCTCGGCGTCGAGTACGAGGTCGAGTCCGTGGTCAATCGCAGCAGCTTTGCCGACGTCGATCGCCGACTCGAGACGACAAGCGTCTTCGGCCAGCAGGGGGTTACGCTCTGGGATGCGTTCAGCGTTGCGGCATCCATGCGTCACGACTGGAACGATCTTTTCGAGGATAGGACCACGTACAGATTGTCGGCGGCATACGTGTTCGAGGACGGCGGGAGGTTGAGGGCAAGCTACGGCACCGGAGTCAAGGCGCCGACGGTTTTCGAGCTGTTTGGGTTCGGTCCCACGTTCAAGGGCAATCCTGATCTCTTGCCCGAGGAATCGCGGGGATGGGATGTCGGCGTCGAACAGCGCCTGTTCGATGGCCGCGTTCATCTCGACCTGACGTATTTCGACATGCGAATCGAGAATCTGATCACGGGGTTCGGCGACACGGCCGTGAACCTTCCTGGCACGTCGCGGTCGCGCGGCATCGAGGTGAATGCGAAGCTGGGTCTGGAAGAGGGGATCGGCATCACTGGTTCATACACCTATATGAATGCGCAGGACGCTGACGGCAATCAACTCGTCCGCCGGCCGCGGCACCTTGCGAGCATCACCGGAACATATCGTTTTCCCGATGACGTCGCCGCATTGACGCTTGGCATCGACTACAACGGCAGGAGACAGGATTTACAGTTCTTTCCGTTCCCGCAGCCCTCGACGCATGTCGTGTTGGACAGCTACACGCTCGTCCGGGTCGGGGCGACGTATCGACTGACGGATCGACTCTCCCTGTTCGGGCGGATCGAGAACGCATTGAACGAGCAGTACGAGGAGGTATTTTCGTACGGCGCGCCCGGCCGCGCGGCATACGTCGGCCTCAGGGCCACGTTCTGAGCCAAGGGTGTCGTCGTGGGGTCGGTATCAGACCCTGGAGGCACCATGCGATTGGCCGTCGCTCTTTCCGCGTCGCTTCATGCTGCGCCTTTGGCCGCACTCTGGTTTCTACCGGAACATATGTCGGCGGCGGACCGGACCGGGACCATGGCGATCGAGTTGTTGTGGATCGATGAGACCAGCTCATCTCCATCCCATGGTCAGGGCGAAGCGACCACGGCAGCGGCACGACCAATCATGCCTGAGACGCGGCTGCCGGCGCCGATGCCACCGCGTCCTGCTGTCGCCGCCGGGGGGGCGAGATCGAGTCGGGAAGATGTACGTCGGCAGCTTTCAAGTGTGCGATCCGAACCGACACCATCGGTTGGATCCGGTCTGCAAGAAGATCACGCTCATCTCGACGCGATGTCTGCCGCCGGCGAAATTCAGGCGACTGCCGCAACCAATGGCGAGGAGAAACGTCCAGAGGCGGCGCCGCTTGCCATCGAAGCAGGAACATCCGGCGGCGAAGCCGTCAGTACCTGGAGCGTGCTCCATCGGGTGGCGCCTGTCTATCCAGCGGCAGCCCGGCGACGCGGCAGCGAAGGGCGCGTTCTTCTCCATGCGGTGCTTGACGACGGCGTGCCACGTCAGGTCCGGGTTGTCGAGAGTAGTGGGGACAGCCAGCTTGACGCGGCGGCTCGTGAAGCGGTCTGGCAATGGCGTTTTCGCGCCAGTGGGTCAATGGTGGTCGAAATTCCAATCGTGTTCCGCCTGCATGATCGGACACAGTCCGATGAAGCCGACGACGGGGGTAGTGCAATCAGCCGCCATGGATATCCATGAATGTCTTTGAATTCGAAACGCGCAATTTTGACAGAGGAGACGACAATGTCCGCCAATAAGCTTTGGGGCCCACTTCTTGTTCTTTCGAGCGCTGCCAGCAGCCTCGTCTTCGCTTGCGTCACACCGTTCGCCGCGTTCGCCGTAATCACGACGATGACAATGCCGCTGCGGCAGGCACTTGGCACGGTGGCGGCTGTCTGGTTCGCCAATCAGGCGGTTGGCTTCGGTTTTCTAGGCTACCCGATCGCAGCGGACTCGATTGCCTGGGGACTTGTCATGGGGGTAGCGGTCTTGGCAGCGACGCTCTGCAGCGCCGCGGCTCTGACGCGTCTTTCATCGCGATACGATGGAGTTACTAAATATGCCGCCGGATTTGCCGCGGCGTTTGGAACCTATCAGGGAGGACTTATTCTCACCGCCGTTGCCACAGGCGACATGGCCGCCTTCAGTGCGGAGATCATCGGCGGCATTGCGGTTCTGAACGGCGTGTGGACCGTTGCCCTTGCGGGCGTTCATCTCCTCCTGACACGCATGGAAGTCCTTTTCCCCCAAGCTGCCAGGCAGCGTCACATGCAAGCGATGCGGGCTTGAAGATAGGCGCCCCGCCGGCTACTGGTCGTGTCGGGGACGTCTCATGCGTGGCACGGAGGCCCCGAGCTTGGCTATCCCTTGCGCGGATCGACCCGCTCGTCCGGACCGGCTGGAAGATCGCGCAAGCGGTGACCGGGATCACAGCGCCGTTGCGCATGGCAGTCTATGACGTATGCCATGCATCATCGGTCATCCATCCTCAAGCGACCGGATGGCACAGAACGCAGGAGCTTGGCATGTGGATATTTCCGGGAACGCATATGCCGCTCGGTCGGCGGCACGAGAGAAGTCATGCCATTCCGCGCGCGATCGCCGGTGCCGTGCAGCGCACGGGCAGCTTGCTGATGAACGGCGCCATCGCCGCCGCCGACACCATGATGGACTGGCAGGAACGCGCCCGGGCACGGCGCGACCTCAGCATGATCGACGATCGGTTGCTGCGGGACATCGGATTGACCCGGTTCGACGTCGCACGCGAGACGGCGAAGCCGTTCTGGCGGCGGTGAGGCGCTGGTTCAGTCCTCGGCCTTGACCTTCACGTATGAGCCGGGCGCGTCCTCGATCGGCTTGAGCTTGCCGTCGCCGGGGATGCGCGCGGGCACTTCGCCGCCGCCGTATTGCTTGACCCAGGCGTCCCAGGTCGGCCACCACGAGCCGGGGTGCTGGGTCGCGCCTTTGAGCCATTCCTCCGGCGTCGGCGGATTGCGGTCGTTCGTCCAGTGCGAGTACTTGCCGGCCGCGGGCGGATTGACCACGCCGGCGATATGGCCTGAGGCGGCGAGCACGAACTTCACGGGCCCCTTGTAGAGCTGCGTCGCCACGTACACCGATTTCCATGGCGCGATGTGGTCCTCGCGCGTCGCCAGAATGAACGTCGGCTGCTTGATCCGCGTCAGATCGATCCGGGTGCCGAGTAGCTCGATCTCGCCCGCCGACAGCTTGTTCTCCTGGTACATCTTCCGGAGATAGAAGCTGTGCATCGCCGCCGGCATGCGCGTCGAATCGGCGTTCCAGTACAAGAGGTCGAACGGGAACGGATCCTTGCCGAGCAGGTAGTTGTTTATGACGAACGACCAGATCAGGTCGTTGGCGCGCAGCATATTGAACGTCGTCGCCATGGCACGCGCTTCGAGATAGCCCTTCTTTTCCATTCGCTCCTCGAGCGCGGCGAGCTGTTCCTCGTCGATGAAAACCGACAGCTCGCCCGCCTCGGCGAAGTCGACCATGGTGGCGAAGAAGGTCGCGGACTTGATGCGGTCATCGCCTTTCGCGGCCATGTAGGCGAGCGTGCAGGCGAGCAGCGTGCCACCCAGGCAGTAGCCGATCACGTTCACCTCGCGCTCGCCGGTCGCCTGCTCGATCGCATCGAGTGCCGCGAGCGGCCCCTCGGTCATATAGTCGTCGAAGCCCTTGTCCGCGAGCTTCTCGTCCGGATTCACCCACGAGATGACGAAGACGGTATGGCCCTGACCGACGGCCCATTTGACGAACGAGTTCTTCTCGCGGAGGTCCAGGATGTAGAACTTGTTGATCCACGGCGGAATGATCAGTAGCGGCCGCCGCAGCACTTTCTCGGTCGTCGGCGCGTACTGGATCAGCTGCATCAGGTCGTTCTGGTAGATGACCTTGCCGGGCGTCACGGCGATGTTCTCGCCGACCTTGAACGCCTCCATGTCGGTCATCTTGATGGCGAGCTGACCCTTGCCGCGCTCCAGGTCGCTGAGCAGGTTCGACAACCCCTTGATCAGGTTCTCGCCGCCCGTCTCGATCGTGGCGCGGATGACCTCGGGATTGGTCAGCGCGAAGTTGCTCGGCGCCATCGCATCGACGAACTGGCGCGTATAGAAATCGACCTTCTTCGCGGTCTTGTCGTCGAGCCCTTCGACCTGCCGGACCGTCGACTGTATCCAGCGCGCGGTCAACAGATAGGATTGCTTGATGAAGTCGAAGATGTAGCTCTCGTCCCAGAGCGCGTCCTTGAACCGGCGATCGTCAGGGGCGGGCTTGATTACCGGTTCCGCCGGCTCGCCGAGCATGCGCCGGGTCGTCGACTGCCACAGCGCCATGTAGTCCTTCCACAGCGACAGCTGCGCCTCGATCAGCTTGGACGGGTTGGCCATCAGGCGCGCCGTCATGTCGAGGAATGCCTGGCCGACATTGAGAGGGTCCGCCATGCCGAGGCCGGGGGCGCCGCTCTGCTTCGCCAGGAATTCGGTCACCAAACGCTGGCTTTGCTTGGCGATCTTGCCCATCATCCGGGACATCTCGACCGGATCCGGAAACTTGATGTCATTGTCAGATTTGTCGGCCATTGGATCGACCCGTGAGCTTGTCCCGATTCCAACCGGTCCGAGGAGGAATCCAGGTCCGGCCAGCCAACCAAAAGACGCCGTCGAATCGGCTGCACGACGCCGGCCCGCGTACTATACGATAGTCCCATAGGCTTCTTCGTAGATATGGAACAAACGTCGTCGAATCAATCCTTTGGCTGGGATTTTTCGAATCGGCGCAGGGCGCGGGCCGTGATCGGCCTCATGCTTGTGGCCGGGTTGCTCGAGGCGTGCGGACCGGATATCGAACCGCCGCCGGCCGAGGGCCGCCCGTTTCCCAACCTGGCGACGGTGCCGCCACGTCCCCAGGTCGCGCCGCCCATGGAGCGGCGGGCGGAACTTGCCGCCCTGATGACCGATCGCGAGACCGCCCGGCAGGCCGATGAGGTGCTACGCCGCGCGCCGATTCTGCGCGAGCCGCCGCCGCGCCAGGCGGCACGACCCCGTCCCCAGGCGCGTACGCCGACGCCACCTGCGGCGGCATCGGCACCGCCGGACGGCGAAGCGGCGGCCCAACAGCAGGCCGTCGTCCCGCGACCCGACGTGCCCTCCAGCGCCTTCATGGGCAGCGTGGTCGTACAGGGCGATCTGGGCGATCTTGCCCCGTTCAGCCGCAAGGTGCTCGAGGACGCGGCGCGGATGGCGCTTCAAACCGGCGGCCGGGCACGGCTGGTCGGCGCCAGCGCCGAGGCTCGTGGGCAGGTGACCCGTGCCTTGATCGATCTCGGCGTCCCGGCAAACCGTATCGTTCAGCATGAGGCCGCAGGCCAGCCGGCAGAGCGGGCGGTCGAGATTTTTGTCGATTATTAGAGGCCGCCGATTTAGATACTTCGTAATCCGCTCGGACAATCCGAGCGGCCTCGACCAAGATCTTAGCGCGTGAGCCGAATGGACAACGAGTTCTATCGCATCCGCCGTCTGCCGCCCTACGTGTTTGCCGAGGTCAACACGATGAAGGCGCGCGCGCGGGCGGCCGGCCGCGACATCATCGACCTCGGCATGGGCAACCCGGACACGGCGACGCCGCAGCACATCGTCGACAAGCTGATCGAAACGGTGCGCGATCCGCGCACGCACCGTTATTCGATGTCGAAGGGCATTCCCGGCCTGCGCAAGGCCCATGCGGCCTACTACAAGCGCCGGTTCAACGTCGATCTCGATCCCGAGACCGAGACGATCGTGACGCTCGGCTCCAAGGAAGGGCTCGCCAATCTGGCGGCGGCGATCACCAGTCCCGGCGACATCATCCTGGTTCCGAACCCGAGCTATCCGATCCATCCCTACGGCTTCATCATGGCCGGCGCGGCGCTGCGGCACATTCCGATCGGGGAGGGGCACGATTTCTTCGCCGGCCTGAAGCGGGCGGTGAAGCATTCCGTGCCGTCGCCGCTGGCGCTCGTGCTCAATTTCCCGTCGAATCCGACGGCGCAGGTCGTCGACCTCGACTTCTATGCCGAGGTCGTCGATTTCTGCCGTTACCACAAGATCTGGATCCTGTCGGACCTCGCCTACGCGGAGATCTATTTCACGGATACGCCGCCACCGTCGATCCTTCAGGTCCCGGGCGCCAAGGAGATCGCCATCGAGTTCACCTCGATGAGCAAGACGTACTCGATGCCCGGCTGGCGCGTCGGCTTCGCGGCCGGCAACAAGACGCTCATCGCGGCGCTGGCGCGCATCAAGTCCTATCTCGACTACGGCGCGTTCACGCCGATTCAGGTCGCCGCCGCGGCCGCCCTCAACGGGCCGCAGGATTGCGTGCGGGAGCTTCGCGAGATGTACCGCCAGCGTCGCGACGTGCTGATCAGCGGTCTCGCGCAGGCCGGCTGGCATGTGCCGAGCCCGCCGGCGTCGATGTTCGCCTGGGCGCCGATTCCACCACGGTTCGCGCATTTGGGTTCGCTCGAGTTCGCCAAGCTGCTGCTCGAGCGCGCCAACGTGGCGGTGTCGCCGGGCATTGGCTTCGGCGAGTATGGCGACGGACATGTCCGTCTCGCGCTCGTCGAGAACGTGCAGCGCATCCGCCAGGCGGTGCGCAACATCAAGGCTTTTCTGGGCGAGGCCGACGCACTGCCGAATCCCCCGACGCAGTTGCGTGCCACGCCGACTTCGAACAAGAAGATTGCAAGTTGAAACCACCGATCAAGATCGCGATCGCCGGTCTGGGTACGGTCGGGACCGGCGTTCTCAAGTTGTTGACCGAAAACGGCCCACTGCTGCAGAAGCGCTGCGGTCGGCCGATCATCGTCACTGCCGTCAGCGCGCGTGACCGCACGCGCGACCGCGGCGTTCCACTCGACGGCATTGCATGGTTCGACGATCCGGCCGACATGGCCCGCCGGGCCGATGCCGACATCATCGTCGAGCTGATCGGCGGCGGCGACGGGCCGGCGCGCAGGACCGTCGAGGCGGCGATCGCCACCGGCCGGCACGTCGTCACGGCGAACAAGGCGCTGCTCGCCCTCCACGGTACGGCGCTGGCACGTGCCGCCGAGGCGCGCGGCGTGTCGCTTGCCTATGAGGCAGCGGTCGCCGGCGGCATTCCCGTGATCAAGGCGTTGCGCGAGGGCATTGCCGCCAACCGCGTCACGCGCGTCTACGGCATTCTCAACGGCACGTGCAATTACATACTCTCGGTGATGCGCGAGACGGGACGATCCTTCGACGACGTCCTTGCCGAGGCGCAGCGGCTCGGATATGCCGAAGCCGATCCGTCCTTCGACGTCGACGGGATCGACGCGGCGCACAAGCTTGCCATTCTCGCCGGCGTCGCATTCGGCACCGAGGTCAATTTCAGCGGCGTGTACATCGAGGGCATCCGGCACGTCGATGCGATGGACATGGAATACGCCGAAGAACTCGGCTACCGGATCAAGCTGTTCGGGATCGCGCGCCTGACCGATCACGGGCTCGAGCAGCGCGTGCATCCCTGCATGGTGCCGATCGATTCGCCCATCGCGCACGTCGAGGACGTGTTCAACGCCGTCGTCATCGAAGGCAACTTCGTCGGCAGCACGGTGTATGAAGGCCGTGGCGCGGGCGCAGGCCCGACGGCATCGGCCGTTACCGCCGACATCCTGGACATCGCCGCCGGACGCTATGCCCATACCTTCGGTGTGCCGGCGACGGCACTTTCGGCGCTACCCGTCTCGCCGATGGAACGGCATCGCGGGGCCTATTACGTTCGCCTCATGGTGACGGATCGGCCCGGCGTGATCGCCGACGTAACGGCGGCGCTCCGCGACGAGCAGGTGTCGCTCGAGGCGATGCTGCAGCGCGGTCGGCAGCCCGGCGAGATGGTGCCGGTCGTGCTCACGACGCACGAGGCCGAGGAAGCGGCCATGAACCGGGCACTGACGCGCATCGCGGCGCTCGAAACGGTGCTGCAGCCGCCGCGCATGATTCGCATCGAACAATTCTGACAGCCCTTCGTGACGGGGAGAAAACGACAATGAACGACGGAGGTTTTGTCCTGGATCGCAACCTGGCACTCGAGGTCGTCCGGGTCACCGAGGCGGCGGCACTGTCGGCTTCGCGCCTGATGGGCCGTGGCGACGAGAAGGCGGCCGACCAAGCCGCCGTCGACTCCATGCGTCGGGCGCTGAACTCGCTGTCGATCGATGGCGTCGTTGTCATCGGCGAGGGCGAGCGTGACGAAGCGCCGATGCTCTATATCGGCGAGAAGGTCGGCAACGGCACTGGGCCGCGTGTCGATATCGCGCTCGATCCGCTGGAAGGCACGACGATTACCGCCAAAGGCGGGCCCAACGCGCTGTCCGTCATCGCAATGGCCGAACAGGGCGGTTTCCTCAACGCACCCGACGTCTATATGGAAAAGATCGCGGTCGGCGGCGATCTGCCCGACGGCGTCATCGACATCGATGCGTCGCCGAAGACGAATCTCCAGAACCTTGCGAAAGCGAAGAAGACCGATATCGCCGACCTGGTCGTGTGCATCCTCGACCGTCCGCGCCATGCGGAGCTGATCGCCAAGGTGCGCGAGGCTGGCGCTCGCATCATGCTGATTTCGGACGGTGACGTCAGCGGCGTGATCGCGACGGCACGACCGGGCAGCGGCGTCGACATCTACATGGGCAGCGGCGGCGCGCCGGAAGGCGTGCTCGCGGCCGCGGCCCTGCGCTGCATCGGCGGGCAGATGCAGGGGCGGCTCATCTTCAGGAACGATGACGAGAAGCAGCGCGCCGCGCGCCTTGGCATCACGGATCTGAGCCGCGTGTACAGCCTGACCGACCTCGCCAAGGGCGACGTCATGTTCGCGGCGACCGGCGTCACGGATGGCACCATGCTGCGCGGCGTCCGGCGCTGGCGCGACGGGGCGACCACGCACTCGATCGTCATGCGGTCGCGGACCGGAACCGTTCGCGTCATCGAAGCGACACATAATTTTGCGATCAAGCCTTTCTACGAGTAAGCCGGGCGCCGGAGGCGAGATGTCGCGTGCGCCGACGGATGCATTCCTCGGCGTCGAACGTTCGCTGAACGGAAAGCGCTGGGTCATGCGGGTCGCGAACGAGCGCGCCGCACTCGGCATGGCGCAGCGCCTGGCGATCCCCGAGATCGTCGCGCGCGTGCTGGTCGGCCGCGGCATCGACGAGGATGCCGCCCCCGGATTCCTCGAGCCCCGGCTGCGCGAGCAGCTTCCCGATCCGTCGCATCTGCGCGACATGGACAAGGCCGCGGCCCGGCTCGCGCACGCCGTAATGAAGGGCGAGCTCGTGGCGATCTTCGGCGATTACGACGTGGACGGCGCGACGTCGTCGGCGGTGCTCTACCGTTTCCTGACGCAGGCCGGTGGCAAGGCCCGGTTCTACATCCCCGACCGCGTGAAGGAGGGCTACGGGCCCAACGCACCCGCCATGCGACGCCTCAAGGCGGAGGGCGCGTCCGTCATCGTGACCGTCGATTGCGGCACGACCGCGCATGAGCCGATCGAGGAGGCAACCCGCGCGGGCGTCGAGGTGATCGTCGTCGATCATCATGCCGCCGAGCCGAAGCTTCCGCCGGCGCTCGCGGTCGTGAACCCGAACCGGATCGACGAGACCAGCCCGCATCGTCAGCTTGCGGCCGTCGGCGTTGCCTTCCTCCTTGCCGTCGCGGTCAACCGCGTGCTGCGCGCGCAGGGCTGGTACGCAAGGGTGGCCGAGCCGGACCTGCTGGACCTGCTCGACCTCGTGGCGCTGGGGACCGTATGCGACGTCGTACCGCTGACCGGGCTCAATCGCGTACTGGTGGCGCAGGGACTCAAGGTCATCCAGCAGCGCCGCAAGCCGGGCCTCGTCGCGCTTGCGGAGGTGGCGCGGCTCACGGACCGTTGCGGCGCCTATCATCTCGGGTTCCTCCTCGGACCGCGGGTCAATGCCGGCGGCCGTGTCGGCGAGGCCGACCTGGGTGCACGGCTGCTCACGACCGACGATCCGGGCGAAGCGCGGGCGATCGCCGCACGGCTCGACGCGCTGAACCGGGAACGGCAGGCGATCGAGGCCGCGGTGCTCGAGGCGGCACATGCCCAGGTCGCGGCCGCGGGCGAGGCAGGGCCGCTCGTGCTAGTTGCCGGCGAGGGGTGGCACCAGGGCGTAATCGGCATCGTCGCCGGCCGGCTGCGCGAGCATTACGAGCGCCCGGCCTGTGTCGTTGCCTTCGAAGGCGATGTGGGGAAGGGGTCGGGCCGGTCCGCGAACGGCTTCGATCTCGGCGCCGCCATCATCGCGGCGCGTCAGTCCGGCTTACTCGTCAACGGCGGCGGGCACATTCAGGCAGCCGGCTTCACGGTGAAGCGGGATCAACTGCCAGCGTTCAAGGCTTTTCTTGCCGAACGCATGGCTGCGCATCTTGCTGCTGGTGAAATCGTGCCGCGCTTGACGATCGACGGGGCGCTGGCGGTTACCGCAGCATCGCCCGATCTGGTCTCGTCGCTCGAGCGGGTCGGGCCCTATGGCGTCGGCAACCCCGAGCCGCGCTTTGTCTTCACCGACGTGCGCGTCGTGCGCGCCGACATCGTCGGTGGAAAGCACGTCCGTTGTCAGCTCGCCGATCAGCGCGGCGGCCGCCTGTCGGCGATTGCCTTCCGGGCGGCAGGCACGGCGCTTGGCGATGCGCTGCTCGCAGGGGCCGGCAGCGGGCTGCACGTCGCCGGCTGTCTACGCGCCGACACGTGGCGCGGCGAAACGCGCGTCCAGTTGCAGATCGAGGATGCGGCGCCGGCCTATTCGGCAGCGGCTTAGGGGGACGCCGGCTCAGCCTTTCTTCTCGCTTCCGCGCGGCTTTCCGGCCTTGGTCGGCGTATAGGAGGGCGGGTCGCTTGCGGGGAACGAATCCTCGCCCATTTCGTCGACCTTCTCCTGCGTCGACATGCGGCCGCTAGGGCCGGGCTCATGCTTGGCGACCCACTCGCGGCCGCGTGTGATCGATTGGCCGCCGCGACTTGAAGCCCAGTTGGCTTCGCTCTCGCTGCCACGGAGCGCCCATCCGGCGACGAAGCCGAGCGCCACACCCGACAGGAAGCGGAACGGCAGCCGGGTCAGAAGATACGCCCCAAGCACGACGCCGGGCACGATCAACAAGGATGCGTCGGTTGTCGTTCGCGACGACGACGCGGGAGTTCCTTGTGCCATTCCTTGCTCCTTTCGAAGCGGGCGACCGGCCATGCGGCGCGGCCAATGCCCCAGTTTCCAAAACGCAACCTTACAAGGGGCGGTTCCGGCGCGACGCCCGAACGGGCGCCCTGTGCGTTACATGTCCGTGACACCGTGTGACAGGAGGGTGCCATGGCGCGCGGCGGGCTGGCGGAACGCTACAGACATGTCATCGACAGGGGAAAAACCCATGACAAGGTTGCCGTGCCCGATCCGGCAGCGGCGTCCTTCCACACCGATTCCGAGGCCTCTGGCAGCCCGACGTCGGACCTCGCGCTGGCAGCCAGCGCACGAGATCAGATGCGCTAGAACGATCCCGAATCGCCGACATCGTCCGTGGCCGTGCCCGGGCGCGGTCAGCAGCATATACCGGAACGATCGGTTGCCTGGCTGATCAGCGTAGCGTTCGCGGCGATGGTGCTCGTTGGGCTCGGAACGGCGTACCTCACGCTGAACTAGGTTGGACCGAAAGGAGGGGGGCGGCCACGGGGACTGGTGCAAACGGTCGAGCTTGCTGCTCTTTCGTCGGCACCGGCGCGATCGGCGGTGAGCCTGCCATGCGTGCCGCGTTTCACACACGTTCAAGGCGAGTTTTTCGAGAATAATGGCCGTAGCCCGCGAACTGCCGATGCGCAGCCAAGTCGGATCCGTGCAACCAGAGGCGCTCCGCCGCGGGTGGTCGCCACGACGAATCATCGCACTGCTGGGTGGTGGACTGATCGTGATCGCCATCATCCTGTTCGGGGCGCTGTCCCATGTGCGATGGCGTGCCACCGTCAACGAGGCCGAACAGCTCGCCGCCAATCTGGCCGACATGCTTGCGGAGCACGCGGGTCGGGTTTTCGATGCGGCCAATCTCGTCGCCATGCAGGCGATTCAGACAGCGCAGGGCCAGAGCTGGGACGAGATCCAGCAGTCTGAAACGAGTCACCTCCGGTTGCGCCGGTTGACCGACACGTTCGACTACATTTCGGCCGTTTGGCTCGTCGACGAGGCCGGTGTGGCACGGCTCACGACTCGCGCGTTTCCCGCACCGCCGATCAGCGTCGGCGAGCATGCGTTCTTCCGGAATCAGCGGGCGGGGGAAGCCGGGCCGTTCATCAGCACGTTAATGCGAAGCCCCGTCGTCGACGCGACCAATATCGTCATGTCGCGCCGGATCGAGACGCCTGACGGCAAGTTCCATGGTGTGGCTCTCGTGGTGATCGATCCGAACTATTTTCTGACCTTCTATCGGTCGATCCGGGTCGGATATCCGATTTCCATCGACCTGTTCAGGTCCGATTGGGCGGTCATCATTCACCATCCGCAACTTCCGCCCGACCAGGCAACCGGCCTCCGCAAATGGCCCGAAGGCATTGCGGCGAGCGCGGTCGGCGATGCGGGCACGATCGAGCGCGCTGTTTCGCCGATCGATGCGGTCGAATGGCTCGAGACCTATCAGCGGATTTACGACTTTCCGGTCTATGTCAGCGTCGGGATCGACCGGCGTGCGATTTTCGCGCGCTGGCTCGAAGGAACGCGGCTCCAGGGCATCTTCTCCGGCCTGGCGCTCGCAGCGCTTCTTCTGCTGGTTGCCGTGGCGATCTGGCGATCCCGCCTGGAGGAAGTCGCACGCGGAGAACTCGAAGCGATGACGACGACGCTCGAGCAACGCGTGCGGGAACGTACGGTGGAGGTCGAGCGGACGGCTGCGGGACTGCGGACTTTGCTTGCGGAGAAGGACGTCCTCCTCCGCGAGGTGCATCACCGGGTCAAGAACAATCTCCAGATCATTTCGAGCCTTCTCAATCTCTACGCAAACAAGTTCGCCAATACCGAGGTCCAACGCGGCTTCAACGACTGCCTCGGTCAAGTGCGGGCCATGGGATTGGTTCACGAGCTGGTCTATCGTTCACATAACATCGCGCAGATCGACTTCGGCGAGTATCTGAACCTTCTGGGTGGCCGTCTCGCGACCTTTTTTGCGCGCGAACCGCAGGTACGTCTGGAGATCCGATCCGTACCGCTGCATGTCGATCTGGACACGGCGATACCGCTGGCGCTGCTCGTCACCGAGGCGGTCACCAACGCCTTCAAGTATGCGTTTCCCGGCGATCGCGCAGGGACGATCCAGGTGGACGTCGCGCGCACGGCGGAGCGTGCGACCGTGTGCATCGCGGACGACGGCATCGGACTGCCGGCGGATTGGGAAGCGCTTCAGATGCGTTCGCTCGGCCTGAAGCTCATGCGTGTTCTGGCCGAGCAGATCGACGCCACGTTCGAACTCAGCACGGACGCAGGCACGACCGTACGCGTAATTCTCGACATGTCACACCGGAAACCGGGCCGCAGAGAACCGAACGGTGCAGCGAGGGTAACGAGCCGTCCAACGGTCGGCGAATGAGTCCAAACAGCTCTCGGTTTCCGACGCGGCGTCCGGCGCCGCATTCCTTTGGCTTCTGACGGATCAATGCGCGCTGGTGGGCAGGGAGAAACGACGGAACGATTCGTCGTTGCGGCTGGCCTCCGCGTTCAGGAAGCGGATGACGCGGCGACGGTAATCGGGATCGATGACCACACGGTCGAGGTCGATGTCATCGTCGGTGAGCTTGGGATCGAAGTCGTCCATACGTCTGCTCACATGCGTCTGCGCCTGCTCGTACATGGTACGCCGAAAGTGTAACAGCTTCCGGTTGTGAGATGGACGGACAAGACTGTGACTGCGGGGACAATCCTGTGACGCATCTAGGCGACGGTAACGGCGAAAGAAATATGCCGGACCGCGGGTGATGCGCGACGAGATTGCGGCAAACACCGGTGAAACGGCGGGAAAGCACAGGAAATCTATCATGCATCTTGGATAAACTTCGAAATGTTGCAGGCAGCGCCGCGATGCGTTCCAATTCCCATCGGGCACCGGGAGGAAAGCGATGTTGCGGCGTTATGTGTTCGCATTCCTGATCGGGTGGAGTTTCAATTTCGCGCTCGACATCGTGTATGTCACGCGCGAGACGGCAGCATGGCTGGAACGCGGCTGGCTCGCGCCGGTTCGCGAAATCGCACAGAAAAGGGCGCATCGCTGAGACTGTCGCGGCGCCGGGCGGTGACAGGGCAGTGGGCGCTGCGGTCCGCAACGACGCGAAAGCGCGACTCCGGCCGGACGCCGCAGGCCAGCCGGATCAGGAGCAAGAAATCGCCCCTCGGGTGAACCTGGCCGGCGCGATGCGCCGGCCTTCTTTTTGCGCGCGATCCGTTCGTCAGACCTGCGGTATCACGATAGGTCGCATCCCGGGGACACGTGGGGACACGTATTGCCTGTGGCGGCACCGATATACCGCTCGCGGGAACGTAACCGGTCATTGGCCGTTTCATGGCCCTGTTCAGGTGCGTCCGGGAGCTTTGCCGTGAATTCGATTATCTATCTGGTCGGACTGATCGTGATCGTCCTGGCGATCCTGAGTTTTCTCGGGATCGGCTGAGGCCGGGACGAGACCCGCGCCCTACAGATGCGGGAATCGCACGCTGAACTGAGTGTGCGACCGGATGCGGTACCGCACACCCCAGATCCAGGGGTTGATGATGCCGCATCGTCGGCGGCAGGGATAAGACAGACTAAAGCCTAGTCAAGCGTCGGGCTGACCCGGCGCAAGGTCTTGATTGCAGCGCGCCGTGATTTCTCCTCCCGGCGACGACGCTTGTCGGCCGCCGTCGGCTTGGTCGCACGCCGCGGCTTCGGCGGGACCGCGGCCCGGCGGAGAAGGTCGACGAGCCGCGCCAATGCCGCTTTCCGATTACGCTCCTGTGTGCGGTAGCGCTGCGCCGTGATCACCAGCACGCCGTCCTGCGTCAGACGGCGGCCGGCAAGCCGCTCGACGCACGTTCGCACGTCTGCCGGCAGCGAGTGCGAACCACGGACATCGAACCGAAGTTGAACGGCTGTTGCGAGCTTGTTGACGTTCTGACCGCCGGGTCCCGAAGCCCGGATGAACCGTTCGGTGATTTCACGCTCGTCGATGGCGATGCGTTCGGTAATTCGAATCATTGCAACAGATTAGCACAATCCGCAGCCCGTGCCAGCGATCGCCACGCGGTCCGGTGTTCGCGTGACGCAAGGCCTGCCTGCCTGGCCCCGTTTTTCCTGGATGCGGTTCTGGTGCAGATCTCGCGACAAAAACGGTTGTCGGCGTGCAAGCACCGGCCGGTTCTACGATTTCCTGGAAGAGCGGCAGGGACGTCGGGGGATCGTGCATCGCCAGCCGATTTACGAGAAGGACCGGCTCGATCCGGTCGATCCCGCCGCCAAACTTTCGCTGGACCAGGAGCTGCTCGCGCGGTTTCCGAAGGGTTATCGCCATCTCGCCTACCTTCAGACGAAGGTCGGGTACAAGGTGAAGCGCGACATGTCCGGCCTCAAAGGACCCGAGGTCGAGCAGCGCTATGCGCGTGGGACGGTGTGACTGGCCGGCAAACCGCTCGAGCGTTGAGCGGGGCTTGCCGCCGCAGAAATCCAGCCGGCCGCCGACCACCGCTTGCGGTCAGACCAGACCGAGCTCGGTCCGTACGATCGCAGCGCCGGCGGCAAGCGCCCACAACTTGGCGATCGCAAGCCGACGGTCGAGCGGCGCCATGCCGCAATTGGTGCAGGGATAGAGGCGTTCGGGCGGGACGTATTTCATGGCGCTGCGGATGGTCGCGGCGACCTGCTCAGGCGTCTCCACCTTGTCGCTGGCGACGTCGATCGCGCCCACCAGCACGTCCTTGCCTTTCAACAGGCTCAGAAGCTCGATCGGCACGCGCGAGTTGGCGCATTCGAGCGAGACCTGGTCGATGCGGCTCGCGGCGAGCGCCGGAAAGATTTCCTCGTATTGACGCCACTCGGCGCCCAACGATTTTTTCCACTCGATGTTGGCTTTGATGCCATAGCCGTAGCAGATGTGGACGGCGGTCTTGCATTTGAGGCCATCGGCGGCGACGTGCAGCGCCTCGATGCCCCACGTCTTGACCTCGTCCATGTAGACGTTGAAGGCCGGCTCGTCGAACTGGATCACATCGACCCCGATCGCGGCGAGTTCGCGCGCCTCTTCGTTCAGCAGCCGCGCGAAGGCCATCGCCATCGTGACCTTGTCGCCGTAGTGCGCGTCGGTAATGGTGTCGACGATCGTCATCGGCCCAGGCAGCGTGAACTTGAGCCGCCGCGTCGTGTGCGCGCGGGCAAGCTTCGCCTCGAAGGCATGGACCGGCCCCTTGCGTTTGAGCGCGCCCGTGACGGTCGGCACCTCGGCTTCGTAGCGGTTGTTGCGGATGCCCATCCGCACGCGCCGGCCGAAATCGATTCCGTCGATTCGCTCGAGGAAGCCGTGTACGAAATGCTGGCGTGCCTGTTCGCCGTCAGTGACGATGTCGATGCCGGCGTCTTCCTGCTCTTTCAGCGCCAGGAGGGTGGCATCGCGCTTCGCTTCGACGAGTGCCTCGCCTTCCTGTCGCCATTGCGGCCAAAGCTTATTCGTCTCGGCGAGCCATGCGGGCTTGGGCAGGCTGCCGGCGATCGTCGTCTCGAGCATGTCTCCTCCCTCCCACTGCCGTGTTTCCGACGCGGGCAGGGAAGCATAGTGGTGCAGGAGACGTGCGCAAAGGCCCGGCATGGAGGGAGATCCGGCGCCGTGGCCTCGTCTTTATGAACGAAAGACGCGCGCAGAGGCCTGCGCGGCCGCCGAATGGTGTCCCCAACGGGATTCGAACCCGTGTCGCCACCTTGAAAGAGTGGAGTCCTAGGCCTCTAGACGATGGGGACGCAAAGGCCGGCAGCCCGCCCGAAACGGCCCGAGTGATCTAATCGGCTCAGACTGGAAAATCAAGCCGCGCAAGCACTTCGGCCGTGCTTTTCAGCGGCGGGCGGGTCGGAGGGCCGCGAATCGGCCGATTCGCGGCCCGTACAATCCTTAACGGGACCGGTTGCCGCCAGCAGCGATCTGTACGCGTTCGCCGGTGATCAGGAAGCTTACGGCGCCGTCGCTTGTCTTGTAGGTCCAGGTCTCGATCGGCCCGAGCTTGCTTACCTCGTCGGGCCGGCCGATCGCCCGCTCGAGTTCCGTCTTGGTCTTAACGCCCTCGGCCTTGCGAAGGACCTCCGCGCTATCCGGTGGGCCGCAGGCGACGAGAAGAAAGCCTGCGCCGAGGGCAGCGGCGCGGCGAAATCGTGGCAGCATCATTCGTCCTTTCTCGCAGCAGTCTTATACGCGAGGATGCCAATGGGTGCATCACCCGCGATGTGAATTTGGCGTGATCGGACCGGAATAATTGCCGGGACGGCGGTGTCCATTTCGCGGCGACCCCGCGACCGTGATTTGGCCGCTGCAGGTGCCGGAGACAGGCTCAGGCATCTGCCCGGTGCCAGGGTGGCGCGGAGGGCGAGGAGAAGATAGCCATGAACAGAAGACGCATGTCCCTGATCGGGACCGCATTGGCAGTCGGTCTGACGCTTGGCGCCGCGCCGGCGCCGGGCATGGAGTCGTTCAGCTCGCCGCCGGCGGCCAAGGCGCGCGATACGCGCCTGATCGACGCCGAGAAGGCGGTGAAGGCCCAGGACTGGAACAGGGCGATTGCGCTGCTGGATCGTGTCGTGGCGGACAATCCGCGTGATGCGGACGCGTACAACTATCTTGGATACAGCCACCGCAAGCTCGGCAATCGGGACCAGGCATTCGTGCATTACACGCGTGCCCTCGAAATCGACCCCAACCACCGCGGGGCCTTGGAGTATCTGGGCGAGCTGTACCTCGACATGAACGATCTGCCGAAAGCCGAAGAGATGCTCGGCCGTCTGTCGCGCGTGTGCGGGCCGCGATGCGCCGAATATCGCGAGCTGCGCGACGGGATCGAGAGGTTCAGGGGCGGCCAGCCGCAGAGCTAGCGTCGGATGCCGCTGACGTCACCTGCGTCGGCAAGGGCACATCGGCGGCACAGGCCAGGACACGGACCATCAGCGGTTTGCGTCGGCCCCGGACCTCGACCGTGTGCGCGGGAAACGCGGACAGGTCGACGCCGGCAGCGATCGCGACCTGTTCCGATACCACGAGTTCGGCACCGTATTCCTTGGTCAATGCCTCGATGCGGCTTGCCGCGTTCACGGCGTCTCCGATGGCGGTCAGTGACGTGGCGCGCGCATAACCCATTTCGCCGATGATCGCCGAACCGACATGAATGCCGATGCCGATCCGGAGCGGCCGGTCGAGGTCGTGTCGCAGCGCCATGTTGAGTTCGCCCATCACCTCGCCCAAGGCGCGTGCGGCGGCAAGCGCGGCCCTTGCGCCATTCGCCGGGCCGGCATCGATACCGAACAGGGCCATGACGCCATCGCCGATGAACTTGTCGACACGGCCGCCGGCACGCTCGATCGCGTGGCCGATCGCGGCGAAGTAGCGGTTGAGAACGAAGACGACGTCGTAAGGTAGCCGATGCTCGGTAAACGCCGTGAAGTTGCGCAGATCGGCGAACATGATGACGATTTCCTGCTCCTGCCCATGCGTATGGGCCGGCCACCCGTATGCGGCGACCGGACCCACGCTCGCCGGCAGCAGCGGGGTGACCGCGAGGTCGGCGCGCGGGCGGATCTGGCAGGCAAGTCGCACGTTGGGCGGCGCGCTCACGCGGGCGAGAACGAGGCGCTCCTGCGCCGTCGGCCGCGGCCCCCGCACACGGAGGCGTGCGGAATCCCGGTCAGCTGGTTCGCCTCCAGCACCGACATGCCGGGGACGATCATCACCTCCCGCCCGCCGGGATAGGTAAGGCGCACCGGCCCGCGCCGCCGCTCGACGAGGCCGCGGACGACGCGGGCGAGGAGGGTGACCGCGACGGCGCCGGCGAAAGCCGCGTTGATCCAGTACAGGATCGCCCCGAGCCGGATGATCTCGGCGTCGGACGGCGGCTCGATGTCCGCAAGCGCCGCCTGCAGCCAGACGGGATCACGTGCGAACTCGACGACGTCGCGCCCCGCGCCCTAGAAACCGAGCAGGCCGAGCACCGGTACGAGCAGGGCGCCGGCATAGAGCACCGATTGAAGCTGTGCATGGACCGGCCGCAGGCGCAGCCAGAAGAACAAACCCAGGCACCCGTGAATCCAGGCGACGACGAATGCCGTTGCCTGAGTCAGCATACCAGAGATTCAGCAGGACGTACACGTAGGAATCCGTGACGTCGTAGAGTTCCCCGCCAGCCGTGTACCGAGGACGTGCTGGCCGAGCAGTGGCACGATCATGAGGCCAAGGATGAGCTGCAGCGCCTCGGCCAGCGGCATGCGAAACAGCCGTCGACGCCGGTAGATCGCCCACAGCGCCAGCAGGAAGTGAATGACGAGCGACCCGTAAAGGAGGATCGTCATGACCGGATTGCGCCACAGCCACAGGAACCAGAGACGCACGTCCTCCAACGCGGCCAATGAGATGAGGCCGGCCGCGTGATTCAGGAAATGGGTCAGGACATTAGGTGAAAAGGACGAGGCCCGTCGTCAGCCGGATCCGGCGGATGTTCAGAAACGGCGCAATCCGGGTCACGGTCCTTTCTTGCGCGCCTCGGCGATCGCCGTACGCAAGGCCTCGAACGGCAGAAGAACGCAGTCGTGACGGCTTCGGTAGTGCTTCACGGGTGAGAAAACGGAAAGATCCGGCCACGGCACCGCGATGGAATCACCCCGCAGCATGGCGCGAAGCGCGTCTTCGGCAGCGTTGACCATTTCGACCGTGGCGCCGACGGCATGTTCGCCGATCACCGAGGCCGCCGCCTGGCACAGCACGCAGCCGCGGACATGGTGGGACAGATCGGCAATGCGGTCGCCGCCGAGACGCAAGTCCATGGTGACGCGATCGCCGCAGAGCGGATTGTCGATCGTGACGCTCGCATCCGGCGCTTCGAGTCGGCCGGCACGGTGCGCCGCCTTGGCACGATCCAGAATCGCCTGATGATAAAGCTCGTCGGTCATGTCAGGCGGCGGATTGCATCGTCCAGACCCTCGAGCAGCGCGTCGATATCGGCCACGTCATTATAGAGCGCGATGCTGGCGCGCGTCGTGCCCGGGATGCCGAAATGGTCCATCAGCGGCTGCGCGCAGTGATGGCCGCCGCGCAATGCCACACCGCGTCGGTCGAGCATCTGACAGATGTCATGCGGGTGTGCGCCGTCGACCGCGAAAGACACGACCGGCAGCCGTTCCTGAAGCCCGGTCGGGCCGACGACACGTGCGGCCTTCGGCAGGCCATCGAGGAGACGCTGCGTCAACCGGAGTTCGTGGGCCGAAACGGCCGGCCAGTCGAGCGTCATCAGCCATTGCGCGGCGGCACCGAGCCCGATCGCCGCGCTGATCGGCGGCGTACCGGCCTCGAACCGGTGCGGCGGAGCCGCGTAAGTGCTGCGATCCAGCGTCACGGTGCGAATCATCTCGCCGCCGCCGAGGAAAGGCGGCATGGCCTCGAGCAGCGAGCGTCGGCCCCACAGCACGCCGACGCCGCTTGGCGCGAACATCTTGTGGCCCGACAGCACGTAGAAGTCGACATCGAGCGCCGGGAGGTCGATCGGGCCGTGCGGGGCGCGTTGTGCGCCGTCGAGCAGCACGCGCGCCCCGACTTTGCGCGCGGCCGCGACAATCGCGCCGACGTCCGTGACCGCACCCGTCACGTTGGAGGCATGCGTCACGGCGATCAGCCGACACCGATCCGTGACCACGCGGTCGAGTACCGACAGGTCGAGGCGCCCCTCGGCCGTGACCGGGATCCATTTGAGCACGATGCCGCGGCGGTCGCGCAGCATCTGCCAGGGGACGATATTGCTGTGGTGCTCGAGCGCCGTGATCACGACCTCGTCGCCGGGCGAAAACCCGTCGCCGAAGCTATGGGCAACGAGATTGATCGCGCCCGTCGCACCCGACGTGAAGACGACCTCGTCGGGCGCGACGTTCAGGTAGCGCGCTATCGTCTCGCGGGCACTCTCGTACGCGGTCGTGGCCTCTTCGGCCAGGCGATGGACGCCGCGATGGACATTCGCGCGCGACGTCGTCTCGAAGTGCCGCACGGCATCGAGCACGACGTCTGGTATCTGAGCGGTTGCCGCGTTGTCCAGGTAATGAAGCGGTGCGTCACCGATGCGGCGCGACAGGATCGGGAAGCGCGCGCGGATCGCGGCGAGGTCGAGACTCATGCCAGGGCTTTCGCGCCGGCCCGGACGGCCGCGAGCGCCTCCGGCGTGTCGACATCGACGAGTACGCCGTCGTCCGGCATTTCGACATCGACGGTCAGGTCCGCATGCGCGCCGAGCAGGACGCGGGCGCCGCTGTCGCCGGACAGGTTGCGCAGCTCGGGGAAGAAACGGGCCGCCCAGAGAATCGGATTGCCGCGTTTCGCCCGATAGGTCGGAACGCAGACGGCGCGGCCCTCGACCGGATTGAACGCGGCAATCAACCGGTCGATATGGGCGGAGGTGACGCGCGGCATGTCGGCGAGGAGAAAGATCGCGCCGTCGATATCGGCGGGTACGGCGGCGAGGCCGGCCCGAATCGATGAGGCGAGTCCTTCGGCGTAGTTCGGATTGTCGATGATCGTTACGTCGCGCCCCGCGAGCGCGGCGCGGATTCGGGCGCCGTCGTGTCCGGTGACGACAATGACGGGGCGAGCCTGCGAACCCAGCGCCGCATCAAGCACGCGCTCGACCATATGCCGGCCGTCGATTTCGGCGAGGAGCTTGTTCGTGCCTTGCATGCGGCTGGACTGGCCGGCAGCGAGAACGATGGCGGCAATCCGCGGGGCACGCGGAATACCGGCACCCAGTTCGGGCGACGCCTCCTGGCGCGGCAGCGGCCGTGTCGCGATCTCGGTCAGGAGGCCACCGACGCCCATCCGCATGATGTCGGCCGCCGAGACCGGCAGGTCGGCAAGGAGCCGCTGCAGCACCCAATCGAAACCATTGAGCTTCGGCGAGCGTGCACATCCCGGCAATCCGATGACCGGCATCGTGCCGATCCGGCCCAGCAGCAGGAGGTTGCCGGGGTCGACCGGCATTCCGAAGTGTAGAATTTCGCCGCCGGAGGACACGATCGCGGACGGAATCACGTCGCGCCGGTCGACGATCGCCGAAGCGCCGAGAATGAGGATCAAGTCGCAACGATCGCGGAGCTCGGCGACGGCCGCGACGACGGCATCGTGGCTGTGGTCGCAGATGCGGTCGGCGACGAGCTCGCTTCCCAACGCGGCGAGCCTGGCGCGGGTCGCGTTGACCGTATTCTCGAACACCTTGGGCTTGAGGCCGGGGAGCCGCGTCTGCACGAGGCCGACGGACTTGCGCCGCAAGGGGGCGACACGAATGAGCGGCCGTGCCTCCGCCGCGATGGCCTGGCATGCCGCGACAGCCGACTGCGGTGCAGCGAAGGGTATGATCTTGACCGTGGCCACCATCTGCCGCGGCTCGACCAAGGCGAACGGCGGAACGGTCGCGATGGTGACCGATTCGTCAGTCAGGTTCATGCGCTCGATCCGCGCCGTATCGATGACGGCGACGCCCCGCACCGACGCGTACAGGTTCGCCCGTCCGGTGAACGCGGCACCGACGGTAAGATTGTCGCCGGCAAGCGCGGCCGCGACATTGGCAGCGGCCTCGTCCTCGGGGACGTCGCCCGGCTCGAGTCGGGCGGCAGTCACGACGGCATGGCCGGCTTGCATCAGCGCCTCGACATCATCGCGCGACAGCACACGCCCCTTCTTCAAGTTGACGCTGCCGAGACGGATCGAATGGGCGAGGATGGTGCCTTCGGCGTCGGCAACCGGGATTTCGCCGAACTTCATGCGTTCGCTCCCTGCCGGCGCTTCTGCGTGATCTGCGCCATGATCGAAATGGCGATCTCGGCCGGCGAGATCGCGCCGATATCGAGCCCCACGGGCCCATGGATGCGGGCGAGCGCATCGTCGCCGAAGCCGGCGCGGCGCAGGCGCTCGAGACGCGCAGCATGGGTCTTCTTGCTGCCCAGGGCGCCGATGTAGAAAGCGGGCGAGCGCAGGGCGGTCGAGAGCGCCGGATCGTCGAGTTTGGGATCGTGGGTCAGCGTCACCACGGCGCTGCGAATATCGGGTTTGAGCCGTTCCAGTGCCTCGTCCGGCCACTCGCCGGTGACATCGTACCCTTCGAAGCGGCCGCCGCCCGCAAAGCTCCGGCGCGGATCGATGATCGTGACGCCATAGCCGGCGAGCTGCCCCATGCGGGCAAGCGCTTGGGCAATGTGGACGGCACCGACGATGAACAGGCGCGGCGGCGGATTATGCACCTGTATGAAAACGTCGCCGTCCGGAGTCTTCAGCGTGGTGCTGCGATCGGCCTTCAGCGCCTCGCGGGCCGCCGTGATCACATCGGCGTCGAGGTTGAGATCGCCCTTGGTGCCATCGGGATAGATCAGGAGCTGCTGTCCCGTGCCGAGGTTCGTCGCGAGCGCGACGGATCGAGCGGCCGCACGTGCGGCCAACAGCTCATCGAGGATCTCGCGTTTCATTCCAGCCGCTCGACATAAACCTGCACCTTACCGCCACACGCGAGGCCGACCTCCCAGGCCTGCTGATTGGTCACGCCGAAGTCGAGCAGGCGGGGCTTGCCCGTGGCGATGGCATCCAGGGCCTCCTTGATCACCGCGCCCTCGATGCAGCCACCCGAAACCGAACCGACGAAGTTGCCCTGGTCGTCCACGGCCAACTGGCTGCCGACCGGACGGGGGCTGGAACCCCAGGTCGACACGACTGTCGCGACCGCGACGCCGCGTCCAGCGCGGCGCCACGCCGCCGCCTGTCCCAGAATGTCTTCCACGTCGTTCATGCCGCTATCCTCCGTACCGGGTGCCTGGATCGCCGCACCGGCGTTTCGGTCAGGACGCGGGCGACGTCCTCCAGGCTTTCCAGGTTGTGTGCCGGCTTGAAATCGTCCACATGCGGCAGAATGGCCCGCATACCCAGAGATTTTGGCTCGAACCCGGCATAGCGCAACAGCGGATTGAGCCAGATCAGCCGTCGGCACGATTTCGCCAGACGCTCCATCTCCCGGCTCAGTCCGGCGCCGGCATCGCGATCGAGCCCGTCGCTGATGAACAGCACCACGGCATTCTGTCCCAGTACGCGGCGCGCCCACCGGAGATTGAATTCGGCGAGACAGCGACCGATACGGGTACCGCCCGACCAGTCCTTCACGCTTGCGGCCACCTTCGCCAGCGCACGGTCGACGTCCTTGTCGCGGAGCTGGCGCGTGACGTTCGTCAACCGCGTTCCGAACAGGAAGGTATGCACGCGGTCGCGATCATTGGCGATCGCGTGCAGGAAATGCAGGAACATCCGCGAGTAACGCTCCATCGAGCCCGAAATGTCGCACAGGACGACGAGCGGCGGCGGTCGCAGGCGTGGCTTGCGGAACTTGAGGGTGATCACGTCGCCGCCCGACCGAACCATCGCGCGCAACGTCGCGCGCAGATCGGCACGGCTCCCGGCCGCATCCGGCCGGAAGCGCCGCGTTACGACCTCGCCGATCGGCAGCCGAAGCTGGGCAAGGGCGCGCTTGGCAGCCGCGAGTTCGGCGGCCGACATCTGTTCGAAATCCTTCTTCCGCAGGATTTCGCGATCGGAGAACGTCATCACCGCGTCGATTCGCTCCTCGGTCTCGACCGGCGGCCGCGTCTGGGAGCGTTGGTCGGGCTGAAGCGCCTCGGCGATGCGGCGCATGAGAGGCTCGCCCTGCTGCTCCAGCTCCGCCTTCACCTGGGGCAGCAGCAACGACATCATCCGCTGCATGACTTGCGGATCACGCCAGAACACGCGGAACGCCTGATCGAACACCTCGTGCTGATCGTGCCGGTTCACGAACACGGCATGGAGCGCCCAATAGAAGTCTTCGCGCCGGGCAAGGCCGACCGTCTCGACGGCGCGCACGGCTTCCAGTATCCGTCCGGGACCGATCGGGAGGCCGGCGGCGCGGAGCACGCGGGCAAAATGCATGATGTTGTCGACGAGCGTGCCGTGGCGCGCGGTGTCCTGCTCGGTGTTCATGGCACCGAGGCGGCAAGTTCCGCCTGTACCTGAGCGAGAATGCGCTCGGCCTCGGCGCCGCGGATGCGCGTGATGTCGTCCTGGTACTTCAGCAGGGCGCCCAGCGTATCGTTGATCGTCGCAGGATCGAGGCTGATGCGATCGAGCTCGACGAGCGCGCGCAGCCAGTCGATCGACTCAGCCACGCCCGGCGGCTTGAACAGCTCCATGTTGCGTATGTGCTGAACGAACCCGACGACCTGACGCGTCAGCGTCGCGGCCGCGCCCGGCGCCTTCACGCGCAGGATCTCGAGCTCGCGCGCCGCGTCCGGGTAATCGACCCAGTAGTAGTAACAGCGCCGTTTCAGGGCGTCATGGATTTCGCGCGTGCGATTCGACGTGATGACAGTGATCGGCGGCGCCGGGGCCTTGATCGTGCCCAGCTCGGGAATGGTGATCTGATAATCGCTGAGCACTTCCAGCAGATAGGCCTCGAACGGCTCGTCGGCGCGGTCGAGTTCGTCGATCAGCAATACCGGCGGGCCCTCCGGGTGCGGATCCAGCGCCTGCAGCAGCGGACGGCGGATCAGGAAGCGGTGGGAAAAGATCTCCTCATCCAGCGAGGCGCGGCTCGTATCGGTGGCCTCGGCAAGGCGGATCTCGAGCATCTGGCGGGGGTAGTTCCATTCGTAAACCGCCGCGGCGATGTCGAGACCCTCGTAGCATTGCAGCCGGATCAACCGCCGACCGAGCACGGCCGCGAGCACCTTCGCGATCTCGGTCTTGCCGACGCCGGCCTCGCCTTCGAGGAACAGCGGGCGGTGAAGGCGCAACGCCAGAAATACAGCGGTCGCCAGGCTGCGGTCGGCGACGTAGTCGCCGGCCCTCAACAGAGCCAACGCATCATCGACCGAAGCAAGCTGGGTACGAGACGGGGAGGGTTGGGCTGGCATATGGAGAGAAGTCGTCGGAGGTTCGTGGAAAACGACGGACCGGAAAACCGGTCGGTCCGATGTTAGGACAGTCTGCCGCCACGGGCGAGATGTGCGCGTTTCATGCGCCGGCGGGCCCCGCAGGGCGTCAAGTCAAACTTTAAGAAGATAGGATAAGAACCTGAATTACCTATATTTTATTCGCCATCCTCATGCGATGCGCAAGATCAATGAAGGGGCCCCCATAAAGCATTGAGATCAAAAAATTTTGGTGTCCCGCCGTCCAACCCGTGAAACATCGGGGCGGGACACCGGATCACCCGATACGCCCAAGCCCTTGGAGCGTCAGCCGGCCGCCTGGATCGCGCGCTTGGCCATGACGCCGATCAGATGGGCGCGGTACTCGCTGGAGGCATGAATGTCACTGTTGCACTCCGAGGCCGGCACGGTGATGTCGTTGATTGCATCGGCCGACCAGTTCTTTGCGAGCGCGTCTTCCATCGCCTTGACGCGGAACACGCCGTTGCCGGCGCCGGTGACGGCGACGCGTACGCCCTGCGGGCCCTTGGCGATGAACACGCCGATGATGGCATAGCGCGAGGCAGGGTTCGGGAACTTGGCGTAGGCGGCCTTTTCCGGGATCGGGAAATGCACCGCCGTGATGATTTCACCTTCCTTGAGCGCCGTCTCGAACAAGCCCTTGAAGTAGTCGTCGGCGGCGATCGACCGCTCGTTGGTTTGGATCGTGGCGCCCAGACCTAGCACCGCGGCAGGATAGTCCGCCGCCGGATCGTTGTTGGCGAGCGAGCCGCCGATGGTGCCGCGGTTGCGGACCTGTGGGTCACCGATGCCGTTGGCGAGATCGGCGAGGCCCGGAATGGTCCGCCGGACCTCCGCCGAACGGGCAACATCGGCGTGCGTCGTCAGGGCGCCGATCGTCAAACGCCCCCCTTCGACCCGGATGCCGACGAGGTCGGAGATGGCCCCCAGATCGATGACCGCCGACGGCTTGGCGAGGCGCTGCTTCAGCGTCGGGATCAGCGTCATTCCGCCGGCCATGAGCTTGGCCTCGGCCTCCTTGGCGAGGCGCGCCGCGTCGGCAAGGTTCGTCGGCCGGTGATAG
The DNA here is from genome assembly GCA_937926175.1 of uncultured Rhodospirillales bacterium. Classification (GTDB taxonomy): domain Bacteria; phylum Pseudomonadota; class Alphaproteobacteria; order CACIAM-22H2; family CACIAM-22H2; genus CALANV01. The sequence continues at coordinate 59,181 of CALANV010000014.1, read as the reverse complement.
GCGAAATCGTACATCGCGAACGTCCTCCTTATCAGGCCGCCTGCTTCATGCGAGCGTCCTGGATCGCTTTCCAGACGCGCTGGGGCGTGGCTGGCATATCGATGTGAGTGATGCCGTACGACGACAGGGCATCGACGATGGCGTTGATCACTGCCGGCGGTGCGCCGATCGCACCGACTTCGCCGCATCCTTTCACGCCCAGCGGGTTGTGCGTGCACAGCGTCGTATGCGTCGACACGGCAATGGAGGGCAGGTTGTCGGCGCGCGGCATCGTGTAATCCATCATCGACCCGGTCAGCAGCTGCCCGTTCTCGTCGTAGACGCAGTTCTCGAGCAATGCCTGACCGATGCCCTGCGCGACGCCACCCTGAACCTGGCCTTCGACGATCATGGGATTGATCACGCGCCCGACATCGTCGACAGCGGTGAAGTTGACGACCTGGGTCACGCCCGTGTCGGGGTCGATCTCGACCTCGCAGATATGACAGCCGGCCGGGAAGGTGAAGTTCTTGGGATCGTAGAACGCCGTCTCGTCGAGCCCGGGCTCGAGTTCATCGAGCGGATAGTTATGCGGCACATAGGCGGCAAGCGCGACTTCGGCGAACGTCTTGCTGCGATCCGTGCCGGCGACCGTGAACTTGCCATCCTTGAACTCGATATCCGCTTCGGCGGCTTCGAGCAGGTGTGAGGCGATCTTCTTGCCCTTGCGGATGATCTTGTCCATCGCCCGCACGATCGCCGAGCCGCCGACCGCGAGCGAGCGTGAACCATATGTCCCCATACCGAAGGGGATCTTGGCCGTATCGCCGTGGACGATCTCGACGTTCTCGATGGGAATGCCCAGCCCTTCGGCGACGAGCTGGGCGTAGGTCGTCTCGTGGCCCTGACCGTGGCTGTGGCAGCCGGTAAACACGGTGACGGTTCCGGTCGGATGGACGCGGACCTCGGCCGCTTCGTATAGGCCGGCGCGCGCACCGAGCGCGCCGACGACGTTCGACGGTGCAATGCCGCAGGCCTCGATATAGGTCGAGATACCGATGCCCCGCAGCTTGCCGCGCTTGCGCGCCTCCTCGCGCCGCTTCGGGAAGCCGGCCCAGTCGGCGGCCTTCAGCGCCTGGTCCAAGGTCGCGTGGTAGTTGCCGCTGTCATATTGCAGTGCGACCGGCGTCTGGTAGGGGAAGGCGTCCGGCGCGATGAAGTTGCGACGGCGGATCTCGACCGGATCAATGTTCATCTCGCGGGCGGCCACGTCGACGAGACGCTCGAGCAGATACGTGGCCTCGGGCCGGCCGGCGCCGCGATACGCGTCGACCGGTACCGTGTTGGTGAACACGGCGCGCACTTCTGCGTAGATCGCCGGCGTCGTGTACACGCCGGCGAGCAGCGTCGCATAGAGGTAGGTCGGCACGCAGGGCGCGAAGGTCGACAGATACGCGCCCATGTTGGCGAGCGTGGAGACGCGCAGCCCCAGGAACTTGCCGTCGCGGTCGAGCGCGAGCTCGGCCCGCGTAACGTGATCGCGTCCATGGGCGTCGGTCATGAAGGACTCCGAGCGCTCCGCCGTCCACTTGACCGGCCGCTTCACCTTGCCGGCAGCCCAGGTGACGATCGCCTCCTCGGCGTAATGGAAGATCTTGGAGCCGAAACCGCCGCCGACGTCGGGCGCATAGACCCGCAGCTTGCTCTCGGGGATGTGGAGCACGAACGCGCCCATCAGCAGGCGGATCACGTGCGGGTTCTGGCTCGTGGTGTAGAGCGTGTACTCGCCCGATGCCGGGTCGAAATCGCCGATTGCCGCGCGCGGCTCCATCGCGTTGGGTACCAGGCGGTTGTTGACGAGTTCGATCCGCGCGACGTGGTGCGCTCGGCTGAACGCGGCATCGACGGCAGCCTTGTCGCCGATCTCCCAGTCGTAGCACGTGTTGCCGGGCGCGATGTCCCACACCTGCGGCGCGCCGGGCTTGATCGCCTCCGCCACGGAAACGACGGCGGGCAGGGGGCGATAGTCGATCTCAACCAGTTCAGCGGCATCCTTCGCCGCCTCGCGGCTGTCGGCGATCACCACCGCCACGGGATCGCCGACGTGGCGCACGCGGTCGACGGCGAGCGGCGGGTGCGGCGGCTCATTCATCGGGCTGCCGTCCTTGTTCTTGACCTGCCAGCCGCAGGGCAGGCTGCCGACGTTGTCCTTGGCCATGTCGGCGCCGGTGAACACGGCGACGACGCCCTTCGCACGCATCGCCTTGGCGGTGTCGATCGCCCGGATCTCCGCATGAGCGTGCGGTGAGCGCAGGATATAGGCGTAAAGCTGGCCCGGACGCACGATGTCGTCGACGTACAGTCCGCGGCCGGTCAGGAAACGGAAATCCTCCTTGCGCCGTACGGCGGCGCCGATTCCATCATCCCGGGGTGCCATGGCTCACCTCTCACTCTGCGGCAGCCTTGGTCGGCTGGCCGCGCATGGCGGCGGCACCGGCCAGGATGGACTTGACGATGTTGTGATAACCCGTGCAGCGACAGAGATTACCCTCGAGCCATTCGCGAACTTCGCGCTCGCTGGGATCGGGGTTGTGCTTCACGAGATCGAGCGCGCTCATCACCATGCCGGGCGTGCAGAAGCCGCACTGAAGCCCGTGATTTTCGCGGAACGCCTCCTGCATCGGGTGGAGCTTGCCGTCGGTTGCAAGCCCTTCGATGGTCGTGACATTCGCGCCCTCGCACTGCACGGCGAGAATCGTGCAGCTCTTGACCGAGCGGCCGTTGACGTGGACGACACACGCGCCGCACTGGCTGGTATCGCAGCCGACATGCGTTCCCGTCAGCCCAAGCTTCTCTCGCAAAAGCTGTACGAGCAGCGTGCGATTCTCGACGTCGGCCGACGCCGGTTTTCCGTTGACGGTCAAGGACACGTGCGGCATGCGACACCTCCCACCGATATCATTCGGCGTTTCACAAGCGTTGATTAACTAAGTTTCCTGCGACGTTCCAAACCCGTCAAGGGCGTGGAAAGGGAAGCAAGTTACGAACGCGTGACAAGCCAAAGCAGGATGGCGATTGCCGCGATCAGCGCCGGAATCCAAACGCGCGGCGGTAACGCGGGGCGCGATGCCGTCGGGTGCGGGCCCGTCGCATCGGTGGCGGGCGTCGGCGTCGCGGCCTCGGGAGCCGGCGCAACCGACGGCTCGGCTGCCGGCGCAGGCTCGGCCTCGGGCGCTACGGCGACAGCCTGGGCAAACCGGCTGAAGAACTCATCGGCGAGCTTTTTCGCGGTTGCATCGATGAGGCGGGCACCGACCTGCGCGAGCTTGCCGCCGACGGTCGCCTGCGCGGTATAGCGAAGCAAGGTCGTCGATGGCCCTTCGGACTCGAGTTTCACCGTCGCGGAACCCTTCCCGAAACCGGCGACGCCACCCTGCCCCTCACCGGAAATCGTGTAGCCGTTCGGGGGATCGAGGTCGCTGAGCGTCACTTTGCCATTGAACTTCGCCTTCACCGGACCGACGGCGAGCGCCACTTTGGCCGTGAACTCCGTATCGGAGACCTTGTCGACTGTCTCGCACCCGGGAATGCACTGCTTCAGGATGTCCGGATCGTTGAGGCTGCGCCAAACCACATCCCGCGGCGCTGGAATCCGGTACTCGCCGGTCATCTGCATCGTAGGTTCCTCCGCTTCGATTCGGCGGCGAGACTAGCGACGCGGTCCGGTGCACGCAATCGTCGATCTGCTGCGCAAGCGTGGGTGCGAGGCGCAAGATGCAAGGCCGGTACCGGTGCTATTGCGGCCGTGGACGCCGCAGACGCTCGAAGAACCTGATGCACGGATCCTCGTCGTCGAGGCGAGGCGTGAACCAGACGTAGTCGAACCGTCCGACGACATCGTAGTCATCGACATTTGGACGCGATCGGTCGACCTCGATGAAGGCGACAACGGCAACGGTCCGGCCTGGCGCCATCCGTTCGAGCTGCCAGGGAATCCCGCGATCACGGCGGACATGGCCGATGCCGGCGATCAGAATGGCGCCGTCGACCCGAGGCAGGGCTGCCGCAGCGACCAGCGCATGGGCCATATGCGCGTCGCGCATGCGTTGCACGTCCATCATGTTCGGCAGCTTTTCCTCGGACACGTGTCCGCAATGGCTGGCCCGAAGCTCGGTTGCGAGGGAAGCTGCCTGTGCGGCATCGAAGCCGACGTCGAGGTCGAGCCGCGTGCGCAATTCCGGGGGCAGGGAGGCGATGCCGTTTCGGCTGACCTGCTGCTGAATTTTCGACGCGATGTCTGCCGCCACGATAGGCAGGTTCGCCTGAAGCGCGGCGCGGGCAATCGGGGCATAGATTTCCCAGTCCGGCCAGCCACGCGCCCGCCAGCCGACCGCTTCGCCAAGGCCGACCGCGTCGGCATCGGGTGCCGCCAGATAGCGCGCGAGCGCCGGCGCCTGATCGCTGCCGATCATCTCCAGCGCGATCGCCGACCGGCGTCCGCTGTGCGCGAGTGCCGTGATCGTCCATGCCTGCAACGCGTGATGATCTGGATTGTCGTGCTTCTCCCCCAGAAGAATGAAATCGGTCCTCTCGAGCGCATGAACGACCTCGAGCGGGGCGAGTGCAGTCGCCGGTGCCTGCCCGGCGATGCGGAAGATGCGGCCAACGAGAGGATGGTCGCGCCCGATCGGTGCCCGCCATGCAGGTAGATCAGGGCCGGACGCCGCTGCCGGTCGCAGCGGGGTGAGCACCGCCACCACCGCAACGATCAGGGCGACGTGCAGGAACCCGGAAGGGGACCATAGGTGAAACGGCACGGCATGAGGCCTCAAAAGGCAGGAGCAATGCCGCGAAACGGCCCGATCCAGACAGTGTAGATACGCACGCGGCGAAATTATATAGTCGGGGCCGGCAAAGCTGTGTCCGCTGCCGGCGGCGCGGCACCAAATAATGCCTGCTTAGGGAGAGAACGAATGAAACGTCTGATATGGAGCGTGGCGCTGCTGATCGGCATCAATCTGGCAGGCACCGCCTTCGCGCAACAAAATCTGTCGATCGTCACCGGAGGAACCGGCGGCGTGTACTATCCGCTCGGCGGCGGGTTGGCCAACCTGCTGACGAAGTACGTACCGGGCTGGCAGGCCACGGCGGAGGTTACCGGTGGCTCGGTCGACAACCTGAAGCTGATCGGCGCGAAGCGTGCCGACATCGGCTTCACCATGGCCGATGCAAGCCTCGATGCGCACACCGGCCAGGGCAAGTTCTCCGGCAGCAAGGTCGATCACCGGACGCTCGTTGTTCTCTATCCGAACCGCATGCACGTCGTTACGGTGGAGGGCACGGGCATCAACACGATCCAGGACCTCAAGGGCAAGCGCGTGTCGACCGGATCGCAGGGAAGCGCGACCGAGGTGATGGCGTTCCGGGTGCTCGAGGCTGCCGGGATAGATCCGAACAAGGACCTCATCCGCGAGCGACTCGGCGCTGCCGAATCGACCAACGCGCTCAAGGACCGCAAGATCGACGCTTATTTCTGGGTCGGCGGCGTGCCCACCTCGGCCGTGACCGATCTCGGTGCGACCCCCGGGGTCAAGATCAAGCTGATCGATCACGCCGATCTCGTTCCGAAGATGAACGAGAAATACGGCCCGCTCTACGCCAGGGGCGTCATCAAGGCCGGCTCCTATCCGGGACAGGACAAGGACAACCACCAGGCCAATGTCTGGAATATTCTGGTCGCACACGCGAGTATGAGCGACGAGATGGCGTACCAGATCGTGAAAACGATCTTCGAGCACAAGGACGAATGGATCGCCGTCCACAAGTCAGCCGCCGAGGTGACGTTCGAGGACCAGCAGCAGGCGAACTCGCCGGTACCGTTCCATCCCGGCGCGCTCAAGTACTACGCCGAAAAAGGGGTCAAAGTCACAAACTGACGACGGCGTCTTTCGAGTAAAGCGGGCGCCCCGCTTCGGGTAGCCGGAGCGGGGCGCTCAGCCTATTCTACTTCTGCGGGTTCTCGCGTCACTGCTCGGGAGGCGGGTGGCGCGACAGTAGCTGGGAGGACGAATGACGGCTCGGCCGGGGAACGAAGCGGTTAACGCCCAGATCAGCGACGAGGCGATTAAGAAGGCAGAGGAGTACGTCGAAGCCGAAGAAGGTGCGACCAACCGGTTCGGCGGCTGGCTCGGATGGTTCGTGACGGGCACCGCCGTCGCCATGACGCTGTTTCACCTCTACGGCGCGTACGACATCATCAGCCCGCCGATCCTGCGCGCCGTCCATGTCGGTTTTGCGCTGTTTCTGATTTATCTCCTGTTTCCGGCGGCGAAGCGGTTCCGCAACCGCCTGATGCCTTGGGACGTGGTGGCGGCCTTGGCTTCGGTTGCGACCATCTGGTACCTGATCCAGGGCGGCGACGATCTCATGGATCGGTCCACGTTGCCGAACCAGACCGACGTGTGGTTCGGCGTCGTCTTTCTGATTTTGCTGCTGGAAGCGACGCGGCGCAGCACGGGACTGATCATGCCTGTGGTGTCGGTGGTCTTCATCGCCTATGCGATCTTCGGTCCGTACCTGCCGCCGCCCTGGACGCATCGCGGATACGATATCGATCGTTTGATCGGTCACCTTTACATGACGCTCGAAGGCGTCTTCGGTACCGCCGTCAACGTTTCGTCGACGCTTATCATCCTGTTCACGATCTTCGGCGCCGTCCTGCAGTTCTCGGGCGCGGGCCGCTTCTTCATCGATTTCTCGTTCAACCTGATGGGCGGAAAGCCGACGAGCGGCGGCCGGGCGGTGACGCTTGCGTCTTTTTTGTTGGGCGGACCGTCGGGGTCGGGCGTAGCGACCACCGTGGCGCTCGGTTCCATCGCCTATCCGATGTTGGCCAAGGCCGGATACCGGCGTGAGGATGCGGGCGGACTGCTCGCGGCGGGGGGCTTGGGCGCTATCCTGTCGCCGCCGGTGCTCGGCGCGGCAGCCTTCCTGATCGCCGAGTTCCTTAGGATCTCGTATCTTGACGTGATCCGGATGGCGGTGATTCCGACATGCCTCTACTATTTCGCGCTGTTCGTGATGGTGGAACTCGACGTCGGACGGTTCGGAATCCGTGACGTCACGATCGAGAAGCGCCAAAGCCTGTGGGAACTCACGAAGCAGCACGGCTTCCACTTCACCTCGCTGGTTTCCGTCATCGCCCTGATGGTCTGGGGCTTCTCGCCCGAATCGTCGGTCTTCTGGTCGATCGTGCTCGCAATCGCAGTGAGTTATTTGCGGCGCGACAGCGCGCTCGTTCCGACCAAGCTCGTCCAGGCGCTCGCTGCGGGCTCGATCGGCATGCTCAACGTCGCGGCGACCTGCGCCGCGGCCGGCATCATCGTCGGTGTCGTCACGCTGACCGGCCTCGGCCTCAAGTTCAGCTCGATCGTCATCGCATATGCGGGCGGCAATCTGCTGCTGACGGCACTCTTCACGTCGCTGATCGTGTGGATCGTGGGGCTCGCCGTTCCGGTAACGGCGTCCTACATCATCTGTGCGGTCATTGCCGCCCCGGCGCTCATCCAGCTCGGCGTGCCGGATTTCGCCGCACACATGTTCATCTTCTATTACGCCGTACTGTCCGAGGTATCGCCGCCGACGGCGCTGTCGCCGTTCGCCGCCGCAGCCATCACCGGGGGCGATCCCTACAAGACGACGCTTCAATCCTGGAAGTACACGATGCCGGCCTTTCTCGTGCCGTTCGTATTCGTGCTCGATCCGGCCGGCATCGGCATTCTGCTGGCGATGCCGAAGAACGGTTCGATCGTCGACGTGGTGCTGGTCATTCTGACCACGGCCATCGGTATTGCAGCCCTTGCCGCGGCGGCGCAGAACTGGATTTTCCGGCGGCTTAGGCTGGTGGAGCGCGTCGCCCTGCTCGTTGCCGGCATCCTGCTGCTGTTTCCAGGACTGATCGACGCGGCTTCGAGTACGATAAGGCCCGAGCACATCATGTATCCGAAGATCGTCGGTGTCGCTCTTGCCGTGGCCGTCCTGGCACGGCAGGTCATCGAACGACGGCATGCAACCCCATGAGTCCGCCATGAACGGACCCGGAGGCCGGACGGCTGTTCAGTCGCGCGGCGGCCGATTGCGCCGGTAGAATCGGTAGACCTGCGGTGCCGCGACGACGAGCACGGCAATGGCAAGCAGCGTCGCCGAGAGCGGGTGGGTCAGAAACACGGTCGGGTCGCCCTGGCTCACCTGCATGGCGCGCCGGAACTCCTGCTCGGCCAGGGGACCCAGGATCATGCCGATGATCGCCGGCGCGGTCGGGAAGTCGTAGCGGCGCATGAGGTAGCCGACGCCGCCGATCAGGTAGAGCAGCACGAGATCGATTACGGACTGGCTGATTCCGTAGGTGCCGATGGTCGCGAACACGAGAATGCCGCCATAGAGCAGGGGCTTCGGAATCGCGAGGATGCGCACCCACAGGCCGATGAGCGGCAGATTCAGTACGAGCAGCATCACGTTGCCGATGTAAAGGCTGGCGATGAGGCCCCAGACCAGCGCCGGCTGGTTCTGGAGCAGCAACGGCCCCGGATTGATGCCGTAGCTCTGGAACGCGGAGAGCATGATCGCGGCCGTGGCCGATGTCGGCAGGCCGAGCGTGAGCATCGGCACCAGAACGCCGGTGGCGGAAGCGTTGTTGGCAGCCTCCGGCCCGGCGACACCTTCGATCGCGCCGTGGCCGAACTCCTCGGGCTTGGGGCTGAGCTTCTTTTCGACGAAGTAGGACAGAAAGGTCGGTACCTCGGCGCCGCCGGCCGGCATTGCACCGATCGGAAAACCGATCGCGGCGCCGCGCAGCCATGCCTTCCAGGATCGCTTCCAGTCCTCGGCCGTCATCCAGATCGAGCCGCGCACGGGAATGATCTCGTCCTGGCCATAACGATGGCGGGCTGCCAGGAACAGGGTTTCGCCCACCGCGAACAGGCCGACGGCGACGACGATGACGTTGATCCCGTCGAGCAGCTCGAGCAGGCCGAACGTGAAGCGCGGCTGGCCGGTCTGAAGATCCACGCCGATCAGGCCGAGGAAGATGCCGAAGAACAGGCTCGTCAGGCCGCGGACCGTGGAGTTTCCGAGGACCGCCGAAACCGCGACGAAGGCAAGGACCATCAGCGCGAAGTATTCCGCCGGGCCGAATCTCAGCGCGAATTCGACGATCACGGGCGCGAGGAAGGTGAGGCCGATGATCCCGATCGAGCCGGCGACGAACGAGCCGATGGCGGCGGTTGCAAGTGCGGCGCCACCACGCCCGTTGCGGGCCATGCGGTTGCCTTCGATGGCGGTGATGATCGTCGCGCTCTCGCCCGGCGTATTCAGCAGGATCGATGTCGTCGATCCGCCATACATCGCACCGTAATAAATCCCGGCGAACAGGATGAAGGCGCCGATCGCGTCGACCTTGTACGTGATCGGCAACAACAGGGCGATCGTGAGCGCCGGGCCGAGGCCCGGAAGCACGCCGACGGCCGTGCCCAACGTGACTCCCACGAGCGCCCACAGCAGGTTGATGGGCGAAATCGCCACCTCGAAGCCATGGAGGAGAGCGGCGAGCGTTTCCATCAGAACAGCCTTTCGACCAGACCGGTGCCGATGTCGAGGCCGAGCAAACGGCTGAAACCGAAATAGGTACCCCCCGCCAACACGAAGCCGACGGCGGCATCACGCACCGGCCGCGTGCTGCCGAAGCCGTGCGCGACGCAGGCGAAGAGCAGCACGGACGCCAGTGTGAATCCGAACGGTTTGATGAGGGCGACATTGAGCACGAGGCCGGCAAGAACCCAGCCGAGCGCGTGCCAATCGACGGGCGACTGGTCTTGGTCCTCCTCGGTCTGCCAGCCGCCCCGCAACGCCTGCCACAGCAGCATGAGACCGACCACGAACAGGCCGGCGGCGACCATGGTCGGAAAGACAGTCGGGCCGATCCGCGCGTAGATCGGCGAAACGGGAATGGCCGTCGTCTGGTGCCAGACGACGGCCGCCAGCCCGATGACGCCGACAGCGAGGGCGACCTGGCCCTTCGCCTTTGGTAGACGCATGAGAGCGGGGCGGACGCGGCCGTCAGGCCGCGAGGCCGAGGTTGCGCAGGATGGCCGTGATGCGATCGGTCTCGGACTTGATGTACTGCGCGAACTGCTCTCCGGAGAGATAGATGCTGGTCCAGTCCCGCTTCTGCAGCTCCTGCTTCCACGGGTCGCTCTTCACCATCCGGTCGACGAGGTCGAGCAACGCCTGACGCTGCTTGTCGTCGATACCCGGCGGTGCGAACACGCCGCGCCAGTTGAACAGTTCCACGTCGATGCCCTGTTCCTTGAGCGTCGGCACGTCGATGCCCTCGATGCGCTTGTCGGCCGACACGGCGAGGGCGCGCAATTTGCCGGCCTTGATCTGCTCGGCGAACTCGCCCCAGCCGCTGACGCCCGCCGTCACGTGGCCGCCGAGCAACGCCGCCTGGGCCGGTCCGCCGCCCGAATAGGCGACATAGTTGACCTTGCGTGGATCGACGCCGACCGCCTGGGCGATCATGCCGATCAGGATATGGTCCGTACCGCCTGCGGAGCCGCCGGCCCACGACACCTTGCCGGGGTCCTGCTTGAACTGGGCAACAAGTTCCTGCATCGACTTGATGCTGGATTGGGGCGGGACGACCACCACTTCGAATTCGCCCGTCAGGCGGGCGATCGGCGTGGTCTGGGTCAGGTCGACCGGGGCCTTGTTGGCGATGAGCGCGCCGACCATGACCATGCCGCCCACCATCAACACATTTCCCTGGCCCCGCATTCCCGCGAACCGCGGCAGGCCGACTGCGCCGCCGGCTCCGGGTACATGCTCGAACTGAATGTTCTGAACGATGTTTGCGGTCTTCAGGGCGTACTCCATGGCACGGCCCGTCTGATCCCAGCCCCCGCCGGGGGCGGCCGGAATGAACAGCTTGAGGCTGTCGAGCGACTGGGCGAACGCCGGTATGGAGAGCCGCGAGAGCAGCACCGCGGACGAACTCCCCAACAGGGCGGAGCGGAGGAAGAGTCGGCGATCGAGAAGCATCTTGCGGTCTCCCTGACTAAATCTATCTGCCGGAACGGGTTGACCCTACGCCCCGTGATTCGTGCGTCACCTTAAGCCAACACCCCGGGAGTGGCAACTCGCCCCCGGAAGCGACTTCACGGCGGCGGCAGGCCACCTATATGGTGCGTCTACGATGTCACCTCGCACACCCCCAGCGGCCTTCGGGCCGGACGCACGCTACGCCGACCTCAACGTCGTCCGACGGCTGCTTCCGTATTTGTGGCTCAAGGGTCCCCTGAACATCAGGCTGCGGGTGATCGCCGCCATCCTTTTGCTCGTCGCGGCCAAGGTGACGACCGTCTACGTCCCGATCATCTACAAGCAGGCTGTCGATACGCTGAGCACCCCGACCGGTGCCGTCGCCGTTCCTCTCGGCCTGCTGCTGGCCTATGGCGGGGCGCGCATCGCATCGGCCGCATTCGCGGAACTACGCGAAATCGTGTTCGCACGCGTTGCGCAGAACGCGATCCATATCGTGGCGCTGGAGACGTTCCGGCACCTGCACCGACTCTCGCTGCGGTTCCATCTCGAGCGTCAGACCGGCGGGCTGTCGCGCGCCATCGAACGCGGCACCAACGGGATCGACAATCTGCTGCATTACCTGCTGTTCCAGATCTTCCCGACGGTGCTCGAGATCACGATGGTCGGGACCATTCTGTGGGGGCTGTACGACTTCTGGTTTGCCGCGGTCACGCTTGCCACCATCGCCGCCTACGTCGTCTACACGCTCGCGATCACGCAGTGGCGCATCAAGTTCAGGCGACAGATGATCGAGGCCGAGAGCGAGGCGAACACCAAGGCGATCGACAGTCTGCTGAACTACGAGACCGTCAAGTATTTCTGCAACGAGGAGCACGAGGCGCGCCGGTTCGATCAGGCGCTGACCGCATATGAACGTGCGGGCGTGAAGAGCGCGAACTCCTTGTCGTTGCTGAATGCGGGGCAAGCGACGATCATCGCCATCGGCGTGACGGTCATCATGATCCTGGCGGCACGCGGCGTCGCCGATGGCCGCATGACGATCGGGGATTTCGTGCTGGTCAACACCTACCTCATCCAGCTCTATCTGCCGCTCAACTTCCTTGGGATGGTCTATCGCGAGCTGCGCCAGTCCCTGATCGACATGCAGGCCATGTTTCAGCTTCTCGAGATCGACGTCGAGGTACCCGATGCGCCGGGCGCCGCGCCGCTGCGGATTAGCGGCGGCGCCATCGAATTTTACGACGTGACCTTCGGCTACGATCCGCGGCGGCCGATTCTGCGGGGATTGTCGTTTTCGGTGCCGGCCGGAAAGACGGTCGCGATCGTCGGGCCGAGCGGGGCCGGCAAGTCTACGATTTCCCGCCTGCTGTTTCGTTTCTATGACGTCGACGGCGGCGCCATTCGCATCGACGGGCAGGATATTCGGGATGTCACCCAGGAATCGCTACGGGCCGCGATCGGGATCGTTCCGCAGGATACGGTCCTGTTCAACGACACGATCTATTACAACATCGCCTATGGCCGTCCCGATGCGACGCCGGCCGAGGTCGAGGCAGCGGCACGGGCTGCGCGCATCCACGACTTCATCATGACGCTACCCGACGGATACCAGACCCGGGTCGGCGAGCGCGGCTTGAAGCTGTCGGGGGGCGAACGGCAGCGCGTCGCCATCGCGCGGACGATCCTGAAACGCCCGCCGATCCTGCTGTTCGACGAAGCGACCTCGGCGCTCGACACGCGCACGGAGAAGAGCATTCAGGAATCGCTGCGCGCCCTGTCCGAAGGCGTGACGACACTGGTGATTGCGCACCGGCTTTCGACCGTCGTCGATGCCGACGAGATCATCGTGCTGGAAGGCGGGCAGGTCGTGGAGCGCGGACGGCACGCGGATCTGCTGGCGAAGGGGGGTATTTACGCCGCCATGTGGGCACGGCAGGCCGAGGGCGGCGAGCTGCAGATGGCGAAGTAGGGCATGCACGACCTGGTGAAACCGGCCGGTGCGACCGCACACGCGATCTCCCGGCCGATCTTCATCGGCAGCGAAATTTATCGGCGTTCGCGTTACGGTGCCCAGCATCCGTTGGCCATTCCGCGGGTTTCGACCGTCATGGATCTGTGCCGCGCAATGGGATGGTTGGGAGACGACGTTTTCGTCGACAGTCCCACGGCCACACCCGAACAGCTTGCACGCTTTCACGATCCGGCATACATCGCCGCACTCATCCAGGCCGAAGCCGACCAGCACGTGAGCGAGGAGGTCAGCCGACGCTTCAATATCGGTCGCAACGGCAACCCGATCTTCGGCGAGGTCTTTCGCCGCCCCGCGACCGCCTGTGGCGGGTCGATCCTGGCCGCCAGCCTGCTTCGGAACGGCGGCATCGTGTATTCGCCGGCGGGTGGCACGCACCATGGTCGGCGCGACCGGGCAAACGGGTTCTGTTACCTGAACGATCCGGTGCTCGGCATTCTGGCCTTTCTGGACCAGGGGCTTCGCGTGCTCTACGTAGACGTCGATGCGCACCACGCCGATGGTGTCCAGGACGCGCTATCGCACGACCCCCACGTGCTTATCATCTCGATACATGAGGACGGTCGCTGGCCGTACACAGGACGGGCCGACGACCGCGGTGGCGGACGTGCCCGCAACCTCCCGGTCCCGCCAGGGTTCAATGACAGCGAGCTCGCATACCTCACTGAAAAAGTCATCGCGCCGCTGGCCCGGGCATTCGGGCCGGATGCGATCGTTCTGCAATGCGGGTGCGATGGCCTCGCCGACGATCCCATGAGCCGGTTGGAGCTCTCGAACGGCGCGCTGTGGCATGTCGTCCGGACGATCATGAGTTTGTCGCCGCGTCTCCTCGTGCTTGGGGGTGGCGGCTACAATCCCTGGGCGGTTGGACGCTGTTGGACAGGTGTCTGGGCCACCTTGAATTCCTATGAGATTCCGGAACGTCTGCCGCCCGAGGCCGAAGCGGTACTGCGGGCGCTGACCTGGAATCGCCGCCGCAACGAGCCACGCCCCGCCCACTGGTTCACGACGTTGCGCGACCCGCCGAACGAGGGGAAGGTCCGTGAGGCAATTCAGGATGTTGCGGAAGCCGTCCTCGCTTAGGCGTAGACGAATTGCGGGGCGAACCGGTTTGCGTTATCCAGCGGTTGTAATGATGTCGATGATCCGCCGTTTTCTTTTGCCGATACTTCTCGCGCTTCACGTCCTGCCGACGGCCGCGGCGGAAAGCCCTGCCGGCTTTCCCATGTCGTCGCTCGTGATCGAAACGCGGATGGGAACGTACCGCTTCAATGTCGAAATCGCCGACACCGATGCCCGACGGGCACTCGGCCTGATGCATCGGCCGCATCTGCCGGCGGACGCCGGCATGCTGTTCGATTTCAAGCGGGATCAGCCGGTGTCGATGTGGATGCGCAATACGCGCATTCCGCTCGACATGCTGTTCATCGCGCGCGACGGTCGCATCGTGAATATCGCCGAGCGGACGGTGCCGTTCTCCGAAGCAACCATTCAGTCGAAGGGGGCCGTGCGCGCAGTACTGGAACTCAACGGCGGCACGGCGCAACGCCTGGGCATCCGTCCAGGCGACACGGTCCGTCATCCGATCTTTCGGAACAGCGACTGATCGTACAGGCCGCCTCGTTCAAGTTTTAGCGCCACCCAAGTCGGTTCCGCGAATCCGGTTTCGCGCGGACGGTCCCGCCATAACTTTCCCGCCGTGAGGCGGCAGGCCGTTTCACCGCTTGCGGGCGAGCATGAGACCGTCGCCGGTCGGTACCAGGCTGATATCGACGCGCGGGTCGTCGAGAAGCTTGCGGTTCAGCGCATCAATCGTCGTCGTCTCCTTGTCATCGGGAGCCGGGTCGACCACCGCGCCGCCCCACAGCATGTTGTCGATCGCGATGACCCCGCCTGCGCGCACGAGACGCAGGGTCCGCTCGTAATAGGCGTCGTAGTTTTCCTTGTCGGCGTCGATGAAGACAAAGTCGAACGGCGGCACGCCGGCGGCGATCAGGTCGTCGAGTATCCTGATGGCGGGTTGCAGGACGAGATCGATCCGGTCGGCGACGCCGGCCTCGCGCCAATAGCGCCGGGCGACGCTCGTCCATTCGGCGTTCACGTCGCAGGTGACGACCCGGCCGTCGGGCGGAAGCGCAAGGGCGACGGCAAGGGCGCTGTAGCCCGTGAACGTGCCGATCTCAAGGTACCGCTTTACGCCCAGCAGTCGGGCGAGGAAAGCCATGAACTGGCCCTGGTCCGGCGCGATTTGCATCGAAGCCCCCTTCATCGGCGCGGTTTCGTCACGAAGCCGGCGCAGGATGTCCGGCTCGCGAAGGCTGACGGCGTGGATGTAGGCGTAGAGCTCGGCTGTCAGCGGCGTGAAGCTTCGCGACATGACGATCCTCTTCGGCAGACAAGGGGGTAGCCCGGGTCGTCCGTGCAGCCGTTGCAAGGCGGGCCGGGCAAATGCCATATCCTTGCGGGCGGCGGCCCCTTCGTGTATCTCAGCCGCGACGCCTGTTTCCAGGCCGCCGGAGTGTAGCTCAGCCTGGTAGAGCGCCAGCTTTGGGAGCTGGATGTCGCAGGTTCAAATCCTGCCACTCCGACCAGTCTTCCCGGCGGCGGGCCGAGCATGGGCGACGACAACGACAACGAGCGAGACGGATGAGGGCGACAGCGCGAATCTACCGGCCGGCACGCAACGCGATGCAGTCCGGCCGCGGCAGGACCAAGCACTGGATTCTTGAGTTCGAACCTCTGGATCGCAAGCGGCCGGATCCGCTGATGGGGTGGCTCGGCTCGTCCGATACGCTCGGTCAGGTGACGCTTACCTTCGACACGCGCGAGGAAGCCGAGGCGTATGCGAAGAAGCATGGCATCGAATATACTGTTGAGATGCCGCATACGACGAAGCTGAAGCCGAAGAGCTACGCCGACAATTTCCGGTTTGACCGCGTCCGGTGACGACGGCCGGCATACTGCGGTCCAAGCGGGCGACGCGCCCTTAGCTCAGCTGGATAGAGCAACAGCCTTCTAAGCTGTGGGTCAGAGGTTCGAATCCTCTAGGGCGCGCCAGTATTTTCAATGGCTTAGGCCTAACCGGTTTTCGCAAGCCTTTGCGGGGGAACGCATCGGGTAACAAAGCCGCCCGATGCTGCGCCGATTGGTGCCGCGCCGATCCGCATCGCAGCCACGGACAGCAGAGGGTAGGGGAACGCTTGCGAACGGCGCCAGTTGCTTGCTAGACTGGACGCTCCATAGAGTCATCAGCAACGGGCAGCGCGGCGAAGGGGCCGGCCGGATTCGGCCCCGATACCGGGGCACGTCCGCGCCTATGCCTGATAATCCACGAATACATCTGCCTCGACACGCTCGGGAGCTTGACGAAATACTGTCACACGGTCACGGTCTATTGCCCGAAGTACCGCCACAATGCCCGGCTCGATCTAGCGGCGCTCCCGCCCGATACACCAATCATCGACCTTGCGTGTCGGCTCACGTGCTCGCGTTGCGGGGACCGCGATGACATAAGGACCATTGTTGCACCCCCAGTGCCTCTACCCCCTGATTTCCGCTCGATGTTTGAGGTTTTTGAAAGAGGCTGAGCGCGTCGGGCGGCTCATGGCGACAACGCGGCATCATCGCGAGCGCATCCAAAGACGGACGTGACGCCATAGTGCCGCTGCGGTCGGTGGCACGCTTTGAAAAGTGCGGCTTCACCTCAGCAGGTTATTTGCTACCATAAGTGTGTGAGCACGCGACCAGACATATCGGCGGCTGCCGACTATGCCTTGCGGGTTATCGACGTTTATGATCGCAATCTATCCGCGCACGGCATTTCGTGGGCTGGGGCCAGTGTTCTTGAAATTGGCCCCGGCCATGACTTCGCGCCTCAAATCTTGATGGTTGATCGCGGCGCCAAAGTAACGGTTGTCGATCCTTTTTTGTCCACTTGGGCCCCGGACGATCATCCCACGCTCTACCGCGAGGTTCGGTCGTTAGTTGGTAAATCGCCGGCGCTCGATCGTGTCATCGAGCAAGGCGGATATGACGGCGTTATCACGACCATCGCGGAGTCGGCGGAACGGATGGGATGTCGTCGATTCCCGATGGAAGCTTCGATATCGTCGTTTCAATCGCCGTCCTGGAACATATCGCTAACCTCGACGCGGCCGCGCGAGAGCCGCGTCGTGTATCCAAGCCGGGCGCGATCCACTATCATCAAGTAGATTTTCGCGACCATCGTAATTTCGATCGTCCGCTTGAACATCTACTGATGTTGCGGCGCGAGTTTCAGGAGGAGGCGCGGGCCGCTAATTTCGAGTTCGGCTGCCAATGGCGCGCGTCTGAAGTAATCGCCGTGTTTAAAGCAGCCGGATTCCAGGTCGTCGACACTGAAATCAGTGACACGGTTGATCCTGCATACTTTGCAGACTTTCGGCGGCGCCTCAGATGGCGATTTTTCTCGCCATATAAGTGGTGGCGCACCGAGGATCTTCGTATCCTAGGCGCGCGAATTTGGCTGACGGTGCCTCATCCGAGCGGCACCCAGTCCGTCCCATCCGATGCCTGAAATTTCGATCCAGCAGGCGCGTCGCTGACGAAGACGATCCTGCCGGGAAAGTCTTCAGGAGCCGGCCGCTCCGGGCGCATCGTCGTGTTCCAGCCGATCAGGAGGGCGCTGAAGATGGCGAAGGTGATACCGGCGGCGGCCGCCAGGGCCCAGAGGGCAGGCATCGCTTCACCTGCCATCCGATGGGGACGCGGTGGAGCTTCCCGTGTGACGTACAACAGCTGTCTCCGTGGCGGACGACCCATGGCAGCGCCTCCACGATCACAATCGTAGCGCTAACGACCCGGTCCGGCGCGTGTTCCAACCGCACGCGGCCCCCTATCCAATCGGACGGCAGAGGGCAACGGATCTTCGACCTGTCGGCCCTAACATCCGCGATGGGCAGGCCGATGGTCACCTTCACGGCGTGGCCCCTCGTGATACCGTTCCCTTGGCTCGAAGGTTGTGGCCTACGCGCGTACGGCGACGATCCGGTCGCGCGAGCCCGAGGTTGGTAGGATCAAGTGGCGTACAGGTCGGGTTCCCCGGTCGAAGAACTTAAAACGTACGATCCGCCGGCCGACGAGATCCGCCGAAGAGGGGAAGCGCCACTGCCCGTGGTCGTGCCGCCTATCTGGGCGTCGATACGGCGGCTTCGAGCTCTTCGACCTCTATGCGCGCCCGCTGGTGATCCGGCACGAGCGCGAACATGAGGACCGAGCGTCCGGTGACCTCGTATTCGTGCCCGCTGCTGAAGACGGTAGCCGGCTCGAGATCCGGGATGTTCGTGTCGAACAGAAGCTCCCATCTCGATCCGCCGACCACGGCCGGCAGTTTGAAACGTATGACGTCATGATAGGCGTTCAGTACGAAAAGCAGCGTCACGTCGGAGGCCGGCTTGCGCAGCCCGGCGGCTTGTGCGCGGCCGTCGAGGACGATGCCGAGGCAACGTGCTGCCGGGTCGTTCCAGTGCGCTGGCGTCATTTCATCGTCGGCGGGCGTGAGCCAGGTAATGTCCTTGATTCCGAGCGCTTCGTTATATGCGCCGGTCAGGAAGCGGCTCCGCCGCAGGATCGGGTAGGTTTGGCGGAGCATGATCAGTTTGCGAACGAAATCGATCAGGGCGTATCCCGATTCGTCGACGTGCTCCCAGTCGATCCAGTTGATTTCGTTATCCTGACAGTATGCGTTGTTGTTGCCTTGCTGGGTACGGCCGAACTCGTCCCCCGCCAGTATCATCGGCGTTCCCTGCGAGAGGATCAGAGTCGCCAGCATGTTCCGCTTCTGGCGCTCGCGGAGCGCTTTGATCTCGGGGTCGTCGGTGGGGCCTTCGACGCCATGGTTCCAACTCAGATTGTTCGAGTGACCGTCTTGATTGCCTTCACCGTTTGCCTCGTTGTGCTTGTCGTTGTACGAGACGAGGTCGTGAAGCGTGAAACCGTCATGGGCCGTGATGAAATTGATGCTCGCCCAAGGCTTCCGCCCGCGACGATTGAAAAGGTCACCGGATGCCGTGATCCGTGCCGCAAGATCGGGAAGGCGGCCCTCATCACCTCGCCAGTAGCTTCGCACCGTGTCGCGGAACCGATCATTCCATTCGGCCCAACCCGGCGGAAACCCGCCGACCTGGTATCCGCCAGGGCCGATGTCCCACGGTTCGGCGATCAGTTTGACGCGCGACAGAACCGGATCCTGACGGCAGCTGTCGAGAAAGCCACCCCCCTCGTCAAATCCGTGCGGTTCGCGCGCGAGGATCGTCGCGAGATCGAACCGGAAGCCGTCGACGTGCATCTCCTCGACCCAGTAACGGAGCGAGTCGGTGACCATCTGCAGCACGCGCGGATGGCTGAGATTCAGGGTATTGCCCGTACCCGTATCGTTGATGTAGTGGCGCCGGTTGTCCGGAATCAGACGGTAGTACGAGGCGTTGTCGATTCCTTTGAAGCTCAGGGTCGGCCCCAGCTCGTTGCCTTCGGCCGTGTGGTTGTACACGACGTCGATGATGACCTCGATTCCAGCATCGTGCAAGCGTGCGACCATTTCCTTGAATTCGTCGATGCGGCCGGTGCCCGAGTAACGCGGCTCCGGGGCGAAGAACGCGATCGTATTGTAGCCCCAATAATTGCGGAGGCCTTTCTCCAGCAGATGGTAGTCGTCGATGAAGGCGTGCACAGGCAGGAGCTCGATGGCGGTGATTCCGAGTGCCTTGAGATAGGCGACGACGTCGGGTTGACCCATCCCGGCATAGGTTCCGCGCAGTTCGGCAGGGACAGCCGGGTGCATCTTCGTGAAGCCGCGGACATGCAGCTCGTAGATGACCGTCCGCTCCCACGGCGTCTCAGGAGCGCGCTCGCGTCCCCAGGTGAACGCCGGATCGACCACGCGGCATTTCGGCACATAGGGCGCGCTGTCGCGCCTGTCGAATGAAAGGTCCTGACGCGGAGAGCCGACACGATAGCCGAAGACGGCTTCGTGCCATCTCAACGTTCCGATCAGACCCTTCGCGTAAGGATCAATCAGCAGCTTGTTGGGATTGAAGCGATGGCCGCTTGCCGGATCGTAGGGGCCATGCACGCGATAACCGTAAACGGTTCCGGGACGCGCATCAGGCAGATAGCCGTGCCAGACTTCATCCGTGAACTCGGGAAGTTCGATTCGTTGAAGCTCCCGCCGGCCGTCGGCGTCGAACAGGCAGAGTTCAACCTTGGTCGCGTGCGCGGAGAACAACGCGAAATTCACCCCGAGTCCGTCCCATGTCGCACCCAAGGGAAAGGGACGTCCCTCGCGTATGCGAGCCTGATTCTGGATTTGAAGCCCGGATATAGCGTGCTTCATCGGGAGCCCCGGCTGGCAGCGGCATCGAGGCGGAAGACAAGAACGCCTCAAGAGAAAGCTGGAGCCTAAACGGACAGGCTGCAGGCGTGTTCCGTTGGGGGCGCGTTGCGATGGCGTCTTGCGAGTCAGAGATTCAAGGTTGGCATCTATCGAAAGACGACCGGCACTTGGATTTATGACAGTTTGTCAGGAACGATTACGCCAACGTCGAAGGACTCTTCCGACTGGGCGTGGGGTCGTTCGAGGGGCGACGAGAAGAGATGTTACATGGGCAGAACCAGCCCCATGGCAGGGAAGGGCATCTCGAATCCAGCAGTTTCAGGAGCTGCCGTGCAGCGGACAGCGCCATGCGCCATGCAATCTGTCCCCGCGGCTCGGCACGCCACCAACCGGAAGCAGGTCGCTGATCCCCTGCATCGGAGGAAGCACGAGAGGGCCGCGAAAACAGGGGGCGCTACGATGTTCGGGTGGCCGTTGCGACAAGGCGCACTCAAACAACTATGGCACGCTGTCTTGTTTATTCCCGCGTCACGCTGGGGTGCGGGCGAGCTCGACCTCGCGGCTGCGCCCCGCGGCGACCATCGCGGCGACAAACTCCGGTCGTTGCGCCATTATCGTCCGATAATGGGCGCGTGCGGCAGCGACGATCTCACCACCGCGGTTGAGCAACATGTCGCCCAGCTCAAGTATGCGCAGGTTTGGCCAAGCTCGCGGCCGGATCCGCACGACTTCGGCAAGCGCATCCGCCGCAGGTCGGTCGGGTCGCGCCTGTGCAAGGATCAGGGTCATTGCGGCGGTCGAACGCGAGATTCCTGCATGACAGTGCACAAGCAGGTGTGTGCCTGTGGCGGACTCGTGCATGAGATCCTGCCCGAAGGCAAGGAGGCGTTCGACGTCCGCGGGCTGCGGGGGCACGCAGCCCTCGATGTCTTCGATCACATCGTTGAAACGCAGTTCCAGACGCTCATGCTCGCCGAAGCTGCCGAAGGCCGGTGGGGATGGGTAACCGGGATCAAGAATCGACAGCACGTGGCTGACGCCGACATCACAATGCCCAGTCAACTCCTCGATACCACAGACGGTCAGCTTGAAGTGGACGAACTCGATGTTCACGATCACCAGGAATTTCGACGTACCCCTGTCCGAAGGGGCTACAGCCATCAGTTCGTCTCAGCATAGCTGACTTTCGCCGGCGGGGACAATTCCGACGTCGCGTGTTCGACACCGTGGGGCCGGTGCGCAGCCGACAGGAGAATGCGCGCAACCTCAGTGCCGGCGCGATCGACGGGGAGGTCCGGCCGTCGAGTACGATAGAACCGTACGGCACGGACAAAGGCGTCGCAACGCGACTCTCCGCGCGCGCGTGCGGCCTCGTAGACGTTGATGATGCCGGTCGTCAGGTTCACGGCCGGCCTCCAGCCGACTCGGCGTCAGCGGATATCGGCATGGCATTCATCGGCCGTCAGGGCGACTGCCGTGCCAAGGCGCCTTTTCGGACGATCCGCGTTACCTCCTGAAGGGCGTTCGAAAGCGTGTCGGTCGGGCGCTGTTCAAGCCATGCCCAAGCGGCCAGGTTCAGCGCCGTCTTTTCAGCTGCGCCGGCGTTTCGTGCGCGCTCGAAGCGGGCCAGCGCGGCCTTTTCGGCCGCCATTGTTTCGCTCATTCCGTCCACCTCCAACTGGTATGACGCGTCCGGAGACCCGGTTTCCCGGGGGATGGTGCGGTCAAAGGGTGCGCCTGCTGCTCGCGAACAACGCGGCAGAACAAAGAAAGTTCGCTGGAGGCGGAACGGTTCAGATGGACTAAGGCAGGATAGTACCGCAGCGGGAGGAAATTGACGGGAAGTCGAGGCTGTCCGCTGCGTGTTCAGCCGGAAGGCCAAGCAGTCGAAATCCGAGCCGTGCCGGCGAAGTCCGCCGGCACGGCTCCGAATATGAATATCATGTCAGGGGCGTGTGCCCTCAGGTAGCGGGACGCTGGCGCGGTTTCGGGGCGACGTTGCGCTCGATGATCGCTCGTTTCCAGGTCAGGAAAGCTTGGCGGTGGACACCACGATAGCGGGGGCCGAAGAAATCGGTGAACGCCGATCGGAGGATCCAGAGGGCGAGGGCGATTTCGTAAGCATCCACCCCCTCGTCAAGGCATTCCTGGGCGACGGCAATGATGTCGTCGTGGTTAAGTTCACGGGGTTCGTCGGGACGGGGCATCAGGACTGCCCTCCCGCAGCTTGGATCGGTCGTGCCATGCAGCTAGCCTCTTTGATGATGCGGTCGGCGTGTTCGCGGGCCCACTCTTCGAGGCGGAAGTAGCCGACGAGATGGCAGCCGATGGCCGTCGTGACCTCGGGGAGATCGATGCGCTCGCCGATGCAGTCACCGGGATTGGTCTGCAAGCAGGCGACTACAAAGATGATGAAAGTCATCAATGCCGACTCGGAAGAGTTAGCCTTGATGCAGCGTGGTTAAAAAAGGTTAATAAAACGTTTTGGCAAAGCTTCAGGTAGTGAAAATATTTGTGCGTCACCTGCCTTGCACCAGTTCTGGATCGACGCGGAACCGGCACGGGATTGTGTCGTTTGGTTTCGACGTTTTAGCCGGCAGAGAGGGCTGTCGGCGTGTTCAGACTAACGGAGGAGAGCAGGTGCTTAGGAAGGCCAGCCTGATGCCCATTGTCGCGATTGTCGCACTCGCGACCGGCAGCTTCGCAGCCGCCCAGACACCGAATACCGCGCCGCCGTCGTCCACCACGCGGACTGAACCGCGCGTGATCGAAACGCCCCCGCCTTCGGGTGCGAAGATCCTCAGTGAGGACGAAATCCGCGCGAAGTTGCAGCTGGAGGGTTACACGAACGTCAACGAGCTGCAGTTACAAGGCGTCAATTACGAAGCCAAAGCGACGAAGGACGGCCGGAACGTCAACCTGACGGTCGATGCCCGTACCGGCAGCGTCCGCAGCACGTACTGACAGGGCAAACCAATTACATAGGCCGAGTCTATCGCTTGTCGGATCCGCCATAGAGACGGTCGGGATCGACGATGACGGGCGCGATCGTCTCGAAGGTGCCGTTACGCAGTGCGCGGAAGAAGCAATTCCGGCGTCCCGTGTGACAGGCGACGCCGACTTGATCGACGAGAAGAAGCACCGCATCGCCGTCGCAGTCGAGCCGGAACTCGACGAGCCGCTGGATCTGCCCGGACGTTTCGCCCTTTCGCCATAACGTCCGACGCGACCTGGACCAGTAGAAGGCCTCGCCGGTTTGCAACGTCTTCTCGACGGCGGATCTGTTCATCCAGGCGAGCATCAGGACCTCGCCCGTGTCGTGCTGCTGCGCGATGGCCGGCACGAGGCCGTCTTCGTTGAAGGCGATCTCGGCAAGGATGCCATCGATCGTCGCCCCGGAATCCTTGGTCATGCGGACCTCGTTTCAGTCTGGGCAGTCTCGCTCTCGCGACGCCGGGCGAAGCCCTGTTCCAGATCGGCGATCAGATCGTCCGGATCTTCCAGCCCTGCGTGGAGACGGAGCAGTGGTCCCGGAGCCGACCAGGGACAAGCCGTACGGAGCGGTCGCGGATCGACCGGCAGAAGCAGGCTTTCGTATCCACCCCAACTGTAGCCCATGCCGAACAGCTTCATGCCGTCGAGCATTGCGGCCAATGCCGGCCGGCTCGTGGGCTGCAGCTGGAATGCGAAAAGGCCGCTGGCGCCGCGGAAGTCGCGACGCCAGATGGCGTGCCCCGGATCCTCGGGTAGTGCCGGATGGTGCACGACGGCGACTTCAGGCCGCTGCTTCAGCCATTCGGCAAGTTTGAGCCCGGTCTCGAAATGTCTTTTGAGGCGGACGGCAAGGGTTCGTAGGCCGCGCAGTGCGAGATAGCAATCGTCCGGTGCGGCGTGATGGCCAAGATCATTGAACGTGTGCCGGACGCGTGAGTAGACGGCTTCCGACGTCGTGATCGTACCCATCATGAGATCGGAATGTCCGCCGATGTATTTCGTTGCCGACTGAATCGAAACGTCGACGCCATGATCGAGCGGACGGAAGAAGATCGGAGTTGCCCAAGTATTGTCCATGATGGTGACAATTCCGGCACGTTTTGCCGCCGCGACGATCGCCGGGACGTCCTGGATCTCGAAGGTGAGCGAGCCGGGACTCTCGAGATAAATCACGCGTGTCTCGGGCCGTATCAGATCGGCTATGCCGCCCGCGATGTGTGGATCGTAATACGTCGTCTCGACGCCGAAGCGCGCGAGTACCGAATCGCAGAACCGCCGGGTAGGGCCATAGACGCTATCAGCGACAAGGATATGGTCGCCGGCCCGGACGAACGCCATCAACGACACGGTGATGGCCGCCACGCCGGAGCCGACGGCGATCGTACGGTATCCGCCCTCGATCTCCGCGATCGCCTCTTCGAAGGCGAATGTCGTCGGTGTGCCGGTGCGCCCGTAATAGGGGCGGCCGGGCTCCCGGTGCTTCTGCGCGGCCTCGAGGGCGTCGAGCGTCGGATAGAGAATGGTCGAGGCGTGATAAACCGGAGGATTGACGATACCGAAGTTCGCCTCCGGGTTGCGGCCCGCCGTGGTGACTTGCGTTTCGATCTTCATGTCGCAGATCTGAAGGGGATTGAGTGCTCATAATGGCACCGTCGGCCGGCCGCGCCAACATCGAGCCGGCAACCCTGCCTTGAGAATCAAATACATGTTATGTTAAGCGTGGCTCTCAAGGCCGTTGCTTGGCGTAATCCCTAGAGACGAAGGAAATTCGTCCGAGGGCCGGAAACGGCGGGTACACGCCAGCGGCACAACATTCGTAACAGGGAAGGGTGACATGAAATACCTCGGATTGGTCGCGGCGGGAGCCGCACTGATGATCGCGACTGCGGCGCCGGCGAGCGCGCAGCAGTCGACGCTCGACGCCGTGAAGGCAAAGGATTTCGTCCAATGCGGGGTGAACACCGGGTTACCCGGGTTTTCGGCCCCCGACAGCCAGGGAGTTTGGCGCGGGATTGACGTCGACGTGTGCCGGGCTGTTGCCGCCGCCGTGCTGGGCGACGCGAACAAGGTTCGCTTCACACCGCTGACTGCACAGCAGCGTTTCACGGCACTGCAATCCGGCGAGATCGATATCCTGTCACGGAATACAACCTGGACGTTGAGCCGCGATGCATCGCTCGGTATCGATTTCGTCGGCGTGAACTTTTACGACGGCCAAGGGTTCATGGTGCCGAAGAAGCTGGGCGTGAAGAGCGCGAAGGAACTCAACGGCGCTTCGGTGTGTGTCCAGCCCGGCACGACCACGGAACTCAACCTCACGGATTATTTCCGTGCGAACAACATGGAGTTTACGCCGGTCGTGATCGAGCTTCTCGCGGAGGTGACGGGCGCCTACTTCGCCGGACGATGCGACGTCTATACGACCGACGTTTCGGGGCTCGCATCGACGCGCATGGCGCAGGCACCGAACCCGGACGATCACGTGATCCTGCCCGAGGTGATCTCGAAGGAACCGCTCGGACCGTCGGTTCGCCAAGGTGACGACAGGTGGGCGGATATCGTCAGGTGGTCGTTGTATGCGATGCTCGAGGCCGAGGAACTTGGGCTCACTTCGAAGAACATCGACGAGCACCTGAACAGCCAGAACCCGTCGATCCAGCGCTTCGTCGGGGCGACCGGTGACTTCGGCAAGATGCTCGGCGTCGACAACAAGTGGGCTTACAACATCGTCAAGCAGGTCGGGAACTATGCCGAGAGCTACGAGCGCAACATCGCGCCGCTCGGCATCGAACGCGGCATCAACAAGCTCTGGAGGGACGGGGGCTTGATGTACCCGATGCCGATCCGCTGATGGCTAGGCGGTCGCTCGGCGTGTAACCCGCGCCGAGCGACCGGTTCGGGCGCCGGGGGCGCGTTGCCCCCGGCCACGACACCGTAGGACCAGCGCATGGCATCCAGGCCGCAGACCGTCCGCCGCCCGCCAACGGCCGGCGTCAATTTGTCGCTCAATAACCCGACCGTTCGGGCGATCCTTTATCAGATCGTGGTGGTCGGCGCGGTCGGTCTCGTCGTTTGGTATCTGGTCAGCAACACGATCGAGAACCTCGAGACACGGCGGATTGCGACCGGTTTCGGGTTTCTTGACCGTGAAGCGGGGCTGCCGATCGGCGAGAGCGTGATCCCGTACTCGCCGGCCGATACCTACGCCCGGGCCCTGTTCGTTGGTCTTCTCAACACGCTGCGCGTGGCACTGATCGGGATCGTGCTTGCGACGTTGCTCGGTACGATCGTCGGCATCGCCCGGCTTTCCAGCAACTGGCTGGTGGCGCAGACGGCACGGGTTTACGTGGAAGTGCTGCGTAATCTGCCGTTGCTCCTGCAGCTCCTGTTTTGGTGGACGCTGTTCCGTGACTTGTTTCCCGGGCCGCGGCAAGCGATAACCCCGCTTCCGGGCGTATTCCTGTCCAATCGCGGGGTTCAGCTGCCGGCGATCCTCTGGCAACCCGGGTATGGCTACGTTCTTGGGGCTTTTGTCATCGGGGTAATTGCCGCCGTTGCGGTAAGTCGCTGGGCGAAGCGGCGTCAGGCGTCGACGGGTCAGCAGTTCCCGGTGCTCTGGGTATCTTTAGCCCTGATTCTCGGCGTGCCGGGGATCACGTTCATGGCAATCGGCGCACCCTTCGCGCTCGAGCAGCCGGAACTTCGCGGCTTCAATTTCGTCGGAGGAGTTACGCTCACGCCGGAATTTGCGGCGCTTCTCGTCGGGCTTGTGACCTACACCGCCGCGTTCATCGCGGAGATCGTTCGCAGCGGAATCCTGGCCGTGAACCAGGGCCAATGGGAGGCGGCTCTTGCTCTGGGATTGCGACGCGGCCAAGTGCTGCGGCTCGTCGTGCTGCCGCAGGCGTTGCGGGTCATCGTTCCGCCGACGACGAGCCAGTATCTGAATCTGACGAAGAACAGTTCACTGGCCGTTGCAATCGGTTATCCCGACATCGTGTCTGTGGCCAACACGATGCTCAATCAGACCGGCCAGGCAATCGAAGGCATTGCGATCATCATGGCGGTATACCTGACGATCAGCCTGTCGATTTCCGCCTTCATGAACTGGTACAACCGGCACATTGCGCTGGTGGAGCGGTGACGTGAGCGACACGCAATCGCACTACACCAGTCCGACCTTCGCCGGTCCCAAGGCCGGTCAGCCGGGAAGGAGCTTCGCCGATATCCCGCCGGTGAAGTGGGCGCGGGCCAATCTGTTCAACAGCTGGCTCAATACGGCGCTCACGCTGTTGCTGATCTATTTCATCGTCAAGTATGCAATCGACCTCGTGTCGTGGGGGCTCATCAACGCGGTCTGGGAAGTCCCCGGCAACGACACGCGGGCATGCCGCGATATCCGCGGAATCGGCGCATGCTGGGCACTGATCAACGAAAAGTTCCGATTCATCATGTTCGCCACGTATCCGTATGAGGAGCACTGGCGACCCGCGCTGGTGATCGTGATCTTCCTCGCGCTCTACGTGGTCAGTGCCATGCGGCGGTTCTGGAACCGCAAGCTGATTGCAATCTGGCTACTGGGACTCGTCGCCATCGGTGTTCTGATGTGGGGCGGCGTATTCGGACTGCGTTACGTGGGGCAGGAGCGCTGGGGCGGACTGCCGATCACGCTGATACTGTCAACCTTTGGTATTGCGATCGCCTTTCCGCTCTCGATCCTGCTTGCGCTCGGCCGGCGGTCCGATATGCCGGCGATCCGCGTGATGTGCGTGACGTACATCGAGCTGATCAGAGGCGTGCCGCTCGTCAGCCTGCTTTTCATGGCTTCGGTCATGTTCCCTCTCTTCCTGCCCGAGGGGGTGACGGTTGACAAGCTGCTACGGGCGCAGGTAGCCATCATCATGTTTGCGGCGGCCTATCTGGCCGAGGTCGTGCGCGGCGGCCTGCAGGCGATACCGAAAGGGCAGTATGAGGCCGCCGATGCCCTTGGTTTGTCGTATTGGCAGAAGACCGTCTTCATCATTCTGCCGCAGGCATTGCGGCTCGTCATACCGCCGCTCGTCAACACGTTCATCGGCCTGTTCAAGGATACTTCGCTGGTCCTGATCATCGGCATCTTCGACCTGCTCAATGCCGCCAAGACATCGGTCAACGAGCCGGCGTGGCGCGGGTTCGGCGTCGAAGCCTACATCTTCGTCGCGATCTTTTATTTCGTTTTCTGCTTCGGGATGTCGAAGTACAGCCAGGACCTCGAGGTCGAGTTGTCGCGACATCGCAAACGTTGAGGAGGGAGTTCCCATATGGTGGTACCGCAGCCGGTCAAGTCCGTATCGCCCCATCCCATGATCGAAATGCGGCACGTGCATAAGTGGTTCGGCGAATTCCATGTGCTGCGGGACATAAATCTGACGGTCAACCAGGGCCAGAAGGTCGTGGTGTGCGGTCCGTCGGGGTCGGGCAAATCGACCATGATCCGGTGCATCAACCGTCTCGAAGAGCACCAGGACGGCCAGATTTTCGTCGACGGGATCGAGCTGACCAACGACGTGAAGAACATCGAAGCGATCCGTCGCGAAGTCGGTATGGTGTTTCAGCAGTTCAATCTCTTTCCACATCTGACCGTTCTCGAGAATCTGACCCTCGCGCCGATCTGGGTCCGCAAGGTTCCCAAGAAGGAAGCCGAGGAAACGGCGATGTATTTTCTCGAGCGCGTCCACATCCCGGAGCAGGCGCACAAGTACCCTGGCCAGCTCTCGGGTGGTCAGCAGCAGCGTGTGGCGATCGCGCGATCGCTATGCATGCGCCCCAAGATCATGCTCTTCGACGAGCCGACTTCGGCTCTGGATCCGGAAATGATCAAGGAAGTGCTCGATGTGATGATCGAGCTCGCACAGGACGGCATGACGATGATCGTGGTCACTCACGAAATGGGGTTTGCCCGCACCGTCGCCGACTCGATCGTCTTCATGGACCGGGGCGAGATCGTCGAATCTGCACCGCCGCAGGAGTTCTTCGCCCATCCCAAGACGGATCGTGCCCGCCTGTTCCTCAGCCAGATCCTGGGGCATTGACGCCGGCGTCAGCA
This sequence comes from uncultured Rhodospirillales bacterium, assembly GCA_937926175.1. GTDB lineage: Bacteria > Pseudomonadota > Alphaproteobacteria > CACIAM-22H2 > CACIAM-22H2 > CALANV01. The sequence continues at coordinate 29,625 of CALANV010000014.1, read as the reverse complement.
GAGCGGGCGCGGATCCCGGATCAGCTTCGTCTCCTGATGATAGGGGCTGAAGCCCGCGCGTTGGTACAGCGCGAATGCCTTCGGGTGATCGAGATTGCAGGTGTGGACCCACACGCGCGCGGGGTTGTGGGTCCAGGCGGCGTCGACGGTCCAGTGAAAAAACCAAGGACCGAGGCCACGGCCGATAAAGTGTGGCATTAGCCCGAAATAGGCGAGCTCGATCTCCGGCATCCGTCGCCGGTCCAGCTCTGCATAGCCTGCCGGCTCGCCACCGACATAGAGGACGAAGATGTCGACCTCGGGATGGCGCACGATTGACGCAAGATCGTCGTCGGTCATGCGTCGGCGTTCGTACCACGCCCAAGGCGCGCCGACGGTGTTGTAGAGATAGCGGTAAAAGGGAACGCTGATCGAATCGGCACGCATGACCGCAAGGCGAAGCGCCGGCGGCGGCGGTGACGGGTCCCGGGGCGGCATGCGTGCCTCCATATAGGTCGTCACCACACGGAGATAGCCAGGCGGAGGTTCGTCGCCGGTGTCGGCTGGATCGGGTAACGGCTCCGTGAACCGCTTGCCCATCGAGGTGCGTGCTTCCACGGTGTAGCCGAGCCGTTCATAGAAACCCTGAACGTCGGCGTTCGTGTCGCGAATCTGCAGGTTGATCTTGGGCACGCCCAGCCCGATGAGATAGCTCTCGGCGTGTGCAACGAGCCGCCGGCCGATGCCACGGCCACGGAAGTCCTGACGGACCGCGACACGATGGAGCCAGCCGCGATTCCCGTCATGACCAGCCATCACCGTGCCGACGACCGCGCCGTCTATGCAGGCGACGAACAGCGCGGCATGCCCCGTCCTCAGGCAGAAATCGATATCGCGGTCCGCATCGCGGCCATAGTCGGGAAAAGCTGCCAGCCAGAGTGCGCGGATCGTGTCGCGGTCAGGCTCCGCGAACGGCCGGACCGTAAGGTTTGACGGGCCAGGAGGCGGTGTCGATGGCGTCATCCGGTCTCGACGGGCGTATCGCCGGGAAGACCCCATTCGGACCATGAGCCGTCGTAGACGGCAATGCTTCTCGCGCCGATGACATGCAAGCCCAATGCGAGCACGCATGCCGTAACGCCCGAGCCGCACGAGGCGACGACAGGCCGATCAGGATCGACACCCGACGCAGCAAACGCCTCGCGGAGCCGTTCGGGGGGCAATACGGTCAGCTTTTCCGGGTCGATCAGGTTCGTGTAGGGAAGGTTGAGGCTGCCCGGAATGTGGCCCGCGCGCAGCCCGGGACGTGGTTCAGGCTGCGTACCGTGGAAGCGCCCCGGGGCGCGCGCATCCACGACCTGTTCTGCGCGGCTAGTCAGGTTCGACAGGAGCTGCTCCTTCGTGCGGACGAGTTCCGGGCGGAACCGCGGCGTGAAGCGCCGGGCGCGCGGCGGTCCCGGGATAGTGGCCGTAACGGGACGCCCCTCGCGCTGCCATTTCGGCAGCCCGCCATCGAGGACCGATACCCGGTCGTGCCCGAAAACACGCAGCATCCACCACGCCCGCGCCGCGCTCATCAGGCCATAGGTGTCGTAGGCGACGACGTGATCGCCCTCGCCAATGCCCATCGCCTCGGCCGCACGGGCGAATTGTTCAGGCGACGGCAGCATGTGGGGCAGGGGCGAAGCCTGGTCGGCGATCGCATCGATATCGAAGAAGCGTGCCCCCGGGATGTGAGCGGCCTCGTACTCCGCTCGCGCGTCACGCCTCGCGGTCGGCAGGTGGTACGTCGCATCGACGATGACGACATCGTCGCGCCCGAGATTGTCGGCGAGCCAGTCCGTTCCGACGAGGGGCGGAACATCCTTCCGGTCCATGACGGATCCTCCGTGACAAGCGTTGTCACATAGAAGGAAAACATGACCGGATCAATAACATACCCACAGGTTTCCCACAGGGCCGGCACCTCGCCCGTATGTCTGTCTACAATTTGCGTATTCAAAGTCCACATACAATTCACAGGCGCATACATGTATGTATTTGTTGTGTCGGGCCAAGCGGCGCCTTGTGCAGGATTGCAGCAGGCAAGGAGATATCCATGGCAACCAACCCGTCCAACCCGTCGGACGAGAGTGACTTCAAGAATGGGCCGGAAGAGACAGTAACAGTTCGAATAACCGGGCGCGGGATCGAGTTCGTGCGCGAGATTCCGGTCGGCTGGCTCCCCGCCATCATGGCCTTGGTGGTCAGTGGTCCGGAGTCCGGTATCGCCGCGACGAAGATTCGACATACAATGGCACCGACAGCTCAACCGCCGGTGCCGCCTGTCGCGGGTTCGGAGCGGCGTACCAGCATCGTTGAATATCTTCGGGAAAAGCAGCCCCAGACATCCTCCGATACAATTCTGGTCCTGGCCGCTTACCTTGAACTTTACGAGAACAAGCGGCCGTTCGGGCGCGACGACATACGCCGCTTGATGCGTGACGCCCGTCTGACCGAGCCAGCCAATCTTCCGCGCGACGTCGGGGTGGCGGTTATGAAGGGGTATATCCAGCCCTACGGCGACGGCTATCAGCTCACGAATTCAGGGCTTGAGCTGATCGGCCGGCCGGGACCGCTCGTGACGCCGCGCGGCCGGCGCGGCCCTCGGGGCCGAAGGGGGCGGGAATCGGGCCTGGAAAGTCGTGAGTGACAGCGGATCAAGTCCGTTCAGCAGCCCGTGTCGGGTCGCTCATGACTACCGCGACGTCGGGTGACAGGACTAGGCGCGGGTGGCAGGCATCCCGTCTTCAAATGGTAGTCCTGCGTATCACGCACCGGCGGATTGTGACCAAGTCGCGCATACCGGATAGCCGACACCACATGTCGGCAGCGAAGACGAAGCCGCCCTGTGAATTGTATGGGGATTGATACGATCGAAGCCGGCCCCGGACTGGCTGGCCGCCCCGGCCGTCAGGTAAACTGACCGTCAGATAAACCGTCAGATAAGGGGTGTCGGAACCGGAATGGTGTCGGGACGCTCGAGCCAGTCCGGCACCGGCAACTGCTTCGAGCGGAGGAATTCCGGGTTGAATAGACGGCTCGCATAGCGCTGGCCGCCATCACAGAGGACCGTGACGATCGTGTGTCCGGGCCCCATCTCGCGGGCGAGGCGAATCGCACCCGCGACGTTGATGCCACTGGAGCCGCCGAGGAAGAGGCCTTCTTCCTTGAGAAGATCGAAGATCACCGGCACGGCCTCGGTATCGGGAATCTGGAACGGATAATCGACCTCCAGCCCTTCGAGGTTCTTAGTGATGCGGCTTTGTCCGATTCCCTCGGTGATCGAGCTGCCTTCCGCCTTCAGCGTGCCATGGGCGTAGTAGTGATAGAGCGCGGCGCCCATTGGATCGGCAAGCCCAATACGGATCCGCGGGTTGCGCTCCTTGAGGAACATGGCCACGCCGGCAAGCGTCCCGCCGGTCCCGACCGCGCAGATGAACCCGTCGATCTTCCCATCCGTCTGTGTCCAGATCTCCGGTCCCGTGGTCTCGTAGTGGGCCCGCCGGTTGGCAATGTTGTCAAACTGATTGGCCCAGATCGCACCATTTGGATTCGTGCGGGCGATCTCTTCCGCGAGACGTCCGGAGACCTTCACGTAGTTGTTCGGATTGGCGTAGGGGACGGCCGGTACCAGTCTGAGTTCCGCGCCGATCTGACGGAGAATGTCTTTCTTCTCCTGGCTCTGAGTGTCGGGCATTACGATGACGGTGCGATAACCGCGGGCGTTAGCGACAAGTGCAAGACCTATTCCCGTGTTGCCGGCCGTACCCTCGACGATGACTCCACCGGGTCGCAGGAGGCCACGCTCTTCGGCGTCCTTGACGATGTAGAGGGCGGCGCGATCCTTGACCGACCCGCCGGGATTGAGGAACTCCGCCTTTCCCAGGATATTGCAGCCCGTCAGCTCCGAGGCGCGACGAAGGCGGATGAGCGGCGTGTTGCCGACCGTACCGATGAAACCGTCCCGAATCTCCATGGATATGACCTTAACGGGGGGACTTGGCCGTATTCAAGGCGTCAGGTTTCGGGGAGGACCAGCGCTTCCGCAGCATGTCCCGGTTGAGGGCAAGCCACTGCAATCCGATGATCGCGATCGAACTTTCAATCCGGCCTGACGCGAGATCGCGCAGCGCATCCTCGAACGGCACCACCGAAACCCGGATGTCTTCGCCCTCGTGCGCCAGGCCATGGATGCCGCCGACCTTTCGCGAGTCGATACGTCCGCAGAAGAGCTTTACCGTCTCGCTCGAGCAGCCGGGGCTTACCAGGTAGTCGTAGATCGGCAGCAGCTCGATCACGTCGCAGCCGGCTTCCTCGTATGTTTCGCGTCGCGCGACGTCGGCAGGCTGCTCGCCGGGATCGATGATGCCGGCAACGATCTCGGTGATCCAAGGGCGCCGATGCGCGGCGAGAGCACCGATGCGGAACTGATCGATGAGGACGACGGCATCGCGATCCGGATCGTACAGAATCACGCCGACGGCATGTCCGCGCTCGAAGACCTCGCGGGACAGTTCCGGACTGATGCCGCCGTTGAAGAGCTTGTGTCGCAGCCGGTAGCGGTCGATGCGGAAATAACCGCGATACGGCGTTTCGTGCTGAATGATCTGGACGTCTTGCGAATCCATGAAGGTGCCTTTGGGTCGGTGGGAGGCACCCTAAGCGACGACTTGCCGGCCGCCAAGGGCGGTCCCGTATGCATTCTTTCGCTCAGATGAGGTCAGTACCGCGGATGCGGGCAGGCGATGACGACGCGAACGTCACCCGAGCCGGACGTCCGGCAGGACCTGCCAGCTTCCGGGAAAGAGGCGGAATTCACGCCTAATTTGCGAATTCTCGACATAACTCGATGTCGCCATGCCAACACCACCGCATCCGTTTTTGCCCTGACGGCAAGATGGGCCGGCAGAATAAGCTGCCGACGGTCCAAATTTTGTGGTCGGACGCTCTCCGTTACCGCACGAGCTCGGCCGTGTTGGCGTATACTGTTGAGACTAGAAGCACAAGACGGGTTTCAACCTGAAATCGTCGAACGGGGGGCGTGGCTAACCATGGGGAAGGCATGTTGAAGCGTATTGCCACGATGATGGTCGTCGGTGCCCTTGTCGCAGGCCCGGTGTCGGATGCGGTCGCGCGATGTCTCACGCCTCGGGAGCAGACGGCGTTCCGGGTTCGGATGATTCAAACCGAACTGATGGTCGCGGCACTGTCGTGCCGGGGCGTGCCGGGACGGGATTTCACGGGCCAGTACAATGCGTTCGTGAAGAAGCACGGAGATCAGCTCGTCAGTTACGGTCGCATCCTCCAGAGCTATTTTGGCGCACGCTACGGCGCTGACGCGCGTCGGCAGCTTGATGCCTATATCACGGCGCTGGCCAATGAGGTCTCGCGGCGGAGCATGCTTTCGCCGACCTTTTGCGACGAGTCGGTATCCCTGTTCCATGAGGCCATGCAGCTCGACCGGAAACAGCTGGACGACTGGTCGGCGCAACGGGGAAGTTCGTATCCGATACCGTTCGAACGTTGCAGCGCAGAGAAAACGGGCACCCGGGCGAGTGCGATGCGCTGATACGGTGTCAAATACCCAAAAAGAGTGGGGCGCGCCCTTCAGGCGCGCCCCATCGTGATTCCGGCTGTCGATTGTCTGATTTTATTGCAGCACGATCTCGACGCGGCGGTTCTGCGGCTCGCGGACGCCGTCCGGCGTCGGTACGAGCGGCTGCGTCTCGCCGCGCGCCACCACCACGATTTGGTCGGCGGGAATACCCTCGCGCACCAGAACGGCCTTGACGGCATCGGCCCGCCGCTGCGACAGTGCCATGTTGTACCGCGCCGGCCCTGCCCGGTCGGCGTGACCGGTCACGTTGATTCGGCTCACGTTGCCGCGCTTGGCGTTGGCCGCTGCGTCGCGGATCACTCGCTCGGCCTCGGGCGTGATGTCCGAGCGGTCGAAGTCGAAGAACACCAGGAACGAGCGCTGGATTGCCGGTGGTGCGGGCGGCGGCGGTGCCGCGGCCGGAGCCGGCGGAGGTGCGGGGGGAGGCGCCGGCGGGGCCGCCTGCGCGGGCTGCGGACGGGCGGGGGCACCGAACTCCCAGCGCAGTCCCAGCATCACTGTATGCGTTTCGTACTCGCCTTCGACGGACACCCCGTTGCTTGCGCCGAATTCAGGGGCCTGGGTGGCGAAGTAACGGTAGTCGAGCCCGATCTTCAGATTCGGGGTCAGCCCATATGCAACGCCTGCAATGGCCTGGTAGGCAAAAACGTTGTCCGTGTCGTCGACCGAAACGCCGGCAGAGATCGGATTGATGTCGTCGAGCTTTACGCGCGCATAACCCACGCCTGCGCCGATATACGGCGTGAAGGCCGTGCCGGTCGCGAAGTCGTAGAGCATGTTTACCATGCCGCTCCAGACGTTCACGCTACCGGAGCCCACCGAGGTTCCGCCAATGCTGTCAATATCGTTGTCGCGGTAACCCAGCTCGAGCTCCACCCGCAGGCCATTTCCGAATCCGTAGCCGACGGTGCCGAGTGCAGCCCAGCCATGGTCAAATTCAGCCTCGCTGGAAATGCCGGAACCGGAGATATCGGAATCGCGCACCATGTTCCAGCCGCCCCCAATGCCGACATAGGGGCCTGATGTCTGCTGGGCGAGGGCGAGGCCTGACGTCGAGGCCAACAGAGCTGCAGCGATCAAGGGCATGCGCATTTTCATGGGTTCGTCCCTTTGTCAGGCTGAGAAACTACCGCTGTTCTGACTGTAGTGATGCGCAATGGTTAGCAATGCGGTGGGATGGTACTTACTTTTGGCGCGCGGAGTCATTAGTGCCTTTGATATTTCAGGCACAGTGTTGTGTAGATGCAACAATCGCGCCTTGAATAAAGCGCGTGAGATTTGTATCATAATTTGCTGATTATAATACAAATCTTAATATAATACCGTGCCCCTGAAGGAGGGTGCCCGGTTCGAATCTGGCCTGCTTGGGGGGAAGTCGGTCAGGGCGCCATCGGGCCAAGCCGAGGTGCGGCGAGCAGCGGCCCACAGCGTGGCATCGATGTCGTCACTGAAGGCCGAGGCATCCATCGGCCGCGCATTGAACGCGATGACCCACCCGAACCCTTCGCGGGACAGCACAACCTCGGCCTGTGTACCCGGCATCGAACCGTGATGCCAGACGTCCAGGCCGCCGCTTCGGGCCTGAACCCGTACGCCAAGGCCATACCAGTTGCCGGTGCCTGCCGCCCGTTTCGGCGCGGCGGCCGGGGCGGCCGTCATTTCAGCGATGCTTTGTGGGCTCAGAATCGCCCGGCCGCAGCATCCGCTGAGCGCGACGAAGTAGCGGAGATAGTCGACAGGGCGACCGACCCAGCCTGCGAGCGAATCGATCGCGTCAAGCGCGATGCCGTCATACGGCGAAACCACGCTCCCGGGAGTCTGATAATAGATCGGTTCGTCCTCGTGGAAGTTCGACCGACTGGTCGTCGTCATGCCGGTTACTCCCGCCGGCATAAGAACATACCGCTTGACGTAATCGGCATAAGGCATTCCGCTGACGCGCTCGATGATACGGCCCAGGATGCAATAGCCGGTATTTGAATAGGCGAAGGAAGTCCCCGGCGTGAAGTCGAGACGGCGTGTCAGTTCCGCGTGCATGACGCCGCGACAATCACGATCGTTGAGATATGCACGCGAGTCGAAGATGGGGTCACCGGCGACCTCGCGGTTCCAGCCGCCGCGATGTGTGAGCAGGTGCCGAACGGTAATGTCGTATACTCGTGGGTCGGTGATCTGATCCCGTGGTGGCGCCCAGTCGCCGAGAAGCCGGAGTGCTTGATCATCGAGGGAAATGCGCCTGTCCTCGACGAGGTGCATGATGGCGGCAGCCGTCAGAGACTTCGACAGCGAGGCGAAGCGGAACCTGAGGTCGGGCGTGACCGGAACGTTGCGTCCAAGATCGGCGTATCCGTAGCCGCGCGCGAGTACGAGGCGTCCGTCCTTGACGACGGCGAGCGAAGCCCCCGGGATATTCCACCGCTCGAGCAGAGAGAGTACGGCTTCGTCAAATGCCTCGAGGCCTGGCAGCGCCGACCCGGTCACGGGTATCTCGGCGCGCGCCGTCGCCCCCGTAATCAAGCAGACAAGTGCGAAGAGGAGCGTGACGAACCGCTGTTTCACCGGCGCGAACCCTGCGACGCGCCGCGGCCGACATGCCGCGGCTTAGTCGTCCGGTTCTAGCCGGGAGGAAGTTAATACTCGCTTAATGTATATCTATCTTGGCAGTAAGAGAGAAAAGACTAGACAAGAGTCATGTTCTGCGAACGGCAGAGTCAGCTAAATTAAATTTTAAGTATAATTTGAGGTGAAGAGAAAAAGAGGGCTGGCCCAAGAAGAGTCGGCTGCCACGACCTGAAATGCTCTTGGGCCAGCACGCCTCGCCGATGGGGGGAAGCGGCGTGACGCACAACTATCAACGCGATGCCGGGCTCGGCGTTCCCGGGATCGACGCGTAATGCGCCGGGACAATCCGGTCCGTCGCCGTGATAACCGGCCCGACGATGCCCGGTGCATGCCATGGAAGCGGTAGATGCGGGTCGTTTGCGCACCGTCTATGCAACGCGGCTAGAGGTCCACGCATCGCCAGACGATCCAATGGCGCGGTGAGCCGGGCATGAGCGGAACATCGCGCACGGGCTGACGTTCGCACGACGTCATGTCGGTAAGTCTGAAGTGGTGCCAATGGATATCTTCACCTCGCTGAGGCATGACCATCGTCAAGCCATCGGTTTACTGAACGAACTCGCGTCAGGCGAGGACTTGAGTCGGCGGGAACGAGCGGATCTGCTGGCCGAGCTGCAGGGCTTGATGATTGCGCATAACGAGATCGAGGAAGCGGCGCTCTACGAGGTGCTCATGCGCGTTCCCGCCATGCGCGATCTTGCGGCCCGTGCCTATCGGCAACACCAGGAGGTCGAAGAGCTGATGGCGCAGCTGAGCGGAGAGCGAGACGACGACGAATGGCGTGAGAAACTCGAGCACCTCCGCGTCGTCGTGGAGCGTCACGTCGAAGAGGAGGAGACCGTGACCTTCGCCGCGATCAGCAACGCCGTCGATACGGGGCAACTCGATCTCGTCGCGGCCGAGATATGCCCGGGGAGGACCGAACCGGCCTCGAAGCAATTCGACGAAGCCGGCCGTTGACCAGCGGGCGCAGGGCTCACTTTCCCCGGCTTCGGCGCAAAAGACGGCTACACGGCGATGGCGCGGGCGGTTCTCTCTTTCCACGCGGCGGCGTGATGATCGAACTTTCCACGCGGCGGCGTGATGATCGAACGCTGTTGCGGCCCGCACCACCTCGTCGGGACTTACGTGATGAAGCATGTGCCCAATTCCCGGCAGCACGCGCAGGGAGGCGCCTTCGATCGCGCGATGAAGTCGTACCGACTGGCGATTCGCATCGACGATTTGATCGACGCTGCCGGTGAGAATGGCGATCGGCGCACGGATCGCGGAATAGCGTCCCTGCATTCGCCGCGTCCAACGTCTCAGAGCAAGCGTATCTTCGCCGATGGTGCGGAGCTGTGACGGCCGCAGCGCAAGGTCGAGCGGAAACTTGCGGAAGTTGGGTGGAATCGGGTTCGGAGCGAATAGCCGCGCGGCCAGACGCGGCGCCAGGAACCGGCTAGCGAGCGGTGCGACCGTATTACGCACGAGCCAGCCGATCCCGGGCATTGCCAGGATTTCAGACGCAACCATGTCGGGCCGGAAAGTCGGATAATAGTAACCCGAAACCAGAACGGCGCCTCTGATCTCGCCCGGATACATGGCCGCGTAGCTCAAGGCGACGCTCGCACCGAAGGAATGTCCGATGAGCAGCGGCCGATCGAGCCCGAGATGTCGTACGGCCGCGTGGATGAGGGCGGCCTGCGCCTCCGGCGTCCAGATACGGCCGCCAGTCCGATGGCTGTAGCCACAGCCGGGTCGATCGAAAACGACGACGCGGTGTTGGCGGGTGAGCCCATGAAGGACGCTCAAGGTGAGATCCTGGAGCAGAGCACCGTTTCCATGCAGAAGCACCACCGGCGGGCCTTGGCCTTTGTCCACATAGTGGAGCCGCACCCCGTCGACGTTCAGGAAAGCGCCGATTGGCGGATACTGGCGCTCGGCACGCCAGGTCGCAAATCGCACCACGGCGGCGAGGGCGCCGACGACGGCTGCCGACGCGGCGATCGCCGAAACGGTACCGGATCGACGGACGGACGGTCTCGCATAAGGCCGTCGCAAAGCGGAAGACTGCTTGGCCATCACGGGGTTCCGAACAGCCTGCGTTGAACGGATGGCGGAAGGCTGTCGTTCCGTGATGCAGCCCGCACCGCACCGATGCGGATGTACGTTCCTAAACCGGCTTCAACTTTCGGTCGAAGACGGCGAGCACCTCGTCGATGCTGCGCCCCGCGATGAGCCTGCGTGGACCGGAGGTGACCACGAAATTGCCATGCCGATGGTTCCCGCCGCCGAATTTTGCGATCACGAAGAGGGGCCACTCGTAGCAGCTTCTGAAAACCGCAAAAGCGGCCATGTTCGGACGATGATCGATCGCATAGTCCCGCCATTCGCCCGAGGCGACGCGGTCGGCATAGATTGCCAAGATTTTCTTAAGTTCGGCCCGGTCGAAAGTTACACGGTCGGCAGGACGGCGATAGTCGGAGATTCGGACCAACTTTGCCATGTACGGGGACGGAGAAATCGATCTCGTCGCAGCACATAAATCTTGTCCGATTTATGCTGCCAAGTCCAATATTTCGTAGCAGTCCGAACGCTTACCGCAAGTTTTCCGCGAGACAATTTTAAGACCCGGGGACTGAAATCACTCGGCCATGATCCGGGATGCCGACCGCAACGGGTCCGGCTGTTCGTGACAATCGACGGTGCCGATCGAGCGGTAGCAATACACGTTTGCGGCCGATGACACTTCCTTCTCGTGTTCGGCCACCTTCTCGTCGGACGGGGCATCGTCGAGTTCGGTGCACGCGGTGCCCCACAGCAGGGCACGGACAGGGGCGCAATCGTGACCCGTCACCGCGTAGGTCACGTTGTGGGACAGGCTGCGGCCGCTCGCGATCTGGCTCGCGGCCTCGGCTCCGAGATATGCAAGGTCCAGGGGCGTGCAGGCGGTCAACGTCAGTCCGCAGAGGACGGGCAGTATTGCGAACGAACGCGGGTGCATTCCGCATGACAAACGCTACCCCCGGTTAAAGTCGGGTAAAGCTGACCCGCCAGAGGTCCAAGAGGACGTGGCCCGCGCCGGCTGAAAGCCAACCCGACCCGAGACTTAGCGCGTATTTTCGCGGCAGCCCGGGGTGTTTGCACTCGCGCAAGAGGATCGCTATGGTGGCCGCGCTTCTTGGAGGCGAGGGAAACTACGTGGTCGATCTATTTCAGGAAGTCGACGAGGAACTGCGGCGGGACCGTGCGGTCGAGCTGTGGAAGCGGTATGGGAATTACGTCATCGGCGCAGCCCTTGCCCTGGTCGTCGGGACCGCCGCCTACGTCGGTTGGAGGGATTATACGCTCCGCCAGCGCGCCGAGATGGGGGAACGGTTCTTCGCCGCCGCCACGATGGATTCCGGTCGTGCGTCGGTTGCCTTTGCCGAAATCGGAACGGAAGGATCGGCCGGATTTGCGGTACTGGCGCGGTTCCGGGACGCCGCCCTGAAGGCGGAGGCCGGGGATCGCGACGCAGCCGTGGCCATCTATCGTGGCATTGCCGCCGACAGCGGCGTAAGCGAGGAACTCCGCAGCGCCGCCGAGCTGTTGGCCAACCTGCATGCGCTCGAGGGTCTCGAACCTGCCGAACTGGAGCGTAGGCTCGAAGCGCTCGAGGCCGCGAATAATCCTTGGCGGCACATGGCGCTGGAGCTTGCCGCATTGGCGGCCGCCCGTGTCGGCGAGACCGCAAAGGCACGCGAGCTTTACACGAAAATCGCCGACGACCCCTTTGCGCCGGCAGGAATGCGTGCGCGGGCGGCGGAAATGCTGTCCATCCTCGGAACGTGAATGACGGACGAGATCATGCGGATGCAGCGTACGTCGTCGCTGGCGGTTCTGCTCGTCGCCGCCCTGGTTTCCGGGTGCGAAGGAGGCTGGTTCGGCGCGGACACGGAACAGCCCCTTCCCGGCGAGCGCCTGAGCGTCATGATTCAGGATCGGACCATCGAGCCTGATCCGGCTCTAGCCGAACTGGCGGTTCGCCTGCCGGCGCCGGTCGAAAACGCGGCATGGCCGCAACCCGGCGGCATCCCGAACCACGCGATGGAGCATCTGGCCGGTGAGACCGACGATGGCCTCACGATCGTGTGGCGGACGGGAATTGGCGCTGGGACGAGCCGGTCGGGCCGGATCGCTTCTCCGCCGGTCGTCGCCGAGGGCCAGGTCTATGTGATGGATGCCGGAACCCAGCTGACCGCCGTCGATGCCGCGAGCGGCCGCAGGCTCTGGACGTTCGACGTGGCGCCCGAAGACGAGAGAGATGGGGGCGTCGGCGGTGGCGTCGCCTTCGACCAAGGGCGCGTGTACGTGACCACGGGCTACGCGCAGGTCATCGCGCTCGAAGCCGACGGGGCCAAGGAACTCTGGCGGCAGACATTGACCGCGCCGATGCGGGCAGGCCCGACGGTCGGCGGCGGAAGAGTCTTCGCGATCACGATCGACAATCAGATCCACGCCCTCGATGCCGCCACGGGCCGGCGTCTGTGGACGCATAGCGGGATCAGCGAGACGGCCGGATTCTACGGCGGCGCGAGCCCGGCGCTCGAGGGCAACATTACGGTCGCGGCGTTTTCGTCTGGCGAGCTGTTCGCCTTGCGCGTGGACAACGGGCGGGTCCTCTGGTCGGATTCGTTGGCCAGTGCGCTGCGCGCCGATCCGGTATCGTCGCTCGCCGATATCCGTGGACTGCCGGTCATCGACCGCGGGCAGGTGATCGCGGCGAGCAACGCCGACCGTATCGTGTCGATCGATCTTCGATCCGGCGGCCGGATCTGGGACCAGAATATCGGCAGCCTTTATACGCCGTGGGTTGCCGGCGCATTCATCTTTATGACCTCGGTCGACAACGTCGTCGTGTGCCTCAGCCGCCGCGACGGCCGTGTCCGCTGGGCCACGCAGCTCAAGCAGTTCCGGGACGAGGAGGCACGGCGCGGCCGCATCGTGTGGACGGGCCCGATCCTTGTCGGCTCGCGGCTCTTTCTGGCCAGCTCCGAGGGGGAGGGCATCCTGATGTCACCTTTGACCGGTGAGATCACGAGCCACATACAGTTGCCCGGCCCGGTCTTCGTCGCGCCGGTCGTGGCGAACCGCACCGTTTATGTCCTGACCGATGGCGCGGATCTGGTGGCGTTGCGTTAATGATTACGATCCATGCCGTTCACCGTCGCGATCGTCGGACGCCCCAACGTCGGCAAGTCCACGCTTTATAACCGTCTCGTCGGACGGCGCGCAGCGCTCGTCGATGACACCCCGGGCCTGACCCGGGACTGGCGTGTCGGCGAAGGTCAACTCGGCGACCTGCGTCTGGACGTGATCGATACGGCAGGGCTGGAGGCAGCCGCGCAGGCAACCCTTGAGGCCCGGATGCGGGCCCAGACCGAACGGGTCGTCCGTAGCGCCGACGTCGTCCTGTTCGTGATCGATGCCCGTGCGGGGGTAACGGCCCTCGACGAGCATTTCGCCAGATGGCTTCGGCGTCTTGGCCGCGACGTCATCCTGGTCGCGAACAAATGCGAAAGTCGCGCGGCGCTTGCGGGACTGGGAGAGGCGTACGCCCTCGGTTTCGGTGAGCCTGTCGCGATCTCGGCCGAGCATGGCGAGGGTATGGCGGATCTCCATGCGTTGCTGAGGGCCAAGGCGCCGGCCGAGGCGTTCATTACAGAGGATACCGCGGCTGAGACGGGCGGCGGGCAAGAGGTCGACGAGACCGAGCCGGAACGGCCGATCCGGGTCGCAATCGTCGGACGGCCGAATGTCGGCAAGTCGACCCTGGTCAACCGATTGCTAGGCGAGGATCGGCTCCTGACCGGACCCGAGCCCGGCATCACCCGGGATGCGATCGAGATCCCTTGGACGTGGCACGGGCGGGCATTCAGGCTCATCGATACGGCAGGGTTGCGGCGCAAATCCCGGGTGGAGGATCGGCTTGAGCGGCTTTCGGTATCGGATACGCTGCGGGCGATCCGAGAGGCACAGGTCGTCGTCCTGGTTCTCGATGCCACGCTCATGCTCGAAAAACAGGACCTGACGATTGCGCGGCTCGTGACCGAGGAGGGGCGTGCGCTCGTCATTGCCGTCAACAAATGGGATCTGATCGAGGATCCGCGAGCGGCATTGCGGCGCCTGCGCGATCGACTCGAGACGTCGCTGCCGCAGGTCCGGGGCATCTCTTTCGTCACGCTGTCCGCGCTTCACGGACGCAAGCTTGATGACCTGATCAAGGCGATCGTCGCCACCTACGAGGTTTGGAACAAGCGTCTGCCCACGTCGAAGCTCAACCAGTGGCTCGAAGGCGTGACGGCGAGCCACCCGCCGCCGCTCGTCGACGGGCGGCGGCCGCGCCTGCGGTTCATGAAGCAGGTCACGACGAGGCCGCCGACATTCGCGATCTTCGGCGCAAGGCTGACGACGCTGCCGGACGACTACATGCGTTATCTGACGAACAGCCTCCGGGAGACGTTCGGGCTCGACGGCGTCGTCATTCGGTTTCAGTTGCGGCAGACGAAGAACCCCTACGTGGAGCAGGAGTAGGATGCCGAATGAGGCCGGCGGCTTAATAGCCGCGGACGATCTCGCCGTGCCTGGTGCATGTCGGTGAGGCGAGGTCGACGAACGATTCGGTAATCGCTTCCGGCGGGCGGAGGGTTTCCGGATTCTCGCCGGGAAAGGCCTGTGCCCGCATTTTCGTGCGGAGCGGACCGGGGCTGAGAAGGTTTACCCGTATGTTCGTCTTCGCAAGTTCCGCGGCCCAGGTCAGGACCATCGCATTGAGCGCGGCCTTTGAGGTCGCATAGGCGCCCCAGTAGGCCTGCGTCTTCTGTGCCGCCCCTGATGTTACGAAGATTGCCCGCCCGGCATCGGACCGGCGGAGAAGCGGCTCGAGAGTCCGGATCAGGCGCCAGTTCGCGGTCACGTTGACCGTCATTACATCGTCCCAAAGTTTGGCATCGTGATGGGCAAGCGGTCCAAGCGTTCCCAGAAGTCCCGCATTGGCCACCAGGATGTCGAGTTTCCCGAACCGCTCGTAGAGCGCGGGGCCGAGCGGGTCGATGCGGTCGAGTTCTCGCAGGTCGAGGGGGACCAGCGTTGCGCTACCGCCAATCGCGCGGATCTGATCGTCCATCTCCTCGAGGGCACCTACCGTTCGGGCAATCAGGACGACGTGCGCTCCTTCGGCAGCATAACGTTTTGCGACGGCGGCGCCGATGCCGCGCGATGCCCCCGTGATCAGCGCGACGCGCCCGATCAATCTCTTTTCAGTCATGCGTGTTTCCGCCTTTTCCAGAACCAGCTCACTGGCGCGAAGACGACATTGACCAGGACGAGGCCAAGTATCAGACCAATCCCGGCATAGACGAGTCCCGCAGGCGTCAGCGGAACGGCCGGCCGGAAGGCCTCGATGGTCGCGATCGCGATCTCGCCTTCGATATGTCGAATCAGGGCAAGCGGGCGCACAAGATCCTCTGCGCCAAGGACGGCCTCGAGGGCATTGTTGAGGGTTTCGAGACGGGTTTGCGCCGCGGCGAGCACGGCATCGGGCGCGGCGGCGCCCCGGGCCCGAAGCATCTCAACGAACTGCATTGCTTCGTCCCGGTGCCCTCCAAGCCGCTGTATATACTGCTGCGTGAATTCCGGAGCCTGACTCAAGAGCGCCGCGCCGACGACGGCGCCAAGTCCGTCGGCAACGCTTCTCAAGACGCTTCCGACGCGCGTCGGCATCGGGTCCGTGAACCTTCGCCGACGTCGGCCGGCTATGCGATCTCGAGAAGCGACAGCTGAGGGCTCTTGCCCTCGGCGTCGGTCAGCGCAATCGGATAGTCCCCGGTGAAGCAGGCGTCGCAGAACCGGGGCATGGCCGGATCCCGCTTCGTCAGGCCCATCGCCCGATACAGCCCGTCGATCGACACGAAGGCAAGCGAGTCGACGCCGATGAAGCGCGCCATTTCCTCGATGCTGTACTGAAACGCGAGAAGCTTGTCACGCTCGGGCGTATCGATGCCATAGAAGCACGAATGGGTCGTCGGTGGGCTGGAAATGCGCATGTGGACCTCGGTCGCGCCGGCGTTACGCACCATCTCGACGATCTTCTTCGACGTCGTGCCGCGCACGATCGAGTCATCGACCAGGACCACACGCTTGCCGGAAAGATTGGCACGATTGGCGTTGTGCTTCAGTTTCACCCCGAGGTGCCGGATGTGATCGGCGGGTTCGATGAACGTGCGCCCGACATAGTGATTTCGGATGATGCCGAGTTCGAACGGAATCCCGGCCTCGGCAGCGTAACCGAGTGCCGCCGGCACGCCCGAATCTGGAACCGGAACGACGATGTCGGCAGGAACCGGGCTCTCCCGCGCAAGCTCCGCACCGATGCGTTTGCGGGCCTCGTACACGGATGTTCCGTCGATAACGGAATCCGGTCGGGCAAAATAGATGAACTCGAACACGCAGAAACGCGGCGGCGTCTTGGCAAAGGGCTTGATCGAGCGCAATCCGGTCGACTCGAGAACAACGACCTCGCCCGGCTCGACGTCGCGAACATACTCGGCACCGATGATATCGAAGGCGCAGGTCTCGGAGGCGAGGATCCACGCGTCGTCGAGACGCCCCAGAACGAGCGGCCGCACGCCGAGCGGGTCACGAACGCCGATGACGCATTCCTTGGTGAGGGCAACGAGAGAGTAGGCGCCTTCGACCTGCCGCAGTGCCTGGATCAGCCGATCGATTACCTCGCCACCGGCCATCGCCATCAGATGGACGATCACCTCGGTATCGGTCGTCGACTGGAACAGGCAGCCCTTCTTCACGAGCAGGCGGCGTAGATGACGCGCATTCGTCAGGTTGCCGTTGTGACCGAGCGCAAAGCCGCCGAAGTCGAACTCCGCGAACAACGGTTGCACGTTGCGCAGGATCGTGTCGCCTGTCGTCGCGTAACGATTGTGGCCGATCGCCATCGCGCCTTTAAGTCGCGACATGACGGCCTCCGAGCCGAAGTTGTCGCCGACGTGCCCGAGACCGCGATGCGAATGGAACTGGACACCATCGCAGGTCACGATGCCCGTCGCCTCCTGCCCGCGGTGCTGCAGGGCGTGCAGACCGAGCGCCGTGAGAGCGGCGGCGTCCTTGTGCCCATAGACGCCGAAAATTCCGCATTCCTCGCGGAGCTTGTCGTCGTCGAGCGGATTGGTCGTCATCATCTGTTCGGCTCCGGCCATCATCGGTTCTTCTGGCCTTGCGGTTCGGCGTTCTGGATCAATCGTTCCAGATCCCGGCGGACGTCGGATTTATAGCCGGTTTCGGATTGGGATGCAGGCGTATTAACGGTCGGGATGCCGAGCGCTTCGAGCGCGCGCTGCGCGTCCCGAGCTTGGCGGATCTTCCGGTCGACCTCGTCTTCGGCCATGTGGGCGCGTCCACGGAACTCGGGCGGCGCGAGATTTCGCAGGAGATCGGCCGTCGCCTCGACAAGCGGCAACGTGCGTGCTTCCCGGATCCAGATCGGCCGGTCGGCCGGCGCGGGAAACATCCACAGAACCATTGCAAGATAGATCAGGCCCATGACAACGAGGCCGCGGGCCAGCCCGAACACGAAGCCGAGCGTTCGGTCCAGCGCATTGAGGCCGCTGCCGCGCACCAGATTACCAACGGCATTGCTGACGACGGAAAACAGGACCAGGCTGATCACGAACAGGGAGACGCCGGCCGCGATATCGGCAAGAACCGGATGGGAGATCAGGTCGCGCGCATAGGGGCGGGCATAGGCGAAACTCCACAGCGTCACGAATGCGGCACCGACCCATCCCGCGAGCGACAGGACCTCCCGGATGAAGCCCCGCATGAGCGCGATGAGTCCGGACACCAGGAGGACGGCAATGACGATGAGGTCGGCGGCATTCATCGATCTGGCACTTCGAGTTCGGGCCTAATCCAGCCGTGCCGGTTGGCGGTCCCGGCGGTCGATGCGCCGTGCCGATCCTCCGAACAGCGCGACGAGATCGCCGAGCCGGGCAATCTCCCGCGTTTCGATCGTTCCGTCACGGTCGCCGGTGCCGCGTCCTGCGCGCCGGCGCGGCGGGATGAGGGCCTTGCTGAAACCAAGCTTTGCCGCCTCCTTAAGGCGCGCCTCCAGCTGTCCGACCGGGCGTACCTCGCCCGACAGTCCGATCTCGCCGAAAACGACGGTTTCCTCTGGGACGGGCTGACCCGTAAGCGAGGAGACGAGCGCCGCCGCCACGGCCAGATCGGCAGCGGGCTCGGTAATGCGCAAGCCGCCCGCGACGTTCAGGTAGACATCGCTGGCGCCGAATGCAAGGCCGCAGCGTGTCTCGAGGACCGCGAGCACCATGGCAAGTCGCCCGGAATCCCAACCGACCACGGCACGCCGGGGCGTGCCGAAGCCCGCCGGTCCGACCAGCGCCTGAACCTCGACGAGGACCGGACGGGTCCCCTCCATACCGGCGAAGACGGCGGCGCCGCTCACCTCGCCGTGCCGATCGGCAAGGAACAGTGCCGAAGGGTTCGCGACCTCGACCAAGCCTGCATCGGTCATTTCGAAGACGCCGATTTCGTCCGTCGGTCCGAAGCGGTTCTTGACCGACCGTAGGATGCGGAACTGGTGTCCGCGCTCGCCTTCGAAATAGAGAACGGTGTCGACCATGTGCTCCAGCACCCGCGGGCCGGCGATCAGGCCTTCCTTGGTGACATGGCCGACGAGGATGACCGTGACGCCCCGCCGCTTGGCGAGCCGGATGAGCTCTCCGGCGCAGGCGCGGACCTGAGCCACTGTACCCGGTGCCGAGTCCAGCGTGTCGATGTACATGGTCTGGATGGAGTCGACGACGACGATCGCTGGCGCGTCCGGCGCATCGAGGCTGGCGAGTATGTCGCGCAGGTTCGTTGCCGAGGCGAGAGCGACTTGCGCGTCGGCAAGCCCCAGGCGTGCGGCCCGCATACGGACCTGGTCGATCGCTTCCTCGCCGGAAATGTATGCAACCGACGCCAGGTTCGACAGCGCCGCAGTGACCTGCAGCAGGAGGGTGGACTTGCCGATACCAGGGTCGCCACCGACCAGGACCGCAGACCCGACGACGAGGCCGCCGCCCAGCACACGGTCGAATTCAGCAATTCCCGTGATGCGGCGCGGGGTATGGTCGCCGCTGCCGCGCAGCTGGTGAAATGTGATGCGCGTTCCGGGTTTGGAGCCGATACCCTTCGGTGCCGGCGCCGCGACGGCTTCTTCGATGATCGTATTCCAGGCGCCGCAGGCTTCGCATTTACCCATCCATTTGGCGTGGACGGCGCCGCACTCCTGGCATACATACCGGCTGTCCCGTTTAGCCATGCTCCAGGAACCTCGCTGCGCGGGCAGAGGGACAGGAGCGGGGGGTGCTCACGCGCGCACCTCCATCTGGATCGGTCCTTCGGCCCGGCCGTGAATGAACTGGTCCACGTACGGATTTCCGGAGTTGTCGATCTGACTGGCGGGCCCTTGCCAAATGATCTTACCTCCGTAAAGCATCGCGATGCGATGGGCGATCTTGCGCGCGCTTACCATGTCGTGCGTGATCGACAACGCCGTTGCACCGAGTTCCTTCACGCACTGACAGATCAAGTCGTTGATCACGTCCGCCATGATCGGGTCGAGACCCGTCGTCGGCTCGTCGAAAAAGACGATTTCGGGGCGCGTCGCGATCGCCCGCGCAAGGCCGACGCGCTTCTTCATGCCGCCTGAGAGTTCCGCCGGATACAGGTCGGCGACCTCGGGCTGAAGACCCACGGCAGCCAGGTTGCGGATCGCGATTTCCCGCGCTTCGCGGCGACTCATGTCGCCCGCGGTCAATAGACCGAACGCGACATTCTCCCACACTGTCAGCGAGTCGAAAAGGGCGGCGCCTTGGAACAGCATGCCGAACTTGCGGTTCACCGCCTCCCGTTCGGCCCCCCTTAGTCCGACGACTTCCTGACCGTCGATGCGGATGCTCCCTTCATCAGGCGTCAGGAGCCCGAGTATGCATTTGAGAAGGACGGACTTACCGGTGCCCGAGCCGCCGATCACGACGACCGATTCGGCAACGCCGACGTCGAGGTCGACGCCGTCGAGCACGACCTTCGGCCCGAACGACTTCTTGAGGCCGCGGATCGATATCTTCGGCATGCGGCTCATCGCGTTGCGAAGAAGATCTCGGTGATGGCGTAGTTGAAGATCAGGATCAGGATCGACGCCGACACCACGGCATTGGTCGTTGCCCGGCCGACTCCCTGTGCGCCGCCTTGGCTGTAGTAGCCGTGGAAGCAGCCCATGAGTGATACAAGGAACCCGAACGCTGCCGCCTTCACCAGGCCCGAGACCACGTCCATCAACTCGAGATAATCCACGGTCTGCTTGAGATAAGCGGCCGGATTGAAGTTCAGCTTGTAGACGCCGACGAGATAGCCGCCGAATACGCCGATGATGTCCGCGACGAGCACGAGCAGCGGCAGCATCGTCAAACCGGCAATCAGGCGCGGGGCGACCAGATACTTGAACGGATTCGTCGAGAGCGTGGTCAGAGCATCGATCTGCTCGGTCACGCGCATCGTTCCGATCTCCGCCGCCATCGAGGCGCCGATGCGCCCGGCGACCATCAGACCCGCAATGACGGGACCGAGCTCGCGGGTCATCGACAGGACGACGACGGTTGCAACCGCGCTCTCGGCCGAGAACCGGGCGAACCCGGTATAGCTCTGCAACGCCAGGACCATCCCGGTGAACAGGGCGGTGAGCCCCACCACGGGCAGCGAGAAGTACCCGATATCGATCATCTGCCGGACGATCATCTTCGGGTACCACGGCGGGCGCACGCAGTGCGAGACAGCCTCGCCGGCGAAGAGCGCGATGCGCCCGTTCACCTCGAGAAAGGCGATGAAGATGCGGCCGATCGTTGCGAGAAAGTTCATGCCCCGGCTGGGGGAGGTTCGTTGATATAGCGGCGCTGGAGCCGGGAGCCGAGGCGAGTCAGAACCTCGTAGCCGATGGTTCCTGCCGCATTTGCGACATCGTCGACCGACAGCCGGTTCCCCATGAGTTCAACGGTCTGACCTATGCGGATGTCCGGCACGGAAGAGACGTCGATCGTGATGAGATCCATGGATACGCGACCTATGATCGGGACGCGGATATCGCCGACATAGGCGCTGCCGCGATTGCTGAGCGTCCGGAGCCACCCGTCCGCGTAGCCTGCCGCGACGGTCGCGACTCGCGTCCTGGTCGTCGCGCGGTAGGTGGCACCATAGCCAACGGTCTGAGGGTGGTCAATCTCGCGGACCTGAAGGACGCGGGCATGCAGATGGGCCACCGGCAGGACCGGATTCGGGCGGCCGGGCACCGGGTTGATGCCATAAAGCGCGCAACCCGGCCGCGCCAAGTCAAAGTGATAGGCGGGACCGAGAAAGATGCCCGACGAATTGGCAAAGCTGGCGGCCCGGTCGCCGAAAAGCCGGCGCAGGGACGTGAATTCCTGCAATTGTCGCTCGTTGAGCGGATGTTCGGGCTCGTCGGCACACGCCAGATGGCTCATGACGAGTTGCAGGTCGAGCTGGTCGATCACGTCCGACTCCGCGGCCAGCCGCCGGGCCTCGTCGGGCGTCAGCCCGAGCCGCGACATACCCGTGTCGAGATGTAGAGCGGCCGGCAACTTTTCGCCGGCGCGATGCCCCGCGAATGCCCATTCCTTGACCTGACCGGGGTCGTTGAGGACTGGAATGAGGTGATTCTGCCGGAATTCATCCGCCTCGCCCGGAAGCAGCCCGTTCAGAACATAGATACGCCGGCCGGCCGGAAGGACCTGGCGCAGGGCGATGGCTTCGCTCAGCTGTGCCACGAAGAAGTCCCGGCATCCGGCCGCGGCAAGGGCCGGCGCGATGCGTGCCGCGCCCAGGCCGTAGGCGTCGGCCTTGACGACTGCCGCACAGCGGGCGCGCGTCAGCCGGGCACACAATGTCCGGTAGTTGGCGACGACAGCCCCAACGTCGATCGTCAGAATCGACTGGGACGGAAGGCCCTCCGCCGCATCACTCACCATCGGAGTAGTGGTCGCTCTGGGCCAGGTTGCCGAACTTGGTGTAGTTGCCGTCGAAGAACAGCCGTACCGTGCCGATGGGACCGTGGCGCTGCTTGCCGATGATGACCTCGGCCACGTTATGGATCTCTTCGGCGCGCTGCTTCCACCGCTCGAGCCGGTCGAGGAATTTCTCTTCGCTTTCGTCCGGACGACGACCCGGCTCGGCGCGCGAGTGATAATACTCCTCGCGATAGACGAACATCACGACGTCCGCGTCCTGTTCGATCGTACCGGATTCGCGCAGGTCCGCGAGCTGCGGCCGCTTGTCCTCGCGTTGTTCGACGGCGCGAGACAGCTGGGACAATGCAAGGATCGGTACGTTCAGCTCCTTGGCGAGCGCCTTGAGTCCCCGGGTGATCGCCGAGATTTCCTGGACCCGGTTTTCGGACCTGGTGCCGGGCGTCGGGGTCAGGAGCTGAAGATAGTCGATGACGATCAGGCCCAGGCCGTGGGTCCGCTGAAGGCGTCGCGCCCGGGTCCGCAACGCCGAAATCGACAATGCCGGCGTGTCGTCGATGAACAGCGGGATCGTGGCGAGCCGCTTGCTCGCTTCGACGAACTTCGGAAAGTCCTCACCGCGGACTTCACCGCGCCGGATCTTGTCGGAGGGGATCTCCGTCTCTTCCGACAGGATACGCGTGGCAAGCTGTTCCGCGGACATTTCCAAGGAGAAGAACGCCACCTTCGCGCCTTCGACGACCTCGATGGTGCCGTCTTCGCGTCGTCTCTCCTTGTAGGCGGCGGCAGCGCTGAATGCGATCTTGGTCGCAAGCGCAGTCTTGCCCATCGACGGCCGGCCGGCGAGGACGATCAGATCTGACGGGTGGAGGCCGCCGAGTTTCTTGTCGAGATCGTCGAGACCGGTCGTGACCCCCGTGACATGGCTGTCCCGTTTATAGGCCTGCTCGGCCATGTCGATTGCGACCGCCAGGGCCTCTCCGAAGCGGCGGAAGCCGCCTTCGTACTCGCCCGACTTGGCGAGTTCGAAAAGTTTCTGTTCGGCGGCTTCGATCTGTTGTGCGGCGGTCGTCTCGAGGTCGTAGCTGTAAGCGTTGTTGATGATCTCTTCGCCGATGTTGATGAGCTGGCGGCGCAGGAAGAGATCGTGAATCGTACGCGCATAATCGACGGCGTTGATTACCGTGACCACGGACCCTGCCAAACGGGCGAGATACTGTGCGCCGCCAATATCCGCAAGCGTGTTGTCCTGCTCGAAATAGTTTTTCAGGGTGACCGGATTGGCAATCGTGCCGCGCTGGATCAGCTTTGCGCACGCATCGAAGATCCGGCCATGCCGCTCGTCTGCAAAGTGTTCCGGCCGGAGAAACTCGGCGACCTTGTCGAACGCCTTGTTGTTGGCGAGGAGCGCGCCGAGAAGCGCCATTTCCGCCTCAAAGTTGTGCGGTGGCGTGCGCAACGATGAGAGATCTCCCTCATTCCGAACGGTACCGAAATTGGGACGCGCGACGGTTTCCATGGCGCCAGCACTGACAGACAGGAACGCGTGCAAGGCTACTCGCCGGCTCGTTCCGTTACAACGCCGATTCGTCGGTGAGATATATGTATATCGTGGATAACTTCGGCCGCCAGCACCGCACGACCGATTTGGCCGAGCTTGCTAGGGGGCATGCCGCCCGGCCTTAGCGGCTTCGTCATGCCTTGCCTACGGCGCCTGTGTGCGCCTATGCGGCGATGGTGTCGCGGCCGGCATTTGCACGTTCCCACTCCAGGATGTAATCGCGGGTGAGCGGAACGGCGTCCACGCGTTTCGCGAGCTGCATCTGGAAGACGATGTGACCTTGATAGCGGAACGCAAGCTCGCTGCCGGCGAGATAGAACTCCCACATCCGGCAGAACCGTTCGTCGTAGAGCGCCTTGATCTGGTCGCGCGCCTTCTCGAAGCGCCGGCGCCATTCACGCAGCGTCTGGGCGTAATGGAGACGCAGGATCTCGATATCCGTGACGAACAGACCGGTGCGCTCGACGACCGGCAGGACTTCGGACAGTGCCGGAGAGTAGCCACCCGGAAAAATGTACTTCCGTAGCCAGGGATTCGTCGTTCCGGGGCCATCGGCGCGTCCGATCGAATGCAGCAGTGCAACACCGTCGTCGGTGAGGAGATCACGAATCTTCTCGAAGAACTCGCGATAATGATTGACGCCGACATGCTCGAACATTCCGACCGATACGATGCGGTCGAACTTCCCGGTTTGCTCGCGATAGTCCCGCATTTCGAACCGCACACGCCCGCTCAGACCGGCAGCAGCGGCTCTCTCGTTCGATACCTTGTGCTGCTCGGCCGACAGCGTGATGCCGGTCACGTCGGCGCCACCAACTTTGGCAAGATAAATACCAAGCCCGCCCCACCCGGATCCGATGTCAAGCACCTTGCACCCGGGCTTGAGTAACAGCTTCGCGGCAATGTGACGCTTCTTGTTCTCCTGCGCGACCTCGAGGCTGTCGTTATCGGAGGTGAAGTACGCGCAGGAATATTGGCGGTCGGCATCGAGGAACAGCTCGTAAAGCCGGCCAGACAGGTCATAGTGGTGCGCGACATTCTCGCGCGATTTGCCGACCGGATTGTACTGCTGGAAGCGGCGGAGGAGGATTTGGATGCGATAGGCGAGGTCGAGCAGGAAATTGCGATCGAGCGCCGTGGAGTTCAGGGCGCAGAACTCCAGGAAGCTGTAGACGTCCCCCTCCTCGATGGTGAGGCGGCCGTCCATGTATGCCTCGCCGATGTACAGTCTGGGGTTGAGTGCGATTTTCCGCGCGGTCGCCGCATCATGCAGCCGAATTGTGACATTGGGGCCCGCGGCACCGGCGAAAACATACTGACGCCCAAGATGATCGATGACGGTAAGACGACCGATCTTGATGATTTGGCGAAAGAGGAAAGAAGCGAGAAGCATGATCCCTCTGCTCGGCGACGGCAGCCGCGGCCCACAGTGACGAACCAGCTACCACTAATAAATGCAAACGGCATGTATCTGTAAAGCTTGACGGCGCCAAGATACTCGCAAGCCTGCGCTGCTCTCCGCGCGTCACTTGGTAAACGCCGTAAGAAGCGAAAGCGCATGGGATCACGGGATTGCGGAGCGGGTAAAACAAACGGGCCCGGCAGCGTACTGCCGGGCCCTCAAGCGGCATGCGACACGTCGCGAGCTGACCGGAATCAGCTTGATTTCTTGCTCTGTGTCTGCTCGCCCGCGGTTTCGGCCGCCTCGGCGGCGGAGGATGCAGACTGCTGCGCCGCCTCAACCTGTCCGGCTGCTTCGGCCGGTGCTGCCCCTTCAGTCGGCTGACGCGGCGATTTGCCGGCGGCCTGCATGGCCGCTTCCTCTTCCGACTGTGCGACGTTAACCGAGATCGTCACGATCACCTCGGGGTGAAGGGCCACGCGTGTCTTGAAGATGCCTAGGCTCTTGATCGGTTGATCGAGCAGAACCTGCCGGCGGTCGACGGTAAACCCGGCCTCAGTGACGGCATTGGCAATATCACGGGTCGACACCGAACCGTAGAGCTGGCCGGTTTCACCAGCTTGTCGCAGGATTACGACCTGCAGGCCGTCTAGCTTCTGGGCGACAGCCTCGGCATCCTGCCGGCGCTTGAGATTCTGGGCTTCGAGTTGCGCTCGCTGACTCTCGAAATAGGCGAGATTTTCCTTCGTCGCCCGCAGCGCCTTCTTCTGCGGCAAGAGGAAGTTTCGCGCATAGCCGGGCTTGACCTTCACGACATCGCCCATCTGGCCGAGCGCCTCGATGCGCTCGAGCAGGATCACTTCCATTAGACTCATGTTCCTTCCTCCTGAATTCAGGTCTGCGGCGGGCGCACCAGGCGCTGGCGCAGCCCGAGCCAGGTTTCGATGATGCCAAGCACGGCGAGAAGTACCGCCGGCCATGTAAAGACGATCGTCAGACTGTAGATGACGAGCAACCACAGGGGACGATTGTTCCAACTCTCTGCAAGCGTATGCACGACGGCCAGCCCGGCGAACGTGAACGTGGCAAGTGCAATCAGCAGCAGGTTTCCGCCTATGAACCCGGCCGTACCCGGCATGAAAGCGCCGGCCGCGGCAATGGCCAGTCCGAGCGGAAGCCACTTCGGCAGCTCGATGTCTGCGACGCGCGGGGCCGGCCGGCGATTGAGACCGAACCTCACGAGTACGCCCTCGGCGAGCGCACCGTTCACCGCCATCATCACCATCCAGGAAACGGCAACGATCCCTGGAAGATAGCGTGCAAGGTCGGCGGCCAGCTGCGCCGCGGACTCGGCCGGAAGGCCAAGGGCGTTGGGCGAGGTCTCGTCGGCCGGCTGGAAGGCGCGCATCAGGAACTCGCGCGTGAAGCCTTCAAGCCCGCCCGGCAGCGAGGCGGTTGCCAGCACAAGCACGGTGAAGACCGCCGTTGCCACCCCGGCGAGCCATAGCACCAGCCGCCCCGGCGGGTACCATTCGACCCGCCCGTCCGCGGTGGTCCGGTTGAGAAGTGCCTGGCGCGAAATGAACGCCGCGGGCACCGCGTTGAGGAGCGCAAAAAGCGTTCCAAGCAACAGACCGCCCACCGCAAGAACCGCAAGCGTGCCAGCAGCGGCGGCGACCGCCGCCGCGCCGACGCCGAGGGCAAGCCCGACGGCAAACAGCGGCAGCGGCGCCAGATACGCCAGGATGAAAGCGGCGACGGAGCCGGTGATGAGGCTTGCGAAAAGCATCGCCCCCACCAAGCCCGCACCGGCCGCCACCAACAGTTGGCTTGCCGGCATAGCTGCAGCCTGCTGTCCGGTCAGGTAATGACGTACGGCAGCAGTCCCAGGAAGCGGGCGCGCTTTATCGCTTGGGCGAGCTCGCGCTGCTTCTTCGCCGACACGGCGGTGATCCGTGACGGAACGATCTTGCCACGCTCGGAGATGAAGCGCTGAAGCAGCTTCACGTCCTTGTAGTCGATCTTCGGGGCGTTCGGGCCCGAGAAGGGGCAGGTCTTCCGGCGACGGAAGAACGGGCGCCGTCCGCCGAAACTGCTGGTCGCTGCGGGTGCTGCTGCGGGACGATCAGACGTGGTCGCGTTCATCACTCACCTCCTTCGGCGCGGTCGCTTTCACGCGCCGCGCTCTCCTCGGGCTCGCGGCGACGCGGGCTACGGTCGGCGCGTTCCTCGCGGCGCTGCATCATGACCGACGGACCGTCTTCCAGACTGTCGACGCGCACGGTCAAGAACCGCAGGACGTCCTCGTTGAGACGCATGGTGCGCTCCATCTCGTGCACGGCCGGCGCGGGTGCATCGATGTTGAGAAGGACGTAATGGGCCTTCCGATTCTTCTTGATGCGGTAGGCAAGATTGCGAAGGCCCCAGTACTCGCGCTTGGTGACGCGACCGCCGCGTTCGGTGATGATCGCGGTGAACGTATCTGCCAGGGCATCGACCTGCGCGGGCGAAATGTCCTGGCGCGCAAGAAACACGTTCTCGTAGAACGGCATCTATATGGCTCCTTATGGCTAATCGACCCGGTGCGGTTCGGCGCCAGCCGATGCGCGCCCCGTGTCTAACCGGCTATGCCGGCAAGGAGAAACGCCCAGGCGGGACCCTCCCGCCGGGGAGCATATGAAGCGCGCGAATATACACAATTCCGTTGCGGGCGCAAGCACATGGGGGCGACCGTCATCGCGACGTCGCAGGCGGGGGTGCCGAACGCGCGGACGGTTCCCTTTCGGCCGGCAACGTGTCAGAACTGCCCTGAAACCAGGAACCTTGCCCTCGTCTCGATCATGTCTTCAGCCTGTCCGGCCCCGATCGAAGTCCTGCCCGTCGACATATCCGGACTTCGTCATGGCAACACGGGGATCGATTACGTCCACCGCTTCGCATCCGGTCGTCCGGGGCCGCACGTGGTGGTCAATGCGCTCACGCACGGGAACGAGTTCTGCGGCGTCACGGCCCTCTTGTGGCTGCTCAAGCACGCCGTACGTCCACGGCACGGGACGTTGACG
Organism: uncultured Rhodospirillales bacterium; assembly: GCA_937926175.1. Classification (GTDB taxonomy): domain Bacteria; phylum Pseudomonadota; class Alphaproteobacteria; order CACIAM-22H2; family CACIAM-22H2; genus CALANV01. The sequence goes on along the minus strand of CALANV010000014.1, from coordinate 1,259 downwards.
CTGAGCTTCGCGAACGTTGCTGCCTATGAACGGTTCGATCGTGAACGCCCGCTCGACAATCGTTTCGTCGATCGCGACTTCAATCGCGTTTGGAGCCAGGACATCCTGGCCGGCGATGATCGCGCCGAGGAAGTGCGGCGGGCGCGGGAATTGCTGCCCGTCTATGCGGCCGCGGATGCGCTGCTGGACATTCATTCGACGACCTATGCGGTACGGCCGATGCTTGTCTATGCGGCGCTGGACAAGGCGCGACGGCTGGCGACGGATCTCAGGACGCCGACGACGCATATCGTCTCGCCGGGGGCCAAGCACGCGGGCGGACTGCTGATCGAGTACGGCAAGTTCGGCGATCCAGATGCACCCAATACGGCCCTTGTCGTGGAATGCGGCCAGCACTTCGCGCAACGCTCGGGAGAGGTGGCGATCCAGACCACGCTGCGCTTCCTCGACCGGTTCGGCATGCTCGATCCTGATTTCGCGGCGGCATGGATCGCGCCCGTACCGGATACGAAGCCGGACATCTACGAGATTTCCGAGGTCCGGATATGCAAGGGGCCGTCGGCATGCTTCACCCGGCATCTGGAAGGATTCGAGGAGTTTGCGGCGGGCGAACTCATCGGCCATGATGGGGAAGACGAGATCCGCGCCCCGTACGATCGTTGTGCCGTGATCATGCCGAAGTTTCAGCTCGTGGTTGGGCGCGAGATGGTCACCCTGGCGCGCCGCCTATAGGGATAGGACAAGGGGTGGCTGGGGCGGGATTCGAGCCGCCGGCGTTGACATCGCCGGGAGCGGCGACTACGGTCTGGCACTTATTTGACGAGAGTGCTAACGCTCTCACTGAATTCCGAGCAAGGAGAGAGGGTTATGGCGACGAAGTTCAAGCCGCTGCATGACCGTGTGCTGGTCAAGGCGATCGAGGCCGAAGAGCGCACCAAGGGCGGGATCATCATTCCGGACACCGCCAAGGAGAAGCCGATGCAGGGTAAGGTCGTCGCCGTCGGCCCGGGCGGCCGGGACGAGTCCGGCAAGCTTCTGCCGATGGACGTGAAGGTCGGTGACAAGGTCCTTTATGGCAAGTGGTCGGGGACCGAGGTCAAGATCGATGGTGAGGAATATCTGATCATAAAAGAGTCGGATATTCTTGGCATTATCGATTGATATTCGCGCTCCGCTCGAATTTGAGAAACTCCTTTAACAGCTAAGGACTGAATTATGGCAGCGAAGGACGTGAGGTTCAGCGCGGAAGCGCGAGCGAA
>CALANV010000013.1 GCA_937926175.1 uncultured Rhodospirillales bacterium | reverse complement strand
CGCAGGAGCTCGCGCGCCACAGCCGCATCCTGGTCAACGGTTTGGAATCCTATGTCGACGACGTGGCCCGCATCGTGCCGCGGCGATATGTGCTGAAGATCGTCGGCGATACGGTCTGGGAGACGGCGCGGAATGCCGGCCTGACGACGCTCGACTTCGACGCGTTTCAGCAAACCCTGCCGACCGATGCCCGCCTCGGCGCGCTCGCGCGCAAGCGCAAAAGATATATGGAGCGTGCATCGATCATCGTAACGCCGAGCGCGTATCTGAAGCGCATCGTCGCGGGCTGGGGCGTTCCGGAGTCGAAGCTGCGCGTCGTTCCGAACGGCATATCCCTCGAGGATTGGAGCACCGCATCGCAGCCGCCACGGAATGGACCGCTGCGGGTTCTGTTCGTCGGGCGCCTGACCAATTGGAAAGGCGTCGAAACCTTGCTCCTGGCCGCCGCCGGGCTGCAGGGGATCGAGGTCACCATCGTCGGCGACGGCCCCGAGCTTCCGCTGTTGTCGGCCCTGCGGCGCCAGCTTCCGGGTACCGAGCACATTCGGTTCGCGGGGCGACGGCCAGAGTCCGCCGTCAAGGACATGATGAGGGAGGCCGACGTGCTGGTCCTCCCGTCCAACTACGAGGGCCTGTCTCACACGCTGCTCGAGGCGTCGGCATGCGGTCTCGCCTGCGTGGCATCGGCGGCGGGCGGCAACGCCGAAGTCATCTCCCACGAGAAGACCGGTCTTCTTGTACCGTACAGCGACCCGGGCGCACTGCGCGACGCGCTCGTCCGATTGCGGGACGATGATACCCTGCGCACGATGCTCGGTCGCAATGCCAGGGCGAGCGCGCATCGGTTCGATTTTTCACGAACCGTCGACGCCTATGTCCGGATCCTCGAGGACATCGAATGAGCAGAACCGGGCCCGCGTTGCGTGTGTCGCACATCATGGCTTTTGCCGATCGCGACGATGGCGCCGTGTTCAGCGGCGCAGAGAACCATCTGTTCACGCTCATGGCGGCGCAGGTTCAAGCCGGGCTGGACGTCGAGCTCATCATGCTGATCGCCCGTCACGGACCGCGACTTCATCTGAAGATCGAAAACCTGCGCAAGGAGGGAATCGCCGTACTGCCGCTCGTGCATGAGCAGATCCTGACGAAAATCGTTGGGCGTGCCACACGCGCATTCATGCTGCCGCGGCTCGTGCTGGCGCTCGCGCAACGTCGGGATCGTATCATTCATACGCATTTGCCCCACGCCTCGCAGCTCGGGCGTCTCGCGGCATGGATGACCGGGAATACCAAGATCGTCGACACGGTCCACAACGACGAACCGTGGTTTGCGCGCCCGAGCTGGCGTCTGCGGCTGCGTTTGCTCGACAAGATGACGGCGCGCACGATTGCGATCTCCGAGCACATCCGCACCCATCTCGTGCGGGTGGTCGGCCTCGATCCGGCGCGCATCGCGGTGGTGCATTACGGCATCAGGCCCCCTTCCGGCCCTCAGCCGACCCGAGAGGAGCTGCGCAATCGCTTGGGAATCCCGCAAGACGCGTTCACCGTCGGCTTCATCGGCCGACTTACCGCACAGAAGGACGTGCCGACCCTTCTGCGGGCACTTGCGGCCCTTCCCGATGCTCATGCCATGTTGGTGGGTACGGGCGAGGAGAAAGAAGAGCTGAAGCGTCTGGCCGCGGCGCTGGGGCTTCGGCACGTGCGGTTCCTTGGTTATAAGCCAGATGCGGCCTCGCTCATGCCGGCGTTCGACGTGCTGGCATTGCCGTCGCGGTGGGAAGGCCTTGGCCTCGTGCTCCTGGAGGCGATGGTTCGCCACATCCCGATCGTCGCATCGCGCGCGGGCGCAATCCCCGAAATCCTGGACCACGGCCGGTGCGGCGTGCTGGCCGACGCCGGCGATGTCAGCGGCTTCGCGTCGGCGCTCGAACGGCTTGCGCGCGACCGTGCGCTCCGCACCGAGATCGCCGCCCGCGCGTGGGAGCACGTACAAGCCAACTTCAGTATTGACGCGATGGTCAGCCGCACGACCGACGTGTATCGCGACGTTACTGAACACGCCGAAGGCCGACACTGATGTGTGGCATCGCCGGCTACTGGAATCCCAAGGGCGAATCGGCGGCGCGGCTCGGCCAACTCGGCGGCGCCCTGTCGGCGAGCCTCCGTCACCGCGGCCCGGATGGCGAAGGTATCTGGCATGATGCGGCGGCCGGCGTGGTCCTCGCCCATCGACGGCTCAAGGTCCTGGATCTGTCACCAACCGGCTCCCAGCCGATGGCGTCGCGCGACGGACGCTATGTCATCACCTATAACGGCGAAATCTACAATTTCCGCACCCTGAAGCGCGAGCTGCAAGAGAAGGGGAGCGTCTTCGTCGGCACATCCGACACCGAGGTCCTGGTTCGCTCGATCGAATGCTGGGGGATAAAGGAAGCACTCCGCCGCGCCCACGGAATGTTCGCTTTCGCCCTGTGGGACCGTGAACGGCGCGAGCTGGTGCTCGCACGCGACCGCGTCGGAATCAAGCCTCTCTACTGGGGCTGGGTCGGCGGCGCGCTCATCTTCGGCTCGCAGCTGAAGCCCTTCTTTGCTGCTGCGCGAGGTCGCCTCGAAATCGACCGCGACGCCCTGCAAGCCTATGTGTCGCTCGGTTACGTGCCGGCGCCGAAATCAATTCTACGAGGCATCCGGCAGGTCGATCCAGGCCATTTCGTCACGATCAACGGCGAGGGCGATGCTGTCGCCGAACGCTACTGGATACGTCGAGTATTTCACGTTACGCGGCACGCTGAACCGACCGATCAGGTCATCGATGCGCTCGAGAATACGATCGCGGCGGCGGTTCGAAGCCACATGGTTTCGGACGTGCCGTTGGGCGCCTTCCTTTCCGGCGGCGTCGACAGCTCGACGGTCGTCGCGCTGATGCAGGCGCAGCGCACGGATCGCGTCAAAACGTTCACGATCGGTTTTACCGAGGCCGGATTCGACGAGGCGTACCACGCGCGCCGCATCGCGGCACATCTGGGGACGGATCATACCGAAGTCCTCCTGACGGAACGCGATGCGGTTGGCATCGTCCCGAACCTTCCGCGTTGGTTCGACGAGCCTTTTGGCGATAGCTCGGCACTGCCGACGCTCTTCCTGAGCGGCATAACGCGCGAACACGTAACGGTCGCGCTGTCGGGCGACGGCGGCGACGAGCTTTTTGCCGGTTATCGCCGTTATCACCAGGCGCGCTCCCTTGCCCCGATCATCTCGTCCGTGCCGCAGGCAATGCGGTCCCTGGTCGGCGCCGCGATCCGGATGGTTCCGCCGAAAGCCTGGGATCGGATGCTCGGCAACCGCCACTGGCTTTCAGGCGATCGGCTCCACAAGGCGACTCGACTGCTGGAGGCGATGGATCGGACCGATCTTTATCGGCGCTTGATGACGCATTGGCCGCCCGATCGACCGATCGTGCCCGGCGCAAATCCATCGGGCGCGATCCTCGATTTGCGCGACGACCTGCCGTACGAGCGCGCCCTGCAGGAGCTCGACTTCGTCACGTACCTGCCGAACGACATCCTGACCAAGCTGGATCGCGCGAGCATGGCCGTCAGCCTCGAGGCTCGCGTTCCGATCTTGGACGACGATGTCATCGAATTTGCCGGCACGCTCGGGCCGAAGCTGCTGATCTCAGGCGGCATTTCGAAATGGGCCCTCCGGCAGGTAGCGTACCGGCACATTCCGGCTGAATTTCTCGACCGCCCGAAACAAGGCTTTGCGGTGCCGATCGGACAATGGCTGCGCGGCGAACTGCGCGACTGGGCCGAATCGCTCCTTGATCGAAGCCGTTTGGAGAATGATGAACTGTTCGATGCCGACGTGATCCATCGCCATTGGCGCGAGCACCTTTCCGGCGCGCGCAACTGGCATCATTTCCTTTGGAGCATCCTGATGGCGCTCGCCTGGAAGCGCCTCTGGTTCGACGAACCGCCGGAAGATCCAGGCGTCGCCTTCGAAGCCCGATACCGATGACCTCCCGGCCCAATCCGACACGCGAGATCCTGCATTTCATCGCCGGACTCGAGACCGGCGGAGCCGAGATGGCGTTGTATCGCCTGGTGAAGTCGGGTCCGCTCGCCGTCTTCCGGCACCGGATCATCTCGCTTTCGACGGAAGGCGATGTCGGCCCCCTGATCACGCGCACGGGTGCGCGCGTCGAGACGCTGGGCATGCCGCGTTCCGGAACCCCCCCGCTCAAATCCTTCATGCGCGTTCTGGCGGCCGCACGGCGCCCGGAAACGGCTATCATTCAGGGCTGGATGTATCATGGCAACTTGGCAGCGACCCTCGCATGGGTCGGCGCTGCGCGCCGACTCCCGCTCGTATGGAATATCCGCCATTCCATCTATGACCTCGGCTGGGAGAAGCCGCGCACGGCGCGCATCGTACGTTCATCGGCATTGTTGTCGCGCCTGCCGCAGGCGATAATTTATAATTCCGTTGTCAGTGCCGAACAGCATGAACGGCTCGGCTACGTTCATTGGCGCAGGCATGTCGTCCCGAACGGGTTCGATTTGTCGCTCTTCCGCCCTGATCCGGCCGCACGATCACGGCTGCTGGCCAGCCTTGCCCTGCCTGAGGACGCGTTACTGATCGGGCTGATCGCCCGCTACCATCCGCACAAGGATCATGACTGCTTTCTCGATGCGGCCGCGCAGGTTGCAATGAGAATGCCGCAGGCCCGTTTCGTAATGGCAGGGGCCGGCGTCGACCGGGAAAACGGACATTTGGCATCGAGGGTCGCGGCGCTCGGGCTCGATCAGCGCGTCGTCATGCTCGGCCAGCGCTCCGACGTGCCCGCATTGCTGGCCGGATTGGACATCGTCTGCCTCTCTTCTCGCAGCGAGGGATTCCCGAACGTGATCGGCGAAGCCATGGCCTGTGGCGTGCCGTGCGTCGTAACCGACGTCGGCGATGCGGGCTGGCTCGTCGGTGATACGGGTTTCGTGGTTCCACCGATGGACGCCGGCGCGCTCGCGCAGGGAATCATGAGACTAGCCGGCCTGAGCCCGGTGGAAAGGGCGGCGTGGGGCGCCCGTGCTCGGGAGCGCATCAAGGAAAATTTCTCGCTTGATGCAGTGGCTCAGCATTTCCGATGCCTTTATGACAAGCTTTTGACGGATCGGGTGCAAACCGCCGCATGAGACGGTGAAATATTCATGATCGGTTCCGCGAAAATCATCGCAAGTTGCGCCTGGAAGGCGCGGCAGCTCAGCGGAGGTCTCGGCCAAGCACTCGCCTTCGCGATTCAAGGGCGTTCCAAGCCGGAACATCCGTTTCCATTCACCTTCGACAAGCTTCATTTCGTTGCGCGGTGGCGCGACTGGCCCGGCGTGGAAGAGGTCATGATCGGCCGTGAATATGCCTTCATCGACCAGCTCTTGAATCGGCAGAAGCCCGTCATCGTCGATCTTGGCGCGAATATCGGCGCCTTTTCGCTGTATGTCTTCTCTCTTTGTCCGGAAGCGGTCGTACACGCGCTCGAACCGAGCGCGGCGACGTTTCAGCTTCTCGCAAAGAACGCAGATTTGAATGGCGGTCTCCGGTGGCACTGCGCGCGATACGCCGCGTGGCGTGACGATACGACGGTCCGCTTTGCCAATGCGGCCAGCAGTACAGGAAGCCACGTATCTGAGGCCGAAGGCGACGAGGCCGTCCCGACGCTTGGCCTTGCAAGCGTGCTGGCTCGTGTCGGCTCTCCATTCGTCGATCTCATGAAAATCGACATCGAGGGATCGGAAGAAGCGTTCCTCGTCGGCCAGGAGGCATTGCTCGCCCGTATCGGGGCGATCATCATCGAAATTCATCCGAACCGCTGTCGGGCGGAAAACGTGGTACGGACGCTTCGCGGTGCGTTCCCGTATCTTTATCGTATTCCCGGGCGTCAATCGGCGAAGCCGTTGATTCTAGCCTGTCGAACACCGTACGATGGCCTACCCGCCTTTTGATGGATCCAGCTTCTTTCCGGCGCCATTCCGGGACTGGATACTACGGCACGAGATGCCGGTGGCGGGTCACGCCGTGGTGCATGTACTTACGAGTGAACCGAACTGTTTCCGTCTACGGACGAATTGAAGTATACGCTTGCGATCGCCGACGGTACCGTCACCTTGCATCCGGCGCTTACCGCCTCGGGCCCCGCGGCCGGGACGACAAGTCGACGTGCCGGACCACACCTTCGGTGCCGCCTGTCGTGAACCCGCGGACTGCGGCTTCCCGCCGGACGCGACGGATGGACCATAAGTTACCGGCTTTCCTCGTCGATCCCGGGCAGGCGCCGGTTCGGGATTGACCGCTATCGGCTGACGGCGCCACCGAACAAGGCGGGAATCGAGACCCACCTGGTCTTCTGATGTCATGCTGACCTGTCGAGGTTAAACCGGATCGCGGGGGATCTCCGGCGCGACACGGATTCCCGGATGCAGGACTCACCCCCTCGCGGACCGGCGTCGACCGATGACAAGATCGACTACGCCTGCGACATCATCGACCGGTGTCTGGCGACGCACCTATGGTACAGCGTATCGGAAGCGCGTAATCTCACCCGCATTTCTCGCGCCGTGCTCATGCCGGCGCAGCCCCGTTCAAATCGCTTTAGGTTGCCGGAGCCGCCGTTGACCGCGTCCACGAAGATCCCGTTCATTGACCTGCAAAGCCAGTACCGCCGGCTGAAGCCGTCGATCGAGCGTCGCATCCAGCGCGTTCTCGACCACGGCCAGTACATTCTGGGCCCGGAGGTAATGGAACTGGAACGAGCGCTTGCCGCCTTCTCGGGCGCCCGCGACGTCGTGACGGTCGCGAGCGGTACCGATGCGCTGCGCCTGCCTTTGATGGCGGAATCGATCGGGCCGGGCGATGCCGTGTTCCTGCCGGCATTCACGTTCACGGCGACCGCGGAAGTGCCCGTGGCGCTGGGTGCCAGCCCTGTATTCGTCGATGTCGATCCGACGACGTTCAACATCGATCCCGCCTCGCTCGAGTTCCAGATTGCGCGCATACGGCGGGAAGGCAGGCTTCGTCCCCGGGCCGTGATCGCCGTCGACCTGTTCGGACTGCCGGCCGACTACGATCGGCTCGGTGAGATCTGCCACCGTGAGGGGTTGTTTCTGCTGGCGGATGCAGCACAGAGCTTCGGTGCCTCGCTCGGAGGCCGCCGGGTCGGTTCACTGGCTCCCGTCACAGCGACCAGCTTCTTTCCGGCCAAGCCGCTGGGCGGATACGGCGAGGGGGGTGCCATCTTTACCGACGATCCGGCGCGCGCCGCAATCTACCGCTCGCTGCGCGCACATGGCGCCGGTGAAAACCGCTATGACATCGTCCGCATCGGGACGAACGCGCGGCTCGATACCCTGCAGGCCGCCATACTTCTCGCCAAGCTCGAGGTGTTCGAGGACGAGCTTGCGGCAAGGGAGCGCATTGCCCAGGATTACGATCATCTCCTTGCCGGCCACGTCGCTGTACCACCACGTCGGCCGGGGGCGACGAGCGCATGGGCCCAGTACTGCATCTTGGTCAAGGACCGCGATCGCGTCGCCCAGGCGCTCGCCGATGCCGGTATTCCGACCGCGATCTACTACCCGAAACCGCTGCATTTCCAACCGGCCTTTCGTCAGTACGGTGATGGTCCCGGATCACTGCCCGTATCCGAGCGCCTTTGTCTGAACATTCTCGCGCTACCGATGCATCCGTATCTGGATCGGGAGACCATCGAGCGCATCGCCGGTACCGTCATCGCCGCGGTGACCGTACCCGCCGTCAAGACTTGAGCCACGGCACGACCAGAACACCCCAGGCCAGAGCAAGAACAAGCCGCATCGCACAAGAGATCGCAGGACACCGGAATGCAGTCGGGCGCAAAGCGAATCATCCATGCCAGCGTGTTCACGTGGCGCGCCAAGGGCGCCTTCCAGCACGGCGTTCCCCACAAGATCTCCAATGGATTAATTCGCAACGGCCATCACGTGATCAATTTCTGCGACCGCGACACGGCACGTGCCGTGTCATGGTTCGGACACCGCAAATGGGGTGTGGGCCGCACGAACGAGATATTCCTGAAATTGTGTCAGGACGTGGTCCCGGACGGAATCGTGTTCGGACACGCCGATGTAATCACTGCCGATACGATCCGTGAGATTCGGGCCCGCCTGCCGCATGTGCGCATGCTGCAATGGAACGTGGATCCCGTGTTCGACGAGCCGAATGCGCGCCGGATCGAAGCAAAGCTTGACGTCGTCGACGCGACGCTGATCTCCACGGCGGGTGACGCGCTGCGGCGTTTTGCCCGCGGCGGCCACACCGTCGGCTTTCTTCCCAATCCGACCGATCCGTCGATCGAACGCGGCCATGCCTACGCGTATCACGACCTGCCGATCGATCTGCTTTGGGTGGTCGGCAGCCCAAAGGACACGCGCCATTATTGCGGCCGGCCCTGGAACGTGGAGGAATTGGCGAATCTGATCGTCCGCAAGATCCCGGAACTGAGAACCGGCTTCTACGGAATGCTGGGCAAGCCCGGCATCGTCGGCGGCGCGTATCAGCGCATTCTCGAATCGGCACGAATGGGACTCAACATCAGCAAGCGCAACGACCTTTATCTCTACTCGTCGGACCGTCTGGCGCAGCTCATGGGAAACGGGCTTCTTACCTTCATCGATCGCGCCACCGGATATACCGACCTGTTGTCGGAGGACATGGCGGCCTTCCACAGCGATGTCGACGAACTCATCGACAAGATCCGCTTCTTCCTCTCGAATGATGCGAGCCGGCGCGAGGTCGCGCGGCGCGGCGCCGAAACCTATCGGGCCTTGTTCAACGAACGGAGAGTGGCCGCCTACATCACCGATGTCCTGTTTGACCGGCTCGAGCGCACGAACTATCCGTGGCCGACGCTGGTATAATGTCGGCCCGTGCCTGACCGCCGCCTCGTCATGAACAAGGTCTCATCGCCCAACGCCTGGGCGGGATTGCTCGCACGGGAGCCGGGGCGGGTATTCGATCTGGCTTTCGTCGCCTTCGTCGCGGCGGCGCTGATGCTAAGGCCGACTCCCGTCTGGGCTCTCGTCTTTTACGTTGTCCTCGTGCCGTTGTTCGCCTGGTCTCTTCGGGCCGGCTCGAGATCCGTGCCGACGGTCCGCGAGACCTGGCTCATCGGGACGCTGCTCGCCTATTTCGCGATCTCGATCCTGTGGTCGGAAACGGCGTCGGCCACACGGGAAATCAAGTATTTCAGGGCCGTCATCACCAACGGCATCTTTATCGCCGCGGCCGTGACGTTCTTCTTCTGCGCTAGCGAAGAGACCATCGACCGGTTCGAGAAGACGCTGCTTGCAGCGGCCGCCCTGAATGTTGCGATCTCGTTCGCCATCTATTTCAGCGACTTCGACCCTCATCGGCGACTCACTGGCTGGGCCGAAACGCGGCATTCGATTCTCGGCGCCTATGTGATCAATGTTTGTCTGGCGGTGGCTCTGGACAGGATCCGCCGCGCGCCGCACCTCGACTGGTCCTTGATCGGGCTGGCGGCCGCATTCGTCGCATTCGTGGTGCTGACCCGCAGCCGCACCGCAATCGCCGTGACCTTCAGTCTGCTTGCCATTGCTGCGCTCTGCCTGCCGCGGCGGCGGGCGATGGCCCTCCTCGTCTTGCCGGCACTGCTCGCCATCGCAGCCCTTGTCGGGATGGCAGCGGAGGCCGATTGGCTTCTTCGCGAAATGCTTGTCCGCGCCGATTCCTATCGTTTCATGATCTGGGACATCACCTGGGACGCCGTCCAGAGTCGGCCTTTGTTCGGACACGGTCTTGCCGCTGAATTTCCGCTGCCCGAGCCCTTCAGCCACCCGCACAATCTTTACCTCGCCACGCTATACTACGGCGGAATCGTCGGCGCAGTCCTATTGTTTGCCCTTTGGGCCAGCCTCGCTGCACGCGTCACGACCGGCGTCCGGCCGCCGGACCGCATGCTCGTGCTCTGCCTGCTCGTTCACATCGTTGTTTCCGGCATGTCCGATCTTGGCCAGATCTTCAAGAGTCCTTCCGAACAATGGCTCATTATCTGGCTGCCTGTGGCGATGATAATCGGATGCGCCGGACGCACTGCGGGAACGGCAAAGCCTGGTGCGGATGGCATGCGGTCGATGCCCCTGCCACCGCGTGCATCCGGAGACATGTGCGCAGAACAGACGCAGCGTCACCGTACCGGGCATCGGTCGTGATGGCCGGCGGAGTGACGGATAGGCTGCCGCCCCGTCGGCCGGAGGCCGAAAACAAGCGTCACAATCCTGCCGCGTTTGTGGTAAACAGCGGACCACGATGATTTGATTATCCGCCTCGGAATGGGCCCGCTCTTACGTCGCTTCACTCGCCCGACGGTCGCCTTCGCCCATGACGTGATCATGGCGGCCGCGTCGTTTCTGCTCTCCCTCTATCTGCGCGTAGGGCCGGATTTCAGCACCTATGATACCGAGTTCCTGCTGCGGGGAACGGCAGCGTTTACGGTTGTCGCTGCCGCGGTCTATCTGTGGATGGACCTGTATCGGGGCATCTGGCGATACGCGTCGCTGAACGACCTGGCGCTGATCGCGCGGGCGGTGACGCTGATCATCCTGATTTTTCTCCCCGTCATGTTTCTGACGACGCGGCTGCAGGATCTTCCGCGTTCGCTCGTCCTCATCAACTGGTTCGTGTTGATGACGCTTCTCGCGGCGCCGCGTATCGCCTACCGGCTGCTCAAGGATGGCCGGTTCGATCTGTCCTACAGCCCCGTACCGGACCGCCGCGTCAACGTGCTGCTGGTCGGGACGGGAAGCGACGCCGAGATGTTCATCCAGGTGACGGGGCGCGGCCCGCAAAGCGAATACCGTCCCGTCGGGATCGTCGACGTCGGCGAGAGCCGGATCGGCCGCCGCATCGGCGGCGTTCAGGTCATGGGCCGGCTCGACGAGCTGCCGAATGTGGTCGAGCGGCTCGAGCGCCGCGGGAAGCGGCCGCAGCGCCTGATCGTGACCAAGCCCGACATCACGGGCGAACGGCTCCGACAGCTCGTGGACACCGCGGGCCAGTTGGGCATGACGGTGTCGCGGCTGCCACGATTGACGGAGTTCCGGGCCGCCGGCGGCAACGAGTTGGATGTGCGGCCCATCGCGCTCGAGGATCTGCTGGGGCGGCCGCAGAACGTCCTCGACCGGACTGCCATGTCCGCCCTCATTGCCGGCCGCCGGGTACTGGTAACCGGCGCCGGGGGCACGATCGGCGCCGAGCTGGCCCGTCAGGTTGCCGCTCTCGGCCCGTCGCGACTGATCCTCCTCGACAATTCCGAGTTCAATCTGTACTCGATCGATCTGGAGATCGGCGAGCGCGCAGCGAGCCTGGCACGACGCGCCGTGCTTGGCGACATCCGCGATCGGGCCGTAATCGACGCGCTGATCGCGGCGGAGCGTCCCGACCTCGTCTTTCACGCGGCCGCTCTCAAACATGTCCCGATGGTCGAGGCGCATCCGCTCGAGGGCGTCCTCACCAACGTCGTCGGCACGCGCAACGTCGCCGAAGCGTGCCGCGCGAACGGGGTGGCGGCGATGGTGCTCATTTCCACCGACAAGGCCGTCAATCCCTCCAGTATCATGGGGGCGACGAAGCGGCTGGCCGAAAGTTATTGTCAGGCCCTGGACCTGATCGCACAAAGCCGTACTTCCAATACGCGATTCATCACCGTCCGCTTCGGCAACGTCCTCGGCTCGACCGGCTCGGTCGTTCCGCTGTTCCAGCGACAGCTCGCGGCGGGAGGGCCCCTCACGGTGACCCACCCGGAGATCAAGCGCTACTTCATGACGGTTCGCGAGGCGGTCGAACTCGTCTTGCAAGCCTCGGCACTGGGCGCCGGAGAACGGTCCGGGCCCCACGGCACGCCCGCGGAAGGCAAGATCTTCGTGCTCGACATGGGCGAGCCGATCCGCATCGTCGACCTCGCCCGGCAGATGATCCGCCTGGCGGGACTCCAGCCGGACAAGGACATCCGGATCGAGTTTACCGGTCTTCGACCCGGCGAAAAATTGAACGAGGAGCTGTTCCACGCCGGCGAAGCGCTGCAGCCGACGGTCGCGAAGGGAATTCTCCTTGCAAGTCCACGCGCCGCCGATTACGCGATCCTCGCGCGCGGCATCGATGAACTCGAAACCGCTGCCCGTGCCGGACGGATCGATGCGGTTCTGTCAGCGCTCAAGCGACTGGTTCCCGAATATGGGGCGAACGAATCGGCAGCGGCGGCGCAGCTCGGCTAGTCTTGCGGCAGTGGCTTGCGTAGTCGCCTGCGCCTAGAACCTGATCTTCCACTCGGACCGCACCGCGGTCTGGCCGGGCACCACACGGCCGTCGGCGATTTCAGCGGCGTTGAGATTCAGAAGGGACGCGGAAATGCTTGGCGACCACCATGCCTTCGTCAAAATCACGTGCGCAGAAATGTTCAACGCCCCATCCGTCCCGACGCTGTCGCTGGAAACGGCGCCGTCCGTCTCGACGGTAACCGCGACCGGGAAGGTCGCACGATATTCGAGCTTAAGTCGCGAATCACCCCCCGGATCTGCGCTCGACTGTGACGGCATGGGGTAGAAGCCGCGGCTCTGGTCGCCGGTGAACGGCTTGTTGCTGTTGATGTCGGCGGCGAGCGGCGCTTCCTCGGAAAGCGGAATGTCGCTCACCTCCAGGCGAAGTGCGTCGGCAGGCAAAGACAGCCAGAATGAGACGATGATCAAGAAAAGAAAAACGATGCCATGAAATAAAGGTGCCCACCTCATCGTTGTCTCCACTTCCCTTCGTCTCACCTCCTTTTCTCTTCATTCCGGGTTAAGAAAGGGTACTGCCAAGCTTTTTTTTACGACCGCGCCGGGAGGTTGGCGCGCCCCCGCCTCGTACGGCTCACGCCATTTCCGTTTGGCCCGCGTTCGTGCGATAAGAGCGGCCTTTCTGACCCAGCCCCAATCACTTGAGCTGCCATGAGTGACATCCGGATCCGTCGTGCGTTGATCTCGGTCTCGGACAAGACAGGACTGCTCGACCTCGCCCGTTGCCTGACACGTCACGGGGTGGAATTGCTGTCGACGGGTGGATCGGCGCGCGTACTCGCCGATGCCGGCCTCGAAGTGATCGAGGTCAGCGCTCATACCGGATTTCCCGAAATCATGGACGGCCGGGTAAAGACGCTGCACCCGGTGGTGCATGGCGGCATTCTCGGACGCCGTGACAATTCCGATCACATCCGCGCGATGGAAACGCACGGAATTGCGCCGATCGACCTCGTCGTCGTGAACCTTTACCCGTTCGAGGCGACGGTCGCGCAGGGCGGGGATTTCGCCACGTGCATCGAGAACATCGACATCGGCGGGCCGGCGCTGATCCGCGCGGCGGCGAAGAACCATGATTTTGTCGCCGTCATCACCGATCCAAGCGACTACGGCGCCGTGATGACGGAAATGGACGCGAAGAACGGGGCAACGTCGCTTGAATTGCGGCGCCGGCTTGCCGCCGCAGCCTATGCCCGGACCGCCGCTTATGACGCGGCGATCGCTCAGTGGTTTTCCGGTGAACTCAAGGACGCCTATCCGCGTCGCCTGGTTCTTGCCGGCGAGCTCGTGCAGACACTTCGGTACGGCGAAAACCCGCACCAGACGGCTGCCTTTTACAAAGGCGGCCCGCTCCGGTTCGGTATCGCGACCGCACGGCAGGTCCAGGGCAAGGAACTCAGCTACAACAACCTCAACGACACCGATGCGGCGTTCGAGTGCGTCGCGGAGTTCGAGGCCCCCGCCGTCGCCATCATCAAGCACGCGAACCCTTGCGGCGTGGCGATCGGACGGTCGCTGCATGAAGCGTATCTCAAGGCCTATGCATGCGACCCGGTGAGCGCGTTCGGCGGCATCGTCGCACTCAATCGCCCGCTCGACGCCGCGACGGCTGCCGAGATCGCGAAGATCTTTGTCGAAGTGATCATCGCACCCGATGCCGACGAGGCCGCCCGCCGGATCATCGCCGAAAAGAAGAACCTGCGCCTGCTTCTGACCGGCGGCGTGCCAGATCCGGCAACTGGCGGCCTGACCGTCAAGTCCCTTGCCGGCGGCTACCTGGTGCAGAGTCGCGACAACGGGCGGATCACGAGCGCCGATCTGAAGGTCGTGACGAAACGTGCGCCGTCGGAAGCCGAACGCGCCGATCTCCTGTTCGCGTTCGCGGTGGCGAAGCACGTCAAGTCGAACGCCATCGTCTATGCAAAGAACGGCGCCACGGTCGGCATCGGCGCCGGACAGATGAGCCGTGTCGATTCGGCCCGGATCGCCGCCTGGAAGGCGGCCGAGGCCGCCAAGGCCGCCGGCGAGGCACAGAGCCGCACCGTCGGATCCGTGGTCGCATCGGATGCGTTCTTTCCGTTCGCCGACGGTTTGCTCGCCGCCGCCGAAGCCGGCGCGACCGCGGTCATCCAGCCCGGCGGATCGATGCGCGACGCCGAAGTCATCGCCGCCGCCGACGAACGGGGACTGGCCATGGTGTTCACTGGTCTCCGGCACTTCCGCCACTAGGCTGGGCGGGCGCCGGCGTGCGGCAGAAAGGCCCGTGGCGTGATCGTTCCGTCGTCAAGCACGTCCGCCTGTGCCCAGCACGGCGGCAACCTTGCCGAAGCCGAAGCCCTGTTCGGACGCCCGCGGAGCGGATGGCTGGACCTTTCCACCGGGATCAATCCGTTTTCCTATCCAGTCCCGCCGCTCCCGGCCGATTGCTGGACCCGGCTTCCCGCGGATGACCTGGCGCTGCGTCGCGCGGCAGCAGCCTGCTATGGCATCGGCGACCCGGATTGCGTCGTCGCCGCCCCCGGCAGCCAGGCGATTTTGCAGTTGTTGAGCTACGTGCTGGGCCCGGGAACCGTCGCGGTGCTCGGCCCTACCTACGCCGAGCTTTCACGCGTGTGGGTAAGCGCCGGCAGGTCCGTGATCCATGTCGAGACGCTCGACCCCGTCCCCGACGCCGATTTCATCGTCATTGCGAACCCGAACAACCCGGATGGCCGCATTCATTCACCGGAACGCCTGCTTTCGATAGCACGGCAGCTCGCCGATCGCGGCGGATCCCTGATCGTCGATGAGGCATTTGCGGATGCGATGCCCCACGCCAGCGTCGCCGATCATGTCGGAATGCCGGGACTGATCGTGCTGAAGTCGTTCGGGAAGTTCTTCGGGCTGCCGGGCCTTCGGCTCGGCTTTGCGCTTGCCGAACCCAGGCTGGCATCGTCGCTCCGTGCGGCACTCGGTCCTTGGCCCGTCAGCGGCCCGGCGCTGGCGATCGGATGCACCGCGCTCGCCGATAAACCCTGGATCGATCAGATGCGCACGACGCTCGCATTGGAAGCCGACCGGCTGGAACGATCGCTGTCGGCGAATGGGCTGACCGTGATCGGCGGCACACCGCTGTTCCGACTGGTCGAGACGCCGTGGGCCGCCGAACTGTTCGCGCATCTCGGCGCGCAGGGCATCTGGGTACGCCGATTCTCCAATCGCCCCAACTGGCTTCGCTTCGGGCTGCCGGGCCGCGACTTCGCGCGTCTGGCGGCCGCCATGCAGCAAGCGCCGCAAAGGCGCGCAATGATGACGTCGCAGGTATCCGGCCGATGAGTTTGATGCCGACATTCGCCGATATGCGGATTCTGGCCTGTTATGCCGTCGTGGCCGCGGGGCTGGCGCTGATCGGGCGCGCGCTGCCGGGACGAGTCGACATGCCCGACCGCGGACTCATCGCCGGCTGGGGTATCGTATCGATCGTATTCACTGCCGGCGGCGTGTTGGGGATACCCTTCTTCGCGCTGGCCGCTGCATTTTTTCTCGGTGTCGGCGGAGCTCTCATACGCGTCGCCAGGATCGGGCGCCCGATCGACCGCCTGGCGATTGCGGTTCTCTTCTGCCTGGTTCCGTTCCTCGTCGTCGCCGCGACAAAGCAGCCGTCGCAGACCGACGAATTCATGCACTGGCTGCCGAACGCGGCATACCTGTTCGACAATCACGCGTTTCCAGCCATCGACCGTCCGCCGAGCGCTTCGTTCTTCCCGGCGTTTCCCTATAACCTGCCGTTCATTACCTATCTCGTCAGTGCGCTGGCAGGCGGGCTGGCCGAGCAGGCGCTCGTCCTGTTCAACGTGACGCTTTGCGGCGTGCTGGCCCTGCTCTCTGCGGAAGCCATCAGGAAGCTGACCGCGTCCGGCGTCGCGATGATCCGCCGGCCGGTGGTGACGGCGGCAGTCTTCCTCCTGCTCGTAACCCTTCTCAATCCGACCTTCGTGCCGAAGATCGTGCTGACCAATTATGCCGACTTCGCGACGGGTATCTGCCTTGCGCTGGCCGCCTATCTCCTCGTCGACCTCATGCATCGGATCGAGGCCGGCGCGGACGTCCGGGCGACGGCGCTCTATCTCGGCCTCGTCATGGCGGCCCTCGTCAACACCAAGGAGGCCAACATCGTTCTCACCGGATTGCTGGCCATCGGCGCCATCACGGTCGCGGTCCTGTCCGGCCGTCTGACGTTCGTGCGTCTGCTCCGCTTTCTTCCGATCTGGCTCGGACCGGCGATCGGCCTTTACGCGGTCTGGCGCTGGTACGTTGCCGTGCAGATGGGCGGCCGCGGCGAGAACAAACTGCACGCCATCACCGACTGGCAAATCGACGCGCTGCCGGAGATTCTTTTCAACATCGCGATCGTGTTTACGAAGAAGAGCGGATACACCGTCTTGTGCGTGATCGCGCTTGCGCTCGCCCTCGTCGGGCTCGTCAAGAGAAAACGCGATGGTCTGACGCGGCTCGCACAGATTTTCGCCGTCGTCTTTCTCGGATACCTGTTGTTCCTCATTTTCACGTATGTAGCCCTCTTCGTCGGCGATACCGGACGAAACATACAATCGTTCTGGCGCTACCAGACGCAGCTGGGCCCGCTTGCGTTGATCATCGCGGCCGTCTTCCTGAGCGACAAGCTCTTGGCGCTGTGGCACCGTTTCGACGACCGGATCACTGCCACCGTCTCCGGAGCCGTGGTGACGCTGGTCCTCGCGGCGCCTGTCGCCTTCGCGCCGAAACTCCGCTTCGATCTGGAACCACCCAAGCCTGAACTCGCCGAGATCGGCAGAAATCTGGCGAAACTTCTTCCATCCGATGCGGTGATGACACTGGCGACGCCGTTCGAGGCCGATGAGGAGATGCAGGTGCATTTCCGGGCCTGGGCGCCTGGACGCACGATTCACATGAAGCCCCACGAGCCGCCGGAACCCTTTACAGACGCAGCCGACGAATCGTTCGTGTTTCTGTACTGCGCACCCGTCGACGTGCAGGAACGAATCGGCTTGGCATTGCCGGCAGATGCCGCCGTCCTGCTCCGGCGCGAAAGCGAGGCATGGAAACTCGTCGAATACTGGCCTCGTCGAGCGAAAGCCACGGATGGCGCGGATTCCGCAGCGTGCGGGACGCAAAGCTGAGGCCGAATCGCCGGCAACCCGGTCTGACGATTGGTCGTTGCCGCGCTACGGTTCGTCGGACCGGACCTTGACCCAGAGGAGGGCGAGGCCGGTTGCGAGAAACACCAGGATGGTCGCCATACCGGCGCGCTGGCTTGCGGCAAGCGCAGTCGTCCATGACAACACAGCCGGCCCGAGGAAGGCCGTGATCCTCCCCGACAGCGCAAACAGCCCGAACGTCTTGGCGCGATGCTCGGCCGGCGCCATTCGCGCGGCGAGCGACCGGCTGGCGGCCTGAACCGGCCCGAAGAAAGCGCCGAGCAGAAGGCCAAGCGCCCAGAACGCGGTTTTCGACTCGATGAGCAGGAGCCCGGCCCCGATGATGACGAGTGCGGCGAGCCCGATCGCAATCGTGGGCCGCGCGCCGATCCAATCGTCGATCCACGCGAAGGCAAGGGCGCCAACCCCGGCCGTAATGTTGAGCGCGATGCCAAAGACGATAACCTCGTCGAGGCTCATGCCGAACGTACCGGCGGCATACACCCCGCCGAAGGCAAAGAGCGTCGTCAGCCCGTCGGTATAGATCATGTTGGCAAGAAGAAACCAGCCGAACCGCGGATGCGCGCGCAATGTTCCGGGCGTCGACGCGAGTTCGGCCATGCCCTTTCGCAAAGCGGTCATGAACGACAGGCGCAGGGATGCGGGCTCGCGCACGAACAGGAACAACGGCAACGCAAAGACCGCATACCAGAGTGCGGAGAACGGCGACGCGACTCGGACGTGTTCTGCCGACGACTTGTCGAGCCCGAGAGGCGGCGTTTCGGCCAGGACGAAGACCGTGAGGATCAGGCTCAGACAGACGATTCCGCCGACATAGCCGAGACCCCAGGCCCAGCCGGATACCCTGCCGATGTAGTTGGCCGGCGCCACGCCCAGCAGGAGCGCATTGTAGAACACGGTCGCGACCTCGAAACCGATCGTGGCCACCGCGATGCCGACGAGCGCCAGCGGAACGGAGCCGGGATCGGGCCGGACGTACCACAGCATGGCAATGGCGAGTGCGGTTATGACGCTGAACAAGCCGAGCCATGATTTCTGGCGTCCCGTGTAGTCGGCAATCGAGCCGAGGAGCGGGCTCAGGATCGCGATGGCGAAGCCGGCGACGGCGAGCGCACGACCCCAGAGCGTCGTTCCGGTGACCGCGTCCGGCGCGACGGCCGTGGTGAAATAGGTCGAGAAGACGAACGTCGTAATGACCGCCGGGAACGCGGAGTTCGCCCAATCGTAAAGACACCAGGCGGCGATGGCGCGCCGGTCGCATCGGGTCATCGGTCTGCTCGTTCGTTCGTCGCGGGCTCACCCGACGGTGTGTACGCCGGATCGCCCTGATCGGATCGACGCAAGGCGCCGTCGAAGTATCACGCGAGCGGGCATGCGTCGCACAGATCCGATCAGCTGTCCGCCAATGCCCGCAGTTCGCGGCTGGCAACGGTCAACGCGGCGATTTCCGGCACAGGCATCGACCTGAGTTCGGCAAGAATCGCATTGAGTCTGGCCAGCCCGGACCCGTGGCGCGCCATCCAGGCCTCGATGACGGCATCGGCCTCATCGGAAGCAGTGCCTCCGGCAACGACGCGCTCCGTCAACTCGCCCTGAATGGCGGCGAGATCGTCGACAATGGCCGCGACGGCCATCTTTTGCCACGCCGTTTCGGTCCTGACGCGACTCGCGGCCTGACGGAGCCAATCGATTCCGAGCCGCGCTCCGAGCGCGAAGTAGCGTTTGGCGACGACCGGCACCGGGGCACGCTCGTGGCCGGCAATCCGGACGATGTCGAGTCCGGCAGGCAGATATTCGAGACGAGCCACCCGCACCGCCAGGTCATCCAGGACCCCGGACTGCACCAGCGCTTCCGTGGCCCGGGCGAGCTCGGCCTGCCCTTCCGGGCCCAGGACCGTATCGATCGTGCGCGCAAGTTCGGCGATACCGTCTCCGTACGATGCGATCAGCTTCTCGATCTCGATGGCGGGCTGCGCATGACGGAGCAACCAGAGGACCGCCTGCAGAATCACCTGCTGCGTCACGCGCAGCATGCGGTACTGGACGTCGGCTTCCACGCGATTGTCGAGAGCTTCGATCTCCGCCCAGAGATCCCGAAGACCAAACACGCGGCGCACGACAAAGTAGGCGCGCGCGATCGCCTCGGCCGACGCGCCGCTTCGCTCGGCGATGTCGTGAACGAAGGCGGGTCCCGCCCGGTTGACGAGGCTGTTGGTGACGACCGTCGCGATGATCTCGCGGCGGAGCCGGTGCCGAAGAATGGCATCGCGGTAGCGGGTCGAAAGCGGTGCCGGAAAATAGCGGAGAAGATCATCGACGGCCGCCGGATCGTCGGGAAGGCTGCTCGCCAGGAGCTGGTCGTAGAGTGCGAGTTTCGAATAGGCCAGCAGTACGGCGATCTCGGGCCGCGTCAGCCCCTCTCCGGCCGCCTGCCGCCGCTGGATTTCCTCGTCATCGGGCAGGAACTCCAGCGCGCGGTTGAGCCGGCCCGACCGCTCGAGCGTGCGCATGAGGCGCACGTAGCTGTCGAATGTGGCGCTGCCTTCCCGCTCGGCGAGCGAGATCGCCTGGGTCTGAAGGTAATTGTCGCGCAGAACGAGTGCAGCGACCTCGTCCTTCATCTGCGCCAGCAGACGGTTGCGTTCTTCGAGCGTCATGTCGCCGCGCGCGACGATGTCGTCGAGCAGGATCTTGATGTTGACCTCGTGGTCGGAGGTATCGACGCCGGCGGAATTGTCGATGGCGTCCGTATTGATTCGTCCGCCTTTGCCGCCGGCGCCGTACCGCGCATATTCGATGCGGCCGCGCTGGGTGAAGCCGAGGTTGGCACCTTCACCGACGACTCGGGCACGCACGTCACGGCCGTCGACGCGAAGGGGATCGTTGGCCCGGTCGCCGACCTCGGCATTGGTTTCGTCGGACGCCTTGACGTACGTTCCGATTCCACCGAGCCACAGCAGGTCGACGGGCGCCTTCAGGATTGCGCGGATCAGATCCGCCGGCGTCATCGAATCCGCCTCGACGCCGAGCGCGCGCTTGATTTGCGACGTCAACTTGATGGACTTGAGTTTGCGGTCGAACACGCCCCCGCCCGGCGAGATCAGCGCCGGGTCGTAGTCCGCCCAGGACGAGCGCGGCAGGCGGAACAGCCGTTCGCGTTCAGCGAAGGACTTTTCCGGATCGGGAGCCGGATCGATGAATATGTGCCGATGGTCGAACGCGGCGATGAGCCGGATATGACGCGACCGCAGCATGCCGTTTCCGAACACGTCGCCCGACATGTCGCCGACGCCCACCACCGTGAACGGGGTCGTCTGGACGTCGATGCCGAGTTCGCGGAAATGACGTTTGACGGCTTCCCACGCGCCGCGCGCGGTAATGCCCATTCCCTTGTGATCGTAACCCGATGATCCGCCCGAGGCGAACGCGTCACCCAGCCAGAACCTGTAGTCCCGGGCGACTCCATTGGCGATGTCCGAGAAGGTGGCCGTGCCCTTGTCCGCCGCGACTACCAGATACGGATCGTCCCCGTCATGACGAACAACGTCGGGCGGCGGCTTCACGCCGTCGACGGTGAGGTTGTCGGTAACGTCGAGAAGGCCGCGCATCATCGTCTTGTAGCATTCGATGCCTTCCGCGAGTGCGGCCTCGCGCCCTGCCTCGGCGGCGGGCGGTCGCTTCACGTAGAACCCGCCTTTCGAGCCGACCGGCACGATGACGGCGTTTTTCACCATCTGCGCCTTCATCAGGCCCAGAATCTCTGTCCGGAAATCCTCGCGCCGGTCCGACCAGCGGATACCTCCGCGCGCGACCTTGCCGCCGCGCAGATGAATGGCCTCGACGCGCGGGCTGTAGACGAAAATTTCGACGAACGGCCGCGGCAGCGGCACGTCGTCGATCATGCCGCTGTCCAGCTTCAGCGAAATCCAGTCCTTCGGACGCCCCTGAGCGTCGCGCTGGAAATAATTCGTCCGCAGCGTGGCGCGCACGAGATTCACGAAGCGTCGAAGGATTCGGTCATCGTCGAGGCTCGTGACCTGATCGAGCAGACGCTCGATCTCGGCCTCGATTGCCGCCGCCTTGGCTTCGGCGCCTTCACGCGCGGCCGGATCGTTTCGGACGAGGAAAAGCTCGACCACACGACCGGCGATCCGCGGATAACGCGCGAGCGCGTCTTCCATATAGGCCTGGCTGAAGGGAATCCCGATCTGACGCAGATACTTGGCATAGGCGCGCAGGATGCTGACCTTGCGCACCGACAGGCGCGCGGCGACGACGAGCCGGTTGAAACCGTCGTTCTCCGTGGCACCCGCCCAGACGGACGCGAACGCCTCCTCGAGCAGCGGCTTGATCACGGGGAAGTCGAGCTCGACGCCGGCCGGAACGACCATCACGAAGTCATGCATCCATACGCGGTCATCGCTGCCGGCCGGCGCGATCTCGAACGGCGTTTCCGAGATCACGCGCAGACCGAACGCCTCGAGTATCGGAAGGATGTCGGACAGCGGCAGCGGGCGCCTCTTGTGGAACAGCCGAAGCCGGATCTCGTCGCTGGGCGCGTCGGGATCGCGGTACACGTCGAGGGCGAGCGTCGTATGACCGGCAAGCACGGATTCGATCTTGCCGATGTCGTCGACCGCCGCCTCCGGCGTGAAGCTCTCGCGATAGGCGGCCGAGAAGGCCGTCGCATAGCGGCGCCACGTGGCGAGACCCCGGTCCTCTCCCTCGAGCGCCACCAGTGCGTCCTTGAGCTTGTCCGAGAATGTCCGCGCGGCCTCGACGAGGCGGCCCGTGATCTCCGGGATGCTGAAGTCCGGGATCCGGCCGGGCGTCGTCTGGATGATGAGGTGCAGGCGCACGAGGGGCGTTTCGTCGCCGAAATGGCTGGAAAACGCGATGACCTTGCCGTTGAATGCCGACTCGAGGATCTTCTGGAACCGCAGTCGCAGCTCGGTCGTATATCGGTCGCGCGGCGCGTAGACGAAGCACGACAGAAACCGCTCGAACGAGTCCTTGCGGACAAACAGCGCGATTTTCTGCCGGTCCTGAAGCCGAAGGACGCCCAGGCTCATTTCGAAGAGCTCGTCCTCGGTCGCCTGGAAGAGCTCGTTGCGAGAGAACGTCTCGAGGATATGGAGAAGCGCCTTGCCGTCGTGGCTGTTCGGCGCGAAACCGGCACGGGCGACGATGCGCTCCACCTTTTGCGCCAGCATCGGAATCGTTCGCGGGCTCTGGTGGTACGCGGTCGACGTGAACAGGCCCAGAAACAGGCGCTGGCCGGTCACGCGGCCGCCCCTGTCGAAGCACTTGACGAGGATCGCGTCGAGATAAACCGGACGATGGACGGTCGAGCGGCGGTTGGCCTTCGTGATCATCATCAGGCGCGGCTGACGCACGAAGTGACGCACGTCCGGCGGCAGCGCGCCGAGATTCCTGAGTCCGTCGAAGACCAGGAACGAGTCGTCGCGGCAGAGTCCAAGGCCCGAGCCCGGAACGACATTGGCCCGCGCCCCGTCACCCTCGCCGCTGAACTCGTATTCGCGGTACCCGAGGAACGTGAAATGGTCATCGGCCATCCAGGACAGAAACTCGCGCGCGATTCGAACCTCGTCGGCAGGAAGGGGTGGCGGCCGATCGGAAAGCTCGTCGACGACGTTGCGGATGCGCGCCAGCATCGGCTTCCAATCGGCAACGCTTACCCGCACGTCGGCAAGTACTGCATTGAGGCCGGCGGCGATATCGGCCATCACGTCGAACGCACCCTGGCGGTCGATCTCGACGTGCATGAAAGATTCCGGCGCGCCTTCCGAAATGGCCTGGACGACGCCGTTCCCGTCACGCGCCACGCGCACGATCGGGTGGATGACCAGATGGACGTTGATGTCGCGACGATTGAGCTCCGCTGTGACCGAGTCGACGAGGAACGGCATGTCGTCGTTGACGATTTCGACGACCGAATGCGTCGAGCTCCAGCCGTGTTCGGCAAACCGCGGCGTGTAGACGCGAATCTTCGGCTGGCCTGGCGTTCGCGTGCTGCCGAACTGCCAGAGCGCCAGAGCGGCGCCGTAAAGATCTTCGTCCGTGCGTGAAATCATGTCCTCCGGCGCGACATTCGCGTAGAAGGCCCGGAGGAACGCGGCCGCGGGGGCGGCCTTGGCACCCAGTCGGATGCGCGCGAGTTCGACGATCCGTTCAATCAGCTCGCGCTTGCGAGCCTCCATGTCGGTCGGCATGAACCCCTGTCCTTCGGCGGCGTCGGGATGCTGTGTTCCGTCTAGCGTAGCCCAGGATCAGGCCGACGGACCAGCGTCGGCGTATGTATAGACGGAAGGTTCAAGTACGGCGTGCCCGCGGGCGGCATGCCGGCGTGGGGTAACGTGCGGACGGGCCAAAGGGTGCGAACGGCGGCCGGAGATCTCTCCCGGGACTCCCGTCCGGCCCCGCCCGACGGCGGGCGCGAGCAAGACCTGACCCGAACGACAGTCGCGCGCATTTCCGAACCTTCGAACCGCGCGCCCCACCCCGCGATTGCCGCCTCATTGCATTGCAATGGCAGCGCGAAGCGGCGGCCGAATCAGATCTTCCCGGCCGTTGCGCAACGACCTTCAGGCACGACCGAAGGCGTTGCGATGCGAACCATTGCCCGTACGCCCGATGCCGATGGCGGCCCGGAT
Organism: uncultured Rhodospirillales bacterium; assembly: GCA_937926175.1. Lineage (GTDB taxonomy): Bacteria > Pseudomonadota > Alphaproteobacteria > CACIAM-22H2 > CACIAM-22H2 > CALANV01. Next base: position 368,902 of record CALANV010000013.1, on the reverse strand, counting down.
GACACATTCGCGCAACGCGTCGAGATCGATCGCTTCGTCGCATCCATGCACGCTCCGGACGAACGCCGCGAGCGCGGGGCTGATCGGCTCCACCGCATCGGGGCCGGGTACGAGTTCCCGATAGCGGTGGACGACCGGCCCCATGTCCTCGATGGAGATCAGCCGATCCGGACGCTGCCTGTCTTTGCCCGCCCACAGCGGGTCGCCGCCGGTCTCGTCCCTGACGAACGGCAAGTCGCCAAGATGGAAATAAGGAATGCCCATCTCCAGCGCGAACGTGGTGTGCGATCCGACCTCGTTCCCCGTGACGTAGCGAAAGCGCGACATCAGGGCGTAGAGCCGCTCCACAAAGGTCGGATCTGCCATGTGGCCCGCGGTTACGACCGGTAAGCCACGATCGAGGAAGGGTTTCGCCCGGTTGTGCAGGATGTCTTTCCAGTACAGACAGACCACGACCGGTTGGAATCGCGGCGGTAGCCCCAACAACTGCTCGGCATAGGCGTCGGCGTCGAACACCGAGCGCACGTGGTGCGTCGAATGGCGCGGAAACGCCAAAGTTCCATGTCGATCGGGTCGGGGAACGATTCCGGCACGGCGCCGATAATGGACCTGCATCGTTCCGCAGTTGAGCGCGATCTTCCCCGGGCGCCGTCCTGCAATGGGCAGGAAGCTGCGCCGGCAGTCCGGGCACGGCGATTGCGGAAGGCCGATCGGCGGTGGCAGCCGGAATGGTCGCACCAAGCCGGGCGTTGTTGACACGGCGCCCGTCGCTCCGATACGGAAGGACGCGAAAGACGAACCGTGCCGCGGATCTACGCGATCCGCCGCTTCCAGGCCCCATGGCGACAGCCCCGAACCTCCCCCACGAACTGATCCACGCGGTCGCCTGGCTTACGCGACGCTTTCATCCCAAGGGCACGGACTGGCTCGTCCGCAAGCTGCATCCGCCGGGTAACGCCAACCCGATCCGCAGCATCGTCGATTACGACGACGGGCTGGTGATCAACGTCGACACCCAGTCCTTTCTGGAGTGGTATATCTTTTTCTACGGTGCGTTCCGTCCCGAGATCAGCAAGCTGCTGAACCGCATGCTGCGCCCGGGCCACGTCGCGTTCGACATCGGCGCCAACATCGGCATGCACTCGGTGATCATGGCGAACCGGGTGGGACCATCCGGAAAGGTCGTCAGCTTCGAGCCGGATCCACATCCGTTTGCGCGCCTCAAGCGCAACCTGGCGCTCAACGGGCTCGACTTCGTCGACTGCCGGCAGGCGGCGCTCTCCGCGCGAACGGAAAAGCGCACGTTCTTCCTCCACGACGAGACGATCGGCAATTTCGCGAATGCGAGCTTCTATGTCGACAACATCGGACGTCAGACCTCGTCGATCGAGGTCGACGTCTTCGCCCTCGACGATTTCATTGCGCAGAATCCGGTACCGCGGCTCGACGTGATCAAGCTTCTCGCGCAGGGCGAGGAGTGGAATGTGCTGCAAGGTGCCCGCAACACCATCGCGACGTTCCGGCCGAAGGTCTTCTTCCTCTACGAACCGAGCTACTGGCACCGCCAGAACCTGAACCTCATGGACGCCGTCCGGTTCTTCAAGGACTTCGGCTATACGACCTATGCGGTCGAGTTCGGCCCCCGCCGCGAAGTGACTGCCGAGATCGACAAGGGCCAGGTGTTCCTCGCGACGCCATAGTCGCGCCCAGGATCGGGCGATGAAGGGCACGCAGGCCTCTCCCACCGAAAAGGATCGAGACCGGCCTCGAGCGAGACGTGTAGGTCATCCGGACCAGCGCCGCGGCCGGCGATTCCGGCCCAACGCACCAAGGCCCTGGTGGCATGTGCTGCCTGGATCTGCACCCGCCGCCGTCTCGCCGAGAACCTGTGGGCCCGACCGAAAGAGCGACATGCCGTCGCAATCCGCTCCGACGAGACCGCCCAATCCGTTCTCGGTATCCTCTGCCTCGCCGCACCAGCCGGTTGGATCGAGCCGTGACAGCGCCTGGCCGCCTTCGAAAGGCAACAGAACGGCAGCAGATTCGGACTCTCACGTTGGCACCGCGACGACCGCGAGCTAGGTCATCGTATCGATTACATGTAGGAGTGCGCGAGGGGACTAGTTGCTGTTTTGCCCCTGACTCGCCACCGAGAGTCACTCACGCCCGGAGCCGCCCAGCGACTATGCCATCCGACTCATGTCGTTGACGCCGTAGTCGATCATGAGCGTGTGCCGGGCGATGGCGAAGTCTTGGAAAGAGACTCCAATTTAAACTCTCAAGCTTGTTTTACCTTGCGAGGGACGCGCAACAGCCTTCACAATACTCGCGAAAAGGGCGATTCGAGCTAGCGACTTAATTGCCCTTTTTTAGGTGCGCCTATGCTTGCGTGCGGCGCATGACGGCTGCTCAGCGCCCCGAGTCCATACGGCTCTGAACTTTAAGCCCATCCGCTAGTCCGGATTAGCACCGGCCAAGATTTGGACAAATACAGATAATGGACGATTCGACCGGAGCACTGACCAAGTGACCAAAGAATACATCATTTATTGCGACGAATCGGTCGACGAAGGGACCTATTACTCGAATTTCTATGGCGGCGTGCTGATTCGCTCCGACGACATCGATTTCGTCCGAGACGAGATTTCAAGAAAAAAGCGAGCCCTTAACCTCAACAAGGAGGTCAAGTGGCAAAAGGTTACCGAAAATTACCTAGAAAAGTACATTGCTCTGATGGATCTGTTCTTTGATCTTGTGGCGATGGACAAGATCAAGGTTCGGATCATGTTCACGCAAAACATAAATGTCCCAGTAAACCTTACTGCCGAACAGGAAGAGGATGAGTTCTTCATCCTCTATTACATGTTCCTGAAACACGCTTTCGGACTGCCAGAATCGAACGGCGATGGCACACCGAAAAGCATCAGGCTGTTGCTTGACCAGCTCCCGAACAACAAGGAGAAGGCCGCGAAGTTCAAGGGCTACTTGTGCGGGCTATCCAAGAGTCCAGAGTTCCGGCGCGCGCGTATCACGATCTCGCCGGAGAACATCGTCGACGTGCGTTCGCATGATCACGATATCCTGCAGTGCCTTGACGTCGTCCTGGGCGCAATGCAGTTCCGGCTGAACGACAAACATAAAGAAAAGCCGGAAGGTAAGCGCGTGCGTGGCAGGCGCACGCGGGCCAAGGAGGCTCTCTATAAGCACATCAACAAGCGGATCAGGCAGATTTATCCGCGCTTCAATATCGGAACTAGCACCGGAGGCCCCCCGGAAGCACGCTGGCAGCACCCGTACCGACATTGGTGCTTCACGCCCAGGGAGCGGCAGGTCGACCTTTCTCGGAGCAAGCGCAGAAACGGAAAGAAATAGGCCCCACGAGCGCTATGTCCGGAGACGTGCCCCAAGTGGAACTTGAGGCTTCGCGCTACGCAGGGCCCAACTAAATATAGGGTATGTGTAGTCGGCAGACAACAAATATGTTGCGACTTTCACAACACCCGATGGATACCTTGGTGCATAAAATTGGTACGCCATTAGCGCGTGGCACTTCGCAGACCTTTTACAGCTGAAACAGCTGAATTTGCGCGCCTCAGGCGCAACCTTACGCTCAACGGGCTCAACTTCGCCGACTATCGCAGGCGCGCCGCCATGCAGATACGTGCGTAAATGCGCAAGCACGCTGAGCCGCGCACGAATCCGACGGAGAGAGTCCACAGGGCGGCAGTGGGCTCAACGTCGAGCCCCCTTGCGCAAGTTCTTGTGAAGGTCGGTGTGTTGAAAGATGGAGCGGGAGACGGGATTTGAACCCGCGACCCTCACGTTGGCAACGTGATGCTCTACCCCTGAGCTACTCCCGCGGGCGTCCGCGCCGATGACCGGCGACCGGATCGAAAAAGTGCGCCGAATATACGGGCTTCCACCCCAAATGCAAGCCCGGTATCCCATGGCCTTGCATGAGGCAGACGCCGGGGCTGATCCGTGACGGGGTTGTCTTGCCGCCGGAAAACCGCCATGTAAGGGAACGAGCCCATTGCCGGACGAGCTTTCGGGCGCCGGTCCGGCCGATACCCCTTTCGGCGTAATGGAAGAGATAACGTCATGGAACCCATTCTGAGCGCCAGCCGCGCCAATGGCGGCGCCGACCTGGTCAAGGAAACCGACATCAACGGCTTCATGACCGATGTCATCGAGGCGTCCCGCCAGGTCCCCGTGATCGTCGATTTCTGGGCGCCCTGGTGCGGCCCGTGCCGCCAGCTTGGCCCCGCGCTCGAGCGTGCCGTGCGCGATGCCGGCGGCGCAGTCCGGATGGTCAAGATCAACATCGACGAGAACCCCGAGATCGCGCAGCAGATGCGCATCCAGTCGATTCCGGCGGTGTTCGCGTTCCGGAACGGCCGGCCCGTCGACGGCTTCGTGGGCGCCATTCCGGAAAGCCAGATCAAGCAGTTCGTGCAGCGGCTGATCGCTGCCAGCGGGGGGACCTCGCCGATCGCCCAGGCCGTCGAACAGGCAAAGGCCGCGCTTGCCGCGGGCGACGTCGGAACTGCCAGCGCGCTCTATGCCCAGGTTTTGGCGCGTGATCCGCAGAACGTCAGCGCGTGCGCCGGGCTCGCCCGCTGCTACGTGCTGGCGGGCGATACGGCACAGGCGAAGCAAATCGTCGATACGCTGCCGCCGGAGGCGGCGAACGACCCGGACGTACAGCAGGTCCGGGCGGCGCTCGACCTTGCCGAACAGACGGCCGAAGCCAGCGCCAAGGTGCACGAGCTGCGCGAACGTGTCGAACGCGACCCGGCCGACCATCAGGCGCGTTTCGATCTCGCGCTTGCCCTGTTCGGCGGCGGCCAGCAGGAGGCCGCGGTCGACCAGTTGCTCGAGCTGTTCAAGCGTGACCGTAAATGGAATGACGAGGCCGCACGCAAGCAGCTTCTCAAATTCTTTGAAGCGCTCGGCCCCACCCATCCCCTGACCGTGAGCGGACGACGGCGGCTTTCGTCTCTGATGTTCGCCTGACGGCCGGCGAAAAGTCATGACGCCGCGCAGCACCCGGCCGAGGCTCGAGGAGCTGCCGCGTGTGCTGCCGATTTTTCCGCTTACCGGCGTGCTCCTGCTCCCGCGCGCGCGCTTGCCCCTGAACATCTTCGAGCCGCGTTATCTCGCCATGACCGAGGACGCTCTGGCCACGTCGGGGCGTCTGATCGGCATGATCCAGCCGACCGAGCCGGAGCAGCCGGGAAAGCCGCCGCCGCTTTATTCCGTCGGTTGCGCGGGGCGGATAACGGCATTCAGCGAAACGGACGATGGGCGCTATCTCATCACGCTTGTGGGCGTTTGCCGGTTCTCGATCGTCGAGGAACTTCCGACGGTTCGCGGATATCGCCGCGTCATGCCGGATTTCGCCCGCTGGCAAAACGACCTGGCGGCCGACGACGGCGATCCGGCGATCGATCGTCAGCGTCTCCTCGGCGCACTGCGGCGATACTTCGCGATCCACGGCATCACGGCCGACTGGGAGGCGATCGAGCAGACGCCCGACGGCCGCCTGATGACGACACTCGCCATGGCCTGCCCGTTCAGCCCGCAGGAGAAACAGGCCCTGCTCGAGAGCGAGACTCCGGCCGCGCGCGCCGCCGCATTGATCGCGATACTCGAAATGGCGGTCCTCGACCGACCCGACGGCGAGTCGGCGAAGCATTGATCCCTTGTGCGACATGGGGCATGACTCGGACCGCCCCGGCGATGACCGCCGACGGCTCAACACCGAGGGGTGTCAAATGGCTGCGAAAGGCTCTGGCGTCGATCCGAAACTGCTGGAGATCCTCGTTTGCCCGCTCACCAAAGGCCCGCTGCGCTACGACCCCGAGCGCCAGGAACTGATCAGCGAGCAGGCGGGGCTCGCCTACCCGATCCGTGACGGCATACCGATCATGCTGATCGACGAGGCCCGCAAGCTCGACCAGGACGAGTCGTGAGCGAGTTCGAAACGCGGCACTGGCCGAAGGAAATCCGCCTCAAGCAGGCGGAAAAGACGCTCGAGATCGAATTCGAGGACGGATGCGTCTTCAGTTATCCGGCAGAGTTTCTGCGTGTCGAAAGCCCGTCCGCCGAAGTCATGGGTCATGGTCCCGGTCAGAAGCAGATCGTCGCCGGACGTCGGGACGTCGGCATCATCGGCATCGAGCCGGTTGGCAATTACGCCGTGCGCATCAAGTTCGACGATCTGCACGACACCGGAATCTACAGCTGGCAGTACCTGCGCCATTTGGGCGAGAACCGCGAGCGCATCTGGCAGGAATATCTGGCCGCACTCGAGGCGAAAGGATTGTCGCGCGATCCGCGCGCGACCAAGAAGCCGGCCGGATAGGATATCTCGCCGCTAGAGCGCCTCGCCGCGCAGCAGTCGCGGCAGATCGCCGACCACGCCCATCGCGTGACGCATGAAGAAGCGCTTTACGGCCGGCAGCCGATCGACGATTGCCAGACCGACGTCGCGCATAAGCCGTATCGGCCCGATATCGTTGGAGAAGAGCCGGTTGAGTCCATCGGTGACGGCCATAAGGGTCAGCGTGTCGAAGCGGCGCCACCGTTCGTAGCGGCCGAGCACGTCGGCAGCCCCGATATCGAGGCCCAGCCGTCGGGCATCGACGACGCACTCGGCGAGCGCCGCTACGTCGCGCAGGCCCAGATTCAGGCCCTGCCCGGCAATCGGATGAATGGCGTGGGCGGCGTCGCCGGCGAGCGCGAGCCGCATATCGGTATAACACTCCGCCTGCAACAACGTGAGCGGATAGGCCCAGCGCCCGCCGGCGACCTCGATGGCGCCGAGCGTATCGCCGAAGCGCACGGCGATCTCGGCGGCAAACTCGTTGTCGTTCAACCGCATCATCGCCGGCGCAAGATCCGCCCGCTCGGTCCATACGATCGACGAGTAATGCGCCCCCGTTTCCGAATCCGGCAGCGGCAGGACGGCAAACGGACCGGCCGGAAGGAAACGTTCATGCGCGATGCCGCGATGGGGCCGTTCGTGCCGGATCGAACAGACGATGCCGGTCTGGGGATAGTCCCAACGCATGACGCGGATGCCGGCGGCGCGCCGGGTTGGCGACTCGCGCCCGTCGCAGGCAACGGCAAGACTCGCATCGACTCGGGTGCCGTCTTCAAGCTCGGCACGGACACGACTGCGCGTGCGCTCGAGTGAGCGTACCGACGACGGTGCGACGAGTCTGACGTTCGGCAGTTCGGTCAGGCGTGCATAAAGGGCACGCCGCGTGAAGCGGTTCTCGATGATGTAGCCGAGCGGCTCGGTCCCGAGATCGCGGTGATCGTAGTGCAGGAACAGTAACGATTCGCCGTCCGAGACGCGGATGTCCAGGATCGGCGCCGCGTGCGGCGCCAGGTGCTGCCACAGGCCGAGCCCGCGCAGGACCTGCGCCGAGCCCCAGGCGATGGCCGAACCACGACCATCGAAGGGATCAGCCGCAGCAACCGCCGGGTTCTCGCGGTCGACGACGACGACGTCGAGCCCGGCCTGACCGAGCGCGATTGCCAAGGGAAGGCCGACCAGGCCGCCGCCGATGATCACGACGTCGGCGGCGAGGGTACGGTCGGCTTGGTCGGGTCTTGCGGACGACATGCCCCAACATGGCCTGTGGCGGCGGCCCGTGTCCAGACCATCCGGCCGACGGCGGCGGTATGGCGGCATGGTTCTTGAACCATGGCACCGCTGCCGGCCTGCGGGGACGCGCTTCAAGGGCGGGCCGGGACATGGAGGGCAAACATGAAACTGGTCGTCGCCATCATCAAGCCGTTCAAGCTGGACGCGGTGCGCGAGGCGCTGACGGCGCTCGGAATTCAGGGGCTGACCGTAACCGAAGTGAAGGGATTCGGACGGCAGAAAGGTCAGACTGAAATCTATCGTGGCGCCGAGTACACGACGAACTTCCTGCCGAAGGTGAAGATCGAGATCGCCGTGAACGATGCAATCGTGGAGCGGGTGGTGGATGCCATCCGGACCGCGGCGAACACGGGGAAGATCGGTGACGGCAAGATCTTCGTCCTCGACATCGGTTTCGCGATGCGGATCCGGACGGGTGAGCTCAATGCCGAGGCAATTTAGTTCGGCGATTGCTCATCGATTGAACAGCCGCGCGCCATCCGGTGAAGTGAACGGCACTTGCAACTGCCGCCGAGGATGGCGGTTTGCCTAAAAATTGTTCAATCCGTGGCCGTAGATCTGATGAACGAACGATCGCGGGTCGCGAAGTCGCGGCCCGGGCAACATAAACCGCCCTTTGCCGCACCATCTGAAACCGTCCCGCTTTGGATGGCATGGCACGATTCTTGATGCCCTGCCCAACGGTCACCGTCGAGGTGCAGTAAACCGAAGGAGAGTCGAAATGAGGAGTTGGGGGAGTTGGGGCAGACTGGCGGCGCTGGCGAGCGCGTTCGGTGCCGCGTTGGCCGGTGCGAACGAGGCGATGGCGCAGGACGCGCCCGCGATCGACACCGGCGACACGGCGTGGATGCTGACTTCGACCGCGCTGGTCCTGATGATGACGGTGCCAGGCCTTGCGCTCTTCTACGCCGGCATGGTGCGCAAGAAGAACGTGCTCAGCACCATGATGCAGAGCTTCGCGATCTGCTGCCTGATCACGATCGTCTGGATGGTGATCGGCTACAGCCTCGCTTTCGGCAACGGTAACGCCTATGTCGGCGATCTGTCGCGCTTCTTTCTCAGCGGCTTGACGTGGGACGAGCCGTTCACGATCGGCGCGGGCCTCGAAGGCGCGTCGACGATGACGATCCCCGAGCCGCTCTTCATGATGTTCCAGATGACCTTCGCCATCATTACGCCGGCGCTGATCTGCGGCGGCTTCGCCGACCGCATGAAGTTCTCGGCGCTGCTGTGGTTCATGGCCATCTGGTCGATCGTGGTTTACGCGCCGATCGCGCACTGGGTCTGGCATCCCAACGGCTTCATGTTCGGCTGGGGCGTCCTCGACTTTGCGGGCGGCACCGTGGTCCACATCAACGCCGGCGTCGCCGGGCTGGTTGCGGCGATCGTCCTCGGCAAGCGTAAGGGCTACGGGCATGAGAACTTCGCGCCCTACAACCTGACCCTGGCGGTGATCGGCGCTTCGCTCCTGTGGGTCGGCTGGTTCGGCTTCAACGCCGGGTCGGCGATCAGTGCCGGCGGCCGCGCCGCCATGGCCATGGCCGTCACACAGATCGCGACCGCCGCCGCGGCACTTGCCTGGATGTTCGCGGAATGGGCGACGCGCGGAAAGCCGTCGGTGCTCGGCATCATTTCGGGTGCGGTCGCCGGGCTCGTCGCCATCACGCCGGCGGCCGGTTTCGTCATGCCCGGCGGGGCGTTGGTCATCGGCATCGTCGCCGGGATCCTCTGCTTCTGGGCGTCGACGAGCCTGAAGAAGACGCTGGGCTACGACGACTCGCTCGACGTGTTCGGCGTCCACGCCGTCGGCGGAATCGTCGGCGCACTGCTGACCGGCATCTTCTCGGTCGGCGAGTTGTCGACTGCGGGCCTTCTCGAAGGCAACCCCGGTCAGTTCCTGCTGCAGATCTACGGCGTCGTGACCACGGTCATCTACACCGCCGTGGTGAGCTTCGTGATCCTCAAGATCATCGACGCCGTCCTCGGGCTGCGCGTCAGCGAGGAGGCCGAGCGTGACGGGCTCGATCTCGCGCTGCACGGCGAGACGGTTCAGTAGGAGAGAGACCCGGCGGTCACGCTCGGCTCACCTCAAAACCTTGACCTTGGGGGGTGGTTTCGGCCGCCCCTTTTTTGTCATGCCCGCAACCGCGGCGGCAGGAACCGTCAGTTGCACGTGCCGTTCGCCCGACGGGGCAGCCGGCGCGAATGCCGCGTCCGCACCCCGGTTCAACGGATCGAACGGAGCTTTTGCCATGAAATCCTTCACGATCGCCGCGCTCGTGGCACTCGGCCTTGCTGCAGCCGGCTGCGAGAACATGTCCGACACGCAGCGGCGAACCGCGACAGGGGCCGGCCTCGGCGCCGGCACCGGGGCCGTGCTCGGGGGTGCCACCGGCAACAGCATGCTCGGCGGCGCAGCGCTCGGTGGCGCTGTCGGTGCCGGCGCCGGGTATCTGTATGACCGTCAAGAGCGGGACTAAGGACTGATCCCGCCGTTGCGGAGCGGTCACCCGAGGAGCGTCTGCGGGCGCCTTTGGCGCATTTTTGTGACGAATCGGGGCGGTTGTTCCTGAATTGTTTCCGCGACTCAGGCGACTCGGCGATCTTGTGATGAGGCTCGGTCGCAGCCTCTACATCATGGGCCTTGCCGCTACCTCGACTTGTACATTAAGAACCGCGGAGATATGATTGTTTTCGATTTGTACTGCGCGCTGAGCGGGTCAGCGCGGCAGGAATGCTGCGTGGATCCGGATGCTTAACAGTCGGCTTGACCTGCTCAACGACTATCCGTTCCAGCGGCTCAACGAGCTGCTGGCGGGTATCGCGCCACGGGCGAACGTCCCGCCCGTCATCATGTCGGTCGGCGAGCCGCAGCACCAGCCGCCCGCGTTCGTCGCCGAGATCATCAATCGCGGCGCCAGGACCTGGAACCGGTACCCGCCGGTCGGCGGTACGCCCGAGTTCCGGGTGGCGTGCGCGGACTGGCTCACGCGGCGCTACAAGCTCAAGCCAGGGACTATCGACCCCGAGCGCCAGATCGCGCCGGTCGCGGGCTCGCGCGAAGGCCTGTTTCTCGCGGCGCTGCTTGCGGTCTCGCCCGAGCGCAGCAACGGAACCGGCCGGCCGGTCGCGTTGATGCCGAACCCGTTTTACCAAGTTTATTACGGCGCATCGGTCATGGCCGGCGCCGAACCGGTCTTCATGCCGGCGACGCGTCAGACCAGATTTCTGCCGGACCTCGATGCGCTCGACGAGGCGACGCTCCGCCGGACCGCGATCATGTATCTGTGTTCGCCGGCCAACCCGCAAGGCACGGTCGCCGATCTCGTCTATCTCAAGAAGGCGCTGGCACTGGCGCGGCAGTGGGACTTCCTGCTCGTGTCCGACGAGTGTTATGCCGAGATCTATCTCGGGGATACGCCGCCGGCAGGCGCGCTCGAGGCGGCGGCGGCGTTGGGCGGCGACCTCGACAATCTGATCGTGTTTCATACGCTGTCCAAGCGCTCTAGCGCACCGGGTCTGCGCTCCGGTTTTGCCGTGGGCTCGCCCGAGACGATCAAGCTGTTCAATCGGCTGCGCTCCTACAGCTGCGCCGCCACGCCGCTCGCAACGCTGGAGGCGGCGACCGCGCTGTGGCGTGACGAGGCGCATGTCGAGGCCACGCGGGCCGTCTACCGCGCGAAGTATGACATCGCCGATCGGTTGCTGTCCGGACGCTTCGGCTATTACCGTCCCGATGGCGGTTTCTATCTCTGGCTCGACGTCGGCGACGGCGAGACGGCGACGCGCAGACTGTGGTCCGAAGCCGCGATCAAGGTTCTGCCCGGTGCCTATGTCACACGACCCGATGCGTCCGGGCGGAACATCGGGCAGCCCTATATTCGCGTGGCGCTCGTCCACGACATCGAGACGACCGAAGCGGCGCTGACGCGCGTCGCCCAGGTCCTGGGTTCCGGCTGAGGGAGCGACGGGTGGCCGGCGCATCGCGAACGGCGAAAGGTGGTCTCCTGCCGGATGGCGCATGGGCGCTGCTTCGGCGGCGGCTGATCGAGGCGGCCGGCATATGCCTCATCGGCCTCGGCGTGCTCCTGGCTCTCGCCCTGCTCAGCTATTCGCCCGCCGATCCGTCGTGGAGTCACGCCACCGACGCGCCGGTGCACAACCTCGCCGGCCGTTGGGGGGCGACGCTCGCCGACATCCTGTTGCAGACGCTGGGCCTCGGCGCGACGTTGCCGGTGGCGGCATTGGCCGCTTGGGGTTGGCGGCTGATCCGTGTCCATCACCTTCCGCTCTGGTGGGTTCGCGTGGCGTTGCTGCCGCTGGCGGTCGTGCTGGCGGCTCTTGCCCTCGCATTCATTCCCGTCCCGGACACCTGGACGGGTTCGTTCAGTGCCGGGCTCGGCGGTGCCGTCGGACACCTTTTCCTGGCCGGGACGGTCGCCCTCAGCCACGCCATCGGACTTGGACCCGACGCGTTCGGCGTGCTGGCGGCAGCGCTGTCGATCAGCGCCCTGCTGTTCGCGCTCGCCATCACCTGGGGCGAGTGGCAGGCAATGGGACGCTTCTGCGCCCTTGTGGCCACCCTTGCCGTCCGTGGAATCCGGCGCGCGGCCGCATGGCGTCCGCAACTGGGCGACCCGGCGGAACGGCGCGCCAAGGCCAAGCAGGCCGCGCGGCGCCTGCGGCGCGAGCCGAGCCTCGACGACGAAACGGCGGAGGACTCTGACATGCCGGAGGACGAGAGCGCACCCGAGCCCGCCGAGCCGCGCCGTCCGCCGCCGGTCGAACTGGTGGCCCGTCGTCCGGTGACAGAAGCGCCGAAGAAACAGACTGCACCAAAGAAGCAGGCCACCCTCGATCTTCGCGGCAATGACAAGTATCGGCTGCCGCCGCTGGATCTCCTCGCCCTGCCCAAGCCGAATGAACGCGGCACGGCGGTGGACGAAGAGGCGCTCGCGCAGAACGCGCGCCTGCTCGAGTCGGTCCTCGACGATTTCGGCGTGAAGGGGCAGATCGTAAAGGTACGGCCGGGTCCGGTCGTGACGCTGTACGAGCTGGAACCGGCCCCGGGCACCAAGACCAGCCGCGTGATCGGGCTTGCCGATGACATCGCCCGCTCGATGAGCGCCGTGTCGGTGCGCGTCGCCGTGATTCCCGGACGCAACGTGATCGGCATCGAACTGCCGAACATCACGCGCGAAACCGTGTATCTGCGCGAGCTGCTGGCGGCCGAGGAAGGAAACACGCCGGGCGCGCTGACGCTGTTCCTCGGCAAGGATATCGGCGGAACGCCGGTCGTGGCCGATCTCGCGCGCATGCCCCACCTGTTGATCGCCGGTACGACCGGTTCGGGCAAGTCGGTCGCGATCAACACGATGATCCTGTCGCTCCTGTACCGGCTATCGCCGCAGGACTGTCGGTTCATCATGATCGACCCGAAGATGCTCGAGCTGTCGGTCTATGACGGCATCCCGCATCTGCTGGCGCCGGTGGTGACGGACCCGAAGAAGGCCGTCGTCGCGCTCAAGTGGACCGTGCGCGAGATGGAGAATCGGTACCGCGCCATGTCCAAGCTCGGCGTGCGCAACATCACCGGCTACAACGCGCGGCTCGCCGAGGCGAAGAAGAAGGGCGAAGTCCTGATGCGCAAGGTGCAGACGGGCTTCGACGAGGACGGCAAGCCGATCTTCGAGGATCAGCCGCTCAACCTCGAGCCGCTTCCCTTCATTGTCGTGGTCGTCGACGAGATGGCCGATCTGATGCTCGTCGCCGGCAAGGATATCGAATGGGCCGTGCAGCGCCTCGCGCAGATGGCACGCGCTGCTGGCATCCACCTGATCATGGCGACGCAGCGTCCGTCGGTCGACGTGATCACCGGCACGATCAAGGCCAACTTCCCGACCCGCATCTCGTTCCAGGTCACCTCGAAGATCGACAGCCGCACGATCCTGGGCGAACAGGGCGCCGAGCAGCTGCTCGGCCAGGGCGACATGCTTTACATGGCCGGCGGTGGTCGCATCACCCGCGTCCATGGCCCCTTCGTTTCGGACCGCGAGGTCGAGAGCGTCGTCAAGTTCCTGAAGGAACAGGGCGAGCCGACCTATGTCGAGGAAGTCACCGAGGACGAAACCGCTCTCGCTTCGATCGGCGGCGGGGGTGGTGCCGGCGGCGGCGATGGTGGCGGCGACGCGCTGTACGACCAGGCCGTCGCCCTCGTCACGCGCGAGCGGAAGTGCTCGACGAGCTTCATCCAGCGTCATCTGCAGATCGGCTACAACCGTGCCGCGCGCATCGTCGAACGGATGGAAGCCGAGGGCGTGGTCAGCCCGGCCAATCACGTCGGGCGCCGCGAGGTCCTTGCGCCCAAAGGCGACTACAACAACTGAGCAGGCGCGACAATGAACGTACGGCCACGCTTGCTCGAGCGCGGCCGTTCCGGAACCCCCCGTCGAGCGCGGCGTTATCCCGCCAGCCGAGCTGCATCGGCGAAACGTCAACCTCCGGGAGTTTCCTGCATGAAGCGCGTGATCAATCTTTTTGTCCTGGCGGCGGTGCTGGTCGCGCCCGCCCTCGCCCTCGTCGGCTGCAACACGATGGAAGGTGTGGGCCGGGACGTCGAGCGGGCCGGCGAGTGGACACAGGAGAAGGCGAAGTAGTCCCGCGGGCGAAATCGGGGGGCGCGACGACGCGCCCCACTCCTGCCGGTTCATGCAGAATCGCGCCGCATCATGGCCCATGATCGACGGCGCCGCCGACGGTTATAAACGGCCTTGATGGCGAGAGGTACGTACCGCGACGGCTGGCGCCGAGCGCAAAAACGATATGCTTCCGGTGATGCGGCGGCTGTCCTGCGCCGGCTCGAACGGCTGGCCTGGGCGCTCGACGCATCCGTCGGCATTCCCGGCACGAAGTTCCGGTTCGGGCTCGATGCGCTCCTCGGTCTCGTCCCGGGCGTCGGTGACGCGGCCGGTGCGGTGCTGTCCGGCTATATCGTCTACGAGGCGTGGCGGCTTGGTGTGCCGGCGCCTGCGCTGGCGCGCATGATCGCCAACGTCGCGTTCGAAACCGTCCTGGGTTCGGTCCCGGTCGCCGGCGACGTGTTCGACGCCTGGTGGAAAGCCAATCTGCGCAACATCCGCATCCTGCGCGACCATCTCGAAGGCGGATCCCATCGGCCTGATCGCTGAGACCGGCGCCATCCGCCCGGATGCGACGGCTTTCCCTTGGTCCGGGTCATTGCCCCGACGTGGTCGAAACCCTATGTTTCCGGCATGTCTTCGACACGTCTGCGCCGTCGCACGCTCCTGGGACTGTCCGCCGCCGCCGTCTGGGCGGTCGGTGCATCCGGCGCGTTCGCGAACCGCCCCACGCCCGCACGGCTCACGACAGAAGATCGGGCCGATATCGCCCGCGTCGAACAGTATCTCAACAGCGTGCGGACGCTGCGCGCGCGCATCCTGCAGATCGCCGACAACGGCGGAACGGCCGAGGGCACGCTGTACCTGTCTCGACCCGGACGCCTGCGGCTGGAATACGACCCGCCGGTACCGATCCTTCTGGTCGCGAATGGCACGTTCCTGATCCACTACGACAAGGATCTCAAGACGGTCGCACACCTGCCGCTCAACAGCACGCCGGCTGGCCTGCTGGTGCGCGAGAAGATTCAGTTGTCGGGCGACGTTACGGTCACGCGGGTCGAACGCGGTCCGGGCAGTCTGCGGGTGACCCTGGTCCAGACGAAAGATCCCGATGCCGGGCAGTTGACGTTGGTCTTTGGCGAGCGGCCGTTCGCGTTGTCGAACTGGCAGGTCGTCGACGCCCAAGGCAACGTGACCCGTGTCGCGTTGATCGAGCCCAAGGTGGACGTGCCGCTCGATCCGGCCCTGTTCCGTTTCACAGACCCGAACTTCCCGCAGTGAGCACTTGCAGGGTCCGGTGCCGCTGATCGGCGTAACCGCCTGCACGCGATTCGTCGACCGGCATGTCGTGCATGGTGCCGCTGCTCAGTACGTCGAGGCCGTCGCCGCCGGAGCCGGCGGTGCCCCGGTCATCCTGCCGGCGCTCGCATCGCGAACGGATTTCGATGCGGTCGTGGCGCGGCTCGACGGATTGCTGCTGACCGGCAGTCCGAGCAACGTGCAGCCCGAACGCTACGGCGGCGAGCCGGCGCGGCCGGGAACGCTGCAGGATCCGGCGCGCGATGCGACGACTCTGCCGCTGATCCGCCGGGCGATCGAGGACGGTCTGCCGCTCCTTGCGATCTGCCGCGGTCATCAGGAGCTGAACGTGGCGCTGGGCGGAAGCCTCCACCGGCATGTCCATGAACTGCCCGGCCGGGCCGATCACCGTGCCCCCGCGGATGAGCCGAATGAGAAGCGCTATGCCTTCGCGCATTCGGTCCGGCTGGTGTCCGGCGGAGTCCTGGCCGGACTTGCCGGCACGGACGAGGTGGTCGTGAATTCCCTGCATTCGCAGGCGATCGACCGCCTTGCCGATGGCCTGGTGATCGAAGCGACATCGCCCGACGGCGTCATCGAGGCGGTCCGCGTCGCGACGGCGAAGAGCTTTGCCCTTGGCGTCCAATGGCACCCGGAGTGGCACATCGCCGCCGACGCCTTGTCGCGCGCGATCTTCGCGGCCTTCGGCGAGGCTGCCCGCGACTGCGCACACCAGCGTGCCGCGGCGCGATAATGTGGGGACACCGACCGTCTGTCGGTAGCAACTATTTCGGCTATCTCGGCCGCCTGCGGGAGGGGCTTGTATTGCGTCGACCCGTCACCATCTGATGCGACAGAGGCGGTTGTTCTGAAAGGAATGACCGCTCGGTGGGCGGCTCCCCTGACGCCCACCGGGCTCCGATGAGGAGCTTCCGAGCGCCCGGTCTCCCCCCCGGCCGGGCGCTTCGTTTTGCGGTCCGGTCGTCCGCGACGCAGAACTTGACCGCGTCCCGACCGACGGGGCACAAAAGCCCCGGTTTCTTCGGCGTTTCCTGCTTACCGGATCGATGTAGATGCCCAAGGCTTCCAGTGCGGCGGGGCGACCCCGCAGCGTGACGGCGACTGCCGCGCCCTCGCCCTATGCCTGCGACTCCCTCCCGCCGGCCCCCAGGCGCGGCGGCCTGCGCATCGTGAGCTGGAACATCAATTCGATTCGGCTGCGGCTGAAGCTGCTGCACAAGCTGATCCGCATCGCCGATCCGGATGTGGTCTGTCTCCAGGAAACCAAGACGGAAGACCAGCACTTCCCGCGCGAGGAGATCGAAAAGGCCGGCTATCCCTACCAATGCTTCCACGGCATGAAGGGCTATAATGGCGTGGCCATCCTCTCGCGTCGGCCGCTCGCCGATCACGGACGCCTGAGCTGGTGCGACAAGGACGATTCGCGCCACGTGCATGTCACCCTGCCGGGTGGAATCGAGCTTCACAACGTCTATGTCCCGGCGGGCGGTGACATTCCGGATCCGGCGCTCAACCCGAAGTTTTCTCACAAGCTGCAGTTCCTGCGCGAACTCCAGGCGTTCTGGAGCCGGCAGCCGCGCGGCAGGAAACGCATCCTCGTCGGCGATCTCAATGTGGCGCCGCTCGAGAACGACGTATGGTCGCACAAGCAGCTGCTCGACGTCGTCAGTCATACGCCGGTGGAGGTCCAACTCCTGACCAAGCTGCAGGCAGCGCATCAGTGGGTCGACGCGACCCGCCTGCTGTTCCCCGAGCCGCAACGCATCTATACGTGGTGGAGCTACCGGAACCGCGACTGGCGGGCGTCGGATCGCGGCCGCCGGCTCGACCATGTCTGGGTCACGCCCGAGCTCAAGGCGAATATCCGCGCCGTGCATGTGCTCAAGTCGGCGCGCGACTGGCCGAGCCCGTCCGACCACGTGCCGGTCGTACTCGACCTTGCCCTTTGACGTCGGTTCGGCTCAGGTGCCGACGGCGCGCCGCCCGTAGATGAAATAGCGCCGTTCCGGTACGCCCGGCGGCAACGAAAGCGGCGGCAGGCCGACATCGAGCGGCTGATCCGACAGCACGATCGCCCCATCGCGCAGCGCCGGCCGGAGCGCCGGGCCGAGCCATGGTGCGAGCGCGGCCGTCGCCGCCGCGTCGCCCGAGCCGATGTCGGCATGTACGAGAGCAACCTGCCCGGCGAATCGCGCCACGGCGACAGGCAGCGTTTCGCGAAAATCGCCCAGGAAAACATGATCCCAGTCGGGGATGCATGTCGGGTGGGCGGCCAGCCGCCGGTCGAATACGAAGATCTCCCGGCTTCCGCCGAAACGCGACCGGAGATGGTCGTAGGTCCGGCCGTTGCCGAGCCCGAGCTCGAAGACCGGCCCGGGCAGGTCGCGGACCGCATCGACCGCCCAATCGAGACAGGCCCGCTGCGCCTCGAGTCGGCGGATGAAGCTGTCGAGACGGCTCATGCCTGTCACATCAGATCACATCATATCAGGTCACATCGGCGCCCGGCTGACGGCGCGCCGCAACTGCTCGTTCGTCTTTTCGAGTCTGTGGGCAAGCTCGCGCATGATCTCGACGGCGATCTGCGGAAACTCGTTCACGAGCCGGAAGAACAAATCCCTGTCGATGCGGAGGGTGACGAGGCGCGACTTGGCAATGACCGTCGCCGTGCGCGGAACGTCGCACAGGATGGCGATTTCGCCGATGATGGTATGGCGGCCGATCTCGGCGACCTTGACGGGACCTTGCGGCGTATCGATCAGCACCTCGGCCTCGCCCTCAAGGACGATATAGGCGGCGTCGCCCGGATCGCCCTGGTGAAACAGCACCTGATTGGGCGCAAATGTCAGGCGCTGACTGGTGAAGGCAAGAAGCTTGAGTTTCGCGGGTTCGAGCTTCGCAAACAGCGGAACGCTTCGCAGGGCCTCCACTTCCTCTTTGATCGACATGGGCCTTCCCCGTTTATCCGTTTTGTCCGTCATGCGGCGGCGATGAGTTCGGTAAAGGCGGTCCCCGGCCGCTGCAGGTCGCCGAAGCCGCCCGATTCGGCGAGACGTCCGTCGACGAACACGAGAACGCGATCGAAGCGTTTCGCCAGGATCGGATCGTGCAGCACCCAGATCACGGTCCGGCCCTCACAGGCCTTGAGGATTCCATCCATCAGTCGCGCCTGCGTCGCGGCCTCGAACGTCGCCGTCGCTTCGTTGATCACGATGATGTCCGAGCGTTTCAGCAGCGCCCGTCCGATCGACAGCTTCTGGCGCTGCGCCTGCGACAGGCGCGCACCGCCCACGCCGACGAAATAGTCGAGGCCGACCTCGATCACCGCCTCGCGCAGATTCAGCTCGTCGAGAACGTCGACGATGAGGCGGCCGACGCGCTGTGCCGCGCGCGCCTCGCCATAGGCGATCTTCCCGAACAGGATGTTGTCCTGCAGGGTTGCCGCGGCATTGTACGAGCTCGGCTCGAAGAATTCGATCGCGGCGCGTGCGCTCTCGGGCAGATCGTCCCGGAAGACGCGGCGGGCCTCGAGGATGCGCGCCTTGAGTTCATCGTCGATGAGGCCGAGGCGGTGGCGCGCCTCGATCAGCTTGAACGGCAAGGACAGAAGTCGGCCTCGATCCGCCGGTGACATGTCGCGACGGCCGTCGACGCGGGCGAGCAGCGTCTGGAACTCGGGCAGATCGTCCGACGAAATGAAGCTGAACTGCTCGAAGAACTCGTGACCGGGCGGGAGATCGGCGAAGATCTCGACCATGGTCGCCGCCACTTCGCGGCCGATCCATACGAGATCCTCGGTCAGACCGACCTTGTCGAGCACGCGCAGCACATAGGGATTTTCGGCCAGGCGATCGACGTCGAATGCCGGACCGACCGGTGTGCCGAAAAGGAGGTTCTCGGCGAGCGTCGCGTTCGCGTTGTACCGATCGGGGTGGAATGTCTCGATCAGACTGGCGAGTTCGGGATCCGTCATGCGCGCCTGCAACGCCGCTCGGGCACGAAGCACGTTTTCGGCGATGTCGGGACGCGCCTTCGGATCGATGGTGCCGCGAAGGCCGACCTGATAGACGTCCTCGGTCAGGTCGACGGTCGAGAGAATCTCGACGAGAAGCCGGGTCGGCGACTGCCCGTCCTGCAGGCCGGCGGCGCTCCAGTCGATCCAGTCATCCTCGACATCGAGCGCGAGGTTCCCAGCCCTTGCGCTTTCGGCGAGCCAGCGCCGGCGCTGCCGCTCGTCGCCCGCATCGCGTTCGCGCGGCCTGACCGGTCGCTGGCGTAGACCGTAGCAAAGATTATCGCGGATCGTTGCCGCGAAGAGGTGCGCCGTCGGCCCGACATAGCTCATGCGAAGGCCGCTGACCGTTTCCGGCATCGACAGAAGATCCTGGCCGCCGATGGTGATTCGGCCCGCCGTCGGACGGTAAAGCCGCGCAATGAGCATCGCCGCGAAGTCGCGCCCGCCGCCGGCCGGACCGACGAAGGCCACGTGCTCGCCCGGCTCGATCCTGAACGTCAAGTTCTCGAGCCACTTCGTGTTTCCGTCCTCGATCAGCGAGACGTTGGTCAATTCGATTGCACCATCGAGGCGCGGCAATGGCCCTTCGACAGGGGCCTGCAGGGTTTCGTCCAACATGCCGTCGGGCATGAACTGTTCGATAACCTGCTCGTACTTGATTCGCGAATCCTGCAGCTGCTGATAGTAATCCAGCAACTCCTTCCACGGCGACGACATGTCCTTGTGCGCCGTCAGCGCCGCCGCAAGCGCGCCGGCGGTCAGATCGCCCTGGATCACCAGATAACCGCCAATCGAATAGAACAGCAGCGGCACGAGCTGGTTGAGGAAGTTGTTGAGGAACTTCACCAGCGACTTGCGCTGATAGATTTCGAACCGGATCCGGTAGATGATGCCGAGACGATCCGAGAAATCGGCGCGCTCCCACGCCGCCGAGCCGTGCACACGGACCTCCTGCACGCCGGCGATGGTTTCCCCGATCCGGTCCGACAGCTTGCGCACCGCTCGCACGCGTTCCTTGCCGAGCTGGTTCACCCGCCGTTGCAGTTTCGGAATCAGATATGCCTGCAGCGGGTAAAGCGAGATCGCCGCAAGCCCGATCACGGGGTTCTGAACGAAGAGGAACGTCACGATCACCAGCAGCGTGCCGCCCTGGATGAGCGGCTGGGCGATCGCGTCGCCCATGAAGCCGCCGAGCGGCTCCACTTCGGCCGTCACCATCGGGATGATCTCGCCGGCGGAGACTTTGCGGAAATGCGGCAGCGGAAACCGCAGAACGCGCGAAATGAGTTCGTAACGCAGCTGCCGCAGCAGCCGCTCGCCGAGCCGGCCCTTGAGCGTGTTCACGTATTGCTTGAGGCCGCCGTGGCCGATGACGAGCAGAAGAAAGAACGCGCAGAGGAGGAAGAGATACTCGACCCTGCCGAACGACACGCCCAGGACTTCGGTCGGGAAGTCGATTTTGCCGAGGATCGCCTGGTTGAAGATGTTCTTCGGCACCTCGAGCGAAAGGTAATACAGCGGCAGCGACGCGAGCGTGAGCAGGCAGACGACCGCGGTCTGGACCGGCGCATATTTCAGAACAAAGCGGTAGAGATTCGTTTCCATGAATCCGGTGCGGCCTCTGACCGCCACGCGCTTCGACGACGGCCTGGAGTCCGAATCTAGTCGCGATCGACGACGTGAACCAGAGCCCGAGAGGCGCGCCGGAATTGAAACTCTCGGTTCGGCGCCTGTACCGAGTCGCGATCAGAGCAACGCTGCCGACAGCGTCGAAGCGCGTATTTCAATCGAATAGCGGCAAATGTCGCTTCTCGAGGTACGGACGACCGTGAGACGCCGGCATGGTGGTTCGATCTGCATCGAGACGGCCGTCGGTGTGCATACGTCGGATATCGCAGCAAACCGGCATATGGTGTTTTGCCGTGTTTCCCACGACCGGAATTCATCAGACGAAATGTCAAGCTGATGAAGAAATGTGCAGATGAACGCTGCCGGGCGCTGCGATCTTGTGCATATGGGCCGTAGTGTTCGTGCACCCATGCAACGACGACCCTGTTCAGTTGCGGCTCCCAGTTGCAATTCGGCGATCCCATACCGACATGTCCGCCCGCGGAACCTTCGCGTCGACATCTCACGACGCACGTCCGCGATCGCCTGTGGCGCCAACCGAATAACGTTCCAATTCGAGCATTCATGTGGTTGCACCAATCCTCTGTCGAGAGCCCGGCTTTCCTGCCGGTAACCTCTCCGGAAGAGTTACTCAGAAGAAATGGTGAGCCTCGAAAACATCCGTGTTGTCAGCGGGATGGACGCCGTCGCGCGGATCGTCACGGAGAACGAGGCAATGTCACGAAATCGTGGCTTTTTGGCCCGCGAAGACGTGTGAGATATTCGGCGTGGATGGGCCCGGCTCAGCAGAAGGGGGGCTGCTCTTGAGCACCACGGTCGATGCCACGAAGCGAGGTGGGGCCCGTATCCTCATCTACAGCCATGACACCATGGGGCTGGGGCACCTGCGCCGATGCCGGGCAATCGCGCATGCGCTGGTCGAACGGAACAAGGATCTGTCGGTCCTGATCCTGTCGGGCTCACCGATCATCGGAAGTTTCGATTTCAAGGCACGTGTCGATTTCGTCCGCGTGCCGGGCGTGATCAAACTGCGCAACGGCGAATATACGCCGCTCAGTCTGCACATCGACATACAGCAGACGATCGCGATTCGCGCCTCGATCATCCGGCACACGGCCGAGGCCTTCCGGCCGGACTTGTTTCTGGTCGACAAGGAGCCGCTGGGCCTGCGCGGCGAGGTCGCCGATACCCTGGTCATGCTCAAGTCGAAGGGCGTTCCGCTCGTCCTGGGCCTGCGCGACGTCATCGACGATCCCGCCCTGCTGGAACCGGAGTGGCGACGCAAGAACGTCATCCCGGCCCTGCGCGATCTTTATGACGAGATCTGGGTCTACGGGCTGCCGCAGATCTGCGATCCGCTGGCCGGCATCGGTGTACCGCAGGTCGTCCGGCGCAAGATGAGGTTCACGGGCTACTTGCCGCGTACGGCACCCAGTCTCACGCAACGCACGCGCCACGATGAAACGTCGGCAGAGCCGTTCGTGCTGGTGACGACGGGCGGCGGCGGTGACGGCGATATCCTGGTCGATTGGGTCCTGCGGGCCTACGAGTACGATCGCGGTCTGCCCAATCGTGCCGTCGTCGTGCTCGGCCCGTTCATGCAGCCCGAGCGTCAGGTGGAGTTCATGGAGCGTACGCGACGGTTGGATCGTGTCGAAATGATCACCTTCGACGCGCATCTCGAGATGCTGATGTCGCAGGCGGCCGGGGTCGTCGCGATGGGCGGATACAACACGTTCTGCGAGATCCTGTCGTTCAACAAGCGAGCGATCGTCGTCCCTCGCACGACGCCCCGGCTCGAACAGTACATTCGGGCGAGTCGCGCCGAGCAGCTTGGCCTGCTTCGCATGCTTCCCGACGATGGCAACCGGGATGCCCGATTGATGGCCGAGGCGCTGCGCCAGTTGCCGATGCAGTCTCTGCCTTCCGACATGGCGGTGCCGGGTCTGATGGACGGGCTGGAGAACGTCGGGCGTCTCGTCGACCGTTGGTTGTCTGTCGAGACGTCGAGCCGTGGCGAGCTGGCGTTGGCGACGAATCTCTGAGCCGGTCGATTCCGGGCGCACGCTCGAATGCGCTCATCGCAAAAGCGTACCGTCGATGAAAGATCCGGCGCGATCGCACGAGCCTGAACGCGGCATCGTAGACAAGCCACCGGCGACGATCGGCGTCGTCGTCAAGGGCTGGCCGCGGTTGTCGGAAACCTTCATCGCGCAGGAGCTGCATGCGCTCGAACGGCGCGGCTTCGCGCTCCGGATCCATTCGCTTCGGTTGCCGACCGATTCCAAGGTCCACGATGTCGCACGCAGCGTCGCCGCACCGGTCCGTTATTTGCCGGAGTATCTTTGGCGCGAACCCGCGCGCGTGTTCCGGGGCTGGGTGACGGCACGCCGGCATGACGGCTACCGCGCCGCGCGCCGGATATGGCTGCGCGATCTCATTCGTGATCCCACACCGAACCGGATCCGCCGCTTCGGGCAGGCCCTCGTCCTTGCCGCCGAAATGGCGGACGACGTCCGACATCTCTACGCGCATTTCCTGCATACGCCGGCCTCGGTCGCCCGATATGCCGCGCTGATCCGCGGCCTGACGTGGAGCGTCTCGGCTCACGCCAAGGACATCTGGACGTCGCCCGAATGGGAAAAACGCGAAAAGCTCGAAAGTGCCGACTGGACCGTCACCTGCACCCGCGCCGGTCGTGATCATCTGGCAGGCCTGACGTCTCGCCCAGACGACGTCGAGCTCGTCTATCACGGCATCGACGAAAGCCGTATGCCGCCCTATGCGGGCGAGCGGCCGCGACGCGACGGCTCGAAGCTGACCGACCCGGTCGTGCTGCTCTCGGTCGGCCGCGCCGTGCCAAAGAAAGGTTACGACGATCTTCTCGTCGCCCTGGCCGCTCTTCCGCCATCATTGAGCTGGCGTTTCGTGCACATCGGCGGCGGCCCGTTGCTGCCGTCGCTGAAACGACAGACCGCAAAGCTCAGGCTGTCGGCGCGCATAACATGGCGCGGCGCGCAGACCGAAGACGTGATCCGCAATGCCTATCGCGAGGCGGATCTGTTCGTTCTCGCAAGTCGCATCACCCCCGACGGCGACCGCGATGGCGTGCCGAACGTGCTGCTGGAGGCAATGAGTCAGCGCTGCCCTGTGGTGGCGACCGCCGTGTCGTCGATCCCGGAGCTGATCGCCGACGGCGTCACTGGCCTGCTCGCCCCGCCCGCCCAGCCGCAGGCACTGGCCGCGGCGCTCCACCGGCTCATCGTCGACCCGGACCTTCGCGGTAGGCTCGGCCGGGCCGGCGAGATCCGCGTCCGGCGGGACTTTCCGCTGGAGCGCGGCGTTGATCGGATCGCCGCCCGACTCGCATCAAGTCTGGCGGCCTCGGCATCGCTTTCCGAACGTCGATGCGCGTTGCGTTCTACGCCCCCTTGAAGCCTCCCGATCATCCGGTTCCCTCCGGCGACCGGCGGATGGCGCAACTGCTCGTCGCCGCGCTCGGGCGCGCCGGTCACGAGGTGGAGCTCGCGGCACGGCTGCGAAGCTTCGAGCGCGACGGCGACATCGTCCGGCAGCGCCGGTTCGGCATGCTCGGCGAACGACTCGCCGCGCGGCTGATCCGGCGCTGGCAGAACTGGCCGACCTCCCAGCGGCCGCGCGTCTGGATCACGTACCATCTGTATTACAAGGCGCCGGACTGGATCGGACCCAACGTCGCGAGCCGGCTGGGCATACCCTATGTCGCGATCGAGGCTTCCGTCGCCGCAAAACACGCCGATGGCCCTTGGGCACCGGGACATGCGGCCGTCCTTGGCGCCCTGGCGCGAAGCGCCGCGGTCGTGTCGCTCAATCCGGCGGATGATGAGGGCGTGCGGCCCTACCTTGCCGAACCGGATCGCCTGCATTCGCTGAAGCCGTTTCTCGATGCCGCGCCCTATGTCGCCGCGCAACGCGCGCGCGAGGCGAGCCGGCTCGAGATCGCCCATGCCTACGCCTTGCCGATCGATGAACCCTGGCTCATCGCCGTGGCGATGATGCGTTTCGGCGACAAGCTCTCATCTTATCGGCTGCTCGCGCAAGCGCTCGATCGCCTGACCGACCGGCCCTGGCATTTGCTGATCGTCGGCGACGGTCCGGCACGTCGCGACGTCGAGGCGGCCCTGGCGCCCCTTCACCGGCGAACGACGTTCGTCGGGCTTCGGGAAGGCGATCATCTCGCGCCGATGCTCGCGGCCGCCGATCTGTTCGTCTGGCCGGCCGTGAACGAAGCCTACGGCATGGCGCTGTTGGAAGCACAGGCGGCAGGTCTGCCGGTCGTCGCCGGCGCCAGCGGCGGTGTCGGCAACATCGTCGCACATGACAAGACCGGGTTGCTCGTCCCGGTCGGCGATGCCGATGCGTTCGCCAATGCGGTGGAGACGCTGCTTGCCGACCGGGATCGGCGGCACGGCTTCGGCCGGGCTGCGCTCGCGAAGGTGGCTACATCGCATGACATCGATGCGGCGGGCATGATGCTCGACCGTATCCTTTGCGTGGCGGTCGGTGACGCCCGATGACCCTTCTTGCCTTGCTTCGGCATGCGCCGACCGAATGGAACCGGACCGGGCGGATGCAGGGACGCGCCGACGTGTCCCTCCTCGACGAGAGTCGCGCCGATCTCGCCCGTCTCGCGCTGCCCGAGCCGCTTGCAGATTTCCGCGTCCTCTCGTCGCCGCTTCGCCGCTGTCTGGAAACGGCTGCAGGCCTGGGCCTCGTCGCATCGCCGGATGCGCGCCTGATCGAAATGGATTGGGGCCGTTCCGAGGGCCGGACCCTGGCCGAGCTCAGGGCGACGTACGGTGCGGCGTTCGCCGCCAACGAAGCGAGCGGCCTCGACTTCCGTCCCGACGGCGGCGAAAGCCCGCGCGACGTCCAGGCCCGCATCATGCCGCTGATGGCGGAGATCGCGCGACGTCGGCAGCCGACGCTCGCGATCACCCACCGCGGCGTGATTCGTGCCGTCTATGCGCAGGCGACCGGATGGAACATGGTCGGGCCGCCACCCGACGAACTCGATCCGCAAGCCGTGCATCTGTTCCGGCTGGATCCGAACGGGCGGCCGACCGTCGACCGTCTCAACATTCCGCTGGTGCGACGATGACGGCGCGCGTGCTGTTTCACGTTCAGCATCTGCTCGGCTCAGGACATCTGCGCCGCGCGGCGGCGATCGCGGCCGAACTGGCGCGTCAGGGCTTTGCGGTCGAGCTGGTATCGGGGGGCATGCCGATCGCCGATCTGGATCTCGGACGCGCCAGGCTCATCCAGTTGCCGCCGGTCCGCGCGCTCGACGCGACGTTTCGTACGCTCGTCGACGAACACGGAAGGCCGATCGACGATACGTGGAAGACGGCACGCCGGGAATTGCTGCTTGAACAGTTGCGGCGCTTCCGGCCCGACGTTCTCGTGACCGAGCTGTTTCCATTCGGCCGCGGTGCGCTTGCGTTCGAATTCGTGCCGTTGCTCGAAGCCGCGCATGAACTTTCGCTCCGGCCGCTCATCCTCTCCTCGATCCGCGATGTTCTCGTGCAGAAATCGGACCCGCGAAAGGTGGAGCTGGCGATCGAGCGCGTCCGATCCTGGTATGACCGCGTCCTGGTCCATGGCGATCCCGAGCTGATCCCGCTGTCGGCGACGTTTCCGGAACACCGTCTGACGGACAAGCTTGTCTACACGGGATATGTCGACGGAGACGGGTCGCCCGACGTCCGGCAAACCGACGACGGCGTGAACGAAGTGATCGTCTCCGTCGGCGGTGGTGCCGTCGGCGCCGGCCTGCTGCGTATGGCAATTGCGGCGATACCCTTGAGCAAACTGGGCAACCGGCGGTGGCGGCTGCTGGTCGGATCGCATCTCGATGCGCTCGCGCGCGACGCCCTGATGCGGGAGGCCGGCGCCTCCTGCGTCATCGAGCCGGCCCGCAAGGATTTCCGACAGTTATTGACCCGCTGCGATGTATCGGTGTCGCAGGCCGGCTATAATACGATCATGGACGTACTGACCGCCCGCGCGCGCGCCGTATTCGTGCCGTTCGCGGCCGCGGGGGAAACGGAGCAGAAGCTCCGCGCCGAGGCGCTGCGGCGTCACGGATGGGCACAGGTCGTCGATGAGGCCGAACTGACCCCATCCACCCTGGCCCGCGCGGTCGACCTTGCGGCGGAGATGCCGCGCCCGCAAGCCGGCTGGGTGCGGCGCGACGGCGCGGCGACGACGGCTCGGCTGGTTCGGGCCTGGCTGGCGGAACGGAGCGTGCAGGCGTGAGCGCTTGGCAGGATCTTTCGCGCGAGCTCGATGAATGGCAGCGTAGCGGCCGGACGGCAACGTTCTGGTGGCGCGACGATGATGCCGCGACAACAACGTCTGCGTTGGACCGTCTGTTGGCGCTGCGACGGCATCACGATGTTCCGATCGGCCTCGCCGTGATTCCGGCGCGCGCCGACACGGCCCTTGCCGATCGCCTCGCCGCAGAACGGGACGTCGTGGTCCTGCAGCACGGATGGGCGCATGCCAATCATGCCCCGGTCGGGATGCCCAAGGCCGAACTCGGGCCGGATCGATCCGTCGCCTTCATGCTGGGCGAGCTCGCCCGCGGCCGGATCGTCATCGACCGCCTGTTCGGGCCGAAGGCAATCAAGGTTCTCGTCCCGCCGCACAACCGTATCGCGCCGGACCTCGCGGCCGCGCTGCCGCAGGCGGGCTACAGTGGTCTTTCGACCTATGGGCCCCGAAAACGGCCGATCGCGGGACTGACGCTGGTTAATACGCATGTCGATGTCATGAACTGGACGACACGGGCCTTCGCCGGCGAGAAAACCTGCCTCGCGCTCGTGCTGAACCATCTGCGGGCGCGACGGCGCGGCGACGTCGATGCGGCCGAGCCGACCGGCCTGTTGACCCATCACCTCGCGCATGATGACGCGGCATGGCGCTTTCTCGATGCCCTGCTCACCGCATTGCGCGCCCATGCGGCGGTCCGATTCGTCGGGGCCGCCCAGGCATTCGGGTCGGCATGAGCATTTACCGCTATTCACGCGACTCCCTGACCGGTGATTACGTTCGCGCCGCGGGCGGTCTCGTCCTGACCGCCGGTCCGGCGCTCGCCATTCCGTTCGACGCCGCGGCCCAGCTGATTCTTCTGCCGCTTGCGGCGCTTTTCCTGGTGTTCGCGTTCCGAACCTGGCAGCGCAGCGTTGCGCAGGTCCGGTTGTTGCCGGACGGTATTTGCCTCGACGCGCCATGGCGGACCGTACTCGCATGGCGCAATTTGCGGGCGGTTCGGGTCAGCTACTATTCCACGAGATCGGACCGGTCCTCGGGCTGGATGCAGGTGACGCTCAAGGGTACGGGCGGCGCCGAGGGTGGCACGATCCGCATCGATTCGGCGCTCGACGGATTTGACGAAGTGATGCGGCATGTCGCCGCGGCGGTGCGTGCCCGCGGCATACGCGTCTCCGAGACGACGCGCGCGAATTTCGATGCGCTCGGCATCCATGTCGATGCCTGATCTCCTCACCGTTCGCGATCTCGCGATCGAATTTCGCATTCACGATGCGACCATCCGCGCCGTCGACGGTGTCAGCTTCCGCGTCCGTCCGGGTTCGACCGTCGCACTGGTGGGCGAGTCGGGATCGGGCAAATCGGTGATCAGCCAGGCGATCATGGGCATCCTGCCGCGGGTCGGCCGGATCCGCGCCGGCGAGATCCTCTTTGCCGATCCGCAGCAGTCCGGAGCGGTTACCGATCTTGCGCGGCTCGATCCCGACGGCGACGCCATGCGCGCGATCCGCGGCGGTCGCATTTCGATCATCTTCCAGGAACCGATGACGTCGTTGTCGCCGCTCCACACCATCGGCGACCAGATCGGCGAAGCCCTGCATCTGCACCGGCGCGTCTCGAGGAAGGAAGGTATCGAAATCGTCATCGACATGCTTGCCCGCGTCGGATTCCCGAATCCGCGCAAGGCCCTCGACACCTATCCGTTCGAGCTGTCGGGCGGGTTGCGCCAGCGCGCGATGATCGCGATGGCGCTGGTCTGCCGCCCGGCGCTGTTGATCGCCGACGAACCGACGACGGCGCTCGACGTCACGATCCAGGCGCAGATCCTGAAGCTGCTTCAGGACCTCCAGGCGGAGCTGGGCATGGCGATCCTGATGATCACGCACGATCTCGGCGTGGTCGCGAACCTTGCCGAGGAGGTCATCGTCCTCTACCGCGGTCGCGTCATGGAGGCCGGCGGTCGCGACGACATATTCCGCCGGCCGCAGCATCCCTATCTGAAGGCGCTGCTGCGGGCTGTTCCCCGTCTCGACATGGGAAGCGACGAGCGGCTCGTTCCGTTGCGCGAAATCAGGCCCGAGACGGGTCATCTGTTGACGCCGACGGAGAGTCCCGTGCATGCGCCCGGTGAGCCGATCCTGTCGGTTCGACATGTCTCCAAGACCTTTTCGACACGCAAGAGCGGCTGGTTCGGTGCCGGCAAGATGGCATCGATCCTTGCGGTCGACGACGTCAGTTTCGACATCCGCCGCGGCGAATGCCTCGGCCTGGTCGGCGAGAGCGGTTGCGGCAAGACCACCCTGTCGAAGGTCATCATGCGCGCGCTGACGCCGGATTCCGGCAGCGTTGCGTTCAACGAGCGCGGCGCCTGGCGCGATGTGTTCGCGCTGGGTCCGGACGAGCTTCCGTCTTTCCGGCGCAAGATCCAGTTCATCTTCCAGGATCCGTACGGTTCCCTGAACCCGCGCATGACCGTTTTCGACATCATCAGCGAGCCGTTGCTGATCCACGGGATCGGCGACGCCGCGTATCGGAAGGAAATGGTCCAGGAGCTTATGCGTCTCGTCGGACTGGATCCGCGCTTCCTCAACCGGTATCCGCACAGCTTTTCGGGCGGCCAGCGCCAGCGCATCGGCATCGCGCGTGCGCTTGCCCTCAAGCCGGAACTGCTGATCTGCGACGAACCGGTATCCGCACTGGACGTGTCCATCCAGGCGCAGATCCTGAACCTCCTCAAGGATCTGAAGGCGCAGCTCGGGCTTACGTATCTCTTCATCTCGCACAATCTCGCGGTGGTGAACTATGTCGCCGATCGGATCGCCGTGATGTGCGCCGGACGTCTCGTCGAGATCGCCCCGCGCGCGGCTCTGTTCCGGCGCCCCGTTCACCCTTACACGCGGGCGCTCGTCGCGGCGGTACCCGAGCCCGATCCCGACCGGCCGCTCGACCTCCGCCTGTTGATGGAAGGTCGCGCCTCGGATCCCCGCGCATGGCCGCCGCCGTTCACGCTCGACGGCACGGTCCCTGCGGACCTGATCGACGTCGGCGGCGGGCATTTGGTCCGTGCGCACCACGATACGGACCCGGCTGCACTTCTCCGGGCCACGGAGGCCGCATGACGCGCCGCCTCGGCCTCGGGCTCCTTCTCCTCCTCGTCGCGATCGGCGCGACACGAGCCGCACCCGTCATCGAAAGCCCGTTCCTCGCAAGCGAAGTGAACGCCGGGCGGCTACCGCCGGTGGCAGAGCGTATTCCGGCCGTGCCCTTCACGGTGCAGCCGAAGCGGCCGGACTTCACGCCCGGGCGCCACGGCGGCGACCTGCACATCCTGATCGCGCGGCCGCAGGATACGCGCATGATGACCGTCCACGGCTACACGCGACTGGTGACGTACACGCCGGAACTCGAGATCATCCCCGACCTCGTCGAAAGCGTGCAGGTCGAGGACGAGCGCGTTTTCACGTTCAAGCTGCGGCCCGGTCACCGCTGGTCCGATGGCCATCCGTTCACGAGCGAGGACTTCCGATACTATTGGGAAGACGTGGCGAACAATCCGGAGCTTTCGCCCGCCGGCCCGCCGCGCGTGCTGATCGTCGACGGCCATGCCCCCGTTGTGACCATCCCCGACCGTCATACGGTCCGCTACGAATGGCCCGAACGGAACCCTTATTTCCTGCCCGCGCTCGCAGCGGCCGCGCCGCTCTACATTTACCGGCCGGCCCATTATCTGAAGGCGTTTCACGCGCGCTATGCCGATCCCGAAAAGCTGGCCAAGGCGGTTCGGCAGACGAATACGCGCAACTGGGCGCATCTTCACAACCGGCTCGACAACCAGTACCGCAACGACAATCCCGATCTGCCGACGCTGGACCCGTGGGTCCTGAAGACGCGTCCGCCGGCGGACCGGTTCGTGTTCGTCCGCAATCCTTATTTTCACCGCATCGATTCGAACGGGCGGCAGCTTCCCTATATCGACCGTGTGATCGCAACCGTGGCCGACAGTCGCCTGATCGCGGCGAAGACCGCCGCCGGCGAGTCGGACCTGCAGGCGCGGAACCTGTCGTTCGGCGACTTCACGTTCCTGCGGCAGTCGGCCAAGCGGAACGATTTTGCCGTGCATCTGTGGAGTACGGCGAAGGGCGCGCACCTCGCGCTCTATCCCAACCTCAATGCCGCCGATCCCGTGTGGCGGGCCCTGAACCGCGACGTGCGCTTCCGCCGCGCGCTGTCGCTCGCCATCAACCGCCATGAAATCAACCAGGTGGTCTATTTCGGCCTGGCGATCGAGGGACAAAACACCGTGCTGCCGGCGAGTCCGCTTTACCGGCCGGACTATCGCGATGCCTTTGCACAGTTCGACCTGCCGCAGGCGAACCGGCTTCTGGACGAACTGGGTCTCACCCGCCGCGACAGCCGGGGTGTTCGACTCCTGCCCGACGGCCGGCCGCTCGAGATCATCGTCGAGACCGCCGGCGAAGACTCGGAACAGACCGACATGCTGCAACTGATTCACGATTCGTGGCTGCAGGCCGGCATAAAGCTCTTCGCCCGACCTTCGCAGCGCGAGGTGTTCCGAAACCGGATCTTCTCGGGTGCCACCGTGATGTCGATCTGGTCCGGACTGGAGAACGGCATTCCGACCGCGATCATGCCGCCCGACGAGCTCGCGCCGACGTCGCAACAGCAACTGCAATGGCCCAAATGGGGCCAGTACGCGGAAACGGGCGGGACAAGCGGCGTCCCCGTGGACGAGCCGGCGGCGCGCGAGCTGGCGCGGCTTGCCGACGCATGGCGCCGGGCGGCGACCCGCGCCGAACGCACCGAGATCTGGCACCGCATGCTTTCGATTCACGCGGATCAGGTCTTCACGATCGGGCTGATCGCGGCGGTGAAGCAGCCAATCGTCGTTGCCAACCGGCTGCGCAACGTTCCGGTCGAGGGCATCTACAACTTCGACCCGGGCGCGTTCTTCGGGATCTACCGGCCCGATACGTTCTGGTTCCGGAACGCCGCCGCGGCAGGCGTGCAATGAACGGGGATGGCGGCCCATGCTGAGCTATCTGGTGCGGCGCATCCTGATCATGATTCCGACGTTGATCGCGATCAGCGCCATCGTGTTCACGATCATCCAGCTCCCGCCCGGCGATTACCTCAGCACGATGATGATGGAGCTGCAGGCGCAGGGCGAGAGCGCGAACGTCGAGAGGATCGCCTTCCTGCGCGAGCATTACGGGCTCGACCGGCCGCCGATCGAGCAGTACGGACGCTGGATGCTGGGTATGCTCCAGGGCGATCTCGGCTGGTCCTTCGAGTACAACATGCCGGTCACGCAGGTGATCGGTGACCGCATGCTCGTATCGATCATCCTCGCCGTCGCGACGGTGCTGTTCACCTATGCCGTGTCGTTTCCGATCGGGATCTACTCGGCGACCCATCAATATTCGTGGGGGGATTACGTTCTGACTCTGATCGGATTTCTCGGCCTGGCGACGCCGAGCTTCCTGCTGGCGCTGCTGCTGCTCTACGTCGCGAACGTCGCCTTCGGCACCTCGATCGGCGGCCTGATGGACCCGTACTATCTCGACAAGCCGATGTCGTGGGGCAAGCTGGGATCGATCGCGGCGCATCTGTGGATTCCCGTGATCGTCATCGGCCTGTCGGGTACGGCGGCGATGATCCGCCGCCTGCGCGCCAACCTGCTCGACGAGCTGCAGAAGCAGTATGTCGTGACCGCGCGCGCCAAGGGACTGCCGCCGCGCCGCCTTCTCTTCAAGTACCCGTTGCGGATGGCGCTCAACCCGTTCATCGCTGACATCGGCAATCTGCTGCCGCACCTGATCTCGGGTTCGGCGATCGTTTCGGTCGTGCTGTCGCTGCCGACGAACGGTCCGATGCTCGTGCGCGCCCTGCAAAGCCAGGACATGTATCTGGCCGGCTCGTTCCTGATGATCGAGGCCGTCCTGGTCGTCGTCGGCGTATTCATCTCCGACCTCGCGCTGGCCGCACTCGATCCGCGCATCCGGCTGCACGGGAAGGCAAAGCGATGAACGACGCGAGGCTCCCGCATTACGTCAGCGAGGCACCGTTCGATTCGGGCGAGTCCGAGCGGCTCACGCCTGCGCTCGAGCGCTACTACATGGCCTCGCAGTGGCGGATGATGTGGTGGAAGCTGCGGCGGCATCGCGTGGCGGTGGCATCAGGCGTCGTTCTCATCGTGATGTACGCCACGATTCTCGTGTCGGAGTTTCTCGCCCCCTACAGCCTTCATACCCGGCACACGGACTTCATCTACGCGCCGCCGCAACGGGTTCATCTATTCCACGACGGCGCATTCGTGGGGCCGTTCGTCTACGGTCTCAACTACCGGCTCGAGCTCGACACCCTGCGGCGGGTCTACACGCCGGACCCGCAACGGGTCCAGAAGCTGCGCTTCTTCTGCCGCGGCGATTCCTACCATTTCTGGGGACTCGTGCCGGGCGATCTGCACCTCGTATGTCCGGCCGCGGGCGGCACGTTGTTCCTGCTCGGCACCGACCGGCTCGGCCGCGACATGTTTTCGCGTCTGCTTTATGGCGCCCGCATATCACTGACCGTCGGCCTGATCGGAATCACGATCAGCTTCGTCCTCGGCGTGACGCTCGGCGGCCTCGCCGGCTATTACGGCGGCTGGATCGACAGTCTGGTCCAGCGCGTGATCGAGATCATCCGCTCCTTCCCCGAGCTGCCGTTGTGGATGGCGCTTTCGGCGGCACTGCCGGTATCCTGGAATCCGCTCTGGGTTTACTTCGGCATCACCCTGATTCTGGGCCTGATCGACTGGACCGGCCTCGCCCGTGCCGTCCGCTCGAAGCTGCTCGCGTTGCGGGAAGAGGATTTCTGTACCGCGGCGGTCCTCATGGGCGCGAGCCCGGGTCGGATCATCGCGCGCCATCTGCTGCCGAGCTTCACGAGCCACCTCATCGCGTCCGCGACGCTCTCCATTCCCGCGATGATCCTCGGTGAGACGGCGCTGTCGTTCCTGGGTCTCGGGCTGCGGCCCCCGATCACGTCCTGGGGCGTGCTGCTCACCGAAGCGCAGAACATCAACGTCGTCGCGCTCTATCCCTGGCTGCTCGCCCCCATCGTTCCGGTGATCATCACCGTTCTCGCCTTCAACTTCCTCGGCGACGGCTTGCGCGACGCGGCCGATCCGTACAGGTAGCGCTGCTACGTCTTGATCAGCCAAAGGCTGGACTCACGCGCACCTTCCGGCAGCCTCAGGCGGCCGAAGCCCGCCGCCGTCAGATCGTCCTGCATGTAGCGGAACACGTAGTGTGACGACCAGATCAGCCGGTATCCGCCGGCGGCGATCAATGCCGCCACCGCGTTCTGCTCGTTGTAGCCGCGCCAGGCCCAATCGGTGGGATAGCCGTCGGGCAGGAAGACGTCGTGGAAGTGAATGTGAACGCCGGCCGGAAGCGTCGGCAGGACGCTATTGAGGATGAAGTCGACGTCGCTGCCGGGCATCAGGATGTGGCTCGAGTCGACCAGAAGCATGTCGCCCGCCCGGAGCGATGCGAACGGCGCCGCACCCGCCTTTTCGACCGTCGTGCGGATGAATTCGACCGGAAGGCCGGTGAGCGTGGCCCGGGGCGCCGGATCGATCGCCGTGACGCGGATATCGATACCTTCGTCCTTCACGGCACGGACGAGAAAGCGGGTCGAATGTCCCGAACCGACCTCGACGACGCGGCGCGGCCGCAGCGTGCGCACGAGCGTATAGGCCATGACGGCATCGAGCCGCGGGAACCAGTCCTGGTCGAATCGCGGCTCGGGCGGCGTGCCATTGGCGAACTCGAGCAATCGCGGGAGATGGCGCGCAGCGACCTCGAGATTGGCGCGGAACCGCGGCGCCGCCGCCTCGAAGAGCGGCAGCAGGGCCGGATAACGCGCAGGCGGCTTCACCTGGTCCGCATACCGGTAGGGAATGATGAACGCGCGCGCCCGGCCGGCGAGCGTCGTAATCGTCAGGAAAGCGCGGCGCCAATACCGCGAGCGAACATGCCGGCTCACGGCTTCAGGATCATGCCTTCGCGCGCGACGATGGTCCCTGGCCGGGCGGCGTCTGCCGCCGCAGCGACGCGGTCCATGAATGCATCGTCGTGGTCGGGATCGTGGTGAAACAGGACCAAGGTGCCGACGGCAGCGGCGGTGGCGAGACGTACACCCTCCTGCCAGCTCGAATGACCCCAGCCGCGCCGCTGGGGATATTCATCGTCGGTGTAGGTCGCGTCGTAGATGACGATGTCGGCGCCGGCGATCAGGTCGAGAACATGCCGGTCCGGCTTGGCCGGAATATGCTCGGTGTCGGTGACGTAGCAAATCGACCGGCCGCCGTATTCGACGCGATAGCCGGTTGCGCCGTTCGGGTGGTTGAGCGGCGCGGTCTGCAACGTGATGCCGGGGGCCGGCGAAAGCGTCTGTCCGGCATGGAAATCGTGGAACGATATGTCGGCCCCCAGAATGCTGATCGGCACCGGGAACAGCGGCTCCATCATCATTTCGGAGAGAACGTAGCGGAGCGTGTGGTCGGGAAGCAGGTGCCTGGCCCACACACGCAGCCGGCTCTCGCGCGAGTAGGCGGGGCTGAAGAACGGAAGGCCGCAGACGTGGTCGAAATGCGCGTGGGTCAGATAGAGATCCGCATCGATGGGCCCGTACTGGTCGAGATGCGCACCAAGCGGCCGCAGCCCCGTACCGGCATCGAAGATCAAGAGCTTTTCCCCGCATCGGACTTCGAGGCACGCCGTATTGCCGCCGTAGCGCATGGTGCCGGGACCGGGACAGGGAATCGATCCGCGGACCCCCCAGAACCGCACGCTGAATTCGCCCGAAGCGCCGTCCACCGGTCCGTCCGTCAGCTCAGCATACCAGGCGGTAGCCGCCCGCCGTCGTCGTCAGGATCTCGGCATTGGCCGGATCGCGCTCGATCTTCTGGCGTAGGCGATAGATGTGCGTTTCCAGCGTATGGGTGTTGACACCGGCGTTGTAACCCCAGACTTCGCCGAGCAGAGTCTCGCGCGAGACCGGGGTTGCGCCGGCGCGATAGAGAAACCGCAGAATCGCTGTCTCCTTTTCGGTCAGTCTGATCTTGCGGCGCGAGGTCGTGTCGATCAGCAGCTTGGCGCCCGGATGAAATGTATAGGGGCCGATCGTGAAGACGGCGTCCTCGGACGCCTCGTGCTGCCGCAACTGTGCCCTGAGTCGCGCCAGTAGGACACCGAGCCGGAACGGCTTCGTCACATAGTCGTTCGCGCCGGCATCGAGCCCTTCGATCGTGTCCCTGTCGCCGGCGAGCGCCGTCAGCATGATGATCGGCGCGGTCACGCCGGCAGACCGCATCCGGCGACAGACCTCGCGGCCATCGAGATCGGGCAGACCGACGTCCAGCAGGATGATGTCGAACTGTCTGGTCGTGGCGGCGTCGAGCCCGTCGGCGCCGGTGTCGGCCTCGACCGTATCGTATTCGGCCGCGAGCTGCTCGGCGAGCGAGTTCCGCAATGCTGCATCGTCGTCGATGATGAGAATCTTCCGACGGCGGCTCATGGCGCTGCTTCTACCATTTGAAGCCGGCGCCGCCAAACCACCGGGTCGATGCGGTTGAGGGGGACTTGGCGCATCGCACGGGCAGGTTGCACGCATTTTGACGCCCTGCCTCACCGGCAGGCACGGCGGGCGACGTCCGGGTTCCGGCTTCAAGTGTAAACGACTGACATTCAACGGATATTCCGGCAGCCCCTGGATTGGCTCGGTTCTTGTAACGCGCCGACTGCTGCATCCCCGGGTGGCATGCAGACCACCCGCACCCAATCGAGAAAGGCGAACAATGCAGATCGGAAAGCTCACCGCCATGGCCCTTGCGGGCGTCCTTTTCGCGACACCTGCCGCCCTGGCCCAGGACGGCGACGGAAAACTCATTCCCGGCGACTTCACGGGATCCGTCACCTTCACGACCGACTATGTGTTCCGGGGGATTTCCCAGACTGATGAGGGCCCGGCCGTCCAGGGCTCGCTCGACTACACCTACATGTTCCGGCCGGAGATCGGCATCTACGTGGGCATCTTCGGGTCGAATGTCGATTTCGACGAGGCGTCGGGCCCGGGCGTCGACAAGGCGAGCGCCGAATTCGATCTCTATGGCGGCGTAAAGGGCGACATCGGCGGCGTTCTCTGGCAGTTGGGCGTCATCCGCTACACCTACCCGCAGGCAAGCCCGTCCGCGGATTTCGACTATGACTTCACCGAGATCGTGGCCAAGCTCGGCTACGATTTCGGCGTCGCGTCCGTCACCGGCGGGATCAACTACGCCGACGATTATTTCAGCGAAACCGGCGAAGGCATTTACTTGAGCGCCGATGTGACGGTGCCGCTGCCGTTCCTGCCCTTCGACATCGCGGCGCTTGGCCATATCGGCCATCAGAGCATCGAGAACAACGGACGTTTCGGCGCGCCGGATTATACCGATTGGCTCGTCGGCGTTTCGGGCCAAGTGGAAGGATTCACGCTCACCCTTTCTTATGTCGGAACCGATATCGACGATGACGAATGCTTCGCTGGATCCGGACTGACGGGGACCTGCGACAGTCGGTTCACGTTCGCCGTATCCCGCAGCTTCTAGAAGAAGGGGACAGCATGCACCCGGCCGCGCTTCGGCCCACGAAGGCGCGAGATCATTGGGCGCGTGCGGATCCCGTCCTTCGACGGGCTCGTTCCTCGATACGTTCGGGAAACGCCCGTCGAAGGAACGGGAATTCGGACCCTCACACCGACTTCACCAGCGCCAACGCGGCGCGGCCGATCGGGTGCGTCGGATCGCCGAGTTTCTCGAGGATATCGAAGTGATGGAGACCGGGGGCCGGGACGGTCTCGACCTTCACCCCTTTCTGTGCCCAAGCCGCCGCGAACGCCGCCTGCTGGCGCCGGAACTCCTCGGGTTCCTCCTCACCCACCGTCAGGATGATACGGCCCGTCCGGGGCTGCAGGCTCAACGGCGAGTTTCGTGCGACGGCGCCATGATCGAGCTTCAGTACCGCGTTCTGATAGCAGAGGCGGATCGGCTCGAGATCGTAGATGCCGCTGACCGAGATCGCACCTTTGACGAGGTCCGCCGGCAACCCGCCGAGTTGGGTCCAGTCGGTCGCCGCGAGCATCATCGCGAGATGTCCGCCCGCCGAGTGTCCTGAGATCACCATCCGTTCGCCGTCGCACCCGTACAGCGGTGCGTTGCGCCACAGCCAGGCGATCGCCGCGCGCACCTGGCGCACGATTTCGTCGAGGCTGACAGTCGGCGCAAGCGCGTAGTTGATCGAGGCGAAGGCAATGCCGGCATCGAGAAAAGCGGGCGCCAGAAAAGCGCCGTCCCGCTTGTCGAGGTTCTGCCAGTAGCCGCCATGGATGAACACGAACAGCGGCGCGCGCTGGCCGGTCGGCAGCTTCGGCGCGATCAGATCGAGACGCTCGGCCGGCGTCGGCCCATAGGCAAGGTCGAGCTGCCAGCCGGGTTTCGCCCGCTCGGCGTCGCCCAGCTTCTGCCACTGCTCGATGAATTTTGGATGATCGGCAAAGCGGGCCCGAAGATTGTACTGGGCGTCGAGCTG
Source organism: uncultured Rhodospirillales bacterium (assembly GCA_937926175.1). Taxonomy (GTDB): domain Bacteria; phylum Pseudomonadota; class Alphaproteobacteria; order CACIAM-22H2; family CACIAM-22H2; genus CALANV01. The sequence goes on along the minus strand of CALANV010000013.1, from coordinate 329,674 downwards.
CGCTTGATCGTAGTCGCGATAGACCTTCATCGTTTCCCCCGATCGGATGCGACGCAATCTGCCGCCGCGCTTCCCGTGGTCTTAACGGAGGTCACGCTGGCGATCAATCCGGGCCATGCATCGCCGAGCCTCGGTGCGACAGATCGTAAGTCGCGACGGCGCGCATTGGCCCCGACTCAGGCGCACCGCGCCCCCGCTGCGGCCTGCTGTTGCAACGCACCCCTTGCGACCCGCGAAACGTCGACGTCCGTGTCGCGTTGCGATCGCGAGCACGTCTTCGCGGATCGAAAGGCTCGCCACCCGCCGGCATGCCTTGCCGGCGGCCGATGCCGGCGGCACGCGGTATCGCCCGATCCAAACGCTCACCCGCGGTCGCAACCCGGCAAGAAGGAGCGGCAAAATTTGCCGCCGCATTGTGTCGCGTCGTCTAACCCATTGTTTTCAACCGAAAAGATGTTGGCATCCGGATTGCTGGTCGGAAGTCGATGAACGTATCGTTGTCGCCATCGGCGGTATCGCCCACCGGCCTCTCGGGCCAGGATCGTACCGTCTCTGCCGCTTCGACGCATGGCACCGCCACGGGAGCGGCGGCGGACGGCCTGTCGTTCAGCGACGTGCTGTCGATCCTGAATCCGCTTCAGCACATCCCGATCGTGTCATCGATCTATCGTTGGATTACCGGCGACACGATCCACCCGGTCGCGCGTGCGATCGGTGGCGCCCTTTATGGCGGACCGATCGGGCTGTTCACATCCGTGCTCAACGCCGCGGTCGAGCAGGTCAAGGGGGCCGACCTCGGCAAACAGGTGGTGGCAATGTTCGGGCCCGACGAGGAGCCGGCCGGTACCGTGCCGACCCTCGTGGCATCGGCCGACACGTTGCCGAATGACGTATCGGCCATGACCGCGACGCCCCTCGCGACGGTGGCGGCGGATGCGATACCCTCGCACACCAATACGACGATCGACACCGGCGCGATCACGGCGCCGGCGCATCACGGTGGACCGGGCCCGGACACGAATCCGGGGCTACGGCCGATGCATGGTCGAAACCTTGCCTTCTATCAGGCCTATGCCGGCCGGCGTCTGCCGGTGACGTCGCCTACGCCCGCCGACACGTATCCGATTCGCGCCGACCTCGTCCGTGCGCCTGCGGTGGTTTCCGCCCTGGCGGCAAATCAGGCCGACGCCGCGCATCATGTCGACGCGCCGTCGACCTGGTTCGCGTCGGTAATGCTTCACGGACTCGACAAGTATCGCGCGATGCAGCGTCTTGGACAAACGTCGACGCGTCTCGACGTGTCCCATTAGGCGCACCTAAGATCGCCGGCATGCGAATCGACGTCCATTGCATTGGCGACGGATGCGGCACCCTTTCCTGGGATGGGCGAACGTTTCCCTGCACGCTCGGGCGCAGCGGCGTGCGCCTGGACAAACGCGAGGGCGACGGTGCGACGCCGGTCGGCTGTTTCGTCCTCCGCCGCGTGCTTTATCGGCCCGACCGTATGGCTGCGCCGGCAACGCGGCTTCCCTGCAGCCCGATCGCGCCCGACGACGGCTGGTGCGACGCGCCGGATGACCCCGCATACAACCGCATGGTTCGTCTGCCTTACCCCGCCAGTGCCGAACGGCTCTGGCGCGACGATCATCTCTACGACGTGGTCGTCGTTCTCGGTCACAACGACGATCCGGTCGTGCCTGGCGCGGGCAGCGCCATCTTCATGCATCTCGCGCGCGAGGATGGCGGTCCGACCGAAGGTTGCATCGGGCTGACGCGGGAGACGCTGCTGGCACTGCTGGCTGCCGCCGGTCCAGGCGATCAGATCTGCGTACACGCGAACCCGGATTTGGGCGACCGGACCTCGCCCCGCCCGTGATCCCTCGAAGATCAGGCGCCGTTGCCTTGGCGTGATTCACTCGGCGGCGGCGGGCGTTCACCGAAAATAGCGCTCCCGACCCGAACATGGGTTGCGCCGAAACGGATCGCGATCTCGAAATCGCCGCTCATGCCCATGCTGAGTTTAGAGATTCCGTTTCGGCGCGCGATCTCGCGCAGCAGCGCGAAGTGCAGTGCCGGCGACTCGTCGACCGGCGGAATGCACATCAAGCCCTCGACCGGTAGCCCATAGTGCCGGCGCACCTCGTCGATGAAGGCATCGGCATCGCCCGGCGGAATTCCCGCCTTCTGGGGTTCCTCGCCGGTATTGACCTGAATGAAGCATACCGGTCGCCGTCCGAGCCGATCCATTTCCTTGGCGAGCGCGGCGGCAAGCTTCGGGCGGTCGACGCTCTGGATGACGTCGAACAACGCGACCGCGTCGCGGGCCTTGTTCGTCTGCAGCGGTCCGATCAGATGCAGTTCCATGTCGGGAAACCGCTCGCGAAACGCCGGATACTTGCGCTGCGCCTCCTGGACGCGGTTCTCGCCGAACACACGCTGGCCGGCCGCGAGTGCCGCCTCGACGGCCTCGGGCCCGAACGTCTTGGCGACCGCCACGAGGGTGACGTCGTCCGGGTTCCGGCCAGCCGCGCGGGCTGCTTCGGCAATGCGGACACGAACGGCGCTCAGATTTGCGGCGATGTTCTGCATCGGTTAGGAAAAGGCGGGGCGGATGGCGCTCGTCCGGCACTCTTAGCGCAGGTATGCCCGGCCTCGCAAATGAACGATTTGTCGCCCGGCCTCATGTGCCCGGTCACACCAAGCCATCGTCACGGGTTATGCTGATGTCATGGGAGTGTCATGGGAGTTGGCGTGCAACCCGATGACTTGAAAACGGTGGATCTGCCCGAGCCGGCGGTGGAGATCCGTCTCCCTGACGACGTGCTGATCCTGGTTCCCGCCTTCATCGATGAGATCACGACCTATGTGCTCATCGAGCAAGAGGACTGGTTCGAAGCCGAGATCGCGTTCGTCCGGAAGTTTCTGCAGCCTGGTATGCGCTGCCTCGACATCGGCGCGAATTTCGGCGTCTATGCCTTGGCAATGGCGGCTCGGGTCGGCCCGGCGGGCGTTGTTTTCGCGTTCGAGCCATCTGCCTCGACCGCGGCCTTCCTGCGCGAAAGCGTGGCGCGGAATGGATTTGCGCAGCTCCAGGTCGTCCAGGCTGCGGTGTCGGATGCCGAAGGTACGGTATGTCTCGGCGGCGCCGATGCCGTTCACCGTCACATCGCATCGAACGGCGAAGCAGGAGAATTCGTTCCGGCCGTGACGTTGGACGGCTGGTACGAGCGGCAGCGTCCGGAAAGAGTCGATTTCGTGAAAATCGACGTGGAAGGCGCCGAACCGGCGGTGGTTGCCGGCGGCCACGCCTTTCTCCGGACGTGCGATCCTTTGATCATGGTCGAGATCAACAATGGCGGACGTGTCGATCTTCGGGCTGTCGATGCGCTGCGCGAGCTTGGATACGAAATCTACCGCCTGGCCCCCGGTCCGGAGTTCCTGATTCCGGTCGACGATGGGCATATGCCCAGCTCGGACCGTCTCGACCCCTACCAGCTCAACCTGTTCGCCTGTCGCCCAAGCCGGGCCGCAGCGTTGGAAGCACGCGGCTTGCTGGCACGACAGGCAGTGCCGAATCCGGCGGTGGAACCCGGCATTGGACACCGGTGGTTGCGGCAAAGGACGTACTTCGCCCCGCTCGAGCGAATCGTCATGGACGCTGCGGCCGCGCCCACGCCGGATGGTCATGCCGACTATATGACCGCGCTGGACCACGCCGTCACGGCAGCTCATCCGACGCTTGCGCCGGATTTGCGTTGGGCCCATCTCACCGCGGCCCTGAGAAGGCTGGAAGCCGCGCTCGAGCAGGTGCGCAATCTGGCCCGCCTCTGCACCGCGGCCCGGCTCTACGCCGAGGTCGGACTGCGTGGGCGTGCCGTCGCAGCGCTACAGGAGGTCGCAGCGATGCTGAACCGCCCGGGCGTCACGCTTCGCGAACCGTTCCTGTGTCCGCTCGCGCGTTACGAGACGATTGCGCTCGGCCGGAATCCGAGCCTGTGGTTTGCCGCACAGACCATCGAGGGGCTCGAGCGGCTCTCGAATTTCTCGTCGAGGTTCAGTCTGAACTCGACCGTTGGGGATCTCGATTACATCCGGCAGACTCCGTTCGACACGGCGGAGATGGAGCGGCGGCGGCAGCTTCAGCGCCTTCTCCGATTTGAACAGTCCGCCATCGCCCCAAGTCCGTTGCTCACGGCGGCAGAGACCCGCAACGCTCACCTCTGGGAAGCGTCGCGACCACAGCCCTGGTTAAACCGTCGAAGGACTCGATGAACGTTTCGGCACTTCTGAAAACGGCAGTCCAGCATCATCAGGCGGGGCGTCTCGACCAGGCGCGACGCATCTACGAGGACGTGCTGCGGATTCAACCCGGACATCCGGATGCGCTCCATCTGCTCGGGCTCGTGTTTCTTGCCGCGCGCATGCCGGACAAGGGTCATGCGCTGATTTCGCGCGCCGTCGCGGCACAGCCAGCCAATCCCCAGTATCAGAACAGCCTCGGCGAGGCGTTGCGGGTGTTGGGCCGTCTCGATGATGCGGCCGAGGCCTTTTCCCGGGCGGCGAGCCTCAGGCCGGCCTATGCGGAGGCGCATTACAATCTGGGTCTGGTGCGTCACGCCCAGGGGCGGCTCGACGAGGCCGCGGCGGCGCTGGAGCGGGCGCTCAAGCGCCAACCGGCGTTCGCCGCGGCCCACAACGGGCTGGGCGTCGTGCGGCGGGACCTCGGTCAACGCGAGGAGGCCCTGTGGCATTTCCGGCGCGCGACGCAGCTCGCGCCACGCTTCGTGCCCGCGTGGCTCAATCTCGCCCATCTGCAGCGCGAGACGGGCGATCGTAGCGGCGCCCGTGCTTCATACGAAAAGGCTCGCGCGCTCGCGCCCGGTCATCCCGACATCGAGTTCGGGCTCGCGGCTCTTGCCGGCGATGACGGTGATACTGATGGAGCGATTCAGGGCTATCGAAAAGCGATTGCGGCGCGGCCGGACTTCGTCGAGGCGCATATCAACCTGGGAAATGCCCTGCTGCGGAAAGGCCGCGCAGACGAAGCGGTTGAATGCTTGAGGCGGGCAGCGGCGCTCAATCCCCGCTCGGCGGAGGCTCTGTTCAACCTGGGAAATGCGCTGGACGGGTTGGGCAAGGTCGCCGAGGCGGCCGACCTCTACGAGCGGGCGGCAAGCCTTAAGCCCGGGCATGTCGAGACAAATCTTCGCCTTGCGGCCGTTCGCAACCGTCTTGGAAGACACGACGATGCGATTTCCGCGGCGCAGGCCGTCCTGGCCGTCGACGCTGCGAATGCGGAGGCCTGGTTTCAGCAAGCCACAGCCCTGCGCGGCCAAGGTCGGATTGGGGATGCCGTCGCAGCCTATCGGCACTCGATCGAATCGGGCGGAAAACCGGCGGCGTTCCGAGAGTTCGCCCTGATGCTTGCCGCCTCAGGGCGGCTTGCCGAGGGACAGCAGATCTTGCAGGCCGCCATCCGGCAGTGGCCGGACGAACCAAGTTTACATGTCATGACGGCAGTGACCAAGTTATACGACGACGCCGCATCGGAACAGGACATCCTGGCCGAGAGTCTCGCGTGGGCGCGGCTGGCGACGCGCGGCGTCAAGCCGATGACGCCGGTCCGCCGTGCCGGCGCGAAGCTCCGCATCGGCTATGTCTCGCCGGACCTGCGCCGTCATTCCTGCGCCTATTTCCTGGGGCCGTTGATTGCGAACCATGACCGCGACCGGTTCGAGATCTTCGCCTATGCCGAGGTGAACCGCCCGGATCACGTGACTGACGCGCTGAGGCCGCTCTTCACGGGCTGGCGGCACACGGTCGGCATGTCCGATGCCGATCTTGCCGCCCGGATATGCGCCGACGGTATCGATATCCTGGTCGACCTCGCCGGCCATACAACCGGCAATCGGCTGGGCGTCTTCGCACGCAAGCCGGCGCCCGTGCAGGCATCCTGGCTCGGCTATCCGGCGACGACGGGACTGTCCACCATCGACTATCGCTTGACCGATGGCATTGCGGATCCGGTCGGCGAGACCGATGCGCATTATGTGGAATCGTTGGTGCGGCTCGACCGCTGCTTTCTTTGCTACGCGCCGGCCCTGGATGCGCCGGAGGTGGTGCCGCCCCCGTCGATCGAGGCGGGCCGGATCACGTTCGGCTCGTTCAACAATGCCGCAAAAATCACGCCTGCGGTCGTGACGACATGGGCCGAGGTCATGCGCGCGGTACCGGATGCGCGCCTGGTCATGAAGGCGCAAGGTCTAAGCGATCCGTACGTCGCCGACCATTTCCGTGCGCTCTTTGCGGCGCAGGGCGTCGCACCCGACCGGATCGAGATCCGCGGCTGGCACGACGATGTCACCCACCATCTGGCGGCCTATGGCATGGTCGACATCGCGCTCGATCCGTTCCCCTACAACGGCACGACGACCACGTGCGAGGCGTTGTGGATGGGTGTGCCCGTCGTCACGCTGGCCGGACGTCGGCATGCCGGCCGGGTCGGCGCGAGCCTGCTGACGCATCTCGGCCTGCCGGAGCTGATCGCGACGTCGCGCGCCGATTACGTGCAGCGCGCCGTGGCACTCGCCGCCGATCCGGCGCGGCTCAAGCTCTATCGGGAGACCATGCGGGAACGCATGCGGCGCTCGCCGCTTTTGGACGGAGCCGCGTTCGCCCGCGCGGTCGAGCAAGCCTACCGCGACATGTGGTCGGCGCGCGGTCCCCGTTGAGGGGAAACGGGCAGAAAGAAAAAGGGGTGGCCGAAGCCACCCCTTCGCAGTTCCAAGCTTGCTGTTCTTCTTAGAACACGAGCAGCAGGCCGGTGATGAGGCCGGTCGCCTCGTTCTCCCCTCCGGTGGCGGCTTCGAACTCGCCGCGGAAGAGCGTGCCCTGGAGCTGCACGCCCGGCCCGAGCGTGTAGACGCCGGTCAGCTGATACAGTGTCCACTCGTCGTCGCCGCCGTTCGCCACCGGCTCGTTCTCGCCGTGGAAGTAGGTCAGGCTGACCGCCGCCGGACCGAACGTGTACGACACGCCGACGTCCCAGCTCTGTCCATCGTTCTGGGCGAAGCTGGTGCTACCGGGGTCAAAGTAAGTAGTTTTGGTCGAGTCGCCGATGCCGGCGTTGCTCGCCACCACGCCATCCTTGATCCGGGCATAGCTGCCGCCGACCTTGAAGCCGGCGAAGCCGACCTGCAGGCCCGCGCTGTAGCCCTTGATGTCGTCGGCGTTGGTGCCCTCCGGCGCCTCGAAGGTCACATAGCCGGCCGACGCCGCGATATCGAAGTCACCGAACGACTGGACGTAGTTCAGACCGACCGACCAGCCGGTATTGTACGTGAAGTCGTCACGCGCCTCCTGGCCCTGGCCGCTGCGGTCCTGCGACATCTCGGGGATGTACGACAGGCCGAGCTGGAAGCCCGCGATGCGCGGCGTGTAGTAGTTGATCTTGTCCGAGTCGTTGTCGCCGAGGCGCAGCGACGTCTGGCCGAGGGCGGTGTCGTTGAAATGCGACTTCGTAATGTTCTGGATCCAGTTCGGATAGTTACCCTCGTTCGCGACGATGCCCTTGCCCACGTCCGGCGCCTTGTAGTGCATCCGGTAGGCGACGTTGTTGATCGAGCCCGCCTCGATGCGGCCGAACGCGCCCTCGACGAACGCATACGCCTCGTCGATCTGGTCGCTCTCGGTGTTCGCCTCGAGCTCGACGCGAAGACCGACCGTCAGACCATTGTCCAGCACCGTGCGGCCGTTGAAGTGGATCTCGGCATCGGTCTGCTGATCAACCGAGAGCGCCGGATCGAAGTCCTGGTCGACGTAGCCCAAATACGAATAGAAGTAGCCGCCGACCGAGACCTGGACCGGCTGGACCTGGGTCTGCGCGGAAGCCGTGCCGGCCGTGGCCAGCATGCCGGCCGCCACCAGCGCCGTCGTCCCCAACAGATATTTCTTCATAAGATTACCCCTCTGGTTGTGCTTAGCCGGCCTTGCGGCCAGACTGCGCCTAATCCCTAGGCGGGGAAGTTTTTTCATGGAGCGGGTGCCACGGTCAAGCAAACCGGCGGGAAATTGTGCTGAAAATCGCGCAGTGTTGTTTTTGTGTCACAGGGCGATAGCGGGCAAATTCGCTTAAACACGTACAGAACTGGGTGGTAAGTCGTTGACAAAAAAGATAAGTTTGGTGGCGACCGGGTCGGCGGAACGGCGTGGGTCGGTGCCCCCGCGGTCTTGGCGGCGGGGCGACGGTGCGGGATCGGCGGGGCCGTTCCGGGACCGGACCCGGATTCGGATAACGCCTTGGGAAACTTGGCCGCAATCCGGCGCCGACCATGCTTTTTTTGCGGCCGCGCCATCGGAAATTGAACCCGGGCCGCCTCGGCAGTTCAGACCAATGTTGCAAAGCACAGGTGTCGCGTATTATCTCCCGCGACGCGCTGCCACTTCATCAGGTCAGGTCGACATCATGCGTGCGATCAACGCCCGTCCGGTCCGGACCCTTGTACGGGTATCGGGAGCGCTCCTCGCCGCCATGTTGGCCGGCTGCGATGTGCCGAAGGAATACAGCTACCCGGACCGCAAGCCCGGCGGCATCATGGACCCGACCGGCAGCAACAAGACCTATGACGGCGTGTTCGGCACGGACGGCTTCCGCCTGTTCGGCGGCAGCAGCCAACCGGAGGATCCGGGCGGCGGCGGTATCGGCGTCAACAGCTTCCTGTGGCGCGCGTCGCTCGACACGATCTCGTTCATGCCGCTCGTCTCGGCCGATCCGTTCGGCGGCGTCATCATCACCGACTGGTTCACCCCGCCCGAGACGCCGGACGAGCGCATCAAGCTGAACGTCTACATTCTCGGCCGTCAGTTGCGGGCGGACGGCATCAAGGTCGCGGTGTTCCGGCAGCGGCGCGACGCCAATGGCAACTGGGTCGATGCCGCAGTGGAGGCGAAGACCGCGACCGAGCTCGAGAACGCCATTCTGACCCGCGCGCGCCAGCTTCGGATCGACATGGCCCGGCCTTGACGATCCGCCTGCTTCGTACAGGCCGATTCATTCGGCCGGCCGGCCGAGGAGTGTTGCGCGAAATCTCCTGAAGCGGACCGCCGGCCGTCTTCCGTGCCGGACGATACGTAGTTCCAACCACGACGATCGGCACGGCGCGATTTTCGACCGCGCCGGTCCGGTCAGTTTTCGACCCAGAGCCGCAGGAGGTTCTTGCGGACCTTGTCGAGGAGGTCGGCGGCGCCGGCGCGGGCGTTGGGCGCGTTGCTCGCCAGCATCTGCGATGCGATCGCAAGGTCCAGCAGCACTTCGCGCTTCGTTGCGTCCCGCACCATGCTCTGCAGCCAGCTCACGCAGGCGAGGCGCTCGCCGCGCGTGACCGGCGTCACCTCGTGGAAGAAATACGTCGGGTAGACGACGAGGTGCCCGGCCGGCAGCTTGAACGTATGCCGGCCATAGCCGGTCTTGATGACCAGGTCGCCGCCGTCATAGCTGTCGGGCGGCGAGATGAAGAGCGTGAACGACATGTCGACGCGGACCATGTCGGGTTCGCCGGGCGCGCCGCCCATCAGCGCGTTGTCGACATGATCGCCGTAGTACATCCCCTGTTTGTAGAGATTGAACCGCACCGGCAGGATGCGTTTGGGCGCTGCGACCGTGACGAAGGTCGAATTGCGCATCAGCGCCGCGTGAATCATCTGTTGCAGCTCCTTGGTCGCATCGCCCTTCACGTCGGTCTGCAGATTCGCCTTGACCGACGCGGCTCGGCCGCCGGCCGTAAGGCGGCCGTCCAGGAAATGTTCCGGGCGCAGCGCGGCGTTGATTTTCTTGATCTCGTCCGGGGTCAGAACATCAGGGATGACGACCAGCATCTCGTTCGGTCCTTGTGTTGCAGGGTTCGGATCTTCCGCCCGTTTCCTCGTCAGGGGCGGGCCGGGCGCGCGGCCATCTGGGCGAGGTCGATGAGGCAATTCGACGCGACGGCCTCCACGATCTGGGCCGAGCTCTTGCAGGTGATCTCGGCCTCGAGGAGGCGCTCGAGGGCGAGCGACAGCCGGTCCAGCGGCCAACGGCGGAGCTGGCCGCGAAACGCCTCCTTCTCCTTCCAGAATACCGGCGGCCGCAGGGCCGCCATCGCCCCTTCCGCATCCTGGCCCTTGGCGATCAGGCCGGCGCACAGATGCAGGCGCATGAAATGACGCTGCACCGCCCGCAGCATCGGGATCGGCGGGATGCCCTCGGCCACGAGCCGGTCGAAGGCGCGGACGAGCGCCGGCACGTCGCCGGCGGCCGTGGCGTTGGTGATATCGTCGAAATCGATCTCGGCGCTGTCGCCGACGATCGCGCGCGCATCCTCGAGCGTCGCTTCCCGTCCCACGCCGACATAGAGCGCAAGCTTTTCGAGCTCGCTGCGCGTGACGGCGCGGTCGGCGCCGAGCCGACCGGCAAGCCAGGTCAGCGCATCGGGCGTCGCCGTGACCTTGTATTCGGCGAGAATCGCGCGGATCACGCCCGGAAGATCGCGACCTTCGTCGCGGTAGCAGGCGATCGCCGCCGCGTTGCGCGCATTTTCGAACAGCTTTCGGAGCGGCGACCGGCCGTCGAGCTCGCCGGCTTCGACGATCACCAGCGCTTCCCCGGTCCCATGTTCGAGAAAGCTGCTGAACGCGTCCGCGATGCTCTTGCCCTGCGCCGCCGCAACGTGCCGCACGCGGACGACGCGGCGCCCGCCGGTGAACGACAAGGCGGCCGCCTCGTCGGTGAGCCGGGCCGGATCGTCGACGAGATCGGCACCGGAAAGCTCGGCCACACGGAACGGGTCCGACAGATCCTCGACCACCGTGCGCGCGAGCGCTTCGGCACGTTCGCGGACCAGACCGCCGTCCTCGCCATAGACGAGGATCGCGCGGCAGGCGGCATCGGGGCGTTTCAGAAATCCGGCGACGTTTCGGGCATCGATCTTCATGACGGGGCGCGCCGCCGTCGCTACCTAGTCACGGACGCGGATCGGACCTGCCGATCCATTCTGACGAGCAGAAGGTTGCGGAGGGCCTTGATGGTCGCCCCGTCCAGTTCCGCGATCCGCTCCGCCAGAAGATTGGCAAGCTCCGTCGCCTCGGGCGAAAGGCCGCTGGTATCGATCGTGACGCGCGGATGCGACAGCCGGGCAAGACGGTGCATCTCCTCGTAATCGTCCCAGATCAAGTGGAAGTACTCGCAGATCTGGACGACGAGGGCGGGTGTCGGGCGGCCGCGATGCCCGTGCTCGAGCGCCGACAGATAGGCAGGCGACAGCTCCAGCGCGCCGGCCATCTGCTTCAGCGTGACACCCTTCTTGCGCCGGAGTTCGCGGACCTTTGCACCGAACGGCGTCATGATGCGCCCCGATTCCGACGCAACAGCACGTAATACGCACCGCTCCCGCCGTGTTGCGGCCGTGCGGTCTCGATCCTCAGCACGCGCGCTGCATGCTCGCCGGCGGTAAGCCAATGCGGAACGTAGCGCCGCAGCACACCGCCGCCGCTGGTGACGCTGCCTTTGCCGGTGATGACCAGAAGCATCCGCTTGCCGTCCGCCCAAGCCTGGCGGATGAAGCGGCCGAGGGCGGCATGCGCGTCCGCCTGGGTCATGCCATGAAGATCGAGGCGGCGTTCGATCGGAATGTCGCCCCGGCGCAGCCGCATCGCGGTTCGCCGGTCGAGCCCGGGGTTCGGTTCCGGGCGCGCGACGGACGTCGGCTTTGAAGCCGGCCGGACGTCGGCCGACTGCCGTTCGCCGTTGCCCGCCGTCGCGACCGGCCGATCCGTTGCGCCGACCGTGCCAATATCGGGAACATGGTCCCGGACATATCGTCCGCGTGTACGCAACGGCTGCACGTCGCGCAGAACCGTGCGGAACAGCTCGCGCTCCTCCGGTGTCGGCCAGGCTGGACGTTCCTCACGGTTGCGGACCGGCAGACTCATCCTCGACGATGACGATGTGCAGGCGGCGCGGCCCATGCGCTCCCATCAGGATCTTCTGTTCGATGTCGCCGGTGCGCGACGGCCCAGTGATGAAGTTCACCGTACGCGGCATGGTCGGTCCCGCCAGCTGTTCGCCCGGCTGGGCCGCCCGCAGACGATCCCACGCGTCCTCGATCGGCCCGACCACGCGCGCGGCGGGCAGCACGACGACGTGCGTCTCCGGCAGGAAGTTGAGAGTCGACGGACTGTCCACGCCCGAGGCCAGCATCAGAGTTCCCGTTTCGGCGATTCCGGCGAACGCGGCCGACAGGCCGACGGCATCCTGGCCGTGGCTGCGCCCCCGGCGCAGATTGAGCAACGGCCGTTTGTGCCAGGGCACCCGGTCGAGCAGCGGGTCGGGGGCCATCGCGATGTCGGCGGGAAGATTGTGCGCAGCCAGGAAATCCGCGACCGCGTCGGGCACGGCGTCGAGATCGCGGACCCGGACGACCGTCGCGTTCACCTCGAGCGCCAGGCGTTCGAACAGTCGGACCAGACCGTCGCGGTCGAGCCCGCGTGTGCGTGCCGGCACGGGGCCGCGCAGCGGCCGTTCGAGCCGCATCTCCAGCGCGCGCGCCGCCGCCTGATCGAGCGGACCCCGCTTGAGCGACCGGCGGATGCCGTCGAGGATCTGCGTACGGGCGTTGCTCATCGGCGTCCCTTGCTCCGTTGACGCGCACGCCACTGCGCCTGGAACGTTTTGCCCTGGGGCGCCGGCATCTCGCGCGTCGCCGTCCAGCCGGTCGCAAGCGGCAGGTTGAAGAAGCTGCCGTGCCGCCGTCCGAGGCGTCCGAGCACGCCCGCGGCGAGGCGCGCCATCGAATGATAGAGCGCCGGGCGTCGGGCGAGGAACGCCCAGGCGGCAAGCCCCATGCGGACGGTCGCTGGCGCGAGCCGGCGCTCGTATTCCTGCTCCCGGTAGTGCCGCATCAGCTTCGGCAGCGGGATCTTCATCGGACACACGCTCTCGCAGCGCCCGCAGAACGTCGAGGCGTTCGGCAGGTGTCGGGCGTTCTCGATGCCGATCAGGCTGGGCGTCAGGACCGCGCCCATCGGCCCGGGATAGACCCAGCCATAGGCATGTCCGCCGATCGACGCATAGACCGGACAGTTGTTCATGCAGGCGCCGCAGCGGATGCAGCGCAGGATCTCCTGAAATTCGGTGCCGAGGAGCTGGCTCCGGCCGTTGTCCAGCAGGATGACGTGATATTCGCCCGGGCCGTCCAGATCGCCGGGCCGCCGCGGGCCGGTCGAGAACGTGGTGTAGACCGACATCTCCTGACCGGTCGCCGACCGCGCGAGAACGCGAAGGATCGTCGCGGCGTCCTCGAGCGTCGGCACGACCTTCTCGAGGCTGGCGAGGACGATATGCGCCTTGGGCAGAAGCTGCGTCAGGTCACCGTTGCCCTCGTTGGTGACGATGATCGAACTGCCGGTCTCGGCGATGAGGAAGTTCGCGCCGGTAATGCCGACATCGGCTTCCAGGAACTTCTGGCGAAGCACCCCGCGCGCCTCGTCGAGCAGCGCGCGCGGCTCCTCGAGCGGGCGCGCGGGATCGAACTGCTTGTGCGTGTCGCGGAACGAGGCGGCGACCTGGTCCTTGGTCAGGTGAATGGCAGGCGCGATGATGTGCGACGGCGCCTCGTGCCGGATCTGCACGATGTATTCGCCGAGATCGGTTTCGATGGGCTCGATGCCGTTCGCCGCAAGGAAATCGTTGATCGCGATTTCCTCGCCGATCATCGACTTTCCCTTCGTCACCGTGCGGGCACCCACCCGACGGCAGATGTCGAGCACGGTCTGGCGCGCCTCCTCGGCATCCCGGCACCAGTGCACGTGCCCGCCGGCCGCCGTGCAGTTCTTCTCGAAACGCTCCAGATACCAGTCGAGATTCGCGAGGGTGTGATCCTTGATCGCCTTGGCCTGCTCGCGCAGCGCCTCGAACTCGGGCAGCTTCGCGACGGCCTGTCGCCGCCGTTCGGCGAGCCCGGCCTGGCCGAAGTCGAAGAAGCGCAGCGCGCGTTGCAGCGCCGCGTCGGCGAGTGCGCCGCGGACGTTTTCCTTGAACCTGTGCGAGGTCGGCTGCATCACGCCCTGCCCTTGTCCTGGCCTTCACCGATCGGCGGCTCGTCGGTCATTCCGGCGAGGACCTCGGCGACGTGCCGCACACGCACCGGGCGCGCGCCTTCCTCGATGCGCAGGCGCTTCAGCTTGCCCGCCATGTTGAGAAGGCAGCCCATGTCGCCAGCGAGCAGCGTGTCGGCGCCGGTCCCGATCACATCGGCGGCCTTGTTCGCGACCATCTTGTCCGAGATTTCCGGATACTTGACGCAGAACGTGCCGCCGAAACCGCAGCAGACCTCGGCACTGGGCAGTTCGACGAGCTTGAGGCCGGGGATCGACCGCAGCAGCGCGCGCGGCTGTTCCTTGATGCCGAGCTCGCGCAGTCCCGAGCAGGAATCGTGATAGGTCACGGTGCCGTCGTAGCGCACCGGCACGTTGCGCACGCCGCGCACGTCGTGCAGGAACGACACCAGCTCGTATGTCCGCGCGGCAAGCTGACGCGCGCGACGTGCCCAATCGGGTTCGTCGCGCAGGAGTTCGGGATAGTGCTCCTTGATCATGCCGCCGCACGAGCCTGACGGCACGACGGTGTAGTCGAAGCCCTCGAACAGCGCGATCGTGCGCTTGGCCAGATCCTTGGTATCGGCGCGGTCCCCGGAATTGTAGGCGGGCTGGCCGCAACAGGTCTGTGTCTCGGGAATTTCGACCGTGCAGCCCGCTGCCTCGAGCAGGCTCACGGCCGCGAATCCGACCGAGGGTCGGAAGAAATCCACGAGGCACGTTACGAACAGACCGACGCGCGGCCGCGGCGATGGCGAGGAAGGGGAGTTCAACGCGTTCGTCCTTTGAGTCCTGCTTGCCGAGCTGGCGGCGCGACGGCTGGCATGCGCCTGGCGCTCGTCATCGCCGGGTCAAGCCCTCGCGCGACGAAGTCCGAAGCCGCCCACGATCCGTCATCCGCCCGCGGGTTTCCTTGGCGACGCTATTAATGGCCGGCGGCCCCTTTCAAGGCAAGCGTCGCCGCGTGATCATCGATGCAGCACTGGTTAAGGGGTTTGGCGGCTTAGTCGGCCGCCGCGACGGGGCCGGTGCCGTCGCGCGGCAGAAGGATCCACATGCGCCCCGTCGAACGCATGCGTCCGGCCCGCTCGGCGGCCTCAGGGCCGTGACCCCAGAAGATGTCGCCCCGCACCGGACCGCGGATCGCGCCGCCCGTATCTTGCGCCACCATCAGGCGCTGAAGACGCGCGTTCGCATCGAGCGGATCCTCGGCATCGAGCCAGACCGGCACGCCCATCGGTATGAACGTCCGGTCGACGGCCAGGCTGCGGCCCGGGGTCAGGACGACCCCTTCGCTGCCGATCGGTCCATCGCCGTCGAGCTCGCGGAAGAACACGTAGGACGGATTCATGTTCATGAGCGACGGTGCGGCATCGGGATTGGCAGCAAGCCAAGCGCGGATCGACTGCATCGACACGTCCTCGCGCCGCATGATGCCGCGCGCGACGAGTTCGCGGCCGATCGCGACGTAAGGATGGCCGTTCTGCGCGGCATAGCCGACACGGACTGCGGTGCCGTCCTCCAGCACGATCCGCCCGGAGCCCTGAATATGAAGAAAGAAGGCGTCCACCCGATCGTCGACCCAGAGGATTTCGAGGCGATGATCCTTGAGCGCACCGGCTTCGATCTCGGCGCGCGTGGGATAGGGCCGAAGCGTGCCGTTCTCGACCCGGCCCGCGATCCGTTGACCGCGCCATTCGCTGCGGAACAGGCCGAGATCGACCATGACCAGATCGGCCGGCCGGCCGAGGATCGGTACCGTGTAGCGGCCGCTCTGGCGACGCGATCCGCGCAGTTCCGGTTCATAGTAGCCGGTGAAGAGGCCGTCGCGCCTGCCGTTATCGGCGGCGATGAACGGCTCGAAATGCTGCATGAAGAAATTCCGGACGGCGGCGTGATCATCGCTGTCGAGCCCCAGCGCCGCCTCGCAGACCGTCCGCCAGACGGCGGCCGGGCGGGTGATGCCGGCCGCGCCGAGCTGGACTCCGTCCTCGAGCGTGAGGATCCGTCCGCAGGACTTCTTGAAGGCGACCAGCGCTTCGCCGTGGCGATCGGACGTCCATCCTGGCAGATCGGCGAAGCGCGCCGGCTCAAGTGTTAGCTGCTGCGGCGGCGGCTTGGTTTCACAGGCCGCAAGCCCAAAAAGGCCGATGATCGCGATCAGGCCGGCAAGGCCACAGCGAAGTCGCCTTCTCACGTCGACAGATCGGCGCGGCTACGTATTCGACGTTGCGACCAGCGTCCAGTTCGGATCACGGGCGCGGGTGTTGCGCGAGAAGGTCCAGACGTCGGTGATGCTCGCGACATCGGTCGGACTGCCTTCGATCACGTTGCCTTCCTCGTCGCGCAGCGCGTTGATCTGCTCGCTGACGAACTTGACCGTGATGAAGGCCGTACGGCCCTCCATGCGCGCGTCGGTGATGTCGGCCGAGCGGATTCCGACCAGGGTCGTCTCCAGCGTCTGTTTCGCGTCCTGACGTGCGCGGATGACCGAGACGAAGTTGTCATAGACCTCGTCGGAAAGCAGCGGCCGCAGCGTGGCCGTGTCGCCCTGGGAATAGGCGAGCACGATCAGCTCGAAGGCCGTGCGGGCGCCGTCGAGAAAGGCCGACGTGTCGAAGTTGGGATCGGCGAGACGAATCTGCGTCAGGCCGGCTTCGACCGGGCTGCCGGCCGGAACCTTGACGTCGGGCGCAGATTCGCCCGTCGGCCGGCTGCGGTCCGGCAGCCGTGCGACGTTGTCCGGCAGTTCCGCCCGGGTCTGCCTTTCCTGCGGCGGGCGCGTCGTCCACCGCTCTGGATTCTCGTTGCCCGTGCGTCGGCCCAGGACGCTGCGCAGCCGCAGGATCAGGAAGGCGGCCACCATGGCGAAAAACACGATGTCGAAAAAGGCGAAGCCACCGTCCATCGGGTCTGTCCTTAAAAAACCGAACGGCCACTCCGATCCGGCCTTTCTCGCCTCGGGTCTGCGAGGCCAGACTCTTCCGTCGACCGGTCGAGAGGCTGGCCGATCCTGAGCTGCCGGCCTGTATCGAGGTCCCAAGGTACCGACCCACGGGGCCGGGGTCCAGTGGAGACGTCGACAATCGCTTGTGACACGCTCTTGATCTACTTAGGTATGCGCAAGCGAGGCTGCAAGCCGTTGCACATGGCTCCACGCTTCTCGTAAGCAAGTAGTCTTATTCCGACGCCGGATTCGCATGTTTCTCGTCCGCCACGGCCAGTCCGAATTCAACGCCGCCTTCGCCGTGTCGCGTGTCGACCCGGGCATTCCGGATCCGCGGCTTACGCCGGAAGGCCGCCGTCAGGCGGAACGTGCGGCAGCCCTGTTGCGCGGTGCCGGCGTGCGCCGGCTGATCTCGAGCCCGTACATTCGCGCCATCGAAACGGCGACCATCATCGCCGAGGTCCTGGACGTACCCATCACGATCGAGCCGCTGGTGCGGGAGCGTGCGGCGTTTCACTGCGACATCGGGACGTCGCCTGCTGAACTCAGCCGCCTCTATCCGCAGCTCCGGTTCGACCATCTCGACGATCCGTGGTGGCACGACCACATCGGCACCGGCCAGGCCGAGAGCGAGGCGGCACTCGCGGCGCGGTGCGCCATGTTCCGGGCCGCGATGGCGGCCACCGCGGACTGGCACGAGGTCGCGGTCATCACGCATTGGGGGTTCATCCGCGCCTTCACCGGACGACCGGTGGGCAACTGCGAGATCGTGCGGATCGACCCGACGGCGGACCCGCCGACCATCGCGGCATAGTGCCGGCGGCGTGATTGCCTCGGCGGGCGATCGCGTGTTAACACAGCGCCCGTTGCTTCCTGGGAGTTTCCATCATGTCCGATACGATGCCGGCCGGCGCGGGCCAGACCGGTTCCACGTCGTCGAATCTGGCGATCGCCATCAATCTCCAGTACGTGAAGGACCTGTCCTTCGAGAACCCGCGCGCACCCCAGGTTTTCGTGCCGAGCAACCAGCCGCCGCAGGTCCAGGTCAACGTCGATGTCGGCGCGCGTCAGGTCGGCGACAACGTCTACGAGGTGACGCTGACCCTGAATGCCGAGGCAAAGGCCGGCAACGACCCGGTATTCCTCGTCGAGTTGACCTATGCCGGCCTGTTCACGGTCCCGGCCCTGCCGGCCGAGCATCTGCGGCCGCTGCTGCTGATCGAGTGCCCGCGGCTCCTCTTCCCGTTCGCGCGCGCCATCGTCGCCGATGCAACCCGCGACGGCGGCTTCCCGCCGCTGATGATCAATCCGATCGACTTTGCCGCGCTCTACCGGCGCCAGTCGCAGGACGCGGCCGCAACCCCCGCCGGAACCGCCTGATCGTCGGATCCAACCGGTCTCCGTCGGGACTCACGTCTCGAGCCAGATCGGGTTCTTGAGCTGTTTCAGCATGGCCTCGTGTGCGGTGAGTTCCTCCGCGGTCGGCGCGTGCGGGCGCGGCGCACGGACCGGGCGGTTGGCCGCAACGGTGGCGACGGGCCTGCTCGGGGCGGCGATCAGGTCGATTGTCGCCTGACGTCCGCCGACCAGTTCCAGATACACGCTGCTCAACAGCTGCGCGTCGAGCAGTGCGCCGTGGAGCGTACGGTTCGAGTTGTCGATGCCGAAACGCGCGCATAGCGCGTCGAGCGAGGCGGGCGCACCCGGGAACTTGCGCCGGGCGAGCTGTACTGTGTCGATGGCGCGGCGCGCGTCGATCGGCGGCAGGCCGAGCCGTTTCAGCTCCGCATTGACGAACTTCAGGTCAAACTCGGCATTGTGGATGACGAGCGGCGCGTCGCCGATGAAGTCGAGAAATTCGTTCACGACCGACGCGAACACCGGCATGGTCGAAAGGAATTCCTGCGTGAGGCCGTGAACGGCGAGCGCGTCTTCCGGTATGTCGCGCTCCGGATTGATATAACGCTGGAACGTCCGCCCGGTCGGCAGATGATTGACGAGCTCGACGCAGGCGATCTCGACCAGGCGGTGGCCCGCGTCGGGATCGAGGCCGGTGGTTTCCGTATCGAGGACGACTTCACGCAACGACATTGCCGGCAACTTGCGAACGGATCGACTGGCGTTACCCTATCATATCGGACGGATCCATGCCGCTATGGTTTGCTGCGGCGCGTCTGATGGGACAGCTGTCCCGCTTCGGTCTCGTCGATCGACTCGCCGGACGGCTCGACCTTGTTGCTGAGCCACTGATAGGTCCCGAGCCCGACCAGCGCGAACACCGCCGCTGCGAACAACGCCGTCGGATAGATGGCATCACCGAGTTCGCGGCGGTTGGCCTCGAACACCATGACGAGGGCTTCGAGGCTGAATGCGATGATGATCGTCGTGATGAACCGGGTCAGCGACCGTCGCGCTTCGCGCGCGGACCGCAGCTCGCGCTTCTTCTCGATCAATTCGTCGGCGATGAACTTGGACAGCTCGAGCACCGCGAAGGCGATGATGATGAGGCTGATGCTCTCGAGGATCGGCCCGGACGAGGTCGCGGTGATCCACAACGAGTCGAGGATCGCCCAGCAGGCCTGGAGCAGCAGTAGCGCCGCCATGGTCAGCAGGACATATGTCGCGATTACCGACAGCGCGTCCGAAACCGACTCGATGACCTTCAGCACCGATGTCCTCCCGCAAACGATCCGGCCACGTCGTCCGGCATCGGATCCGGTCCTTAAAACGGCGGCGCCGGCAAGATGGGTCCGACCGTGACGGATGTCGGCTCGGCGTCAGCGGTATCCCGGCCCCCAGACCCGAGGTATGCCGCATTTTCGCACCTTGCGGATGATCGCGCGGAGCTGGCGGTAGGTTACGCCCTTGCCCAGGCTGGACGTGACGATCCAGTCGGCCCGGCGTCGTTTCAGGCGATCGGGCAGCTGGCGCGCCAGGATCGCCGCGAACTTGCGGTCGGTCATGCCGGGCCGTCGCAGGACGCGTTGTGCCTGAAGGAACGCCGGCGCGCTGACGACGATGACGCCGTCGCAACGGTTCTGGCTGCTGCTCTCGTAAAGCAGCGGGATATCGAGGACGACGATGTCGCGACGCTGGCGCGCCTGCGCGGCGAGGAAACGACGCGTCGCGGCCCGCACCATCGGGTGCACGATCGCCTCAAGCCGCGCGAGGGCGTCGGGATCGCCGAATACGATCCGTCCGAGTGCAGCACGGTCGACGGCGCCGTCGACGACGACGCCGGGAAATTCACGCGCAATATGCGGCACCGCCGCGCCGCCCCGCGCGAACAGACGGTGGACGGTAGCATCGGCGTCGTGCACAGCCACTCCCTGGCGACGCAGAAGGGCGGCGGCCGTGCTCTTGCCCATGCCGATCGATCCGGTGAGGCCGAGGATGAACACGGGATGCCCGAGGCCTCAAAGAAGGTCGGCGGCGACGTGGGCGCGGAGCGCCGGCGTCACGGCCGGCTCGACGCCGAACCAGGCGTGAAAACCCGGCTTCGCCTGATACAAGAGCATGCCGAGACCATCGACGACGCTGTTACCGCGCCGCCGCGCCGCCGCCAGCAGCCGCGTCTCGAGCGGGACGTAGACAATGTCGTTCACGACTGCTTCAGTCGGCAGTTTTTCCAGGTCGATGTCGAGTTCCGGCTGTCCGACGAGGCCGAGCGATGTCGTGTTGACGAGGAGCGCCGCATCGGCCAGCACCGACCATTGGCCCCAGTCATGTGCCGTGACCGCGGGCCCGAACTCGGCGGCGAGGTCATCGGCGCGGGCACGCGTGCGGTTCACGACGCGGAGTGCGGGCACGCCAGCATCGAGCAATGCCACGATGACGGCGCGGGCTGCACCGCCGGCACCCAGCACGACGGCAGGACCATCCGCCGGGCGCCAGTGCGGCGCGCCGGTCTTGAGACTTTCGAGAAAGCCGTAAGCATCGGTGTTGCTGCCATCGAGCGTGCCATCGGGCCGCACGACGACGGTGTTGACAGCACCGATGCGCCGGGCCACGGGATCGACGCGATCGACGATCTTCAGCGCCGCCTCTTTGTGCGGTACGGTCAGATTGACGCCGGCAAAGCCGAGCGCTGGCAGCGCCTTCAATGCCGTTGCCAACCGCTCCGGCGCGACGGCCAGGGGCACATAGGCGCCGTCGATGCCATGCTCGCGAAGCCAGAAACCGTGCAGCCGCGGCGAACGCGAGTGCTTGACCGGCCATCCCATTACGCCCGCCACGCGGGCCGCGCCCGTGATCCACATCGTCGTCACTCCGGAATCACGCCGTGCGCGCGCAGGAAGTCGAGTATCGGCAGTAGCGGCAGGCCGAGGACCGTGAAGTAGTCGCCCTCGATGCGGGTGAAAAGCTGCGCACCCAAGCCTTCGAGCTGATAAGCGCCTACCGACGTCAAGGCTCTGGGGCCGAGCGCATCGAGATAGGCAGTGATGAAATCCGCGGAGAGCGGCCGCATCGTGAGTGTTGCGACCGCGACATGACGCCAGATCCGTGCACCGTCGCGCATGCAGACGACGGCGCTGATCAGGCGATGCGCGCGCCCGGACAGCGCCGCGAGATGGGCGGCCGCATGGTCGCGGTCGACCGGCTTGTCGAACCACACGCCGTTGCACTCCAGCATCTGGTCGGCGCCGAACACGAGCGCACCGGGATGGCGCCGCACGACGCGGGCGGCCTTCATCTCGGCCAGCGTCTCAGCGACGGCGGCCGCCGGCGCCTTGTCCGCCCGCATGGCACGTTTCACTTCGTCCTCGTCTACCTTGCCCGGGTCGATGATCACGGGCACGCCGGCATTTTCAAGCAGGGCGCGACGTATCGCGCTGCCCGACGCGAGCACGACGTCGGGCGATCCGGGCTTCTTTAAGACGATCATGCGCGTTTCGGTTTCTTTTCGCGGCGTTCGGCGATCATCTGCATGATTGCGGCGGCCGTCTCCTCGATGGAGCGGCGGGACACGTCCAGCACCGGCCAGCCGCGCTGTTGGAACAGCCGTCGCGCGGCTGCGACTTCGGCCTTGACGGCGTCGGGATCGATATAGGTGGTGTCACGCGTTTCATTGAGCATTCGCAGCCGGTTGCGCCGGATTTGCACGAGCACGTTCGGGTCGTTCGTCAGGCCGACGATGAGCGGACCCTCCAGGTTCTCGAGCTCGGGCGGCAGCGGAAGGCCGGGCACGAGAGGAACGTTGGCCGCCTTGATACCGCGGTTGCCGAGATAGATGCAGGTCGGGGATTTCGACGTCCGCGATACGCCGACGAGAACGACGTCGGCCTTGTGCAATTCGTTGAGGCCCTGGCCGTCGTCGTGGGCCATGACGAAATCCATCGCCTCGATCCGGGCGAAGTACTCTGCGTCCAGCACGTGCTGACGGCCCGGCAGGTTGCGGGCCTGGGCATGAAGATAGTTCGACAGGACGTCGAGCACCGGATCCAGCACCGAGATGTACGGGATAGCGAGCTCGCGGCAGGCCTCCTCCAGCCGGGCGCGCAGCCGGCGGTCGAGGATGGTCATCATCACCACGCCCGGGTTCGCCTTGATGCCAGCGATCACCTTGTCGAGCTGCCGCTCGGTGCGGACCATCGACCAGTTGTGTTCGATCGGTTCCACATCCTCGAACTGCACGAAGCAGGCACGCGCCACCGCGTTGTTGGTCTCACCGGTCGCGTCGGAGACGAGATGCAGGTGGAATGTTTTCATGCACCGCCCGGCTGGGGATGACCAGAACTCGCTGGGGACAAGTGGCGGGTTATCCACGGGTCCCCGGAATCGGCTCACGTTGCAAGCTATGCGTCCAGCGAATTGCTCGACTGGGGATGTCCTTATCCTATCCGCGGGAGTCAGGGGAAGAAAGCCGTGCGCGTCGAGTTGTCCCCCGGTTTCCACCCGTCCGCTTTGCACAGGCGAAACCGGCATGGAATCGCCCGTTCAGCGCGGTTCGTGTCGGTTTCGTCCACAGATCTATCCACCGCCTGGCGGCACAGCGGCCGCGCTGTGGAAGACTCGCCGGACCAGGCCGATTCCCGTTATCCACAGGGAACTACTGCCTTCACTTCTCTACTGATTCATTTCGGCAGACGTAGTATGGAGGAACGCCCGCTTTCGCGTTCCCGAGACGTTTCTGCCGACCGCAGCGTGTCGAATTCAGCTTCATCAGCGCCGACCAAACCGCTGATCCGTGTCTTGCATGGCGAGGTCCTGGATCCGCCGCCGTTCTGGTTCATGCGCCAGGCTGGGCGCTACCTGCCCGAATACCGTGCCGTGCGGGCCCAGGCGAAAGATTTTATCGCCCTCTGTCTCGATCCCGTGCTGGCGGCCGAGATCACGCTGCAGCCGGTCCGGCGCTACGGCATGGATGCGGCGATCCTGTTCGCCGATATTCTTCTCGTGCCCCATGCGCTCGGCCAGGACATCGCCTTCGTCGAAGGCCAAGGCCCGAAGCTGGCGCCGGTGCGCGATGGACGGGACGTCGATCGGCTGCAGCGCGCTGCGGACGGAGCCGTCGAACGGCTGGCACCGGTCTACGAGACGGTACGCCGGGTCCGTACCGGTCTGCCGCCGCAGACAGCGTTGATCGGGTTTGCCGGTGCGCCGTGGACGGTCGCGACCTACATGGTCGAGGGCGGTGGCGGTCATGACTTTGCGATCGTGCGCCGCTGGGCGTACGGGGACCCGGACTCGTTCCAGGTTCTGATCGATCTCTTGGTCGACACGACGGTGCGTTACCTGGAGGCGCAGATCGAGGCCGGTGCCGAGGCGCTGCAGCTCTTCGACACCTGGGCCGGCATATTGGACGCGGCGGGGTTCCAGCGTTGGTGTGTGGCGCCGGTACGGGCCATCGTGGAACGGCTGCGGGTGCGCCATCCGTCGATTCCGGTCATCGCGTTTCCCCGGGGGGCGGGAGTCGGCTATCGCGACTATGCGACGGCGACGGGAGTCGCAGCCGTCGGTCTCGATCCCAGCGTACCGCCGGAATGGGCCGCCGCTGAGCTGCAACCGGCCGCGGCCGTGCAGGGCAATCTCGACCCCCAACTGCTCGTCGTCGGCGGAGAGCCGATGCTGGCAGCTGTTGATCGTATCCTCGCCGCGCTGGGGGGTGGGCCCTTCATCTTCAACCTCGGGCACGGCATCGTGCCGGAAACGCCGCCCGAAAACGTCGCGGCGCTGTGCGAACGGCTTCGGAGCGACAACGGCCGGCCGCCAGCGGGTTCGACCGCGCGATGAAGACGGCGGTCGTCCTGTTCAATCTCGGCGGCCCGGACACACAGGCCGCAGTGCAGCCGTTTCTGTTCAATCTGTTCAACGACCCGTCGATCATCGGGGCGCCGGGGCCCATCCGGTATGTGTTGGCGTGGCTGATCTCCGCCCGCCGGGCGCCGGCCGCGCGCGAGATCTACGCGCGGATCGGCGGCGGCTCGCCGCTTTTGGCGAACACGGAGACGCAGGCGGAAGCGCTGCGCGAGAGGCTCGCCGCTGCCGGCGACGTGCGCGTATTCATCGCCATGCGCTATTGGCACCCGATGAGCGACGCCGCGGCGTCGGCCGTCAAGGCCTGGGGAGCCGACCGCGTGGTTCTCCTGCCGCTCTATCCGCAGTATTCGACCACCACCACCGCATCTTCGCTTCGTGTCTGGCACCGGGCGGCGAGGAAAGCTGGACTGACGGCGCCGACGACAGCGGTCTGTTGCTATCCGGCGGAGAGGGGGTTCGTCGATGCGGTGGTTGACCTGCTGCGGCCGGCCTATGCCGCGGCACAGGTCGCCGGCCGGCCGCGCGTGCTGTTCTCGGCGCACGGGCTGCCCGAACGCGTGGTGGCGCGGGGCGACCCGTATCAGTGGCAGGTCGAACAGACGGCCGCCGCGATCGTGCGCGGCCTCGGCATCGCCGATCTCGATTGGTCGGTCTGCTACCAGAGTCGCGTCGGGCCGCTCGCCTGGATCGGACCCTACACGGATGCCGAGATCGAACGTGCCGGGCGCGATCGCGTGCCGCTTGTCGTCGTACCGGTCGCGTTCGTGTCGGAACATTCCGAAACGCTGGTCGAACTCGACCTCGAGTACCGCGCACGGGCCGCGGCCTGCGGCGTGCCGTTCTACGTGCGCGTGCCGACGGTTTCGACCCATCCGGCGTTCGTGGCCGGCCTGGCCCGGCTCGTCATGCAGGCGATGAATGCGGATTCCGGCAGCTTCATGTCTCAGTGCGGCGGCCGGCTCTGCCCGGTCGACCGGCGCGGCTGCCCGCAGTCGCTGCGATCTGGTGTGCAATTGTCCGCGGTCGATGCTTGCGGTTAGAGTGCCCGGCCATGACCGACTGGATCGTATCTTGGTACGACTGGATCAAGGCGTTGCATCTCATCGCCGTGATCGCGTGGATGGCGGGCCTGTTCTATCTGCCGCGCCTGTTCGTCTATCACGCCGATGCACCGAAGGGCTCCGCGCTGTCGGAGACACTGAAAGTCATGGAGCGGCGCCTGCTGCGGGTGATCATGAACCCGGCCATGATCGCCGTCTATGTGTTCGGCCTGCTGCTGCTCTGGGTGCAGGACTGGCGTCAGGGCTGGTTGCACGCGAAACTCGTCTTCGTCGTCGTGCTCACGGTACTCCATCACCTGTATGCACGCTGGCGCAAGGACTTCTCGGCTGATCGCAACACACGGCCCGCGCGGTTCTACCGCGTCGCCAACGAGATCCCGACCGTGGCCATGATCGTCATCGTCGTCATGGTCATCGTGAAACCGTTCTGAGGCGAGACGCGGGTTCGACGGACGACGCATTTGCTGCGCTGCGGCATGAAGGGTCGCCGGCCTCGGACAGAGACCGGGGCCAGCGGTGGCAGGCGTGGTGGATGACGCCGGCCGGTCGCCGATCGACGCCGCCGGAACGGTGGGGGTAACGCCACCGGACCGGGTTGACTTGCCAGGGGCCTTCGACTAAATGCTTCTGGTGAATCGCCTCCTTCGAGGCGACAACAGTGGTCTGCCCGACGTTGCGCCTGTCTCGCAAAGTGCGGTGTCGGCAGCCGGCCAACCCCCGAAAACTTGATTCGTTCGGCCCGCGTGCGGGTTGGTGTTCGTAGCGTTCACGGCCTTGGGTCGTCCCAAAGCCATGCCGTCCCGAGCCATTTGAGCCGCGCCCGACGAATCGGGCCGTTTCCCCCAAGCGAAGTCTCACATGCATCTTCAGGAACTCAAGCGTAAACCCCCCGCCGAGTTATTGGCATACGCCGAGGAACTCCAGATCGAGAACGCATCGGCGCTGCGCAAGCAGGACATGCTGTTCGCCATCCTGAAGCAGCTTGCCGAGAACGACGTACCGATCTACGGCGACGGCGTGCTCGAGATCCTGTCCGACGGATTCGGATTCCTGCGCAGCCCCGAGGCCAACTACCTGCCGGGTCCCGACGACATCTACGTCTCGCCCAGCCACATCCGGCGCCATGGTTTGCGGACCGGTGACACGGTCGAGGGGCAGATCCGTGCTCCGAAGGACGGCGAGCGCTACTTCGCGCTCATGAACGTCAAGACCATCAACTTCGACCATCCCGAGGTCGCGCGTCACCGGATCAACTTCGACAACCTGACGCCGCTTTATCCCGAACAACGCCTTCGCCTGGAAATCACGGACGACGAGCCGCCCGCCCCGGCACCGACACGGGCGTCGCGGCGGCCGCAGGGCGACGAGGGCGACGCGGCGCTGCGCAGCCGGCTGTCCGGCGCACGCGGCGAAGCGAAGTCGGAGAAGTCCAATCACCCGGCGGTGAAACGCGACATCACCTGCCGCATCATCGATCTGATTGCACCGCTCGGCAAAGGACAGCGCGCGCTCATCATCGCGCCGCCGCGGACCGGCAAGACGATGATGCTGCAGAACATCGCGCACGCGATCGCGCATAATCACCCCGAGGTCTATCTCATCGTGCTGCTCATCGACGAGCGGCCCGAGGAGGTGACCGACATGCAGCGCTCGGTGAAGGGCGAGGTGATTTCGTCGACCTTCGACGAGCCCGCCGCGCGCCACGTACAGGTCGCCGAGATGGTGATCGAGAAGGCGAAGCGGCTGGTCGAGCACAAGCGCGACGTCGTTATTCTGCTGGACTCGATCACGCGTCTTGCCCGCGCCTACAACACCGTGGTGCCCTCGTCGGGCAAGGTGCTGACCGGCGGCGTCGACGCCAACGCACTGCAGCGGCCGAAGCGGTTCTTCGGCGCAGCCCGTAACATCGAGGAGGGAGGCAGCCTGACGATCATCGCCACCGGCCTGATCGATACGGGCAGCCGCATGGACGAAGTCATCTTCGAAGAGTTCAAGGGCACCGGCAACGCCGAGATCATTCTCGACCGCAAGCTGTCCGACAAGCGCACCTTCCCGGCGATCGACATCACCAAGTCCGGCACCCGCAAGGAAGAGCTGCTCGTCGACAAGAGCGTGCTCGCGAAGATGTATGTCCTGCGGCGCATCCTGATGCCGATGGGCACCGTCGACGCGATGGAGTTCCTCATCGACAAGCTCAAGACGTCGCGCACGAACAAGGATTTCTTCGACGCGATGAACACCTGAATCGGGTGCGGGCGAGATCGGACCTGCCATCGGAACCGGCGGGGCGGATCTTCGGATCCGCCCCGTTTTGCTTTGGCGCCTTCGCCTCGGTCCAGAGCAGCCCTGGAACGACCGGTGGGGCAGGAGGCCGCGATCCATGAGCGAATGCGACGACGGCCCGTTCACGCCGGTCATGCACGACGACCCGTCACGCGATAGATTGCCGTCGCATGCGGAAAGGGAGGAGGGCGTGCAAGTCCGCTATTTCGAGGATTTCAAGGTCGGCGACCGATTCAGCGGCGGGCCGGTCGAGGTGCGCGAGAACGAGGTCATCGCCTTCGCGAAATCATTCGATCCGCAGCCGTTTCACGTCGATCCGATCGCGGCGAAGGACAGTCTCTTCGGCACGCTCGTGGCGAGCGGCTGGCATACCGCGGCGCTCACCATGCGCATGATAGCGGAAAGCGACATCCGGCCGGCAGGCGGCACGATCGGTTTCCACATCGAGGAACTGCGCTGGCCGCGCGCGGTGCGGCCGGGCGACATGCTGCGGTTCAAGGCCGAGGTCCTCGCTGCGCGGCCGTCATCCTCGCGGCCGGACAGCGGCATCGTGAAGATGCGCTATCGCACGCTGAACCAGCACGGCGACGAGGTGATGACGTACGTCGTCGTCCAGATCGTCCGGCGTCAGCCGCGCGACTGACATCCGGCCGGCGTCATCACGCCGACGCCGGGGCGTTCGCGGCATGTTGCGTGTGCGCCGGCCACAGCGTCCGGATCTCCTTCGGCAGCGCCTCGATGACCTTGGCGACTTCGCCGGGATCGACATGGTGCGCGATCACGCCGAACACGGCCGTGGCGGCATCGGCGGGATCGGTGGGGCGAATGTTCTCGAAATAGCGCGCGATGTGGGCGAGGAACTCGTCGCGCGAGCGGATCTTCTCGGGTTTGCCAGCAGGCCGCCAGGCCTCGTAGTAGATGCCGCGGACCAGCATCGGCAGCTGCGCGCCCAGATGCGCGGCCTGATCGACGGTCAGACGGTCGCGCAGGCAATGCAGGACGGCGCGCAGAATTTGATACGCACGGCGGCGATCCGGGCCCATCGTCTCCATGATTTCCTTGAGCCAGGTATTGGTTTTCTGAACCGT
Source organism: uncultured Rhodospirillales bacterium (assembly GCA_937926175.1). GTDB lineage: Bacteria > Pseudomonadota > Alphaproteobacteria > CACIAM-22H2 > CACIAM-22H2 > CALANV01. The sequence continues at coordinate 300,908 of CALANV010000013.1, read as the reverse complement.
GTCGTCGAAGACTTCCAGTCCGGTGGTGCTCATGGCTTGCGCCTTCTGAAGGGGATCGTACCTGGGAACGGGGCGGATGGCCGGGCCGAAGAAGGCCGGATCATCCCCGACCTAGCGGAACGATGATGGGACGGCGGAGTTCCGGTCGGCGCCGAGCGTTGCGGGCGTCCGATCCGGGAAGAGAAATCGGCACCGCCTTCGGCAGGAAGCGGTGGTGCGGCTCGAAAGGAATCCCGGCAAGGAATCCGGGCGCGGGCCATACGGCCGCGTCGGCGACGTCACGAGGAAAGATGCGACGATCGGACCGCCGGAGATGATCGAATGAATGCGCCGCCGTCCCGGACCAGGCGGGACGGCGGCATCGTCAGGCACCGAACGACGGCATCGCGGACGTCGATGCCGCCCGCCCGTGCGGCTACGGCAGAAGAACGGTGGTACCGGTCGTCTTGCGGCTCTCGAGGTCGCGATGCGCCTGCGCCGCGTCCTTCAGCGGATAGGTCTGGTTGATCTCGATCTTGACCGCGCCGCTCTTGACGACGTCGAACAGGTCGTTCGCGGTGGCGACGAGGTCTTCGCGCTTGGCGACGTAGGTCGCGAGCGTCGGGCGCGTCACGTACAGCGAGCCCTTCTGCGCCAGCGTCAGCAGGTTGAACGGCGGCACAGCGCCCGAGGCGTTGCCATAGTAAACCATGTAGCCGAGCGGCCGCAGGCAATCGAGCGAGTCCATGAACGTGTCCTTGCCGACGCCGTCATAGACGACCGACACGCCCGCACCGCCGGTGATGCGCTTGACCTCGTCGACGAACTTCGTCTCGCGGTAAAGGATCACGTGGTCGCAGCCATGCGCCTTGGCGATCTCGGCCTTGTCCTTGCTGCCGACGGTGCCGATGACGGTCGCACCCAGATGCTTCGCCCATTGCACCAGGATCAGCCCGACGCCGCCGGCGGCCGCGTGGACCAGGATCGTCTCGCCCTTCTGGACCCTGTAGGTGCGGCGGAGCAGGTACTGCGCCGTCATGCCCTTGAGCATCATCGACGCGGCCTGCTGGTCGCTGATGCCGTCGGGGATCTTGACCAGCCGGCCCGCCGGGATGTTCCGCACTTCCGCGTACGAGCCGATCGGCGCATTGCCGTAGGCGACGCGATCGCCGGGCTTGAGATCGGTAACGCCCGGGCCTACGGCCTCGACTACGCCGGCGCCCTCGCTGCCGATGACGGTCGGGAGCGGCACCGGATAGAGCCCGCTGCGGTGATAGGTGTCGATGAAGTTCAGGCCGACCGCTGTATGACGGATGCGTACCTCGCCCTGGCCCGGCGGGGGCACGTCGATGTCCTCCCATTTCAGGACTTCGGGACCGCCGGTCTGGTGAATACGGATTGCCTTTGCCATTACGCCTTTTCCTTCCCTTTCGTTCTGTTCGCGCGGACATTCAAACGTCGGCATGCGCCTTGCGGACGCAAGGTGCCGGCCGAGGGGCCGCGGCCAAGCTTCGACCGGGGACGATAGCAAGCCGTGACCGTGTACTCCAAGCATCGCGGCGGAACCGGTCATGCTGCATTCCGTTTGCAGCTTGGGGCGCAAGAGGGTCTCGCGCCCGAAGGCGAACGTATCCGGACGTCAAGGACGGAGGCGGCGATGGCGAGATGCGAGGTTTGCGGCAACGACTACGACAAGGCGTTCCAGGTCGTCCTTCCCGGCGGGCGGACGCACGTCTTCGACAGTTTCGAATGTGCGATCCGCGGCGCGGCGCCGACCTGTGCGCATTGCGGCGTACACGTCATCGGCCATGGCGTCGAGCAGGGCGATCGTATCTATTGCTGCGCGCATTGCGCCCACGCCGAAGGCGCAGAGGCCGTGCGGGACCGTGCGGAGACCACGGCGGGCTGATTCCGCCATCGCACCGGAACACGCGCATGTGATCGCCCGGCAGGTCTGCCGCCGGTGACGTCCGGCGCCGGCCGTCCTATATCTTGTGGCGCAACGTAGGCCGGAGGATCACGGATGCTCTTCGCCAGGAAGAAGCTGACCCTGCCCACGCCCGAAGAGGCGCTGCCGGGTCGCCCCGAGAAGATGCCGTTGCCTGAGCGGCATTTCGTTAATGGCCATCCGCTCGCGCCGCCTTATCCTGCGGGGATGGAACTCGCCATGTTCGGCCTGGGCTGCTTCTGGGGTGCCGAGCGCAAGTTCTGGGAGACGCCGGGTGTCTACGTCACGGCGGTCGGCTATGCCGGCGGTTTCACGCCGAACCCGACGTATGAGGAAGTCTGCACCGGCCTGACCGGCCACAACGAAGTCGTGCGCGTCGTCTTCGATCCGAAGGTGACGAGCTACGAGACGCTGCTGCGGGTGTTCTGGGAGAATCACGACCCGACGCAGGGCATGCGCCAAGGCAATGACATCGGCACGCAGTATCGCTCCGGCATCTATGTCTATTCGCCGGAACAGCGGCAATTGGCCGAAGCGTCGCGCGACGCCTATCAGCAGGCGCTGTCGCGGTTCGGCTATGGCCCGATCACGACCGAGATCGTGGACGCGCCGGAATTCTACTTCGCCGAGGAATATCACCAGCAATATCTCGCGAAGAATCCGGGCGGCTATTGCGGTCTGGGCGGCACTGGCGTCACATGTCCGGTCGGCGTGGCCGAGGCCGTCAAAAGCTAGCGACGGCCGACGTCCCGCTGTTTCGCAAAAAGAGCACGCATAAAGCGCACGCGTTGCCGGAGGGCAGATCCGCCTGCCCGTCGCGTCGAACCGCCAAGTCCATGACCGCACGCACGTCCGGCGCGGGATCGCGGTGTCGAACGACGCCCGCGTTGCGCGATTGAATCTGCGCTTACCACAAACGAATAGGCCGTCGACGCAGCAGTCTTATTTGTCTTCCGAAATGTAACTGGCGACGAAATCAGCCCCGGATATAGTCAAACCAAGAAATATCGGGGGCATACGTGAGAACTTCGACAATCATTGCCGTTCTGACCCTGGCAGGTCTTGCGATATGCGGCAACGCAAAGGCGCAAGGATACCAGGGATTCTATGCCGGTCTGCAGGCCCAATACGTGACCCTGCGTGACGCCGATTACACGGACGGCTCGGCGATTCAGAGCGAGGCTTCCAAGGGATTCGGCATCAGCGCGATCGGCGGTTACGACTTCGGCAACGGCCTGCGTGCCGAAGGCGAGTTCGGATATCGCCGGAACAGTCTCGATCAGTTCGAGATCACGAACGACGGCGGGCTCGGTGCCGCTGCCGGCGTCGGTTCGCTCAGCGGCCAGACGCTGGAAACGGACGGCACGACGGACGCCTTCTACCTGATGGTGAACGGCTGGTACGACTTCATGATCCGCGGCTTCCGTCCGTATGTCGGCGGCGGCATCGGGTTTGCCCGGCTGTCGGTGGATGGTTCCGTGCGGGGCGTGCAGCTCCTGGACGACAGCGATACGGTCTTTGCCTATCAGCTCGGCGTCGGCGTCGGGTTCGACGTGGCCCCGAACATCACGGTCTCGCTCGACTATCGCTATTTCGCGACACAGGACCCGGAACTCGACGCCGCCGGTGGCACGACCGTAGACGGCGAATACCAGACGCACAACATCGGGCTATCGGCGCGGTACAGGTTCTGACGCCGCGGCCGCCGACCGAATGGCGTATGCCGGGGCGGCGTGCGCCGCCGCCCGGTTCAGCGTAAGTGCTGCTCGAAGAACTCCCGGGTACGCTGATTGGCGAGGTCGGCGGCTTCCTTGTTGTAGTGCTCGCCGCCCACGCGCGCGAAGGCGTGATCCTGGCCGGGATAGGTGTGGATCGTCACGTTGGCGTTCTGCGACAGACGCTCCTTGATCTTCGCCTGCGCCTCCGCCGGCACGAAGCGGTCCTTTTCGGCGATGTGCATGAGCAGCGGCCGCTTGATGTTCACGGCTTCGTCGAGCGCATTTTCGATGCCGACGCCGTAGTAGCTGACCGAACAGTCGACGTTGGAGTGTGTCGCCATCAGATAGGCGAGCTTGCCGCCGAGACAGAAGCCGACGCAGCCGACCTTGCTGCCCGCGACCTCCGGCAGCCCACGCAGGTGGTCGAGCGTCGCGATCAGATCTTCGACGCCCTTGGCCTCGTCGAAACCCTTGTAGAGTTCAAAGGCGCGCGCCCATTCGGCCTCGGTCTTGTCGGTGAGCTGGATGCCCGGCTCTTGGCGCCAGAACAGGTCCGGGCACAGCACGACGTAACCCTGCTGCGCCAAGCCGTCGGCGATGTCGCGCATCACCTTGTTGACGCCGAAGATCTCCTGGATGAGCACGATGCCGGCGCCGCGCCCGGAGGTGGGCTGGGCGAGATAACCGCTGAAGCTGCCGTCCTTGGCCTTGATCGTGATGTCGGGCATGCGCGCGCTCCTTTCCGTTCGCTGTTCTCTTTATCGGTCCCAAACGTTGCCATCGGCGCCACGCCATGCGCAAGGGGTGCACGCCGGGCGCTCAGCGCGCCGCTAGGTCCGTGGCCAGGGCATCGGGATCGGTCAGCGGCGCCGAGCAGACAGGGCCTTCGCACACATAGGCCGTCGCGCGACCCTCGACCATGCCCTTGCCGCGCGCCGGGTGGTCGGTCGGTAAGTCCGCCTGTGGCGGAACGAGCTGAAGCACCAAGTTCGGCAGTGACGCCGCCTGCGCGACCGTCCGTCGCAAGGCGTCGGTGTCGGACCGGTCGTGTTCGCCCACCAGTGCGACCTGAAGCGGCTGCTCGAGGACGTCGGCTGCGTTGAGCAAGGTCGACAGCGGAAAGAAGTTGCGCTGCAGCTCGCCGGCGAAGCTGGCGATGACGGCGTCGGCGCGGTCGCGATAAGCGGACTTCCCGGTATGCAGGTAAAGCCGCGCGAGCACCTGCGCCATCGTTCCGTTTCCGGACGGCGTAGCGTTGTCGTGCGCGTGCTTGGTGCGCGCGATCAGGTCGGGCACGTCCTCTGCCGTGAAGAAATAGCCGCCGCCGACCTTGTCCCAGTAATACGCGTTCGCCTGTTCGACCAGCGACTCCGCATAGGCGAGATGCGCCGTGTCGCCCGTGACCTCGAACAGGGCGATGGCCGCCCGCGCCAGATTGGCGTGGTCGTCGAGCGTCGCCGGGTGCTGCGCGCGACCGTGGCGATAGCTGTGGCGCAGGCGGCCGTCCGTCGCCGTCAGCAACCGTCGCACGCCCGCCAGCGCGCGCGCGCCGAGCTCGATCCAGTCCGGCCGTCCGAAGGCAAATCCGGCGCGTGCCAGTGCTGCGATCATCAGCCCGTTCCAGTCAGCGAGGATCTTGTCGTCGCGGCCGGGCGGGATGCGTTGCTGCCGCGCCTCGAACAGGATCCGCCGGGCTGCGGCGAGCTGCGCCTCGTGCTCGGCGTCGCCCAGCAGCATGCGTCCGGATCGGTTCAGGATCGTGCGCCCTTCCCAGTTGCCCTCGGGCGTGACGCCATAGGCGTCCTTGAAGGCGGCGGCTTGCGCACCGAGAAGCCGGTCAATCTCGGCCGCAGTCCAGACGTAGAACTTACCTTCCTCGCCCTCCGAGTCGGCATCAATCGTCGCGGCGAAGGCGTTGCCCTCGGCCATCATCTCGCGGCGAAGCCAGTCCACGGTCTCGGCGACGCGCTGCGCGTAGAGTGGCGACTTGGTTTCCTGCCACACGAGCGTCAGCAGCTCGACGAGCTGGGCATTGTCGTAGAGCATCTTCTCGAAATGCGGTACCAGCCAACGCGCGTCGGTCGAATAGCGGGCGAAGCCGCCGCCCAGGTGGTCGTAGATGCCGCCTTGGCACATGCGGTCGAGCGTCAGCGTTACCGCATGCCTGAACTCGGGTGATTTCGTCCGCTTCCAGGCGCGCCAGAGCAGCTCGAAGATCGACGGCTGCGGAAACTTCGGCGCGCCGCCGATGCCGCCATGGACGGGGTCCACTTCCTGCAGCAGACGTTCCGCCACCCGGTCGAGAATGTCGCGCGTGATCGGGCCGCCGACACTCGACTGCGGGCGGGCGCGCAGCGCGCCGACCAGGGCTTCGGTGTTCCGGCGCACCGCGTCCGGCTTCGTGCGATACGCCTCGGCGATGTTGATGAGCACGTCGCGGAACGCCGGCCGGCCGTAGCGGGCGGACGGCGGAAAATACGTGCCGCCCCAGAACGGTTCGCCGTCGGGCGTCAGGAACATGGTCAGCGGCCATCCGCCCTGCTCGCCCATCAGCGCGAGCGCCATCTGGTAGATCGCATCGAGGTCCGGGCGCTCCTCCCGGTCCACCTTGATGTTGACGAACAGCTCGTTCATCAGCCGCGCCGTCTCCTCGTCCTCGAAGGACTCGTGCGCCATGACGTGGCACCAGTGGCAGGCGGCGTAGCCGATCGACAGCAGAATCGGCTTTCCGGTGGCGCGCGCCTCGGCCAGCGCGGCCTCGCCCCAGGGCCGCCAATGCACCGGGTTGTCCTTGTGCTGCAGCAGATAGGGCGACGTTTCCTGGCCCAGAAGATTGGCCGCAGGCGGCATCGTTGTGGCGGTCGTCATCGCATCCTCGCGCCAAAGAGTGAGCAGTTCGGCATCTGCCGTCTCCGTTTCAATCAAAACGCATGACGCCGCCCGATGGGGCGGCATGCCGCTGGACGGTCGTGTCTGCCGGCAGCCGCCCGACCCTACTTTCGCGGCGGCTCGGTTCCGCCGCTCCACTTGTCGGGGTCGATCTGGCCCCAGAACGCCTTCTGAAGATGTTCCCAGCTCTCGATCGATGCGGGAAGCCACGTCTTGAGGATGGTTTCGGGATCCATGGCGGCCATTGCCTGTTTCACGCGCTGCGTGACCTCCTCCATGACCGCCTTCTGCATGGGCTGCACGTCCGGCAATCCCAGGAACGCTCGCGCTTCCTCGGGCGTGCAGTCGATGTCGAACTTGATCTTCATGGGATGCCTCCTCTGCTGGATGGAAGCTTAACGGACTTGCGGCCCCGGAGATAGCCATGGTCGGCGCACGGTGCGGGCGGCCGTCCGCCCGCACGAATTGACAAATACGCGCGGTTTCGGGCTTCTAGGTCGATGTCGCGGCCGCCCGCGATGGCCGTCGGCGGCCCACGATCCCGAAAGCGCGACCAACCGACGAAGGCGCCTGTTGACGACGATGAACGAGACCAAGCCGAATGCCCGTGAGAGCGAAAACATGGCGCCGGAATCGGATCCGCCGCTCTTCTACCGCCGGCACGTCTTCGTCTGCACGAACGAGCGTCCGGCCGGACATCCCCGCGGCTGCTGCAAGGCCCGCGATTCGGAGCGGCTGCGCAATTACATGAAGGCCCGGGCCAAGGAGCTGGGGCTCGCCGACGTGCGCATCAACAGCGCCGGCTGCCTCGACCGCTGCGAGCTTGGCCCGACCATGGTTATCTATCCCGAGGGCATCTGGTATTCGCCCAAGACGACCGAGGACATCGACGAAATCCTGACGACGCATCTGGTCGCCGGCGGACGGGTCCGGCGCCTGATGCTCAGGCCGGGCGACGATCCGCCGCGGCAGTACGGCAAGACGCCGAAGCCGCGCACCTGACACCGTCCGGCCACGCCATGCGATTGCCGGCCATGATTCTGTCGTGACCGTGACGTTCCGGTCGCGACGGGACGGGGGTGCGGATCGCCCATGCCGGCGCCCCTATGCCACGACGAACCAGTCCGTGTTGATGTCGCCGGCCGCGATCCCGACGAGCGTCACCTCGCCGCCGTCGGTCGCGATCCGTGCCCCCGTCACCACCGGTTCGGCGCTGGTCACCACGGCGTTGAGATCGGCCTGATCGCCGGGCACGAGCAGACGGTCGCCTTCGTCGAAGTCGAAATCCTCGATCACGTCGCGTCCCTCGCCAAGCACGAAGATGTCGGCGCCGTCGCCGCCGTCGAGGCGGTTCCGTCCGCCGCTGCCGGCAAGCCAGTCGTCGCCGTCGCCGCCGCGCAGGATGTCGTTCCCGCTCTTGCCCAAGAGGATGTCGTTGCCGGCGTCGCCGTTCATGGTCGCGTTGAGCCTGCCGGGACTTTCGACGCGCGCCGTCGCCTGGATCAGCTCGATCTCGCCGGCCGCGACCGGCAGATCGGGTTTATAACCCGCTGTGCCGTCGATCTCGCCCGGCGTATCCTCGCCGTCGCCGTCGTTCGACAGGCCGTGAAGCACGACCTCGCGCAGCTCGAGCGGCTCGAGGTCGTCGCGCGTGAATTCGAAGTCGAGCGTCGCGCGCAGGTCATAGGCCTGCATGAACGTGATCGCGCCGTCCGGCTCGGGAACGGGAAAGCCGGTGGCGAAGGCGCCCTGCGGCGAGGCGAGCGACAGGATGCCCGGACCGTAATACGGCAGGCCCTCCTCGAACTCGATGAACCCGTCGCCGTCGGCGTCGGCCTCGGTTGGCGGAATGATCGAGTCGATCGGCGTCGGCTCGTCGGCCCGGTCTTCGCCCGCGGGCGTGCCGGCATCGGGAATGTCGTCGCCCGCGAAACGGCCGTGAATGTCCTGAATGTGCGGCTGTCCGGGCTCCAGCCCCTCGGCGACGACGCGCACGGTCAGCGTGTCCTCGTCCTGGACGAGGATGGCGGTGCCGCTTACCCCGGATACGTTCAGCGGCTCGATGTCCGCGATGTAGACGTTGGTGGCGCCGGCCACCAGGATATCGTCGCCATCGCCGCCCGTGAGCGTCGCGTTGTTGACGGTCGTGAACAGGATGTCGCTGGTCTCGGTGCCGCTGACGACTTTCTGGTGCGGCCCGCCCTGGATCACCTTGACGTCGTTGTCGACGTTGACATCGAGGTTGGTGTTGATGTTGATGACCTGCGTCGGCGCGGTCGGGTGCGCGTTCTGCTGCACGACCACGACTTTCTGACTGACCTCGACCGCCTGATGCACATCGACGTCGATCGATGCGCCTTCGTCCCGTGCATCGTCGTCATCATCGTCGTCGTCGCCCCGGTTCCGGTTCAGGTTCTGCCGGATGATGACGTCGATGTTCTGAATGATCTTCTGATCAATGTTCTGCTCGGGGGCCTGAACGATGGTCTGACCGGGGCCGCGGTCGCCATCGTCCGATGGTGAAGGCTGTCCGTTCACGGCGCCGTCGCCGCGGCCGTCGTCATCGTCATGGTCATCGTCGCCATCGCGATCACGGTCGCTGCCATCGCTGCCGCTGCTGGCTTCGGATGAAGCCTCGGGTGCCGATCCGCCGGCGGCATCGCGGCCGTCGTCCGCATCGCCGCCATTTTGGTCGACCCCGCCGTTCGGGGCGCCGTCGTCCGGCGCCCCGTCGTCCGTCGTCGGCTCGGTCGTGGATTGAAGATGCGCCTGCTGCTTGTCGTCCGGCTTCGGCGTCGTGTCGTCCGGCGCCGCGCTCTTATCGCCGCCGCTGGCAGGCTGTCGCGCCGATTCCGCAATGTCGTTCTGTCCGTTGCCGTTGTCGGTTACGGGTTGCGCCCCGGACGGGGACCCGGCGTCGTCATCCCACCCTTGGTGGCCGCGGTTGTCGAACTGGTGTCCAGGGGGATTGTGGCTGGGTTCGTGCGGCATGGTAGTCTCCGTGACTCGGCCGGGTGTCGTGGTCGCGCGACTTCAACGCGGGCAGCGTCGTTGTGTTCGGCTGGGCGGCACGGGCATCCACAAGGCTGGAAGCCCGGCCGGGCCTGCGCTTATCGGACGCCGGTATCCGTTCGCACGCCGCGGTTCCTGATGATCATGAACAGACCGAACGTCACCGAAAGCACGGCGAGCAGCCCGACCGCGGCGATCGCGAATTCATTGAGCATGGTCTCGTTTGCGCTCTGGGCCAGCGCCAGCAGCAGCGCCAGGAGCAGACCGAAGATGACGAGAACGATGCCGACGAGGCGCGGGCGTGGGGACTGCATGGCTCTCCCTTCGATCGTTCATCAAAAAAGAAAGCCGCCGCAGGGCTGACGCACCGGCAACGGCCGAGTTTAGGGGAGGCGCGCTTGGCACGCGCGTCGGATTAACGGGAGAGACTCCGGCAGGTTCCTCGGTCGCCACGCGATATTTTCCGAAACTTGGCGGCGTGCGGGGTTCTGGTAGGATCACGTTGATCGGCCGTGTGTCTTCGATACCGCCACGGTCTCAACGTTCTCGTCCGTCGAATCAGACATTGCCCCCTCGCTCTTCCGATTCCGGCCGCGCCATCGCGGTCATGTTGCTGGCGATGTTCCTGTTCGCCTGCATGGACGCGGTGAATAAGTACCTCGCGGCGAGTTACGCGATCGTCCAGATCGTGTGGGTCCGGTACCTGTTCTTCGTCGCCTTTGCCATCCTGCTCGTAAGGCCCCGTCGCATCGCCCTGCCCGTTCGCACGGTCGGGTTCTGGCTTCAGGTCGTCCGTTCCCTGCTCCTGATCGCCGAGATCGGAACGTTCGTCTGGGCGTTCCGATACCTGCCGCTTGCCGACGTTCACGCGCTGGCGGCGATCACGCCCCTGCTCGTGACGGCGCTGTCGGTCGTGATGCTAGGCGAACGCGTCGGATGGCGCCGCTGGTGCGCGGTCGCGAGCGGCTTCATCGGCGTCCTGGTGATCGTGCGGCCGGGCTTCGCCGAGATCGACTGGCGCATCCTCATTCCGCTTCTCGGCGCCCTGCTGTTCGCGATCTATCAGATCCTGTTGCGCATCGTCGCGCGCTACGACCGGCCGGAGACGACGGTGCTCTACTCCGCCGTCGTCGGCGCGGTGGTGCTGACCGCGATCGGGCCGTTTGCGTGGACGCCGCCCGATGCAGCCGGCTGGGCGTGGCTCGCCATCGCCGGCCTGCTCGGGTCGTGCAGTCATTTCGCCCTGGCCAAGGCGATGCAGCTCGGCGAGGCCTCGCGGCTTCAGCCTTATGGCTACACGCTCATGATCTGGGCGGCGGTGCTCGGCCTTCTTGCGTTCGGGCAGTTTCCCGATCTGTGGACGATCGTCGGCGGCGCCATCATCGCGGCCAGCGGTCTCTATGCCTTCGATCGCGAGCGCCGGCACAAGAGCGCATAGGCGTCCGCGCGGCATTAGCCTATATCGTCTGGCATGAGCAGTTCGCCGCGTGACACGATCTTCGCGATCGCGACCGCCGCGGGCCGGGCCGGGGTGGCGGTGGTGCGCATCTCCGGCCCTGCCGCCGGTTCGGCGCTCGGCGCGTTGCTGGGCCGGCGCGCCCGGCTGCCGCAACCACGCCGCGCGACGCGGGCGACCTTCGTCGACCCGGCTTCGGGCGAGGCGATCGACGACGGGCTGGTGCTGTGGTTTCCGGGCCCGCGCAGTTTCACGGGCGAGGACGTCGCCGAGCTTCACGTTCACGGCAGCCGCGCCGTGCTCGCTGCGCTGCTCGACGCACTCGGCCGGCTTCCTGGTCTGCGTCTCGCCGAGGCCGGCGAGTTCACGCGCCGCGCTTTCGATGCCGGCAAGCTGGACCTGGCGCAGGTCGAAGGGCTCGCCGATCTCGTCGCAGCCGAGACCGAGGCGCAGCGTCGGCAGGCACGTCGCCAGCTCGACGGCGCGCTCGGAGAGTTGACCGAATCATGGCGCGCACGCCTGTTGCGTGCGCTCGCCCATGCCGAGGCCGAGATCGACTTTCCAGATGAGGACTTGCCGGGCGGCCTGATCGCCGCGCTCGCACCCGATCTCGAGCAGCTCGCCGGCGAGATTCGCGCGCATCTCGCCGACGGCCGTCGCGGCGAGCGCTTACGCGAAGGATTCTCGATCGCCATTCTCGGTCCGCCGAATGCCGGCAAGTCCAGCCTGCTCAACGCCCTGGCCCGCCGCGAAGCGGCGATCGTATCGGCGCAGGCCGGAACGACGCGCGACGTGATCGAGGTTCAGCTCGATCTGGGCGGCTATCCCGTCGTCGTCGCCGACACAGCCGGCATACGTGAACTGTCGGAATCGGCGGCGGACGCGCATACGGCGATCGAGCGCGAGGGTATCCGCCGGGCGCTGGCGCGCGCCGAGGCGGCCGATCTCCGGATCGTGGTCCTCGATGCCACCGCCGGCGAGCCGGACGAATCGCTGGTGCGGCTCATCGACGCGGAATCGGTCGTCGTGTTGAACAAGATCGACATCGCACCACATGCCGAACCGATCGTGCCGGGCCAAGTGTGGCGCGTGTCGGTGCGCACCGGCGAAGGGCTGGATGCGCTGGTCGCGGCATTGACCGACATTGTCGCCCGCCGGCTCGCCACGCAGGACGGTGCCGCCCCGGTAATCACGCGCGCGCGTCATCGTGCGGCGCTGGAAGCATGTGTGGAGTCGCTCGACCGGGCGCTGGCGGCGATACAAAGTCACGCCGGGGCCCCGGAGCTGTTCGCCGAGGATCTCCGCCTTGCCGCGCGCGCGCTCGGGCGCATCACCGGCCGTGTCGGCGTCGAGGATGTCCTCGACGTCGTGTTCCGCGAATTCTGCATCGGCAAATGACGAAGGTTGCGCAACGCCGCCGCGTGCGTCGACAATCGCCGTTGCCGCCGGTCATGCGCCGAGCGGCGACGGGTGAGAAAACGCCGGAGGTGCCATGAACATCGGGTTCGCCGAACTCATCGTCATCGTGCTGATCGTGCTCGTGCTGTTCGGCGCCGGAAAGATTCCGCGCCTGATGGGCGACATGGCCAAGGGCATCAAGGCGTTCAAGCAGGGCATGCGCGAAGCGGCGGAGTCGAAGCCGGAGACGCCGCCCGCGCGCGATCCGGCGGCGCACACGGCACCGCCGCGCGATGGCAACTCGAAAGACGACGGCACGAAACCGGCGGGCTGAGGCGTGGATGGCCGCGCGATGGCTGCGGCCGCACGCAATCAAGTCTTAAGGAATGGCGGCGAGAATGCGTGCACATTGTCCACGCGCCGCATGACTCAGTACATCGACTCCAGAACAGCCTACGTCGGCGAGGCCCGGAAAGTCGTCCTGCTCCATCTCTTCCGATCCGATCGACCCGATGAAGTCCTCGCGTCGATCGACGTGCTCGAGCACGTGGTCCGCCACCGCGGCCTGTGCCGCGCACGCCTCGCGCCGCGCACCACGCGCAAGGTGCCGTTCGAACCGATGACCGAACCGGCGGCCCGCGCCCTGGCCGAAGCGATCGCCCGTGAGCACGGCACGCCGTATGTGTGCGTCGTCAGCGACGTCGTACCGATAGCCGTTCCAGTCGCACCGGTCGCCTTGGCGGCGGAGTGATCGAATTTCGTCGGCAAAGGGTCGATAAAGATCAGAAAGACGGAAGGCGATGATGGTGGCGAAGGCGTCCATGGCCTTCGGTCATTCACCGGCGTCCGTGCGTTTCGTCGCCTGCTTCTCGACGAGCCGTCCGATGCATCTTTTTTTGATTCTGGCGATCGACACGGCTTCGGCGCTCGGTCGCTGGATTTGGTTAGCGATCCTGGGTGGCGAGTTGTCGTTGTCGAGCGGTCAATGGTGCGTCGGTTCGAGGAGCGGCGGATTGAAAATCGGGTTGTCGACGAATTCGACGCACACGAGAGGCCCACGGCCGGAGCGTAATGGTATAGCCGCACCGCGACAATACAACCGTTGCGCGTAGAGGCGGTCGACCGCCATTGTTTGCTGCACCTATGCTGCGGTTATTGTGCGGCGCAGTATTGCGGTAAGTTGCTGATAAAATTTAATTATTTGTCGTGTTTCACGTGAAACATCATGTGTGACGAAACGCCGGTGAGGCCCTCGTGCCGCGCTGCGAACGCCTTTGACCCCTGCCGGCCTTGCGCCTACATTCCGCCGCCATGAACGGACCCAGGGATTTCGCCTTTGACGTTGTCGTGGTCGGCGGCGGTCATGCCGGCTGCGAGGCGGCTGCGGCCGCGGCGCGCGTCGGCGCGCGCACCGCGCTCTTGACTCAGGACCCGGCGACGATCGGCGAGATGTCGTGCAATCCGGCCATCGGCGGGCTGGGCAAGGGTCATCTGGTGCGCGAGATCGACGCGCTGGATGGGATCATGGGCCGCGCTGCCGACCGCGCCGGTATCCAGTTCCGGCTGCTCAACCGCTCCAAGGGACCGGCGGTGCGGGGCCTGCGGGCGCAGGCCGACCGCAAGCTCTATCGCGAGGCCGTCCAGGCGCTGCTGGCCGAGCAAGAGAACCTGACCATTCTCGCCGGCAGTGCCGAAGACATCGAGATCGGACCCGACGGCCGGGTCGCCGCCGTGCTGACGGGTGACGGGCGGCGGCTCGCCTGCGGCGCCGTCGTGCTCACGACCGGCACCTTCCTGCGGGGCCTCATCCATATCGGCGAGGAGAAGATTCCAGCCGGTCGCGCGCGTCGCCACGGCGAGATCGCCGGCGACAATGTCGAGGCGCCGTCGGTGGGGCTGTCGCGGACACTGGAGCGGCTCGGCTTCTGCCTCGGCCGCCTCAAGACCGGGACCCCGCCCCGGCTCGACGGCCGCACGATCGACTGGGCCGCGCTCGAGGTGCAACCGGGCGACGATCCACCGGTGCCGTTCTCGTATCTGACCGAGCGGATCACGACGCCGCAGATCGTCTGCCACATCACGGCGACGACGCCGGAAAGCCATGCGCTGATCCGGGCCAACCTGCACCGCGCCCCGATGTATTCGGGCCAGATCGCGTCCGTTGGACCGCGCTACTGCCCGTCGATCGAGGACAAGGTCGTGCGCTTCGCCGGGCGCGACCGGCATCAGATCTTCCTCGAACCCGAGGGCCTCGACGACGACACGGTTTATCCGAACGGCATCTCGACGTCGCTGCCGCGCGAAATCCAGCTTGCGCTGCTCAAGACCATTCCGGGCCTCGAGCGGGCGCGGATGATCCGGCCCGGCTATGCCATCGAGTATGATTTCGTCGATCCGCGCGAGCTATACCCGACCCTGGAGACAAAGCGCCTGCCCGGCCTCTTCCTCGCCGGGCAGATCAACGGCACCACCGGCTATGAGGAAGCCGCGGCACAGGGGCTCATGGCCGGGCTCAACGCGGCCTTTGCCGTGGCCGGCAGCCCGGCCTTCACCCTCGACCGCGCCGATGCCTATATCGGCGTGCTGATCGACGATCTGGTGACCCTCGGCACGTCCGAACCCTACCGCATGTTCACGAGCCGGGCTGAATACCGGCTGGTGCTGCGGGCCGACAATGCCGACCAGCGGCTGACGCCCAAGGGGCTCGCCATCGGCTGCGTCGGCTCCGCCCGGGCGCGGGCCTGGCAGGAGAAGGCGGCGGCGCTGGCGGCGGCGCGGGCGCTGGCGACGCAGCTCAAGGCGACCCCGCCCCAGCTCGCCCGCCACGGCATCCAGGTGAACCAGGACGGCGTGCCGCGCACGGTGCTGGATCTCTTGGCGCTGCCCGGCATCGGGTTGCCGCGGCTCGCGGCGATCTGGCCCGAGCTCGGCACGCTCCGGCCCGAGATCGTCGAGCAGCTCGAGATCGACGCCCTCTATCGCGGCTATCTCGACCGCCAGGACGGCGACATCCGTGCCTTCCGCCAGGATGAGAGCCTAGTACTGCCGCCCGACCTCGACTATCTCGCCCTGACCGCGCTGTCGATGGAAGTGCGGCAGAAGCTGGCCCAGGTCCGGCCGACGACGCTGGGCCAGGCGGCGCGGATCTCCGGCGTCACGCCGGCTGCCCTCACCGTTCTGCTGCGCCACGTGCGCCGGCGCGACCGCAACGCCGCGTGACAAAGGACAGGGCCGTCAGCTTGACAGGAAAACGCCGGTCCCGTTGAATCGCGACAGAACAACTGCGCCCGCGCGGACCCCGCTCTGCGCGGGCGTTCTGCTTTGCGGCCGGCCTTTCTCGCGCCCGGAACGGCATGCGACGGCTGAGACCCGTGAGACGGGTGAGACACGCGAGACACGTGAGACACGTGAGACACGTGAGGCAAAAGAGATCGGTGAGACGGGTGGAACACGTGAGACGACCGCGACGCGTGCGGCAGTTGGGACGGCTGGGACAGCGCTGCGGGACGGAGGACGAATTTCGCTTCATGGATCCGGCCCGGCTGGCCTAGAACCCGTCCCTGTCTGTTCCACTTGTCCCAGATGTCCCGCCCTGTTGCTTATACCCGTGCACAGTTCGCGGCCCACGTCCTGGCTGGCTGGCCCGACGATGTTTCACGTGAAACATTGGACCGGCTCAGCCGCTACGAGGCGCTGCTGCGCAAATGGCAGGCGCGCATCAATCTCGTCGGCCCGCGGACGCTGAACGACGTCTGGCGGCGGCATTTCCTCGACTCGGCCCAGCTCTTTCCCCTCGTACCGGACCCAGCTGCCACGCTGATCGACTTTGGCAGCGGGGCCGGGTTTCCGGGTCTGGTCCTGGCCATCCTGGCCAGTGCGGTTCGGCCGGGCTTGGTGGTTCACTTGGTCGAATCCGACGCCCGGAAGGCGGCGTTCCTGATCGAGGCGGTGCGTGAGACCGGCGCCGCCGCCAAGGTCCATACGGCGCGGGTCGAGACGATGGCGGGGCGGCTGCCCGCGGCCGACGTCGTCACGGCGCGGGCCCTCGCCCCGCTCAGCACGCTGCTGGCTTTGGCCTATCCGCTGCTGGCCCCTGGGGGGATAGGCCTGTTTCTCAAGGGCGCCAAGGCCGAGGCGGAAATCGAGGCGGCCCGGCGGGACTGGCGGTTCCGGCTCGACCGCAGGCCCAGTCGCTCCGATCCGGACGGCACCGTGTTGACGGTGATAGACATCGCGCCGGCACGCTGAGTCGGCAACGCGTCCCGATGTTTCACGTGAAACATCCGGCCGCGTCCGGCTCTGTCCCGGCTTCAGCCGCGCCGGTAGGGATTCTCCAGCGCGTCGACGAGCTGATGCAGCACCGCCCGGAACTGGGCCTCGTCGCAACCCATCAGCAGCGCGTCCTCGAACGCATCCTGCGCCAGACGCCGGATCTCCGCAAAGTTGTCGTTGAGCACCTTGATCTTTTCCAGGCACGCGACCGGCTTCCCGTCCGGTCCGCGCCAGACCGGCGCCCCGCCGCTCCTGATCGCCCGCGCATCGTCCTGCCCGTTCACGTCGGTGCCTCTGCCACGCTGTCCCATTGTCCCATGTCCCATTGCATACCCGGAACCTAACGAAATGATGGCGACCGCCGTCCCGCCGTTCGCGCAACGGGCGGTCACGGCGTCGTCGCGGCTGCGCACGCCATCATGACCATCATGAATTGACCCGCACTACCCGAACGTAGAAGATGGCCATCTGACGACTTTCCCGGCCGGACGAGCGCGCCCGAGCGTTGCCGCCGTGCTTCGGGACAACAGGCCCTCCGGACCCCGTGACGAACATCCAAGTTTCTGACGAATCTCACAAATCTCCTCGCATCCTTGCCGTCGCCAACCAGAAGGGCGGCGTCGGCAAGACCACGACCGCGATCAATCTGGCGACGGCGCTCGCCGCCGTCGGCAAACGCGTCCTTATCCTCGACCTCGATCCCCAGGGCAATGCGTCGACCGGCCTGGGTCTCGAGGCGGCGCAGCGGCAGACCGGCACCTACGACGTCCTGATCGGTGCAGCAGCAATGGCCGCGGCCGTCGTTCCCACGCTGGTGCCGAACCTGTCGATCGTCCCGGCGACGGCCGACCTCGCCGGCGCCGAGATCGAGCTCGTCGACCTGGAGCGGCGCGAGTTCCGGATTGCCGATGCCTTCGCGGCCGCGCGCGGGACGATCGATTTCGACTACGTGCTGATCGACTGTCCGCCGGCGCTCGGGTTCCTGACGCTCAACGCCCTCGTCGCCGCGGACGCGGTCCTCGTTCCGCTGCAATGCGAGTTCTTCGCGCTCGAAGGACTCTCGCATCTCATCCGCACGATCGAACGCGTGCGCGAGAAATTCAACCCTCGGTTGCGAATCCAGGGCGTCGTGCTGACGATGTACGACAAGCGCAACAAACTCTCCGATCTCGTCGCCGCTGACGTCCGCGGCTTTTTCGGCGACAAGGTCTACGACACCGTCATCCCGCGCAACGTACGCGTCTCCGAGGCGCCGAGCCACGGAAAACCGGTGCTTCTCTACGATCTGCGCTGCTCCGGCAGCCAGGCCTACATCATGCTCGCCAGCGAGCTTCTCAAACAGGAGGCCGCCCACAAGGCGCCGAGTCCGGGACAGCCCGGCGTCGCCGCCTGACCGTCTCCGCTCTTTCGACGACCTGATCCGATGACGAAGGAACACAACCAAAAGAAGCAGCTCGGTCGCGGCCTGTCGGCCCTCTTGGGCGACATTCGCTCGCCGCTTGCCGGCGGTACGGCCGGCGCCATGTCCGCTGCCACGCCGGCCGGCACGACAGCGGGTGCTGCTCCGGCAAACCGCGGCGGCGCCCGCGCCCTGCCCGTCGCACAGATCGTGCCCGGCTCGTATCAGCCGCGGCGCGATTTCGACGAGGCGGAGTTCGCCGAGCTCGTCGCCTCCATCAAGGCCCAAGGCGTGCTGCAGCCGATCCTCGTGCGCCGGCACCCCGAGGACGCGACGAAATACGAGATCATCGCCGGCGAGCGCCGCTGGCGCGCGGCCCAGGCTGCGCAGCTCCACGAGATCCCGGCGCTCGTCCGCGACCTCACCGATCGCGAGGCGCTCGAGGCAGCACTCGTCGAGAATCTGCAGCGCCAGGACCTGAATGCGATCGAAGAAGCGATCGCCTATCGCCGTCTGATGGACGAGTTCGGCTACACCCAGGAACAGGTCGCACAGGGCCTCGGCAAGAGCCGGCCCTACATCGCCAATATCGTGCGCCTGCTCGATCTCCCCGCCGAGGTACAGACGCTCGTGCGCGACGGCAAGCTCAGCGCCGGCCATGCACGCCTTCTGGTCGGCCTGCCTGATGCCGCGAACATCGCCGCGCGCATCGTGGCACAGGGCCTGTCGGTGCGGCAGGCGGAGGCACTCGTCAACGCGTTCAAGACGAAGCCGTCGCCGTCGAAGACCGACGGTCGTGCACGCGACGAGAGAAATGCCGACACGCGTGCGCTCGAGCGCAGCCTGACCGAGGCGCTGGGTCTCAAGGTGCAGATCCAGACCGCCAAGGACGGTAAGTCCGGCACGCTGTCGATCCAGTACCGGACACTCGACCAGCTCGATGAGCTACTGGCCAAGTTGACCGGCGCACCCAAGATCTAATCTTCGTCCGTCCGTGGATCACACTCGGCTGCGCCGGGTGATCGCGCGTTAAGACGAATGCGCGTTGCGCTCGGCCACGCCGCTGCGGCGTTGCGTTTGGTATGGGCGCTGCGACACGACCGACGATCACGACCGTATGTGCTCGCGTGCTGGCGGCGGCCGTCGCCGTGTGGCTTGCCGGCGGCGCAGCGCTCGCCCAGGAATGCCGCAACGCGACGGTCGACGTGTGCTTCCGGCCCGGCCCGGCATCGTGCCTCGAGCAGATCGTGGGCTTGATCAACGGCGCGCAACGCTCCGTACTCGTGCAGGCCTATAACTTCACGTCGCCGCCGATCATCCAGGCGATCGGCCGGGCCGCGGAGCGCGGCCTCGAAGTGCGGGTCGTGCTCGACAAGGAGAACCGGAAGAGCCGCTACACCGGCGCCACGTACCTCGACAATCACGGCGTTCCCGTGCGCATCGATGAAAAGGTCGCGATCGCCCACAACAAGGTGATCATCATCGACGGCGAGGTCGTCATCGGCGGCAGCTACAACTTCACCGGCAACGCCGAGAAGCGGAATGCGGAGAACGTGACGATCATCCGCGACCGCTGCGTCGCCGACCAGTTCGTCCGCAACTTCGAGATGCGCTGGCAGGTCTCGACACCCTATCAGCGACCGTCTCCCACGGGTTGAGTCGCGCGCACCACATCACCCTGTCCGCCAGGGCTAGCTTCCATTCGGCCGCGCTTCCGGCACCGTGGGTATTTTCAGGCCGCGACGCAACAGCGCCTGCCACGCCTCCTCGGCATCGTCCGCGAATTCGAACAGCTCCAGATCGTCGGGATCGATCATGCCTTCCTCGGCCAGGGCCTCGAAGTTGATGATTCGTGTCCAGTAGCTGCGGTCGAACAGCACGATCGGCAGATGCGAGACCTTGCCCGTCTGGCGCAGAGTCAGCAGCTCGAACAGTTCGTCGAGCGTCCCGAAACCGCCGGGAAAGATGACGAGCGCATTCGCCCGCATGGCGAGATGCATCTTGCGCATCGCGAAGTAGTGGAAGCGGAACGTGAGTTCTGGCGTCGTATAGGCGTTCGGCTCCTGCTCGCGCGGCAGGGTGATGTTGAACCCGATGCTCGGCGCGCCGGCTTCCCACGCGCCGCGGTTGGCGGCCTCCATGATGCCGCCGCCGCCGCCGGTGGCGATGACGTTGTCGCGCCGGCCGTCCGGCGCATGCAGCGCACCGCCGCGCTCGGACGCGATGCGGCCGAACCGCCGCGCCTCCTCGTACCAGCGCGTCCGTCGGCCATTGGGGGCCCGCCGGCCGACGTCGTAGCCGTTCTCGTCGCAGCGGATACGCGCGCTGCCGAACACGACGATGGTGGAGCGCACCCCCCACGCCCGTAGCGCCTCCTCGGGCTTGGCGTACTCGAGCAGGAACCGGACGCCGCGCATGCTGTCGCTGAGCATGAAATCCATGTCGAACGCCGCCAGACGATAGGTCGGCGAGTTGCGCTGCGCTGCATTGTCGCGCGGCGCTGGCCTGGAAAAGTCCGGGTTGGTCACGACGGTCATGATGCGATCAGTGTTCCTCGTTTGCTGGCGCCGTCGGCGGCACCTTAAGATTGCGCGGGACAGTGTCCGGCCTCGATCCCGTCGATGCCACCGCCGGCTGCGGGGATTCCATCCGTAAACCTTACATTCTGGAGATGAATTGTGTTGAAATTCCGCTACCCGGATTCGGCCGTCCGGTCCGGCCGTACGCTCGGGTCGTCGCAATGTGCCGGGACGATTGCCGTCACTTGGCTGCACCGTCCCGAACCCGTGACGCGCGCTGCGGCCCAAGCCGCGGCGGGCTGTCGCGGTCCGGCATCCACGCCATCATTTCTCCACCGTTTCTGTGCTAAGCGTACAAAAATGTTCGCCAGACGGCCGTCAATCTGCGGCGCGGACCGCCGTTCGTTCCGGTCGAGGCCTACGCTTACGCTTGTTCTCAAGATTAGGTTGTTCAATGCCGAGCCTTAGGGCCCTTTCCGCCAAACGGTGCTGCGCGCAGCCCGTCCTGAAGTCAGATGCCGCGTCCGGCGCGGCCGCGCAGTCGAGTTCTGAGGTGTCACGATGATGCAGGTCAGGGGAGCCAAGAGCATGTCAGATTTCAGGCACGGGCCCGCGGAGGAGCCGAAGGGTTCCGGCGTTTCGATCGGACCGGGAATCGGCTTCAGCGGGACGATCGAAGGCGCCGATACCCTGCACGTCGAAACGAACGTCGAGCTGTCGGTCAAATGCCGCGTCCTCGTCGTCATGGAAGGCGGGCACTATCGCGGCTCGGTCGAAGCGGACGTGGTCGAGGTTCGCGGTCATTTCGACGGCGAGCTCGTGTCCAAGCGGCGTCTCGTCGTCCACGACAAGGCCATCGTCGCGGGCACGATCCGATACCGGCAGATCGAGGTCGCGCAGGGCGCGACACTGGCCGGGACGTTCGAGGTCCTGCCGCCGTCCTGACGCCGCCCAGTGCGCCGGCACGCCGCGGCGTCTGCGACCGGTGTTAACCCAGCGCCCGTTTGCGGCGGCGATCCTGTTCGGTCGCGATCAGGCAAAACAGGTCGCCGAGGCGGCGACCGTAATGTTCGACGGACTCGTGTTCGTCGAGGGGCAGCGTTCCCTTCGCCAGGATCGCTTCCGAGGCATCCTTCATTTCACCGGCGACGACGTGCTTCAGCGCCTCGAGATACTCGGTCCGCTGTACGGCCTGGGCTGCCGTATCCGTCAGGCACAGCATGTCGCCGTCGACGCTGATCGACCACTGGCTGCCGGTCTCGGCGATGAAATAGCGGGTGCCGGTTCGCCCTCTTCCGGCCGTCATCGTCGCGTTCCACTCGACCAAGCTCATCCGGACCTCATTCCGTCGTCGCGGTAGGTCAGCCTGTGCCGATCTCGTTAACACGGAATTAGCGCCAAGCCTGTCCCAAGGTATAATCCGGAAACCTGACCGTGACCTTGTGCGGCCGCGCTTGTCTGGGCCAGAAGTTAAGCTTGAACCAGGGACCAGCGATGACGAACAGCCCCGCACATCTCGACCGACTCGTCAGCGACGTACTCGAACGCAGCCGCGCGGCCGGTCTCGACTCGTTGACCGCCGCCCGTCGCGCGGTTCAGGCCGTGCGTGCCGTCCGGCCCGATCTCACCCCGGACGAGGCATGGGCGCTGGTCGAGCTCCTCACGGATAGGGAACGCTGCGCCGCCTGATCGAGCGCCGCGGCGGAACGGCACGCGCGGCTCGCTCATTTGGTCGGGTGACTTTCCACGGACGGATCCTTTGTCCAGGATTCACCTATCGCCTTGGCTCGTGCCGATTCTCCTCGCCAGCGTCTATGTCGGACTGACGGGTCTCGAGCGCCGCTTTCCGCTTCGCAAACCGGCCGAGCCCAAGGCTACGCGCCATGCCCGCAACCTGGCCGTTGCCGCCCTGAGCGCCGCCACCGTGAATCTCGTCGAGCGGCCGCTCGTCGATCGGCTCGCCGCCGCGGTCGAGCGCCGGCGATGGGGGCTTCTACAGCGTATCGGCGCACCGCGATGGATCGACGCGGCGCTGGCTTTCGCCCTGATGGATTACACGCTCTATCTCTGGCACGTCCTCACGCATCGCGTGCCGTGGCTGTGGCGCATGCATATCGTGCATCACGTCGACCGCGACCTCGATGTCTCGACCGCGCTGCGCTTCCACTTCGTCGAGATGGCGGTATCGGTGCCGTGGCGCGCGCTGCAGGTGGCCATGCTCGGCGTCGGCCCGCGCGCGCTGGCGCTGTGGCGGGCCGTTACGTTTCTGTCTGTCCTGTTCCACCATTCCAATCTGCGGCTGCCGATCGCAGCCGAACGGTGGCTCAGCCGCATCATCGTCACACCCCGCCTGCACGGCATCCATCACTCGATCGTGCCGGAAGAGATGGCATCGAACTGGTCGAGCGGCCTTACGCTATGGGACCGTCTCCATGGCACACTTCGCGTCGACGTCCCGCAGCGGGAGATCATCATCGGCGTTCCCGCCTTTCGCAGGTGTCGCGATGTCCGGTTGGCTTCCCTGCTCAAGCTGCCGTTCGTCCGCCAGCCCCCGGCCTGGCGCCTGCCCGACGGGCGCGTACCGCGACGTTCGCGCGACCGCCATACCGTGGACAGGCTTGCGGCCTGACGCTTTGGCCGTGGCGTCAAGTCCGGATCATTGCAGTGGAAAGGAGACGCATACGCTCGTACCGTCGTCCGAATCGCGCCGCACTTCGATCGACGCACGGATCTGACGGGCCAGCAGCTCGATCAGCCGGCCGTGCTCATCGTCGTCGGTTATTTCGGCCGCATTCACCTGCCGCGTCCCGATTTCGAGCACGGCGTGTGTCGGTTCCGATCGGCGCAACAGGAGGTCGATCGGAACGGGCAGCCGCCCGTCACTTTTCGCGTCGCGCCCAATGTCCGCGAGTTGCGCGAAAATCTCGCAGACGAGCAATCCAACCGGAACGACCTGGGGCTGTGCCAGCCGGACGTCGTCCTCCTGTGTCACGCGTACCGCGACCTGATGTTGCAGCACTGTGGTCGCGAGTGCGTCCAGACAGGCCCCGAGCGGCACGCCCGCGCCGTCCGATTGCTGGATGTGCCGTTCGCCGAGCGCGATGGCCGTGATGCGGAGTTCGAGCGCTGTGAGCGGTTTGGTTGCCGCCGGATGCAGCCGCCGCTGCATTGCGATCAGCGTCCGAATGAGCTGCAACGTGTTATTAAAGCGGTGCTGCGCGTCACGCAGCCGCCGGACACTGTCGTCATACGACAGTGCGCTACCAATGTCGCCCTCGAGATTGCCGTGACCGGCCATTTCCTTCGTCCATCTCGTTGCATATCCGAACGCCGCACGCGGCGCGAATCGCCTTCCATCGCCTGGCGCATGCCTGTTGCCCAGGTCCGTCCGGCGCCGGTGATCATCTGCTCAATGAATCAGTGCCGGATCGTGGAATCAGTGCCGAATCGTGACAGGCCGAATTTCCGTCATACATGCTTGGTAGCAGCACGCCGTTTCGCCGCCACGCGCTGCAAGCTTGCGTCGATGCGGCCGACATTGCATCTGACATTGTGTCCGCGACACCCACACGCGCAAACGCCCGATTGCACGAAGGTGTTCCCTGCCACCGCTGTCCTCACAAGGCGTATCGCCTTCGGGTTGTGAGCGTGGAGGTACGAGCGGTGCGGCTGTTGCAACGTATGGCGACCGTCGCCACGCGCAGCGCGCCATTACGGTAGGCATGGCATCCGCCAGCCGCACCCGAAGCACATCTCATCTCACCGTGCGCGTGGCGTGCCGGAATCCGCAGCAGCACCGGCTCCGGTCTCGTGTTTCGGCGTGGCACCCCGGCATCAGACCACCGGTCGGTTAACGTCCGAACGATCGGCTTGCGGGCAGATGCCCCGTTTTCGCCGCATCATGAACATGCCTGCGACATTAACGCAGGTTCAGAAATGCAGGCAGGATGCTGCTGTTTCGGGCGCAGAAGCGATGCAGGTGCGGCAGAATCGTGTTGCGTTTTAGCTCGACCGGGATAACTTTGCTCGCCCCCACTGCACGGCTGATCCATTAACAACGACCCTCGCTACGTGTCTGAAAAACATGAACCTGCCCGTCGCGCGGGGACGTCCAAGGAATCACCGCGCGTTCTCATCGTCGAGGACGACGCGATGATCGCGTGGGACATGAGTCTGTCGCTGGAGGCGGCTGGGTTCCAGGTTTGCGGCATCGTATCGAGCGGCGCGGCAGCGCTTCGGCAGGCAGCCGAGAGCGGGCCGGACGTCGTCCTGATGGACGTCAATCTCAAGGACGGCATGGACGGTATCGAGACCGCGCGCGAGCTGCGAGCGCGTCGCATCGCAACGCCGATCATCTTCGTGACCGGATTCGGCGATCCGGAGACGTCCGCACGGATCCGCGCGATCAATCCGAGCGGCTATCTGCTGAAACCCGTCATGCCCGAGGAACTCGAAGCCGCCATCATCCGCGCGCTCGAATCCGGATTGGATAGCGACGACGGCTGACCGGCCAGCCTCGTTCGTCGCCGCCTGACCGGCGCCGACGGCCGAATCTCTCACTTCTTTTCCGGCAGCCGGACCTGCCGAACCAGATTGAATCACCGCGAGACTAGGCGGCGAGCGACGTCCGTCCGGTGCACCCTCGGGTACCACCGCTATGCGTGCCACTGCTATGCGTGTATGCCCGCTTGCAGCTTTGCTCGCGCACGCGACCGCCTTTCACCAAGTCGGTGGCCACGCCGGTTGTCGGGTTCAGCGGCTGTCGTCGGATGTGATGCGGGAACGGGACGATTCGCGTCCGTCGGACGCCGTCTCCGGCACGTCCAGTGCGGCAAGTGCGGCGATCACCGTCGGCGACAGAATGTTGCCCGAGACGGCCGCCAGCGCCGTCCGCCGCAGCACCGCCTCGAGCGCACGCGTCTCGCCGAAGTCCTTGGGGCTTGACGATGGCTCGCTCCGCGCGCCGCCTGTCGCAGTATCGATCCGTCCGGGATCGAATTTCGCGGCGAAACGGTCGTAGATCTCCCGCACGCTCAGCGGTCGGCCGTCCGGTTCGAAGAAGACGCTGCGATTGGCGGCCGCCGCCTCGGGCAGAAGCTCTGCCGCGGGCCGGTCCGGCTCGTTGCGCATCGTCCCGAGCAGCCTGATCGCACCATTCGGTCCGAGGAAGTGCGCGAGGTAGAGGTCGGTCGCGCCGATCTCCCGTCCCAGTGCGCGTGCGAGCCGTGCCTGGTTGTCGCGCGCATACTCGGCTGCCATGGTGGCGGCGATGCGCGGGTCGTCACGCAGCGCGAGGATACGCGCGCGCAGCTCGGGATCGGCGACGTGTACGCCGCCGTTGCCGGTCGGCGTGATCGCGCGGGCGAACTCGTCCAGCCCGTACTTGGCGCCGTGCTCGCGCACGAGCGAAAGCCAGGTCGATTCGATGAACTGGTAAAGGCCCGCCGCGCTGCTCGTCTTCGCCCGCGCGTCAGGCCTGAATCCGCTTTCCTGTTGCGCCTGGTTGGCCAGATAATCGAACGATACGCCCGTGCGCGCGCTCGCCTCGCGAATGGCGCCGCGTATCTCCGCCGACGCAGTCGTGGCGGCATGGGGTCGGACGGGCGGAATCGGGGACATCGGTTGTCCCGCAGTATCGTTTCGGAAGATGAACACGGCGTTAAAGACGATGCGCCCGGACTGCCTGGAAATCTGCCCGCCGCACCGTTGTCGTCAGGGGTATTTGACTGTGCCGAGCCGGCCTTCCACGACTTCCGCGTGTGGATAGAAGTCACGGATCGCCACATTGTAGAAATAGCCCTTGGATGGCACCGACATCAGCGCCGCGAATATGTCCGGGGGCACGTTGAAGTAGCGGTAGATCCGGTCGCTCGTGAATTCGAGTTCCAGCGTGCGCGTCGCCGCATCGTAACCGGCCGATCGCAACGTGGAGGATACGACGGGCCAGCGCTCCATCCTGCCGGTCAGTCGGTTTCGGCGAGCGCGCGCCGTCGTCCGTCTTCGTCGCGTGCCATGTCTGGCGTGACTTCTTGATACGGATAGAAATCGCGCACCGCGATGTTGAAGAACCGCCCCTTCGAGCGAGCAACGAGCAGCGACAGGAGAAGCTCCAGCGGGACGCCGGTATACCGGTAGATGCGGCCGGCCCGGAACTCGGCTTCGAGCGTACGCGTGACGGGATCGTAGCCGACGGCGCGAAGAACGACGGAGCGCAGAGGGATTCGCCGCATTCGCCACCTCCGTTCCGCATCATCTGTCCGCGGTGCCGGGATGCGCCGGCATGCCACCGGCATCGCCGGTCGGCGGCCCCGGCCGCCCGAGCCACGGGTCCGCCGTGACGACGGACGGGAATGCCGCCAACACGAGGGCGGGCAGGACGTCGAGGCGGGCCATGATTCCTCCAGCAACGGCCCGAGCGCTGCCGCCGTTCCGCGGCGCTTCACTGGACCCATGCGTCGCACGGGAACGCATCGCCTTGCCACCGGTTGAGAACCTGACCGGCAACAAGGGAGAGGGCCATGCTCATCGGCGTATCCGATTTGCGCGGCATGTCGTTGCGCGCGACCGACGGCACGATCGGCGCGCTCGACGACATCTATTTCGACGATGCGACATGGATGGTCCGCTACGCCGTCGTCGATACCGGTTCATGGCTGCCGGGCCGGCGGGTACTGATCGCGCCGGATGTCCTGGGCGAGCCGGATCTCGGCATCAACGAAATCCCCGTCCGGCTGACACAGGATCAGGTTCGCAGCAGCCCGGACGTCGACCTCGCGAAACCGGTTTCGCGGCAGATGGAGGAACAGCTCTACAGGCATTACGGATGGGCGCCGTACTGGGGCGAGGGGATTTTGCCGCTCGACGTGCCGGAACGGCGCGGACCGCTCGGCGACACGACAGAGAGCGAAACCGCAAATCCGCCCGCTGCAATCGGTGCCGGAACGGTCGAAGAGGCGAGCGCGCCCCATCTGCGCAGCGCCGATACCGTCACGCACTACTACATCCATGCGTGCGACGGCGACATCGGCCATGTCGAGGAATTCCTCGTCGATACCGACGCTTGGGCGATCCGCTACATGGTCGCGGACACGCGGAACTGGCTTCCCGGGCGGAAGGTGCTGATCTCGCCCCAGTGGATCGAGGACATCAGCTGGACGGAAGAGACAGTGCACCTCGACCTGACACAGGCCCAGGTGCGCGGCAGCCCGGAGTGGAATCCGAACCGGAACGTCGAGCGGGACTATGAGCGGAGCCTGTTCGACTATTACGGCCGCGCTCCGTATTGGGACTAACGTCCGTTCGCCTGCGTCATGGCGCGGGGCCCCTCACCTTTAACTCTCTTAACTCTTTCCCCGCCAGGGGCAGAACGACGATGCCGGTCGGTATCGCCACACGCGTCGGCGTGCAGAAGACGAGGGGCACCGCACATGATGCAGGTTTGCAGGTCGTCCGATGCGGACCTGCGATCACGCCGTGAACAGGCCGATATCGGTATCGATCAGCACGGTGGCACCCGCGAGCGTGAAGCTGACATAGGTGACGTCCTCGATCGTTTCCGTGCCGCCGTTCTGCCAGTCGCCGAGCAGGGCGACGCGGTCGCTGGTGTCGCCGTCGACCCGAAGCGTGTCCGTCTCGTCCGACAGGCCAAGCACGCTGTCGGCGTCGAGCGTGATGTCGGTGCGGGCGCTCGCATCGGGGTTGGTCATGTCGATGCGCTCGATGCCTCTCACGTACGCGCCTTCCTCACCGGTGAAGTCGAAAGCGGGACGCATATTGAGGTCGAACGTGTCGAAACCCGCGCCGCCGTCGAAATCGGGCGGCGGCGTCTCGCCGAGGCCCTGATTGAAGCGGCCGGCGATGAGGCGATCGTCGCCGTCGCCGCCGAACATGATCGGCGTCAGGAATCCGCCCGACAGCGTGTCGTTGCCGTCGCCGCCGTCGAGGATCGTGATGCCCCACGCCGCGTCGGCGTTCGCGCCCGTCAAGTGGTCGTCGCCGTCGCCGCCATAGATGCGGTCGTTGCCCTCGAAGCCGACGATGGTGTCGTTGCCCCGGCCGCCATAGATCAGGTCGCTGCCGTGCCCGCCGTAGATCAGGTCGTTGCCGCGACCGCCGTGGATCTCGTTGTCGCCGCCGGCGAACGTATAGAACGCGTACGCGCCGTAGATCTCGTCGTCGCCGTCGCCGCCCTCGACATAGTTGTTGCCGAAACCGCCGTGGATGAGGTCGTTGCCACCATTACCGAACAGCCGGTCGTCGCCATCCATGCCGCCGGGTGCCTCGCCGTCGCCCCAGAGCACGTCGTTGCCCGAGCCGCCGTAGAGGCGGTCGTCGTCATCGCCGCCGAAGAGCGTGTCGGCGCCGTCATCGCCACGAAGGCGGTCGTCGCCGGCTCCGCCGTCCAGCCGGTCGTTGCCGTCGCCGCCGAACAGCCGGTCGTCGCCCTCGTCGCCGTTGAGCGTGTCGTTGCCGCCGCTGCCGTAGAGCCAGTCATTTCCCCCCGCTCCGGTGATCCTGTCGTCGCCGCCGCGGCCGTTGAACCAGTCGGCGCGGTCGCTCCCCGTCAGGTCGTCCGCCGCCGAGCTTCCGAACGCGCGTTTCGTCTTCGCCATATGTAAGTTTTCTCCTGTGCCGTGATATGGACGCGCTGAACGTAAGCGGCCGAATGACGGCTTCGATACTACCCATTGGGATAGCTTTGCCTGTTGTCACTTCATTGTTCTTGGATTTTTACTTGATTTTATTTTTGCGACCGCCGGCAGCCGTCCGGACGGAGCGGGCCTTGCCGCTGAAGCCGCTTTGCTGATATCCACGGGACAAATTCCGCACCGCAACAGCCGATACGGCGTACGAACGCAAATGTCCCGCTATAACGTCAAGGAGACCGAGGCCAAATGGCAGGCCGAATGGGAACGGCGCGGTTCGTTCCGCGCGACCGAGGATCCCACGCGGCCAAAATACTACGTGCTCGAGATGTTTCCCTACCCCTCGGGCCGCATTCACATGGGGCACGTGCGCAACTACACCCTCGGCGACGTGGTGGCCCGCTACCGCCGTGCGCTCGGCTACAACGTGCTGCACCCGATGGGCTGGGACGCGTTCGGCCTGCCGGCCGAAAATGCGGCGCGCGACCAGAAGATCCACCCGGCGACCTGGACCTACGACAACATCGCCACCATGCGCGGCGAGCTGAAGCGCATGGGGCTGTCGATCGACTGGTCGCGCGAGCTCGCCACCTGTCACCCCGGCTACTACGCGCACCAGCAGAAGCTCTTCCTCGATTTCATGAAGGCCGGCCTCGTCTACCGCAAGGAGGCCTTCGTCAACTGGGACCCGGTCGACCAGACCGTCCTTGCCAACGAACAGGTCATCGACGGCCGCGGCTGGCGCTCGGGCGCGCCGGTCGAGAAGAAGAAACTGGCGCAGTGGTTCCTGAAGATCACGGCCTATGCCGACGAACTCATTGACGCGCTGCGCACGCTCGACCGCTGGCCCGAAAAGGTGCGGCTGATGCAGGAGAACTGGATCGGCCGTTCGTCGGGCGCAGAGATCCGGTTCGAGCTGAAAGGGCGCAATGATCGGCTGGTCGTGTTCACCACGCGTCCCGATACGCTGTTCGGCGCGTCGTTCTGCGCCATCTCGCCCGACCATGCGCTGGCCGAGGAGCTGGCCAAGTCCGACAAGAAGCTCGCCGAGTTCATTGCCGAATGCCGCCACGCGGGCACGTCCGAGGCCGCGATCGAGGCGCAGGAGAAGAAGGGGTATGACACCGGGCTGCGCGCCCTGCATCCCTTCATCAAGGGCAAGGAACTGCCGGTTTACGTCGCCAATTTCGTGCTGATCGAGTACGGCGCCGGCGCGATCTTCGGCTGTCCGGCGCACGACCAGCGCGACCTCGACTTCGCCCGCAAATACGGTCTGCCGGTCATTCCCGTCGTGCGGCCGCGCGATGCGGACTCGATCGAGATCGGCGACACGGCCTTCACCGACGACGGCATCATCTACAATTCCGACTTCCTCAACGGTCTCGACGTCGAGGCCGCGAAGAAGGAAGTGGGACGCCGCCTGGAGGCGATGGGCGCCGGCCGCGCCACGACCGTCTACCGCCTGCGTGACTGGCTGGTGTCGCGCCAGCGCTACTGGGGCTGCCCCATTCCGGTGATCCACTGCGAATCGTGCGGCATCGTGCCCGTGCCCGACTCCGATCTGCCGGTGTTGCTGCCCGACGACGTCAGCTTCGACCGGCCCGGCAACCCGCTCGATCACCATCCGACCTGGAAGCATGTCCCGTGTCCCCAGTGCTCGAGGCCGGCGCGGCGCGAGACGGACACGTTCGACACGTTCGTCGACTCGTCGTGGTATTTCGCGCGCTTCTGCAGTCCGCGCGCGGATGTACCGGTGACGCGGGAGGCGGTCGACTACTGGCTTCCGGTCGACCAGTACATCGGCGGCGTCGAGCACGCGATCCTGCATCTGCTCTACTCGCGCTTCTTCACCCGCGCGATGAAGCGCACCGGTTACGTGAAGCTCGACGAGCCGTTCACTGGCTTGTTCACGCAGGGCATGGTCCTGCACGAATCCTACAGGGACGAGTCCGGCAAGTGGCTCTATCCCGAAGAAGTGAAGAAGCTGCCCGACGGCAGCGCCGTGCACGCGACGACCGGCCGGCCGGTCACCGTCGGCCGGCGCGAGGTGATGAGCAAGTCGAAGAAGAACGTCGTCGCGCCCGCTACCATCATCGATACCTACGGCGCCGACACGGCACGGCTGTTCATGCTGTCGGACTCGCCGCCGGAGCGTGACCTCGAATGGACCGAGGCCGGCGTCGAGGGCGCCTGGCGCTACATCAACCGGCTCTGGCGTCTGGTGAGCGAGCCGCCGGTGCCCCTTCCCGCTCCGGGCACGCCGCAGCCGTCACCGCTGTCGCCGGCGGCGAATGCCGCGTGGCGGCTCGTGCACAAGACCATCGCAGCCGTCACGGAAAGCCTCGAGGGGCTGCGGTTCAACGTCGCGGTCGCGCAGATCCGGACGCTGTCCAACACGCTCGAGACGCTGAAGGGGGCCGGCCCCGGCGAGGCCTGGGTGCTGGCGGAGGGCTTGCGCATCCTGGCGAAGCTGATCGGTCCGATGACGCCGCATCTCGCCGAGGAGATGTGGGCGGCCCTCGGCGGCCAGGGATTGCTGTGCGATCAGCCCTGGCCCAAGGCCGATCCGGCGCTGATTGTCGACGACGTCGTCAAGATCGCGGTCCAGGTCAACGGCAAGCTGCGCGCGACCATCGACTTGCCGCGCGATGCCGACGAGGAAAGCGTGAAGGCGGCCGCCCTCGCCGCTCCCACCGTCGTCGCGGCGATGGCGGGCAAGCCGGTGCGCAAGGTGATCGTCGTTCCCAACCGCATCGTCAACGTGGTGGTGTGACGGCGCGTCAACGGTCGGCGCGGGTACAGCGACGCCCCGCGAAGGCGTGAAGCACGGTGAACACGGCTGTGAACGCCGGCGTCGACGGTTTGTCGCGGCGACGAATGATGCCCAGTTCGCGCACGAGCGGCGGATTGAGCGGAATGGCGACGAGCTCGCCCTCCCTTACCTCGCGTCGCACGGCGACCGCGGACACGATCGACAAGCCGAGCCCGGCCCCGACCATCTTCTTCGTCGCCTCGGCGTTGCCGAGCTCCATGGCGATGTTCGGCGCCCGCCCGGCGCGCGCGAACCACGCGTCCATGATGCGGCGTATGGCGCCGCCGCGCTCGTAGAGGATGAGCGGCATTGCCGCAAGCTCCGCGGGCGTCAGGTGCCGACGGCCGCGCCAGCGTGGTTCCGGCGGCGCGATCGCGACGAGCCGGTCGGCGTAGAACGGCGTGACCTCGAGCTCCCGACTCGTGGCCGGCAGCGTCGCCACCGCAAGATCGAGCGTGTTGTCGACGACGGCCTTGACGATGTCCGGGGCGTTGCCGGTGACGACGACGAGCTCGACGCCGGGGTTCTGCTTCCTTATCCGGCGCAGGAGCGGCGGCAGCAGATAAATGCTGGCGGTCGCGCTGGCGCCGAGCCGCACCCGGCCGGCAACCGTTCCGCGCATCGCCAACAGCGCGTTCCGCGCCGCGTCGATCTCGTCGAAAATGCGCGCCGCGTGGGCGAGCAGTACGTTGCCCGCTGCCGTCGGAAAGGCACGCTTGCCGACACGTTCCAGGAGCGAAAGACCGAACGCCCGCTCGAGTTCGCGGACGTGCAGGCTGACCGCCGGCTGGCTGAGGCGCAGCGCCTCGCCGGCCTTCGAAAAGCTGCCGCGCTGCGCGACCTCGCGCAGCGTGCGCAGATGGGCGAGTCGAATGTCCATTTGATTCCAAAATTATCCTGATCGTCTGTATCCGAACAATTCATTTCACTTATTCCATGCCGGACGCGAGACTTGCGCCGACATGCCGAACCCGAACATGCAGAACTCGAACATGCAGAATCCGAATGCATGGCCGGCGCACCCGCCGGCCCCCGACAGTCTCGACATCGTCATCCGTCCCGCGACGGCCGAGGACGCATCGGCGATCGCGCGGATCTACAACGAGGGCATCCTCGATCGCATCGCGACGCTCGAGACGGAACTCAGGACCGAAGCCGAGCGCCGGCAATGGCTCGCCGGCAAGAGTCCGCGTCATCCGGTCTTCGTTGCCGTGGCCGCCGTCGGCATCGTCGGTTGGGCAAGTCTCAACGTCTTCAACCCCCGCCGCTGCTATGACAGCGTGGCTGATATCTCGGTCTATGTGGCGCGCGACTGGCGCGGCCACGGCATTGGACGGCGATTGCTGGATCATCTCGTCATCGCCGCGCGCGAGCGGGGGTTTCACAAGCTCGTCTTGGCGACGTTCCCGTTCAACGCCGCCGGCCTTGCCCTCTACCGGCGCGTCGGGTTCACGCCGGTGGGAACGTATCACGAGCAGGGCCAGCTCGACGGCCGCTGGGTCGACGTCCTCGTCATGGAGAAACTGCTTTAGCCGCGCCGCGCGGCGTCTCGTGGCGCGCCGTCCTGCCCTCCCCGCGCCGTCTTCTTGCGCCGGACGCGATCCATTTCAGGTTCCGGCGCTGAACGGATACGCCGACACGCCCTTCACCTGCTCGTCGATCATCAGGCGGTGCTGCAACGGCGGAAACGCCCGCTGGCGGCAGTTCAGGCGTTCGCACAGGCGGCAGCCGACGCCGATCTCGGTGACGCGGTCGAGCCGCTCGAGGTCGTAGCCGTCGGCGTAGACGAGCTCGCGCGCGTGAGCAATGTCGCAGCCGATGCCGATCGCGAGCTGCGAGCGCGGTTCGCGGAACGAGCCGCTGCCCTTGTCCAGCGTGCGTGCGATGCAGAAGAACGTGGTGCCGTCGGGAAGTCGGGCCACTTGGGTGCGGATCAGCCCCGGCGTCATGAACGCTTCGTGCACGACCCAGCGCGGACACGAACCGCCGAAGCGCGAAAAATGGAAGCCCGCGGCCGAGTAGCGCTTCGAGATATTGCCGGCGATGTCGACGCGAACGAGATAGAACGGCACGCCGCGGTCGCCGGGGCGTTGCAGCGTCGACAGACGGTGACAGGCCTGTTCGAACGAGACGCCGAAACGATGCGTCAGAACCTCGATGTCGTAGCGCGCCGCCCGCGCCGCGGCGAGAAACGGCGCATACGGCATCAGCACCGCACCCGCGAAGTAGTTGGTCAGCCCGACGCGGCACAGCGCCTCCGTCTCCGGCGACGACAGCTTGGCATCGGCGAGGATGCGATCCACCGCTGTCTTCGTCTCGATGAGGCCGATCTGATAGGCGAGATGGAAGTTGCGGCTGCTTGGCGGCAGCACCTCCGACAGCGCAAGCCGCCGCGCGCCCGCATCGTAGCGGCGCACGGCGCCCGCCATCGCATCGGCGGGCATGATCGTCACGCTGATGGCGTGTCGTGCGGCGAGATGCTCGACGAGGCCGCGATATGGATCCGCCGGATCGAGCCGCGCCGCCTGCCACAGCGCCTCGGCCGCTTCTTCGAGCGCCGGGAAATGGTTGGTGCGGTCGTGAAAGAAGTCGCGCGCCTCCTCGGTCGGACGGAGCAGACGGCGCGTGCGCGGCGGCCCGCCGCCGGCGAGATCGAGCACGATCGCCTGTGCATCCTCGCGCGCGGCGCGATAGGCGCGATAGAGCTCGATGATGCCGCGTGCGGCATTCGGTGCGGCGTCGACGAGGGCGCGCAGCTCGTCCACGCCGACCTCGAATCCGCTCAGGCTGGCATCGGCGAAGACCTCGCGCAGGCCGACGGCGAGCTTGCGCTCGTCCTCCTCGGACAGATCGTTCAAATCGACCTGGAAGACCTGGCCGAGCCGCAGCAGGAGCGAAACCGTGACCGGCCGCTGATCGTGCTCGATCAGATTGAGATAGCTCGGGCTGATGCCGAGGCGTGCCGCCATCTGCTGCTGGGTCAGTCCGCGGTCCTGCCGCAGCCGGCGGATCTTCTTACCGAGCAGCGCCTTGCGCACCATGGGTGCCTCCCGGTTTATTTACAAGTTTTACAAAATCGCGCAGCAATCGGAAATTTCACGCACGAATTTGCAAATTATATTGCGAAATTCTGATTGCCGTTCGCAAGTGCAATGTCAAGATATTTACATCGAACCGCAACCGAAGGATTGCTCCCATGGCACTCGATTGGTCCGACTCCGACCGCTGGCGCGGCATCAAGCGCGATTACACCGAAGCCGACGTGCGGCGCCTCAGCGGCTCGCTCCGCATCGCGCATACGTTGGCTGATCAGGGTGCGCGGCGGCTCTGGCACCTGCTGCGGACCGAAGAATTCGTCCCGACACTCGGCGCGCTGACCGGTAATCAGGCCGTCCAGCAGGTCAGGGCGGGACTCAAGGCGATCTACCTGTCCGGCTGGCAGGTGGCTGCCGACGCGAACAACGCCGGCCAGATGTATCCCGACCAAAGCCTTTATCCGGCGAGCTCGGTGCCCGACGTCGTGCGGCGCATCAACAACGCGCTGCGTCGCGCTGACCAGATCCAGACCTTGGAGGGGAAGGGCGACATCTACTGGTTCGCGCCGATCGTCGCCGATGCCGAAGCCGGGTTCGGCGGCCCGCTCAACGCCTTCGAGCTGATGAAGGCGATGATCGAAGCAGGTGCCGCGGGCGTGCATTTCGAAGATCAGCTCGCGTCGGAGAAGAAGTGCGGCCATCTAGGTGGCAAGGTGCTGGTGCCGATCCAACAGCACATCCGCACCCTCAACGCTGCGCGGCTTGCCGCCGACATCGAGGGCGTGCCGACCGTTCTTCTCGCGCGCACCGATGCCGACTCCGCACAACTGCTGACGTCCGACATCGACCCGCGTGATCGGCCGTTTCTCACGGGCGAGCGTACGCCCGAAGGCTTCTTCCGCATCAAGCCCGGTGTGGGCAAGGAATACGCGATTGCGCGCGGGCTCGCCTATGCGGAGTATGCCGATCTCATCTGGTGGGAAACGGCAGAACCGAACCTCGAAGACGCGCGCCGGTTCGCCGAGGCGATCCATCATCACTTCCCGGACAAGATGCTCGCCTACAACTGTTCGCCGTCGTTCAACTGGCGCAAGAAGCTCGCCCCGCAGGACATCGCCGAATTCCAGCGGCGCATCGCCAAGATGGGCTACAAGTATCAGTTCGTGACGCTCGCCGGATTCCACGCCCTCAACTACAGCATGTTCGAGCTCGCGCGCGGCTATCGCGAAAGCGGCATGGCGGCGTATGCGGATCTGCAGGACGCCGAGTTCGCGGCGGCGAAGCACGGCTACACCGCCATCAGGCATCAGCGCGAGGTCGGAACCGGCTATTTCGACGCGGTGGCGATGGCGGTGTCCGGCGGCATGTCGTCCACGACGGCGCTGTCCGGCTCGACCGAGACCGAGCAGTTCTACGACGCGCCTGCCAAGGCCCCGGCCGAAGCAGCGGCGTAGCTGAGTGGGCGAAGAAGTGCTCGACAGCCCGATCCGTCACCGGGTGCCGGCAAGCTTCGCCAGCGCGAACGTGGTAGTGCCTCTGCTCGGTTTTCCACAGGCCGGTGTTGCGGTGATGTAACGGCTGCGAGTTGACGGGGCAAGGCCCGAGTTTAGGGAGGCAAAGGCTAGGCGGTCGCGGCAGCGCGACCGCCTAAGTTTTCATGACGTTGCCGCGCCCGTTCGAGCAGACGCTTCCCGGCCGTACAACGTCCGACCGGTTGCGCCCGGGATCAGGAACGGTTCAATCGAGCTTCGCCGACAGGTTGTCGATCGGCTCGTCGTGGTCCTGGGCGAGACGGACCGTCAGCGTCTTCAGCGGCGAGCCGTGCAGGAAGACCTGGATCGACAGGACGATATCGACGTTCTCGCCGTCGCTCGACAGCGGCATCATCAGGCGCTGCGTCCACATCTGCGCCCGGCGCCAGCCGCCGTAGCTGGAGATGGAGTAGACCGGGCGCTTCTGCGCGACGACATCGCGGTAAAGGCCCTCGATGAATTCCCGGTAGCGGCCGGTCATGACTTCGTCGACATACCGGCCGGTGAGTTCCTGGCCGAACGCTTCGGCCACCGCCGTTCCGCAAAGCCGGTAGCGGAAGCGGACGCCGCCATCAACGACGTCCGTCAGC
Source organism: uncultured Rhodospirillales bacterium (assembly GCA_937926175.1). GTDB lineage: Bacteria > Pseudomonadota > Alphaproteobacteria > CACIAM-22H2 > CACIAM-22H2 > CALANV01. Next base: position 263,704 of record CALANV010000013.1, on the reverse strand, counting down.
ATGAGATATGGCAGGACGCTCTTGAGTTCCGCGGGATCGATATCCGCGCGCGCCGGCATGACCCGGACACCGCGCTTTTCGTTCCAATAGGCAAAGACGGTATGCAATCGCGGATCGGCATCCTGGAACGGCACGGCACCCGCCGTGGGCAAGTTTTCGGCCATCGTGTCCCCCGCACCACAACCGACGCGCGAGGAAACTCTACGCGTTTTCGCCTACAAAATAAACTTGCTCAAATCGGCGTTCTTGGCGAGGTCGCCCACCTTGTCACGGACATAGACGGCGTCGACGGTCAGCGTCGTCCCCGGCTGGTCGGACGCCGTGAAGCTGATGTCCTCGAGCACGCGTTCGAGAATGGTCTGCAGCCGGCGCGCCCCGATGTTCTCGACATTGCGGTTGACCTCGGCGGCGAGGCTCGCGATCTCGGCGATCGCATCGGGCGTGAAGTCGAGGGTGACATCCTCGGTCTTCAGCAGCGCCTTGTACTGCTTAATCAGGCTGTTCTCGGGCTCGGTCAGGATGCGCACGAAGTCGTCGCGGTCGAGCGCCTTCAGCTCGACCCGGATCGGCAGACGGCCCTGGAGCTCCGGCAGCAGGTCCGACGGCTTGGCGAGGTGGAAAGCGCCCGAAGCGATGAACAGGACGTGGTCGCTCTTGATCGCGCCATACTTGGTCGCGACCGTGGTGCCCTCGATCAGCGGCAGCAGGTCGCGCTGCACGCCCTCGCGGCTGACATCGGCGCCGATGCGTTCGCCGCGCGCGCAGATCTTGTCGATCTCGTCGATGAAGACGATGCCGTTCTGCTCGACCGCATTCTTGGCTTCGTTGATGACGCGATCCTGGTCGAGCAGCTTGTCGCTCTCCTCGGCCAGGAGTACGGCATAGCTTTCGGCGACGGTCATGCGGCGCGGCTTCGTGCGCATGCCGCCGAACGCCTTGCCGAGGATGTCGTTGAGGTTGAGCATACCCATCTGCGCGCCCGGTATGCCCGGAATGTCGAAGGTCGGAAACTGCAGGCCGCCGGTGTCCTGCACCTGCACCTCGATCTCGCGGTCGGCAAGCTGTCCTTCACGCAGCATCTTACGGAACTTCGCGCGCGTTTCGGGGGAGGCGTTCTGGCCGACGAGGGCGTCGAGCACGCGTTCCTCTGCGGCGAGCTCGGCCTTTGCCGCGACCTCCTTGCGCAGACGCTCGCGCGTCATGCCGATTGCCACCTCGAGCAGGTCGCGCATGATCTGCTCGACATCGCGCCCGACATAGCCGACCTCGGTGAATTTCGTCGCCTCGACCTTGAGGAAGGGCGCCTGGGCAAGGCGCGCCAGGCGGCGCGCAATCTCGGTCTTGCCGCAGCCGGTGGGACCGATCATCAGGATGTTCTTCGGCAGGACTTCCTCGCGCAGCCCCTCCGGCAGCTGCTGCCGCCGCCAGCGATTGCGGAGCGCGATGGCGACGGCACGTTTGGCCGCATTCTGGCCGACGATGTAGCGGTCGAGTTCGGAGACGATTTCACGCGGAGAGAAGAAGGTCATGGCGTCAACGAGGTTCCTTTGAATGTCGCCGGCGACGCCCGGACCGGGTCCGCGGCGGTCCCCGCGGATCTTCCGATGCCCGGCTCAAGCCCGGCATGCCTGAGGGCGGGGCGCTTCACCTAGAGGCTTTCGATCACCAGTTTGTCGTTCGTATAGACGCAGATACCGGCGGCGATCTTCATCGCCCGTTCGGCGATCTCGCGGGCGTCGAGACCGTCGATGGCAATGAGGGCGCGGGCTGCCGCGAGCGCAAACGGACCGCCGGAACCGATGCCGATGAGGCCATCCTCGGGCTCGAGCACGTCGCCATTGCCGCTGAGCACGAGCGACACGTTGGCATCGGCGACGGCCATCATCGCTTCGAGCCGCCGGAGGTAACGGTCCGTCCGCCAGTCCTTGGCAAGCTCCACGCAGGCGCGCATGAGCTGGCCCGGATGCTGCTCGAGCTTGGCCTCGAGTCGTTCGAACAACGTGAACGCATCCGCCGTCGCGCCGGCGAATCCGGCGATCACGCCGCCGCCGGCAAGCCGCCGCACTTTCTTGGCATTCGACTTGACGACGGTTTGTCCCATGCTGACCTGGCCGTCACCGGCGATGACGACCTGTCCGTTCTTGCGCACGGCAAGAATGGTCGTGCCGTGCCACTGAGGCGCTTCGTGGGTGAAAGACATCGACGAGATCCGGAGAACAGGAGGCACGCCCGGCCCGCGCGGACGCCTTTAAGGATTTAGGCCGCGACATGTCTACGATCAAGCCTGAGGTCCTCCGAGATCGATGTCGCCGCGGCGAACCCTTTTGCCGCCCGGACCGTTTCAAGAGGGCAGGCAGGGCGAACTCATGCAACGAAAGCCGGATACCAAGACATCACCGCGCGACTTCACGCGCGGGCCGAACGTCCAGCCGGGCCACCCGCCCGGCAGCCCGCCGCCCGACGGCGGCCGGCTGGTGCGGCGACGCCAGTCGGGCCACGGGCGCAACCCGTCCGCAGGGCAGGAAAAGGCGCGGCCCCGCGATACCGGGCGCAGCGGCGCCTGACTTCCATCCACGGCGCCCCGGACTGGCCCCGGCGCGGGGGCTTTGCTAAAACGTCGGCCAACCGAACTGCCGAGGCGGCGCCATGGGCGCCGACTGAACCATGCCCCAAACATCGCCCGTGTCGATTGTCCAGGCCCCGGTCCGTCAAGCGACCGTCGAGCGCAACACCAAGGAGACGCGCATCAAAGCGCACGTGAACCTCGACGGCAGCGGGATCTACGACGTCAAGACGGGGATCGGCTTCCTCGATCACATGCTGGAGCAGTTGTCGCGCCACAGCCTGATCGATCTGAACCTGCGCGCGGACGGCGACCTGCACATCGATTTCCACCACACGACCGAAGACACGGGCTATGTCGTCGGCGCGGCGATCAGCCGCGCGCTGGGCGATCGCCGCGGCATCATGCGCTATGGCGACGCGCTGATCCCGATGGACGAGACGCTGACGCGCGTGGCGCTGGACGCATCGAACCGGCCCTATCTGGTGTGGAAGGTCAACTTCACACGCGCCAAGCTCGGCGACATGGACACGGAGCTGTTCAAGGAGTGGTTCAAGGCATTCGCGCAGGAAGCCGGCCTTACACTCCACGTCGAGGTCCTGTACGGCGAGAACAACCACCACATGATCGAGTCGTGCTTCAAGGGACTGGCCCGGGCGCTCAGGCAGGCGATCGCGCTCGATCCGCGCAAGGCGGATGCCGTGCCCTCGACCAAGGGCGTCCTCGGCGGCACGCTGCCGGTGTGATCCGCGCATGGCGAAGCCGAAGCCCTATACCGCACATGTGCGACGCCGCGGACCGCGGCGCGAGAGCGACGTCGTTCTCGTGAAGGACGGATTCTCGTGGCCGGCCTTCTTCTTCAGCTTCGTCTGGTCGCTGTGGCACGGGCTGTGGATGTTCACGCTCGTCATCATCGCGGGCACGGCTGTGCTCGGTCTCGCCAGCGAGCTGCTCGCGCTCGATCCGGTGACGGAAGCCGCAGCCGTGCTGGGCTGGAGCCTGCTGATCGGCTTCGAAGCGAACGACGCGCGGCGCCGCGCGCTTGCCCGCCGCGGCTTCGATACGACCGGCATCGTCTTCGGCGCAAACATCGGCGAGGCCGAGCGGCATTTCTTCTACAAGTTTCCTCACGCGGCCGTGGCCGCAACCTGACCCGGTCCCATGCAGGCAGTGATCATCGATTACGGATCGGGAAATCTCCGATCCGCCGCCAAGGCATTCGAGCGCGCCGCGCGCGAGGCCGATCTCGACATTGCCATCAAGGTGACGGCTGACCCGCGCGACGTCGAACGGGCAAGCCACCTCGTGCTTCCGGGCGTCGGCGCCTTTGCCGACTGCGCCGCGGGCCTGCGCGCCGTTCCCGGCATGGTCGCGGCCATGGAGCGCGCGGTGCGCGAGCAGGGACGTCCTTTCCTCGGCATCTGCGTGGGCATGCAGCTCCTCGCGACGACGGGGCGCGAGCATGGCGAGCATCAGGGGCTCGGCTGGATTGCCGGCGAGGTCGTACGCCTCGCCGGTGCGGATGCGGGCCTGAAGGTGCCGCACATGGGCTGGAACGAGCTCGATCTGCGGCAGCCGGCGCACCCGTTGCTGGCCGGGATCGAAAGCGGGGATCACGCCTATTTCGTGCACAGCTATCATTTCGTCGCCGGCGATCCGGACGTCGTGCTCGCGCATACCGATTACGGCGGACCGGTGGCTGCCGTGCTCGCGCGTGGCAATATCGCCGGTACGCAGTTCCATCCCGAGAAGAGCCAGGCGACGGGCCTGCGCCTCATCGCCAACTTCCTGCGGTGGCGCCCATGATTCTGTTTCCGGCGATCGACCTGAAAGACGGGGCCTGTGTCCGCCTGCTGCGCGGCGAGATGAGCCAGGCGACGACCTTCAACACCGACCCCGCCGATCAGGCGCGCCGGTTCGTCGCCGCGGGCTGCGAGTGGCTGCACGTCGTCGACCTCGACGGGGCGTTTGCCGGGCGGTCGGTCAATGCCGAGGCGGTCCGCGCAATCATTGCCGCAGCACCGGTGCCGGTACAGCTCGGCGGCGGGATCCGCGACGAGGCCGCGATCGAATCCTGGCTCGAGGCCGGTGTTGCCCGCGTCATCCTGGGAACGATCGCACTGCGGTCGCCCGACTTCGTCAAGGCGGCCTGCCGTCGCTGGCCCGGCCGGATCGTCGTCGGCATCGATGCGCGCGACGGGCTCGTCGCGGTCGAAGGGTGGGCCAAGACCTCGCAGGTCACCGCGCTCGAGCTCGCGCTCAAGTTCGAGGACGCCGGCGTGGCGGCGATCGTCTACACCGACATCAGCCGCGACGGCGCCATGGAGGGGCCGAACGTGGAGGCAACGGTCGATGTTGCGTCCAAGCTCACCACGCCGGTGATCGCCTCGGGCGGGGTGTCGTCGCTGGATGACCTCGAGGCGCTGAAGGTGCACGAGAACGCCGGCATCGTCGGCGTGATCTGCGGCCGCGCACTGTACGACGGGCGCATCGATCTGGCCAGTGCCGTCAAACTCCTGCGCACGTAACGCGGCGGATGAACCGGCAAGTAGGATCGAACTCGCGCAAGTACGACGAACACGCAGGCGGACGATTGACGTGCCCTGGTGTTCCCGGCGGTCCCGTTTCGCAGGCACGCCCTATGGATAGAATGCAGACATGCTGAAGGTTCGAATCATCCCGTGCCTCGACGTGAAGGACGGGCGCGTCGTCAAAGGGGTCAATTTCGTCAACCTGGTCGACGCGGGCGATCCGGTCGAGCAGGCGCGCATCTATGATCGCGCCGGTGCGGACGAGCTGTGCTTCCTCGACATTACCGCAAGCGCGGAAAACCGCGACACGCTGTTCGACGTCGTCGCGCGTACCGCCGAGCAGTGCTTCATGCCGCTGACCGTGGGCGGCGGCGTGCGGACGGTGGAGGACATCCGCAAGTTGCTGCTCGCCGGCGCCGACAAGGTGTCGATCAACACCGCCGCCGTGCATCGACCCGAGTTCGTGCGCGAGGCGGCGGCGAAGTTCGGCAGCCAGTGCATCACCGTCGCGATCGATGCCAAGAGGTCAGGCGGCCGCTACGAAGTGTTCACGCATGGCGGCCGCAAGGCCACGGGGCTCGATGCCGTCGAATGGGCGAAACGCATGGCGGAATATGGTTGCGGCGAGATCCTGCTGACCTCGATGGACCGCGACGGCACGAAGGAAGGCTTCGACCTCGATCTGACGCGCGCCGTCGCCGACGCGGTGCCGGTTCCGGTAATCGCCTCGGGCGGCGTGGGTACGCTGGACCATTTCGTCGACGGCGTGCGCCACGGGCACGCCGCAGCACTCCTTGCCGCGTCGGTGTTTCATTTCGGCGTCGTGACCATTGCCGAGGTCAAGGCGCGGCTCAGGGCCGCCGCGATCCCGGTACGGCTGACGCCCTGATGCGGACATGAACGCCCGCGTTGAAAAATCGGCACATTTCGGCGATTTTCGGGGGCGGCGGCGATTCGCGCCGCCGATCGGCAACGTGCAGGAGTGCCTTGAATGAGCCAAGAGTCGAATGGCGAGGGTCGTGGCGCCGGGCACGTGCTCGATCGGCTGTTCACCGTCATCGAGAGCCGGCGCAGTGCCGACCCGGCGATCTCGCACACCGCGCGCCTGTTCAACAAGGGCACGCGCAAGATCGCCCAGAAGGTCGGCGAGGAGGCGGTGGAGACGGTGATCGAGGCGGTGCGCGGCAAACGCGAGCGCCTGATCGAGGAGAGCGCGGACCTCATGTACCATCTTCTCGTCCTGTGGGCGGATGCACGGATCACGCCGGGCGACGTGTGGGTCGAGCTCGCGCGCCGCGAGGGGATCTCCGGCATCGCCGAGAAGGCGTCGCGCGCGCCGGATTGAGCCGAATCTTCATCTTCCCGTTGCGGAAATCCTTTGGATGCGGAACAAGGGCGTCGCATGAGCTACGACACGAACAACGTGTTCGCGCGAATCCTGCGCGGCGAGTTGCCGTGCAAGAAGGTTTATGAGGACGCGCATGTCCTCGCGTTCCACGACATCCGGCCGCAGGCGCCGGTGCACATCCTGGTCATTCCGAAGGGTGCGTACGAATCGCTCGACGATTTCCATGCCAAGGCGAGCGAGGCCGAGCAGGCCGCGCTGATGCGCGCGATCGGTGCCGTCGCACGGATGGCCGGCGTCGCCGAGACCGGCTACCGCGTCATCGCCAATACCGGCCGCAACGGGCACCAGGAGGTGCCGCACCTCCATTTCCACGTCCTGGGCGGCCGGCCCCTTGGCCGGATGCTGCCGGGCGAATAGGCGCGGGTTCATCCGGCCTGTCCGTCGGAACCGCGCCCGAAGGCCCGGTCCCCTGACGGACCGGGCCCTGCCGCATTGCCGGCGGCTGACCAATCGACACCGCCGATCCGGCTCGTGTAATGTCGCGCCACGTTCGCCGCTGACTCACCTACGACCAAGGGAGGAACGACATGTATCGCCGACACTTCGCGCTCGGTCTCGTCGCGGCAGCACTTGCCGCTGCGCCGGCGCTCGCTCAGGACACGCAGCTGGCGCAGGCTCCGGTCGTGATGCGCATCAGCCATCAGGTGCCGACCGCGCATCATCTGCACAAGATGCTCGAAGGCTTTGCCGCCGACGTCAAGCAGCGCACCAACGGACAAGTGGAAGTGCAGCTCTTTCCCGCCGAGCAGGCGCACAAGGCCGCCGAAAATCATCCGGCCGTCGCGCGCGGCGTGATCGAAGCCGCCACGTCGGTGAACTTCCAGTGGGGCAACACCATCCCTGAGATGAACGTGACGGTGATCCCGTACTTCTTCACCGATCTGCGCAAGATCCAGAAGTTTCCGGGTTCGCCCGCCGCCAAGATTCTCGAGGACAAGCTCGAGCAGCGCGGCGTCAAGAACCTGATGTGGCTCTACATCACGCGCGAGTCGATCTTCACCTCCAACAAGGTACCGATCATCAAGGTCGAAGACTTCAAGGGACTCAAGATCCGCGGCCTCAACAAGCTGGCCGATACGGCCCTCACCGCCGTCGGCGCAGCCCCGTCGGCATTGCCGGGTTCCGAGGTCTATCAGGCCCTGCAATCGGGCGTGCTCGACGCCGGCCTGACCGACCTGTCGGCCGCGGTCAGCCGCCGTTTCTACGAGGTCCAGAAATACGGCACCGTCGCGCCGTATTTCTCGGTCTATTTTCACGTCTACGTGAATCCGACGTGGTGGAACAAGCTGTCGCCTGAGCACCGTTCCGCCCTCGAGGCCGCCGCCAGGAAGGCCGAGCAGGACGCGATCAAGATCACCGAGGACACCGCCGCCGCCGCAGTCGGCCAGCTTCGCGAAAAGGGCATGACCATTCACGTTCAGACCCCGGACGAGATCGAGGCCTGGAAGGCCGCGATGCAGAAGCCGGTCATGGACGCGTACCTGAAGCAGGCACCTGACGGCGCCAAGCTGATCGAGGAAATCAACAAGCTCTGACCGATCGGGCGCGGCGTGATCCGGAGAGACCCGGGTTGCGCCGCGCCTGCCTTAAACCGACGTCGATCCCGTGAACCAGCCGGCCGAGAACGCCAGCCCGACACCGGTACAACACCGCATCCGCACGGTCGAGCGTGCCGTTGCGGCCGTCAGCCGCGTCGGGCTATGGCTTGCGGCCGCGGCGACGCTCGGGGCGTTCGGCCTCGTCTGCTATGCCATCGGCATGCGCTACTTCTTCAACCAGCCGCAATCGTGGACGGACGAGGCGGTGGGCTGGCTGATGGTGATCATCGTCATGCTCGCGTTGCCCGAGGCGCAGCGCCGCGGCGAACACATCGGCGTCGACCTGCTGGCCGAGCGGGTGTCCGGCGGACGCCGACGGGCCCTGGCGATCCTGAGCGTGGGCACGGTCCTCGTATGTGCCGTCCTCCTGGTGAGCGAGGGGATCGAGACGGTCCTGTTCACCCGCATGCTTGGGCTGTTGTCGAACAACATTCCCGAAATCGATCTCTGGATCATTCAGTCCTTCGTGCCGGTGGGCGGCGCGCTGCTGGCCCTCGTCGCCGTCGTCCAGCTCGCCTGTCATTTCGTCGGCATCGCGCCGCGCGACATGGGCGAACATCCCAAGGACTCGATCGAATGACGTTCATCGTCATTCTCGTGGCGCTGATCGCGCTCCTCTATCTCGGCATGCCGATGTTCGCGGGGATGCTGCTGTTCTCCGCGGCCGTGCTGTGGTTCGCCGAAGGGCATATCGGCAATCTCGGCGAGTTCGTCTTCGGCCACCTCAACGTCTATCTTCTCGTCGCGATCCCGCTGTTCATGCTGATGGCGCACTTCATGGTGCGCGGCAAGGTCGTCGACGATCTCTATGACACGGCGCATACCCTCGTGCGGCATCTGCCGGGCGGGCTCGGCGTCGCCACCGTCTTCGCCTGCGCCGTGTTCGCGGCGATCTCGGGTTCCAGCGTGGCCACGGCGCTCACCATCGGTGCCGTCGCGATCCCGCAGATGCTGCGCTACAACTACAGCCCGCGCGGCGCCTACGGTGTCGTCGCCGGCGGCGGCACGCTGGGCGTTCTCATCCCGCCGTCGGCGCCGATGGTGCTCTACGGCTTCGTCGCCGATACCTCGATCGGTGCGCTGTTCATGGCCGGTGTCCTGCCGGGCCTGCTGATCTCGGCGATCTTCGCGCTCTACTGCATGGTCACGGAAGGACGGCGCGAGCGGCGGATGGGGCTGGCCCATGTGCGGCTGCCGCGGGCGACGTGGGGCGAAGCGCTCGCCTCGCTGCGCAAGTCGGTGTGGGCACTGTCACTGCCGCCGTTCGTCCTGGGCGGCATGTATTTCGGCATCTTCACGGCGACCGAAGCGGCTGCGGCCGGCGCGCTATGGGCACTGATCATCGCCACGGTCATCTATCGCAAGTTCGGCGTGCGCGATCTGTGGGAGGGCGCCTGCGATGCGGCGCGGACCAGTGCCGTCCTGTTCATGATCATCATCGCCGCGGGTCTGTTCGGCTACATGCTGACGATCCTGCGCATTCCCAACCAGCTCGTCGAGCTGGTCGCGACCTACGACGTCTCGAAGTACCAGTTTCTGGTCGCGGCGATGGTGCTGATCTTTCTGCTCGGGCTCGTTCTCGAGTCGATCTCCATCATCCTCATCACCACGCCGGTGCTGCTGCCGGTGCTCGATCAACTCGGCATCGACAAGGTCTGGTACGGCGTGCTGCTGACGATCAACCTCGAACTGGCGCTGATCTCGCCGCCCGTCGGCATGAACCTGATCGTGATCAAGTCGATCACCAAGGCGCCGCTCGCCGAGATCGACAAGGCGGCGATCCCCTACATCCTGATGCTCATCCTCGCCATCGCCATCCTGATCGCGTTTCCAGAGATCGCGCTATGGCTCCCGCAGACGATGCGATACGGAGGGTGATCCCGCATCGGGATGCGGGATCGACCGCGCTGGTCCGGGGAAGGCAACCCCCGGCATCATGCTTGAGATATCCCGGGTCGTGCGCGACGTTCATCAGTCCGCCTTTTACGCTTCTTTCCACCGAAGCCGTTCGACTTCGCGCCCAGCGCCCGTTCGTCCTCGTCCTTGCCGAGACCGGCGAAGCAACCATCGGCGGCCGGAAGGCGCAGCTTCTCTTCGACCAGGCCCAACAAACGAGCAGGGGGGAAACATGCACAAGCAGAACCGAACCGACGCCGCCTTCGCCGCGCTCGCGAAGCGCATGCGGCGGCAGCTTTTCGTCGCCGTCGTCTCGGATGTTCTCGATGCGCTCGGCTATCGCGACCAGGCGCTGCCGCCGCATATCCGGCCGCTCGATGATACGCTCGTCCTGATCGGCCGTGCGCGGACCGGCATCTATCGCGACGTCTATCACGTCGCGCCGGACCGGAATCCGTATGCCCTCGAGATCAAGCTGATCGACGACCTCAAGCCGGGCGAGGTACCGGTGCTTGCCTGTGGCACCTCCGGCCGGATCGCGCCGTGGGGCAGTCTGCTGTCGACGGCGGCGAAGGCGCGCGGTGCCGCGGGGTGCGTCACCGACGGGCTCGTACGCGATATCCGCGTCATCCGCCGCATGCGGTTCCCGGTGTTCCACGGTGGCATCGGCCCGCTCGATTCGAAGGGGCGCGGCGAGATCGCGGAAATCGACGTCCCGGTCGAATGTGCCGGCGTGCGCGTCGTGCCGGGCGATCTCATCTTCGGCGACGCCGACGGCGTCATCGTCATCCCGAAGGCGGCCGAGGACGAAGTCCTCGCGCGCGCCTTCGACAAGGTGTCGCGCGAGCACAAGACCGAGGCCGCGCTGAAGCGCGGCGACAAGCTGGCCGACGTGTTCAAGCGATACGGCGTCCTGTAGTCGGGACGAAGCCACCGCCATCAGCATCGCCGTCGGCCGGGTGGGGGCCGAGGGAACGCGAAACCGTCCCGCTTCGTTGCCGTGAAGCCGAATGGAGGGACGTATCATGTTCGCATTGCGCAACCTGATGCTCGTGGCGGCGCTGCTTGCGGCCGCCTGTGAGACGGTGCCCATCACCGGCCGCAGTCAGCTCAACTTCATCGATCCGGCGACCGAAGCGCAGCTCGGCGCGCAGGCCTTCGCGCAGGTCAAGGCGGAAAGCAGGATCTCCAACGACCCGCAGGCGAACGAAACCGTCCGTCGCGTCGCCACACGCCTGATCAAGGCGAATGCGCTCGCGGGTGACTGGCAGTTCATCGTGATCGACGAGCCGCAGGTGAACGCCTTCGCGCTTCCCGGCGGATACATCGCCGTCTACAAGCCGATGCTGTCGGTGGCGCAGAGCGACGCGGCGCTCGCGACCGTCATCGCGCATGAGATCGGCCACGTGATCGCGCATCACGGCGCCGAGCGCATCAGCCGCTCGCAGCTGATCCAGGCCGGAACGGGGGCGGCGAGCATCCTGCTCGGCAGCGCCTTGCCCGCCGATCAGCAGACGGTCGGCGCGCTGCTCGGGGCCGGCGTCACCTTCGGTCTGGAACTGCCTTTCTCGCGCGAACAGGAATACGAGGCCGACCGCATCGGTCTCATGCTGATGGCCCGCGCCGGTTACGACCCGCGCGAGGCGGTCGAGTTCTGGAAACGCATGATGGCGCGGGCGGGCGACAACGCGCCGCCCGAGCTTCTGTCGGACCATCCGTCGGATGAGAACCGCATCCGGCGGCTCAACGAACTGATGCCGCAGGCGCTCGAGGCCTATCGCGCCGCGTCGTAGCGACGCGGCCGATGCGCATCGCACGCGGATGCGCCAAAAAAAGCGACGCCGGTTTCCCGACGTCGCTTCGGTGAAGTCGCGTTGGAAGCGCTTACTTCCGACGGGCCTTCTTCGCCGTCTTCTTGGCGGCCTTCTTCGTCGTCTTCTTCGCAGTCTTCTTCTTAGCCTTCTTCGCTGCCATTGCAGACTCCTATTTTCCGAGTTGCGATACGTCGCGCGTGCCCGATCGCAAGCGCGCGACATGACGTTTATGAATCAACCACGGCGATTTCACAAGTAACTTGCTAACCCCCGTTAACGATCGGGGGCCGCCCCGATCCGGCGCGTGTTCGCCGGCGAACACCCCACATCGGTCCGATCGGCTGCATCTTTCGGACCGTCGCCCGCGTGGAAGTGCCGTGCGATGCGACCGCGTGGTGTCCGCACGCGCCGTTCCGATGCGCGACGCATCGTTCGCAGGTCGTCACGAAGATGAACGGCGATGCCGATTCCGTAAGCATCTCGTCGCGCCGGCAGGAACGCGAACCTTGAGCCGTGGCCCGCCAGCGCGTAGTCCGACGAAACAGAGGAACAAACGGCTGACCGGAACGCCGGCGGCCGTCGAGACGCAACTGCTTGCCCTTTCGCAAGCATGGGGATCGTGGTTCTTCACCGCTGATAATCCGACGACCGGTTGCGATACGGGCGTCGCCAGGGACGTCGCGCGTCTGCCGGCGGCGGCTCGCGTGCGCCGCCGATCCGCCAGGCACGAACGCGATAAAGACGGCGCGCGCCGCATCGGTCCTTGGGTCGCCTGAGCGCGGCGTCAGTTTGGTTCCATCGGTCTTCCGCTGGGGGTATATTTCGGGCGTGACGGCCGCGGTCTTCTCGAACTCCGCCACGGCCCGTCTCGCCCCCGGCTGCGGCCGGGGGCTTTTTTGCTTCCCGCACGTTCACCCGAGCCCCGGACGGATCAGAACTCCCGACCGTCGTTCCGGTAAAACACGGACAGAGCGAGCAGGATGTCCACCGTGATGCCGTCGGTCGCGAGCGGAAGGAGGATGCTCTCCACCTCAGTAAAGCGGGGGTCGGAGTGGAAGTCCGGCGGGCCACGGCGCCAGGAGGGCCGACCGGTCTTGACCACCTCGGCATAGCGTTCGAAGTATCTGGGGCCGGCCGTCGGCCAGCGCTCGTCCATCCATTTGCCCGTCGAATCCGTACCGACTGCCTGCACGACGCGGGTTCCGACAAGGCGGAACCTCAGACGAAACGGATCGCGCTGAACGTCGAGCATCCACAGCGATGGCAGAAGGGGTGCGATTTCATGCGGCTTGATATGCGCACGTCCCGGCAGGAGATCCGGGCCCGGTCGGATCGACATCCAATAGTCGTGAATCTGCACGATCCTGGGATGCCACGCGTCTCGACCTGCAGCAGCGTGTTCCATCGTGGCCGCGTTTCTGTAGGCACGTTGTGGTCGGGTGCCAATGACGAGGATCCGGTCGTCGTCGTCCGGCACGACCATAACACAACCGTAGAGAGAATACGTCAACAAACTCATAACGAGGGTTGCATGACGCCGCATTCCGCCCGCCGTGTGCACTACCGACGTTCGGCGGCGGCACGTCTTCAGATGCGGCGCAACGCCCTCGACCGATAGAGACGGGGTCTGTTTCCGGCGCGGTACGCGGGCCCGGCGGCGACGGGGCGCAGCCACGCCAGGAGCGGCGTGCCCGCGAGCAGGACGCCGGCGCCGAACAGAGCGCCGATGCCCGTGTAGGCCAGGCTGGCATAGAGCATGTAGCCGCAGGCCCCGCAGAAGACGAGCGGCGTCAGCGGATAAAACGGCACGCGGAATGGCAATCTGCGTTCGGGATCGCGCCAACGCAGCACGAATAATGAAAGGCCGGCGAGCAGGAAGAAGAGCCAGAATACCGGCGCGGTGTACTCGACCATGGTGGTGAACCCGTCGCGCGTCAGCGTGCCGAGGAGCACGAGAAGCAGCGAGATCGCACCCTGAACGAGCAGCGCGTTGGCCGGCGCCATCGCGCGCCCGTCCCAATGACCGAGCGCGCGAAATGGCGAGAAGTCGCGGCCGAGGGCGTAGCTCGTCCGCGCCCCGGTGAAGATCGTGCCGTTGAGGGTGCTGATCGCGGCGACGACGATCGCGCCGCTCAACGCCATGGCGCCCGCCGGGCCGAAGGCATGATGCATCAGGTCCGCCGCCACGATCGACGATCCACGCATCGCGGCGAGGCCGAGCACGTTCAGATAGGCGAGGTTGACGAGAACATAGGCCGCGACGACGACGCCGAGCCCTAGGAGCAGCACCCGTATCATGTTGCGTTGAACATCGCGTATCTCGCCCGAGAGATACGCGGCCTCGTTCCAGCCGCCATAGGTCAGAAGCACGAACACCATGGCCAGGCTGATCGTGCCGGCCGCATCGCTTCGTGCCGCCGGCGGCTCAATCGCGTCGCTGCCGAACCCACCAAGCACCACGGCCCCGAGTGCGCCCACGGTGGCGGCGGTGAAGACGAGCTGAACCGGCCGGCTGCTGCGGAGTCCGCGGACGTTGACCCAGGTCAAGATCACGACGGCAAGTGCGGCGTAGAGCGAGGGGCCATGGGGGCCGAGCGGCAGGAGCACGGCGGCGTAATCGCCGAACACGAAGGCGATCGCCGCGATCGCGCCGGTCTGGATGACGGTCATCCGTCCCCAGGCGAACAGAAATCCGATCGCCCGTCCGTAGGCGCGGCTGAGGAAATGATACTCGCCGCCGGCGCTCGGGTACGCGGCCGCAAGCTCGGCATAGCACAGCGCGCCGAGCAGCGAGACGACACCGCCCGCGACCCACAGCAGCAGGAACACGGCTTCGCTGTCGGTGCTGTCGGCGACCAAGGCCGGAGTCTTGAAGATGCCAATGCCGACGACGATGCCGATGACGATCGCCGCGGCGTCGAGAACCGAAAGGCTGGCGCTGGGCCGGCCCGCTGCGCCGATCGAATCTCTTGCCATGCGTGCGCCTTTCATGCGGGTGGGCGATGCCGGCCGGTCATGCCGGCCGGCCCAACGCGGGCGCGCAACCTTGCGCCGCTAGCCGGAGACGCGCTTGGCCTGCCAAGCCATCTCGGCCGGCGCACTCGTGCCCGATGCGCTCGATCCATCGTTGCGCATGACGCCCGTGATGGTGTCGCCGTTGACGCGGCCGCTGATGCGGCTCGTGACCGGCTGGCCGTTGATCCGGTCGAGGATGGTGAGCTCGATCCGGTCGCCCGCGAGCCGGCCGGTCACCTCCATGGCCTGATCTGCGCCGCGTGCCGTGCCGCGGAGCTCCTGGTAGTTCTGCGTCAGCTCGAGGCGGTAGGTCCGCTCGCCGCCGTCGGGCAGCGCGACGCGTACGTTCCAGTGGCCGGCCGCTTTCGCCGGCACGATCCACATGAAGACGTCGGCGCCTCGCACGGTCGTCCCCGCATCGGGCTTCCAGTCGTCCATGTCGAAGGCATGCGAGACGACGCGCGTGCCGGGCCTGAGTTCGCTCAGGATGCGCGGCCGCAGCTTGATGTTGACTTCCGGCAGTAGATACATCGTCAGGACCGTCGCCTGCGAAAAGTCGGTTTCGAAGAGGTCCTGGTTCCGGAACTCGACCAGGTGCGACACGCCGGCCGCTTTCGCATTCGCCACGCTTTCCTGGATCCGTTGCGGATCGATGTCGATGCCCAGGCCGCGCGTGCCGAAGCGTCGCGCGGCGGTGATCACGATGCGTCCGTCGCCGGAGCCGAGGTCGATCAGAAAATCATCCGGGCGGACATCCGCCATCGACAGCATGCGATCAACAGTCTCCTGCGGCGTGGGGACGAAGGGAACGTCGAGCTTGGGAGCGAGCTGTGCCTGAACGTCGGCGATGCCGAAGACGGCAAGAACGCCGACCATGGTTACCAGGCGAGATCCGACAGTCTTGGACATGAATGTCTCCCTGAAGGTTCGAATTGTCGTGCAAGGCTTCGGCTGCCATCCGGGACAATCGAGCGTAACGAAGACAATCAAGCGTAACGAAAGAGACGGCCGATAAGGTTCACGCGGGGCGATGGCGCGGCTCTGCCGCCGCGCGAGGGCTTCGAACGCGCACGTGACTTGAACGTCGGTCCACGGTTAACGTGCGGTCCAGGTTTCGCAAATCTTTGCCGGGAAGAGCCGGAATTGTCGCGAAGTGTCGCAAGCGCACCGGCTGACACACTCTGATATACGGAGCAGCCAGGGCCATACGGCCGCGCCATCACCCGAACGCTCGCGTCGGGTCGAACGCGGCGCACGGCCCGGCTTGTCGCCGGATCAGCCGTGACGGCTGGCGCCGGCCGTTCAGCGCGCGAGGCCGATGCGCCGGTAGCTCAACGCTTCGGCGATGTGGGCACGCGTCACGGTCTCGATGCCCTCAAGATCGGCGAGCGTGCGGGCAACCCGCAGCACGCGGTGATAGCCGCGCGCGGACAGCTTCAGGCGCGTGGCGGCGTCGTTGAGCAGCGCACGGCCGGCAGGTTCGGGTGCGGCCAACTCTTCCAGGAGTTCGCCGTCGAGCTCCGCATTCGTCCGCGGCCGGCGCGGCGCGGGTATCGCGGCGAAGCGTGCGGTCTGGTGCGCCCGTGCCGCGGCCACGCGCCGCGCGACATCCGCCGAGCCTTCGACGGCCGGCGGCAGCGACAGGTCGGCCGGCTTCACGGCCGGCACGTCGACGTGCAGGTCGATGCGATCGAACAGCGGGCCCGAAATCTTCGCCTGATAGTCGAGCGCGCATTTGGGTGCGCGGCCGCAGGCCTGGGCCGGATCGTCGAGGTGGCCGCAGCGGCACGGGTTCATCGCGGCGACGAGCTGCACGCGCGCGGGATAGGTCACGTGCGCATTGGCGCGCGCTACCACCGCGCGCCCGGTCTCGAGCGGCTGCCGCAGGGCCTCGAGCGTCGCCCGCGCGAACTCGGGCAGCTCGTCGAGGAACAGCACGCCCAGATGCGCGAGCGAGATCTCGCCCGGCTTGGCGCGCAGGCCGCCGCCGATCAGGGCGGGCAGCGATGCCGAGTGGTGCGGATCGCGAAAGGGACGGCGCCGGCTGATGCGGCCCTCGTGCAGCAGACCCGCGACCGACTGGATCATGCTGACCTCGAGCGCCTCGGCCGGGGTCAGCGGCGGCAGCAGGCCGGGCAGGCGCTGCGCCAGCATCGACTTGCCGGCACCGGGCGGCCCGACCATCAGCAGATTGTGAGATCCGGCGGCGGCGATTTCGAGGGCGCGCTTGGCGGTTTCCTGGCCCTTGATGTCCCTGAGGTCCGGATAAGGGCCGTCGTCATCGGCAAGACGCGGCACCGGCGCCTGCAGGACCTGGCTGCCCTTGAAATGATTGATGAGGGCAAGGAGCGAGTCGGCCGCCAGGACGTCGAACCCATGGGCGGCGGTACCGGCCCATGCGGCTTCGCCGCCGCACGACGCGGGGCAAATGATGCCGCGCTCGCGCGCCACCGCGCCCATCGCTGCGGGCAGCACGCCGGCCACGGCCGCGAGCTTGCCGTCGAGCGCGAGCTCGCCGAGCACGGTGTAACGCGCGACCGGCTCGGCCTCGATCACGCCCATCGCGACAAGCAGGCCCAGCGCGATCGGCAGGTCGTAATGACTGCCTTCCTTGTTGAGGTCGGCGGGCGACAGATTGACCGTGATCCGTTTGGGCGGGAGCGCCAGACCGAGCGCGCCGAGGGCCGCGCGCACACGTTCGCGGCTTTCGCCCACCGCCTTGTCGGGAAGGCCGACGATCGTGAAGTTCGGCAGACCGTTGCCGACATGGACCTGGACGTCGACATCGACGACGTCGATGCCCTGGAATGCGACCGTGTTGACCCGCGCGACCATCGTGTGCCCCCGCCCCCGGTCCCATTCATACAACCGCCGGTAGGATCGCGCCACGCTTCTCTGGGCGCGCCGTCCGTCACCGGTATGGCGGCGTTGTCCGGCGTCCCTGCGCTCACACGCGCGCACAAGGCGGTTTCGTTCGCCGCGCCCCAATCCGGATTACCCCTTGCCGACGATACGCCGCCCGGCGATCCGGCGTTTAGAGTCGGCACGCCTTCCGCGTCCGGGCCCGGCATCGATGACGTTGGCCCGACCGGAGGCGATCATCCGAGAGAGGAGAATCCATGGCATTTCGATCACTCATGCCGTTCGGCTGGGGACGGACGGCACCAAGCCGCCGCCTCGAGGACGACCCGTTCCTGGAACTGCGGCGCGACATCGACCGCTTGTTCGAGGACTTCTTCCGCGGCACGGGCCTGATGCGTCGGGGCGAGGGTGGGATGGCGATCTCGCCGAGCATCGACGTGTCCGAAACCGACGACGCGCTTCAAGTCGTCGCCGAACTCCCGGGCGTCGATGAAAAAGACCTCGACGTCCAGCTCAGCGGAGACATGCTGACCATTCGTGGCGAGAAGAGGTCCGATCGCGAGCAGAAGGACAAGAACTATTATCTCGTCGAGCGGTCGTACGGCTCGTTCTCGCGTTCCATCCAGCTACCCTTCGAGGTCGATCCCGACAAGGTCGAGGCATCGTTCGACAAAGGTGTCCTGACGGTCACGCTGCCGAAGCCGGCCGAAGTCCAGCGCGCGGCACGGCGTATCGCCATCAGGGGCGGCGGCCGGTAGGCTTACGGCCAATGGTTCGGAGTCCGAGAACCGTGTGAGCCGGCGACACCGCCGTCGCAACGGCGACGGGCGATTCACGGAATCGACAGGGCCTCATGGCGTGCCATGAGGCCCTTTGATTTTCGCCATCCGCGAAGGCAGCGCCATCGCGCCTGGCACTCAGTCGTCTTCGCCCTCGGCCAGTGCCTTGGTCATCTCGTAAAGCTTCTTGCGGACCTTGCGATCGCTGATGCGGTAGTAGACGCGTACGAGCTCGAGCGTCTCGCGCCGGGACATCGGATCGGCCTCGTAGGCTTCGGGCTCCGCTTCCGCCAGACCCTTGGCCGGACGGGCGCCGGCGGCCGCCGTCTCGGGCTCCATGTCGTCGAAGAAATAGCTTACGGGCACGTCGAGAACGCGCGACAGCTGAAACAGGCGGGAGGCGCTGATCCGATTGCTGCCCCGTTCGTATTTCTGTACCTGCTGGAAGGTCAGACCGAGGGCTTCGGCAAGCTGCTCCTGACTGATGCCGAGCAAGGTGCGCCGCAGTCGCATGCGCGCGCCCACGTGCGCGTCGATAACGTTCGGCTTGCGCAGCGGCGATTGTCCCCGCCGCGATTTTCTTCCACCGGAAGCCATGGGTACTGCAACTCCTGACCGCGTTAGGGCCAGACTATAAACTACAGGTGATGCGCGGCCCCATGCCCCTTATTGGTGACATTGTGTGGCTTATTGCCACACGACCGCCACGATATCGCCCTCATCCACGGTCGTTAACCATGAAAGGCGCCGGCTGCCGCCTGACCCGCCGCCCCTTCGCCGCATCCGGTAGTATGTCGTGTACCACGACCCGGCGGGGCTGGCGATGAAAGAAAAAGCTCGCATCGTGCGCGGTCAGTCCGGCAATTAACTCAAATTAGCATAAATTCGTCGCAGAATTTCCCGCAGCCGTTCGGCGTCGCCCGGTTTCAGGCCACCGAGCGCGATCCGTTCGTAACGGCGGGCAAGCGGCACGATCGTGCGAAAGATCCTTTTTCCTTCCGGCGTGAGGGCAACGCTTACCGCGCGCCTTTCATCGCCGTTGCGGTCGCGGCGCACGAGGTGCCGCCGAACCATGCGCCTCACCACCAGACGCGAGAGTGTCGAGACGTCGATCGACGTCAGCGCCGCAAGGTCGAGGAGGCGCTGCGCGCCGTACGCACCCAATGCGGCCAGCACCCGCCACTCCTGCAGCGCGATGCCGTGGGACGCGATGGCGGGGCCAAAGGCGACCGCCAGCCGGCTCCCCACGCGGCCGATCAGGTAGGGAAGATTGCACCCGAGTTCGAACCTCGACATTTCCCCGATCGCGGCCGGGCGTATCGCGGCAGCACCCTTTCCTCCGCGCAACGCAGGTCTCATGCCGATGCTGCCCCGCCGTCACTGAGCCGCGGCCGTGGCTTCCGTCTCGGCGAAGGCCGGTGCGATTTCGGCCATGAACCGTTCCATCTGCTCGAGCACCATCTCGTGCGGCTTGCGGCCGTAGTTGAAGTAGAGGATGACCTCGCTGATGCCGGCGGCCTCGACGGTCGTCAGGTCGTCGATGATCTTCTGGGGCGAGCCGACCAGGATCGACTTCGAGGTCAGGTTCTTTGCCTTCATGTTCTTGAGGATGTCGACAATCTCGAGGAAGTAGCGCAGCGTCCGCGGAACGATTTCCGGGTCGGGTGGGAATGCCGCGATCAGCGCGTCTTTGAAGCACCGGATCAAAGCTTCGCGGCCGTGTCCTCGTCGCGCTTCGAATCAGCAATGTGTATGAATGTATGAAGTAGCTGCACATCGCTCGGCGGGCCAGCCGTACCGCTCGCATTCGGCGCGGTATGCCGCTACGCCGCCGGCGAGGCTGCCATACACCATCGCTGCCGCGAACGGTGCGACGATGATGTTTCAGTCGTTGCGCGCGGCAAGCTGCATCGACGAACGCGAGAAGCATGCGACGTAGGGCCGCAACGGCTGTTGCACGGGGCACGGACGCACCTCGATGTTGTCGAAGGAATAGAACTTAGGAATAGAACTTGTCCTTGTGCGACCACTTGCCGGGTTCGGTTCAGGCCCGCCAGACGATCTCGAGCCCTTCGGCGAGCAGCTCGGCGGAGTCTTGGAACGGTGCGCCGACCGGCTCGTACTCGAGCCGGTCGTACCCGCAGCCTGCCGCGAAATCGACCCGCCCGTTCGACAGCAGATCGAGCGTCGCCCATTCCTCGGCGACATGCGGGCGATGACGGATAGGTAGCAGGACCACCACCGGGGCGAGCCGGATCCGCGTCGTCGCGCCGGCGCGCTTCGCAAGACGGATGTTCAGGCAGGGATTGACGTTAAGCAGATTGAAATGGTGCTCGCCGATCCAGGCCGAGTTCATGCGATCTTCTCGGCGTGCGGTGCCTGGTCGTGGATCTCGCGTGCAACTGTTCGGGCGTGCGGGCGAACGTCATGGTTTCCTCCGCCGACAGTGATGATTGCTTGCAAATGCCATTATTCACGACTTGTGCCCGCCCGGCACCGCCCTCAGGTCTTCGGAAGTTCACCCCATCGACCGGTACCCTGTCTGATGGCGGTTGCAGACGTGACAAGGGAGACATTTTTCGGCACGACGTAATTACCTATAGTGGCAACGCTGCCGGCGGGGGGCCGCCCTTTGTCACGACGCCCTTTCTACGTTCTTGTTGCCGTAACGCTCGCGCTGCTCGTCGCCGCATGCGGCGCGCCGCGCGTCGTTCCGCCATCGCCATCGGCGATCGAGCTGCAGCCGCCGCTGCGCGCCTGCCTCGAGGCGCTCGAACGCCGCGGCGTCGTCTTCGAGCCGGCCGCCGTACCGGCCGCCACCGGAGGATGCCAGTTGATCCACGGCGTCAACCTGATGCGGGCCTGGGCTTCGTATCGGCCGCATGCGACGCTCACCTGCGCGATGGTCCTGACGCTTGCCGACTTCGAGCGGGACGTGATCCAGCCGGCCGCGCTTAGCCATTTCGGCCACCCCGTCGTGACCATCCATCACTGGAGCGCCTATAGCTGCCGTACCCGTGCCGGCCGACCGGGCCGGCTGAGCGAGCATGCCTTCGGACGCGCGATCGACATCGCCGCATTCGATATCGCGGACGGGACGCGCGTCAGCGTGAAATCGAACTGGCGCGACCGGGGGCCGCGCGGCCGTTTTCTGCGCGAACTCGCCAGGCGTGCCTGCGAGTCATTCAACGTCGTGCTCACGCCCAACAGCGACGCCGCCCACGCCGACCACTTGCATTTCGATATCGGGCCCGACCGGCTCTGCGAAAAATAGTCGGACCCTCGCCGTCGTGCGGCATGACGCGATGACGGAGAAGACCTAAGCGCGCCGCCGCGCCGGCTTCGCTGCGATCCGCGCCTCGATCGCATCCCAGATCTGCGCCTCGATCTTCACGCCGTCTAAGCGGTCGATCTCCTGGATGCCCGTGGGCGACGTCACGTTGATCTCGGTGAGGTAATCGCCGATCACGTCGATCCCGACGAAGATCAGGCCGCGTTTGGACAGCTCGGGCCCGATCGCAGCACAGATCTCCTGTTCGCGCGGGGTGAGCGTCGCCTTCATCGCCTTGCCCCCGACATGAAGATTCGCCCGCGCCTCGCCCGCGGGCGGTACGCGTGTGACCGCCCCGGCCGGACGTCCGTCGACGAGGATGATCCGCTTGTCGCCGTTGCGCACCTCGGGCAGGTAGCGCTGCACGATGATCGGCTCGCGTGAGCGGCTCGTGAACATCTCGAGCAGCGCGTTCAAATTCTCGTCCGCCGGCGGGATGTGGAACACGCCGGCACCGCCGTTGCCGAACAGCGGCTTGATGATGATGTCCTTGTGCGCCTCGCGGAATGCGGCGATCTCGGCCGGATCCGACGTGATCAGCGTCGGCGGCATCAGGTCCGGAAAATGCGTGACGAACAACTTCTCCGGCGCGTTGCGCACGTGGAACGGATCGTTGACGACGAGCGTGTCGGGATGGATGTGCTCGAGAATGTGCGTCGCCGTGATGTACGCCATGTCGAACGGCGGATCCTGGCGCATGAGCACCACGTCGGTTTCGGCGAGATCAACCGTTTCGTAAGGGCCGAGCGTGAAATGATTGCCTTTCTCGCGTCGCACGGTGAGCGCGCGCGCTTTCGCGCGCACCTTGCCGTGCGCGAAGCTCAGGTGCTGCGGCAGGTAGTGGAGCAGCCTGTGTCCGCGCGCCTGCGCCTCGAGCGCGAGTGCGAAGGTCGAATCGGCGTCGATGTTGATCCCTTCGATGGGATCCATCTGGATGGCGACGAGCAGCGACATTCTATTTATCCCTATCCCTTGGTCCGCCGACGCGCTCAACCGAGCCGGCTGCGGCGCACCTCAAATCCCGTGGGGGACACCATGGCGTGTCGCCTTGCTTCCAGCAAGGGCCAAGACCCGTCGGAGACAATGGATCGCGGCACGCAGGTTTTCGAACCGGCGACCACGGCGGGCGCGTCGATGCCGACGGGTCGGTTCGCCCGGCGCGACCGGTAACCTGCATTTCACGAATGCAGGCATCGCCCCGGCCGGCTCGATCGCGTCATCAGGCAGCGTGCCCGCGGTGCGAAGGATGATCCCGGCCGCCGCCATGCTCACGCCCGGATGCGTTCAGGACGGCGGCGGCGCGAACCGTCGCGGATCGTCCTTCATCAGCACGTGGCTGACGACGCGGCGCACGTAATTGATGTTCCGCGCAATGTCGAGGACGCGGTCGAGCTCGGCCTGATCCTGGGCGACGCCCAGCAGATAGACCACGCCGTTGACCGCCTCGATCGAGTAATTGACCGACTGTATGTCTTTGGCGAAGAGAAGCCGCGAACGCAGCTCGGTGACGATCGCGGTGTCGCGAGCATAGGTTCCGAAGCCGCCCTCGTCGGTCACCTCGATCTCGTTGATGACCTCGCGAACACCGCGTGCCTTCCAGGCAAGCTGGACGGCATCGGCCCGCGTTTCGGGGTCCTTGACGGCGCCGGTGAGAAGAACACGTCCCTCATGGACCTGAAGGTTCACGTTGAGGAACAGCGTCTCGCTCTTCTGCAGCCAGTAATGGTTGATCTCGGCACGGATCGCCGTATCGCTGACGGCGCCCTTCACGCCGCGCTCCTGCGCGGCGGTGACGCCGGCCACGGCGCCCGTACCGATGACAGCACCGACACAGCCCTGCAACGACAGAGCCGCGGCGAGCAGCAGAGTCGACACGAGCAGACGGCCAGAACGGTCGGTCAAGGAACCCCCCAACATGGTGACAGGCAGCACCGTATCTATTTAGTACGAGCGTGCAAGTCTCGCCAAGCGTCGACGACGTGCTTTGGGACGCGCCAGGGCGTGACAAAAATGGCATCGAACCGGCAGTCCAGACCCGCGAGTTCCGGTCTGGATGCGAGGAACGCGGCGGCAGCGCGCGCGATCCGGGCCTGTTGTCGTGCCATGATCGCTTCGGCCGCGGCGGCGACCGCGTGGCGTGCCTTCACCTCGACGAAAACGAGTTGGCGCCCGCGGCGCGCGACGAGGTCGATTTCCCCGACCGACGTGCGGACATTGCGCGCGACGATACGATAACCGGCGAGCCGGAGACGCAGGGCTGCAACCCATTCCGCATAGCGCCCCCGGCGTTCGGCGCGCACGCGCTCCCGCGCCGCGCTCACGACCGTCCCTTGGCAAGTTCGAGTGCGCGCGCATAGACCTGACGCCGCGACAGCCCGGTGGCCTCGGCGACGGCGGCGGCCGCGTCGCGCACACTCGACGTGGCGAGGGCGGTGGCGAGCCGGGCGTCAAGGGCCGCCATGTCGGTTGCGACATCGCTGGATTTCGGCGGCGGGCCCACGACGATGACGACCTCGCCCTTGGGCGGCCCGGCTGCCGCGTAGTGCGCCGCAAGGTCGTCCAGCGTTCCGCGCCGCGTTTCCTCGAAAAGCTTGGTGAGCTCACGGACGACCGCCGCTTCGCGCGGCCCCAGGATCGCTGCCATGTCGGCGAGGCATTCCGGCAGGCGGTGCGGCGCCTCGAAAACGACGAGCGTCGCCGACACGCGCGCGAGCTCCTCGAGCGCTTTGCGACGCGGTCCCAGCTTCTGCGGAAGAAAGCCGCTGCACAGGAACCGATCCGTCGGCAGGCCCGAGATGGAGAGCGCGGCGACCGCGGCCGATGGGCCGGGAACGGCGGTGACCGCCAAGCCCGCCTCACGCACGGCCCGCACGAGCCGATAGCCGGGATCGGAGATGAGCGGCGTGCCGGCGTCGGATACCAGCGCGACGGCTTTCCCCGCCCGAATCTGGTCGACGAGTTCGTCCCGCGTGCGGTCGCTCGCATGATCGTCGTAGCGGACCAACCGCGGACGCCCGATCCCCAGGGCCTGCAGCAGCCGAGCGGTCACACGCGTATCCTCGCAGGCGATGACGTCGACCCCGCCGAGGACCGCGATCGCCCGACGCGAGATGTCGCCGAGATTGCCGAGCGGAGTCGCGACGACATACAGGCCCGAGGCCAATTTACTTGCGTCCGGCTCGCCGTTACGCTCGACCTTTCGATGGGAGGGCATGATTGATCGCTCGTCTTTGCTCTTTGTTCGTCGATGGTGAGTCGCGCGGACGGGGGAAGACCCGGGTGCGGCTCGTAGCGGTCGTCGCGGCTGCCGTACTGACCCTCGCGGGCTGCGAAACCAAGGTACGGAGTCCCGAGGGCGGCGTTCAAGCCGCGATTCCGCCAGCTGAACCTGTCGTGCCGCC
This sequence comes from uncultured Rhodospirillales bacterium, assembly GCA_937926175.1. Classification (GTDB taxonomy): domain Bacteria; phylum Pseudomonadota; class Alphaproteobacteria; order CACIAM-22H2; family CACIAM-22H2; genus CALANV01. Next base: position 238,506 of record CALANV010000013.1, on the reverse strand, counting down.
GGGCGCGATGCCGGTCGAGATCGCGCCGCTGACCTCGGAGCCGCTGCCGCAGCCACCAACCACGGCCGAGACGATCAGGGTCGCGGTCCTGCTGCCGCTTTCGGGACCGCATGCCGCCCTCGGTCGCGCGCTTCTGGACGCCGCGCAATTGGCGCTGTTCGATCTGGGCGACGAACGGCTGGAACTGTTGCCGCGCGACACGGGCGGCACAGCGGAAGGTGCTGCGGCGGCCGTGGAGGACGTGCTGAGCGTCGGGGTGCGGCTCATCGTCGGTCCCGTCTTCGCCGCGGAAACCGCCGCGGTCGCGCCGCGCGCGCAGGCAGCCGGAATCAACGTCCTCAGCCTGTCGAACGACCTGTCGGTGGCGGCTCCCGGCGTCTTCGTTCTCGGCGTGACACCCCGTCTCCAGATCGAGCGCGTCCTGACATTCGCACGCGCGCGAGGCCTTTCCCGATATGCCGCCCTGCTGCCGAACGACAGCTATGGTGACGCCGTCGAAGCGGCCCTGTACGAAACGGCGGGCCGCATCGGCGGACAGATCACGGCGATCGAACGTTACGAGCCGGGTGCCGCCGATATATCACCGGTCGTCCGGCGTCTTGCCTCTTACGAACAGCGCCGCGCGGCGCTCGAGCGGCAGCGCCGTGAGCTCGAACGCCGCAATGACGAGATCAGCCGTCAGGCGTTGCGGCGACTGGATGGCATCGAGACGCTGGGGGAGGTCCCCTTCGATTCGGTACTTCTGCCCGATTTCGGTGATCGCCTGCTGGCGATCGCGCCCCTTCTGCCCTACTACGACATCGATCCGTCGCGCGTGCGGTTTCTCGGTACGACGCTGTGGGACGATCCGCGGATCACGCGCGAGCCCGCCCTTATCGGCGGTTGGTTCGCGGCCCCGCCACCCGAAGCACGCGACGGCTTCGTCAAGCGGTATCGCGCCGTGTACCGCCAGGATCCGCCGCGTATCGCGACAATCATCTACGACGCCGTCGCGATGGCCGCCGTTCTCGCGCGCGATGAGAACGGCGCGAACTATTCGGTGGAGGCGCTCACCAACCCCGTCGGGTTCGCCGGAATGGACGGCGTGTTCCGTCTGCGTCCCGATGGATCGGTCGACCGCAATCTCGCGGTGCTGGAGGTGCAGCGCAACGGCTTCCGGACGGTGTCACCGGCGGCCGAGAGCTTCGAGACCCCGACGCAATAGCCACCGGTCAGGCAAGGAGCTCGCCCAGGACGGCATTCAGCACCTTGCGGCCCGCCGGCGTCGCCCGAAGGCCGCCTTTTGCCGTGATCGCGAGGAACCCGCCCGCGACCAGCCGGTCGCGCCGGCTGGCATCGACCGCGCAGTCGAGCGGCACGCCCGTTCGGCGCGCGAAACGAACCGGGTCGACGCCTTCGGACAGACGCAGACCCATCATCAACGCCTCGACCGCCGCATCCTGTGCGGGCACGACCGTTCGTTCCGCCGTGCCGTGCCCCGTCCGTCGCACACGATCGATCCAGGTCTCCGGCACCTTTTCCTGGCGCGTCGCGATGCGGATGCTTCCGTCCGTCAAGCGGCCGTGCGCGCCGGGGCCCACGCCGACGTAGTCCTCGTAGCGCCAGTAGACGAGATTGTGCCGGCACTCGCCACCGGGTCTCGCATGATTGGAAACCTCATACGCGGCGAGGCCTGCGTTGACGAGCAACTCCTGCGTGACGTCATACAGCGCCTCGGCCGTGGCTTCGTCCGGCAGGGGGAGTTCGCCACGCGCGGCGAGCGCATGGAATGCCGTGCCCGGCTCGATGGTCAGCTGGTAAACCGAGAGATGATCGCCGGCGAGCGCGATCGCCTCGGCAAGCTCGGATCGCCATGCCGCCACCGATTGCGCCGGCCGCGCATAGATGAGATCGAAGGAGTAGCGCGAAAAATGTGTCGCGGCGGCCGCGATGGCGGCGCGCGCTTCGGCAACATCGTGCGCGCGCCCCAGGAAGCGCAGCGCGGACGGCTCGAGCGCCTGCACGCCGATCGAGACCCGGTTGACGCCTGCCGCGTGAAAGCCGGCGAAACGTCGACGCTCCGCCGAATTGGGATTGGCCTCGAGCGTGATCTCGACCCGTTCGTCCACGCGCCAGTTTCGCGCGATGCGGTCGATCACCGCCGACACCGTCCGCGGCGCCATCAGCGAGGGCGTCCCGCCGCCGAAGAAGACCGACATCACCGTACGGCCGCGCGTCTCGGCTGCGTAGTGATCGAGTTCGGCGAGGATGGCATCCCGCCAGACGTCCTCGTCGATGCGCTCGCGCACGTGGCTGTTGAAGTCGCAATACGGGCATTTCGATCGACAGAACGGCCAATGCACGTAGATCCCGAAGCCGTCCTCAGGCGCTGCGTCGGCCGTAGGATCGGCATGCGGTCTTGCCTCAGCTCCGTCCGAAACAGGCATCGATGAGCTTCGCGAAAGCAGCGGCGCGATGGCTGATGGCATGCTTGGCGGCGGGTTCCATTTCGCCGAACGTCAGGGTGTGTCCTTCGGGCACGAAAATCGGGTCGTAGCCGAACCCCCGGTCGCCGCGCGGCGGCCAGACCAGCCGCCCGTGAACTTCGCCCCGGAAAATCTCGACATGGTCATCCGGCCAGGCCAGGGCAAGGGCGGCGACGAAAAAGGCGCGACGATCCTCTTTTCCGCCGAGTGCCGCCTCCACCTTCTCCATCGCCCACAGGAAGTCCTTCTCCGGACCTGCCCACCGCGCAGAATAGATGCCGGGTGCGCCGCCGATCGCCGGCACGCACAGGCCCGAATCGTCGGCCAGCGCCGGCAGCGCGCTGCGCCGCGCGGCGGCGCGCGCCTTGAGCGCCGCGTTGGCCTCGAACGTCGTCCCGGTCTCGTCGGGTTCGGGCAGGCCCAGCGCCGCCGCCGAGACGACCTCGACGCCGAACGGTGCCAACAGCGCCGCGATCTCGCGGACTTTGCCGGGGTTGTGGCTGGCAATGATAAGGCGCTTGTCTGCAAGACGACGTGGCATGGCGATGGCTTTCGGTGGAACGTCGGCACGGGCGCAAGCCTTGCAATTACCGCGTCGCGCCGAGAGGCCGCAACATGGATGCCGTCCGACCGAAGACAGGTGTCGCCGCCGTCTTCCTGGCGCTCGTCACGGGCTGCGGGCCGGGTGCGGTCGCCCCTACTTACGACTACCGGGCGGACTATGGCGGCAGAATCGCCTCACCCGACGTCATCGAGCGGGAGCTCAGGAATTATGCGCGGCTTGTCTGCGGCGACGGCGACTACCGGGTCCTCGACCGTCATTTCGTTGGCATCGACGGGCCCCAGTATGTCTGGATTCGCTTCGGCTGTGTGTAGGGGATCGTCTACGCGCCGATCGCCTGCCGCTGGAGAGCCAAGAGCTGCTCGACGCCCTTGCGCGCAAGCGCGAGCATCTCGAGAAAGCGCGTCTCCGAGAACGGTATCCGTTCGGCCGTGCCCTGGATCTCGACGATTCCGCCTGATCCGGTGAACACGAAATTGGCGTCCGCCTCCGCGGCCGAATCCTCGGCGTAGTCGAGATCAAGCACCGGAACGCCCTCAACGATTCCGCACGAGACGGCGGCGACGTGATCGAGCAGCGGGTTCTGCGGCAGCGTCCCCGACTTCACCAGCCCGTCGAGCGCGATCCGGAGCGCGACCCAGGCACCGGTGATCGCGGCCGTCCGCGTGCCGCCGTCGGCCTGAAGCACGTCGCAGTCGATCTTGACCTGACGCTCGCCCAGCGCCTGAAGATCGGTGACGGCGCGCAGCGACCGACCGATCAGTCTCTGGATTTCGTGTGTGCGGCCGCTCTGGCGTCCGCGCGAGGCCTCGCGCTCGGTCCGCGTGTGCGTCGAACGCGGCAGCATGCCGTACTCGGCGGTGATCCAGCCGGATCCGGTATTGCGCAGGAAGGGTGGGACCTTGTCTTCGATCGTGGCCGTGCAAAGTACATGGGTGTCGCCGAAGCAGGCAAGACAGGAGCCTTCGGCATACTTGGAGACGCCGGGCTCGAGACGGACGGTTCGGAGCGCGTCGGGCGCACGGCCGGACGGACGCATCGGGATCTCCTCTGGCAGGGAAAACTAAGGCGCGCGGACCCTACTGACTTACCCGCTTCGCGTCCAGCGGGCAGGAAGGGCAAGGGCCGCCCCGCATTGACGTGCTGTGCGGCCCTCCCTACATTTTTCAACGATATGAATATGATGTCGACGACTCCGGAGAAGGCGAACAGCGACCGGCCCTCGCCGATCGCCGAGCTGAACGAGCGCAGTCGCGAAGTATTCCGGCGTATCGTCGAGGCCTATGTCGAGACCGGGGAGCCGATCGGCTCCCGGACGCTCTCGCGTATGCTCAGCGCCAATTTGTCGCCGGCGACGATCCGCAACGTCATGGCGGATCTGCAGGAAGCCGGTCTTCTCTACGCGCCGCATACGTCGGCGGGCCGTCTACCGACCGAGGCGGGCCTGCGGCTGTTCGTGAACGGCCTGCTCGAGGTTGGCCGGCTGTCGGACGACGAGCGGGCCAGCATCGACAGCCAGTGCGCGGCTGCGGGCAAGAGCATCCCGCAGGTCCTGGAGGAGGCGACCACGATGCTTGCCGGCCTGTCGCGGTGTGCCGGTCTCGTGCTCGCGCCCAAGACCGAGGGACCGCTCAAGCACGTCGAGTTCGTCGCGCTCGGGCCGGGCCGAGCCCTCGTCGTCCTGGTAACGGAAAGCGGCCTCGTGGAAAACCGGGTGATCGAGGTACCGCTCGGCATTCCGCCGTCGGCGCTGGTCCAAGCGGGCAACTATCTGAATGCGCGCCTGATGGGCCGTACCCTCGCCGAGGCGCGCGGCATGATTCTTACCGAGCTCGAGGAGAAACGTGCCGAGCTCGACGAACTCACGAGCAAGGTGGTCGAGGCCGGCCTTGCGACCTGGGCCGGCGAGGGCAAGGACAGTTACCTGCTGATCCGCGGCCAGGCGCGTCTTCTCGAAGACGTGACGGCGATCCAGGATCTGGAGCGGATACGCCTGCTGTTCGAGACGCTCGAGACGCGGGAAACCATGGTCAAGCTGCTCGATGCGGCGCAGAGCGCAGAGGGCGTCCAGATCTTCATCGGCAAGGAAAGCGCCCTGTTCGGGCTGGCCGGTTGTTCCATGATCATCGCACCCTATGCGAACAGCCGCGAGCAGATCGTTGGCGCAATCGGCGTCATCGGACCGACGCGCCTCAACTATGCTCGCGTTATCCCGATCGTCGACTACACGGCCAAGGTCATCGGTCGGTTGATCGGTTAGCCCCGACCGAGCGTTTTACTTTCAAGACACTTTTTTCAGGACACGAATAGGACAATGGACGACAACGACAAGCGCGCCCCGCAGGACGGGGTCACACTCAACGACGCGAACCCGGCCGAAGCCACGGCCGACACAGCACCGGAACAGGCAGCGGCCGATCAGGCGGTGGCCGATACGGCCGCCGATGCCACGGCCGACACGGCGGCACCGTCAGAGGCGGCCCGTATCGCCGAGCTCGAGGCCGAAGTCGCACGTCTGAAGGACCAAGTCTTGCGCGCGCTGGCCGAAGCCGAAAACACGCGGCGCCGGGCGCAACGCGACATCGAGGAAAACAGCAAGTACGCGATCAGCGGATTCGCCCGGGATATCCTGCCGGTGGCTGACAATCTGCGCCGGGCCATCGAATCGGTTTCGAGCGAGGCACGGCAGGCCGACGAACGGCTCGACAAGTTCGTCGCCGGCGTCGAACTGACCGAACGGGAATTCCTTGCCATATTGGAACGTCATGGCATCCAGCGCTTCGACCCGACGGGTCAGCCGTTCGACCACAATTTCCATCAGGCGATGATGCAGGTCGACAGCCCGACCCATGCGCCCGGAACCGTCGTCCAGGTGTTTCAGGCGGGCTACACCATCCATGGGCGGTTGCTGCGCCCGGCCATGGTTACTGTCGCGAAGGGAAGCGGCGCCGAAGCTACAGGTGCACGAGTCGATACCAGCGCCTGAACCGAAAATCCGCCGCGCGATACCGTATGATCGGGGTGGGCGATCCCGCCCTTACACGTCGGCCTTGATGCGTGCAGCCGGCGGAACGGATTCGCCAGCCGAATATGCCGCAAGCGCACTTGCCGGCGCCACCGTCGGTGCCGCAGGTGGTCTTGCATACGGCATGTTGTCCGGCGGACCGAAGATCCGCACACGATAGAACGCGGCCTGCCGGCTTACCAAATCGATGAACACGTTGAACGTGTTCCTGACGAGCCCGACCTCGTGATTGAAGGCAGGGCTCGACGCTGCGGCCTTTGCCGCGCGCCGGCGTTCCATGGACGCCTCGGCATGGCGCTGGGCGCGCTTCTCGATCAGGTCGGCTGTCGTCTCGTGGCTGATCGCCGGCACGGTGCGGGCACTGGGCCACGGCTGCGTCCACGTCACCGACGGGGTGGGGCCCGACGTCGGATGCGGCAGAATATCTAAAATTTTAGCAGTATTCATGACAAATACATCCGAATACATGCTTTGATCTAAGCATAGTCAATAAACGTCTTGAATGTTCTGTCAAGATTAAATACAAGCAACAGCCTTTTTTATTAACGTCGGCGTCGCTATCGACATACAAACGCGCCGCATCGTCTTCAGCCGCCGCGTCGTTAGCGGATGCCTTCAAGCCCGAGTCCGTTGCGAACATCGAGTTCGTCCTATGCCCCTCGTGCGTCAGGAGCGGGATCGGCCGGAACGGTCAGCGCCCCTTAAGGCCAAGTTCCGTCGTGCAATGTGGCCGATATCCGGACCCGGTCGAGGTGCCATCCGCGGTACGTGCCGAATACTTCACTAAAGTTTAAGCCCGCCGGCCTCGACCGCCGGGCCGTGGCCTCCGTACCCCGAGCCATCAGACGGCACGCCCGAGCGGGCGGCCGCCCGTCGGCCACGCAGCTTTGCCGCACCAGGGGTTGTCCATCGGCTCGGCGTCATCATCAGGTTTCCATCCTTCAGAAAGGCAGTCGAGGACGGCAGAAAATTGCCAAGGACCGGTGCGGCCCGTTGCAGTGCCATGAAAGCCTGCCTATATACCTCCGCGGAAAGACCCCACCCGTCATAAGGTTCAAACCACCCAGGGGGTCCTGGCCGGCGCCGACGTCGGGTCGGCCGTATGACCTGCCGCGAAGAGGGATATCGCTATGAGCAAAGTGATCGGTATCGACCTCGGTACGACGAACTCTTGCGTCGCCGTAATGGAAGGCAAGACGCCCAAGGTCATTCACAATGCCGAGGGATCCAATATTACGCCGTCGATTGTCGCATTTACCGACTCCGGCGAGCGCCTCGTCGGCCAGGCCGCGAAACGTCAGGCGGTAACGAACCCGCAGAACACGATTTTCGCCGTCAAGCGCCTGATCGGCCGTCGCTATGACGATCCGATGACGCAAAAGGACATCGGCCTCGTCCCTTACAAGATCGTCAAGGCCGACAACGGCGACGCCTGGGTCGAGGCGCAGGGCAAGCGCTACAGCCCCAGCCAGATCTCGGCCTTCGTATTGCAGAAGATGAAGGAGACCGCCGAGGCCTATCTCGGCGAGAAGGTTACCCAGGCCGTCATTACGGTTCCCGCCTATTTCAATGACGCCCAGCGCCAGGCGACGAAGGACGCCGGCCGGATCGCCGGCCTCGAGGTGCTGCGCATCATCAACGAGCCGACCGCAGCCGCACTTGCCTATGGTCTCGACAAGAAGAAGTCGGGCACGATCGCCGTCTATGACCTGGGCGGCGGCACGTTCGACATCTCGATTCTCGAGATCGGCGACGGCGTGTTCGAGGTGAAGTCGACGAACGGCGATACGTTCCTCGGTGGCGAGGACTTCGACAAGGAAATCATCGATTACCTCGCCAACGAGTTCAAGAAAGAGCACGGAATCGACCTGCGCAACGACCGCCTGGCGCTGCAGCGCCTCAAGGAGGCGGCCGAGAAGGCGAAGATCGAGTTGTCTTCGTCGATGCAGACCGAGGTCAACCTGCCGTTCATCACCGCGGATGCGAGCGGGCCGAAGCACCTCAACATCAAGCTGACACGCGCGAAGCTCGAGGCGCTGGTCGATCATCTGATCCAGAGGACGATCGAGCCGTGCCGCGCCGCGCTGCGCGATGCCGGACTGAAGCCGTCCGAGATCGACGAGGTCGTGCTCGTCGGCGGCATGACGCGCATGCCCAAGGTCGTCGAAACGGTGCGGCAGTTCTTCGGGCGCGAGCCGCATAGCGGCGTCAACCCGGACGAGGTCGTGGCCGTCGGCGCTGCCATTCAGGCCGGCGTGCTGAAGGGCGACGTCAAGGACGTGCTGCTGCTCGACGTGACGCCGCTCTCGCTCGGTATCGAGACGCTCGGCGGCGTGTTCACGCGTCTCATCGACCGCAACACGACGATCCCGACCCGCAAGTCCCAGATCTTCTCGACCGCCGAGGACAACCAGACCGCGGTGACGATCCGCGTGTTCCAGGGCGAGCGCGAGATGGCCGCCGACAACAAGCTGCTGGGTCAGTTCGACCTGGTCGGCATTCCGCCGGCGCCGCGCGGCGTGCCGCAGATCGAAGTCACCTTCGACATCGACGCGAACGGCATCGTCAACGTGTCGGCGAAGGACAAGGCCACGGGCAAGGAGCAGGCGATCCGCATCCAGGCGTCGGGTGGCCTGTCCGAAGCCGAAATCGAGCGCATGATCAAGGAGGCCGAGCAGTACGCGGCCGAGGACAAGAAGCGTCGCGAGCTGGTCGAGGCGCGCAATCATGCGGACGGCCTGATCCACACGACCGAGCGGAATCTCAAGGAGTACGGCGACAAGGTCGACGCGTCCACGCGTTCGCAGATCGAAGCCGACATCGCCGCCCTGAAGTCGGCGATGGAGGACGACGACCTGACGGCGATCCAGCAGAAGACGCAGGCTCTGATGCAGTCGTCGATGAAACTTGGCGAGGCGATGTACAAGGCAAGCCAGAGCGGCGGTGCCGAGGGTGGCGGTGCGGCCGGTGGCAGCACCACGGGTGCCGCCGGCGGCGACGGCAAGGTCGTGGATGCCGACTTCGAGGAAGTCGACGACTCGAAGAAGGGCGGCTCAGCCTAACGCATCTGGAACCGGCGACCGGTAAACGGACGGGAGGTAGAATGCAGGCAGATCGCACGGCGTTCTACCTCCTCTCGTCTGACAGCTGACGGTCGAGATGAAGCAGGACTACTACGAGGTTCTCGGAGTTCCGCGCGGGGCCACCGCCGAGGAGATCAAGAAGGCCTACCGCAAGCTCGCCATGCAGTATCACCCGGACCGCAATCCGGGTGACAAGAAGGCCGAGGCCCGTTTCAAGGAAATCAACGAAGCGTACGACGTCCTGAAGGATGAGCAGAAGCGGGCGGCCTATGACCGCTTCGGCCATGCCGCCTTCCAGAACGGCGGCAACGGCCGGACCCATCAGGGCTTCGATTTCGGATTCAGCGCCGGCGGCTTCGCCGACATCTTCGACGAGATGTTCGGCGAGTTCATGGGCGGCCGGCGCGGTGCCGGAACGGGGCCGAGCCGTGGCGCCGACCTGCGCTACAATCTCGAGATCTCGCTGGAAGAGGCATTCCGCGGCAAGACCGCGACGATCCGAGTGCCGACCCTCGTCGTGTGCGACTCGTGCAGCGGTACGGGGGCCGATGCCGGCTCGCGTCCGGTCACCTGCGGTACCTGCCGTGGCCACGGCAAGATCCGTGCGCAGCAGGGCTTCTTCACGATCGAGCGGACATGCCCGAGCTGTCATGGGCAGGGCCAGGTGATCGAGCGGCCCTGCAAGAGCTGCGGCGGGCAAGGACGGGTCCGCCGCGAGCGGACGCTCAACGTCAATATTCCTGCGGGCGTCGAGGATGGTACGCGCATACGGCTCGCCGGCGAGGGTGAGGCCGGGGTCCGCGGCGCGCCGCCGGGCGACCTGTACATTTTCCTCAGCATCGCGCCGCACCGGTTCTTCCAGCGCGATGGCGCCGACATCTATTGCCGCGTGCCGATCCCGATGACGACGGCGGCACTCGGCGGGACGATCGAGGTGCCGTCGATCGATGGCGGTCGCGCGCGTATCACGGTACCGGCCGGCACCCAGACCGGCCACCAGTTCCGCCTGCGCGGCAAGGGCATGAGCGTGCTGCGTTCCAACACGCGCGGCGACATGTTCGTCGAAGCCATCGTCGAGACGCCGGTCAATCTGACGAAGCGGCAACAGGAGCTGCTTCGCGAGTTCGAAAAAGGCGGCAATCCCAAGGATACGAGCCCGCAATCGACCGGCTTCTTCGCCAAGGTGAAGGAATTCTTCGAGGACCTGCGCGACTGAAGCAAGGTCGGGAGCCGCCGCGCGACGTTCCCGATGACGTTCTCGCACCCGGCCTCGATGCCGTGATCTGCGGCACCGCCGCCGGCACGGTCGCGGCCCGGCGCGGGATTCCCTATTCCGGGCCCGGCAACAAGCTGTGGCCCGTGCCCAGGCAGACCGGGCTCGTGCCGGCCGATTTCGACATGACGGCGTTCCGGGATCTGCCGCGGTTCGGCCTCGGCATGACCGACGTCGCAAAGACCGCGTTCGGCACCGATCACGAAATTCCGGACGCGGCCTACGACGTGCCGCGTTTTCGCGATCAGATGCTGCGGCCGCGTGCGATCGGCTTCAACGGCCTCAACGCCGCGCGCCGGTTCCACGATCGCCCGGCTCTGACATATGGCCGCCAGCCCGACTGGGAGGGCTTGGTCGTGTTCGTCCTGCCGTCGACCTCGGGACGTGCCGCCCGCTTCTGGAACGAGCGGCCATGGTTTGAATTCGCCGCATTCGTTCACGCGCTGCGGCGCGACCGACGTTCCTAACCCTGGTCGCGGGGCCGAGACCATCGCGAGGGTGTCGCGGGACCTTACTCAGAACGGTCCGTCGGCCGCGTCGTCGGGGCCCGGGCGCGCCGTCCGGCCCCGGCGCGCCTGTCGATGGATCTCACTCAATCATGTCGATGCCACGCCGCGTCAGGGTTGGTCTCCGGCGCCGACATATTCGTACAGATAGAAGTAATTGCGCTCGACGACGAGGCGCCAACCATTGGCCTGCGCCGCCGGTCGGTCGTCCGGTCCGACGATCGGGACGCCGAGATACTTGCGAACGTAATGCGGCCAGTCGACGAACCATTTCACGTCGCGTTCGCGCAAGTAGTCCCACATGTGGTCCTGATAGGCGAGTGCCGCGCGATTCACCTTGCCGTCGGTATTGATGACGCGCTCGCGGAAAAACCCGAGCGTACCCGACTGTCCGGCAGCGACGTAATCGTCGTCCGGTACGTATTGGCGCACCAGCGCAACTTGGTCGTGATAGACCGTATTGCCGCCAAGACCCCGGCCGGTCTGTGCGAGCGCGGCGAGCGTCGCGGTCTGCACTGCGAGCGTGACGACGACCAGTCCGGCGACCGTCCGCCCGGCCGGACGGGCGTTCCCCGTGAACAGCCGGCCGAGAGCGATCGGCGCGACCACGAAGGCGAACAGCGCGGCAGGCGCAAAGTAGCGGTAATAGAACCAGTACGCGACGAAGGACAGTGCGTAGTAGACGACGAGAGCCGCCAGCGCGACGCCGAGACAGGCGGCAAACTCAAGCGTCCTACATGTGCGGCGTCGCTGCGCGGGTCCGATCTCGGCAAGCGCCGCGGCGATGCCGCCCTGCCGCCACCAGCGCCAGGCGGCGACGGCAACGCCCGCGAGCAGAATGCCGCGCGCGACGCCGATCGCCGTGATCCGGATTTCACCGATCGGGCTGAACGGCCACTGGATCCATACGCCGATCGTCTGCTCGTGCGCGCCGGCGAACAGCCACGGCATCAGGACCAGCCGAAGTGCCCACGCCGCATGTTCGAGGCGGATCCATTCAAGCGCCCATGCCTGCTGTGCCGCGCCGCTCGTCGGCATCGGCGAGCCGAAATGGATCAGGTTGTAGAGCCACCACGGTGCCGAGACGAGGAGCGCGGTGACACCCAACACGGCGCCGCGGGCGAGCATCATACCGAAGCCGCGCTGCCGGCTGCGGCGCAGCTCGTTGAGTCCGAGCGCCAGCGCCAAGAATGCAGCATCGATGCGGGCGAGCACCATCAACCCGATCAGGATGCCGAAGACGGCGAGGCCGCCCCAGCTCTCGTCGCGTTCCGTCTGCATCCATCGCCAACAGGCCGCGTAGAAGAACATCACGCAGCCGGTTTCGAGTCCGTTATAGGCGTGGTTGAGCATGAGAGGCGCGGCGAGATAGAGGAACGCCGCGAGCCAGCCGCGGATCGCGCGCTCCGCCTCGCCATGCGTCGCGGGCCATGCGTCGCGCGCAACCAGTGCGATCGTGAGCGCACCGGCGGCGTGGAACAGCCAGGCGAAGGCGAGGACGAGGCGGATCGCGAGCACGGTATCGCCGCCGGCGAGGGCGAAGGCCGCACTCTCGATGACGGTGAACAGCGGCTGAAAACCGTTGGTGAGATTGGCCCCGTCGATCGTCAGGCCCCGTCCCTCGGCAAGGTTCCGGGCGACGCTGAGGGCGTAGTATCCATCCTCGGTCAGCGGCATGTCGAACACGTGCTGGGTCGGCCGAAAGGCAAGCGCCAGCAGCGCAATCGCCGCCGCAATGGTCAGAACCTGGACGAGCCGCAAGGAATGGGCATGACGTGTCTTTCCCGGGCCGGCGAACATGGTGAAATTGTTCAAGGCGGTGCGAAACGAAGCTGCTCGGGTGCCGGCCGGGTCTAATCCAATCCGGACGGCTTGGGAATGACGGGACAGGCGGCAGCGTTATTCCGACCAACGCCCACGTCAACCTTGACTGTTCTCCGGCGCCTCCCGTCGGCTAATGTACGTGCAATCCATTTTGCATTGCCGTTCGTTTCGTACTGATGCGCGCCGTGACCAGACCTGACGTCATCCTGCGATTGATGCGCCCCAGGCAGTGGGTCAAGAACGCCTTCATCGGTGCGCCTCTGTTCTTCACGCCGTCCGTCTGGGCACCGCAATCCATCGTCGCGGTCATTCTGACCGTACTGGTCTTCTGTCTCCTCTCCAGTGCCGTGTATGTCGTCAACGACTATGCTGACCGCGAGGCGGATCGCCTGCACCCTGTCAAGCGCAAGCGTCCGATCGCGGCCGGCGAGATCCTGCCGGGTGTGGCGCTGGCCTTCGGCGGATTGCTCGTTGCGGCGGCGGCAGCCGTTGCGCTGATGCTGTTGCCCTGGGCGGTTACGCAGTTCGCCGTTCTCTACTTCGCGCTCAACCTCCTCTATTCCTTCTGGCTCAAGCATATTTCGCTGCTCGACGTCCTCATCGTCTCGGCCGGGTTCGTGCTGCGCGTCGATGCCGGCGCCGCCGCGATCGCCGTCGACCCGACCGTCTGGATCGTGGTTTGCACAGGGCTGCTGGCGCTCTTCCTCGCGCTGGCAAAACGCCGCGACGACGTTGTCAAGTCCATGTCGCACGACCACCGGCGGAGTCTGGCAGGTTACAATCTTCGCTTCATCGATACGGCACTGGCGATGACCTTGGGAGCTTTGCTCGTCTCGTATCTGATCTATACGACCGACAGTGCCGTCATCGACCGTTATGGAACCGACCGGCTTTACCTGACGGCGCCGTTCGTGATCGCAGGCGTGCTGCGCTATCTCCAGATCACCCTGGTCGAGGAACGGTCCGGGTCGCCGACCGACATCGCGCTGACCGACCGCTTCCTGATCATCGCCGTGCTCGGCTGGATCGTCGTCTTCGGCGCCCTGATCTACGGGTGAGAGCCGTGAACTGGAAGGACATGGATCTGACGGGATGGGGGCGCGTCACCGTGGCGCGCAGCCGCGCCTGCCGTCCCGAACGTCAGCAGGAACTCGCGGCAGCGGTTGTCGAGGCCGCCGCTGACGGCATCATCGCCTTCGGCGGCGGGCGCTCCTACGGCGATGCCGCTCTCAATTCCGGCGGCCGCGTGATCCTGACGGCGCGGCTCAACCGCATCCTGTCCTTCGATGCATCGACCGGCGAAGTTGTCGTCGAGCCGGGCGTCACGTTCCGCGATCTCATCGAGGTGTTCCTGCCGCGTGGTTTCATGCCGCCGGCCAGCCCCGGCACCGCGTTCGCGACGATCGGCGGCGCCGTCGCCGCCGACGTGCACGGCAAGAACCACGATCGCCACGGGAGCTTCGGCGACCATGTGCGCTGGATCGATCTGCTGCTGGCGGACGGAACGGTGCGACGCGTATCGCCGGAGGCCGACCCGAATCTCTTCGCGGCGACCGTCGGCGGCATGGGGTTGACCGGCATCATGCGCGCGATCTGCTTTCGGATGCTGCCCGCAGCAGGCACGCATGTCGTGGTGCGCGAGGAACGCATGCGCGATCTCGACGCCTTCCTTGCGGCCTTCGCGCGCGTGCGCGATACGGCGACGTTCTTGGTCGGCTGGATCGACGCGCTCGCGACGGGGACCGATACCGGCCGTGGCATTCTCGAGACTGCGGAATTCGCACCGGCGAGCGACATTGCCGCTGGCGCGCCGGCCCGTGCCCGCGCCGTTCCCTTCGACCTTCCCGGATTCGTTCTGAACCCCTGGACGGTACGCGCGTTCAACGAGTTCTATTTTCGCCGCGTGCCGGCGGGCGGGCGGCAACGAACCGTTCCGTTCGCCACGTTCCTGTATCCGCTCGATGCCATCCATCACTGGAACCGCATCTACGGGCGGCGCGGCTTCTACCAGTTCCAGTGCGTGCTGCCGGACGCGACGGCGGCCGCCGGCCTGCGGCATCTGCTCGCCGAGATCGGCCGCGCCCGCGGCGCATCATTTCTTGCCGTGCTCAAGACGCTCGGGCGCGAAGGGCGTGGCCATCTGTCCTTTCCCATGCGCGGGTTCACGCTGGCGCTCGATTTCCCCCGACGCAACGGCGCCGAGGCGATGCTGCGGAAGCTCGAACGGATCACCATCGAAAATGGCGGGCGCGTCTATCTCGCCAAGGACGCGCTGCTTTCGCCGGAGTCGCTGCGGGCGATGTATCCGAAGATCGACAAGTTCAAGGCAGTCCTGGCGCGCGTGGACCCGCATGAGACATTTACCTCGGACCTTGCGCGCCGCCTCGGTCTGAAGGCCCTCCGCGGCCGGGGAGGTCACGCGTGACCGCCGCGCCGGAAACGTGGCTCGTTCTTGGCGCGTCTTCGGCGATCGCGCGGGCGTTCGCACGGGCTGCTGCCCAGGACGGGGCCGACATTCTGCTCGCCGGGCGCGACCGCGCCGACCTCGACATGACGGCGGCCGACATCGCGATCCGGACCGGCCGGCGCGTTCAGGTGATGGATTTCGACGCGACCGACCTCGCGGGACACGCCGTACTGATCGAGGCAGCCCGCGAGGCCGCGGACGGCGGCACGCTCAACCTTTTTCTCGCCTTCGGCCTCATGCCGAACCAATCCGACATCGACCGCGATCCGGCGCTCGCGTTGCGTGCCATTACCGTGAACTACATAGGCGCAGTCAACCTGCTCCAGGTCGCGGCGCCAATCTTCGAAGCGCAACGGCGCGGACGGATCGTTGCGCTCGGGTCGGTTGCCGGTGATCGCGGTCGCCTGAAGAATTACGTCTACGGATCGGCGAAGGCCGGCCTCTCCGTCTATCTGCAGGGCCTGCGGGCGCGTCTTTACCGTTCCGGCGTTACGGTCACGACCGTCAAGCCCGGTTTCGTGGATACGGCGATGACGTTCGGTCTGCCCGGCCTCTTCCTGGTTGCGTCGCCCGAGTCGGTCGCGCGCGCGTGTCTCAAGGCCGCGAAGGCGGGCCGCGAGGAACTCTACGTGCCTTTCTTCTGGTGGGGCATCATGACAATCATCCGCAACATTCCGGAACGGCTATTCAAGCGCCTCAACATTTGAGCTTGTTTTTGCCCGAACCTTGCGTTCAATCCACGCAATCCAAGTCGAGGGGGGACGTCGAATGACTTATCGGATCGGGGTGGTTGGCTGCGGCGGCCGGATGGGCCAGATGCTCGTGCGTGAGATCGCTGCCACAGAGGGCTGCGCCATCGCGGGCGGAACCGAGGCGCCCGGCAGCGCGCTGATCGGGCGCGATGTCGGCGAGGTCGCCGGGATCGGGCCCGTAAACGTGACGATCTCCGCAGACGCCGAGGCGCTGTTCGCGGCCGCGGACGCCGTGATCGACTTCACGACCCCGTCGGCGACGACGATGCATGCACGCCTCGCAGGGCAGACGGGGAAGGTGCTCGTGATCGGCACGACCGGGCTGGACAAGGCCGCGGACGATGCGATCGCCGAGGCAGCCACGCGCGCGCCGATCGTGCGGTCGCCGAACATGAGTCTTGTGGTCAATCTCCTGTTCGCCCTCACCGAGCAGGTCGCGGCACGCCTCGGGCCCGAGTTCGACATCGAGATCTTCGAGATCCATCACCGGCACAAGATCGATGCCCCCTCGGGCACGGCGCTGGCGCTCGGCGAGGCAGCCGCGCGCGGTCGCGGCGTGCGGCTTGCCGACGTTGCGGTCCGTGGCCGCGACGGGCATACCGGGGCGCGCCAGACCGGCGCGATCGGCTTCGCGGCGCTGCGCGGCGGCAACGAGGTCGGCGAGCACACGGTGATGTTCTGCGGGCCGGCAGAGCGGCTCGAGCTGACGCACAAAGCGGCAAGCCGTCAAATCTATGCGAGCGGCGCGGTCAAGGCCGCGCTATGGGCGTGCGGCCGGCCACCCGGCCTCTACGGCATGCGCGACGTGCTCGGTATATGAGCGTCGGCAACCTGACCCTGGCCGCGCTTCCTGACTCGGTCGAGATCGAACAACTGCCGGAAAGCTTACGCAGTCTTCATGCTTTCTGGGACCGCTGCCGGGCCGGGCGCGTCATGCCGTTGCGTCGGGACATCGACGTGCTCGATCTGCGGCCGTGGCTCGGCCACCTGATGCTGATCGACGTGATCGATGGCGGCGCGGACTACAGGTACCGCGTCTACGGCTCGGTGATCGCGTCGTATTTCAACCGCGACCTCACGGGCCGCTGCGTAAGCTCGCTCGCCCCTTCGGTGCAGGAGGTGGTCCATGCCGAGTACGGTTACGTGGTCAGGCATGCCGTTCCGCTCGCCATCTCGCGGCGGCGTTCGGTCCAGTTCTTCTCTATGGTGATGGCGCGGCTGATCCTGCCGCTGACGGTGACCGGGCGCGACGTGGAGATGCTGCTCGTCGGTGTCTATCCGGCCGAATAACCTAGGACGATCGGATCCGCGCCAAACCCGCACGCAGTATGCCGGCGACTTCGGCCCGCTCCTTGGGCGGCAGGAAGGCGCCGAGCGTATATGCGCGTCCGTGACTCCAGACGCGCAGATGATTCTCGGGCGCCGGTTCGTCGGCAAGCTCGACGCGCAGCCAATAGGGCTGCAGCGAGACCGACTCCCGCCGGCCGGCGGCACTCACGCGTTCGATCACGAACGAATCAGGTGACAGCCGAATGCGCTCGTAGGTCCGCCCTGCGGCATAGCTCGCTCTGAAGGCAATGTAGACGAGCAGGGCGTCGAGCCCCAGGAAGCCCACCACCGGCCAGGCGCCAAGCGACCAAAACACGATTCCGGCAACGAAGCTGAAGCCGACCACGGTCACCATTACCGCCCAGAATCCGGCCGGGGACAGGCTGCGATGGGGGCGCAGCACCAAGTCGAGTACGGTGTCGCGGTCGTCGTTCGGTCCGGTGGCCATGTCGTGTCCTCGGCGGCCTGCGAATCAAAGCATAGAGGCGGTCGAGTAGCCAGCCCGCAAGTTCCGGGCCATGCGGGGGCCGGGGTCGGGTCCCGGGTCGGGTACGCGGGGACCCGCGGATCGGGCTGGATTTTCACAGCTACGTCCGCGACATTCAGTGCCATGAAACCAGCCCAGGTCGAGGACCTTTTCCGTCGTCTCGCGGAACGGCTGCCCGAGCCCAAGACCGAGCTCGAGTACCGGAACGCCTATACGCTGCTGGTCGCCGTCGTTCTATCGGCGCAGGCAACCGACGCCGGCGTCAACAAGGCGACCCGCCGCCTGTTCGAGATCGCCGATACGCCGGCGAAAATGCTGGCGCTCGGCGAAGCCGACCTCAAGGAGCACATCAAGACGATCGGCCTGTTCAATACCAAGGCCAAGAACATAATGGCGCTCTCGCGCATCTTGGTCGAACGATATGACGGCGAAGTGCCACGGCGTCGCGAGGATCTGGAAGCGCTGCCGGGCGTCGGCCGGAAGACGGCCAACGTCGTGCTCAACGTCGCCTTCGGCGAACCGACCATTGCCGTCGATACGCATATCTTCCGCGTCGCCAACCGGACGGGACTCGCCCCCGGCGCGACGCCGCTCGCGGTCGAGCAGAAGCTCGAGAAGATCGTGCCGGACCGTTACAGGCGCCATGCGCATCACTGGCTGATTCTGCACGGGCGCTATGTGTGCAAGGCGCGTAAACCGGACTGCCCGGTCTGCCCGATACGCGACCTGTGCAGCTACAAGGACAAGACGCCGGCGGTCGGGATGCGCCCGACGATGCCGCCGCCGGTTCAACCGGTTCGACGGCCCCGCGCATCGAGCAGGCGGCCGTAACACTCGGCGGCCGTTACGCGTGATCCGTCACGCGAACGGGCATCGACGTGATGGACACGAAGACCGGCGTCTTCGCGATAGAGAAACACGTCCAGGAAGCAGCGCTCGGCGGCATAGCGCCAGATCTGCACGGGCCCGTCGCGTCGGACGAAGGGGGCCGGCCCAAGGAGGTCCTGAAGATGCTCGCGCGAGAGACCGATCAGCCGTTCCAGGGTATGCGACTCGGACGGGAGTGACGGCGGAATGGCCGCAATCTGCGGCGCGGTCGGATCCGTGACCTCGTCCGCCGCCTTGCCGGGCTCGACGTGGTCCGCTTGGTGCAGGGTGGCTCCTGCATCGGATGCGAGTGGCGGTGGCAGCGATCGCATCTCGCAGGCGGCCAATCCCAGGAGGCCGATCATGCCGATCAGCCTGCCCCAGGATCTGCCGCCGCGCGCGGGTATCGCCGCCACGCCGTTGCCTCGACCTCAGGCGAGCTTGGGTTCGCCCGAATATGCCGGGGCGGTCGCCGCCGGCTTGGGAGCGTCCTGCACCGCCTTCAGACCGGCCGGCGCCCGGCCGGCAACCTGGACCTCGCCCGAGATCTCACCGCCCGGCTCGATCTCGATCTGGCCGTAGCGGATCTTGCCCTGGACGCGTCCGGTCGAACGGATCGTCAGGCGTTCGCGCACCGTCAACGTTCCCTCGAACCGGCCGCCGATCACGGCGTGGTCGATCTCGGCCGTGCCCTTGAAGAAACCGGTTTCGGCGATCTCGATCGCCCGGCTGTCGGATAGAGATGCCTCGACGCGACCTTCGACGATCAGCCGATCGCACGAGGTGATCTGGCCCGAAAGGACGATCTCGGGACCGACGGTCAGCTTCTTTTCTTCGGTCTTCTTCACTTCGGATTCGCCTCCAAGCTTCTCACGGAGGGCTGCGGGGGACACAGTGCGGGGCGCTGTAGCCGAGGCCACCGCGGCCGTCGGCTTCACGATACCGCTGCCACCGAAGGTCGGCGCCGGGTTGGTCGGCGTGACCGTGCGTGCAACGGTGGCCTCGGGGACCGTCTCTCTCGCCGGCGTCGTGCTGGGTTTGTCGAACTCGTCTCTCTTGCGGCGGAACATCTATGCCCTCTCTGGTTTCGGTTGGCTGAATCCGGACTCCGTGGTCGTTATGTTCGTGTTTGCGTCGTTCACGTCACGACCGAGCCTCGTGAGCGCGCCCGGTCCGCGGCGCGGATTGCCGATACTGCTCGACGAGATGCGTCATCGCGGCGGCGGCAAGGACCGGTGCCGCCAGATTGACGAGCGGCAGTGTCGAAACGAAGGCGATGACGACCCCCGCGAGTATGAACACGGGACGACGCTGCCGCCAAAGCGTCCGGCGCGGATCGGCCCCGAGCCGACGCGGCGCGACCATCTCGTAATACTCTCGGGCGACAAGATAACTATTCACGCCGTAGAAGACCAAGATATTCACGACCGGGATCAGATAGAACGGCAGCGCGATCAGGTTGAGTACGACGACCGCCCCCCCGAAGCGGCCGGCAAGACCGATCTGCTCGCCGAGCGATTGATGCCGCGGCGGCGGCAGGTGCGGGTAATGGCGCGCCTCGACCGCGGCGATGATGCTGTCGACGAAGAACGACATGACCGCGGCGGCGATGCCCGGAAACAGCAGGAACGTCAGAATGATGGTCGCCAGTCCGCCGAGCGAGTCGACCGCGACCTCGATCCAGCCGACGTCGCTGAGCCTCGTATGCGCCAAGACGAACCATATTGCTGTCCACAAGCCGGCGAACAGGGCGGCGGTGACGGCCAGACTCGTGACGAGGGGCCGCCGGAACGCTGGATCCGCGAACTGCGCCAGGGCCTTGGCAAAGGCAGAAAGCATCGTCAGATCGGCCGGAGGCCTCGGGAAAACCAGAAAATTTGGTAAACGGATTCCTTTAAATCATGGTTAACATGCCGTTCGTCAGGCTTCATTGTCCATGGCGCCACCGCGAAGCTATACTGGCGCAACGGCGGATGGCCGCGACCTTTTCGTGAATTCACGAGATTTTTCATGGCTCAGACCGATTTCGACGTGGTCGGCATCGGCAATGCGATCGTCGATGTGCTGGCCAAGGCGGATGACGACTTTCTGACGGGCAACCGCCTCAACAAGGGGACGATGACCCTGATCGATGCCGCGCGCGCCGAAATCCTCTACGCGGCCATGGGGCCGGCGATCGAGTGCTCGGGCGGGTCGGCCGCCAATACCATGGCGGGACTTGCGTCGCTGGGCGGCCGGGCCGGCTATATCGGCAAGGTGGCGGCCGATCAGCTCGGCGAGGTGTTCCGGCATGACATCCGCGCCGCCGGCGTCACGTTTGCCACGCCCGCCCTGAAATCGGGCGCGCCGACGGCACGCTGCCTGATCTTCGTGACGCCCGATGCCCAGCGCACGATGAACACCTATCTCGGCGCGTGCGTCGAGCTCGGGCCCGACGACATTTCCGAGGACATGATCGCCGCGGCGAGCATCACCTATCTCGAAGGCTATCTCTGGGACAAGCCGGCGGCGAAGGAAGCTTTCCGCAAGGCCATGCGCGTGGCCCATGCCGCCGGCCGCAAGGTTGCCCTCACGCTCTCGGATCCGTTCTGCGTCGAACGCCATCGCGACGAATTCCGCGACCTCGTCGAGAATCATGTCGACATCCTGTTCGCGAACGAAGCCGAGATCATCTCGCTCTACCAGGCCAAGGATTTCGACGACGCGCTCGCGCATGTGCACGTCCGGAAGGACAAGATCGTCGTGTTGACGCGAAGTGCGCTAGGTTCGGTCGTATGCAATGACGGCAAGGTCCATGCCGTGCCTGCCGAGAAGGTGGAACACGTCGTCGACACGACCGGCGCGGGCGACCTTTATGCGGCCGGCTTTCTCTACGGCCTGACGCAGGGCCACGGCCTCGAGACCTGCGCCCGCATCGGCGGAATCGCAGCGGCCGAGGTAATCTCGCATTTCGGCGCGCGCCCGGAAGCGCCGCTGCGAAACCTGGTCAAGAGCAAGCTCGGCTTCGATCCGCACCGGTACTGAGCCGCCTGCCTGTCCCGTCCGTACGACGCGATAATCTCGCCGTCGCAGCTACGGCTTGACGGGCCGGGTTTCGGGCCTGTATCGGCGGCATTGATGCGCCGCGTTCCGCTCCGCCGGCTCTGTGTCGTTACCGCACTCCTTGCAGCGCCGACCGTCCTTCTCGTCGTCGCGCTCGCCTGGGGCGGCGTGCTCGGGTGGTCGACCGGGTTCCTTGCTGCCGTCGCGGTCGCCGGCATTCTCGCGGTCATCGTCCATCGGCACGTCGCGGGCCTCGAAGTCCTGCGCCGTCAGATCGAGCAGATGACGGACGACCAGCTGCCCGAGCGCGTGAGCGGCAAGACGTCCGGGATCGCCGCCGAACTCGCCGCGGCCCTGGTCGGTCTGAACCGCAAATGGCGCCTGCGCAGCGAGGAACTGAAGGCGGCCGCCGCCGTCAATGCCGCGATCCTCGATGCGATTCCGGCACCGATCATACTGCTGGACGCCGGCCGTCGCATTCGCCGTGCCAATGCGGCGGCGCGTGAGCTCCTGGGTGAGGGAATCATCGAGCGCGAGATCGAAGGCGTGCTGCGCGATCCCGGCGTGCTCGAGATGATCGACGCGGTCCAGGCCGGACAGGAGCCGCGCGCGGCGAGCTTCTCGATACCCGGTCCGGTCGAACGCTACTTCGAGGCACGGGCGGCCCGCCTGCCCGCCGAGGCCGGCTCCGGCACCGCCATCCTGCTCGCTCTCTACGACGTGACCGCGATTCGTCGTGCCGAGCAGATGCGGGCGGATTTCGTGGCCAATGTCAGCCACGAGCTGCGCACGCCGCTCGCGACGCTAGTAGGTTTCATCGAGACGCTGCGCGGCCCCGCGCGCGACGATCCCGCGGCGCAGGACCGCTTCCTCGGCATCATGCATGATCAGGCGACGCGCATGTCACGGCTCGTGCGCGATCTGCTGTCGCTCTCGCGAATCGAGGAAAATGAGCACACGCTGCCGACCGGGCAGGTGTCAATCGGCCCGCTCATCGGCACCGTCGTCGAGGCGCTGCTGCTGCAGGCCCGGGCCAAGAACATGTCGATCGTCACGGACATCGCCGCCGATGTGCCGATGATCACGGGCGATGCCGATCAGCTGGCGCAGGTGTTTCAGAACCTGATCGACAACGCCATCAAGTACGGCCGGCCGGAAACCAGCGTCCGGATAACGGCGCAGCTTGTTCAGCGCCGTACCGGCCGCGCCGGCGTCGCGGCACCGTTCGTCGCCGTTGCCGTCGCGGACGAGGGCGAGGGCATTCCGCGCGAGCATCTGCCGCGTCTGACCGAACGTTTCTATCGCGTCGACGCCGGGCGTTCGCGCCAGCTCGGCGGTACCGGGCTCGGTCTTGCGATCGTCAAGCACATCGTCAACCGGCACCGGGGTGCCCTGACCATCGACAGCGAGCTCGGGCGCGGCTCCGTCTTCACCGTCTATCTGCCGGCGAGCCCGTCCGCTCCGTCGGCGTCGCCGCCGGCTGGGGCATAGCCACGCCTACCCGGGCGGCGCGCAGGCATCCGTCGCCGCATCTCCGCAAATTCCCTTGAGATATCAAAGGTCTATAATTTCGGCGGCTGTCATAAAACTGTCGCCGATCGGTAGTATCTGTGTTGTCGAACCGCCGTAGGGTCCGACGCGGCGATGGCATGGGGTCATCGTCGCGGGTTCGACCGAAGCCCGATCCGAATTCTCCGAATGGTCACGGAGGTCGTATGAGCATCGTATCGACACGAATCGTACGCAGTATGGCGGCAGCGGCGGCTGCGTCCATGCTGCTGTTCGCCGGCGCGCAGGCCGCCGACATCTCGGGCGCGGGTGCGACTTTTCCCTATCCGATCTATGCCAAGTGGGCCGAAGCCTATAAGGCAAAGACCGGCATTGGCTTCAACTACCAATCGATCGGATCCGGCGGCGGCATCAAGCAGATCAAGGCCAAGACCGTCGACTTCGGCGCCTCGGACATGCCGCTGAAGCCCGACGATCTGGCGGCATCCGGACTCATCCAGTTCCCGACCGTGATGGGCGGAGTCGTGCCGGTCGTCAACGTGAAGGGCGTGCAGCCGGGTCAGCTCAGGCTCACCGGCGAGGTGCTTGCCGACATCTATCTCGGCAAGATCAAGAAATGGAACGACCCGGTGCTCGTGAAGCTCAATCCGGGCGTCAATCTTCCCGACCAGGCGATCGCCGTCGTTCACCGTTCAGACGGATCCGGCACCACGTTCATCTTCGCGGACTATCTCGCGAAGGTCAGTCCGGAATGGCAGCAGAAGGTGGGCGTCAACACCTCGCTGCAGTGGCCGGTCGGCCTGGGCGGCAAGGGCAACGAGGGCGTCGCGGCAACCTTAAGCCGTACCGATGGTGCGATCGGCTATGTCGAGTACGCCTATGCCAAGCAGAACAAGCTGACCTACACCCAGCTCGCCAACCGCGACGGCAAGTTCGTGTCGCCCAACAGTGAAACGTTCCAGTCTGCGGCCGCGAACGCCGATTGGGCGAGCACGCCGGCCTACAACCTCATGCTCACGAACCAGCCCGGTGCCAACAGCTGGCCGATGACCGGCGCCACGTTCATCCTGCTGCATGCGCGGCAGGACGATGCGGCGAAGGCGAAGCAGGTCCTCGATTTCTTCAGCTGGGCCTATGCCAACGGCGATCAG
Source organism: uncultured Rhodospirillales bacterium (assembly GCA_937926175.1). Taxonomy (GTDB): domain Bacteria; phylum Pseudomonadota; class Alphaproteobacteria; order CACIAM-22H2; family CACIAM-22H2; genus CALANV01. Next base: position 214,164 of record CALANV010000013.1, on the reverse strand, counting down.
ATGGCCGAGAGCCTCGACTACGTTCCGATGCCGGACAACGTCGTCAAGCTCATCGAGAACACCTGGCGATCGATCAAGGGGCCGAACGGTCAGCCGGTCTGGAACGGCCCGTCGACGTAACTCTCGCAACAGAAACCAATGGCGGAAGGGGTCACGCCCTTCCGCCCTTTTCATCAATGCAGCCCGTCACCCGTACCATCGACACGCCACAGGGAGCCGCCAAATGGACGCGGCGTCAGGGAGCGCTCGATGCGCTCTTTCGCGGAACGACGACGTTCTTCGCGTTGTTCGTCCTCTTCCTGCTCGGCGCCGTCATACTGGCGCTCGTCGTGGGCGCACTGCCGGCGCTGCGCCATTTCGGATTTGGGTTCCTGACGAGCGACGCCTGGAACCCGGTAACGGAGGAATTCGGTGCACTCGCGCCGATATATGGCACCCTCGTCACCTCGGCGATCGCCATGGCGGTCGGCGTGCCGATCGCGTTCGGGATCGCGGTCTTTCTCACCGAACTCTGTCCGCCTTGGCTCAAGCGCCCCTTCGGCATCGCAATCGAGCTGCTGGCCGGCGTACCCAGCATCATCTACGGCATCTGGGGCCTGTTCGTCTTCGCGCCGTTCCTGCAATCGACACTGCAGCCCTTCCTCGTCGATACGCTGGGCGAGCTGCCGGTTATCGGCGCTCTTTTCGCGGGGCCGCCACTTGGCATCGGCGTGCTGACGGCCGGCCTGATCCTCGGCATCATGGTGCTGCCGTTCATCACGGCCATCATCCGTGACGTCTTCGAGACCGTGCCGGCAATCCTCAGGGAATCGGCCTATGGCCTGGGTGCGACGACCTGGGAAGTGGTCTGGAAGATCGTGCTTCCGTACACCAAGCTCGGGGTCATCGGCGGTATCATGCTTGGACTTGGGCGGGCGCTCGGTGAAACCATGGCGGTGACCTTCGTCATCGGCAATGCGCATCGGATCAGTGCGTCGCTGCTGGCGCCCGGCACCACGATCTCGGCCGCACTTGCCAACGAGTTCACCGAGGCTGTTGGCGATCTCTATGTATCGTCGCTGATCGCTCTTGGCCTGGTCCTCTTCGCCATTACCTTCATCGTGCTGGCGATCTCGAAACTCCTCCTCACGCGCCTGCAGAAACGGGCCGGGAGCTGAGCCATGCAGCTTTACGCACGTCGTCGGTTCATCAACGCGGCAGCCATGACCATTTCGATGCTTGCCGCGGCGCTCGGGATCATATGGCTGGCGGCGATCCTGTGGACCCTCGTCAGCCACGGCATCACCGCGATCGACCTTCGCCTGTTCACGCAGATGACGCCGCCGCCCGGCAGCGACGGCGGCCTGCTCAACGCCATCTTCGGCAGCGTCGTCATGACCGGCATCGCCACGCTGGTCGCCGCGCCCATCGGCGTGCTGGCCGGCACCTATCTCGCCGAGTACGGCCGCAACGGCCGCCTGGCCGAAGTGGTCCGTTTCATCAATGATATCCTCCTCAGCGCGCCATCGATCATCATTGGACTGTTCGTCTATGAAGTGATGGTCGTGCCGATGCGGCACTTCTCGGCTTGGGCCGGCGCCATGGCGCTCGCAATCATCGTCGTTCCGATCGTTCTGCGCACGACCGAAGACATGCTGACCCTCGTGCCCGGCAGCCTGCGTGAAGCGGCCGCCGCGCTGGGCACACCCAAATGGCGCGTGGTGACGATGGTGTCGTATCGCGCGGCGATGCAGGGGATGGTGACCGGCGTCATGCTCGCCATCGCGCGAATCAGCGGCGAGACCGCGCCGCTCCTCTTTACCGCGCTCAACAACCAGTTCTGGAGCACCGACCTCAATGCGCCGATGGCGAACCTGCCCGTCGTCATCTTCCATTTCGCCCTGAGCCCGTACGAGGATTGGCAGCGACTGGCGCTCGGCGGCGCCCTCATCATCACCGTGTTCGTGCTTGCGCTGAACATCGCGGCGCGCGTACTTGCAAACCTGAGCACTCTCAAGCAATGACGGCAGCATTCAGGACGGCAGCCATGCATGGTTACATCGACACGAAGCCTCGACCCGCGTCGAACGGCACCAAGGCGAACGGCGCTCTGGCGGCCGCCCCAAAAGTCAAGATCGAGATCAAGGATCTCCGCTTCTATTACAAGGACTTCGAGGCCTTGAAGGGGATCAGCCTGCCGCTCTACGACAAGCGGGTCACGGCTTTCATCGGCCCGTCGGGTTGCGGCAAGTCGACATTGCTGCGCGTCCTCAACCGCATCTACGAACTCTATCCGGATCAGCGCGCGACCGGCGAAGTTCTGGTCGACGGCCGCAACATCCTCGATCCGCGCGAGGACGTGAATCTCCTGCGCGCGCGCATCGGCATGGTGTTTCAGAAGCCGACGCCGTTCCCGATGTCGATCTACGACAATATCGCCTTCGGGATCCGGCTGTATGAGCGGTTGTCGCGGCCGGAGCTGGACGAACGCGTCGAGTCGGCCTTGCGTCGCGCCGCCCTGTGGAACGAGGTCAAGGACAAGCTGCGCCAGAGCGGCCTGAGCCTCTCCGGCGGCCAGCAGCAGCGCCTCTGCATTGCCCGCGCCATTGCGCTGAAGCCCGAGGTTCTGCTGCTGGACGAGCCGGCGTCGGCACTCGATCCGATCTCCACGGCGAAGATCGAAGAGCTCATCAATGAGCTCAAATCCGACTACTGTATCGTGATCGTCACCCACAACATGCAGCAGGCGGCGCGTACGGCCGACTACACCGCCTTCATGTATCTGGGCGAGCTCATCGAGTTCAACGAGACGACCGTGATGTTCACCCATCCGAACAAGAAGCAGACCGAAGACTACATCACCGGCCGGTTCGGCTGAACCGGATGCCGGAAGCGAGGCAGGCAATGGCGGATGAACATATCGTCAAGTCCTACGACGAACAGCTCAACCGGCTAACCAATCTCATCGGCCGCATGGGCGGCCTCGCCGAAGCGCAGATCGCGAACGCGATCGAGGCGGTGGTCAGGCGCGACACGGAGCTTGCCGCAAGCGTCGTCGAGGGGGACCAGAAGATCGACAACCTGGAGCGCGACATCGACGACCAGGCGATCTCGTTGCTCGCGCTGCGTCAACCGATGGCGAGAGACCTGCGCAGCGTCGTCGCGGCGCTTCGGATCGCAAGCGACGTCGAGCGCATTGCCGACTACGCGGCGAACGTCGCCAAACGCGCGATCGCGCTGTCGCAGATGGCTCCGGTACGGCCGGTCCACGCGATTCCACGCATGGGGCGCGTCGTCCAGCAGATGGTGAAGGACGTCCTCGACGCGTATGCCGCGCGCGACGTCGACAAGGCCATCGATGTCTGGAACCGCGACGAGGAGCTCGACGACATGTATTCGAGCCTGTTTCGCGAGCTTCTGACATACATGATGGAGGATCCGCGGAACATCACGGCCTCCACGCACCTCCTGTTCATTGCCAAGAATCTCGAACGCATCGGCGATCACGCCACCAACATCGCCGAGACGGTCCATTTCCTCGTCCGCGGCACGCAGCTGCCGCCGGCGCGGCCCAAGAGCGACGAAACGAGCTTCACGATCGTCAGACCTCAAAACGGCGGTTCCGGCACATGAAACCCCATGTACTGATCGTCGAGGACGAGGCGGCGCTGATCGAACTCCTGCGCTACAACCTGGAAAAGGAAGGCTTCAGGGTCTCCGCTGCCGTGGACGGCGAGGAGGCGCTGGCCGCCGTGGACGATGCGAAGCCGGATCTGATCATTCTCGACTGGATGCTGCCGCTGATCTCGGGACTCGAGGTCTGCCGGCAGTTGCGCCGCAAACCCGCCACGCGGGACGTGCCGATCATCATGGTGACCGCCCGCGGCGAGGAAGCGGACCGCATCCGCGGCCTCGAGGGCGGCGCCGACGATTACGTCACCAAGCCGTTCAGTCCGAGCGAGTTGATCGCCCGGATCCGGGCCGTTCTGCGGCGCACACGCCCGGCAACGGCGAGCGAGCTTCTTACCTATGGGGGCGTGGTGATGGATCTCGCGTCGCATCGTGTCTTGCGCAACGGCCGCGTGATCCATCTCGGGCCGACGGAGTTCCGGTTGCTGCGCTTCCTGATGGAGCGGCCGGGGCGCGTCTACAGCCGCGAGCAGCTTCTCGACGCGGTGTGGGGGCGGGACATCTATGTCGAGCCGCGCACGGTCGACGTCCATATCCGGCGTCTGCGCAAAGCGATCAACGGACCCAACGAGACCGACCTGATCCGGACGGTTCGCTCGGCCGGCTATGCGCTCGACGAAATGGCGCAATAGGCCGCGCCAAGCGGCCTAGCCACGCCGAAATACCCTGTTTAGATTCCTTCCGAAAAACGGGCTCGCGTGCGCGGGTGGTGCCAAGGGGGAAACACGATGGCCATGGAAAATCGGCAAGCGCCGGATGTGGCGCTCGACGACGAGGAAATCGGCGTCAATCCTTCGGATGCGGAGCGACTCGGCGACATCATTGCGCGGCGACTGGCGCGCCGCGACGTGTTACGGGGTGCGGCGGCGACGGCCGTTTTCGGGCTGTTCGGCGCCGGCACCCTGACGCGTGCGAGCGCCGGCGCCGAACCACGCTCCTCCCTGACCTTCACCGAGATTGCGCACGTTTTCGATGCGAACCATCACGTCGCGCCCGGCTATGAGGTCCAGGTCCTGCTGCGTTGGGGCGACCCGGTGATCGCCGATGCGCCCGCATTCGACATTGCCAACCAGAGTGCGGCCGCGCAGCTGAAGCAGTTCGGCTACGACAACGATTTCATCGCCTTCATGCCGCTGCCCTATGGCTCGGACAATGCGGAGCGGGGCCTGCTCTGCGTGAATCACGAACGCACGACGCGCCAGCTGATGTGGCCGGACCTGACCGGGAAGCCCGAAGACAAGGTCACACGGCCGCAGACCGAGGTGGAGATGGCTTCGCACGGGCACACGGTCGTCGAGGTGCGGCGGCAGGACGGCCGCTGGATGGTCGTCACCGACAGTCCCTACAATCGCCGCTTCACGATGTTCAATACCGAGATTCGGATCGCCGGGCCGGCAGCGGGCGACGCACGGCTCCGGACATCGGCCGATCCGACGGGCACCCGGGTCATCGGAACGCTCAACAACTGCGCCGGCGGCAAGACGCCCTGGGGCACGGTCTTGAGCGGCGAGGAGAACATCCACCTTTATTTCGTCGGCAATCCGGATATCTCACCCGAGGCCGCGGCCTACAAACGCTACGGCATCAACGGCAAGGGGCTTTATGTCTGGGGCCGCTGGCACGACCGGTTCAATCTGGAGAAGGAACCGAACGAGCCCAATCGATTCGGCTGGATCGTCGAAATCGACCCCTATGATCCGGCCGCGCCGGCGGTCAAGCGTACCGCGCTCGGCCGCTTCAAGCACGAGGGGGCCGCGACCGCGCTCAGCCATGACGGCCGGGTCGCCGTCTACTCCGGCGACGACGAACGGTTCGAGTACGTCTACAAATTCGTCACGCGGGATCGCTTCAATCCGGCGGACCGCGCGGCCAACCGCGATCTCCTCGATCACGGCACGCTCTACGTTGCGCGCTTCGACGCCGACGGCACGATGACGTGGCTACCGCTGGTGTACGGCGAGGGGCCCCTGACCGAGGCGAACGGCTTCAGAAGCCAGGCTGACGTCGTCATCGAGGCACGGCGCGCGGCCGATCTCGTCGGGGCGACGCCCATGGATCGTCCCGAGGACATCGAGCCCGACCCGCGCACGGGCCGCGTCTATGTCGTGCTTACCTACAACGAACGACGCAAGGCCGCCGACGATCCCACAGCGAGCGCGCGCGAAAAGGTGAACCCCGCCAATCCGCGGGCCGGAAACAGGTTCGGGCAGATCATCGAGATCATCCCGCCACTCGTCGACGGGAAACCCGACCATGCCGCGACGACCTGCCGGTGGGAGTTCTTTCTGATGGGCGGAGATCCCGCGCGCCCCGAGCATGGTGCGCGCTATCACGGTCCGGTCTCGGCGAACGGCTGGGTTGCGTGTCCGGACAACGTCGCATTCGATCCGCAGGGACGGATCTGGATCGCGACGGACGGACAGGACGAGGCCGCCGGGTTCTGCGATGCCGTCTATGTGGCGGACACGCGCGGTCCGGGGCGCGGCATCACGCGCCTGTTCTTCAGTGCCCCGCGCGGCGCGGAGATCTGCGGGCCCGAATTCACGCCGGACGGGACGACGCTGTTCCTCTCCATCCAGCATCCCGGGGATGAGAAGGATTCGTTTTTCAAAAAGCCGTCGACCCGATGGCCTGATTTCAAGGACGACATGCCGCCGCGCCCATCGCTGATCGCGATCACGAAGAAGGGCGGTGGCCCGATCGGCGGCTGACGCGGGGCGCGACTCGCGCGGTGCCTCGCGACGCCTTCAGGTCGCGGCTGCCGCCGTCGACAGCACCAGTCGCGCACGAACGATGGCTTCGGTCTCCTCGAGGTTCACGATCTCGAAGCCCATCTCCTGCATCAGTGCCAGCATTGCCGTGTTCTCGCGCAGGATGTCGCCGAACAGCTCGCCGATGCCGCGACGGCGCGCGTAATCGACGATCCGCGTCATGAGCAGGCGGCCGATGCCGCGACCTTTGAGATCGCTGCGGACGATGACAGCGAATTCCGCCTTGCGGCCATCGGGGTCCGCCACGAAACGGCTTACGCCGATGATGGCGCCGTCCGAGAGCTGTTCGAGAACGAAGGCCATTTCGCGGTCGTAGTCGATCTGCGTCAGCCGGGCCGCCATATCCCGCGGCAGCGTCTTGAGCGGCGCGAAGAACCGCATGCGGATATCTTCGTCCGACAGCTTCGCAAACGTCGCATGGAACGCCGGCTCGTCTTCCGGGCGCACCGGACGCAGCAGTACCTTGCCGATGCCCGGCAGGTCGATTGCCTCTTCCAGTTCCTTGGGATAGGGGCGGATCGCCAGCCGCGCCGCGCCGCGCGGTCCCGCCGGGGCACGTACCCGTATGCGCGCATCGAGCGCGATCACGCCCTGCGGGTCCGCCAGCAGCGGATTGATGTCGAGCTCGACGACCTCGTCGAGCTCGGCGGCAAGGTGCGAGACGCGCACGAGCGTCAGGGCGATTTCGTCGAGCGCCGCCGGCGGACGGTCGCGGTACCCCTTCAGCAGGTCGAAGATGCGCGTGCGCGACATCAGTTCGTGCGCCAGGGCTATGTTCAGCGGCGGCAGCGCCACCGCCTTGTCGCGCATCACCTCGACCGCGACCCCGCCATGTCCGAACAGGATGAACGGACCGAACTGGCGATCCTCGACCATGCCGACGATCAGCTCGTGCGCATGCGGACGCCGGATCATCTCCTCGACCGTGAATCCGGTGATGCGCGCCTCGGGTCTCAGGCGGCGGATGCGATCGACCATCGCCCGCGCCGCGTTGCGCGCCTCGTCCGGGGTCTCGAGGTTCAGCATGACGCCGCCGACATCCGATTTGTGCAGGATGTCGGGCGAGACGGCCTTGAGCGCGACGGGGCCGCCGATCTCCGCGGCGCATCGTGCGACGTCCTCGGGGGTGGCGGCCGCGCGGCTTCTGACGGTTCGTATGCCGTAGCTGGCCAGAACATGACGCACCTCCGCCGGCGACAACCACTCGCGACCCTCGTTCAGCGCCGCGGCGATCGCGGTGCGCGCCTCGACGGGGTTCGTTTCGAACTCGCCCGGTACCGAGGGGGGAACCTGCATGAGCATTTCTTGGTTGCGGCGATAGCGGACGAGATGCATGAAGCCGCGCACGGCCTTGTCCGGCGTCTCGTAGGTCGGAATCCGCCGGGCGGCGAACAGGCGCCGCGCCCCATCCGCGGCGGTACCGCCGATCCAGCTCGTCAGGACCGGGCGCGGCTTTGGCCCGAGTGCTGCGACGACCGCTTCGGCCGCCTCGATGCTGGAGGCGACCGCGGTCGGGCAGTTCAGCACCAGCACGGCATCCACCTCGGGCGCGGTGAGCAGGATCTCGAGGGCATCGGCATAGCGCTTGCCCGGCGCGTCGCCGATGATGTCGACGGGGTTGCCGCGCGACCAGATCCGGGGCAGAACCGCGTCGAGCCGCGCGATCGTCTGGTTGGAAAGCTCCGCCAGCTTTCCGCCGAGGTCGAGCAGCGAATCGGTCGCCAGTACGCCCAAGCCGCCGCCATTGGTGAGAATTGCCAACCGGTCGCCCCGCAGCGGCGGCGGTGACGCCAAGGTTTCGACGGCATCGAACAGCTCGTCCAGATCGAACACGCGGAGCATGCCGGCCCGCCGGAACGCCGCGTCGAATACTTCGTCCGCGCCGGCGAGTGCGCCGGTATGCGACGCGGCGGCCTTCGCGGACTCCGCGTGCCGCCCGGCCTTGATGGCGATCACCGGCTTCATTCGGGCCGCCGATCGGGCTGCGGACATGAACTTGCGCGCATGCGTGATCGTCTCGAGGTAGAGCAGGATCGCCCGCGTATCGGGATCCTGGGCGAGGTAGTCGAGCATGTCGCCGAAATCGACGTCGGACATGTCGCCGAGCGCGACCAGGTGCGAGAATCCGATCCCGCGCGGCACTGCCCAGTCGAGAACCGCCGTCAGCAGTGCACCCGACTGCGCGACAAAAGCGATGTCGCCGGCCGGCGGATGCAAATGCGCGAACGAGGCATTGAGGCCCCGGCGCGGTACGAGAACGCCGAGACAGTTCGGCCCGACGATACGCAGCAGGTGCGGTGCCGCTGCTTCCAGCATCTCGCGCTCCAGCGCTTCGCCCTCCGTCGTACCCAGCTCGCTGAAGCCCGCCGTGATCACGATCACGCCCCGCGTGCCGCGGGCGCCGAGTTCGCGGATCAAACCCGGCACGGTGTGTGGCGGCGTCGCGATGATCGCGAGATCGGGCGTTACCGGCAGGCTGCCGACATCCGGGTAGGTGAGCACGCCCTCGATGGCCTTGTATCTCGGGTTGACGGGCATGATCGGCCCGTCGAAGCCTGCATTGAACAAATTGTGCGCGACGACCGCGCCGACGGATCGCTCCTGTTTGCTGGCGCCGATCAACGCTATCGAGGTCGGCTTGAAGATCGCATCGAGGTTTCGGATCGACATGCGTATCTCCGCTGATCAGGTTTCACGGTCTGCCGCGACGATCGGTTCCACGGCGGAGCTTGTATCCCGACGGAAACTCGGCCTTGATCTGAGTCATCCCGGCCTTGTCCCCGCAAGCCCCACGAAATAGTCGGCCGTGATACGTTCGGGCCGGCCGACGCCCGCCGGAATCGCCTCTCCGATTCGTACCGGCCGGCCGATGCACTTTCCTTACGCCGCGATGACGTGCGATGCCGGCATATGTTCGAGCGCGAGCGCATCGGCGACCGCCGGGTGCGTGATGCGGCCGCGATGAACATTGAGGCCGTTCAACAGGTGCGGATCGGCCGCGAGCGCCGCCATTGACCCCTTGTCGGCAAGCGCGATGACGAACGGCAGGGTTGCATTGTTGAGCGCGAAGGTCGAGGTTCGCGGCACCGCGCCCGGCATGTTGGTCACGCAGTAATGCACGACGCCGTCGACGATGTAGGTCGGTGCGTCATGCGTGGTCGGACGGCTGGTTTCGATGCAGCCGCCCTGATCGATCGAGATATCGACGACCACCGAGCCGCGCCGCATCTGCTTGATCATGTCCCGGTTGACCAGCTTGGGCGCGGCCGCGCCGGGCACGAGCACGGCCCCGATGACGAGATCCGCCTCGATGACGTGCTTCTCGACGGCATCGCGCGTTGCGTGCACGGTGTGAAGCTGCGCGCCGAACTGGAGATCGAGCTCGTAGAGTCGCTGAAGCGACTTGTCGATGATGGTCACGTCCGCACCGAGACCCATCGCCATTCGCGCCGCATTGGTCCCGGCGACGCCGCCGCCGAGAATCACGACCTTGGCTGCCTGCACGCCCGGCACGCCGCCAAGCAGTACGCCGGCGCCGCCCTGCGGTTTTTCCAGACAGTGGGCACCGACCTGTACCGACATGCGGCCCGCGACTTCGCTCATCGGAGCGAGCAGCGGCAGGCCGCCACGGTCGTTGGTGACGGTTTCGTAGGCGATCGCGGTGCAGCCGGACGCCATCAGGGCATTCGCCTGTGCCGGATCGGCGGCGAGGTGGAGATAGGTGAAGAGCGTATGGCGCTCGGTCAGGCGCTTGATCTCGACCGGCTGCGGCTCCTTCACTTTGACGATCAGTTCGGCGGCGGCAAACACCTCGTCGGCGCTGTCGACGATTCGGGCGCCGGCCGCCCGATAATCGTCATCGTCGAACCCGATGCCGTAACCGGCCATCGTCTCCACGACGACGCTGTGCCCATGATGGACCAGCTCGCGAACGCTGGCCGGAGTCAGTCCGACGCGATTTTCGTTGCTCTTGATCTCCTTCGGGACACCGATGCGCATCGCCGCCGCTCCGCAGGGCTTGACTGTTGCCTTGAGGATGCGGCGGCCATCGCCGCCGGTCAACTCGCCCCGCGGCCGGGGCATTCGTGTCAATCGTCGGAAGCGAATCCCGGTTTAAGCAACACGGCGCCGAGCGGGAAGCGCCGCATGAGCCAGACGACCATCATGATGCCGGGCAGGGCCGCAACCGTCGTAAACACGAAGAATGCGAACCAGTCGAGCTGCTCGGAAAGCCATCCGCCCGAGGACGAGAGGATCGTTCGACCGACCGTCGCCAGCGAGGACAGCAGAGCATACTGCGTCGCCGTGAACGCGATATTGCACAGACTCGAAAGGTACGCGACGAACGCGGCCGAGCCCATGCCACCGGTGAAGTTCTCGATGCCGATGGTGACGGTCAGCATCGTGACATCATGGCCGATCAGGGTCTGCACGGCGTACATCAGGTTCGAGACGGCCTGCAGCACGCCGCAGATGAGCAGGCTTCTGTAAAGGCCGAACCGGAACACGACGGCGCCGCCGGCGGTGAGGCCGGCAAGCGTCGCGACGACGCCGAACACCTTGCTGATGTTCGCGACCTCGATCTTGCTGAAGCCCATCGCCACGTAGAACGGGTTTGCCATGACGCCCGCGAGCGCATCGCCGAACTTGTAAAGGACGACGAAAACCAGGATGGCGATCCAGCCGGGCCGGGTCATGAAATCGGCAAAAGGCGCGAAAACGGCGCGTTGAACCCAGGCGACGACGCGCGCGCCGGCGGTGTCGCCCGGTATCGGTTCGAGCGCCTTGACGGAGCCGGCAGGCTCGGGCGTCAGCCACACCGTGACCATGCCGACGCCCATCAGCAGCGCCATCACGGCGTAGGCGAAGCTCCATCCGCCGAACGTCGCCGCATACAGCGCCCCGGCGGACGACGCCATCATGCCGAAACGATAACCCCACTGCGTTGCGGCGGCGCCGGCGCCCTGCTCCTCAGCCGTCAACAGTTCAATGCGGAAGGCGTCGATGACGATGTCTTGGCTCGCCGACAGGAACGCGACGATGACGGCGCACAGCGCAACCAGCCCCGGTTCCGTTCTCGGATCGGTCATGCCGAGGGCGAAGATGGCGAGCGCGAGAAGGCTCTGGATCAGCAGCGCCCAGCTGCGGCGTCGGCCGAGCCGACGGGTGAGGACGGGAAGCGGCAGCCGATCGATGAACGGCGACCAGAGAAACTTGAAGCTGTACGAGATCCCGATTAACGCGAACAGGCCGATCGAGGTCCGTGAGACTCCGGCCTCGGCCAGCCAGAACGAAAGCGTGCCGAAGGTGAGCGGCAGCGGCAGTCCGCTCGAGAACCCCATGAACAGGACGGCGAGCATGCGCGGCTCGCGATAGACGGCAAGGGATTCAAACCAGGCTTTCATGTCGTTCGGGTTTATCGGGCATAGGTATTCACGGATTGTAAACGGCACCGCCTCTTTCTGGCGGGAAAATTGGCGCGCCATGGACCGATCCCGGAACCGCACCGCGCCCGGGGCGTTTTGCGCTGCGAGCAAGCGACAGGAATGGAGGCAGGTTCATGGCGCAGGATCTGACGGGAAAGAAGGTGGCAGTGCTCGCGACCGACGGGTTCGAGCAGAGTGAGCTGACTGAGCCCCTCAAGGCGCTCAAGGAAGCCGGTGCCGAGGCCCATGTCGTCGCGCCGAAAGCCGGCAAGATCCAGGGCATGCGGCACCACGACAAGGGCGACCAGATCGATGTCGACAAGACGCTCGATGAAGTCGGCGCGGATGACTATGACGCGCTGGTGCTACCGGGCGGCGTGGCTAATCCCGACCAGCTTCGCATCAACCAGAAGGCCGTCGCGTTCGTCCGGCACTTCGTCCAGTCGAAGAAGCCGATCGCGGCGATCTGCCACGGGCCGTGGACGTTGATCGAGGCCGGCGCCGTCAAGGGCAGGACCATGACGTCATGGCCGTCGCTCAAGACCGATCTCGAGCATGCCGACGCGAAGTGGGTGGACCAGGAGGTCGTCACCGACAACGGGCTGGTGACCAGCCGCAAACCGGACGACCTGCCGGCGTTCTGCCGCAAGATGATCGAGGAAATCCGGGAAGGCGTGCACGCCCGCGGCAAGGCCGAGGCGACAGTCTAGCCGCCGCAAGCGAAAATCCCTCCCGTCCGGAACAGGCGGGAGGGACTGATCGTCCCGACGCCGATCATGCGTTCAGCCCGCATCGGCGGTGCGCTCGGCGCGTTTGCGGGCGTGCGGATCGAGGATCTTCTTGCGCAGCCGGATCGATTTCGGTGTCACCTCGACGAGCTCGTCGTCGGCGATGTAAGCGATCGCCTGCTCGAGGGTCAGGATCCGCGGTGGGGTCAGGCGTACGGCTTCGTCCTTGCCCGCCGCACGAATATTGGTGAGGTGCTTTGCCTTGAGCGGGTTAACTTCGAGGTCGTTTTCGCGGCTGTGCTCGCCGATGATCATGCCCGGATACACCTTGTCCCCTGGATTGATCATGATCACGCCGCGTTCTTCGAGATTCCACAACGCGTAGGCGACGGCTTCACCCTCTGCGTTGGAGATCAATACGCCGTTTCGCCGGCCCTCGATCGGTCCCTTGTAGGGCGCATAGCCGTGGAACAGCCGGTTCATGATACCGGTGCCGCGCGTATCAGTCAGGAACTCGCCCTGGTAGCCGATCAGGCCGCGCGTCGGAACCAGGAAGGTGATGCGGGTCTTGCCACCGCCCGACGGGCGCATATCGGTCATCTCGCCACGGCGTTTGCCGAGCTTTTCGACGACGACGCCGGCATAGGCATCGTCGACGTCGATCTGCACTTCCTCGATGGGTTCGAGGCGCTGGCCCGTCGTCGGATCCGTCTTGAACAGAACCCGCGGCCGGCCGATCGACAATTCGAAACCCTCGCGGCGCATGGTCTCGACCAGCACGCCGAGCTGGAGCTCGCCGCGCCCGGCAACCTCGTATGCATCCGCGTCCTCGGTCTCGCGCACGCGGATCGCGACGTTGCCCTCCGCCTCCCGCATCAGGCGGTCGCGAATCATGCGCGTGGTGACTTTGGTCCCTTCGCGGCCCGCGAGCGGCGAATCGTTGACGGAAAACGTCATCGCCAGCGTCGGCGGGTCGATCGGCATCGCCGGAATCGGTTCCGTGACGGCGGGATCGCAGATCGTATCCGCGACCGTCGCCTTGGTAAGACCCGCAATCGCGATGATGTCTCCGGCCTGGGCCTGCTCGATCGGCACGCGCTCGAGCCCGCGGAAGGCAAGCAGCTTGGTGAGCCGTCCCTCCTCGAGAAAATGCCCCTCCCGCGACAGTGCCTTCACCGGCATGTTCACCCTGGCCGTACCGCTATGGATGCGGCCCGTGAGAACGCGGCCGAGATAGGGGTCATATTCGAGTGTCGTCGCCAGCATCGCGAACGGCTTGTCCGGCTCGACCGTCGGCGGCGGCACGTGCCGTATGATGAGATCGAACAGCGGCGCCAGACTTTCACGCGGCGCCTCGAGGCTCTCGGCCGCCCACCCATTGCGTCCCGAGGCGAACAGGGTCGGGAAATCGAGCTGCTCGTCACTGGCGCCGAGTGCTGCGAACAGATCGAAGATTTCGTTGTGAACTTCGTGCGGCCGCGCGTCGGCCCGGTCGACCTTGTTGATTACGACGATCGGCCTGAGCCCCCTGGCCAGCGCCTTCATCGTCACGAACTTCGTCTGCGGCAACGGACCCTCGGCCGCGTCGACCAGGACGACCACGCCGTCGACCATCGACATGATGCGCTCGACTTCGCCGCCGAAATCGGCGTGGCCCGGCGTGTCGACGATGTTGAGACGCGTTCCCTTCCATTCGACCGAGGTGCATTTGGCGAGAATGGTAATGCCGCGCTCCCGTTCGAGATCGTTGTAGTCGAGCGCGCACTCGGCGACTTGCTGATTCTCCCGAAATGTTCCCGACTGGCGCAGGAGCGCATCCACAAGGGTGGTCTTGCCGTGGTCGACATGCGCGATGATGGCGATATTGCGCAGATCCATGCTCGGTATCGGGGCTGCAAGTTCCAAATATAAGCAAAGACCGGGCCCGCCTGCTCGGCCCGGTCCTTATTGCGGCGCAATATATAGTCGTTCCGCGGCCGTTCCGGAAGGGCGGTCAGTCCGTCCTCTGACGAATAACCCGTCGCCGCGGCAGGGGCATGGCGGCATCCGTCCCCGGGTTGGCGACACGGCGTCGCGCCGGGCGGTCTGTTCGCGGCCTATCCCGCACCACCTTCCGCCCGGTTTCAGCCGCCGATCAGCGGCGTGCGGCGATATTCGCCTCGTGAGCGGCGAGTACGGCCATGTTCACCAGATCGCCGACGCTGGCACCGATCTGAACGATCTGCGCCGGCTTGGACAGGCCGACGAGCAGCGGCCCGATCTGGGTACCGCCGCCAAGCTTCTGCAGCAGCTGGCTCGAGATGTGCGCCGAATGCAGGCCGGGCATGATCAGTACGTTGGCAGGGCCAGACAGCCGGCAGAACGGATAGAGCCGCCGCATCAGCTGATGGTCGAGCGCCACCTCGGCGCTGAGGTCGCCGTCATATTCGAAATCCACGTGGCGGCGATCGAGTTCGGTCACCGCCGCACGGACCGATGCCAGCGTGTCGAGGGGCGGTTGACCGAAGGTCGAGAATGAAAGGAATGCGACGCGTGGCTCGTGCCCGAGCGCACGGGCCTTGGCGGCGGTCTGGATCGCGATGTCGGCGAGCTCCTCCGGCGTCGGTCGTTCATGGACCGCCGTATCGGCCATGAACACGGTATGACCGCGTGCCATCACGATCGACAGCCCCATGACGCGCTTTCCGGGCGCTGCGGGCAGAACGCGGCGGATGTCCTTGAGCGCAACGTGATAGCTGCGCGTGACGCCGGTGACGACGGCATCGGCATCGCCGCATGCGACCATCAGCGCGGCGAACACGTTGCGGTCCTGATTGACGAGCCGCTGGCAATCGCGCCACAGGAAGCCCTGCCGCTGCAGACGCGCATATAGATACTCCGTATAGCGCTGGTTGTTCTGCGACAGGCGCGCGTTGTGAATCTCGATGTCGGCGACCCTGGAAATCCCGATCGCCTTCATTGTCGCCTCGATCCGCTCGGTGCGTCCAACCAGTACGGGTGTGCCATAACCGGCATTACGGAACGCCACGGCGGCGCGGATCACCTTCTCTTCCTCGCCTTCCGCGAATACGACGCGGCGCGGCGGATTGTTGCGGACCTCCTCATAGGTGAGGTCGAGCATCGCCGCCGTCGGATCGCGTCGGGTCGAAAGCTGCCGGCGATAAGCCTTCATGTCCGAGATCGGCTTACGGGCGACGCCCGTGTCCATGGCCGCCTTTGCGACTGCGGCCGGCACGACCGAGATGAGGCGCGGGTCGAACGGCACCGGCAGAATGTAATCGGGTCCGTAGCGCAGACGGCGGCCCGCATAGGCGGCGTCCAGCTCGTCAGGTACGTCCTCGCGCGCCAGCGCGGCCAGTGCTTCGGCGGCGGCAATCTTCATCGCGTCGTTGATGGTGCGGGCCCGCACGTCGAGCGCGCCGCGGAAGATGTACGGAAAACCCAGGACGTTGTTGACCTGGTTCGGATAGTCGGAACGGCCCGTCGCGATGATCGCGTCGGGTCGTGCCGCCTTGGCCTCCTCGGGCGTGATCTCCGGGTCGGGGTTCGCCATCGCGAAGATGATCGGCTTGTCGGCCATCGACTGAACCATCTTGCGGTCGACGACACCCTTGGTGGAAAGCCCGAAGAACACGTCGGCCCCCTCCATCGCCTCCGCCAGCGTGCGCGCCTTGATGTCGACCGCGTGGGCCAACTTCCACTGGTTCATCGACTCGGTGCGGCCCTTGTAGATGACGCCCTTGGTGTCGCACAGCACGACGTTGTCGTGCGGCAGCCCCATCGTCTTCAACAATTCAACGCAGGCGATCGCGGCGGCGCCCGCCCCGTTGACGACCATCTTGATCGTCTTGAGATCGCGCCCCGTCAGGTCGAGCGCGTTGATCAGGCCGGCAATGGCGACGATCGCGGTGCCGTGCTGATCGTCATGGAACACCGGGATGTCAAGCAGTTCGCGCAGGCGCTGCTCGATGATGAAGCATTCGGGCGCCTTGATGTCTTCCAGGTTGATGCCACCGAACGCCGGATGAAGGAAGCGGACGCAGTTGACGAACTCGTCGACGTTCCTGGTGTCGATCTCAAGATCGAAGGCGTCGACGTCGGCAAAACGTTTGAACAGGCACGCCTTGCCCTCCATGACGGGCTTGGCGCCAGCGGCACCCAGATCGCCCAGTCCCAGGACGGCCGTGCCGTTCGAAATCACGGCGACGAGATTGCCTTTGGCGGTATAGTCGTAGGCGAGATCCGGGTTCTTGGCGATGTGAAGACATGGCCACGCCACACCCGGGGAATACGCCAGCGACAGATCGCGCTGCGTCGTCAGCGGCTTGGTCGGACTGATCTCGAGCTTGCCCGAACGGCCGCGGGCGTGGAACAGGAGGGCATCTTCCTCCGTGACATGGGCGGTCGTGGTCATCGTCGACTTCCGATGGTGGCATTTCTCCGAAAGCTCTAAGGCTTTCGCGTCATGTTAAGGGCCCGACCGTGAGGCCGTCAAAGCGGATGATGACCCTGTTGGCCGGAAATCTCGGCGGGATGAATTCAAAAGAGCGGCTTTGCCGAGAGTTCCGACCGGTACACGGCAATGTCGAATCCGAAGCGCGCAACGATGCGCCGGACGAGTTCCACGAACCAGTCCTGGGCGAGCGGATGGACATGTATGGATGTGACGAGCGCCGCGACGTCGACGTAGGGGTAATATCCGTAGGCGTCGGATTGCGCGCGGATTTGATCGCCGCCGAACTCATCGGGCGTGTGCCGGGACGCGACCGCGCGGATTTCGCGCTCGTGTTCGAAACTTTTCCGCTTGTGCATGACCCAATGGAACATGTCGAGACCGGGCAGAGTCTCGGTCCTGTAGTCGATATAGCGGACGAGCCCGACGCCGACATGAGCGGGCAGAACCGACCGCAGCCGTGCGTAGGTCGAAGCCAGCGCCACTCCGTCGTTGGGGGATCCAAACAGCTTCCACATGGCCTCGGACTCGACATCGTTCATGTGCCATGAGCTGATGAAGTAGCCGCCCTTAAGGTCGGCAGCCAGCTTCCGCAGCTGCCCGAGATTGCGTTCCAAGGTTTGGCGTGCGGCCCCGTCGGCCGCCTGAATCTGGGCTTCCAGCCGCGTCAGGAGACCTTCTGGCGTCGTGCCTTCGAACGGATCCTCCATCATCCGGCAGTGCGGCATCGCGAGCCGCTGCGAGTCGAGAAACCAGACGAGTTTCGGAAAATCGAGATAGCGCCAGATCCGCGTGTCCACATTGTGCGGCGCGGAGAAGGCCGGATGACGGCCGGCGGCCAGGGTTTCGAAGCTCCGCGTCAGGTCTTGCATCGTTCCGGTACGGTTCGCCCGATTCGATTCCGGGCAGTTCAATAACGCGCCGATCGCTGCCGGGTCACCCGGCAAGGGACTCTGAAAGAAGCACGGCCTTCGAAGAGCAAAGCCTTTGCGCCGGCCGGGGCCGGCGCAAAGGCTTTGACGGAAAAGCTCGTCTGCGATTGGCGCCAGCCGTTCCGGGCAGCGGACGATCGTCGCTTGAACGTCCTTGAATGTGAACGGCGGGCCACCGCCCGCCGAACTTCGGTGGCCGGCACGCGGCCGATCTCGTCGGCCTTACGTGTAATAATCTTCGGTGTAGGTGCTACTGCTGCCCACGGATGGCGCGAAATCAACCACATGCTTCGTGACGAGGGCGACGCCGGCGGCAAGCCTCGGATTGGCGTCCCAGAACCGGGTTCTGTCGCCGTGGACGCAATATGCCTTGTCACATTTCATGTGATGTTCATCGTTATCTGGAAGCTGCTGCGCCTGATCGACGAAGATTTCGAGTATTTCCTGGTATTGGTTGGTCTGGACCCACTGCTCGATCTCATTCAGCCATTGTTCCGTCAATGCGCAGAGCTGCGTCGTGATCTCGAGTTGCTCCCGGATCTTCTTGATGCGCTTGTCCAGATACTTTTTCTTCGATATGGTGCGGACGACGTCGTTGCAGATAGAAGCGGTTTTCGGGGCATTATCGACCATTGTATCCACCGCTTCCTTCAGCATATCCGCGGCATGCTTTACCTTCCAGCGACGGCGGTCCATATCCTCGAGGTTGAGATCCTTCCAAGCCCATTTGACTCGGTGGGCAACATCACCGCTCTGGTGCTGGGCCCTCTTGTAGGCAAGATACTTGGTGCGAGCGATCTCAATCCCCTTTTGCACGGCCGTGCCGATGAGATCCCTCGCGAATGCTGGCACCGGAACGAATGTAAGCGTACCCTTGATTGCCATCCTGCCGATCCGTGAAACCGACCTGCGTCGGAATGGGTCGGCAAATGTCGAGTGAAGGATGCGTTTTCCCCAGCTCGGGTTGTCTGCAATTTTCTGGCCGATCTCCCATAGATCCCGCGGCATAACTGATTCCCCCTTAACGCAGCGCAAACCCGAGGCTTGCAATCAGGTTTCTTATAACAGGTTTTCCGCTTAAGGTTGTCGAATCTTTGCCGAAAAAATCGATGGCAGATCGTGCGCCAGCGGCAGGATGCGGAGCGCCGAACGTCGCTGTTAAGTCCCGTGATTCTTTTTCCCATGCCGAATGAGCGGCGGGACCACCCGCACAATGACGCAGGCGGCCCGTCCCGTCACAACGAGCGCCCTGAATCTGCTCAAGCCGGGGCTGGGGGACAGATGTCGATCGGAAGCAGTACGGGCCGCTTTTCCTCGGCCGACCGCAGCAACGCGTCGATCAGGTAATGGACATGCAGGGCCGCGGGGCCGTTCACGCGCGGCTCGCGGCCGGTCTGGATGGCATCGATGAAGTCGGCGATGAGGGCGCGATGCCAGTCGTTCGGGAACGCCATCGGATCGGCGCCGGTGCCGCCGGGGCTTGGGTCGGGCTCGATGCGCTCGGTGCGGCCGTCATGCCAGAAGACATCGAGCGCGGTACCGGCAAGAATCGCCGTGCCGTTGCGGCATATCAGCTCGACCCGTTCCGGAAAGCCGGGAAAGGCGGCGGTCGTCACATCGATCGTGCCGAGCGCACCGTTCGCGAACCTGATCGCACCGGCCACCAGATCCTCGGTTTCCATCCGGTGAAGCGGTGACGTCGTCGCATAGGCCATGACCTCGACGGCCGGTCCGGCCAGACTCAGCATCACGTCCAGGGTATGGATGCCCTGGGTCAGCAACACGCCGCCGCCGTCGCGTGCCTTGGTGCCGCGGCCCGGAACATCGTAATAGCTTTGCGGCCGCCACAGGCGGATCGACGTGCTGGCCCCCGCGATCCCGCCCAGCGAACCCGTGCGCAGGAGCTCGGACAGACGCATCACGGCGGGACGAAAGCGATGCTGCAGCGTTACGCCCAGCCGCACCCCGGCCCGTCGGCAGGTGTCGACCACCTCGCGGGCGCGTTCGAGCGTGACCTCGAGCGGCTTTTCGAGCAGAACGTGCTTGCCGGCCGCCGCGCACTGCCGGACCAGATCCAGGTGCGTATTAGGTGGCGTCAGGATGCTCACGGCATCGACCGCCGGGTCGTTCAGGATCCGGTCGAGGCTGTCGGCGAGCGGAAACGGAAATTTTGCCGCAAACGCCTGTCGGCGCACGAGGCTCGGACTATAGGCGTAAAGCACGCTCGCCCGGTCGGCGAGGTCGAGAAAGCTCTTCGCGTGCGGCCCGACCGCCATGCCGAGGCCGACGATGGCGAAATTCGCCTTCTTCATGCGTTTTCTCCCGCTTTTCAGTCCAACATAGCGGCCGCGACGGCTTGCGAACAATGGGGTGGCTGCGCAATAAGTGGCGCACCGATGCACGACACCCGAAGCAATATCGATTCGGCCACATCGACGCGCGCGGCTGCGGCGGATGCCGACGTCACGCCGATGATGGCGCAGTATCTCGAGATCAAGCGCGCCCATCCCGACTGCCTTCTGTTCTATCGGATGGGCGATTTCTACGAGCTGTTCTTCGACGATGCGGTCGTGGCCGCGAAGGCGCTGGATATCGCGCTGACCAAGCGCGGCAAGCATCTCGGCGAAGATATTCCAATGTGCGGCGTGCCCGTGCACGCGTACGAGGCCTATCTGCAGCGCCTCATCCGGAGTGGTTTTCGCGTCGCCATCTGCGAACAGCTCGAGGATCCGGCGGAAGCGAAGAAACGCGGTTCGAAGGCCGTCGTACGGCGGGACGTGGTCCGCATCGTCACGCCCGGAACCCTCACCGAAGAGACGCTGCTGGATGCGCGCCGGCACAACTATCTCGCCGCGCTTGCCGAAGCGAACGGCGCCTACGGCTTCGCATGGCTCGATCTGTCGACGGGCGACTTCTTCCTGCAACCCCTGTCCGTATCCGGCATTGCCAGCGCGCTCGCGCGTGTCGCACCCGGCGAAATTCTCGTGTCAGACCGGCTGCTCGCGCGTGACGACGTCAAGGTTCAGCTGAATGACTGGAAAGGTGCGGTCACGCCGTTGCCCTCGGTCCGGTTCGACAGCGAGAATGGCCGGCGGCGCCTCGAGGCCATGTATGGTGTCAAGGCGCTGGACGGTTTTGGCGCGTTCGGGCGGGCCGAACTTGCCGCCGGCGGCAGTCTCGTCGACTATGTCGAGCTGACGCAGAAAGGGCGGTTGCCGCGGCTCAAGTCGCCGATTCGCATCGCCGAACGCGGTTTTCTCGAAATCGATCCGGCCACGCGCCGCAATCTCGAACTCGAGCAGACGCTCGAGGGACAGCGCCGGGGGTCGCTGCTGGCGACGATCGATCGGACCTTGACCGGCGCGGGGGCGCGGCGGCTCGCCCAGTATCTGGCCGCGCCGCTGACGGACCCGCGTGCGATCGAGGCGCGTCTCGACATGGTGGGTTTCTTCGTCGACGATGCCCGGCGGCGGGATGAGCTGCGCGAGATTCTGCGCGGCCTTCCGGACGTCGAGCGGGCGCTGTCCCGGATCAGCCTGGGGCGTGGCGGCCCACGCGATCTTGCCGCCATACGCGACGGCCTGTCGTCGATTCCCCGGATTCGATCCTGTCTCACCATGGCCGGTCTCGCCGGCACGCCGGCCGGGATCGAGGCATGCGCCCGCGATCTCGGCGACCATACGCCGCTCGTCGAGCGGCTGACCCGGGCGCTCGCTGCGGAACTGCCCGTCGATGCGCGCGACGGCGGCTTCATTGCGGCGGGATATTCGGATCGGCTCGACGAACTCAGACGCCTCAGGGATGACAGCCGCCGGCTGATCGCGGAGCTGCAGGCGCGTTATGCGGCCGAGACGAAGATCGCGTCGTTGAAGATCCGTCACAACAACGTCCTCGGCTACTACATCGAGGTGACGCCGACGCATGCGGACAAGCTCGCGGGTAACCCGGCCTTTGTCCACCGGCAGACTTTGGCGAGCGCGATGCGTTTCACGACCGTGGAACTCGGCCAGCTCGAACAGAGCATCATGTCCGCGGCCGACAAGGCGCTCGCCCTCGAGATGGAGATCTTCAACGAACTCGCGGCCGACGTCCTGTCGAATGCGGACGCGATCACGCGCGCCGCATCGGCGATCGCCACGCTCGACGTCGCGGCCGCCCTCGCCGATCTCGCCGTCGAGCGTCGCTACTGCCGCCCCGAGGTGGACGAGAGCCTCAGCTTCCATATCGTCGGCGGGCGCCATCCTGTCGTGGAGGCGGCGCTTGCCAGCGCCGGCGGTGGTGCCTTCGTCGCGAACGATTGCCATCTCGCGGCGGATGCGGACGGCGCCGGGGCCGATCGCACCGGTGCGGCGCGCATCTGGCTGCTGACCGGTCCGAACATGGCCGGCAAGTCGACCTTTCTCCGTCAAAATGCGCTCATCGCGATCCTGGCGCAGATCGGGTCCTACGTTCCGGCCGACCATGCCCGTATCGGTGTCGTCGATCGGCTGTTCAGCCGCGTCGGCGCCGCCGACGATCTTGCCCGCGGCCGGTCGACATTCATGGTAGAAATGGTCGAGACCGCGGCGATCCTCAACCAGGCGGGGCCGCGCTCGCTCGTCATCCTCGACGAAATCGGCCGGGGCACCGCGACCTATGACGGGTTGTCGATCGCGTGGGCCTGCGTCGAACATCTGCACGAGGTGAACCGGTGCCGCGCGCTGTTCGCCACCCACTATCATGAACTCACCGCACTCGCGGGCAAGCTCGCCGGACTCGCCTGCTACACGATGCGGGTCAAGGAGTGGCAGGGCGACGTCGTGTTCCTGCACGAGGTCGTGCCCGGGGCGGCCGATCGGTCCTACGGCATTCACGTCGCGAAACTGGCCGGCCTGCCGCCGGTGGTGATCGAGCGTGCCGAACAGGTGTTGAAAACCCTGGAGTCCGGCGCCGATAACAGCGCGGCAAGCCGGCTGGTCGACGACTTGCCGCTGTTCAGCGCCGCTCGTCCGAAGGGTGGTCTTCCCCAGGCGCCGGCAGCACCGTCTGCCGTCGAGGAGGCCTTGCGTGCCATCCACCCTGATGAGATGTCGCCGCGCGAAGCGCTGGACGCGCTCTACCGGTTGAAATCGCTGCTCGATCGCGGCTAGCGGTCACGCGGACATTCTGAGCCGCCGGCGCGGGATTGGTCACGCGGTTTATGGTGCGTGCCGCCCGCCCGATGGTCGGATTGCCGACAGTCCCTCGCCTCGTCCAGTCGCGCCTGGGCGGCCTGCCGTTTTTCCGCGAGCCGCTGGAACTCGCCCCGAAGGTGCTTGATCTCAGACTCCGAACATTCCTCGAGGTTCAGCAACCGGTTCCGGGGATGTGCCGTGGTGCGGATCAGCTCGTCCAGTTTCAGTTGAACAGCTTCATTGTCCCTGTTCTGGGTGTTCTGGATCAGGAACACCATCACGAACGTGACGATCGTCGTGCCTGTGTTGATGGCGAGTTGCCACGTATTCGACCAGCCGAACAACGGCCCGGTTGCCGCCCAGAGCACGATCACGCCGATCGCGGCCGCGAAGGTCAGGGGATGTCCCAGCTGGTGCGCCGCCGCACGTGCGATCCGCGCGAACCGGTCGATGATCTTCGGTCTCGGCGCCGCCGCCTTCGAAGGGTCGTCTGCGGCGCGATGCGGCGTGTCGATTCGGTGCATGGTTCTACTCGACCTCCGGTGCCGGTGCCGGAATGTCGGTGGTGGTCGACGACGGCCCCGTTCCGAACGTGACCCGGACGACGGATTGCGGCCAATTCCGCCGGTAGGCATCGACGTCCGGGACGGGGATCGTCGCCCGGCTGCGGACGACTGCAGCAGGCCTGCCATAGCCGCCCACCGGAATGCCAAGGAGAATCCCGGTACCGAAGCCGATGCCGCCGCTACCCCCGAACACGCCGACGCCGACATCGGGGCCGCCGCCATAGGCAATGGGCGGGCTGGCTTCGCGTTCGATCAGGCTGGCCGGAGTCGTTCCCGAAGGGGTGACGAGGAGCGCGCTCGTCAACGGCTGTCGCCCGGTCGCGATGATCTGTACGGCCGACTCCGCGGTACCTGCCGGTGCGCGTACGAACGCGGCGGTAACCGCCGGTTCGCCCACCCGGCCGTTCGTGCCTCCACATGCCGAGGCGAGGGCCACGATACCGAAAGCGATGACGAACCGATGGAATGGACGCATGCGCTCTCCATCTTCTTGTTTGGGAACGAGATCATATCCGTGGCCGCCGGACCGCGATATGATCGCTGCCCTGGCAGTTAACGTTCGGGCCCAGCTCGGCAGTTCCAATGGATCAGATCGTCAACCAGCGCGAGATCATAGACCGTCGCAGTGTCAGTGCGACCCTGAGCGCCATCGCGCAGGATGAGGGCCTGACGCTGGAGGCCAGGCGCGCCCGATGCCTGGAGGTACTGAAGACGATCCTGGCCGCCGGCCGGACCGAGATCAGGACGCGATTCGAGGAAGGCCGTGCCAGCGGTGCCGAAACCGTCCGCGCCGGCTGTTTCCTGATCGATCAGCTCGTCCGCCTGATCCACGATTATGCCGACCGCTATGTCTACCGGATCGCCAACCCGACCCAGGCCGAGCGGCTGTCGATCGTCGCGGTCGGCGGCTATGGGCGCGGCGAGCTCGCCCCGTACTCGGATGTCGATCTTCTATTCCTGCACCCGTACAAGCGAACCCCGCGCGGCGAGCAGATCGTCGAATTCATCCTCTACATGCTGTGGGACCTGGGGCTGAAGGTCGGACACGCGACCCGCTCGGTCGATGAATGCCTTCGTCTTGCGCGCGATGACATGACGATCCGCACCGCGCTCCTCGAATCGCGGTTCCTGTGGGGGGACGACAAGCTCTATGCCGGCTTCCGGCGGCAGTTCCTGAGCGGGATCGTCAAAGGTTCGGCAGCAGAATTCGTCGCTGCCAAACTTGCCGAGCGCAACGAGCGGCACATCCGGATGGGCGACTCCCGCTACGTGCTGGAGCCGAACGTCAAGGAAGGCAAGGGCGGACTGCGCGATCTGCACACCTTGTTCTGGATTGCGAAGTACATCCATCGGGTGGAGCGGGTCGATGAACTCGTCGTCAAAGGCGTCGTGACAAGCGAGGAGGCCGCGAAGTTCGCCAAGGCCCAGGAGTTCCTGTGGACGGTCCGCTGTCATCTGCACTACGTCACGAAGCGCGCCGACGACCGGCTGACGTTCGACGTCCAACCGGAAGTCGCCGCCCGCATGGGCTATACCGACCATCGCGGGACGCGCGGCGTCGAGCGGCTGATGAAGCATTACTTCCTCGTCGCCAAGGACGTGGGCGACCTGACTCGCATCTTCTGCGCCGCCCTGGAGATCGAGGCCGAGAAGAAGCCGCGGCTGAGCCTCTCGCTCTTGCCGCTGCCGTCGTTCATGCGGCGCGCCCGCCCGCAGCTCGAAGGCTTTGCCATCGAGAACGGCCGCCTGACGGTGTCCAAGAACAGCGCCTTCGCCGATGATCCCGTCAATTTCCTGCGCATTTTTCGCGTGGCGCAGGAGAACGGCCTGGAGATCCACCCCCATGCGCTGCGGCTGATACGCCAGAACCTCAAATTGATCGACGGGCGGCTGCGCGTAAATCCGGAGGCGAACCGGCTGTTCCTCGAGATGCTCACGGATCGGAACGACTCCGAACGTACACTGCGGGCCATGAACGAGGCGGGCGTGTTCGGTCGGTTCGTGCCGGATTTCGGCCGTGTCGTCGCGCAGATGCAGCACGACATGTACCATGTCTATACGGTCGACGAGCACACGATCTTTGCGATCGGCATTCTCCATCGCATCGAGAATGGTGAACTCGCGTCCGAGCTGCCGCTATCGAGCGAGGTCATTCACAAGATCCAGTCGCGCCGGGCGCTGTATGTGGCGGTTCTTCTCCATGACATCGCCAAGGGACGCGGCGGCGACCATTCTGTCTTGGGCGCCGACGTTGCACTGCGGCTGGGGCCGCGTTTCGGCTTGAGCGACGAGGAGACCGAGACGGTCGCTTGGCTCGTCCGCTGGCATCTCGCGATGTCGAACACTGCCTTCAAGCGCGATATCCAGGATCCGCAGACGCTTCGCGACTTCGTGGATCTCGTCCAGTCCCCCGAGCGGCTGCGGCTTCTGCTCTGTCTCACCGTGGCCGACATACGCGCGGTAGGGCCGAACGTCTGGAACAATTGGAAAGCGACGCTCCTGCGCGAACTCTACTACCGGGCCGAAGAGGCGATGTCCGGGGCGGTGCTCGAGGACAACGCCAAGATACGGGTCGAGGCGGCAAAATCGGCGTTGCGCGCCGAGCTCGCCGATTGGCCCGAAGAAGACATCGTCACCCATTTTGCCCGTGGCTATCCGGCGTATTGGCTTTCGGTCGATACGGCGACGCAGGCCCGGCATGCCCGCTTCATCCGTCAGGCCGAACGGGACGAGGCACCGATCTCGCTCGATACGCGCATCGATCGCGCGCGCGGGATCACGGAGATCACGATCTACACCGCCGACCATCCGGGCCTCTTCAGTCAAATCGCCGGCGCCATGGCGCTCGCCGGCGCGAACATCGTGGCGGCGCAGATCTTCACGATGTCGAACGGCATGGCGCTCGACACGTTTCTCATCCAGGAGACGCTGCCGTCGGTGAGCAGCGCGGGATCTGCGTTCGACAAGCCCGAACGTCTGGCGAAGCTTGCAACCTTGATTGAACAGGCGCTGTCGGGCCGGCTGAAACTGCGTGACGCGCTCGCAAAGCGGCCGCGGATCCAGAGCCGCGCGCGCGTCTTCGCCGTGCCGCCGCGCGTGCTGATCGACAACAAGGCGTCGGCGACGCACACGGTCATCGAAGTGAACGGTCGCGACCGGTCCGGCCTGCTCTTCGAGGTGACGAATGCGCTGACCGAGCTCGGGCTGTCGATTGGCACCGCGAAGATCGCAACCTACGGCGAGCGCGTGGTCGACGTGTTCTACGTCAAGGATGTGTTCGGACACAAAATCGACGAGGAGCACAAGCTGAAGCGGATCCGCGAGCGGCTGCTTGCGGTACTCGCCGATCCCGATGCGAAGGACAAGTCCGATATTCCCGTACTGCCGCGGCGTCTTGCACGGACGACTGCCGTGGCCGGATGAAGGCGCCAAGGATGGATGAAACCAAGGCAATTGCCCGACTGACCGGACTCGACATCAAAGTAACGCGGCGCAAGCCGGCGCACGAGGTCGCCGAGTACCTCACCGTCAGCGTGCGGGCGGACCCGTCCTTTGCTGCAGTCGGCGACGCAATGATGCCGGCCGCCCTGTCCGCATTCGGCATGGCGCCGATAATGTGGTGGCACGGGTGGCTTGCGTTGACACAACTCGCCTGGTCGTCGTGGCTCGAACTGCTGCAGCAGTCCCGTGAACTCGGACCAGGAACGCGAGAGAACGGCGGCAGTTGAATTCGGCAATACCCCTTGCTTCGGGTGATTGCCGTGAAATTCGTTTTGCTGATCGCACTGTCCGTGGCGGCTGCTGCCGTCGTTTCAGCGGCGGCACAGCCTCCGCACGAACCGGAGCCGAACCTGGAGCGGGAGCAGGCCGAGGAACGGCGGCTGCAGGACCGGTACGAACGCGCCGAACGCAATCGTATCGAAAGCGACCGCGCCGCGCGCGCCGCACGCGATCAGCTCGATCGCACCAACCGCGACCTTCTGCTCTTGCCGAACAGGCCAAGTCGGCCGCTCAGCGCGGCACCGCCGGTGCCCGGCGATCCTCCCAACCGGGCCGGCGACATGATGCGTGATGAAGCGTTGCGCCGGGATCGGCTGGAGTACGATCGTGCGGTCCGTGAACGCGCGGCGGCAGAACGCGCCGCGCGCGACGCGGCGGGCCGGTTGCGCCGCTGACGCGCGACGCGTGGCACAATCCGGGTGCTGTCCCGGGGGACACCCGCCGGGTCTCCTTGACCTGTTGATGCCAGATCGCGAACGAAGCCGAGACCGCGCCGCTCTATCGCCGCTCTATCGGGGCGAACCATGTGCCCCGTGGGATCCAGGTTTCCCATGGCGCGCGGGCGCGTCGGTTCGGTTATAGCCGCGCAGCGCATCGTAGCGGGCGATTTGCTCTGGCGTCAGAACGGCGGCCTGCGCCAGATGCGCGCGCAAATGCATGAAACGTAGTTCCGCCTGAAGCGCTCCGAGCGTATCGAGCCGGGCCTGCAGTTCGCGTTCGCCCAAGCGACGCTCGGCGAAGTCGCGCTCGAGGTCGTGTTCGGCGGCCACGATGGCGGCACCCAGCCGACGTGCGTCCTGGTTCATCCGCTCGAAGAGCGCTTGCGTGGCCGTCCGCTGTTCCGGCGTGAGCTGGAGGCGGTCGGCGAGTTCGAGCACGTGCGCCGGACCAGGGTAGCCATTGAGTTCGGCTGCCTTGGCCAGACCCATGCCCCGGCCGGCGAGCAGATCCTCGATCTCGGTCGGTGACAACGCCTTGATCGCACGCCGCTCCTGCCCGGCATAAGGCGACGCCGTGTCGGCCGCGCCGACGCTGCCGACGAGCAGCAGGCACAAGACGAGAAGGACTCGGAACGAACGCATGTCGGTCCTCCTGTTGGACGGATCGGCTGCGGCCAGAGGATCGGCAGGTCTGTCGTATCGGTTCCGGGCGACGTCCGGTCCGGCACGGTGTTTTGTTCGCCGGCCGCAGCGGCAGTCCTGTAACACATTCCGACGCGCCGCAGAAGCGGTCGTCCGGACGCCTTCTTTTCGTCCCGCCGATGGGGTAGGTATGGCGCCGTCTCGAGAAGCGCCTTGTATCCGGGCGAAGGCCGAGCGGGCGCAAGGGCCCGTCCATCTTTTGACGCGCGTCAATGGCTCTCTTCCGCTCCATCGCTACCGTCGGCGGCTACACCATGGTCAGCCGCGTTCTCGGCTTCGTCCGGGACGTTCTCGTCGCGGCATATCTGGGCGCGGGGCCGGTCGCCGACGCGTTCTTCGTCGCGTTCAAGTTTCCCAATTTTTTTCGGCGCTTGTTCGCAGAAGGGGCGTTCAACGCCGCCTTCGTCCCGATGTTTGCCGGCAAGATCGCGACGGCCGGGCGCACGGCTGCACGCCTCTTCGCCGAAGATACGCTGGCCGTTCTGCTCGGCGTTCTCGTCGTGCTCGTGATCGTGATCGAGGCCGGGATGCCGTGGTTCATCACCCTGGCCGCGCCCGGCTTTGCCGGCGATCCCGAAAAATTCCGGCTGGCCGTCGAATTCACGCGGATCACCTTTCCTTATCTCCTGTTCATCTCGCTCGTCTCGCTGCAGGGCGGCGTGCTCAACTCGCTCGACCGGTTCGCGGCGGTGGCGGCCACGCCGGTCCTGCTTAATCTCTGCCTCATCGGTGCGCTGATCGGCCTCGTGCATCGCCTGCCAACGGCCGGCCATGCGTTGGCCTGGGGCGTCGCCGCGGCGGGGGTGGCGCAGTTCGTTTGGCTCGCCTGGGCCTGCGGGCGTGCGGGCATGGGATTGTCCCTGCCGCGCCCGCGCCTTACGCCGGAGGTCCGCCGCCTTCTGGTCCTGATGCTGCCGGCGGCGCTCGGCAGCGGCGTCGTCCAGGTGAATCTGCTCATCGACGTCGTGCTGGCTTCGCTGCTGCCGACCGGCGCGGTCTCGTTTCTCTATTACGCCGACCGGATCTACGAGCTTCCGCTCGCGGTCATCGGCATCGCGATTGGCACCGCGATCCTGCCGGTCCTTTCCCGCCAGATACGCAAGAGCGAGCACGCGGCGGCGGTCGAGACGCAGAACCGTGCGCTCGAGGCGGCGCTTCTGCTGACGCTTCCCGCGGCCGCCGCCCTGATCGTGCTCGATCGGCCGATCATCGCCGTACTGTTCGAGCGCGGCGCCTTCGGCAGCGCCGAGGTCGGCGCGACGGCTGCCGCGCTCGCCGCCTATGCGTTGGGATTGCCGGCCTATGTCCTGATCAAGGTCCTGACGCCATGCTTCTATGCGCGGGAGGATACGCGCACGCCGGTCAAGATCGCGGTTGGATGCGTCGTGGTGAATACAGTCGTCGCGCTCGCCGCGATGCAGCTCTTCGCGCATGTCGGAATTGCGCTCGCGACGGTCGTCTCGGCCTGGCTCAATGTCGGGCTGCTCGCCGCCGCCCTACGCCGGCGCGGCTACTTCGCGCCGGACCGCCGTTTGCGTCGGCGGGCGCCGCGCGTGCTGCTGGCGGCGGCACTGATGGCCTTGGTGCTTTGGGCGGTGCTGCCGGCCTTCGAGCCATGGCTCGCCGCCGGGACGGTCCGGCGGTCGTCGGCGCTCGCTGCGCTAATTCTGCTCGGGCTCGCGACGTATGCGGCAACGGCGCTGGTCGTCCGGGCTGCCGACCTCGAGGAGGTGCGCCGGTTGTTCCGGAGAAGTTAAGGAGCGTCGGCCGACGTCGCCCGGCACTGTGGCGCGCCTCGGGTTGACCGGGCGCGCCGGAGCGGCCATAACACCGGCCGCTGCGTCCGGAACACACCAATGAATCGCATTTTCTCGGGTATCCAGCCCACCGGCAATCTGCACCTCGGCAACTATCTCGGCGCGATCCGCAACTGGGTCAAGCTGCAGCGGGATTTCGAGTGCATCTTTTGTGTCGTCGATCTGCACGCCCTCACCGTTCCCCAGGATCCGGTGCAGCTGCGTGCGCATACGCGCGAGGTGACGGCCGCCTATATCGCGTCTGGCATCGACCCGAAATCCTGCATCATCTTCAACCAGTCGATGGTGCCCGGCCATACGGAGCTCGCCTGGTTGCTCGGCTGCATCACCCCGCTCGGCTGGCTGAACCGGATGACGCAGTTCAAGGAAAAGGCCGGCAAGCAGCGCGAGAACGCCGGACTCGGCCTCTACGCCTACCCGGTTCTCATGGCGGCGGACATCCTGCTGTATCGGGCGACTCATGTCCCGGTCGGCGAGGACCAGAAGCAGCATCTGGAGCTTGCCCGCGACATCGCCGGCGCCTTCAACCGGCGTTACGGGGTCGAGTTCTTCCCGCTGCCCGAGCCGCAGATCTTCGGGACGGCGACCCGGGTCATGTCGCTGCGGGACGGTACCAAGAAGATGAGCAAGTCCGATGCGTCGGACTATTCGCGCATCAACCTTTCGGACGACGCGGCGACGATTGCCGACAAGATCAAGAAGGCGAAGACCGACCCGCACCTTCTGCCGGACGAGCCGGGCGGGCTTGCGGGCCGGCCCGAAGCCGAAAATCTGCTCGGCATCTATGCCGCACTTACCGACCAGACACTCGAGGAAACGGTCCGGCAGTTCGCGGGCGCCCAGTTCTCCACGTTCAAGGCGGCGCTGGCCGATGCTGCCGTTGCCGTGATGGGGCCGATCGGGGCCGAGATGAAGCGCCTGATGGCGGATCCCGGCTATGTCGACTCCATCCTGCGTGCGGGCGCCGAACGGGCGAATGCCATCGCCGAGGACAATCTCCGTCGCATTCGGGACATCGTCGGCCTGCTCCGGCCATAGGACGGGCCGACGTTAAGCAAATCGTCGTAAGGCCGCGGTATTCTCTTGCAGAGATCTGGGCCGCGGGCGCAAAGTGATTTAGCGCTGTGTGCCGGACGGCCGACGACTGACGGACGTCGCGGCGGCGCTGCACGGCGGGAATAGACTGCGTCCGACAGCCGTCGTTTCGGCATGAGGGACTTCGGATGGTCCTCGGTGCGATGCCGATTCGACGGCGGTCACGTACTCCGACGGGCGGGCCGACGGGGCCGGTGCACGATGAGCGTGGGGGAAACGGTGTCCGGTCTGGTCAGGTCGGCAGGGGATCAAGTCGTCGGGGCTGTCCGTATGGAAGCCGACGGTCGCGGGCGGCGTCCGCTGGTCCCTGACGGATCGTCGCGGGGCCGCCACGATCCGGGTCGGACGAAAAGCATCTAAAAAAAACACGCGACATGCACGTCTATCTCCCTGTCGCCGAAGTTTCACTCGACGTTTTCGTATTGATAGGCCTCGGTGCTGCGATCGGGTTTCTCTCGGGTCTGTTCGGGGTGGGCGGCGGTTTCCTAGTTACGCCGCTGCTGATCTTCCTCGGCGTTCCCCCCGCAGTGGCCGCCGCGACCGGTGCCAATACGGTGATCGCGCCGTCAGTTTCCGGCGTGCTCTCCGGCCTGCGGCGCCGCGGCGTCGACTTCCGCATGGGGGCGATCCTGCTCCTCGGCGGCTTCGTCGGATCCGCCGCCAGCGTCGGCCTTTTCGCGCTGTTGCGGCGCATCGGCCAGATCGACCTCGTCGTCGCGCTGTCCTACGTGCTGCTTCTCGGCACGATCGGCATCCTGATGCTGGTCGAATCGTTGCGGGCCTGGCAGCGGCGTGCGCGCATGGCCGGCGTCACGCGCAGCAAGCTGCACCACCACATGTGGATCCACGGCCTGCCGCTCAAGATGCGGTTTCCGCGCTCGCGGCTTTACATCAGCGCGCTGGTTCCTGCCGGCATCGGTTTCGGCGTCGGGGCGTTGTCGGGCATCATGGGGGTCGGCGGCGGGTTCATGCTCGTGCCGGCGATGATCTACGTCCTCGGCATGCCGTCGTCGGTGGTGGTCGGGACGTCGCAGTTCCAGATCATTTTCGTCGCGGCGAACGTCACGTTCCTCCAGAGCTACGCCAACCAGACGGTCGACATCGTCCTGGCGGTGGTGTTGATGATCGGCAGCGTCGTCGCCGCGCCGCTGGGCGCACGGCTCGGCGCTAAGCTGCGCGCCGAACAGATGCGGGTTCTGCTGGCGGTTCTGGTTCTCGGCGTCGCGGGGCAGCTCGCCTACGATCTCGTCGCGCCGCCCGAGGACCTGTTCTCGATCGAGACGAGGAACGAAAGCATCAGTTCCTCGGCCGGCCAATGAGACGCGTCCTCGCCCTTGTCCTGGCGTTTCTCGGACTTGCAAGTGCCGATTTGCGCGCGCAGCCGCTCGTCGCCGATCTTTCGGAACATCTGATCGCGATCACCACCGGCTTCGCCGGTACCGACGTTCTGCTGTTCGGCGCGACCGAAGGTGAGGGCGACGTCATCGTCATCCTGCGCGGCCCGGAGAGCCCCACGATCGTCCGCCGCAAGGCGCGCATCGCCGGAATCTGGGTGAACCGCGAACAGGTCACGTTCACGGGTGCGCCGTCATTCTATCGGCTCGCGGCCAGCCGGCCGCTCGATGAAATCACGACGCCCGCGCTGCGGGCGCGTCATCAGATCGGCGTGGATCAGCTTCGAATTGTGCCCCAGCGCAGCCTCGATCCCGAACGGCTGGCCGAGTTTCGTGCCGGACTGGTGCGCAACAAGCAGGCGCAGGAATTCTACTCGACCGAGGTCGGGCGTGTTTCGTTCCTGGGCCCCCGTCTATTCCGCACGCGCATCTATCTGCCGCCCAACGTGCCACCCGGATCGTATACGGCCGAGGTCCTCCTCGTGCGCGACAATCAGGTGGTGGCGGCACAGACGACGCCGATGTTCGTCAGCAAGACGGGTATCGGCGCCGAAGTGTTCGTTTTTGCCCATCAGCACTCGGCGGTGTATGGATTGACGGCCATCCTGCTGGCAGTCTTTGCCGGCTGGGCCGCCAGCGCGATCTCGCGCAAGGTTTGAGGCTGGAACGGGCAGGTCGGAATGGGCGAGCGTCAGAAACAAGCGCAGCGCGTGTTCCTGGTTGTCGTGGATGACAGCCCGGAACTCAAGGTCGCGCTCCGGTTTGCCGCACGTCGGGCGCGGACCACGGGCGGGCGCGTCGCCATGCTCTACGTGACCGAACCGGCCGAGGCCGAGTGGCTGGGCGTCGGCGAGATCATGCGCGAGGAACGGCGCGCCGAGGCCGAGCATCGCCTGCAGGAACTTTCTGCGATGGTGCAGGAACTCTCCGGCGACATGCCGATTCTCTATGTCCGCGAAGGCAATGTCCGCGAAGAGCTGCTGCGCCTCATCGACGAGGAGCCGAGCATCTCGATCCTCGTGCTCGGCGCGGATACCGGTCCCGGCGGTCCCGGGCCTCTGGTTACAGCGTTGACCGGCAAGTTTTCCGGCAAGCTTCACATTCCCCTGACGATCGTGCCGGGATCGCTGACCGACGAAGAGGTCGACGCCCTCACCTGAGCGGGTCGTCCCAGTCGGCGAGGGTCAGCACTTCCCGGGGTTCGCTCAGGCCGCGCAGCGGATGCCAGCCGAGCGACACGAGCGGCCGTTCGCAGACATCCGCGAACTCGCGGGTCATCAGGAGCGAACGGTCCAGCCGTTTCGACTGCTGATGCAGGCGGCTGACGAGGTTCACCGCCGGGCCGATGGCTGTAAAGTCCAGACGATCTTCGCCGCCGATGTTGCCGTAGACGATGTCACCGACATGCAGGGCGGCTGCCATACGCAGTATCTCCCGCGGCTGCCGGGTTTCGTTGAAGTCGCACAGCGACGCGAACGCGGTGACGGCGGCATCGAGACCGCGGCGTGCGGCATTGAACGCGAAGGCCGCATCCTCGATCGGAAAAATGGCGAGCAGGCCGTCGCCGATGAACTTCAGGACCTCGCCGTTCTGTGCGTGAATCGCGCCGACCACCCTTTCGAAATAGGCATTGAGTATCACGATCACCTCTTCGGCCGGCAGACGGTCCGACAGATTCGTGAATCCCCGCAAGTCGGTGTACAGCAGCACCGCGCGAATTGTCTCGCCCGTGCCGCGGGTCACGGCGCCGCTCAAGACCCGCTGACCGGTTTGATGCCCCAGATAGACATCGAGAAGATTGGCGGCGATGCGCCGAACCGCCTGGATCTCGATCAAAAGCTCGAGGACCGGTAGCAGGCTGCGGATCTGTTCGGTTTCGGTGTCGCTGAAGCCGCCCGGGCGATCGGTGGACCAGGTGACGGCAGCTACCTGACCGTCCGAGAATCGGAGCGGCATCGCGACATAGTCGCTCAACCCTTCCGCCCTCAACTCGGCAAGGATCGGAAACGCAAAGCCGGTCTCGTCGATATCGAGTCGCTGTCGAAATATCTCGGCGCGTTCGAGCACGTCACGCAGCGGGCTCCGGCGATACGCATCGGTTTCGCGCACGCCATGGGCGATCGCCGCCTCGTCGGTCCGTCCGGTTGCTCGCCGCCAGCGACAGAACACGCCCAAGAACTGCGGATGCAAGGTGCCGATGTGGAAGGTCGTGCGAGCGATCGGCAGTCCTGCCGCCAGCATGCGCCAGCTCAATTGATCCAGGAGATCGGCGGGACTCCGAATCAAGCGCGCCGGTCCCAGCAGCCAGCGCGCGACATCGTCCACCGTTCTCTCGGAGAGAGTCGGTGGGTGATCACGCGTGATGGACCGGACTGGCGTAAACCATTCACTCGGCCCTGATGTCGGCGCGCGAGTCGGTTGCGATCGGGACGCCTTTGCGTCGGCCTTCGGCATGCTCTTGGTTAATATGCACAACTTATTTTAGTAAACGCGAAAAAATGCAACGCACTTGGCGGTATCATGATACGCAGGCATGACCGCGAGGGGTTGACGCCGATCCCTTAACAAGCCATTTACTGCCTCGTGGCTGTCAATTGCGACGAGCAGGAGACCTCCGCCATGTTCATTCAGACCGAACAGACGCCCAATCCTGCGACCCTGAAGTTCCTTCCGGGACGCGTCGTCATGGAATCGGGCACGGCTGATTTCCCGAACGCGGAGAGCGCCAAACGCTCGCCGCTGGCCGAGCGGCTGTTCGGTATCGAGGGCGTGGCCGGCGTCTTTCTCGGCTCGGATTTCATCACCGTGACCAAGACGGCGGACAAGGAATGGCAGGTCCTGAAGCCGTCGATCCTTGGCGTCATCATGGAGCACTTCACCTCGGGACGTCCCGTGATATCCGAGGGCGCCGAGCCTGAAGCGGTCACGGACGACGAGGACGAGATCGTCGCCCAAATCAAGGAACTCCTCGACACGCGTGTGCGGCCGGCCGTCGCCCAGGACGGCGGCGATATCATCTTCCGCGGGTTCGAGGACGGCATCGTCTACCTGCATATGCAGGGCGCCTGCTCGGGCTGCCCGAGTTCGACCGCAACCCTCAAGGCCGGGATCGAGAACATGCTGCGGCATTACATCCCCGAAGTCGTGGAGGTTCGGGCCGTCGCCTGAGGACGGTCCGGTCAGGTCTCCACAGGTTCAACAGACCGACGCATGGCGGCGGCCGATCAAAGGCGACGCGCTTGGTCCGGGGGGAGCGCTGCCGCGATGCTCGCGCTCGCCGGCTCCTTGATCATTGGGCCGGCACAGTTGCGGATCGAGGCCAATCCAACGACGGCACCGAGCGTTTCCGAGACTGTTTCCGAGCGGGTCGCAGCGGCCTCCGAACGCGTCGTGGCAGCGTCGCAGCGTGTCGCCGCGGTTTCGGAGCGCGTCGTTGCGGCAGTCACCGCCACTCCGAATCTTGCCGCACCGGTGCCGCAGCCGGCCATCATCAGTGCCGTTTCACTTTACGAACAGTTCGTGGCGCAGGGGTACACGCTGGATGCCGTCCGGAATGCGGGCGGCTTCGTGCCGCGCGTGATCCTTCAGAGCCTGCCGCAGGACCTTCCCAGCATCGATTCGATCGAGCTGCGCAAATCGCTTTTCATCAAGATGATGCTGCCGCTGCTGCTCGCCGAAAATGAGCGGATTCGGTCGGATCGCATGCGTGCGCTCGAGATCCGGCGCCAGCTCGAGGAGTCGGAGCCGGTCGCACCCGAGGATATGAAATGGCTCGCCGCGCTCGCGGCTCGCTACGGCGTCGACGATGGCGATCTCGACGAATTGTTTCGCCGTGTCGATGTGATCCCTCCGGCCCTGGCGCTGGGGCAGGCGGCGCTTGAGACGGGTTGGGGTACGAGCCGTGTTGCCCAGCGTGGCCATGCCATGTTCGGGCAGATGGTATTCAAGGACGACACCGATCCGACGACTGGTTCGGTCCGCGAGTTCCCGAGCCTCGCCGCAGCGGTCGAGGCCTATGCCCTCAACCTCAATACCCATCGGGCCTATGCCGGGTTTCGGAAACGTCGGGCGGAGATGCGCGCCGCGGGGGTTGATCTCGACGGATACGAGCTGGCCCGTTATCTGACACGCTACTCGGAGCGCAAGCTGGACTATGTCCGCGACGTTCGCGGCATCATTCGAAGCAACAAGCTCAGCGCTTTCGATACCGCCCGCCTTGAGCCCGATACCGTGCGTCTTGAGGCCAGTCTCGCGAAGTGATCTTTGGCCGCGGTGATCTCCGGCCGCGGCCGGATCAGCTTGTTTTGGCGTTGCAATGATGCGGCAGCTGTCGGATGACGCACTCGATCTGATCTTCCGGCATGCGCGCACCCATCGTGCCTGGCTGCCGAAGCTGGTCCCGGATGAATTGCTGCGGCAGGTTTATGCCCTTGCGAAGTGGGGCCCGACCTCGGGCAACTGCCTGCCGATGCGCGTGGTCTTTGTCAAATCCGACGCGGCGAAGGAGCGGCTCAGACCGGCGCTCGATCCGGGCAACGTGGCGCAGACGATGGCGGCGCCGGTTTGCGCGATCGTAGCGTACGATACGCGCTTCTACGAGCATCTGCCGCGGCTCAGCCCGCACAATCCGCAGGCAGCGCAGGCGTTCAGCGGGCCCGACAAGGCAGCCGTCGCGATGACGACGGCCCTGCGCAACGGCAGCTTGCAGGGCGCCTATCTGATCATTGCCGCGCGGGCGCTCGGGCTCGACTGCGGTCCGATGTCCGGGTTCGACAACGAGCGCGTCGATGCCGCGTTCTTTCCGGACGGGCGATACAAGTCGAACTTTCTCTGCAACCTCGGTTATGGTGATCACTCGCACCTGCGGCCCCGCGGGCCGCGCTTCGAGTTCGACGAGGTCTGCCAGATCGTGTGAGGCCGAGCCCGGGAACGGCTGCAAAAGGCGCAACCGGTGCGCCGTTCACCTGGACATCAGGCCGGGCGACAATACGGAATCCGATAGCACCGGAAAACGCCGCGGATCGAACAGCTGATAATGCCACCACTCGTTTCGGTAAAAATCCCAGCCTGCTGCCGTCATCAGTCCGAGCAGCAGCAACCGGTTGCGCTGCGCCTCGACCGATACAGACGTATTGCCGTGATGCGACAGCGGCGTGAACGAATCGAATGGCGTTCCCATCTCAAGTTCCCGTCCCGCGGCGTCAACAAGAGTCAGGTCGACGGCGATGCCGCGCGAATGCGGCGAGCCACGTCGCGGGTCGGTCAGGAAATCCGGGTTCGGGGTGTGGTTCCACATGATCCATTGCGCCTCGGACGGGCGGAAAGCGTCGAAGATTTTGAGGCGAAGGCCGAGCGTCGCCGCAAGCCGGATCGCCCGGGCCAGATGTTCCGCCGCAACGGGATGAAGATAGGCTTCGGCACGCCCATAGATCGGCTTTCCTGTAAAGTTGCGCGGCGTTGCGTAGGCCAGATCGAGCACGACATCGAATTCGGGCGGCGCAATGCGAACGAGTGTCATGGCAGCTGGCGAAAACAGTGGATTTGGCCGGGCTGGCATCAGCGTTTTTAGCATCGGGTTTTCTGGACGGCGAGACGACGCATGAGAATTCTTGGACTCGATTCGGCGACCGGAGGTTGCTCGGCGGCGGTTTGGGCCGACGGTCATATCCTCGCGTACGAGGCCGCACCGCACGGCGCCAACGCCACGGAAGTGCTCGTGCCGATGCTGGATCGGGTCATGACGCAAGCCGGCTTGGACTTCGAATCCCTTGATCGTCTCGCGGTGACCAACGGTCCGGGCCATTTTACGGGTATGAGGGCGGCACTGGCGGTGGCACGTGGGCTCGCTCTTGCCGTGCAGCGGCCGGTCATCCCGGTGACGACGCTCGAAGCGATTGCTGCGGGAACGGCGCCGGACGTCCGCCGCGGCCATCGGCTGCTCGTCGCGGTCGATTCGAAGCGTGCCGAGCCGTTTCTGCAGATTTTCGACGCCGATCTCGCACCGCTCGGCCCGGCGCTCGCCATGATGGCCGATGACTTCGCTGCGACTGCACCCGATGGCCCGCCTTTCGTCGTGGTCGGCGACGCCGCCGAAATCGTCACCAGAGGGCTCGTCACGCAGGGCAAACGTGCGACCATCGTGGACGCACCCGGCCGGCCGGATGCCCGGATCGTGGCCGCGTTGGCCGCTTCTCGGCCGGCGACGTGCGATCCCGTTCGTCCGTTCTACATCCATCCGCCGGCGGTACGCCCGCCGTCGCCCGCGCGGAGTCCGGCATGATCGCGCGTGCGCGGTTGCGCGAAGCCGGCATTGCCGACGTCCCTGTCCTCGCCGTTCTTCATGCCGGTTGCTTCGAGGATTGTTGGTCGGCGCAGTCGATGTTCGAGGTATTGAGCTCGCCGGGGGTGCGGGCCTGGATCGCCTTGGCCGCGCCGACCGACGCGGGCGCCGGCGCCGAGGCCACGCCCGCCGGTTTCGCCATCTCACGCGTGGCATCCGATGAGGCGGAGTTACTTTCGATCGGCGTGCTGGAGCAATTCCGGCGACAGGGGATTGCGACGATGCTGCTGTCGCAAGTCACCCGGTATGTCGCCGCAGCCGGCGCGCGCCATCTGTTCCTCGAAGTCGCGGAAAACAACTTGCCGGCACGCGCGCTCTATGCGGTGCATGGCTTTACGATGGTCGGCAAGCGTCCCGACTACTATCGAATGCGGAGCGGCGAATCGATCACTGCACTGACGCTTCGCCGGCTTTTGCCGCCGTTGCAGCACTTGCGATAAATCAGCCGCAGGCAATGCGATCGTTTAGATCTGACCGGGCGAGGCGTATGTCGAAGATTATCGAACTTCTGTCTTTTGAATAAAAACACGGAAAGTTCTGTTGTTGCATTCGACGGATCTATTGGATATGCACTATTTAAATCTGAACATCAGGTGTATGGATGCCCGAAGGAGCCAAGCAACCGGACGTACTTTCGCTTACCGCGGAAATTGTCGCCGCTCACGTATCGAACAATACCGTGCCGCTCGCGGATCTCCCCACGCTGATTCAGCAGGTTTTTCAGACGCTATCGACGATCGGGACGGGCATGCAGGAGCCGCCGCGGCCGGAGCCGGCCGTTCCGATCAAGAAGTCCGTGACTCCGGACTACATCATCTGTCTCGAGGACGGCAAAAAGCTTAAAATGCTCAAGCGGCACTTGAAGACGGCTTACAACATGACGCCGGACAAGTACCGTGAGCGCTGGGGATTGCCGCCGGACTACCCGATGGTCGCCCCGAACTATGCGAAGCAGCGTAGCCAGCTCGCGCGGGAACTCGGGCTGGGCACGAAGGCCAAGCGCCGGCGGGGCTGATATCCGGCCGCCCCGGGGACGGCCGGTGTGCACGCGGGTAGGCGGACGCAAAGCTTTCGTCTATACTTTTGGCTAATGAGGACCCGTCAACGGCAAAAAACGTCCGCCCCGCCCCCGATCTCGCGGCTCGAGCGTTTGTGCATCGAGAAGGGGCTGAAAATGACCGGCCAGCGCCGGGTTATAGCCCGGGTGCTGTCCGAAGCCACCGATCATCCGGACGTGGATCAGGTCTATCGGCGCGCGACAGAGATCGATCCGCGCATCAGTATCGCGACCGTGTACCGGACCGTGCGACTGCTCGAGGAGGCCCAGATCCTCAATCGGCACGAATTCGGCGACGGACGGGCCCGCTACGAGAAGGCGCCCGAGGTGCATCACGACCACCTGATCGATGTCGAGAGCGGGCGGGTCATCGAGTTCCAGAACGAGCGAATCGAGGAGTTGCAGCGGCAGATCGCGCGAGAGCTGGGTTACGAGCTGGTGGGGCATAGGCTCGAGCTTTACGGGACGCCGCTGCGTCCGGCCCGGAAAACGGCGCGGCAATGACACACGGCCGCGGCACCGCGACCCGCCCGAAACAGAGCAGCATCACCGCCGCAACCCGGTTCGGCGCCCTGCGGGCGGGTACGCTCGAAGTCCGCGTCGCGGACAGCGAGGCGGAGATCGACGCGGCCCAGGCGCTGCGCTATCGCGTGTTCTACGAGGAAATGTCGGCGCGGCCGGATGCGCGCACGGCGGCGACGCGGCGTGACCGCGACGAGTTCGACGCGTATTGCGATCATCTCCTCGTCATCGACCACAGTCGCGGCACCGGTGCCGACGCCGTCGTCGGTACCTATCGACTGCTTCGACGGAGTGTCGCGCTGGATCACGCGGGTTTCTACACGGCGACGGAATTTGACATCACGCCGCTTCTTGCGTTTCCCGGCGAGATCCTCGAGCTTGGCCGCTCCTGTGTCGATGCCGCCTATCGCACGCGCCCGACCATGCAGCTGCTCTGGCGCGGCATCGCCAGCTATGTTTTTCAATACGACATCAAGCTGATGTTCGGTTGCGCCAGCCTGCCCGGAACCGATCCCCAGGCATTGGCCGTCCCGCTCTCATATCTCTACCATTATCATCTGGCGCCGCCCTCGCTTCGCGTGCAGGCATTGCCCGACCGCTATGTCGATATGAACATCCTGCCGTGCGGCGACGTCGATCCGGAGGCGGCTGTGGCACAGCTCGATGCTCGTGCCGCCGTCGCGGCACTGCCGCCGCTGATCAAGGGTTACCTGCGCCTCGGCGGGCTCGTCGGCAATGGTGCCGTCATCGATCATCAGTTCAATACGACCGATGTCTGCATCATCGTGGTCACCGACCGCGTGACCGAGAAGTATTTCAATCATTATCAGCGCCAGGTCATTGGCACTGAAACCTGAGTGTCATGACGGGGTCAACGGCGCGCGCGTTGGCGCGCATCCTGACGTACTTGGCCATAACGCTTCCCTTGATGCCGGTGCAGGCGATTGCGCTGGCCGTCGGCTCGCGCGTCGCGACGACACTGCCGCGACGCTATCACAGCCTCTGTTGCCGTATGATCGGCATACGCGTCGAAGTGCGCGGGAAGATCTCGACCGCCCGCCCCACCCTGTTCGTCGCGAACCACGTCTCCTATATCGACATTCCTGTTCTCGGCTCGGTCCTGGAGGTTTCGTTCATCGCCAAACGCGAGGTGCGGGGATGGCCGCTCTTCGGGTGGCTTGCGCGGCTGCAGCGCTCCGTGTTCGTGGATCGCCGCGCCGCCAGCGTCCGGAACGAGCGCGACGAGGTCGCACGCCGACTGGCAAGCGGCGACAATCTCGTGCTGTTCGCCGAGGGTACCAGCGGCGACGGCAACCGCATCAAGCCGCTCAAGAGCTCGCTGTTCAGCGTGGCGGAATATGAAGTGGGGGGACAGCCGCTCGTCGTGCAGCCGGTCACGATCGCCTACACGCGCCTGGACGAAATGCCGCTCGGCCGCTCCTGGCGCCCTTATGTGGCGTGGTATGGAGACATGGATCTGGCCCCCCATGCTTGGCAGTTGCTCGGCTTGGGCCGGTTGACCGCGACGCTGCACTTCCACGAACCCGTCAGCTTTGCCCAGTTCGGGTCCCGGAAGAGCCTTGCCGAGCATTGCGAACGCGAGATCGCCTGCGGCCTGGCGCTGGCGAATGCCGGGCGCGATGCATCATGCGCGGCCGGCGCAGCCTCGGCTGCGCCGGCCTCGCCTTGACAGCGGGGGACGGGATGCTACGTTTCAGCCGTGATGACTGATATGCCGCCAGGCCAACCGGCGCGCTTGAAGGGCCTCTTTATCAAGACATACGGTTGCCAGATGAACGCCTACGACTCCGCTCGCATGGCGGACGTCCTGGCGCCGCTTGGCTATCGTCCTGTCGAGCTTCCCGATCAAGCCGATCTCATCATTTTGAACACCTGCCATATCCGGGAGAAGGCGGCGGAAAAGGTCTATTCCGAGCTCGGCCGCCTGAAGCCGATCAAGCAGCGGCGCAACGCCCTCATCGCGGTCGCAGGTTGCGTCGCACAGGCGGAGGGCGAGGAGATCGTCCGTCGCGCACCATTCGTCGACATGGTGTTCGGCCCGCAGACCTACCATCGCCTTCCCGAGATGGTCGCACGCGTGAGCCGCGGGGCCGGCGCAGTGCTCGATACCGACTTTCCCGTCGAGCCAAAATTCGACAGCCTGCCCGAAGCGACGGCACCCCAGGGGCCCGCCGCGTTCCTCACCATCCAGGAGGGTTGCGACAAGTTCTGCACGTTCTGCGTCGTACCGTATACGCGCGGCGCCGAGTATTCGCGGCCCGTCGCCGAGATTCTGGCCGAGGCGCAGCGCCTTATCGACGGCGGCGCCGTCGAGATCACGTTGCTCGGCCAGAACGTGAATGCCTATCGCGGCGTTGACTTCGACGGCACCCGCATCGGTCTGGGCCAACTTGTCCGTCGTCTCGCTGCGCTTCCTGGCCTCGAGCGTATCCGCTACACGACGTCGCATCCGCGAGACGTCGATGACGCCCTGATCGCTGCGCACGCGGAGGAGGAGAAGCTCATGCCGTTCCTCCATCTTCCGGTCCAGTCCGGATCTGATCGGATCCTGGCGGCCATGAATCGCGGGCACAGCGCCGACGACTACCGTCGGATCGTGGACCGGCTCCGTGCGGCGCGGCCGGACCTTGCGCTTTCCTCCGACTTCATCGTCGGATTCCCGGGCGAGACCGACGCGGACTTCGAGGCGACGCTCGCGCTGGTCCGCGACGTCGGATACGCCAGCGCGTTCTCTTTCAAGTACAGCGCACGGCCCGGCACGCCGGCCGCGCTCATGGACGGGCAGGTGCCCGAACCGGTGAAGGATGAGCGTCTGCAGCGGCTGCAGGAGCTCCTGCGGGCGCAGCAGGACGCGTTCAATCAGGCCTGCGCCGGACGCACGCTCCCGGTCCTGCTCGAGCGGCACGGACGTTACCAAGGCCAGCTTGCCGGCCGGTCCCCATATATGCAGGCCGTGCATGTGAACGGTCCGGATGCCTGGCTGGGCCGGATCGTGC
This sequence comes from uncultured Rhodospirillales bacterium, assembly GCA_937926175.1. Classification (GTDB taxonomy): domain Bacteria; phylum Pseudomonadota; class Alphaproteobacteria; order CACIAM-22H2; family CACIAM-22H2; genus CALANV01. The sequence continues at coordinate 170,302 of CALANV010000013.1, read as the reverse complement.
CCGTCCGCATCGACGCCGTGTACGCCAACAGCATGGCGGGTACGGTGATGTCGGACGGAACGGCCCCAACGAGGATGTCCGCTTGAGTCAGGAATCGCCCGCGCGCGCCGACGCGCCGATTCTTCTTCAGTTCGACGACAACACCTTGCTGCCGCTTCTGTTCGGCGAGCACGACCGGCATCTGGCGCGCATCGAACAGAAGCTCGGTGTCAAGCTTTCGTCGCGCGGCAACAGGGTCGCGATCCAGGGACCCCACTCGGGCCGCGAGGCGGCGCGAGATGCCCTTCTCGCGCTTTATGATCGGCTGCGTCGCGGCCTCGATGTCGATATGGGCGAGGTCGATGCCGCGGTCCGCATGGCCGAGGCGGCCGAGACGACCGGCGAGAGTCTGGACCTGTTCGATAGGGGCGATCTGACGATCCGCACGCGCAAGCGTCACGTGACGCCGCGCACGGCCACGCAGGCCGACTACCTGAAAGCGCTGCGCGACCGTGAGCTCGTGTTCGGATTGGGACCGGCAGGGACCGGCAAGACCTACCTCGCCGTTGCTGCCGCGGTTCAGATGCTGACCGCGGGCAAGGTCGACAGGATCATCCTGTCGCGGCCGGCGGTCGAGGCCGGCGAACGGCTCGGTTTCCTGCCGGGCGATCTGCGCGAGAAGGTCGATCCGTATCTGCGGCCGCTCTACGATGCGCTGCATGACATGCTGCCCGGCGAACAGGTGATGAAGCGGCTGGCGAGCGGTGAAATCGAGATCGCGCCGCTCGCCTTCATGCGCGGGCGGACGCTGGCCCATTCGTTCGTGATTCTCGACGAGGCGCAGAACACGACCCCGGTTCAGATGAAGATGTTTCTGACCCGGCTTGGCGAGAACAGCAGGATGGCCGTGACCGGCGATCTGAGCCAGGTCGATCTGCCGAGTGGAACGCGATCAGGACTGCTCGACGCGATCGAAACGCTTCGCGACGTGCCCGGCATCGGCTTTGTGTACTTCACCGAAAAGGACGTTGTCCGGCATGCGCTCGTCACCGAGATCGTGCGGGCCTACGACGCGCGCAGCAACCGCAACCGGGAGGCCGGGCGGGGACCGACGGACGCGACATGAGAAAGCTTCGGTCGCGGTCGCGCGGACGACCGCGACAGCCAGGACACAGGATCGTGGTTCAGGTAGAGGCCGAGGATGTATCGGCGTGGCGACAGTGCCTGCCGCGTGCCAGGGCGTGCGCGCGCGCTGCGGCGACGGCGGCGCTCGCGGCCGGTGGTGCACCGCCACGCCCGGCGGAACTGACCGTGTATCTGGCCAATGACGACGTCGTCCGTCGCCTGAACCGGGAATTCCGGGGCAAGGACAAGCCGACGAACGTGCTGTCCTTTCCGGCCACCGGTGGCCCAACTCCACCGCCCGGTGCGCCCCTGCTGCTCGGTGATGTCGTGATCGCGCGAGAGACTGTGCTTCGCGAAGCGGCCAGCCAGGGCAAGACCGCATCCGCGCATCTCGCGCATCTGGTCGTTCACGGCGTCTTGCATCTGCTCGGCTACGATCACGAGCAGCCGGCGGAAGCCGAACGCATGGAATCGCTCGAAGTCAGGATACTGGCAGGGCTCGGCATACCCGATCCTTACGTGGAGTCCAGACAGCCGGCATGAGTCGAACCACGACCGAACCGGCCCCATCCGGGGGCATTCTCAAATGGATTCGCGATCGTCTGCGCACGCGCGAGGCGGAAGCCATGCTGCGGGACACGATCGAGGAGATCATCGAGGAAGGCGAAACACCCCCGGTGCCGATCGGCACGCAGGAACGGACCCTGATCGCCAATATCTTCAAGTTGCGCGAGCTGACCGCCTATGACGTGATGGTGCCGCGTGCCGACATCGTCGCGATCGCGCACGACGTCTCGTTCGCGCATCTCATGAAGGTGATCACGCGCGAGGCCCATTCACGCCTGCCCGTTTATCGCGAGTCCCTGGACGATGTGATCGGCATGGTCCACATCAAGGACGTTCTCGCCTATTGGGGGCGCGAAAAGGATTTCCGTCTCGAAGACATCATTCGCAAGGTCCTGTTCGTGGCCCCGTCGATGCGAGTTCTCGATCTTCTGCTTGAGATGCGCAAGACGCGGCTGCACATGGCCCTGGTGGTCGACGAGTACGGCGGGGTCGACGGGCTGGTCACGATCGAGGATCTCGTGGAGGAGATCGTCGGCGAGATCGAGGACGAGCACGACGTCGACGACGGGCCGCGTCTGATTCCGCAGGCCGACGGGACCTTCATCGCCGACGCGCGCCTGCCCATCCGGGATTTCGAGGAACGGGTCGGACCGATCCTGCGCGACGAGGAGCGCGAGCAGGACATCGATACCTTGGGCGGTCTCGTCGTCGCCCAGGCCGGCTATCTACCGGCTCGCGGCGAGATCATCACGCACGGATCGGGGTTCGAGTTCGAGGTGCTGGAGGCGGATCCTCGGCGGCTGAAACGTCTGCGCATCCGTCCGCCTAAATCCGACGCGCCGGACGCGGCGTAGACGCGTGAGCTTCGCACCGAATCCGACATCCGCTGCCCGTGGCACCGGCCCGGCGACAGGCCTGATCGATCGTCTGGCAGCGTCCGTCCGTGGACTGGCCGGCTGGCGCCGTGCCGGCCTGGCCGTCTTGCTGGGCGCCATCGCGACCACAGCCTTGCCACCTCTGCATTTTCTGCCGTCGGCGGTCGTCGCGTTCAGCTGTCTCGTGTGGCTGGTCGACAGCATCGAAGAGACGGGGCGGCGCGCCATCCGCTGCGCCTTCGCGGTCGGTTGGTGGTTCGGCCTCGGTCATTTTTCGACCGGACTTTACTGGATCTCGCATGCCTTGCTGGTCGATCCTGTACAGTTCGGCTGGATGATTCCCTTCGCGGTCTTCGGGCTTTCCGCCGGTCTCGCGATCTTTCCGGCGTTCGCGATCGTCGGCCTTCATCTCACCGGCGCGGCGGGCTGGTCACGGATCCTCGTCTTCGCCGTCGCCTGGACGGCGGCGGAGTGGCTGCGCGGCCACGTACTGACCGGCTTCCCTTGGAACCTGATCGGGACGATCTGGGCCGAAACCCCGGTGGTCGCGCAGATTGCGGCCCTGGTCGGACTCTACGGGCTAGGCCTCGTGACCGTGGCCCTGTGCGCGCTGCCGGCGACGATCGCCGGGCGTGGTCCACGCCGCCGGGTCTGGGCACCGACGCTGGTTGGCGTCGTGCTGTTCGCGGCGATTGCGGTCGGCGGTGCCATCCGGCTGGCGCAGTCTGATGCCGGCGTCGTCCCCGGCGTCCATCTGCGTCTGGTGCAGCCCAACATTCCCCAGTCGCTGAAATGGGATCCTGTTCTCAAGGAACGGCACCTGAGACACACGATGGTGCTCACCCGTGCGCCGGGATTCGAAGGGCGCACGCATGTCATCTGGCCCGAGACGGCGACGCCGTTCTCGCTTACCGACAACGCGGCGCTCAGGCAGGCGCTTGCCGCCGTCACGCCTTCGGGCGGTCTTCTGATCACGGGGGCGCCGCGCGTCGAGCGGTACCCGGGCGGCGAAATCCGCCTGTGGAACAGCCTGCATGCCGTCGACGGGAGCGGTGAGATCGCCGCCACCTATGACAAGTTCCACCTCGTCCCGTTCGGCGAGTACGTTCCGCTTCGCAGCATCCTCGACTTTGCGAAAATCACGGCCGGCACCATCGATTTTTCGTCCGGGCCGGGACCGCGGACCGTCCGTCTTCCCGGCTTGCCCGACGTGAGCCCGCTGATCTGCTACGAAGCGATCTTTCCGGGTGCGGTGACGGCTCCCGACGAGCGTCCGGGCTGGCTTCTCAATCTGACCAATGATGCCTGGTTCGGCATATCGTCGGGCCCCTATCAGCATTTCGCCGCCGCACGGTTCCGGGCGATCGAGGAGGGGCTGCCGCTCGTCCGTTCGGCGAATAACGGCATCTCCGCGGTGGTCGATGCGTATGGACGCGTGACGGCGCGGCTGGGCCTGGGCGATGCGGGTGTGCTCGATGCCGACCTTCCGCAGGCTATCGCCGCAACTCCGTATGCGCGGTTCGGCGACATCACAGTTCTTTGCCTTGCCGGACTGGTGCTTTTCGTTGCCGCGTTCGGGCGCCGGACAGCGTGATGCGCTGTCGTTCACCCTTGCGCTATCCGTGGTAGTCCACTGCGGTTCGCCCGTGACCCGGCCCTGTCGATTCGCCGTGACTGGCCCTGTTCCGTATTGACGCGGTCTGGAAAGCTTGTCACAAGAGCCGGCCGGCGGTGCGAGAGCCGTCACCTGGTTCTATCGCTGCATCAATCGAGTTCCGGAGGGAAAATCCGTGCGCCAGGGCGATTTCGTCTTTACCAGCGAGTCGGTGTCGGAGGGGCATCCCGACAAGGTCTGCGACCGCATCTCGGACGCGATCGTCGATGCATTCCTCGCGGCTGATCCGTACTCGCGCGTCGCCTGCGAAACGCTGGTGACGACCAACCGTATCGTCATCGCCGGCGAGGTGCGCGGCCCGCGTTCCCTGGTCGGGAAGGACGGCAAGGTGAAGGCGGAAAAGATCGAGGCGATCGCCCGCAAGGCCGTCAAAGAGATCGGCTACGAACAGAAGGGGTTCCACTGGAAAAAGGCGAAGGTCTCGGTCCATCTCCACGGCCAATCCGCCGACATCGCGATGGGCGTCGATGCCCGCGGCAACAAGGACGAGGGCGCGGGTGACCAGGGGATCATGTTCGGCTATGCCTGCAACGAGACTCCGGAGCTGATGCCCGCACCGATCCAGTTCGCGCACAACATCCTGCGCCTGCTCTCGGAGGCGCGGCATTCGGGCAAGGAAAAGCTGCTGGGACCTGACGCCAAGAGCCAGGTAACGCTCCAATACGTCAACGGCAAGCCGGTTCGCGCGACGGCCATCGTCGTCTCGACGCAGCACGACGAGAGCATCGATCAAGACGACGTCCGCGAGATCGTGCGCCCCTATGTGCTGAAGGTCCTGCCCGAAGGCTGGATGTGCGACGAGGGGCACTTCTACGTGAATCCGACGGGCCGCTTCGTGATCGGTGGCCCGGACGGCGACACCGGCCTCACGGGCCGCAAGATCATCGTCGACACGTATGGCGGCGCCGCGCCCCATGGTGGCGGCGCCTTCTCGGGCAAGGATCCGACCAAGGTCGACCGTTCGGCCGCTTATGCCGCGCGGTATCTCGCGAAGAACGTCGTGGCCGCAGGGCTTGCGGATCGTTGCACGATCCAGCTGGCCTATGCGATCGGCGTGTCGCGCCCGCTATCGGTTTATGTCGATACCCAGGGCACCGGCAAGGTCGACGAGAACAAGTTGTCCAAGGTTCTGCAGGAACTCGTCGATCTCAGCCCGCGCGGCATCCGCGAGCATCTGGGGCTCAACAAGCCGATCTACACGCGGACGTCGGCGTACGGCCATTTCGGGCGCAAGCCCGAGAAGGACGGCGGCTTCTCGTGGGAGCGCACCGATCTCGTGAAGGATCTCAAGTCGGCGTTCAACTTTTCCTGAGCCGGCATTGCAATCCGACGCTGTTCGGTGGGGGCGGGTCGGACGGCCCGCCCCCGTTGTCTTAGGGCCCCGGACGACGATGTCCTCCGACGTTGACAAGCCTCGCCCGATCCAAACCTATGGTCGCCGTCGCGGCCGTCGTTTGCGTGCCGGTCAGCAGGCGCTGATCGCCGACTTCCTGCCGCGGCTGGCGATCGCTCCGACCGACCGGATCCTCGATCCCGGCAGCCTGTTCGACCGGCCGGTATCGAGCCTGTGGCTCGAAGTCGGTTTCGGCGGCGGCGAACATTTGGCTGCTCAGGCAAAAGCTCATCCGGAGGTCGGATTCATCGGCTGCGAACCCTACATCAACGGGGTCGTCTCGCTGCTCGGCCAGGTACGCTCGCTCGGATTGGACAATGTGCGGATTTGGCCGGGGGACGTGCGGGCCTTGCTGCCCCATCTGCCCGACAACAGCATTGAGCGTGCGTTCGTCTTGTTTCCGGACCCCTGGCCCAAGACCCGGCATCACAAGCGGCGACTGATCGCATCGCCGTTTCTCGACGCGCTCGCGCGCGTCATGCCACCGGGGGCGGAACTCAGGCTTGCCACGGACGACACCGACTACTTGGCATGGATGCTGGAACGCCTGACCGGTCATCCGGCCTTCCGCTGGAAGGTCGCCGGGCCGGCGGACTGGCGCGTCCGGCCGCCCGATTGGCCGCCGACGCGTTATGAGCGCAAGGCGATTGCGGCTGGGCGGCGGCCGGCCTACTTGCGCTTCGGGCGCGTCGGCTAGGCCGGCCGCGGTTGCGGGTGGGGCGCAAACCCATGCCCGCCAAAGGACTTGCGTCCTGCCGGCAAGCGGGTATAGTCCCGGCCGATAAATGCGTGAGACCGGCCGGTAGGCCGGCGCCAACAAAAAAGTGGGCCAAACGGCCCACTTTTTTGTTGGCGTCGTTCTTCCACTTGAGGTGCCGAGGCGACAGAACCATATGAATCGCGAAAGTTTGCTCGAAGCCTTGATTGCGCCGACGCTTGACGGCATGGGCTACGAGCTCGTCCGCGTCGTCATGTCGGGTACGCATCGGCCGACGCTCCAGGTCATGGCCGAGCGCCGCGATGGTCGCCCGATGACGCTGGACGACTGCGAGGCGATCAGCCGCGCTCTTTCCGCCAAGCTTGACGTCGAGGATCCGATCCCGACGAGCTATACGCTTGAGGTCAGCTCTCCGGGTATCGATCGTCCGCTCGTCCGGCCGAAGGATTATCAACGCTTTGTCGGCCATCTCGCGCGGGTCGAGATGCGCGAGCCCGTTGCCGGGCGCCGGCGCTTCACGGGGCGCATCGTCACCGCTGACGACGCGACGGTCCGGTTGGCGGTTGACGACGATGAAGTCGAGCTTCCGATCGGCAGTATCGCGCGTGCGAAGCTGGTCTTGACGGACGAATTGATCGCGGCGATGAACCCGCCGCATGCCCACTGACCTGCGCGCCACATGGGCGTTCGGTGCGACAGGTGATCGCCAAGAGAGAGACGAAAAGATGGAACGCACAACCGCATACAATCGAATCGAGATGCTGCAGGTCGCGGACGCCGTCGCGCGCGAAAAGGCGATCGACCGCGAGCAAGTGCTCGAAGCGATGGAGCAGGCAATCCAGAAGGCTGGTCGCGCCAAGTACGGTCATGAGCATGACATCCGCGCTCATATCGACAGACAGACGGGCGAGATTCAGCTGCTCCGGTATCGGCAGGTTGCGGACCCCGTCGAAAACGAAGCGACGCAGATCTCTCTCGCCGAGGCTGTCGCGAAGAATCCGGATGCGAAACTCGGCGACTACATCATCGATCCGCTGCCGCCGATCGATTTCGGCCGCATCGCCGCGCAGACCGCCAAGCAGGTGATCGTGCAGCGCGTGCGCGAGGCTGAACGCAAGCGCCAGTACAACGAATACAAGGATCGCGTCGGCGAAATCGTCAACGGCATCGTCAAGCGCGTCGAATTCGGCAATGTGACGGTCGATCTCGGCCGGGCTGAGGCGATCCTGCGTCGCGACGAATGCATTCCGCGCGAGTCCTTCAAGGTCTCGGATCGCGTCCGTGCCTATATCTATGACGTACGCGAGGAGACCCGCGGCCCGCAGATCTTCCTGTCGCGGACGCATCCGCAGTTCATGGCGAAGTTGTTCGCGCAGGAGGTGCCGGAGATCTACGACGGTATCATCGAGATCAAGGCGGTCGCCCGCGATCCCGGAAGCCGCGCCAAGATCGCGGTGGTCTCGAACGACTCCTCGATCGATCCCGTCGGCGCCTGCGTCGGCATGCGCGGCAGTCGCGTGCAGGCCGTCGTGGCCGAGCTGCAGGGCGAGAAAATCGACATCATTCCGTGGTCGCCTGATCCGGCAACGTTCGTCGTCAACGCCCTCGCGCCTGCCGAGGTGTCGAAGGTCGTTCTCGACGAAGAGGCGCGCCGCATCGAGGTCGTCGTCCCCGACGACCAGCTTTCGTTGGCGATCGGCCGGCGTGGCCAGAACGTCCGCCTCGCCTCGATGCTGACCGGCTGGGCGATCGACATTCTGACGGAGCAGGAGGAATCGGAGCGCCGTCAGGAGGAATTCAAGACGCGCACCTCCCTGTTCGTCGAGGCGCTGGACGTCGATGACGTGATCGCCGGCCTTCTCGTCACCGAAGGTTTCACGAAGGTCGAGGACGTTGCGATGGTCGAGCTCGATGATCTCGCGTCGATCGAAGGCTTTGACGAGAACATCGCCGCCGAGCTGAAGCGTCGTGCGGAGGCTTGGCTCAAGGAGCAGAACGAGAAGCTGACGGCGCGTTATCGGGAGCTGGGCGTGACGCCCGAGGTCGCGGAAATCGAAGGGCTGACGCCGGCAATGCTGGTCAAGCTCGGCGAGAAGGGCATCAAAACGCTCGACGATCTCGGTGATCTCGCCAGCGATGAGCTTCGCGACATCGTCGGCAAGGACGAGATCGACGAGGAGCGGGCGAACCAGATCATCATGGCGGCACGGGCTCACTGGTTCACCGACGAGGCAGCCACGGAGGAGAGCAAGACGGCGTGACGGTGGCCCTCGACGACACTGTGGCGGCCGACGACGGCGCGGCAGCGCATCGGCCGGAACGGCGCTGCCTTGCGACCGGCGCGGTCGGCCCCAAGGAGCTTCTAGTCCGGCTGGTCGTCCGGCCCGGCGAACCGGGCCGGCCGGCCGAAATTGTGCCCGATATCGAGGAGCGCCTGCCGGGGCGTGGTTTGTGGATCACGGCCCGTCGCGATATAGTGTCGGGGGCGGTTGCAAAGAATCTGTTCGCGAGGGCGGCGCGCACCGCGGTGACGCCGGCGCCGGATCTTGCGGATCGCATCGCGGTGCTGCTGGCGCGGCGGTGTATCGATTATCTGGGGCTCGCGCGGCGTGCTGGCCAGGCGGTCGCGGGGTTCGAGAAGGTGCGAGAATGGGCGGAACGGCAGCGGATCGCCGTTCTGGTCGAGGCGGCCGAGAGTGCGGCAGATGGTCGGCGGAAGCTGCGGCACCTGGCCGGTGACGTTAAGATTGTATCGATCCTGTCGGGCGAGGAAATCGGGACGGCGTTCGGGCGCGACTATGCGGCCCATGCCGCGCTGGGGCCCGGCCGGATCGCCGAAAAGTTCTGCCGCGAGGCGGCGCGACTTGCCGGGTTTCGGCCTGAAGCGACCGCAAGGGAAGACGAAGCACGTTTGACGACGGACAGGTAATGACGGACACGAAGGAACAGGACACGAAGAAGCGCCTCGGTCTCGCGCGGCCTGGGCGGCTTGAGTTGCGGTCGCACGAGACCGGCCAGGTGCGGCAGAGCTTCTCGCACGGCCGTACGAAGACCGTGCAGGTCGAGGTCAAGAAGCGGCGGACATTCGGGTCGGCGTCCGGATCGGCGTCGGCAACGCCGGCAGGCGCGCAGGACGCGGCCAAGCCGGCCGAGCGCCCGGCCAGCGGCGCGCCGTCCGCCGCGCAGGCGCCGGCGGCGAAGCGGCCGCAGGTGCTGCGTGCCCTGACCGAGGAGGAGCGGGCGGCGCGCACGCGTGCGCTGCAGGACGCGATGCGCGCGGATCTCGAGGCAAAGCGGCGCGAAGACGCCGAGGCGGCCCGACGCGCCGAGGAAGAGCGTCGGCGCGCCGAGGAAGAGCAGCGCCGTCGCGAGGAGGAAGAACGGCGCCAGCTCGAAGAGGCGCTCCGGCGCAAGGCGGAGGAAGAGGCCAAGCGGAAGGCCGAGGAAGAGGCGCGCCGGGCCGCCGCCGAGGAGGAGGCCAAGCGACGCAAGGCCGCGGAAGAGTCGGGCCGCACGGCGGCCGCGAAGCTCGGCCCGATGATTGACGACGAGGACGAGGTGCGTCCGCGCCGCGCCGCCGGTTCGGCGCCGCCGAAACGCGCGGCGGTCGCCCCGCGTCGGGAGGAGCCGCGTCGCATCCAGGGCAAGATAACGCTGTCCCAGGCGCTTGAAGAGGACGAGCAGATCCGCGTCCGCTCGATCGCGTCGATGCGCCGCCGCGCCGAGAAGGAGCGTCAGCGCCTCAAGCAGCAGGGACCGGCGCCAAAAATCATCCGTGAGGTCGTGATTCCGGAGGTCATCACCGTCCAGGATCTCGCCAACCGCATGGCCGAACGCAGCGCCGACGTCATCAAGACGCTCATGAAAATGGGCGTCATGGCGACCATCAATCAGACGATCGATGGCGACACGGCCGAGCTCGTCGCCAACGAGTTCGGGCACAAGGTGAAACGCGTCGCGGAATCCGACGTGGAGCTCGGAATCGGCGGCGGTGTCGACCCCGAGGAATCGATGAAGCCGCGCCCGCCGGTCGTCACCGTGATGGGCCATGTCGACCACGGCAAGACATCTCTGCTCGACGCGCTGCGCGAGACCGACGTCGCGAAGCACGAGGCTGGCGGCATCACGCAGCACATCGGCGCATATCAGGTCCAGCTCAAGTCGGGGCAGCAGATCACATTCCTCGACACGCCGGGTCACGAGGCCTTTACCGCCATGCGCGCGCGCGGCGCCTCGGTTACCGACATCGTGGTGCTCGTGGTCGCGGCCGACGACGGCATCCAGCCGCAGACGATCGAGGCGATCAACCACGCCAAGGCCGCGAACGTGCCGATCGTCGTGGCGATCAACAAGATCGACAAGCCGGACGCCGACCCGGAACGCGTCAAGCGCGATCTGCTGCAGCATGGCGTAGCCCTCGAAGGCTATGGCGGCGACGTGCTCGGGGTCGAGGTTTCCGCGCTCAAGCGGACGAATCTCGACAAGTTGGAGGAAGCGATCCTGCTGCAGGCCGAGCTCCTCGAGCTCAAGGCGAATCCGGACCGGCCGGCGCAGGGCGTCGTCGTCGAGGCCAAACTTGAACGCGGTCGCGGCCCGGTCGCGACCGTGCTGATCCAGCGCGGAACCCTGAAGCGCGGCGATATCTTCGTCGCCGGCGCCGAATGGGGCAAGGTGCGTGCGCTTATCAACGACAAGGGCCGCGAGGTGCAAAGCGCCGGGCCGTCGATGCCGGTGGAGGTGCTCGGACTCAACGGCACGCCGTCGGCGGGTGACGAATTCGCCGTGGTCGAAAGCGAAGCGCGCGCCCGCGAGATCACCGCGTTCCGTCAGCGCAAGCGCAGCGAGGCACGGGCGGCAGCATCGGCACGCGGCACGCTCGAGCAGATGTTCTCGAAGATTTCCGAGGGCACCGCGAAGGAACTTGCCGTCGTCGTCAAGACCGACGTGCAGGGCTCGCTGGAAGCGATTACCGGCGCGTTGACCAAACTGTCGACGAACGAGGTTGCGGTACGTGTTCTGCATGGTGCGGTCGGTGCCATCACCGAGGGCGACATCACTCTCGCCAAGGCATCCAACGGCATCGTCATCGGCTTCAACGTGCGTGCCTCGCCGCAGGCCCGCGAGATCGCGCGTCGCGACGGCGTCGAGATCCGCTACTACTCGATCATCTATGACATCATCGATGACGTGAAGGCAGCGCTCTCGGGCCTGCTCGCACCGACGCTCAAGGAGCGGTTCTTGGGCAATGCGGAGATCCGCGAGGTCTTCGATATCTCGAAGGTCGGCAAGGTTGCCGGGTGCCGCGTCACCGAGGGTGTCGTGCGACGCGGTGCGAAGGTGCGTCTGCTGCGTGACAACGTCGTCATCCACGAAGGGACGCTCAAGTCGCTGCGGCGCTTCAAGGACGAGGTCCGCGAAGTCCAGGAAGGTTACGAATGCGGCATGGCATTCGAGAACTACCAGGACATCCGCGTCGGCGACGTCATCGAATGCTTCGAGATGGAGTCGGTCGCACGCGCCCTGTAGTGTGTCCCGACAGACCAGGCCGAACCTCGTCCCGGGGTTCGGCCGCGCCGGTCGCGATCAGCCGCTGCAGGCGCAGCGCATCCGCCGCCGCGTAACCGTTCTGGTCATTGTCGAAGAAGCACCAGACGTCGTAACCGCTGCGCGTCCACCGGTCGATCCGCTCGGCCCACGCGCCAAGCGCCGCCGTGCCATATTGTCCCTCGTACTTCGCGCCCGGTCCGTGAAGACGGATGTAGACGAAATTTGTGACGGTCTCGACGGGGGATTGGAAACCGCCAATGTCGTACAGGCAGAGCGCCGCACCATGCTTCGCGAGCACATCGTAGACGGCCGGGATCAGCCACGTCGCGTTGCGGAACTCGACGGCGTAGCGGTAGCAGCGCGGCGCATCGCGCAGGAAGGCGCGGAGCCGGTCCCCATTCACCCGCCATGTCGGAGGCAGTTGGATCAGGATCGGGCCGAGCTTGGGGCCAAGCGTCGCGATTCCGCCGAAGAACGCGGCATAGAGTTCGATCGGACCCGCCAGTTTTTTGGCATGGGACATGAAGCGGCTCGCCTTTACGGCGAAGCGGAACGTGCCAGGCACGCTGTCGCGCCATGTCGCAAGCGTGCGCTCGGACGGCATCCGGTAGAAGCTGCCGTTGATCTCCGTCGCCGTGAAATGCCGGGCGTAATAGTCGAGATAGGCGCCGCTCGGCGTCCCCGGCGGATAGAACGGGCCGACCCAGTGGCGATAATGCCAGCCCGGAGTGCCGATATGAATGGCGCCGCCCATGATCCCGTCCGGGCAAACCGTCGCATCGCCCCTGGCGTTCCCGTCCGGTCAGGGGATGCGCGCCCGGCGGCAACCACAATGTAGGAAACGGTTCATGGCTCGACGAACCTCGGACAAGCAACCAGCGACCGGTCCCAGCCAGCGTCAGCTCCGCGTCGGCGAAGAACTGCGGCATGCCCTGGTCGAGGTATTGTCGCGGGCACGTTTTCGCGACCCCGATCTGCAGAACGCGTCGATCACGGTCACGGAGGTGCGGACCAGTCCGGACCTGAAGCATGCGACGGCCTTCGTGCTGCCGCTCGGCGGCAGCGGCGTGGACATCGTGGTCAAGGCGCTCAATCGCGCGGCCGCCTATCTGCGGGGCGAAGTCGCACGGCTGGTGCAGCTTCGCTACGCCCCGGTGCTGAAGTTCGCCGCCGACCGCTCCTTCGATCACGCCAGCCGGATCGACGCGGCCTTGCGGCGCCCCGATGTCCAACGGGACCTGGTCGGCAGGCAGGACGATGATGACCCGGCGGAAAGGTGACAAAATCGACGGCTGGTTGGTCCTGGACAAGCCGGCCGGGATCAGCTCTGCAGCGGCGTTGGGACGGGTGCGGCGCCTGTTCAACGCGGCCAAGGCTGGCCATGCCGGGACGCTCGATCCGCTTGCGACCGGCGTGCTGGTTCTCGCATTCGGCGAGGCGACGAAGCTGATCAGCTACGTCATGGACGCCGACAAGGCCTACCGGTTTACCATCCGTTGGGGCGAGGCACGGGATACCGACGACGCCGAGGGCACGGTCATCGCCCGCTCCGAGCGCCGGCCGCACGCGGCTGAGATCGCGGCGGTGATCCCGTCTTTCACCGGGCCGATCATGCAGGTGCCGCCGGTCTATTCCGCGCTCAAGCTCGCCGGCAAACCGGCCTATGCCCGGGCCCGGGCCGGGGAGACCGTGACCCCGGCGGCCCGTCAGGTGCATATCCATCGGCTGGAATTGGTTGATATTCCCGACCCGGATCACGCCACATTTATGGTCGAGTGCGGCAAAGGCACCTATATCCGGAGCCTCGCGCGGGACATTGCCGAAGCCTTGGGGACGGTGGGACACGTCGCGATGCTGCGGCGGACGGCGGTCGGCCGGTTCACCGAAGCGGCGGCAATTCCACTGGAAAACTTGGAAGCGCTGGGGCATAGTCCAGCCGCTTTCGCGTATCTGCAGGCGGTCGAGACCGCGCTGGACGACATCCCGGCGCTGGCCGTGACCGCCGCCGACAGCCTTCGCCTCCGGCAAGGGCAGTCGATCGCGATACCGCGTGCAGCAGTGAGGCCCGTCGACGACGGGACGGATTCGGCGCCGCTAGCGGTTGGAAAGGTGGTTGCGGCCACCCTGCTTGGCCGGCTCGTCGCGCTGACCCGGGTCGAAGACGGCCGGCTTCATCCCCTGCGCGTGCTCAACCTCGAACCGGGTCGAGAATGACCCAGAAGGAGCTGGTGATGTCGATTACGGCTGAGCGCAAGGCCGAGTTGATCAAGGCCTTTGCGACGAAGGAAGGGGATACCGGGTCCCCGGAAGTCCAGATCGCAATCCTGTCCGAGCGCATCAAGAACCTGACCGAGCATCTCGGAACGCACAACAAGGATTTTCACTCGCGGCGCGGGCTGCTCATGATGGTCGGCCAGCGGCGCCGGCTGCTCGAGTACCTGAAGCGCAAGGACGCGAAGCGGTACGAGACGCTGATCGAGAGACTGGAACTGCGGCGCTAGGCCGAAGGCGTAAGCGGCCGTGACCGGTATTCCGGAATCCCGGTATAGACAGTCGCTGGCCGTGCAGATCGACCGGATCTCTCGCGGTTTGACGACGCCACGCGGATCGGAGGTGACAGCCGCGTGCGCGTTTTCTTGCAATCGGCGACGGGGGGATACGTACGCGCCCCCGTCGCTCCAGACCTCCGATCACTCGCTTGTCGCTGGCCAGTCTGCGAGAGCCGATAGGGCTCAAGGTCCATTGGACTGTGTAGGCGCGTTCAGACTCAGTCATCCGGACTGAGCCCCGCGCCAACGCCGCGCGCCCATCCGGGGTGTGCGGTGACGTACGTGGAAGGAAGGAAGAGATGTTCGAAATTACACGCAAGGAAATCATGTGGGCCGGGCGCAAGCTTGTCCTCGAAACGGGACGTATTGCCCGTCAGGCCGACGGCGCCGTGCTCGTGTCCTATGGCGACACTGTCGTCCTGTGCACCGCCGTCGCGGCCAAGGCGCCGAAGCCCGGCGTCGACTTTTTCCCGCTGACGGTCAACTACCAGGAGAAGACCTTCGCGGCCGGCAAGATCCCCGGCGGCTTCTTCAAGCGCGAAGGCCGTCCGAGCGAGAGAGAAACCCTGGTCTCGCGCCTCATCGATCGGCCGATCCGGCCGCTCTTCGTCGAGGGTTTCCGCAACGAGACGCAGATCATCGCGACGGTGTTGTCGCATGACATGGAAAACGACCCGGACATCGTGGCGATGATCGGCGCCTCGGCCGCGCTGACGATCTCGGGTATTCCGTTCCTGGGGCCGATCGGCGCGGCACGGGTCGGCTACATCGACGGCCAGTACAAGCTCAATCCGCCGATCGACGAGATGCCGCGTTCGGCCCTTGACCTCGTCGTCGCCGGCACGCAGGAAGGCGTGCTGATGGTCGAGTCCGAGGCCAAGGAGCTGTCCGAGGAGGTCATGCTCGGCGCGGTGATGTTCGGCCATCAGCACTTCCAGCCGGTCATCGAGGCGATCATCGAGTTTGCCGAGCGTTGCGCCAAGGACCCCTGGCCGATGCCGGAAGTTCCGGCCGAGATCCAGACCGTGACCGAACGGCTGAAGGCGGCGATCTGGGATGACCTTCGCGCCGCCTATCAGGAGACGGTGAAGCAGGTCCGGCACGAGAAGATCGCGGCGGTGAAGGAGAAGGCGCTTGCCCTCGTGGCCGACAATCCGGCCGAGGTGGCGGTTGTCCCCACCGTCTTCAAGGAGCTCGAGAGCCAAATCGTCCGTAGCGCCATTCTTTCGACCGGGCGTCGCATCGACGGCCGCGATACGACCTCGATCCGCCCGATCCGATGCGAGGTCGGCGTCTTGCCGCGCACGCACGGCTCCGCCCTTTTCACCCGGGGCGAGACCCAGGCACTCGTGACCGCGACGCTCGGCACCGGCGAGGACGAGCAGATCATCGACGCGCTTGAAGGCGAGTATCGCGAGCACTTCCTGCTTCACTACAACTTCCCGCCGTACTCGGTGGGTGAGGCCGGGCGTCTCGGCTCGCCGGGACGCCGCGAAGTCGGTCACGGCAAGCTCGCATGGCGCGCGATCCATCCGGTGCTGCCGGAGAAGGCGAAGTTCCCGTACACGATCCGCGTCGTGTCCGAGATCACCGAATCGAACGGCTCTTCGTCGATGGCGACCGTCTGCGGCGCATCGCTCGCGCTCATGGACGCCGGCGTGCCGCTGCTGCGGCCCGTGGCCGGCATCGCCATGGGACTGATCAAGGAAGAGAGCGGCTTCGCCGTGCTCTCCGACATCCTCGGCGACGAGGATCATCTCGGCGACATGGACTTCAAGGTCGCCGGCACCGAGGTCGGCATCACGTCGCTGCAGATGGACCTCAAGATCACGTCGATCAACGAGCAGATCATGCGGCAGGCGCTGGCCCAGGCGCGTGATGGTCGTATGCATATTCTGGCCGAGATGGCCAAGGGCCTGACCGCGCCGCGTGCGGAGATCAGCAAGAACGCGCCGCGGATCACGACGTTCACGATCCCCAAGGACAAGATCCGCGAAGTGATCGGCACGGGAGGCAAGGTGATCCGCGAGATCACCGAAACGACCGGCGTGAAGATCGATATCGAAGACGACGGCACGGTGAAGGTCGCGGCGGTCGACGCCAATGCGGCGAAGCGCGCGATCGAGTGGATCAAGGGGATCGTCGCGGAACCGGAAGTGGGCCAGATCTATACCGGGAAGGTCGTGAAGATCATGGACTTCGGTGCCTTCGTGAACTTTCTCGGCAGCCGCGACGGTCTGGTGCATATCTCCGAACTCTCCGCGCGTCGCGTCGAAAAGACGGGCGACGTCGTGAAGGTCGGCGACATCGTCAAGGTGAAGCTGATCGGGTTCGACGAACGCGGCAAGGTGAAGCTGTCGATGAAGCGCGTCGACCAGGTGACGGGCGAGGACATCTCGGAGCAATTCGAGAAGGAAAAGTCCCGCGAGTCGCGGGCGGCGCAGACCTGAACCGTGGTATCTGACCGTGGCACCTGTTGCCGCATGATGGTTGCCGCAATCTGCGCCGGAACGTGCGGGAGAAAACGTGCGGGAGAAGGAGTGGCTGATGGCGACGCTCGCCGTTCCGCCCGTCATCGCGCATCGCGGTGCCAAAGCGAACGCGCCGGAGAACACGCTTGCAGCGATCCGGCGTGCCCATGTCGAAGGGGCGCGCTGGGTCGAGTTCGACGTCAAGCTGACGGCCGACTCGCAGCCCATCCTCATGCACGATGCGACGCTCGACCGAACCACCGACGGGACCGGCGCCGTCCGCGACCGGACGCTCGACGAGATCCGGCGCCTCGATGCCGGCGCGTGGTTCGACCCGCGTTTCGCCGGCGAGCGCGTTCCGACATTGGCCGAGACGCTCGAGCTTCTTGCCGCATTGGGAATGGGCTTCAACCTTGAGGTGAAGCCTTGCCGCGGCCGCGAACGCGAGACCGCCGAGATTGCTGTCGCAACGGTCAAACGGCATTGGCCGGCCGATGCACCCCGTCCGGTCATCTCCAGCTTCTCCGTCGACTCGCTTTTGGCGGCCCGGGCCGCAGCGCCCGAACTGCCGCGCGGCTATCTGGTCGACCAGCTTCCCCCCGATTGGCGGCGCCAGGCCGAAATGCTGGGTTGCGCTGCCGTGCATCCCAATGCACGCTATATGACCGAGGCCACGATCCGCGACATAAAGGCCGCGGGGTTCGCGGTCCTGACCTGGACGGTGAACGAGGCAGCGCGTGCCCGTGAGCTGATCGCCTGGGGCGCTGACGCCGTCATCACTGATGCGCCCGCCGTGATTGCGGACGGCCTCAGAGCAGCGGCCTAGGCGTGACCTGCGAGTGCGCAATGGCCACGTCCGGTCGAGCGGCGTCGGCGGCCGCACCATCCCCGCTGGTGTTTCGCGGTGGTGGCGCCTATATAAATATTACAGCATTTAAGGAGCGCTTCTGGCACGGCGCGTAGATCCTGTGCGCGGATGAAGGTGGCATCCGGCACATCCGAACTCCGAATACATGATTGGTGGATGGAAACGTGAAGGCACTGAAGCCGCTAATCCTCTCTGGCCGTGAATGTCTGCCGCTGGTCGAAGGCGGCAAAGGCATCTCCGTCTCGAACGGCGAGAGTTCGGGGGCATGGGCACGATGTGGCGGCGTTGGCACGTTCTCCGGGGTCAACGCCGACGCGCGCGATGCCGACGGCAATCTTATCCCCGTCGTCTACTACGGCCGGACGCGACGCGAGCGGCACGAGGAGCTCGTCGCCTACGCCATCAAGGGTGCGATCACCCAGGCGCGTGTCGCCTACGAGATCGCCGGCGGCCAGGGCCGCATCCACATGAACATCCTATGGGAGATGGGGGCGGCCGAACGCATTCTCCACGCCGTGCTGGAGGGCGCAAAGGGCCTGATCCACGGCGTGACCTGCGGCGCCGGCATGCCGTACAAGATCGCCGAAATCTGCGCGCGCTACGGCGTCTACTACTATCCGATCGTATCCTCCTCGCGCGCGTTCCGCGCGCTGTGGAAACGCGCCTATCACAAGTTTCGCGACTGGCTCGGCGCCGTCGTCTACGAGGATCCTTGGCTTGCGGGCGGCCATAACGGCCTGTCCAATGCCGAAGATCCCTTGCGGCCGGAGCCGCCGCTGCCGCGGGTGGTGGCGCTGCGGCGCCAGATGAACGAGTTCGGGCTCCACCAGACACCCGTCATCGTGGCCGGCGGCGTATGGTATCTGCGCGAATGGGAAGACTTCCTGGATAATCCGGATGTCGGTCCCATCGCCTTCCAGTTCGGGACACGCCCGCTGCTGACGAAGGAAAGCCCGATCTCCGAGGCGTGGAAGCGCAAGCTTCTCACGCTCAAGGCAGGCGACGTATTGCTCCATCGCTTCTCGCCGACCGGCTTCTATTCGTCGGCGGTGAACAATGAGTTCCTCAGAGAACTGCAGGAGCGCTCGCGCCGACAGGTTCCCTATTCGTCGACGCCGGTCGGCGAACTCGATACGCCGTTCGCCGTCGGTGCGCGCGGGCGCGTCGTCTATCTTACCCAAGCCGACAAGGAAAAGGCCGAAAGCTGGGTGCGCGAGGGCTTCACCGAGGCCTTGCGGACACCGGACTCGACCCTCATCTTCGTCACGCCGGAGAAGGCCGCGGAGATCCGGACGGATCAGATCAACTGCATGGGTTGCCTTTCGGCGTGCCTGTTCTCGAACTGGGCGCAGAACGAGGAGGGCTCGACGGGCAAGAAGGCAGATCCGCGTTCGTTCTGCATCCAGAAGACGCTGCAGGACATCGGTCATGGTGGTGACGTCGAACACCAGCTCATGTTCGCCGGGCACAACGCCTACCGCTTTGCGGAGGATCCGTTCTATTCGAACGGCTTCGTGCCGACCGTTCGTCAGCTGATCGATCGGATCCAGACCGGAGATTAGCCGCGCCCCCGCATCCGCGTGGGCCCGGCCGGCTGAAAGTCCGGCATGAGGGGGAGCCGCGGGTGGCTCCCTGTCGTACCGGTTCCAGCGCGAGGGGCGATCCGCGGCCCCGGTGTCGGGGCGGGAGCGCTCAGTTTCGAGCTATTCCAAAAAGTTGGCCAGCATCTACAGCGGGGCCCTTTATTTTACAACAGCCGTCGCATATATACGCTCCGATATGAGCGCGAATCGACCCTTTGCACAGGCCATCGAGCGGTTGCGGGCCGCGGGCCTGCGGCCGACTCGCCAGCGGCTTGCATTGGTGCGCCTTTTGTTTGACGGCGGTGACCGTCACGTTTCGGCAGAGCAGCTGCACGCCGAGGCTCAGCGGGCGGGTGTTCGCGTGTCCCTGGCGACGGTGTACAACACGCTCAATCAGTTCACCGAGGCCGGCCTGCTGCGCGAAGTCGTCGTCGATCCGACGCGCTCATACTTCGACACCAATATCGGCGACCATCATCATTTCTTCTTCGAAGACACGGGCGAGCTGCAGGACATTCCCGGCGACCAGATCCATGTCACGTCGCTTCCGGCGGCGCCGGCGGGTACGTCCGTGCGTCGCGTCGACGTCATCGTCCGGCTTTCAGGGGCGGCAAAAATATAGACGCCGCTTTGACTTCAGCCCCACTCTAGAATTGATCTAGAGTATTGACACCCCTCCCCGGCTGGGCGCATATACGGGTTAAGCCACCGCCGATCCGGCGGCGGGCGAAGTCGGAGTCATTCATAGCGACTCTGCGTGTCAATGTGGGGAGAAGACCATGCCCAAGCTGAAGGGAACGAAGACGGAAGAGAACCTGAAGGCCGCATTCGCGGGTGAGAGCCAGGCGAACCGGCGCTATCTCTATTTCGCGCAGAAGGCCGACGTCGAAGGGTACAACGACGTCGCCGCGGTTTTCCGGTCGACGGCCGAGGGTGAGACGGGCCACGCGCACGGCCATCTCGAGTTCCTGGAAGAGGTTGGCGATCCGGCAACGGGTGAGCCGATCGGCACGACCGAGCAGAACCTCAAGGCGGCCATTGCCGGTGAGACGCACGAGTACACGGACATGTATCCCGGCATGGCGCGTACGGCCCGCGAGGAGGGCTTCGACGAGATTGCCGACTGGTTCGAAACGCTGGCCAAGGCCGAAAAGTCGCACGCGGGCAAGTTCCAGAAGACCCTGAACGAGCTGCTGCAGCGTTAAGCGGCCTGACGGTCTGGCGCACGAGACGGCGCGCCGAGCGGCGCTGGAGGCGCAAGACGGCACGGCTGACGGCAACTCCGTCGCATCAGCCGTTATTCTTGCGTTCCTCCGACCGTTCGGCCGCCGCCGTGCTTGGATTGGTTCTGATATCCGAAGGGACGTAAGACATGCGCGAAGGCAGCCTCGAGGCGCCGACACGCCACCCGATCGACTGGCGCAATCCCGATTTCTGGGATGAGGCGAAGCTCGATGCGGAGCTGCGCCGGGTCTTCGACATCTGTCACGGTTGCCGCCGCTGCTTCAACCTCTGTGACTCGTTCCCGCGGTTGTTCGACCTCGTCGACTCCACGCCGAACGAGGTGATGGACGAGGTCAAGAGCGAGGACTTCAAGAAGGTCGTGGACGCCTGCACGCTGTGCGACATGTGCTTCATGACCAAGTGTCCGTACGTCCCGCCGCACGAGTTCAATCTCGATTTTCCGCACCTGATGCTCCGCTATCGCGCCATCGAGGCGCGCAAGGGCAAGGTCCCGTTCGCGGAGCGGGAGCTGACGAAGACGGATCGCAACGGCCGTATCGGGGCGATGATCGCGCCGCTCGCGAACTGGGTCGGGTCGACCGAGAACAAGGTGGCGCGCAGCGTGCTCGAGAGCGTCGCCGGCGTGCATCGCGAGGCGAAGCTGCCTAAGTTTCACGGCAAAACGTTCGCCGTGCGGGCAAAGCAGGAGCCGGTGCAGGTCAATGCCGACGCGCCGGCGGCGAAGGCCGGCCGCAAGGCGGCGCTCTACGCCACGTGCTTCGTCAACTACAACAATCCCGGGATCGGCATGGCGACCCGCGCCGTGCTCGCGCATAACGGCGTCGAAACCAAGGTCGTCTATCCGCGCTGCTGCGGCATGCCGCAGCTCGAGCATGGCGAGATCGAGAAGGTCGCCGAAAACGCCCGGAAGGTCGCCGCCGCGTTCGAACCGCTCATCGACGAGGGGTACGACGTTGTGGCCCTGGTGCCGTCCTGCGCGCTCATGCTCAAGTTCGAATGGCCGCTGATCCTGCCCGAAGACGAGAAGGTCAAGAAGCTGGCCGAGGCGACATTCGACGTCGCCGAATACGTGCTCGACATCTCGAAGCGGCAAGGGCTGGTACCGGGCCTGAAGCCGCTCGACGGCGGCGTGACAATGCATCTCGCCTGTCACGCCCGGGCCCAGAACATGGGGCCGAAGGGTGCCGAAATGCTGCGCCTGATCCCCGGTATCGATCTCGCCGTCATCGAGCGTTGTTCGGGCCACGGCGGCTCGTGGGGCGTCATGAAGGCGAATTTCGAGACCGCCCTGAAGGTCGGACGCCCGGTTGCACAGACCGCCGTCAAGAACGCCAAGGCGCATCTGGCATCCGAATGCCCGCTGGCCGGCGAGCACATCGTCCAGGGCATGGATCGCCTCGACGAGGAAGGCAAGCCGGCCGTCGCCCACGCCGTGCATCCGATCGAACTGCTCGCTAAATCCTACGGGTTGATGTGATGTCGACGACCATCAAACGCGAAATCACCCGGGCCGACATAATGCCGATGGAGCAGTATGCCCGCGAACGGGCGGCGTTCCGCCAGAACATGGTTGCGCTCAAACGGTGTCGGCGGTTCGAGGTCGGTCCGTTCGCCATGTTCTATTTCGAGAACTATCAGACCATGTGGCATCAGGTGCACGAGATGCTGTTCATCGAGAGGGGCGGCGAAGCTCAGATCGAGGACGAGCTCCGTGCCTACAACCCCCTCATTCCGAAGGGGAACGAACTCGTCGCCACGGTCATGTTCGAGATCGATGATCCGGTGCGTCGTGCGCGCACGCTGGCGCGGCTCGGCGGGGTCGAGCGGCACATGTTCATGACGGTCGGCGGCGAGCAGATCCGCGGCGTGCCGGAAGGCGATGTCGAGCGAACCAAGGCGGACGGCAAGACGTCGTCCGTCCATTTCATGCATTTTCCGTTCACGCCGGCGCAGATTGAGATGTTCCGTACGTCCGGCACGCAGGTCATCGTCGGCATCGACCACCCGGAATACAGCCACATGGCCGTGATGCCGGAGGTCACGCGCGCAGCGCTGGTCGAGGATTTCGCGACGTAGGCGCAAATGCGCGCGGGATACGTCCCTTACCGAAGGGTTTCGTTCGGGTAGACGCCCCAGAACTCGTTGCGCGGAAGCCAGCCCTTGATGCCGTCGGCGTCGATGCGGCACCACTGACGCTCGCACTCGACGAGCTCGGCGATCACCCCCGGCTCGACGCGGGCGACCGCTGGGGCATCGGCCTCCGGCCGACGGCGCAGGGTGCGTATCTCGCCGGTTACGAGCGCATAGCGCCGGCCCGACAGCATGCTCTGGTGGACCCACCCTTCCGTTCCCTCGACGTCGCGGATCTTCCGCCAATGCTCGAACTCCTGGATCACCTCGACCGGCATGTGGCGGCGCGTGAATACCCACTCGACCGGATAGCGGACGCCTGGTCCGGTGCGGACGTTCACCTCGTCCGACCGCAGACTGACGTAACGGGGGAGGGGCAACGTTTCGCCGGCGGGTGACCGGGTCTGGGCCTGCGCGGTCACCGGATCGACGACGGCGAGGAGGCTCAGGAGCAGGATCGTGTAGGCAAGCATGACGCGATTGCGGCGGGCGCGATTATAGGAATTGCGGTCCGGTAGAGAAGTCCGTCTGCACGGACGTCGCCTGGACAGGCACCGTGGCACTTGCTACCCCTTGCCCTGCCGAGGTCACAGGAGGAAGCCGACGATGTCGTTGAAGCGCCCGCTCGTCATCGTCACCCGCAAACTGCCGGACGTCATCGAGACGCGGATGATGGAGCTGTTCGACACGCGTCTCAATCTCGACGACCGCCCCATGACCGCAGATGAGCTGGCCGCCGCCGTCGCCACGGCGCACGTCCTGGTGCCGACGGTCACCGACCGCATCGACAAGTCGGTGCTGGCGAAGGCAGGCCCGAACCTGAAGCTCATCGCCTCGTTCGGGACCGGGGTCGACCACATCGACCTGGAGGAGGCGCGCGCCCGCGGCATCGTGGTGACGAACACGCCGGGCGTGCTGACCGACGATACCGCCGACATGACGATGGCGCTGATTCTGGCGGTCATGCGGCGGATCGGCGAGGGTGAACGGCTCGTCCGCGCCGGCAAATGGACCGGCTGGAGCCCGACCTCGATGCTCGGCACCCGGATCGGCGGCAAACGCCTCGGCATCGTCGGCATGGGGCGCATCGGCACCGCCGTGGCGCGCCGGGCCCGTGCGTTCGGCGTCTCGATCCATTACCACAATCGCCGACGCGTCCATCCCGAGATCGAGGCCGAACTCGAGGCGACATACTGGGAAAGCCTGGACCAGATGCTCGCCCACATGGACATCCTCTCGATCAACTGTCCGCATACGCCCGCGACGTTCCATCTGCTGTCCGCGCGCCGCCTTCGGCTGATCCGGCCGCATGCCTTCCTGGTCAATACCTCGCGCGGACACGTCATCGACGAGGAGGCGCTGGCCGAGCGTCTTGCGGCGCGCGAGATTGCCGGCGCCGGTCTCGACGTCTACGAGCACGAGCCGGCAATTCATCCGAAGCTCCTCACGCTGGACAACGTCGTTCTCCTGCCGCACATGGGCTCGGCGACGCTCGAAAGTCGCGTCGCGATGGGGGAGCGTGTGATCATCAACATCAAGACGTTCGTCGACGGACACTCGCCGCCTGACCGCGTCCTCGCCGGGATGTTGTAGGCGGCTCGCCTATTTGTGCGCCGACAGATCCGTGATCGTCGGCGAGTCGCCGCAGAGCGGACAGGCCGGATCGCGGCGCAGCCGGATGCGGCGGAACTGCGTGCCGAGTGCGTCATAGATCACGAGCGTGCCGGAGAGACTTTCGCCGAGCCCCAGCAATTCCTTCAGCGCCTCGGCGGCCTGCAGCGTGCCCATGACGCCGGCAACCGCGCCCAGAATGCCAGCCTCCTCGCAGCGGGGAATCAGGTCCGCGGGCGGCGGGTCGCGAAAGACGCACCGGTAGCACGGCCCCTTGCCGTTATAGGCCTTGAACGTCGACAGCTGCCCCTCGAAGCGCAGCAAAGAGGCTGCGACCAGCGGCCGTCGTGCCAGATAACAGGCGTCGTTCAACAGATAGCGCGTCGGAAAATTGTCGCTGCCGTCGATCACGAGGTCGTATTCCGATACGAGCTTTAGGGCATTGTCCGCTTTCAGGCGCAACTTGTGCGGGATGACACGCACCTCGGGATTGATGTCCGCCAGCGTCGCGATCGCGCTGTCGACCTTGCCGACGCCGATCCGGTCGGTCGTATGGATGATCTGGCGCTGCAGGTTCGTCATGTCGACGACATCGTCGTCGACGATCCCGAGCGTGCCGACTCCGGCTGCGGCAAGATACATCAGCGCCGGCGAACCCAGGCCGCCCGCCCCGATCACGAGAACACGCGCGGCAAGCAGCTTCGCCTGGCCCTCCTCGCCGACCTCGTCGAGGATCAGGTGGCGGGCATAGCGCCTGAATTGGCCATCCGTCAGTTCCATCACCGCCGATCTCCCTGCATCGATCCGTTCATGGCTCCGCCCCCGGTGCCGGGCAAGGAGGCGCGGTGTCGACGTTATTCCATCGGCCGCGCGCGGTCTTCACCTGTCGCATGGGTGCCGGTCGAGCCGAAGCCGCCCGCCCCACGCGCGCTTTGCAGCAGCTCGTTCACTTCCCTCCAGCCGACGCGCGCGACCGGGGCGACGACGAGCTGGGCGATACGCGCGCCACGGGTCACCACGAAGGGGGCGTCACCGAAATTCGCCAGAATGACACCGATCTCGCCACGATAATCGGCGTCGATCGTGCCCGGGCTGTTCAAGACCGTGATGCCGTGCTTGAGGGCGAGACCGGATCGCGGTCGCACCTGTGCTTCGTATCCCGGCGGCAGCGCGATGGAAAACCCTGTCGGTATCAGCGCGCGGCCGCCGGGGGCGATGGTGACGCTTTCGGTTACGGCCGCCGCCAGATCGACGCCCGCGCTCGCCTCCGTCGCGTAGGCGGGAAGCGCGAGATCGCTCGCGTGCGGAAGCCGCCTTATGGCGACCAGTATGGACCCGGACGTCATGCGGTGTGCTGTTTCAGTTCGCCGACGCCAGCGGCCCGGCAAGGTGACTGGCAATACGGCGCGCCAGTCGCCGCGCGACTTCGTCCTTGGGCAGTTCCGGCCAGGTTTCGGCGCCGCGTTCGTCGATGACGTGAACGGTGTTGGTGTCACCGCCGAAGGTGCCGGTGCCTGCCGACACGTCGTTCGCCACGATCCAGTCGCAGCCCTTCTTCTTGCGTTTTGCGACCGCGTTTGCGATCACATTTTCCGTTTCCGCCGCAAAGCCGACCACGAGTTTGGGCCGTCGTTCCGGCTCGTGTGAAATCGCGGCAAGGATATCGGGGTTCTCGGCCAGCATCAGGGTCGGCGGCTTGCCGCCGGTCTTCTTGATCTTCTGGGAACTGGGGCTGGCCACCTTCCAATCGGCGACGGCGGCGGCGCACACCGCGACGTCGACGGGCAAGGCCGCCCGACATGCATCCAGCATCTGTTCGGCCGTTTCGACATGGATGACATGGACTGCCGGCGGATCCGGCAGGCGCGTCGGCCCGGTCACCAGCGTGGTCTCGGCGCCGAGACTCGCGAGGGCGGCGGCAATGGCGTGTCCCTGCTTGCCCGACGAACGGTTGCCGATGAACCGGACCGGGTCGATCGGCTCGTAGGTCGGGCCGCTCGTGACGAGGGCACGGCAGCCGCTCAGCACCGCCTCGCTGCGGAAGAAAGCCTCGATGGCCTGAACGATTTCGAGCGGTTCGCTCATGCGGCCGACGCCGACCTCGCCTTCCGCCAGTTCGCCCTCCGCAGGCCCGACGATCTGTACGCCTCGCTCGATCAACGTCTCGACGTTGGCTTTCGTCGCCGGATGTTCCCACATCACGAAATTCATCGCCGGCGCGATGAGGACCGGCCGGTCGGTCGCAAGAAGCACCGTCGTGGCGAGATCATTCGCCAGTCCGGTCGCCATGCGGGCGATGATGTCGGCCGTCGCCGGCGCGACCACGACCAGGTCGCACTCCCGCGCGAGGCGGATATGGCCGATCTCGCTTTCGTCCATCAGCGAGAAGATGTCTGAGAACACCTTGTTGCGCGACAGCGTTGCGACCGACAACGGTGTAACGAACTCGGCGCCGCCCCGTGTCAGGATGCAGCGGACGTCCGCGCCGCGCTCGCGCAGACGACGAATCAGGTCGAGCGCCTTGTAGGCGGCGATACCACCCGAGATGATCAGTAAGATCCGCTTGTCGCGCAGCATGAACACCTGATCCGTAGGTTCGCCGCGGGCGCGAAACATCCAGGATTCGAGGCTAACTTAGCGGTGTACAGGAAGGCGCGCAACTCGCCGCCGGCGCTTACGGGTCGAAGGCCAGGATAGCAAGCGCAACGGCCGCGGCGCCTGCGAGCACCGTCCAGATCCAGGCACCGCGCCGGTTCCGCTGCGACAGGGCGGCGATCGACTCGGGGTGAAGTCGCACGCCGCCCGAGGCGAGCATGGCGACGGATTTCTCGAGGTTCGCGATGAATGCCGGCAGTTCCTCGAGGCGCGCCAGGACTTCGTTAACGGCATTTCTGGTTCGTGCCTCGACGCTGCGATTGGCCGCCATCCATTCCTCGATCAGCGGCCGTGCGAGGCTCCACATGTTGACGTCGGGCGCAAGGCGTCGGCCGACGCCCTCGCATACCAGCATGGTCTTCTGCAGCAGAAGAAGCTGGGGCTGCGTCTCCATCTGGAACTGCTCGGTGACCTGAAAGAGCTGCGCCAGTAGCCGTGCCAGCGATATCTCGTGCAGCGGGCGCCCGAGGATCGGTTCGCCGATCGCGCGACAGGCCTGCGTGAAGGCGCCGATCGATTGCGTCGCCGGCACGTAACCGGCCCGGAAATGCACCTCGGCGACCGAGCGGTAGTCGCCATTGAGGAAGCCGACCAGCATGTCGGCAAGATAGTGCCGGGTGCGCTGATCCAGCCGGCCCATGATCCCGAAGTCGACGGCGACGAGCGTGCCGTCGGCAGTCACGAACACGTTGCCGGGATGCATGTCGGCATGAAAGAAGCCGTCGCGAAACACCTGCTTGAAGAATGCGCGCGCGGCTTTTGCGACGATGTCCTGCGGGTCGTGACCCGCCGCGATCAATGCCTCACGTTCGTCGACGGGAATGCCCGAGATGCGCTCGAGCGTGAGCACGCGCCGTGCCGTCCGCTGCCAGTCCACCCGCGGCACCCGGAAGTCCGGGTCGCCGGCGAAGTTCTCCGCCAGCTCGGAGGCGGCGGCGGCCTCGAGGCGCAGATCCATTTCCGTCCGTACCGTCTCCGCCAACGTGTTGACGACCTCGACCGGTCTGAGGCGGCGCAGGCGCGGCACATAGCGCTCGATGCACTCGGCCAGCCACAGAAGCAGGTCGAGGTCGCGCGCGAACTGCGTCTCGATGCCGGGCCGAAGAATC
Source organism: uncultured Rhodospirillales bacterium (assembly GCA_937926175.1). GTDB lineage: Bacteria > Pseudomonadota > Alphaproteobacteria > CACIAM-22H2 > CACIAM-22H2 > CALANV01. The sequence continues at coordinate 142,202 of CALANV010000013.1, read as the reverse complement.
TTCACGGCGACGGGCGTGCCGTCCGTCGTCGTCGCAAAATGAACCTGGGCGATCGACGCCGCGGCAACAGGCAGATCGTCGAAATCGAGAAAGAGTTCATCGAGGGGACGACCGAGCTCCGCGACGACCGTCTCGCGCGCCCGGGCCGCCGGAAACGGCGGCAGACGGTCCTGCAGCTCGGAAAGATCGGCCGCCACGGTCTCGCCGATCAGATCGGCGCGGATGGAGAGCGCTTGGCCGAGCTTGATGAAACTCGGCCCGAGCTGGGTGAGCGCGGCCGCCAGGCGTTGCCCGGGGCGTGCCGCCTCGTGCTTTTCGTGCGGTCGCACGACGAAGCGCCGCAAGGTGCGCGGCATTGCCGGGCCGCCAAGGGCGACCAGCGCATCGTAGCGCGCGAGCGTCACCGCGATCCGGGCGAGCCGGCCGAGATTGCGAACGGTGCGAAGCATCACAGGCGCCAAGCGGAATGGATGGCTGCAATGCCGCCGGAGAGGTTGCGGAACCGCACGCGCTCCAGTCCGGCCGCCGTCATCCGCGCGACCAATTCCTCCTGCGACGGGAAGCGGCGGATGCTCTCGGCGAGATACTGATACGAGGCACGGTCGCCGGCGACGATCTCTCCCAAGGCCGGCAGTACCGTAAACGAATAAAGATCGTAGAGCCGATCCAGCACGGGCAGGACGACGCGGCTGAACTCAAGGCAGAAAAAGCGGCCGCCCGGACGAAGCACGCGACGGGCCTCGGCCAGGGCAACGTCTATTCGCGTCACGTTGCGCAGACCGAAGGCGATCGTGTACGCATCGACGCTGCGGTCGGGAAACGGCAGCTTCTCGGCATCGCCCGCGACGATGTGCAGTCCGTCGAGAATGCCGCGGTCGAGCGCACGGTCCCGTCCGATCGCGAGCATTTCCGGCGTCATGTCGCATACGAAGACGCTGGCGCGCCGTCCCGATGCGTCGAGCAGCCGCATCGACACGTCGCCGGTCCCGCCGGCCACGTCGAGAATGATCTCGCCGGGCCGTGGCGCGACGTCGCGCACGAGGCTCGTCTTCCACAAGCGATGCACGCCCGCCGACATCAGGTCGTTCATCAGGTCGTAGCGCGTCGCGACCCGGTCGAAGATTTCACGGACGAGGCGCGGCTTATCGGCTTCCGGCACCTCGCGGAATCCGAAGTGCGTCGTGCCGCCATCGTTGGGGCCATATTCCGGCATGCGGCGGAACATAGCGCGGCTGACCGGTTTGGGCTAGGTTCCGGTCATGCCCGAGCTGCCCGAAGTGGAGACCGTCGTACGCGGCATCCGCCCCCATCTGGTTGGGCGGCGGTTCGTTCGCCTGCTGCAGCGTCGGGCGAATCTGCGGATTCCGTTTCCGCCGCGGTTTTGCGAGCGCGTCGAAGGACGGCGCATCCTTTCGGTCGACCGGCGGGCGAAATACATCCTCGTGCGACTGGATGGTCAGGCGCCGTCCGATGCCGGAACCCGGACCGTCATGGGCGACGACATCCTGATCATACATCTCGGCATGACCGGGCGGCTCGTGATCGGACCGCGTTCGCCCGACGACCCCGGTCTTCACGAGCATGTGGAGTTCACCACCGACGCCGGCACGACGATCCGGTTTTCCGATCCGCGCCGGTTTGGCCTGATGGATCTCGTGGCCGCTCACGAGCTTGATGCCGATCCGCGCTTTGCCGGACTTGGGCCGGAACCGCTGTCCGACCAGTTCACGCCGGATGTTCTGGCCGCCGCGCTCGCTGGACGCAAGATCTCGATCAAGGCGGCGCTGCTCGATCAGCGGGTCGTCGCCGGTCTCGGCAACATCTATGCGTGCGAGGCCCTGTACGCATCGGGAATCTCGCCGCGGCGCTGCGCCGGGACCGTCCAGGGCGAGCGCGCGGTCCGGTTGACGGCGGCGATCAAGGATGTTCTACGGCGCGCGATCGCGGCCGGTGGATCCTCGGCGCGCGACTACGTCCAGGCGTCGGGCGAAGCCGGCTGGTTTCAGCATGCTTGGGCCGTCTATGATCGCGAGGGGCGGCCTTGCCCCCACTGCGACTGTCGCGGTTTTGTCAAGCGTATCGTGCAAGGCGGGCGTTCCACTTTCTATTGTCCGAAACGGCAACGCTGAGCTAGCTAGAGAGCCACCATGCTGCGGGTTCTGTCACACCTGTTAGGCCTTGTCGCGCTGGGGGCACATGTCGTGACGGGTGGCGCGGCGGTGGCCGCCGATCGCTTCGTCGACGGTATCGAGGACATGCCGCTCATGCCGGGCCTCGTGGTGCTCGCGGACCGTGGCGTCGTATTCGATGCGCCCGCCGGGCGCATCGTCGAGGCCTATGCCGAGGGCGCGGTGGCGCGTGATGCGGTGCGCGATTTCTATGCGCGCACCCTGCCCCAGCTCGGCTGGCAGGCGATCGGTTCCGACAGCTATGTTCGCGAGGGCGAAACCCTTCGCCTCGAGTTTCTCGATCCGCGTGGGGGCGCCGACCCGCGGCGCCTGATGGTTCGTTTCTTCATTTCGCCGGACTGAAAAGCCGGCGGCGCATCCCGAAACCGGGAATCAACGGCTGGAGACAATCGATGGCTTACCAGAACATTCTGGTTGAAACCCGTGGCCGTGTCGGCCTGATCACGTTCAATCGACCGAAGGCGCTGAACGCTTTGTCGACGCCGCTGGTGACGGAGCTTGGGGCGGCGCTGGACGCATTCGAGGCGGACGACAATATCGGCGCGGTGGTGATTACCGGCAACGAAAAGGCTTTCGCCGCCGGCGCCGATATCAAGGAGATGAAAGACCAGACGTACATGGATGCGTATCTGCGTGACTTCATCACCAACGGTTGGGAGCGGATCACCACGTGCCGCAAGCCGATCATCGCCGCCGTCGCCGGTTACGCGCTTGGCGGCGGCTGCGAGGTCGCGATGATGTGCGATTTCATCCTGGCCGCCGACACGGCAAAGTTCGGGCAGCCGGAGATCACGCTCGGCACCATTCCCGGCGCCGGCGGCACGCAGCGCCTCACGCGTTTCGTCGGCAAATCCAAGGCCATGGAAATGTGTCTGACCGGTCGCATGATGGATGCGGCAGAGGCCGAGCGTGCCGGGCTCGTGAGCCGCGTCGTCCCTGCCGCTGACCTCCTCGACGAGGCCATCAAGACCGCCCAGCGGATCGCCGAGATGTCCCGTCCGGTCGTGATGATGGTCAAGGAGGCGGTCAACCGGGCCTATGAAACCACCCTCTCCGAAGGCGTTAGGTTCGAGCGTCGGCTGTTCCATTCGACGTTCGCCCTCGAGGATCAGAAGGAGGGGATGTCGGCGTTCGTCGAGAAGCGCCAGCCGCAGTTCAAGCACCGGTAAACCGCGGCCGGGGCGCGCCGTTGACGGCAGGACATGCCGGGGCTATAAACGCGCCTTCTCGACAATTCGGACGGATCGAGACGGCAATGGCCAAGACGAAATCCGCGCGCAAGAACGCGCGTCAGGCGGAGCGGCGCGCGGCAATCAACCGCGCACGTAAGTCGCGCATCAAGACCTATCTGAAGAAGGTCGAGATGGCGATCGCCAGCGGCGACAAGGAAGCGGCACGGGAAGCTCTGCGTATCGCGCAGCCGGAGCTGATGCGCGGTGCCGCAAAGAAGGTCGTGCACAAGAATCTTGTCGCGCGCAAGCTGTCGCGTCTTTCTGCTCGTATCAAGGCGCTTTAACCGCGAGACGCTTTTAAATAAACCGCAGCGATGGATTCAAAGTCGCAGCGGTGGTTTAGGAAACGCCCGCACGCCAAGAGGCGCGCGGGCATTTCTTTTTTTCGCTCACTGGTTTTTGTGCGGTGCGCGCATCGGTTGATATACGTGATCCCAAGTTTCCGAAAATCTAGACGAGATTCTCGATCGCCCATGCATATCGTGGCGTGTACGCAACGATGGTCCACGATTCTTCCATGTTCCCCGTTCGATCACGTTGCGCATCCTGCGAGGGGTGACTAGAGTCGCGTTTGACGATCGTCGAAACCAATATTTCGGAGGCACAAGTGGCGGTCGTCGTCTCTGATATACGACGAAAAAGACAGGGTCGGGCGTTTCGGGGGCGAAATCGGTCTTCGTATTGTCCTCGCCGGGGGCTCGTGCTCGATGCCGAAGGTGTTGGGAGGCGGGCAACGGAAATGAGTCGTTAGGGTGTGAGTGCTAGGGGATGTTGCAGCCGTACGCGACGAAAGGGCACGGCGGCGCAGCAAAGGGGCGGCGAAGCGATGGCGGGTGAAACGACGGGCGGGTATGCGGGCGATCTTTCGCCGCAGGAGGCATGGAGCCTGCTGTCGAGCGATGCAGCCGCCGTTCTCGTCGATGTCCGCTCTCAACCCGAGTGGTCGTTCGTCGGTCTGCCCGATCTTTCCTCGATCGGCAAGAAACCCTTGCTCATACCCTGGCAGAACTGGACTGCCGATCCCGCTCCGCGCATGATCGAGAATCCGAACTTCGCGATGCAGCTCGAGGCGACCGGCGTGCCGAAGACCGCTCCCGTGATATTCCTTTGCCGTTCGGGTGCCCGCTCGAAGTCCGCGGCGATCGCCATGACGGCGCGCGGGTATCGTCGTTGCTACAATCTGGCCGGTGGATTTGAAGGACCGCACGATTCCGCCCGGCATCGGGGTGCGGTCTCCGGCTGGAAGGCGGCCGGACTGCCTTGGACGCAGGACTGAACGATGGCGCAGGAAACGGATACGTCGATCGACGCGCAATGGGCGCGTATCCGGGGTAAGCTCAAGGCCGAGTTCGGTGAAGCCGCGTTCAAGAGCTGGCTGAAACCACTGACACTCGTTTCGGTCGACCGTGGCGAAATCAAGATCGCCGTCCCGACCCGTTTCATGCGGGACTGGGTGCGGTCGCATTATGCGGATCGCATCCGCGCGCTCTGGAGCATGGAGAACCGAGCGATCCGGAGCATCGAGATCGTCGTGCAGGCGAGCCCGCCGCGCGCTGAACCGTCGGCCGGCGGACGGCTCGAAGCCGTGCATGGCGGCCGTCCCGTGACGCCGATCGCGCCGCGCACCTCGCCACAGCCCGAGGCCGCTCCGGCGGTGACGTCCGAGGATCGCGAGGATTTCGGTGCACCGCTCGATCCGCGCTTCACGTTCGAGAACTGGGTCGTCGGCAAGTCGAACGAGTTCGCGACGGCGGCAGCCCGTCGCGTCGCGGACGAGGCGAAGGTGCCGTTCAATCCGCTGTTCCTCTATGGCGGGGTGGGGCTCGGCAAGACCCACCTCATGCATGCGATTGCCTGGCACATCCGCAAACGGCATCCGCAGCGTCGGGTGATCTATCTCTCGGCCGAGAAGTTCATGTACCAGTTCATCCGGGCGCTGCGCTTCAAGGACACGATGGCGTTCAAGGAACAGTTCCGTTCCGTCGACGTCCTGATGATCGACGACGTCCAGTTCATCAGCGGAAAGGACTCCACCCAGGAAGAGTTCTTTCACACATTCAACGCGCTGGTGGACCAGAACCGCCAGATCGTCCTCTCCGCCGACAAGAGTCCGACCGATCTCGAGGGGCTCGAGGAGCGGGTGCGTTCGCGCCTCGGCTGGGGGCTGGTCGCCGACATTCATCCGACCACGTACGAACTTCGGCTCGGCATCCTGCAGTCGAAGTCGGAACAGCTCGGCGTCAGCGTGCCGCCGAAGGTGCTGGAGTTCCTGGCGCACAAGATCACTTCGAACATCCGCGAGCTCGAGGGCGCGCTGAACCGCATCGTGGCGCACGCCCAGCTCGTCGGCCGCCCGATCACGCTCGAGAGCGCACAGGAGGTCCTCCACGATCTTCTACGCGCCAATGACCGTCGCGTGACGATCGAGGAGATCCAGAAGCGCGTTGCCGAGCACTACTCGATCCGTCTCGCCGACATGCACAGCCCGCGGCGCGCCCGGGCGGTCGCGCGTCCACGGCAGGTTGCAATGTATCTCGCCAAGCAGCTGACGTCCCGCTCGCTGCCGGAAATCGGCCGCAAGTTCGGCGGTCGCGATCACACGACAGTGATGCATGCTGTCCGCAAGATCGAGGAATTGCGCGCGACCGATCAGAGCTTCTCGGAGGACATCGAGCTCCTCCGCCGCATGCTTGAGGCGTGAGCCGGGACGGGCGTCGGCTCGCTGCCGCTTGCGCCGAATGACCGGCGCCGGCCCTGCCATTAACGGACGCCGATGAGTTCGACGCGGCGTAGGCGGCGGCGATCCGGGGTCGCCCTCGTGACCGGCTTTGAGCCGTTTGCCGGGCACAGCTTGAACCCTTCTGCCGAACTGGCGCGGCGGCTCGACGGCGCGGTCGTGGGCGGCGTCGATGTCGTCGGCCGTATCCTGCCGGTCGATTTCGCGCGTCTCGATGATGCGATCGCGACGATCCTGAGCGAACTCGACCCGCTCGTCATCGTCAATCTTGGCCTTGCGGCGGGCGAGCCCGTCATTCGTCTGGAGCGGGTCGCGCTCAACCTTGCCGCCTTCGAGATCCCGGACAACGCCGGCCGTCTCGTCGAGGCGGAGGCGCTCGATCCGCGGGCGGGGCCGGCGCTGTGGTCCCGGCTCGATCTGCCGCGCATCCGACAGGCGCTGCTCAGTCACGGCATCCCCGCACGGCTGTCGAACACGGCGGGCACGTATCTCTGCAATGCGGCGATGTACCGTTTTCTGCGGGCGACCTCGCCCCGCGTGCCGTGCGGCTTCGTTCATCTGCCGTATCTGCGGGCGCAGGTCGCCGAGATGCTGGCCCGCGGCGGCGAGCACGAGCTTGGCCGCCTCGCCTCGATGGAGTTCCCCACGCTTCGCCGCGCCGTCGAAATTGTGCTTGAAACGAGCCTCGCCAGGACCCGCCGGAAGGCGCGCTCAACCCCTTGAAAACGGCCCCGGATTTCCCACCTTATGACGAGGAAATCCGTTTAAATTTCAACCCCTTCTGATATACTGACACTCCTGTCGGAAGGCCGAGCCGGCTGCGTCCGCCGGCGGCCGTGCGGGGGGCGGTTTCCGGGGGGTCCGGAAGCCCGCCGGGCAGCCGGATGACCGGGGCCCTCTACAACCAAAAGGACGCCAACTCAGCGCCATGAAATTGACGATCGAACGCACCGCGCTCCTCAAGGCCCTGGGCCACGTGCAGAGCGTCGTGGAGCGCCGCAATACCATACCCATCCTTGCGAACGTGCTGATCGAGGCCGCCAAGGACAAGCTGTCGCTGACCGCGACCGACATGGACATTGCCATCGTCGAAAGTGTCCTCGCCGAGGTCAGCCGCACCGGCATGACGACGGTACAGGCGCACACCCTTTACGACATCGTGCGCAAGCTGCCCGAAGGAAGCCAGATCGGCCTCGAAGCCGCCGGGGACAAGGGCCAGGTGACGCTGCGGGCCGGGCGCTCGACCTTCGCCCTTGCCGCGCTTCCGGCCGAGGATTTCCCGAAGATGGCCGGCGGCGAACTGCAGCACGGCTTCGAGCTTTCGGCGGCCGATCTGCGCGGCATGATCGATCGCACGCGGTTTGCGATCTCGACCGAGGAGACGCGCTACTACCTGAACGGCATCTATTTCCACGCGGGACAGAGCAATGGCCTGCCGGTTCTGCGCGCGGTCGCGACGGACGGGCACCGGCTCGCGCGCATGGAAATGGCGCTGCCCGCCGGCGCCGAGAAGATCCCCGGCGTGATCATCCCGCGCAAGACGGTGATGGAGCTGCGCAAGCTGCTCGATGAAACGCAAGGTACGGTATCGGTCGGCCTGTCCGACACGCGCGTCCGTTTCGCCTTCGACAACGCGATTCTGACCTCGAAGCTGATCGATGGCACGTTTCCGGACTATGAGCGCGTGATTCCGACGAACAACGACAAGGTGCTTGAGGTGAACTGCCGCGATTTTGCGGCGGCGGTGGATCGCGTCTCGACCATCTCCACCGACAAGTCGCGCGCCGTGAAGCTCACCATCGCCAATGGCCAGCTCACTCTGTCGGCGACGAGTCCGGATGCCGGAAGCGCCACCGAGGAGATCGAGGTGCGCTATACCGGTGCGCCCATCGAGATCGGGTTCAACTCGCGCTATCTGCTCGACATCGCCCAGCAGATCGAGGGCGAGGGTGCACGATTCTCCATGGCCGATGCGGCGTCGCCGACGCTCGTTCAGGACGTGACCGATACGAGCGCGCTCTACGTGCTCATGCCGATGCGGGTCTAGGGCAGGAGCGGACGTGGCAGGACTCGCCCCTCGCCCCATACATCCCGGAGCAGCCGGCGACGTCGCGGCGGATCGTGGCATTGCCGCCATCACGCGACTGACGCTGTCCGATTTCCGCTGCTATGCCCGGCTGCGCGTCGATGTCGGACGCGAACCCGTCGTTCTCACTGGACCGAACGGGGCCGGCAAGACCAACGTGCTGGAGGCGCTGTCCTTTCTTGCCCCGGGTCGTGGCCTGCGCCGGGCAAAACTGACGGAGCCGGACCGCCGCGCGACCGACGGCACGTCGTGCGGACCCTGGGCCGTGGCCGTAATGCTCGAGACGTCGCTCGGGACGCGGTCGATCGGCACCGGCCGGGAGGGCGACGGCGGCGAGCGCCGCAGCGTGCGCATCGACGGCAGGACGGCGCATCAGAAGGACCTGTCCGCGGTTCTCAGCGTCGTGTGGCTCGCGCCCGACATGGATCGCCTGTTTCTCGAGGGGCCGTCCGCGCGCAGACGTTTCCTCGACCGCCTCGTCTTCGGCTTCGATCCCGAACACGCCGGCCGCGTCGCCGCGTATGAGCATTGCTTGCGCGAACGCAGCCGTCTTCTCGCCGAGGGATCGGCCGATCCGGCCTGGCTCGATGCGCTGGAGGACGGCATGGCGCGCCACGGCATCGCGATCGCCGCGGCCCGCGCAATGGTCGCCGCGCGTCTCGATCGTGCCGCGGCCGAAGGAATCGGTCCGTTTCCGAGCGCCGCCGTTGCGCTGACCGGAGATGTTCATGACTGGCTCGCCGAGATGCCGGCGCTCGCCGCCGAGGAGCGGCTCAGGGCGGCGCTCGCCAGCGCGCGGAGCATGGACGCACAGCTCGGCGGCGCCAGTGCGGGGCCGCACCGCGCCGATCTCGCCGTCCGCTTCGCCGACAAGGGCCGCCCGGCGGCCGAGTGCTCGACCGGCGAGCAGAAGGCACTCCTGCTGTCGATCATTCTGGCCGTCGCGCGCGAGCTGACCGTCGAGCGCGGCCAGCCGCCGCTGCTCCTGCTCGACGAAGTCGTCGCACATCTCGACGGTGCCCGCCGCGCGGCGCTGTTCGACGAGATCGCGGCGCTCGGTGCGCAGGCCTGGCTTACCGGGACGGACGACGAGCTCTTCGCGGGCTTGCGCGGGCGCGCCCAATTCTTCCGTGTACTCGATGCGACGCTGACACCACGATGAACGATACCTCTCGCCAACTCAAAGTCGATGCAGCCGCCGATAGCTACGGGGCCGAATCGATCAAGGTCCTTCGCGGCCTTGATGCCGTGCGAAAGCGGCCCGGCATGTACATCGGCGATACCGACGACGGCTCCGGCCTGCATCACATGGTGTACGAGGTCGTCGACAACTCGATCGACGAGGCGCTTGCCGGCTATTGCACGCAGGTCGACGTCACGCTCAACGCGGACGGTTCGGTGACCGTCGTCGACAACGGCCGCGGCATCCCGACCGAGATCCATCCCGAGGAGGGCGTATCGGCGGCCCAGGTCATCATGACCCAGCTTCATGCCGGTGGTAAGTTCGACCAGAACTCCTACAAGGTTTCGGGCGGCTTGCACGGCGTCGGCGTCTCGGTCGTCAATGCGCTGTCGGAGGTGCTCGAGCTCACGATCTGGCGCGGTGGCAAGGAACATTTCATGCGGTTCCGGAACGGCGAACCCGAGGCGCCGCTGGCCGTCGTCGGCGACGCGAACGGGCGCCGCGGCACGCGCGTGACGTTCCTGCCCTCGCCGAAGATTTTCACCAAGACGGAGTTCGACTTCGACACGCTCGAGCATCGTCTGCGCGAGCTCGCCTTCCTCAACTCGGGCGTCAAGCTCGTGCTGACCGATGCGCGCGGCGTCGAGGCGAAGACCGTGGAGATGTTCTACGAAGGCGGCATCGAGGCGTTCGTCAGGTACCTCGACCGCTCCAAGACCCAGCTTCACCCGGCGATCAGCATCCGCGGTGAGCGCGATGGCATCACCGTCGAGGTCGCGATGGAGTGGACCGACGCGTACCACGAGACGATGCTGTGCTTCACCAACAACATTCCGCAGAAGGATGGCGGCACGCACCTCGCCGGGTTCCGCGCGGCGCTGACCCGCACGATCAACAACGTGGCGAACGAGACGGGGCTTGCGAAGAAGGAGAAGATCACGCTGACCGGCGACGACGCGCGCGAGGGGCTTACCTGCGTGCTGTCGGTCAAGGTTCCCGACCCGAAATTCTCGTCCCAGACCAAGGACAAGCTCGTCTCCTCCGAAGTGCGGCCGGTGGTGGAAGCCATTTGCGCCGACCGACTCGCCCAGTGGTTTGAGGAGCATCCGGCCGACGCCAAGCGTATCATCAGCAAGGTGGTCGAGGCGGCCGCCGCGCGCGAGGCGGCACGCAAGGCGCGCGAACTCACCCGGCGCAAGGGGGCGCTCGACATGGCTTCGTTGCCCGGCAAGCTCGCCGACTGTCAGGAGCGTGACCCGGCCAAGTCCGAGCTCTTCATCGTCGAGGGCGACAGCGCCGGCGGTTCGGCCAAGCAGGGACGCAACCGCGTGTTCCAGGCGATTCTGCCCATCAAGGGCAAGATCCTGAACGTCGAGCGCGCGCGTTTCGACAAGATGCTGTCATCGGCCGAGATCGGCACGCTGATCGCGGCAATCGGCACCGGAATCGGATCCGAGGATTTCGACCTCGCGAAGGCGCGGTATCACAAGATCATCATCATGACCGACGCCGACGTCGACGGCTCGCACATCCGCACGCTGCTGTTGACGTTCTTCTACCGGCACATGCGGCCGCTGATCGACGCCGGTTATCTCTATATCGCGCAGCCGCCGCTCTACCGCGCGAAGCGCGGCTCGTCCGAAGTCTACTTGAAGGACGAGCGGGCGCTTGAGAACTACCTGATCGACGGCGGTATCGACAACATGACGCTGGTCGTCGGCCTCGACGGCAGCCAGCGCGCGGGGGCCGACCTGCGCAACGTCGTCGAACGGGCGCGCGTCGCCAAGGCGCTGATCACGCCGCTCGCGCGCCGCGTCGGCTATCGCGACGCGGTGGAGCAGGCGGCGATCCTCGGCGCGCTCGATCCGGCCTTGCTGAGCGATGCGGAGAAGGCCCAGGCCGTGGCCCATGTCGTCGCGCGCCGGCTCGATGCGCTCGCCCCGGAGACCGATCGCGGCTGGCAGGGGACGTTCGAGAACGGTACGCTCGTCTTCGAGCGGCGCCTGCGCGGCGAAACCGATCGTGCCGTCATCGACCACGTCGTCATCAATTCGGTCGAGGCGCGACGGCTGCTCGACATGGCCGGCGAGCTGCAGGAGATCTACGGGCGCTTCGCAAAACTCGTCACCGTGCAGCAGGAAAAGGGCGAGAAGGTCGAGCATACCGTCGAGATTACCGGGCCGACCAAGCTGATCGACACCGTGCTCGAGATCGGCAAGAAGGGTATTACCATCCAGCGTTACAAAGGGCTGGGCGAGATGAATCCCGAACAGCTATGGGAGACGACTCTCGACCCCGCGGCGCGCCATCTGCTGCAGGTCAAGATCAGCCACAGCGAAGATGCCGACATGGTGTTCTCGACGCTGATGGGCGACATCGTCGAGCCGCGCCGCGAGTTCATCCAGGACAACGCGCTCAAGGTCGCGAATCTCGACGTCTAGCGCCCTGCGGATGCGCCTGCAGGCAAGGAGCCAGCCTCGACATCGCGCGCTGAAACCGAAGACGCAGGAGAGTCGGATGGCTGCGTCCCGTGTTTTGCGCCGCAGTCCGTAGGCGCGCGAACCAGGTGCGCGCACGGCCAAGAGCTTCCATTGTCGAATTTATGGCACCGTAAACCGGGCCGGCCGCGGATGTCTGAACATGCGCGAATGCTGTGCCGGCGCGGCTTCGGTCCAAGTGCTTGGGCGGGGACCGTCGGACATCGTGTTCCTGATCGAGGCGCAGGATCGGACCGGTCTTGCCGGCGTTTTCCGATAATCGTCTGTTTCTCTGAAAAATTGCGCTGACGCGATACAAGTTGCGCGCTAGAGTGGTAGCTACGGCGTCGCCGGTGCGCTCTTGGCGGCCAGCGTTCCGCATCGCCAAGTCCTCGTGCCCACCGCCACCGCACCAGGTTTGGAATGACGCAGCAGCTCAACAATCAGTTCGTCACGAACGCATCAGTCTTCGCGCAGAGTCACGTCCTGCACGTCGTCGACATCGGCACGACGTTCAAGGACCTGCGGACGCTCCGCTACAACCGCGATTACCCCGAGGACCAGCAGATTCTCTACTACAAGAGCGTGGACAGCGCGTCCCGCGTGGTCTACGGCGACATCAACTCCGCCAGTACACCTGAATACAACGGCCTCCACGTCGTTACCCTGTCGCAGGCCTATCAGGCCGGCCATTTTCCGCTGTTCTGGCTGCCCTATGCCCAAAATGAGACGCGCAAGATCACGCTCGTCGACAAGCGTGCGACGAAGCATGGCGGCCCCCCGTGCATCTTCCTTACATCCGTCGTCAATGGCTGCACCGTCGTCGTCGAGGGCACGGAAGAGGCGCCGACCGTCTACCACCTCAATGCAATCGGCGAGCATGCACCGAATCCACCGCCGAACGGAGATCAAGCGATGGCGGATCGGGCCCATCGCGATGCCCTCATGGCCCGGCGCTGGCAAGGAACGCTTCCGCCTTCCCGTGTGACGAAGGCCGGGAAGCGGCAGGGGCAGACGCTGCAAGATCCCGTGATTCTGTCCGGTGCCGGCTATTATCCGAACTGGGACCGGCAGAACGCCGGTCTCCAAACTGCGTTGGAAAACCAGCTCACCACTCAGGCGCGAACGGCGCTTGGCGTTCAACCGCATGAGATCGCCCAGACGTACATCGATTTCTCGGCGATCGTGTTCGGCTGGATGGATACCAACAACGCCAACAAGTGGCGTTTCTACATACAGAGACGTGCGCGGGTGAGTTTCAAGTTCACGGGCCTCCGTCCAAACGCTCGGCTATGGTTGAGTCATGGCGTGATCACCCAGTTCTGGCCCGGGGCGGCCAATACGGTGACGGTGCGTGACAGGGACTATGTCGTATTGCGTCGCTGATTCGCGCGCCACGCCGCCATGCGTTGACGAGATTGTTGGCATATGCCTGCAGCAGCTTGCAATTTCCCGATTCGCGGCAGCCGAATGAGCGCCGTCATTCGAGCGGCAGCGCCGTCGTGTACTTCACCTGCTTGAGCGCGAAGCTGGACTTGATGCTGGCGACGCCGGGAATGCGCGTCAGGTGCGCCATCAGGAACCGCTCATAGGCTTCCAGGCTCGGAACCACGACGCGCAGCAGATAGTCGAAGTCCCCGGTCATCAGATAGCATTCCATGACTTCGGGCCGCTTCAGGATCGCCTTCTGGAAGGTCTCGAGCGCGGGCTCGATCTGTTTATCGAGCGTCACGTTGATGAAGACGCTGATCTGAAGCCCGACGGCTGTTGGATCCACCAGCGTCACGTACCGTTTGATGACGCCGGCCTCCTCCATCGCCCGGATGCGGCGCCAACACGGCGATGCCGAAACCCCGACACGCTCCGCCAGCTCGGTGTTGGACAGCCGCGCGTTCTCCTGAAGGTGTTTCAGGATTTTCCGGTCGATGGCGTCGAGCGCACTCTGTGCAAGAATCATGCACAAATCCCCTAGAAATAGGATAATATTTGCGCAAACAAGTGTAAGTGGGCAAGAGATCGCAACATTTTTCCCGGCCGCGAGCTTTAATGTAATCGCAACGCATGGTCGGAGCTTGCTATGGCAGATGCCGTGTTGCAGCGCAGTAGCGCCCCGCCGCTCGTGATGCCGTCGAAGGTGGAAATCCTTCGCGAGCTCGAGCGCAAGGTACTGTGGCTTTCGTCGTGGATGATCCACAACGCCAATCACCTGCGGGAAAAGCGTGACGGACTGAAGGTCGGCGGCCATCAGGCCTCGAGCGCCTCGCTCGTCACCTTGATGACTGCGCTCTACTTCCACGTCCTGCGTCCCGAGGACCGCGTCGCCGTCAAGCCGCACGCAAGCCCGGTTTTTCACGCCATTCAGTACCTGCTCGGACACCAGTCGCGCGAAAAGCTCGAACGGTTCCGCGCGCTTGGCGGCGCACAATCCTATCCGTCACGGACCAAGGATGCCGACGACGTCGACTTTTCGACCGGTTCGGTCGGCCTCGGCGTTGCGCTCACGATCTTCGCCGCGCTCGTGCAGGACTACGTTCGACTCAAGGGCATGACCGGCGATCAGCCGGAGGGCCGCATGGTCGCGCTGGTGGGCGATGCCGAGCTCGACGAGGGCAATGTCTTCGAGGCGCTGCTCGAGGGCTGGAAGCACGACGTCCGGAATGTCTGGTGGGTGATCGACTACAACCGCCAAAGCCTCGACGCCGTCGTATCGGACCGCCTGTTCGCGCGCATCGACGGCGTCTTCGAATCGATGGGCTGGCGCGTCATCACGCTCAAGTACGGCAAGCTGCTCGAAGCGGCGTTCGCGCAGCCGGGCGGCGATGCGCTGCGCCGGTGGATCGACGACTGCCCGAACTCGCTCTACTCAGCGCTCACCTTCAAGGGGGGAGCGGCGTGGCGGGAGCATCTCCTCAAGGATCTCGGCGACGTGCCCGGCATCCGGACGCTCCTCGAACAGCACGATGACGCCGCACTGCACCGGCTGATGACGAATCTGGCCGGCCACGACATGGAAACGGTGCTCGAAGCGTTCGATGCGGCCGCCGCCGACGACATCCCGACCTGTTTCATCGCGTACACGATCAAGGGCTACGGCCTGCCTCTCGCCGGGCACAAGGACAACCATGCCGGCCTGATGAGCCCGGAGCAGATGGCCGCCTTCAAGGCCGAGATGCGCATCGCCGACGGGCAGGAGTGGGACCGCTTCGCCGGGATGGATCTTCCCGCCGAGGTACTCGACCGGTTTCTCAAGAGCGTGCCGTTCGCGCAACGGTTTCCCCGGCAATACGAGACGCAGGCGCTGCCGGTGCCGACTTCGTTTCCGCGGCCCGCTGCGGAGAAGATGTCGACGCAGGAGGGGTTCGGCCGCATTCTGTACGAACTGGCCGGAAGCGATACGCCGTTGGCGGCGCGCATCGTCACGACGTCGCCCGACGTGACGGTCTCGACCAATCTCGGCGGCTGGGTCAACCGGCGGGGCATTTTCCATCGAAGCGAGCAGTCCGACGTGTTCCGTGACGAGAAGATCGTCTCCGCCCAGCGCTGGGTGATGAACCGGGACGGCCAGCATGTCGAACTCGGCATTGCCGAGCACAACCTGTTCCTGATGCTCGCGGCCCTCGGCCTGGCAGGACCGCTGTTCGGGGCGCGTCTTCTTCCCATCGGCACGCTCTACGACCCGTTCATCGCGCGCGGCCTCGATGCGCTCAACTACGCCTGCTACCAGGGCGCGCGGTTCATGGTCGTCGCGACGCCGTCCGGCATCACGCTGGCGCCCGAGGGCGGCGCGCATCAATCGATCATCACGCCGCTGATCGGCATGGGCATGCCCGGGCTCACCTATTTCGAGCCGGCCTTCGTCGACGAGCTGTCGACGGTGATGCGCTGGGGCTTCGGCCATATGCAGGCCGAAGACGGCGGAGCGGTCTATCTGCGGCTCTCGACCCGTCCGCTCGACCAGCCGGCACGAACGCTCGATGCCGCAGACGAAGCCGATATCATTGCCGGCGCCTACTGGGTGCGCGCGCCGGCGCCAGGCGCGGAACTCGCCATCGCCTATGTCGGGGCGGTCGCGCCCGAGGCGATCGAGGCCCATCGCCAGATCCTCGAGGATATTCCCGGCGCCGGGCTGCTGGCGGTGACCTCGCCTGACCGCCTTCATGCCGACTGGCTGGCGCGGCGCGAGAACTCGCACATCGCACGGCTTCTGGCGCCGCTCGCACCCGATGCTGGGCTGGTTACGGTGCTCGACGGACATCCGGCGACGCTGTCGTGGCTGGGAACGGTGCGCCGTCACCGCGTGCGCGCGCTCGGTGTCGAAAGTTTCGGCCAGTCGGGTGACATCCCCGATCTCTATCGTCTTCACCACCTCGATACCGATGCCATCCTTGATGCCGCCGCGAGCGTTCTTCTGGCGGATAATTAGGGTGCTGGCCCGCGACCAGATCCGGTTCGACGTCTGGACACTTGCGTGAGCCGCCGATCTCGTGTTGCATCTCGATAGTCGGGCGAGGCTGAGGGAGATGTGACATGGATGTGCGTGCGGCGGTGGCTTGGCGCGCGGGCGAGCCCCTGACGATCGAGACCGTTCAGCTCGAGGGGCCGCGCGAGGGCGAAGTTCTCGTCGAGATCAAGGCGACCGGCATCTGCCACACGGACGAGTACACGCGGTCCGGCGCAGATCCCGAGGGTCTCTTTCCGGCAATTCTGGGACATGAGGGCGCCGGTATCGTCGTCGACGTCGGTCCCGGCGTGAAAAGCTTGAAGAAGGGCGACCACGTCATTCCGCTCTATACGCCGGAATGCCGTCAGTGCGAGTACTGTCTCAGCCAGAAGACCAATCTCTGCCAGGCCATCCGTGCGACGCAGGGCCAGGGGGTGATGCCGGACGGTACGAGCCGATTCTCGCTCAACGGCCAGAAGATTCATCATTACATGGGCACGTCGACCTTCGCGAACTTCACGGTCGTGCCTGAAATCGCACTGGCGAAGATTCGCGAGGACGCGCCCTTCGACAAGGTCTGCTACATCGGCTGCGGTGTTACCACCGGAATCGGTGCCGTGATCTACACGGCGAAGGTCGAGCCCGGCAGCAACGTCGTGGTCTTCGGTCTCGGCGGCATCGGCCTGAACGTGATCCAGGGCGCCCGCATGGTCGGGGCCAACATGATCGTCGGCGTCGACATCAACCCCAAGCGCAAGGCCATAGCCGAGAAGTTCGGCATGACGCATTTCGTCAATCCGAACGAGGTCGGGGAGGATCTCGTCCCCTATTTGATCAATCTCACCAAGGGCGGGGCCGATTACAGCTTCGAATGCATCGGCAACGTCAAGACGATGCGCCAGGCGCTCGAATGCTGTCACAAGGGCTGGGGCGTCAGCGTGATCATCGGCGTCGCGGCCGCCGGCGAGGAGATCTCGACGCGACCGTTCCAACTGGTCACGGGGCGCGTGTGGAAGGGAACCGCGTTCGGCGGGGCGCGCGGTCGCACCGACGTGCCCAAGATCGTCGACTGGTACATGGAGGGCAAGATCAACATCGACGATCTGATTACGCACCGGCTCACGCTCGACGAGATCAACAAGGGCTTCGACCTGATGCGCCAGGGCGAGTCCATTCGCTCGGTCGTCATCTATTGAGTACGCTGACGACTCTCGCGGAGCACGCCTGCTTCGGCGGCGTGCAGGGGTTCTATGCCCATGCCTCGACGGAGACCGGCGGAACCATGCGGTTCGCCGTGTTCCGGCCGCCGCAGGCCGCGCGCGGGCCCGTACCCGTGGTTTATTATCTCGCAGGGCTCACCTGCACCGAGGAGACGTTCGCGATCAAGGCCGGGGCGCAGCGGACGGCCGCCGAACTCGGCCTGATGCTCGTCGCGCCCGATACCAGCCCGCGCGGCGCCGGCATTCCCGGCGAGGATGACGACTGGGACCTCGGCACGGGTGCGGGTTTCTACGTCGATGCGACACAGGCGCCGTGGTCGGCGCATTACCGGATGTATTCGTATGTCACGCGCGAGTTGCCGGCCGTGATCGCCGCGCATTTTCCGGTGCTGCGCGACCGACAGGGCATCTTCGGCCACTCCATGGGCGGGCACGGCGCGCTGATCTGTGCGCTGAAGAACCCGGCGCTCTATCGCTCCGTTTCCGCCTTCGCCCCGGTCGCCGCGCCGATGCGCTGTCCTTGGGGGCAGAAGGCGTTCGGCGCCTATCTCGGTCCCGAGCGCGAGACCTGGCGCGACTGGGACGCGAGCGAGCTCCTCCGCCGCCATCGGTTTCCCGGACCGATCCTCGTCGACCAAGGTACCGCCGACAAATTTCTGGCGGACCAGCTCTATCCCGAGGCTCTCGAGGAGGCGGCCCACGCCACGGGGCAGGCGCTGATGCTGCGTCGGCAGGCCGGCTACGACCACAGCTATTTCTTCATCGCGACCTTCGTCGCCGACCATTTGCGCCATCACGCCGAGTATCTGCTCGGACGCTAGACCACCCTTTGACCGGATCTCCGGCATCCGACGGCCACGCTTGGAGGCAATCCGGGAAGGACATTTCGGGACGGGCCGCACCGGCGTATGATGCGCGAGGCCTCGTCGATGTTTCATTCCGACGGGAGGGATGCATGAGCCGGCGTGAGGTATGGGGACCGCCGCTCGAGGCGGTGATCGTGCCGCGTACACGTGACCTCGGCGACGGGTTCGAGGTGCGGCGCGCGCTGCCGTCGGCGCAGCGCCGGATGGTCGGGCCGTTCGTCTTCTTCGATCAGATGGGGCCGGTCGCGTTTCGTGCCGGTCAAGGCCTCGATGTGCGGCCGCATCCGCATATCGGCCTTGCCACCGTAACCTATCTTTTCGAAGGCGAGATCCTGCATCGCGACAGCTTGGGGGTCGTGCAGCCGATCCGGCCCGGTGCCGTCAACTGGATGACGGCCGGGCGCGGAATCGTGCATTCCGAGCGCACGGCGCCGGACGTTCGGGCAACGGGCGGACCGCTCTTCGGAATCCAGTCGTGGCTTGCGCTGCCGAAACGGCACGAGGAGACCGAGCCGGGTTTCGTTCACGTTACCGCCGGCGACCTGCCGGTCCTGAGCGATGCTGGAGCGTATGTCCGCGTCATCGCCGGCACCTTCCACGGGGTGCGTGCACCGGTGCCGAGCTTTTCGGACATGTTCTATGCCGATGCGGAACTGGCGGGCGGCGGCCATGTGGTTCTTCCGGCCGAGCACGAGGAGCGCGCGATCTATGTCGCGGCAGGTGCGGTCGAGATCGCGGGCGATTCCTTCGCGGCGGGACAGTTGCTCATCTTCCGTCCCCGCGACGAGATCGTGATCCGCGCGCCCGCATCGGCCCGGGTTCTTTTGCTGGGCGGCGAGCCCATGGACGGGCCGCGACATGTCTGGTGGAACTTCGTCGCGAGCTCGAAGGACCGGATCGAACAGGCCAAGTCGGATTGGAAGGCCGGCCGATTCATGCCGGTACCGGGCGAGACGGAATTCATCCCGCTGCCCGAGGATCCGCCGCCACCGGTGCGATATCCTTGAGCCGCCGATTCCTTCACGCCGGTGCGGCGGTGTCGGGCGGATGCCAAGGCTGAGCACGGCACCAGTCTACCCGGACGGCTGATGGTCCTATTCCTCCGACGACGCGTCATAGCCGTCGGCGACTTTGAGGGCCGACGACATGCACGCCATGATCCTGCCCTCATTTCTGAATAGAACGGCATGCACGTATCGCCACGCTTGGAGGGGCAGATGTCCTTATGGCGCAATTTGGCCGCGAAGTGGCTGAAGTCGTCGGAGAGACCAGCGGACGATACGAGCGTGCAAGGCCCGCCGCACGCGGGACCGTCCCGGGAAGTGACCGAAATCTTGGGACCCGTAACAGGGCGGCCGCGTTCCGAGGTCCGTGACGACGGCGTGACGAGCCGTACCGGTACGCCTTGTGGGGCACGCGAGACGCGCGCGATCGTCGCGATGCAGGATGCCGCATAGCCGGCGGCCTGCCATATTTCTGCCGTGCGCGACCACTAGCGTTCACCTCGCCTGATCAGCGTACCGATGCTCGTCCGCCGCTCCTTCGCGGCGGCACCAACTTCCGAACGGTGACGCTATGAGACGGGAGATCCCCACGAGGTGAACGTGGATCTGCATGCCATTCACAACGTCACGGTCGCCACTTACAACATACACTCGAGCGTCGGTCGCGACCGCGCCTGCAACCCCGACCGTATCCTCGCCGTACTCGACGAAATTCGTCCGGACATCGTCGCACTGCAGGAGGTCGGGCACCGCCATATCGTGGGGACGCACGGCGACCAGTTCGACTACTTCCGCGATCGCACCGGGTTGCACGCGGTTCCCGGATTGAACCTGCTTTACGGCCGCCGTCCGTTCGGCAACGCGCTGATGAGCCGCTGGCCGATCGTTTCCGTCCAACGGATCGATCTCAGCGTTCCGGGGCGTGAGCCGCGCGGCGCGATCGATGCCGAGCTCGATGTCGGCGGATACAGGATCCGTGTCGTGGCGACCCACCTCGGACTCGGACCGGGCGAGCGACGACGTCAGATCGAGCGCCTCGCTCACGTGCTCAGCGAACGGCCGGAACTGCCGACGATCGTCATGGGTGATTTCAATATCTTCGGACGGGAGCGTCAGCGCCTGCATCGGCTCGGTGCGCCCGTTGCCCGCGCACATGTTCCCGCGAGCTTTCCGGCACGCATGCCGCTTCTCGGTCTCGATCGCATCTGGACGAGGCCGGCCGGCCTCATCCAGGGCCTTTACGCGCACCGGTCGCCGCTGGCGGCGGCTGCCTCGGACCATCTGCCTGTCGTCGCGAAGATCGTGCTTCGGCACGCTCACGTCGCCGAGGCCTCTCTGTCTTCCGACGATGAAGAGCTGTCCGAGGTCCGCCGGGCCGTCGGTTGATCAAGCAGGATCTGCCGCAGGTATGAAAGATTGAGCGGCTCGATCGGGTCCAGAATCGCCGTACCGGCGATCGGCTGGCTGGCGCCGTCGTCCGGGCCCACTTCGACCGGGCATAGCCGTCGTGGCCGGACGCAACATGCTTCGATCGCGGCGATCAGGGAACCGGTCCGTCCGATTCTCGCCGCAAGCGCGCTCTGATCCGTGCCCAGGTGCTCGGCAAGCAGGCGATTCCGCAGTTTGGCAATCGCCTCGCAAACGTCATCGCGTCGGGCCTCGATTGCCAGATCGCACTCGGTATCGCAACCCATGGATCGGTTGTTCAGGTTCGAAGAACCGACCCGAACGAACCGGTCGTCGACGATCACGACCTTGGAGTGGATGCTGACGGAGTGGGGCTCGTCGTCCTGTGCGGGTACGACGGGATAATAGGCGCGGAACCGGCCGAACCTGTCGGCGGCCATCAGGCGCCGCAGCAGCCTGTCGCGATTGCTGCCCATGGCGAATTGTTCGACCCAACCGTCCGACTCCTTCGTGACGACCACCACGATCTCGGGGCCGTCCGGCTCGCTCAGCCGTCTTTCGAGCACGTCCCCGATCACCTGCGCGGTGAAGTATTGCGTCTCGAGATAGATCGAATGGCGGGCCGAATTGAGAGCGTCGACGTTGAGGCGCTCGATCTCGCGGATCGCTGCCTGATCGCCGTAGGCCGGGCGGGTGCGCGCGACGGCCACCTCGACGTCGCGCAGGTCCGGCTCC
Source organism: uncultured Rhodospirillales bacterium (assembly GCA_937926175.1). Taxonomy (GTDB): domain Bacteria; phylum Pseudomonadota; class Alphaproteobacteria; order CACIAM-22H2; family CACIAM-22H2; genus CALANV01. The sequence continues at coordinate 120,625 of CALANV010000013.1, read as the reverse complement.
AGGTCCGGCCAGATCGGCTCGCGAAAGCCCGATGCCGGAATGGACTGACCGGTGACCTCGCGCCATCGCCTGCGGGCGATCGCGCATATGGTGCGCGCGGCGTTCCCGTCCACGACCATCTGCAGGTCGTGGACCGGTGAAAACGGTTGGCCGTCATATTCGCGACGCCGGACATCGTCCACGCGGTGTTCCTGGGTGTCCCACCGCTCCGCCGTCAGGTCGATGCCGCCGACGAAGGCGAGCGAGTCATCGATGCAGACGATCTTTTCGTGATGCGACGCTCCCAGCGGGTAGTTGTCGTCGAAAACGAAATGGATCCGTGGCTGGTCCGCGTACCAGGGATCGCTGAACGAGACGACGGGCTGGTGGTTGCTGCCGTAGAATGTCGAGAAGCCCCAGATCAGTATGCGAACGTGGAGATCCGGGTTGGCCCTGGTGGCGGCAATAAGCAGATCCGCCAGCGACTCGGCGGGGGCCGCCTCTGGGTCGAGCCGGATATTGGCGTCGAAATCCCAGCCGATGATGACGATGGAACGTCGTGCCCGCCGGATCGCCTTGCGCAGCTGGCGGAAATATTCGGCGCCGTCGACGAGGAATGCGGCGCGATGCGCGCGCGACACCCGGCAGCAGTTGTATCCCGGGCGCAGGATCCGGGTCGGGCTCCGACCGGAACCCGACGTGCCCGTCATATCCGAATGCTCCAGAGCACTGTAATCCTGCATAGTCACCACGTCGCACCGTTCTCAACGGCAACGACCCTGGGATGTTCCCGCACCTTGGCTGTGGAACAGGGGAAATTCCCGCCTCGTTAGGCCGACATGGCCCTCAGGCGCTACGTGCCGTGGATCACGGCCGCAGTAACGATCCTGATCATCGTTCTGCTCATCCGGGCTCTGCGACGATACGATCTTGCCCAGATCGTACAGTCCCTGCATCAGGTCGGCTTTGCGCATCTCGCGCGCGCCACCGCTTTTGCCGCAGCGAGTTATGCGACGCTCACCTTGTTCGATACGTTGGCGATCCGTTATCTCGGATATGACCTACCTTATCGCCGGATCGCGCAGGCGTCATTCACGAGTCTTTCCATCGGGCATAACGTCGGGCTTGCGGCGTTCAGCAGCGGTGCCATTCGATATCGTTTCTACACGCGATGGGGGCTTTCACCGGTCGACGTCGCAAAACTGATCGTATTTTGTGCGATGACGGTCGGCCTCGGGCTCGCCATGCTCGGCGGCATTGCCTTGCTACTGCGACCACGACCTGCCGCCGAACTCACCGGGCTTGCACCGTCGTGGATATCGGGTCTCGGTACGGTCTGTCTGCTGGCGCCGGCGTCGTGGTTGGCTATCGCCGCCGCCCGACGGAAACCAGTCCGGGTCTTCCGCTTGCGCGTCGACGTACCGCCGTTCCGGCTCGCCGTCGCGCAGATCATCGTCGGGGCGACGAACTTCGCCTTCGTGGCAGGCACCCTTCACCAGGCCGTCTCGGCCGTCGCCGAGGTTCCCTATCTGAGCGTTGCGGCCGTCTACGTCATCGGCAATGTCGCCGCGATCGCAAGCCACGTGCCGGGTGGCCTCGGCATCATCGAGACCGTCGTCGTCTATCTCCTGCCGCAGCAGAACATGATCAGTGCCGTCATCCTGTTCCGAGTCGTCTATTACCTGCTTCCGCTGCCGATCGGGGGGATTTCGTTCATTGTGTCCGAGATTCTCGATCGGCGACGCAGGCAGCAGAACTCATCCGTCGGGACGCACGACCACCAAGAACCGGCCCACACCGCATAGCATGGCACTGTCCGCGCAAAGAGGGGCCGCGCAAAGGGGCACGATCTGCATCGGAGCCGGCACGTCACATTGCGTTGCATTTTGCAAACCATTTCACGCGGGATGGCCGACGATCGCCGGAATTCCGTTAGGGGGCAGCGTGAACCTTTCCGCGACCGCTGGTACAGCGATTGCTAGTATTCGCGGCGCTGAACGGGCCGAGGTCGAAGGAATGAACCGCGCGCTGGTCATCGACGATGACGTCTTTCAGGCGCTGTTCGTCCGCACCATTCTGGAAAAAGGCGGCTGGCAGGTCGATGTCGCCGAGGATGGTCGCGCCGGCATCGCCCGGCTTCGGCAGGACCGTTACGATCTGGTCATTGCCGATATCGTCACGCCCGACCAGAAAGGTATCGAGACCATCCACATGGTGCGGTCCCAGTTCCCCGAGGTCCGGATCATCGCGATGTCGGCGGGCAACGGCGGCGGAACTGACGACGATCTTCATTTTGCCCGCGCTTTCGGTGCGGACCAGACGATCCGCAAGCCATTTACGCCCGCAGCGTTGCTGAAGCGCATGGAAAGTGCCATGGCCCCACGCTGCGACTTCCGTGTCGAAACCGGCCTCCCGGCGAACGGCCGCGGCGTGCCGCCATCATAGGTGGACCGTAGCAGCCGGATCCCAGGTCACCATTGGCCGATCGATTCCGAGAGACCACCTTTCAGGCGGCGTGAGGCAGGCTCTCGTCACGGTTTAGTGTTTGGTTAACGATCTCGACCGATGGTAGGGGCGACACATTTTGCCTGAACCCATGCGAGTTGCTGCTTGCCACCATGCCCCGGCAGATCCTTGCGCGCCTGATCGACGGTCCGCTCTGGCATCGGGTGAGCGTCCTGGTCTTCGGGGCGATCGTCACGACGGTGGTCTGGCTCGCGGTCTGGTTCGACGCGGCGCGCGACCGTCGAGCAGCCCAGGAATGGGCCAAGACCGATCTCTCGAATCTGTCTCGATCATTCGAAGAGCACACGATCCGGATCTTCGAGTCGTTCGACCGGATGCTGCTGCTCATCAAGCAGCAGCATGAGGCCGGCTACGCCGTCGAATCGATCGCAAGGCAGCTTCATCACTCGCCGACCATTCATCAGATCGCGATTGCCGATCGCGACGGTTGGGTGGTCTTCAGTACCAGGCCAGGGATCGCTCCCGTCAACGTCGCGGATCGCGAATATTTTCGCGTTCATGCGGACGGCGCTTCGGACGGCATTTTCGTCGGTAAGCCGGTCCTGGGCCGTCAATCCGGGGTGTGGAGCGTCCAGTTCACGCGGCGCCTGTCGAAGCCCGATGGCGGCTTTGACGGCATCGTCATGATCGGTGCCGATCCGTTCTACTTTTCTCAATTTTATCGCACGATCGATCTCGGCCGCCAGGGGGTTACGATGTTGGTCGGCCGAGACGGCATCGTCCGGGCACGTCAGGCGTCGGACGTCACGACGCTCGGCGACGATCTCTCCGGATCCGCGCTGTTTGCCAGGATTCTCGAGGCTCCGAGCGGCACCTTCCTGCTGGAGAGTCCGATCGACGGCGTATCCCGGTACTACAGCTTTCGGCGGTTGCCGGCGTTCGGCATGTCAATCGTCATCGGACGTAGCGAAGAGGACGTCGTGGCGCCGATCGAACGCCACCTCGCGAGCAAGTATGTCACCGCCTCGCTCGTGACAGTCGCCGTCTTCCTGCTGGTCGGCGTGGCGCTCGTGCAGATCTCGCGGCTGCAGCGCTCCCAGGGAATGTGGCTGTCGAGCCGTCGCGCGGCGGAAGAGGCGCGCGCGGAGGCCGATGCCATGCGCGACCGGCTGTCACACGCCCTCGACGCGATGTCGGAAAGCTTCGCGTTGTACGACAGGGACGACCGCCTCGTCCTGTGGAATCGCCGCTACGTCGAGACCAATCCCGCGATCCGCGACCTGCTGGTGCCGGGGGCGCGGTTCGAGGACCTGTTTCGCGAGGCGGTCCGGCGCGGACAGATGGTACTACCCGAAGGCGATATCGAGGCCTGGATTCAGGAACGTCTTTTGAAGCGCCGGAATCCGTCGCACAAATTCGAGCGAGCGCACACGGACGGGACATGGATCCTCATCGACGAGCGACTGACGGCGAACGGCGAGGTCGTGCTTACGGGGACCGATATCACCGAGCTCAAGCGGCGCGAGGCCCAGCTTCGCGATCTGGCCGAACAGAATGCGAAGCTCGCGGCTGCGATCGAGGCCGCCAATGTCGGTATCGTCATCACGGATGCGCGGCTGCCCGACAATCCGATCGTGTTCGTCAACTCCGGTTTCACCCGAACGACGGGCTACACCGCCGACGACGCCATCGGGCGCAATCCGCGCTTCCTGCGCAGCCCCGAGGCCGATCCCGCGGCGACCGCGCAGCTGCGCGACGCGGTCGCGAGCGCGCGGCCGGTCACGATGGAGATCCTCAACCGCCGCAAGGACGGCACGTCGTGGTGGTGCGAACTCACCATGAGCCCGATCCGGGACGATCTTGGCCGCATTCTCGGTTTCGTCGGCATCCAGAACGACATTTCGGTGCGCAAGGCGACTGAGGCACGCGTCCGGGAAAGCGAGCTGCGTTACCGTTCGGTGATCGATACCGTCACGGAAGTGATCTTTCAGACCGATGCGAAAGGTGTTTGGACATTCCTGAATCCCGCCTGGACGCGCATTACCGGGTTCCAGGTCGATGAAACGATCGGGACGAACTTCATCGACTACGTCCATCCGGACGATCGTGATGCCGGTGAGCGGATTCTTGGGCCGCTCCTTGCCGGTGAAATGCCTTTCTGCCGCCGCAAGGTGCGATATCTGACGAGCGATGGCGGCGTGCGCTGGATCGAAGTGTTCGCGCAGGTGACGCGTAATGCGGCGGGCGACGTCACCGGCACTTCGGGAACGCTCACGGACGTGACTGAGCAGCATCTGGCCGAAGAGCGCCTTCGTGCGGCGAAGGACGAGGCCGATCGGGCGAATAAGGCGAAATCGGAATTCCTCGCGATCATCAGCCACGAGATCCGCACGCCCCTGAACGGCGTGCTCGGAACGATCGGCCTCCTGCTCGAGACGCAGCTCAATCCGGTGCAGCGCCGTTATGTCGAGACGGCATACGAATCCGGCAAAATGCTGTTGTCGATTCTGAACGACATCCTGGATTTCTCGAAGATGGAGGCCGGCCGGCTCGAGCTCGAGGCGACGGATTTCCGCGTGCGCGACACGATCCGTTCCGTCGCCGACCTGATGCGACCGCGCGCGCTCGCCAAGGAGATCGAACTGGACGTCAACATCAATCCGGACGTGCCGTTTGCGCTGCGTGGCGACGCCGGGCGGCTGACGCAGATCGTGCTCAACCTGGTCAGCAACGCGATCAAGTTCACCGACCACGGCCATGTCACGATCGACGTCGGTCTCGAAGGAAGGACGCAGGATAGCGTCTGGATCCACTTTTCGGTCTCGGATACCGGGACGGGTATTGTCCGCGCCGACCAGGAAAAGCTGTTCAACAGTTTCACGCAGGTGGATGCGTCGCGCTCGCGGCGCGCCAGCGGAACGGGTCTTGGTCTCGCGATCTGCAAGCGCCTCGTCGAGCTGATGGGAGGCGTTATCGGCGTCGAAAGCGTGCCGGGCGAGGGCAGTACGTTCTGGTTCATCGTTCCGTTCAAGATCGCCGAGCAGGTTCCGCTCCCGGCCGAGCAACACGACGATACGGTTGGCGCGGAGGCTGCGGTCAGCCGCCGGGAAGGGCGGATTCTGGTCGTCGACGACAGTCCGACCAATCTCATGGTCGCCGAGGCGCTGCTGACGGCGGCCGGCTACACGGTCGATACGGTCGACAACGGTGCCGCGGCGGTCGCCGCCGTGCAGCAACGCGACTACGATGCGGTCCTCATGGACGTATCGATGCCGGTCATGGACGGCATCGTCGCAACGACCGAGATCCGGGGGCTTGGCGGGCGTTTCCGCACCCTGCCGATCATCGCCATGACGGCGCACGTGCTTGACCGTGATCGTGTGGCCTGCATCGACGCCGGCATGGACGACTACGTGACGAAACCGATCAACAAGGACGCCCTCCTCGACGTTCTCGATAAGTGCCTGAGACGCGCCGCGGGGCGCGCGGCCGAGAAGACAATGCCCGCGCATGAAGCGACCGTCGATCCGGTCGACGAGGCGACGGTATCCATTTTGCGCTCCGAGCTCGACGCCGACGCTTTCGGAAGCCTCCTTGATACCTTCATGGCGGAAACCCGGGCGCGGATCGAACGGATCCGGGCGGCGGTCGCGCGCGGCGACCATGGCGCTCTGGCGCGGGAGGCGCATTCGCTCAAGAGTGCGGCGGCGACATTCGGGGCGATGTCGTTGTCGCAGCTTGCCGCCTCGATCGAGCGGAAAGCCGAGGGTGGTTGCTGCCCGGCCGATCTGGACATTTCCGCCTTGGCCGCGCAAGCGGCCGCAGCCTGCGACGCGCTGCAGATGATGTGCGCATCCTGAGGAAGATCATGTCGACTGAGGTTCTGCTGGTCGAGGACACGCCATCGCTCGCCGAACTCTATCGCGGCTACCTCAAGGGTTCGGCCTATGTCGTCACGACGGTCGAAACGGGCGCCGCCGCGCTCGAACATCTGACGGGGCGAACGCCGGCGGCCCTGCTCCTCGATCTGCAGTTGCCCGACATGAACGGGCTCGACATTCTGAAGACCGTAAAGGCGCGCGGCTTGCCGACCGAGGTCATCGTCGTCACGGCGCACGGTTCGATCAACACCGCGGTCGAAGCGATGCGCGAAGGCGCCTTCGACTTCATCGTGAAACCGTTTCCGGCCGAGCGTCTGCGTGTCACGTTGCGCAATGCGGTCGAACGGTACAAGCTGCGCGCCGTCGTCGATTCGTTCCAGGAGGAGCTGGGACGCGGCCGCTGCGGCGATTTCGTCGGCTCGTCGCTTGCGATGCAGGCCGTCTACCGCATCATCGACAGCGCTGCCGCTAGCAAGGCCAGCGTTTTCATCACCGGCGAGAGCGGGACGGGCAAGGAACTCTGCGCCGAGGCACTCCACCGCAAGAGCCCGCGTCGGAACGGTCCCTTCGTGGCGCTCAATTGCGCCGCCGTTCCCAGGGACCTGATGGAGAGCGAGATCTTCGGGCACGTGAAGGGTGCCTTCACGGGCGCGACGGCGGATCGGGAAGGGGCCGCCAAGCGCGCCGATGGCGGTACATTGTTCCTGGACGAGATCTGCGAGATGGATCTCAGCCTCCAGAGCAAGCTTCTCCGCTTCATCCAGACGGGAACCGTGCAGCCGGTCGGCAGCGACAAGGTCGAGTCCGTCGACATCCGCATCGTTTGTGCGACCAACCGCGACCCGCTTGCCGAGGTTCGGGCCGGCCGGTTCCGTGAGGATCTGTTCTACCGGCTCCAGGTGATACCGATCGAGCTTCCGCCGTTGCGCGAACGGGACGACGACGTGATTCTGCTCGCCCGACATTTCCTCGACATGTTTGCGCGCGAGGAGAAAAAGGTGTTTACGGGCCTGTCGGCCGAGGTGGAGGCGATCCTTCGGCGCCATTCCTGGCCCGGAAACGTCCGTGAGCTCCAGAACGTCATGCGGAATGTCGTCGTCCTCAACGCCGGCGGCGAGGTGGTGCCGTCCATGCTCTCGTCCGGACTGCGGAACCTTGCACCGGCAGCGGCCTCGGCGAATGGCCATGGGGGGAACGGCGGGACGGAGCAGCCGGGTGCCGGACAGATCCTGCCCTTGTGGCAGGTCGAGCGTGATGCGATCGAGGCCGCGATCAAGGCGTGTGGCGGCAACATCCCGCGGGCGGCGGCACTGCTCGAGATCAGCCCCTCGACGATCTACCGCAAGCTTCAGGCCTGGGAGGGCGCGAGGTCCGGGCGGGCCGGTCGCACCTGACCGTTGAAAACCGCAGGCGCACGCCGTCGGGCACCCGACGATGGTCCGCTTGTCCGGCGAATACGGGTGTCATGAGGGGGCGGATCGATTGTCCGGCCCCTGACGTCGGACTTCCACAGGGACAGTCGTTCCGGTGACGAATTTGTCCTCGCCCACCGTCGATCGGCACGTCGTGCCATGCCTAGCCGTCGCCGCAATTGGATGGTAGACACCCGCGTCGTGGCGAAATCTCTGAGAAAATCGAGCGGTATGCGCATCGAGCCGTCCCTCGACGGTCGGTCGGGCCGGTCCGATGAGCCGAACGGCGACCGACGGGAGCCAGCACGCGGCCGTGCCAAGCGACGGCGCCGGCGCAACTGGTTCGGCGCGTTGGTCAAGTGGACCCTCGTACTCACCATCTGGAGCGTCGTCATCGCGGGTGCCGTCCTGTCCTACTTCGCCTTCACGCTTCCCGACCTGACCGGCATCGACAAGTTCAACCGGCGGCCGAGCCTCTCGTTCGTCGCCGGCGACGGTCAGGTTCTGGCGACCTATGGCGATCTTTACGGCGGGGTCGTCGAGCTCGACGAGATGCCGCCCTGGTTGCCCCAGGCGGTTCTCGCAACCGAGGACCGCCGCTTCTACAGCCATTTCGGTATCGATCCGATCGGGCTCGCCCGCGCGCTGTACGTCAATATCCGGGCGGGCCGCATTGTCCAGGGTGGCAGCACCATCACCCAGCAGCTGGCAAAGAACGTCTTCCTGACGCACGAGCGGACGATCACGCGCAAGATCCAGGAGACGCTGCTTGCCCTGTGGCTGGAGCACCGCTTCACCAAGGATCAGATTCTCACGATCTATCTCAATCGCGTCTATCTCGGCGGTGGGACCTATGGCGTCGAGGCCGCGGCGCGCCGTTATTTCGGTAAGTCGGCGCGCGACGTGACGAGGCTCGAGGCGGCGGTGATCGCGGGCCTGCTGCGGGCGCCGTCGCGATTCGCCCCGACCGCCAGTCTCGAGCGGGCCAAGGCGCGGGCGATGACGGTCCTCGGGTTGATGGTGGAGGAAGGATATCTAACGGCCGCGCAGGCGAGGGCCGCCGCGCGTGAGCCGCTGCGCCTGGCCGGCGGCGGCAGCGGCAATCGCGGCGTGCGCTACTTCGCGGACTGGCTTCTCGACGAAATTCCGGATTACGTTGGCTATATCGACCGCGACCTGACCATCATCACGACGCTCGACATGCGGTTGCAGCGTTTGGCGGAGCAGGTTGTATCCACGATCCTCGATCGGGAAGGCCGCCGCGCAAATGCCAGTCAGGCCGCGCTCGTCGCCATGTCGCCCGACGGCGCCATTCGTGCGATGGTCGGCGGCCGCGACTATGCCCAGAGCCAGTTCAACCGGGCGACCGACGCACTCCGCCAGCCAGGATCGTCCTTCAAGCCGTTCGTGTTCCTGGCCGGTATCGAGACCGGGCTGCGGCCGGACGATTGGATCGAGGACGGACCGGTCACGATCGGTCGCTATTCGCCCAAGAATTTCGACGACGTGCGAAAGGGCGTCATCACGGTGCGGGAAGCCCTGGCCCGCTCCGTCAACACGTCGACATTGCGGGTCGCACACCGGGCGGGGATCGACCGCGTCATCGCGACGGCGCAGCGACTCGGCATCAAATCGGAGCTGCGGCGCGATCTGTCCACCGCTCTCGGGGCCAGCGAGGTCAATCTGCTCGAATTGACGGGCGCGTTTGCGCCGTTTGCCAATGGCGGCACCGGCGTCATTCCCTATGCGGTGGTCGAGATTCGCGATTCCAGCGGGAATGTGCTTTATCGGCGCAGCGGCTCCGGCCCTGGACGCGTCATCCAGCGCGCCGCACTTGAGGCGATGACCGACATGCTCAGCGCGGTGGTGTCGAGCGGAACCGGCCGTGCCGCGGCGCTCGATCGCCCGGCGGCCGGCAAGACCGGTACCAGCCAGGACTATCGTGACGCTTGGTTCGTCGGCTTTACGGCCGACTATGTCACCGGCGTGTGGATTGGGAATGACGACGGCGAACCGATGAACCGGATTACCGGCGGGACCCTGCCGGCACGGCTGTGGAAGACGTTCATGACGGAGGCGCACAGGAACTTGCCGCCGCGCCCGCTGCCGGGCGCTGCGCCCGGATTCAATCTCGACTCCCTCATCGACTCGATCTTCGGCGTCAGCAGCAGCTCGTCGCCGCGCGCCCCATCGGCGCGAACCCCTGTGGCGCAAGAGTCGTTTCCCCAGTCGTCTTCGCCGGTGCGGCCGGTGATCGGCGATCCGCGTTACGCGCCGATCGATCCGTAAGGCGCGAGCGGGCGCCTGCATACGCGTACGTATGGTGCCCCGATGCAGTGTGGGCGCCGGAGGGCGCGTCATGCAGCGGTCGGACGCATCCGGATGAAGACGACATACGCCGCCGCGGAGATCGCGCCCATGACGCAGATCAGGGTCGGCATGGCGATGGCGCCACCGCGCTCGGCGAGCATGGCGACCGCGACGCTGCCCAGTGCCGCCGTACCCATCTGCGCGAATCCCATCATCGCGGAGGCCGCTCCTGCCATCATCGGGAACGGCGCCATCGCGCCGGCAAATGCGTTGGGCAGCACGATGCCGAAACCGATCATCCAGATCATCATCGTGCCGACGATCGTTATCGGCATGATGATGTCCGCAAGTGAAAACGCAAGCATGAGTGCACCGCCGATGAACGAGACAGATGCGCCGATGGCGGTCATATGCTCTGTCGATACCGACGAGGCGGCGCGCGATGCGATGACGGAGCCGCCGACGGAACCGATGACCGTGAATATGAAAACGGTCCCGAAGACGGCCGGCGACATGCCGAGCATGTCGATGAGAACGAACGGCAAGCCGGTTGCGTAGGCGAACAGGCCGCCGAAGTTGAACCCGACGACCAGCATGTATCCAAGATAAAGCCGGCTGCGAAGCAACGTACCGTAGTTGCGGGCGAGCCGTGCCGGCGACATGGCATCGGGATCCCCTTCGCGCAGCGTCTCGGCCAAACCGATCGACGCCGCGATCACGATCACGAGCCCGAACGCGACCAGCGCAAGGAAATTGGCGCGCCAGCCGAACATGACCTGAAGCTGCCCGCCGATGATCGGCCCCAGGGCAGGGCCGACCGCCATCGCCATGCCGATATGGGCAAGAATGCGCGCCGCCTCATGCCGTTCGTAGCGGTCACGGATGATTGCCCGTGCGATTGCCGGACCGGAGCATGCGCCGAAGCCCTGGATGAAGCGGCCGATCGTGAGTGCGCCGATGCTCGGTGCCAGTGCGCAGAATGCGGTGCCGAGCAGATACAGCGTCAGGCCAAGGAACAGCGCGGGCCGCCGGCCGATGCGATCGGAGAGCGAGCCGAAGAAAAGCTGCGCAACGGCGTAGGCGGCGAGGAAGACCGTCATCGTCAGCTTCGCGTCGGCCGGATCCGCCCGGAAATCCTGGGTCAGGGCCGGAAGCGATGGCAGGTACATGGATGTCGACATCTGTCCCACCATGACCAGACCGGTCAGGAGCAGCACGAAGGCGAGCGGCGCCTTGTGCTTAGGCGTTATCGTCGGCGGCGGCATCAGGCGTTCGATCCGAATGAGTGTGGATCGAGCGCAATATACAACTCTTGGTTCTGAGTGCCTAGCGGCCTTAGCCGTAGCGCAGCAGGGTCGTACCGTTGACGCGCAGCCACCGCTTCGCGCCTTCCGCGTCCGCCGCGAGCTTTTCGACCAACTGCCAGAACCGGCGTCCGTGGTTGTGCTCGACCAGGTGTGCGACCTCGTGGGCAACGACGTAGTCCAGGACCCTGGGCGGTGCCAGCAGCAGGCGCCAGGAATAGGCGAGCACACCGCGTGCGTTGCAGCTCCCCCAGCGGCTGCGCGGATCGCCGATCCGGACGCGTGTGACGCGTCGCCCGATACGACTCGCCATCTCGGCCGAACGTGCGGACAGCTCGCGGCGCGCCTGCGCCTTGAGCCAGTCGTGCACGCGCCGGCTCACGTGCTCGGTGGCACCGGTCACGATCAGATCCGACCCTTCGCGCCGCACCGGACCGCGCAGGTTCGGCCGATGTCGGATGGTCAACGATTCGCCGAGAAATGGAAACGTCGCGCCGTCGACGAAGGGCGTGCGTGCCGGAATGGCGGCGAGCCGATCGGCAAGCCAGCGGTGCTTGTCCCGTGCGAAACGCAGGCCCTCGGCCAGTCCAACGCCGCGCGGCAGGATCAGCTCGACATGCGCGTCGACAGGGTCGACACGAAGGTAGAGACGCCGCGCGCGCGGGCTGCGCCGGACCGACAATGCGATCGGGCGTCCCTCGATCTCGAGCGTAGCCGGCCGCTCCAGCCGCCGATCCTTGTTTGCGTTCACCAGTATGACCGCGACAGCACGGCATTCATATGCCTGTGCCGCGCGCCGAGGACAAGTCTTGCGCCCAGTCTCGCCGCGTCATCATAATCGAGCTTGTCCATTTGGAATTTCGTACGCGATGCAGCGACCCAATCTTCTGCGACGCCGCCTGCTGGAAGGGCGCAAGGCCTTCGGCCTCTGGGTGCACACGGCGCATCCGGCCGTTACCGAGGCGATGGCCGCCGCCGGTTACGACTTCCTGTTCCTGGATAACGAGCACGGACCCGGATCTCTGAAGGATACCCTGATCCAGTTGCAGATCCTTGCATCGGGCGCGACGTCGCCGGTGGTCCGCGTGCCCTCGAACGATCCCGTATATCTCAAACGTGTTCTCGATATCGGCGCGTCGTCGATCATGATCCCGATGATCGAGACGGCGGAACAGGCCAAGGCGGCGGTCGCGGCGTGCCGCTATCCGCCGCACGGTAGTCGCGGCTTCGGGCCATGGCGTGAGATCGGCCTGGGCACCGACCTCGATGCCTACGGTCGCACCGCCCACGAGGAACTGCTGATCATCGGCCAGATCGAGACCGTGACGGCGGTGGAGAACATCGACGCGATTGCGGCTGTCGACGGACTCGATGTCCTGTTCATCGGGCCTAATGATCTTTCCGGATCGGCCGGTCGGTTTCGCGAGTTCGAGCATCCCGACGTGACCCGGCTCATCGAGCGTGCCTTCGAGGGGATCCGACGGGCGGGCAAGCCGGCTGGGATCATACCGTACGGACGGCAATCGACGATCGATCTCTTCCGTGCCGGCTATGCGATGGTCGCTGCATCGACCGATCTGTCGCTTCTTCGCGCCGCCGCCGTCAGCGAAGTGCGTACCTATCGCGAAGCCTTCGGTTAGAGCGCACGCATCGTCATGTCCGGGGGCGATGTGCAGGCGCGGCCGTATCCATTCACTTGCCTGCGGCGGGTGACCGGCCCCTTCGGCCGCGTCTTTTCAGCAGTGCTTGCCCGCGCGTCATCCGCCACGCATAATCCGGTAAGACAATCTTAATCAAGGCCACAGGCGACGTCGCCACAAGGGCCGCATTCGGGAGGAACCCACATGATGAAACGACGCACGTTTCTTGCCTCGGCTGCTGCAGCTTCGGCTGTCGCGGGCCTCGGATTGAGACCGGCCGGCGCACAGGCGCAGTGGCCGACGCGACCGATCACCATGATCTGCCCGTGGGGTGCCGGCGGTGGCACGGATGCGACGGCCCGCATCGTCGCAAGCCTGCTCGAGAAGGAGCTGGGGCAGCCGGTGAACGTCGTCAACCGCACCGGCGGCAGCGGCGTGGTCGGCCATTCCGCGATCGCGACGGCGGCGCCGGACGGCTACACGATCGGCATGATCACGGTCGAGACCAACATGATGCATTGGCAGGGGCTGACCGACCTGACCTATGCGAGCTACACGCCGCTTGCTCTGATGAACGCCGATCCGCCGGGCGTCCAGGTTCGCGCCGACTCGCCTTACAAGACCGTGAAGGATCTCGCCGAGGCGATCCGCGCCAACCCCGGCAAGTTCAAGGCGTCGGGCACCGGGCAAGGCGGCATCTGGCATCTCGCTCTCGCCGGCTGGCTCCAGGCGATGGGCCTGAAGCCCGATGCGGTTGCCTGGGTGCCTTCGAACGGTGCCGCGCCCGCGATGCAGGATCTCGCCGCGGGCGGTGTCGATATCGTCACTTGTTCCGTGCCGGAGGCGAAGGCGATGCTCGATGCCGGCAAGGCGCGCAGTCTCGCGGTAATGGCGCCGCAGCGCAACCCGGCATTCCCCGACATTCCGACTTTGAAGGAGGCAATGGGCATCGACTGGACCGTTGCCGCCTGGCGCGGCATCGCTGGGCCGAAGGGACTGCCGCAGTTGGTCGTCGAGAAGACCATTCCGCTCCTCAAGAAGATCTACGACAGCAAGGAGTTCAAGGAGTTCATGACCAATCGCGGCTTCGGCATGGTGTGGGCGCCCGGCGAGGAATTCGCGCGCTTCATGGCCGAAGACGATGCCAAGATGGGCAAGGTCATGAAGGCCGTCGGCATCGCCAAGAGCTGATGCATCCGGAGGGGTGAGGCGCGCGCTGCCTCACCCCAACCCTGCCATCGGGAGCAAGACGTGAGGTTCAATGATGCCGTGATCGGTGTCGTGCTGATGCTGGTCGCGGCCGCGATCGTTCTCTACGCACAGACTTTTCCGGCCTTTCCCGGCCAGGACTATGGGCCATCGTTGTTTCCGACCGTGATCGGATGCGCCCTGTTCATCGCGTCGGCGATCCTCGTCGTCCGCGGCATCGTCACGCGCCGTGGGGCGGGCTGGGCGTACTTCGCGCCATGGACGCGCGAGCCTCATCACGTGGTGAGCTTTGCGCTCGTGCTCCTCGCGCTCGTGCTCTACATCCTGGTCTCGGACGACGCGGGATTTCTGCTGAGCAGTTTCGTCATTCTCCTAACGCTGTTCGTATGGCTTGGCGTGAGGTGGCCGCTTGCTCTCGTCGTGGCGGTCGCCACGACGCTCGTCATCGACTGGTTCTTCGGCGGCCTCATGCGTGTACCGCTGCCGCGCGGGATCCTGAACCTGATCAGCTGAGCCATGGACGCCGTTGCGACAGCTTTCGGCCTCATCCTCGACCCCTACGTTCTGATGGTGATGGGGCTTGCGGCCGTATTCGGGATCTTCGTCGGATCGATCCCGGGGTTGACAGCGACCATGGCGACGGCGCTGCTCGTGCCCGTCACGTTCTTCATGGAGCCCGTCCCGGCGCTCGCCGCGATCGTCACGACCACTGCGATGGCCATCTTCGCCGGCGACATCCCGGGGGCGCTGCTCCGCATTCCGGGTACCCCCGCCTCGGCCGCGTATACCGACGAGAGCTTCGCCATGACCAAGAAAGGCCAAGCGGAGCTCAATCTCGGTACCAATCTCGTCTTCTCTGCGCTCGGCGGTCTCGTCGGCACCATCGTTTTGATCACGGCGGCACCGGCGCTTGCCGAACTGGCCCTTAATTTCAGCTCGTTCGAGTATTTCTGGCTTGCCTGCCTGGGCCTCACCTGCGCCGTTTTCATCGCCGCGGAAGAGCCGCTCAAGGCGATCATCTCGTTGCTCATCGGCCTGTTCGTGGCGACGATCGGCATCGATCCGGCAGCCGGTTTTCCACGCTTTACCTTCGGCATCGTCGACCTCATGGGTGGCGTCAGTTTCATCCCGGCGATGATCGGCATGTTCGCCGTCAGCGAGGTCCTGCGGGGCGTCGTCAACCTCCAGGGGATCGGCCGTCCGACGCAGGAACGCATCGGTAACATCTTCCGCGGCATCGGCCCGGTCTGCGCCCGATACTGGAAGAACTTCGTGCGCGGCAGTGTGATCGGCACGCTGGTCGGCGCGTTGCCGGGGGCGGGCGCCGACATCGCCGCGTGGATCTCCTATGCGGTCAGCAAGCGCTTTTCGAAGCAGCCCGAAAAGTTCGGCACCGGCCATATCGAAGGCGTCGTCGACGCAACCTCGGCGAACAATTCGTCACTCGGCAGCGCGTGGATTCCGGCCCTCGTCTTCGGAATTCCGGGCGATTCGATCACCGCGATCGTGATCGGGGTTCTCTACATGAAGGGCATGAATCCCGGACCGACCGTCTTCCTGCAGAACCCGCAGTTCATCTATGCGGTCTTCATCTCCTTCATTCTCGCGAACCTGTTGATGGTGCCGCTCGGCTGGCTCGCGATCAAATCGTCGAAGCAGATTCTCAACGTGCCGCGCAACCTGCTGCTGCCGATTATCCTGATGTTCTGCATCGTCGGCTCGTTCGCGATAACGAACAGCGCCTATGGAATCGTGATCATGCTCGTGGCGGGCGTCCTCGGCTATCTCATGGAGGAGAACGGTTTTCCGGTTGCGCCCGCCATCCTGGGGTTGGTCCTCGGCGAGATGCTGGAGCAGAACTTCATGACCTCGATGATCAAGTCGGAAGGCTCTTTCATCGCCTTCTTCCAGCGGCCGATCGCCGGCGTTCTGGGCGTGGTCACGCTCGCGATCTGGGGTCTGATGATCTGGCGCGGCCTTCGCCGGACGCAGCCGGTGCCGCAATAAACAAGGAGGCCGCCCCGCTTCAGCGCCGGAACACGGCGACGATCTCGAGGTGCGGGGTCCAGGGAAACTGGTCGATCGGCGTGAGTGCGACGAGGCGATAGCCGCCGTCGACGAGGATGCGTGCGTCGCGCGCGAAGGTCGTCGAATTGCAGGACACGCCGACGACGACGGGCACGCGCGAGCCAGCAAGTTCCGCGGCCTGTGCGCTTGCACCGTCGCGCGGCGGGTCGAAGACGACGGCGTCGAGGTCGCGAAGCTCCTCGGCCAGCAGCGGCCGCCGCGCAAGGTCGCGCGTCTCGACGTTCACGCGGCCGACGAGGCCTGACCGCCGCGCCGCGCGCGTAACCGCATCGGCGAGTTCCGCCGCGCCCTCGACGGCGCGGACGCGGCTGCGGGCCGCAAGCGGGAATGTCAGGGTGCCGCAGCCGGCATACAGGTCGGCGACCTTCGCGGCACCATCCGCACCCGCGAGAACGGCGGCAACGATGGCCGCTTCACCGGCCGGACTCGCCTGCAGGAATGCAGCCGGCGGAATTTCGACCGGCACATTGCCGAACGTGACGGTCGGCGCACGGTACTGCACCACGATCTCGGCCGGCTCGCCGCGGCGCCGCCAGGCGACGCGGGCGACGCCATGGGCTGCCGCAAAGGCCGCGATGGCCTGCCGTTGGCCGGGATCGAGATCCGGCACGCGGCCAATCAGGACGTCGATGCCGGTCTCGCTCTGGGTCAGCAGCACGTCCGCCGAACGTCCCGGCGCCAGCAAGTGGCTGAAGAGTTCTCTGAGCGGCGGCAGTAGGGCGACGAGGCTCGGATGCAGCACCGCGCAGGTCGCCATGTCGACGAGTCGTCGGCTCTTGTAGCCGTGAAAACCGATGATGACGCCGGATTCGGTCCGAACGACGCCGAAATCCGCACGCCGGCGCGTACCCGGGGCGGTGCGCACGAGCGGCTGCATCTCGACCTCGCCGAAGCCGCGATGTGCGAGAGCGGTGCGGAGCTGCGTCAGCTTCCATTCGGCATAGGTGCCGTCGTCGAGGTGCTGCAATGCGCATCCGCCGCAGGTTCCGAAGTGGTCGCAGGCCGGCTGGTTGTGCGTTGGTGAGCGCCGGTGCCATGCCACGGGGACGGCATGGCTCGCGCCGATGCGTCGCGCCCTGACGTGGTCGCCCGGCAGCGTATACGGCACGAACAATCGCTCGCCGTTCACGTCCGCGACGCCATCCCCATGGGTGCCGATCTCGGTGATGGCGACGTCGATCAGTTCGCCGACGCCGGGGGGCGTCGGTCGCGTGGCCTTCATATGCGTGCTGTCCAAGACGATCTCCGGATGCCAGAACGCGCCCGTGGCGGCCCGTCGGTCCCTCAGATACCGTGTTTCAGGAAAATATGCGACGCCGTGCTAGCGGTTGCCGCGTCAAGACTGACGGCGGATCGTCGGATGCCGGCCAATCGGAGGCGTGCTGCGGATCAGATCCGGTCGAGGTCGTGCGAAGCCTTTTCCGCCAACTGGCGCAGGCGTTGCGGGTCGATGCTGCCGACGAAGGCATAGGCGTAGCCGCCATGGCGCCAGTGAACGATGTTGACGTTGTGGCGTCGCACCGTGCGCACGGGCTGGTAATCATTGGTCGTGAACGCGATGACGAGCCCGACCACCTCGCCGCCGTCTGATGTGTAAAGGAGCTGTGCCGCCGGCCGCCCGTTGATGATCAGCAACCGCCCGCCCTGTGGATGGAAGCCCATGGCCGACAGGTCCGGGACCGACAGATTGCGGTTGAGCCGGGCGCCGAACCACTTCGTAAGCTGTGGAATGTCGTCTGCCTTGAAGTCGATGAGCAGCCGGTTTTCCTGCTTTCGGGTGCCGTCGTAGACGTCATAGAACCCGGCGACATGATCGAGCCAGCGTTCGGCCGACGCCTGCTGAATGCGCTCCTCCGTATCCGTCCGGGTCGTCACGTACCAGTACGTGCCGCCCGCGCCGATGATCAGCGCCGCGAGTGAGGCGGCCATGGCCATGCCGGCGACCTGACGGAACGGCCACTGGGAACCGATCCGGGCGATCTTCGCGGTCCTGGCAGGCGGCGTCAGCGCGGCGACCAGGCGATCCGGCGTCTTTTCGTGCAGGGCATCGGCATAGGCACCGCGCAGCAGTGACGCGCTCTCGCGGAACACCCGGGCGCGATTTGCCAACGCCGGATCGGCACCGATCGCTCGCTCGACGTCGCGCGCCGTCGCGGCGTCGAGTTCGCCGTCCACATATGCCATCAACGTTACGTCGTCGATCCGTGTCGCCATGCACCTCTCCAACTTCACCCCTCGGTGCCACCGAGTCGCACGATATTGGCGCGCGTCTCGTTCGTGCCTTCCGCACCCATCTCCCGCATCAGCGCCATGCGGGCGCGGGCGAGACGGCTCATGACGGTGCCGATCGGGATCGAGAGCGTTTCCGCCGCCTCCTTATAGGTCTGACCCTCGACGCATACCAGCATCAGCACCGCCCGTTGCTCTTCCGGCAACTTGGACATGGCGCGCCGTACGGTGTCGAATGTCACATGGGCTTCCATGTCCCTCGTGCCATCGACGGACAGCTCGACGCCGGCGTTTTCTGCCTCGATCGTGCCCTCGCCGCTGCGGACCTTCGCGGCCCGCCGCTCGTCCAGCCAGATCGTCTGCACGATGCGGAACATCCAGCTGTCGAGCCGTGTCCCCGGCGTCCACTGCTGAATGCGGCTGAGTGCACGCTCGCAGGCGGCCTGCACGAGGTCGTCGGCCTGATCCGCGGTTCCCGCGAGCCCGCGCGCAAACCGGCGCAGCCGTGGGAGCAGCGCCACGAGCTGCGCGTGCACCGACTCGTCGGTCATCGCAGGCAGGACTCCGGCGGTCGCCTCGGCCCGTCGCCCCAATAACGGGCCGGCGTGCCGCTTATTCCAGGCCTTCGCCACATTTTCGCCATAGCCCGCCCCGCACGGACCGGGCGCCGGACGGTCGCCGGTGGGCCGCGATGACGGGCGTTTTCGAACGTTGGCATGATACCGCCATCAAAACTCAATTCGAAAGCCAAGTCATGGAAAAGTTTAAGACAATCCTAACCGTATACCGGGCTGCCGAGGCCGTCTCCGGCATCGCCGGGGAATACCCCTTGTAAGGCCGATCATCGAGCCATCGGCCCGATGCCCGCGCATCGATCCCGTCGATCAGGGAACGCTCGGGCGGCTGGCCCAAGGGACTGCCGCTGAATGCTTAACGATTCAGAAACGCATCGGGAATTTCGGGTGCGCCATCCCGCTCGGTGGCATCGCGCCAGATAACGACTTCCCATGCCGTGTCGGTCGGTCGCAGATAGACTTGCATGTCGTGCCAATCGGCGTTTTCGCACGCATCGAGCTCGGTGCCGCACGTCCGTCGCTGCAGCTCGACCAGCGCGAAACCGGGCTTGAACCAATCGAGGTCGCGCAGGTCGTCGGTTATGTTCTCTTTGCGGATGATGCTTACACGTTCGACGACGTATTCGACGACGGGCGCCTCATCCGCGGGAACGCGCGTCTCATCGAGACCCAACTTGCGGCACAAGTCGAGATCACCGCGCGCGAAACAGGCGAGCAGGGTCTCGGTCGCGCAAAGCGGCGATGCGTTGTCGCCGATGCATCCGCTGGTGGCCATATCCCGTGTGATCCAGCCCGTGATGCCGGTGACGGTCTCAGCGTTGGCCATGCGCGACATTGCCGTCGCGGCGAGAAGCGCGATGACAATTCCTCGGCTGCGAAGCATGGCACCAACCTAGGCGGGTCCGCCGCCGCAATCAACGAAGTGCCTTGAATGACGCGGGCCGGCGGAGGGCCGGCCCGCGAACGGATATCGTCGATCAGAATGTGCGGGACGCGCGTCGTCAGGCCGCTTCGCCCGCCTTCGGTTTCTTCACGTAGGCCAGCGCCGAGTGCTCGACGCAGTACGGCTTCCCCTGGACCGCGCGTTCGCTGCAGAAATGGAAGCCAGGGTCGCCGGGGTGGCCGATCGGCCAGCGGCAGGTCTGGTTTGAGAGTTCGACCACACGCGGTGCGGGCTGCGGCTGCGGAGCCGGGGACGGTGCCCGTGCCGGTGCGGCTGCCGGCTGCGGCCGTGGCTGGACGGCCGGCCGCGATGCCTGGGACTGACGCGAGCCGACGCGCTTGATGGGCGACGGGCGGGCGGCAAGGCGAAGGCGATGGGCTTTGCCGACGACGGCATTCTTGGAAATGCCCAGCCGCTTGCCGATCTCGGCCGTGGAGAGGCCTTCATGCCACAAGCGCGTTAGCTGAGAGATCTGTTCTGCTGTCCAGTCCATCTGCCACTCCCTAAACTAAGTATCGGGACAAGGGCGCGCTACAACATATAGTGGGTCTGCGGCCGCGCCCGAGTCAAGTGTCCTTGCGTCCGATCGCTATCGGACTGCCGCGCGGCGGTCCGGTTTTGTGAAGATATTCAAGCTAGTACGGCAACGAATGTGGCGAGGCCGTTGCGTTGGACCGTCCGGTCAAGGCACCAGGACCGCGTTCGTCCGTTTCGCACGACGGCCGAAGTTGAACATGAAGCGAGGTGTCGCAATGCTGAGCCGTCGCCACTTGCTGCTGGCCGGGGCAGCGACAACTCTGTTCATCGTCCGCCCGGCCGCGGCCGCACGCGGGATCCCGGACCAGAAACCCGGGATCATGCTGGCACGGCGGCTCTCGCTCCTCAACCGTCATACCGGCGAGACGTTCGCCGACGTCTACTGGGCGAACGGCGCCTACATTCCCGAGGCACTGCGGCGGATCGACTATGTGTTGCGCGATCACTACAACGACCGGATCTCGCCGATCGATACCGGGCTCATCGATATGCTTGCCCGGCTGCAGGCGAGACTCGGGCTGACAAAGCCGATCGAGGTTCTCTCTGCCTACCGTTCGCCCGAAACCAATGCCGCCATCCGGCGGCGGAACGGCCTGGCCGTCAAGAACAGCTATCATCTTCACGGCAAGGCCGTGGACATCTGCGTTTCGGGCTTCAGTCTTTGGAAGTTGCGGCAGGTGGCGATCACGATGAAGGCGGGCGGCGTCGGCTGGTACCCGGCGTTGCGCTTCGTTCATCTCGATTGCGGACCCTTCCGCACGTGGTGATTCCTGTCGGCTTGGACGATCGAAAGTCTCGACACCTGCGCGGTATCGCGACTTGATCACGTCAGCCCGGCTTTCTCAGCCCGCGCTGGGGGCGGATGATCGTTGCGTATGTTCAGCGCGACATCTCGGTCGAATGCGTCGAGGTCGGCGCCCGGCAGGCGCTGCCCGCCGGCGCGCCTCGGTTCGACCTCTTCCTCTTTGAGCCGACGCCGGAAGAAAAGAGCCGTGTCCAGACGGCGCCGGGGATCGCCCTGCCGATGCGCGAGATCGAACCGTCGAGCCGGCTCTATGTCGAGGGCGATGTCAGCTACATGACGGCTCTCGCGCTCGGACGAGCCCAACCCGACGAGTGAGCCGGTGTGTTTCATCCTGACCCGGCCCGGCGTGCCCTGGTTACGCTGCGCTACGCCGACCTGCGGCCGACCGCCACGGTTCGCTTCGCGGCTTTGCCGCCCCAACGCCCGGCCGGCTCGAGGGCCGGTTCTGACCGGGACCGCTCGCGGTTACGTTGCGGCGGTCCCGACGTCGCGCGGCAGCGCCGCGACGGCGGCGTGCAACGCGCTGACGATGCGTAAGGGCTCGCTCAAGCCATGTCCGCGGGCGGCGAGGTCGCCGGGCGACAGCGGCCGGCCGAACACGATCTGCACCGGTACTCGCCGCAGCAGTCGGGCGTCGCGCGGCATGGCCTCGAACGTACCGGCGATTCGGGCCGGGATGACCACGGCGCCGGTGCGCGCCAGAAGATGTCCGATGCCCGGCAGGAACGCCTGAAGTTCACCGTCCGGCGAGCGCCACGATTCGGGAAACCACACCAGTGCATTGCCCCGGCGTAGCACGGCCTCGCCATAGGCGAGCGTCGTGGCGGGGGCGCGCTCGTCGACCGGAAAGACCCGCAGGGCGCGTGCGAGCAACCGGCTGACCTGGCGCCTGAACAATCGGCCCGCATCACCGCCCCACCAGATCGATGCGCGCCGCCGCCGATCGAGGGCCGCCGCGACGACGAGCGGATCAAGATCGCTCAGATGATTGCAGGCGATCACATATGGACCGGTCGCCGGGATGTGCTCGGCGCCGTCGACCCGCAGCCGGAAGAAGGATCGGATGAACGCGGCGCTGCCGGCGTGCATCACCCGGCCGATCAGATCGAGCGCCGGACCCGGCGGCGAGGTCCACCGTTCGTCGATCTGGCCCTGCGCCGCATGCATCGGTTCGCCTGCCGTCGGCTGCGTGCGACCGTGTTCGACCGTGCGTTGAAGCAGATCGCGCAACGTCACAATCTCCGTCGCATCCGCTTCCGTGAGGTGCACGCCGAAACGCCCGGCGAGCTCGAGCGTCACGGTTACCCATTCGAGCGAGTCGATGCCGAGATCGAGCTGCGGCGACATATCCGGGGTCAGCGCCTTGTCGGGATAGCGTGCCTGCAGCCACGCCCAGATCTCGCGCGCGGGCGATTGCGCGAGCAGCGTGCGATCGGCGTCCGTCAGCGGCGCGGGCTCGCGGGCGTCCGCGCCTGATTTCGCGCGCGTATAAAGGTCAGGAAGCAGGAAGCGCTGATACTTCCCGAGACGCGTCCGTGGCAGGGGAACGCGCGTGATGGCGAATCCGGCGACGCGCTGAAACGGGGCAAGCTCGCGGCCTCGTTCCGAGAGCGTCACGCGGATGACGTCCTCGACGCGAAGATTTCCGCTGGCCGCGATCGCGTCCATGTCGGGAACGACCAGGGCGACCAGCGCGCCCCGATGTTCCAGGACCGCGATCTCGCGGATATAGGGGCTCGCGGCGTAGACCTTTTCGATCTCCTCGGGAAACACGTTCTTGCCGCCGCCCAGCACGATCATTTCCTTCACGCGGCCGGCGATGTAGACGTATCCGTCCGCATCGATGCGACCGAGATCGCCGGTCCGGAACCATCCGTCGTCCGTGAATGCCGCCTCATTGGCGGCAGGGTCGTTGCGGTAACCGGTAAAGACCGAAGGTCCTCGGGCCTCGATTTCGCCGATACCGGCTTCATCGGGTCGGTTGATGCGGATCTCGGTGCCGGCAAGAGGCTGACCTTCGCTGCCGATGCGCGTGCGGTCGTGCCGGTTCGCGGTCAGGATGGATGTGGTCTCGGCAAGCCCGTAGCCGCTCAGTACGTCCCAGCCGAGGCCCTTCAGCTGCCAGATGAGCTCGGCTTCGAACTTGGCGCCGCCCGAGGCAAGAAGCCGCAGCTCCGGCCCGATCTGCCGATGGATGGCGGCGAACAGCTTGCGGCCGATATTGACGCCGAACCGGCGGGAGGCCCAGATCGAAATGGCGAGCATCGCGCGAAACAGCCCGCGTGCGAGTGTGCCCTGCGCAGCGACGCGCGCCTCGATGGCGGCGAACAGGGCTGCATAGAGACGCGGCACGCCCACGATCACGGTGCAGCGGCCGAGCCGCAGCGCGCGCACGAGTTCGGGGCCCGTGACGGCCGCCGGCAGCACGATCGTGGTTCCGCTCGCAAGCGCGGTCAGACAGCCGACCGTCAACGGATAGACGTGATGCAGCGGCAGCGGCAACAGCGCACGATCGCCGCTGCCGACCAACCCTTCGTCGACGAGCGCCCCGATGTTGGCGATCAGGTTCGCCTCGCTCAGGAAGAAGCTCCTGGGCTTGCCGGTCGTGCCGGACGTGAATACGAGCATCGCCGGCGCGTTCGGATCCAGGTGCGGCGCCGGACCGGGTTCGGCGGCGAGCAGGCTTGTCCAGTGCGGCACCTCGTGATGGGGGCCGACGTCGTCGAGGCGATAGAGGCGCCGTATCTGATTCACCGCGACGGCGTGCAGGCGGGGCAGGTGTGCGCTTGCCGCGAACGCGTGCCGTGCTCCGCTGTCGGGAACGAGAACCGCAAGCTCCGCGTCGGTCGCAAGATCGTCGATCGCGACCGCGACGGCGCCCGCTGCGGCGAGTCCGAGCCGGACGATGATCCAGTCGACCGAGTTCGGCCCGATCAGCAAGACCGGGTCGCCCGGTCGTATGCCGGCGCCGGACAGCCCGGCAGCCAGTCGCAGCGCCCGATCGCCGAGTTCGGCATAGGTGATGGAACTTGTGCCGGCGGTCGTAACGGTCAGCACCGCCGGGTGCGAACCGCGCCGAGGCAGCGCCTCGACGAGTTCCCGCAAGGTTGCGAAAGGGCTCATGGCATCTGTTGCCGCGAACCCATTCTAGCGCAGCCGGCGTGAAGGTTCTGTCCGGTTTTCGCGCCGACCGGTCTCTACCAGTACGGAGCGCGCCCGTAGAACGAGAACAAGCGGTCCTCATAGGCGCGATCGATGGGGCGGGCCGGATCGTATTCCGGTGCCGCTTTGACCTGCGCGCGGGTCAGATCGATGCGCACGGAGTCGTCCGCCCAGCGGATGTCCTCGATCCATTGCGGAGACACGAGCACTTTCCGGCCCGGCAGCCAGTTTCGCGTATCGACGATCATGTAGCGGACGGTCCACGTATCCTCGTCCGCCAGGAAATCCTCCACATGGCCGATATCGCCGTCCGCCGCTTTGATATAGTAGCCGGTCACCGCCCGGGCGCTGCGCAGATGCGGATCGCCGCCGGCATCGTCGCGCGACGTGTCGCCGGCGCGAACGTCGCCGGTTTCCGGCACGCTCAGTGGATCCGCCGTACCTGAATAGGCCGGCCCTTGACGCAACGGCGTCGGCGGCACGCCGGGGATCAATCCCTGCCCCCAATAGGGAGACCAGCCGTAATGCGCGTGCAGGCGTTCTTCCTGTTGACGCGACACCGGCTTGTCGGTTGCGATCTCAGGACTGTCGACGACCTGGGCCTTCGTCAGGGTCACTGGAAATGCGCGGTTCACCAGATCGGGCCGTTCCAGGGCCTCGGGCGCGATCAGGACCTTCCGGCCCGACAACCATGTGCCCGTGTCGACGACCAGGTACCGGATGATCCATCTCGCGTCGTCGAAGTAGACGTCGTCGACCGCGCCGATGGTCCCGTCTTGGGTGCGGATCGATGCGCCGCGGACATCATGGATGCTGAACATTCGGAAGCTCCGGTTCGCCACCCGGTAGGTTCGAATTCGTCATGAATGCCACAGCCACGTTTCCGGCAGCCCGGCGCCGCTCACCGGTCAGAATGCCGCAAGCGCAAGCCCGGCGGTGGCGAACGCGACGGCGGAGGCGGCCGTGGCCATCGCCAGCGACGAGACCGGCAGATTACGGGTCCGAAATGCCACCTCGCGGATGCGGCCCGCGACGGCCCGGCACGGGACGACGTGAAGGCTGTAATGGCAGTAGCACAGGATACGGTGCGCCTCGCTCTCGGTAAGCCCGAAGAACTGAACTGCATCGCCATACGTATCGCCGGACAGTCCCTCGCTGCGCAGGATGGGGTCTTGGAAGGCAACCGTCAGGGCGGAGTCGTTCTCCCGCATGGCATGACGGATGCGGCGCGGCGCGAACTCCGTTTCGTAGAGGGTGCGGACGTTTCCCTCCCGCTGGTCGAGCAGATCTGCCCATCGCAACAGGCGCGCCTGCTTTGACATGGGCGTCGAGCGCAGGACGGGGTGGACCGTCGCCAGTTCGCGGGTCTGGTTGAGCGTCCGGTGTTCCATCTGTTGCTCCTCCGTGAGAACGACTCAAAACGGTGATCGGCCGGTACGGCACGTACGCCGGCCGCGCAGTCAGCGAACGGTCAGGTTCGACCGTGGTTCCCTGCCGTACGGGCGCCATCGACGTTACGCCTGCCTGGTCGTGGAATCGGTCGCCGACGACCGGGTTTGACGCGTTCGCGGTGTCATGCGGGGTGCTCGTACAAACTGCGTCACCCTTCCACAGCCGGCGGCGGTCTTCGCACCCTTGTCATGCCGTGTTCCCGCGGAAACCGTTGCCACGCTTCATGCGGCCGCTTTCATCAGGACGAAACCGCGTGCCTCGCGAATCGGTTCCGGGCCGTCGTCGGCCGGTTCGTCGGGGCGTCATGCCGCCGCCATGGTAAGGGTGCCGCGCCGTTCTGCCGCGCTGCGTGCAGTTCGGCAGCTGTTCATCTGAAGCGCCGGGATCCGGCGTTGTGCGCCGGCTGAGCCGACTCAACCGGAGTAAGCCGGCCGTCGGGGGGCAACTCAACTTTGCGCTTCAAGCGACTCCGCTCCTCTTGGTAGAAAACGGAATGTTCGATTCGCGCGGTGGCCCTTCTCGCGGGGGAAGGGAAGGACAGGGGGGCGCAGTCGTGACGTTCGTTCTGACGCCGAAGGGCCCGGTCGACGAGGCCATCAAGGCCGGTGCGCTGTTCTGGGTCGTCTGCCGGTCCTGCGAGGCCATCGGCATGATCGATGTCCGGCAAGCATCGGTTGGCAAGGCGTATGCCGACATGGCGGCGCTGGCGGACGATCTGGCGCGCACCGTAAAATGCCATCGCTGCGGCGGGACGGACTGCTACCTCGATTATCGCGGCCCCGCCTGCGAGCGCCGGTGGATCGGTCCGCCGCCGGCACCGGCGGTGCCGCCAATCAATGGCGAGGCCCGCATCGTTCCGGCCGAATGCTGGGGCGCTCGAAACGCCGATGTCGACGTTTACAGGGGCATTGACCTGATTTCCGTCTTTTTCGGGTCGTTTCGGCCGCCGCACATCAGTCGCCCGCGGCCGAACGCCGTGCCGCCATCGGCGCTGTCGTCATCGGGCGACGAGTAGGAATGCCGATCGGGGCGTGATCCCGGTGACGCGCCAGCGGATGGCGCCGGCCGTGTCGTTCCTGGCTTTCTGCACGACGTCATCGCCGTGCACGCGGTCTTGAAGGCGCGGTTTCGGTGAAATCGCGTATCGATCGTGCGCCACAAGCGTGCCGCCGGTCAGGCCATGTCGTCGCCGGCCGTACCCCCGTCAACGTAGGGCCGCCTTGCGCAGCCCTGCGACGATCGCCTGGGCCGTCGCGTCGCCGGGTCCCTGGATCTTTTGTCTGATGACGGCCTGGATTGCGTCCAGGTGGGCGCGAATGATGTCCTCGCGCTGCTCGGCCGGAGTCACGCGGCCAAGATACTCGCACAACGACTCGGCGATCTGGCTGATAAGCGGGTACTCGAAAGTGCCGCCGCGCCCGCGCATGTCGTTCGCCGTTCGTCGCATCATGTCGCTGGCGAGCGCCCGTTCCGTGTCCTTGGTCCAGCGTCGGGCGAGCAGATCGTACAGGCGCCCCACCTCCTCGAGCGTCCAGGTCTCGTAATGCGTCCGCAGCTCGGCGAGACTGCGATTGGCATTGCCGATGATCTCCTCGACCGGTGCGTCGAGGACTTTTACTTTCGCCTTGAGGAAATTGGGCGGCTCGAAGATGTCGACGCCCGGCGGCGTCGGCTTCGGCATGTCGTTCATCACCTGCGGCGTGCACTCAGCGCGATCTCGTTCATGCGCTGGGCGAGATTGCGGCGGAACTCGGTCTCGCCGGCACGGCGCTCGACGCCGGTATAGGCGACGTTGGTATGACGGCGCCGGCATGGGCCGACATAGCCCGGGGCGCGGACGAACGGTCGCGGACGCTCGATCATGGCGGTGATCCGTGCGTAGAGGCTGGGAATCGTGATCGGCTTGCGCATGATTTCGTTGGCGCCGGCATCACGCGCGCGGCGCACGATCCCGGCATCCGCATAGCCGGTGATGAGCATGATGGGCATGCAGGGTTCGAGCGACGTCGGCGACGTCCGCACCGTCCGCACGAACTCGATACCGTCCATGCCCGGCAGGTCGTAGTCGATGATCGCGAAATCGGGCCGGAAGGCCGCAATTGCCTCGAGCCCGTTGATCGCATCGGCGACGTCCAGGACGGCATGGATGCCGAGGCCACGGAGAATCTTGGTGTAGATCGCCCGCATGTGACGGTCGTCGTCGACGACCAGCGTTCGTAGGCGCGAGAGATCGTAGCTGCGCATGATGGCAATCGTCTCTTGTCCGTTCTAGTCGGGCGATGGTTAACGCTGTGTGAAGGGGCGGTGGCGGGTCGATATGTCGCGTGCCCCGCGAGGTGTTCCGCGGGCGACGGCGGGCCGATGCTTCGCGTGCTTCCTAGATCGGCCCGACCGCCGTAATCTCCCTCGGCGCCACCGCCGGCGGCGTCGCGCGCCGGCATCGTTGGGCGATCTTCGCATGCGCCGGCATCGGTGGAGGAAGCAGGATGAATGTCGCCGATCGGATCCCGTTGCACGCGCCGCAACCGCGGGACACCTCCCGTGGACGGGTTGCCGGCAAGCGGGCGATTGTCACGGGATACAAGGGCGGTATCGGGCGCGCGGTTGTCGCCCGCCTGCAGGCCGAAGGGGCGGAGGTCATCGGTCTCGACCTGCCCGAGGTCGACCTCGCCGATGTCGCCGGGCTGCCGGCCTTGGTCCGCGAAATCATCGGGTGCTACGGACCGCCCGACATTCTGATCAACAATGCCGGTGCGACCATCCTAGGCAGCATCCTGGACACGCCGCTCGAAGAGGTCGAGCGGATCTTTCGCGTCAATTTCCTTGCGCCCTTCGCACTGATTCAGGCCGTGCTGCCGTCGATGATCGAGTGCGGCGGCGGGGCCATCGTGAACATCGCGAGCGACCAAGCCTTCATCGGCAAGCCGGTCAGCGCCGCCTACGGCGCCAGCAAGGCCGCGATCGCGCAGCTCACCAAGAGCGCGGCCCTCGACTGGGCCCGCCACAACATCCGGTTCAACTGCGTCGCACCCGGCAGCACCGACACGCCGATGCTCCGCCAGGTCATCGGCGATCTGTCGGCCAAATATCCCGAGCGCTATCCGCAGTCCTCGCTCCAGGCCTACATGGACGGCGTGCCGCTGGGACGCTTCGCGCGGCCGGACGAGATCGCGTCGGTGGTCGTCTTCCTGGCGTCGGACGACGCCTCCTTCATGACCGGGGCGGTCGTCCCGGTCGACGGCGGGACGACCGCGCAATGAGCACGCCGGTCGCGGTCGTCACGGGCGGCACGCGCGGCATCGGCCGCGCCGTCGCGGCGCATCTCGCCGGCCTCGGCTTCGCCGTTTATGCGCTGGGTCGCCATTCGCCCGAATCGCCGATCGCGGGCGTTACGTTCCGGAGGTGCGACGTCACCCGGGCGGATCAGGTGCGCGCCGTGTTTTCGGAGATCGGCGCGGCGCATGGGCGGATCGACGTTCTGGTCAACAATGCCGGTCTTGCCGGCGCCCACCCGGCCGATGCGGCGGCGGACGAGGCCTTCTGGCATGCCGTCATCGCGACGAATCTCCACGGCGCCTATTACTGCACCCGGGCGGCGATGCCGCTCATGCCGGATCGCGCCGGGCGAATCGTCAACGTCGCGTCGGTGCTGGGTCTCAGAGGCGTGCCCGACCAGCCGGCCTATTGCGCCGCCAAGCATGGGCTCGTCGGACTGACGCGCTCGCTGGCGCTGGCGCTGGCACCGCGGGGCATCACCGTCAATGCCGTCTGTCCGGGCTGGGTGGCGACCGACATGGCGTTCCAGCGCTTCCGCGAACTCGGCCTCCACGAGAACGTCGTGGCAGCCGGGATACCGACGCAACGCATCACCACGCCGGCGGAAGTCGCTTCGGTGGTGGGGTTTCTGGTAAGCGCGGCAGCAGCCAACATCACCGGCCAGGCGATCGTCGTCGATGGTGGTGGTCTCGCGTCTGCCTGAGGCAGGAGAGCCCGGCGACCCTCGAAAACCTGGTCCGGCACCCGTCATGAGCGCCCTGTCCGTCGACTGGCTTTGGATACCGATCACCATCTTTGCCGCATTGGCGCAGACTCTGCGCAATGCGGCGCAACGGCACCTGATCGCGGAACTCGGCACGCTCGGGGCGACGCTGATCCGCTTCCTCTATGGTCTTCCCTTTGCACTCATATGGCTCGCCGCCGTCCTGCATGTCTCCGGGGCGACGCTGCCGGCGCCGAACCCTGCCTTCGCCCTGTGGGTGACCGTCGGCGCGGTCGGTCAGCTCGTCGCCACGGCGCTGCTCTTGCGCGTGATGGCGGAGCGCAACTTCGCGCTCGGCGTCGCGTACTCGAAGACCGAGATCCTCCAGGTGGCGCTCTTCGGCCTGGTCATGCTGGGCGATCCGCTGCTTGGGGCGACGGCGGCTGCGATCGTGCTGGCGACCGCCGGCGTAATCATGCTCTCGCCCGCCACCGGTGCGCGCCCCCTTCACGATCTTCTGCTCGGGTGGACCTCGCGCACGGCGCTGCTCGGCTTCGGCTCCGGCGCATCGTTCGCCATATCGGCGGTCGGCTATCGCGGCGCGGCGCTCGCCCTCGACCCGACCGTGCCGGTCGTTGCCGCGGCTCTGGCGCTCGCCTGCGCCCAGACTCTTCAGACCGTCCTGCTCGGCGGCTGGCTGGTCGTCCGCGATCCGCTGATCGTCCGGCAGCTCGCAAAGTCATGGCGCATGTCGCTTGCCGGGGGCCTGATGGGCACGCTTGCGTCGATCGGCTGGTTCACGGCGATGGCCATGGAACCGGTGGCCCATGTACGAACGCTCGGCCTGGTCGAGCTCCTGTTCAGCTATGTCGTCTCGCGGCGGATCTTCCGGGAGCATCTGCGGCCGCTCGAGATCGCCGGCATGGTGCTTCTCGTTCTCGGCCTTGCCGTCATCGTGCAAGTCCGGTAGCGCGGTTTCATACCTGCCGGAGATCGCTTTCCGCGGCGCGCGGACGCATCTTGTGGTTCGGGCCTCTTGCAAACGGCGGCGCAAAGCGATTTGTTGATTTCGGCAGCGACGCGACCAAGATCACGACAGTGCGCTGCCGATCGGAACAGGAGAGCGCAATGCATCCAGATCCCAGAAACCCGGTCGGCGGTCCGCCGACCTTGGACAAGGCGGACCCGTCGGTCGATACCGCGGGCGCGCGGAACGAGCAACCGGATGCGCCGGGCGCAACCGGCGCCCAGCCCGAAGCGGCCGCCGATACGGCGGCTGCGAAAACGGCGCGCCGGCCAAAGCGCGCTGCCCGCAAGAAGGCGGCGGCTCCGCGCACGGCCCAGCGCAAGGGCGCGTCCACGGCCGAACGCGCGGTCGAACGCAAGACAGCAAAACGCAAGACGGCGAAGCGTGCCGCAAAGCGCGCCGTAGCCAAGACGGCGCGGCGGGCGTCGAAGAAGGCGACCCGGAAAACGGCGCGGCAGCGCGGGCGAAAGAGTCGCTGACGGCGCCGCATCGGTGGGATGCGGGTCGTGCATTGCTGCATTGGCGGACCGTCCGATCCGGCGTCTCGCATCAGGCATCGTCCGTCCAGATGACGTACGATACGGGGGGCGCCGGCTAGGGCGCCGCGCGTACGCGTGCCGGCGCGCCACCGTTTCCCGTCCTCGGCAAGGACTCGTCTTTGACCCTGTAGCCGCGGCGGATCGCGCCCGTCATGCCCGCTGGTCGGGAACGGCCGCCTGTCCGTGCCGGGCAGCCGACGCCTCGGACGGGATCGTCATCGGAACGGTTCGCAGTTTCCATCGGCAGGGGATGCCGGAGCGCAGTGCTGGCGTCGGTGGCGGAGAACCCGACACGGTCATCGTGACCGACTTCGTTTCGCATCCGGCCGCAGTCCCGAAGCGTGACGGTTAAGCGTCTTTTAAGAGGCGGCGGCTAGGTTCGCCGAATCATGTCGGGCGGTCGTCGGCAGACTGACGGAGAGGATTCTGAGTTCCCAGCTCTCCGGACTCCCAGCTCTCGGGACGAATGATGTCGGGACAGTGCACGGACGGGCGGGCGCGGCCGTCATCTGGCCCGGCCGACAGATGTTGCGATGCCGTCGGCGCAGGCCCGCTCGACGCCGTCGTCACGCTTGCTGCCCGACTGCTCCGTGCACCGATCGCCTGGCTGAGCGTCACGGATGGCGCATCGACCGGCATCCGGTCGGCGATGGGCCTCGCACCAGATGCGCTGCGCGCGTTGGCCGGTCCGGCGGCCGATCTTGCACCGGTCGACCGCGTCCGCGTGGTGCCCGACGCCCGCGCGGTCGCTGACCTCGCGACCCACCCGCTTGTCGCCGGCTCACCACATCTCCGCTTCGTCGTCGTGGCGACGCTGCGCGGCACGGACGGCGCGCCGGTCGGTGCGCTCGTCGTTGCCGACGTCGCGCCGCGCCCGTCGCCTGCGACGCAGACGTTGCGGGATCTCGATCTGCTCGTGCGTCTGGCCGAGGCGCAGATCGAATCGGCCTTGGCGGAGCGCCGGCGGTCCGAAACACCCATGTCCCCGCCGTACGGCGAGACGCGGCATCAGCTCGCGCTGCAGGCGGCGGGCGACGGAATCTGGGAGGTATGTCTTTCGACCGGCGCCGTCCATATCAGTCCGCAGTGCGAGATCATGCTCGGCTACGCGCCCGAGGAAATCACCGCGCATGTTCGGCAATGGCAGTCCCTGGTGCATCCCGAGGATGTCGTCGCTGCGGAACGCGCCGTTGCCGACCATCTTGCCGGCCGGTCGCCCACCCTTCGGGTGGAGTTCCGTATGCGCGCGAAGTCCGGAGACTGGGTTTGGATTCTTGTGCGCGGACGGGTCGTCGAACGGGATGGGGCCGGGCGTCCCGTCCGCGTCATCGGAACCTACAGCAACGTCACCCCGCGCCGGCGTCAGGAAGAGGAACTGCGCCAGCACGAGGCGCGTCACCGCCTGATCGCACGCGCGACGAACGACATCTTCTGGGACGTGGATCTGGTCCACAAGCGGATCGACTGGGGCGATGCGCTCCAGCCGCTCCTCGGGTACGCACCGGATGCGGTGCCGCCGACGCTGCAATGGTGGCGGGATCACGTGCATCCTGATGATCGGGCGCACGTCATCAGCCGGATATCCTCCGCCGTCGACAGCGGTGCGGCCTCGTGGTCCGAGGAGTACCGGTTCCTGCGGGCCGACGGCACCTATGCGACCGTGCTGGATCGCGGGTTCATCGTCCGCAATGTCGCGGGTCAGGCCATCCGGATGGTCGGCGTGATGATCGACCTGACGGCACTCCGGCAGCGGGAACGCGAACTCCAGGCGAGCGAGAACCGCTACCGGATGGTCGTCGAGAGCGTGGCGGAGATCATCTTCCAGACCGATGCCGAGGGGCGGTGGACGTTCCTCAATCCGGCCTGGACGGAGGTCACGGGCTTCAGCATCGACGAGGCGCTCGGCCGTCCGTTTCTCGACTTCGTCCATCCGGACGATCGCGAGCACAACGCGGCACAGTACCGGTCGCTGCTGGAAAGCGGGCAGGATCACACTCGCCACGAGGTGCGCTACCGGACCAAGGACGGGGGCGAGCGATGGGTGGAGGTCTTCGCCCGCGTCATGCGCGATGAAAACGGCGCGGTCTCGGGCGGGCTGGGAATCCTGAAGGACATAACGCATCTCAAGCTCGCGGAGGCGGAGTTGCGGCGGGCCAAGGAGGAGGCCGAGGCGGCGAACCGCACGAAAAGCGAGTTCCTCGCCAACATGAGCCACGAGCTCAGGACGCCGCTCAACGCCATCATCGGGTTCTCGGAAATCATCCGTGACGCGCTGATGGGGCCGCTCGAGGTCCGGTATCGCGAATATGCGCGTGACATCCACGCCTCCGGCGAGCATCTTCTCAACATCGTCAACGACATACTCGATCTCTCGAAGGTCGAAGTCGGTCGCCTCGAGCTCAAGGAGGAGCCGGTCGATCTTCACGAGTTGGCCGAGGCGTGCCTGCGGCTGATTCGGCCGCGCGCCACGGACGGCAACATCCGGCTGCATGCGGACGTGCCGGCGGATCTGCCGCGCATGCGCGGCGATCCGTTGCGGCTGAAGCAGATCCTTCTGAATCTGTTGTCCAACGCGGTGAAATTCACGCCCGCCGGCGGCCGCGTCGATGTCTCCGTGACGGTCTCCCGTGCCGGGGTATGCCTGAAGGTGGCGGACACCGGAATCGGTATGCGGCCGGAGGACATTCCGATCGCGCTCGAGTCCTTCCGGCAGCTCGAGAACCCGACTGCGCGCCGCTATGAGGGGACGGGGCTCGGCCTGCCGCTGGCGCGCGCCTTCACCGTGCTGCACGGCGGCGTGCTGGATGTCGAGAGTGAGCTGGGCGTCGGGACGACGGTGACGGTCACGCTGCCGGCCTGGCGCATCCAGCCGCCGCAGCGGGAGCTGCGCGCGTAGTCCGGCATCCGCCGCTGGTGTCCGGCTCGGGCGCGATCTGCGGCGACAGGTCAAGGGAAAGATCCGCGCGCGTCGCTTGTCGATGCGCATCGTATCCGGCAAACGATCACGGGTGGCCGTCTCTTCGCCTGATGGGCGAAATCGCCCGGAAGGAAGACCCTGAGGGCGCCGCGGCTGCCGGATCCTTCCCCATTCGGGGACCACGTTCTTAATCAAAATTTCACGCGCCGCGCCTAGCGTCGCCGTTCATTCGTCCAGGTCTTCCGGGCATTCGTTCGTACGTACAGGTTCGTCATGAAGATCCTCGATCGGCTGAAGATCAAGTCCAAGCTCGCTTTGCTCGTCGGTGTCACGGCGGTTTCTCTCGTGGTCGCGGTCGTGCTCGCCGCCTCGGTTCTGTACGACAAGATGATGGATGAGCGGATCGCGAAGCTCCGTAGCATCGTCGAGGTCGCCCACGGTATCGCGCAGTCGCTGGAAAGGGATGTCGCCGTGGGCAAGCTCACGCGCGACGAAGCGATCGCCCGCTTCCGCACGAGCGTCTACGCGATGTGGTACAACGATCATAAAGACTACCTCATGGCCTTTACGATGGATGGCGTTTCCATCGTCAATGCGGCCGATCCGAAGCAGGAGGGCACGAACCGCATCGGCGTGAAGGATTCGCACGGCAAGCCCATCATCGGCTCGATGATCGATCTGCTGAAGACGCAGGACGAAGGTACGGTCACCTATTACTATCCGAAGCCGGGTCAAAAAGAGCCGCTGGCGAAGCTGACGTTCGTCAAGCGGTTCGAACCTTGGAACGCCTTCATCGGAACCGGCGTGTATATCGACGATATCGACACGGAGTTCCAGTCCGCCCTCGTCCGTCTGGGCCTGACGGCGCTGCTTCTCATCGCGATCGCCGGTGGCGTGGTCTTGTTGATCAACCGCAATATCGCCGGCTCGCTCGGCAGCCTGAAGGCAAAGATGGAAAGGCTTGCGGCCGGCGATCTCACCGTCTCCATCGACGAGATCGGCCGCGCCGACGAAATCGGCGACATGGCCCGCGCCGTCCAGGTCTTCAAGGACGACGCTCTGGCGATGAAGGAGCTGGAGGCCGAGCAGGGGGCGCTCAAGGCGAAGGCCGAGGAGGAGAAGAAACAGGCGCTCGCCGTCCTCGCGAACACGTTCGAAACCAAGGTACGCGGGATCGTCGACATGCTGTCGAACGCCGCCACGCGGATGCAGGCCGCGGCCCGCTCCATGTCGGCGACGGCAAACAGCACGCGGCAGCAGTCGCTCGCCGTCGCCTCCGGCGCGACCCAGGCGACCAGCAACGTGCAGACCGTTGCGGCGGCCGCGGAAGAGCTTTCGGCGTCGATCGCCGAGATCGGTCGCCAGGTCGTCCAGGCGTCGTCGATCGCGCGGAAGGCGGCCGAGGAAGGGCAGCGGACCAATGCCACGGTGTCCGGTCTGGCCGAAGCCGCACAGAAGATCGGCGAGGTGGTGGCCCTCATCAACGATATCGCCGCACAGACGAACCTGCTGGCGCTCAACGCGACGATCGAGGCGGCGCGCGCCGGCGAGGCCGGCAAGGGCTTCGCGGTGGTCGCCAGCGAGGTGAAGTCGCTCGCCACCCAGACCGCCAAGGCCACCGAGGACATCCGCTCGCAGATCGCCGCGATTCAGGCCGAGACGCAGTCCGCCGTGACGGCGATCCAGGAAATTTCGAAGACGATTCTCGAGGTCAACGAAATCTCGTCCTCGATCGCCGCGGCCGTTCAGGAGCAGACGGCGGCAACGCAGGAAATCACCCGCAATGTGCAGCAGGCGGCCAATGGGACACAGGAGGTCTCGCGGAACATCACGGGCGTCAGCGAGGCCGTCGACAAGGCCGGCGCCTCCGCCGCCGAGGTCCTGAACGCCGCCGACGGGCTGGCCGAGCAGGCGCAACTGCTGCGGCGAGAGCTCGACCAGTTCCTCGCGACGATTCGCGCGGCGTGACGGCGGCGCGGACCGATCACGTCCCTGTTGTCGCGTCGGTGCCTCGCGGCATCACGCTCCAGCGGGCGTGATCGGTGCCGATCGGCCTGCGCGTATCGTCGGTAAAGCACCGTCGACCATCCGCCAGATTCAGTTCTGCACACCTGAAGTTACGGCGCGCGCCGAATATCCGTCGCCGCGCGCCATGTTATTCGCGCATTGCTGACACGTACGCGTCCGCATGCGCTTCGTGAGGAGACCATTCGGGCATCCTTAGGTCTCCGTCTCGTGTCGCATCCCGTCATGCCGGCGATCGCCGCGAAGGTATCATGTCGAAGAGCGACTGCCATTGCGCCAACGTTATCCGGTATTACCTTCTTTTTGATCGTGGCGACGACCTAGATCGCCGCACAGCAATAGTAAGACAAAATTGCATGCCCGGCCGCGACCAAACGCCCCGATGTGCTTGTTGCGACGAAACTCGGCCGGTTGATCACGACGGCTGGGTCGCTGGGAATCCTGATCCCGCCGAGTATCACGTTCATCATCTATGGCGTGGTGACGGGCGCTTCGATCGGGGCACTTTTTCTGGCAGGCGCTTTGCCGGGTGTCATCATCGGCCTGATGCTGATGGCCTATTGCGTCATCCATGCGATCAGGCGGGATGTTCCGCGCGAAGGATGGCCTACCGTGCCGCAGGCGATGCGGTCACTGCGGCAGGCTGCTTGGGTCCTTGGCCTGCCGGTCGTTGTGTTCGGCGGAATCTATGGCGGCGTGTTCACGCCGACGGAAGCGGCGGTGGCTTCAGCCGCGTACAGCCTCTTCATTGCCCTGGCGATTTATCGCACGATCCGGCTTGATCAAATTCCGCAAATTATGGTGCGGACCGGTCTCGTTTCCGGCGCACTGCTTCTCATTGTCGCGGGCGCGTCCTGCTTTTCCTGGCTCATCGCAAGTCAGGGGCTGCCGCAGGCGGTCGCCGGCGCCGTTCTGTCGGTGGCCGACGACAAATGGCTGGTTCTGCTGGCGATCAACGTCATTCTGCTGATCGCGGGCTGTTTTCTCAAGAGCGCATCGGCCATTGTGATTCTCATGCCGATCTTCCTGCCGGTGGCACAGCGGGTCGGCATCGATCCCGTTCATCTCGGTGTGATAACCGTCCTCAACATGGAAATCGGCATGGTGACGCCGCCGGTCGGGCTGAACCTGATGGTCGCGAAGGCAATGACCAATCTGCCGCTTCTGGAAATCGTTCGCGCCGCACTGCCGTCGATGCTGGTTCTGTTGCTCGGGCTCATGGTCGTGACCTTCGTTCCCGAAGTTAGCCTGATTCTGCCGAAGCTCCTCTACAGCTGGTAGAGCGACACAGCCGCCCATCCTGGTATCCTGTGATTGCCGGTATGGCGATCCTCCCCCGGTTGTTCTTACGCGCCGTCTGCCGGCGGATGCGGACCACCGTTTTCCGGTCCGCATCCGCCGGCGCCGTGTTCGTCACGCCGCTTCCTTGATCAAGCCCTCCGCCTTCAGCGCGGCCTGAACGTTCGGGCGCGCGGCGACCCGGGCCATGTAGGCGGACAGGTTCGGGTAGGGTGCGAGATCGATGTTCTGGAATTTGGTCCAGTTCAGGACCGTGTAGGCATAGGCGTCGGCGACGGTGAACTGCTGACCCATCAGATAGGGCTGGCCGCCAAGCTGCGCGTCCAGATACGCGAACCGTTTGGCGAGCATCTCGCGCGCGATCTTCTTGTAGGCGCCCGGCGTATCCGGTTTCCAGAGCGGGCTGAAGCCCTTGTGGAGTTCGGTCGCGACGAACCCGAGCCACTCGAGCAACCGGTAGCGCTCGGGCATTCCTGCGGCCGGCGCCAGACTGGCGCCGGGGTTGCGGTCCGCGACGTACTGCAGGATCGCCGAGGCCTCGGTCAGGACCGTGCCGTCGTCGAGCACCAGGGTCGGCACGTAGCCTTTCGGATTGATGCGCGTGAAGTCGGCGCCGGTCTCCGTCTTCTTGGTGGCAAGATCGACGCGCTCGGTCTGGAACTCGAGATTCGCTTCGCGCAGCGCGATGTGGACGGCGAGCGAGCACGCACCAGGTGCGTAGTAGAGCTTCATGACGTTACTCCTTTGCATGGGGACCGAACGAGCGGCACCGGCCAGCGCGCGGATACACTAAACTGGCGCCGCATCGGATGAGCTCGCGCGGAGGGTCGGGGGCGCAGGCGCCATCCCCGGGGATGGCCTGCGCGACCGACGGCACGACCGGATCGGCTGGATGCATCGGTCGCATGAAGACGGCGGCCTTCGATCCGATCATGGGTCCTTCCGCGACGTTTGTCCGAAGGCATATAGGGCTGTTACTCTGCGCAAGGATATACGGCAAATTCGCAAGTCAGCCTTGCATGAATGCAAACGCGCTGCCGTGGGACGATCTCCGGATCGTGCTCGCGATCGGGCGTGACGGCACGCTTTCCGGTGCGGCCCGGACGCTCGGCCTGAATCATTCGACGGTGTTCCGTCGGCTCGGTGCGCTCGAGCAGCGGCTCGGCGTCCGCCTGTTCGAGCGGTTCCGGGACGGCTACGCGCCGACGGCCGCGGGCGAAGAGATCGTCGCGCTGGCCAAGCGGGTCGACGCGGACGTGACGGCCCTCGAACGGCGGCTCGCCGGCAAGGACCTGCGGCCGAGCGGCGTCGTGCGCGTCACGACGACCGATACGCTGATCGGCCTCTTGACACCGGTCGCTGCGGCGTTCCGCGCGGCGCATCCGGAAGTCGTGCTGGAACTCGTCGTATCGGGCGCGGTCTTCAACCTGTCCAAGCGGGATGCCGACGTCGCGCTTCGGCCGGCCGCGAATGTGCCCGACTCGCTCGTCGGCCGGCGCCTCGCGACGATCGCATGGACGATCTACGGCGCGACGGATTACCTGGCGCGGCGGTCCGCGCGTGTTCCCCATGAGAAGCACGACTGGATCGGCTATGACGACAGCCTTTCCCATCTCGCCGCGGCGCGGTGGTTGAAGGCGAACGTGCCCGAAGCGCGTATCGGCTATCGCGCCAATACGCTGATCGGGGTGCTGGAGGCCGCCAGGGCCGGGCTCGGGCTCGTCATCCTGCCGTGCTACATGGGCGATGCGGCGGCCGAACTGCGCCGAATCCGGGCGCCCATGCCCGAGATGGAGACGGGCCTTTGGCTCCTGACCCACTCCGATCTGCGCAAGGTCGCGCGCGTGCGCGCGTTCCTGGACTTCATCGCGCCGGCGATTGCGGCGCGACGTACGCTTTTCGAAGGAAAACAGGCGCGGCGATCCGGCGGCTGACATGGGGCGCGCGGAACGTTCGTGTTGTCATGGACAACGCCGGAACGCATCCTGTCACGCGCCATTGCGCCGGCGGATGTCGCTGGCCGCAGCCATTCGAAAGGATATCGCCATGACGAATTGTGCGCGCGGCGCCGACGTGTGCGCTTCACATCTTCGGTTCTTGCGCGGCCATGGGACGGTAGGCCATGGCGCTTGAACTCGCCGCGGCCGAATACGGCGAAGGCCTGCCGGTTCTGGTGCTGCACGGGCTGCTCGGCTCGGGCCGGAACTGGACCTCCGTCGCCCAGAAGCTCGCCGCCTCGCATCGCGTGTTCACGCTCGATCTGCGCAACCACGGCGCTTCGCCCTGGGCGGCGACGATGACGTATGCCGAAATGGCCGAAGACGTGCGGGCGTTCGTGAAGGCGAAGGGCCTCGGCCGCGTCGCGTTGATCGGGCACAGCATGGGCGGCAAGGTCGCGATGACGGTGGCGCTCGCCAACGGTGAAATCGTCGAACGCCTCGTCGTCGTCGATATCGCGCCCGCCGCCTATCCACCGACGCATCTCGACTATGTTCGCGCGATGCGGGCCGTCGATCTCGGCCGCGTGACCCGGCGCGCCGAAGTCGACGTCCAGCTTATCGCCGCCGTTCCGAACCCGGCCGAACGCGCCTTCATTCTGCAGAACCTCGTTCTCGGGGACGGACACGCAAGCTGGCGTCCGAACCTCGCCGCGCTCGAGCGCGCAATGGGCGACATCGCGGCTTTTCCCGCGTTCCCGCCCGGATGTACCTATGCGGGCCCGACGCTGTTCGTGGCCGGCGGCCGCTCCGACTATGTCCGCCCCGAGCACGAACCCGCGATCCGGCAACTGTTCCCGCAGGCCGCCATCACGCGGATCCCCGGCGCCGGCCATTGGGTCCATGCCGAACGGCCGGACGAATTCCTGCGGGCCGTGACGCCGTTTCTTGCGGGCGGTGCATAGCCGAGGGCGAGGTTGCGCTGCGCATCCATGCTGTCAATCTGGCGGACGAGGCTATCGGCCAGCGGGCAAAAGCCCCATTGGCCGTGTCCTTGGTCAGTTGGCGAATAAAGGAGAGCGCGTCCACCTGCTCTTCCGAGCAAGTTGCTCGTTCAGGCCGCTATATACTCCCAGTTGGGGAAAAGTTGGCGCTCAATGTCCATCAACGTTACAGGATATCGCTCAATGAGCTCCGCAAGTCTCCGTTGATCGTAAAGTTCGACGTCATTCAGAGCTGCATGGCGGCGGGCCGTCTCGTTGAAAAACTGGTTTGTGACACACACTTTTCGAAACTCCACACCAGGATGACGAAGACGATAGGCGGCCTCGCCAGTGACCACGTCTTTAATCGCCTCCCAGCCGAGCGCCGTTCCGTCAACCGTTGAACTTTTGCATTGTATGAGCTCGCCTCTTGGTCCGATCGCAACCACATCGACGCCGTCGTCATGGCTTTCCGGTGTCCGATATACGGTTCGGAAACCCTTGCGTTGCCACAGCACCGCGATGTAGCACTCGAAATAATCTGGGCGCATACGCAACACGTCGTCGAGCGTGACCGGTCTCTCTAACGTCTCGCCCGCGCCTTCAGGAACCATGTCGTCGAAATCGAAATCTCTCGGTGTTACGTCGCCTGCCCCATTGAGCATGTCGCGGGCGAGTTCCCGCTTGTACTCGAGAAGGCGATCAAGCTTCACGTCGAAGGTCGTGAAATCGTCTGCGTGCACAACGGGATAATAAACGTAAACATCTTTGTTCTGGCCAATCCGATATGCCCGGTCTGTTGCTTGGTCTTCCTTCGCCGGATTCCACGTCCGGGTGTAGTGAATGACGTGATTCGCAGCTTGAATATTCAAGCCGAACCCTACTGCCAACGGGGAAAGAATAATCGCGCCGAATCCCGGCTGCGCCTGAAATGCCTTGATTCGCTTCTGTCGGTTCGCGCCGTGACTCGCTGACGTAACCGTATCGCCGTTTATGATGTCCGGAGAGTAGCCGAGCGCCTCTTCGATATAGTGCCGAAGCAGCCGCTGGATCGTCCGGAACTCACAGAAGATGATCGCCTTCTCCCCCCGCCGGCGAATATCTTCGAGCGTTCTCAGCAGCCAGTCGAGTTTTGGTGCCCGGGCTCGGTACTCCCGCAGTGGCTCTGGCCGGAATTCATCGAGACCGTACCGGCGTGGATCGGTGCAAATCAGACGCAAGTAGTGTAGCAGACCCAAATGGTTTTTGAACGGAACGGCCATGCTCGGATCATTACGCCTCTTGAAGAGCTCGATTGCTTGGCTATAGAGCATGCGTTGATGGGCTGAAATCGGAAGCTTGCGGCAACTTTCGACCACGATCTTTTTCGGAAGATCCTTCGCGACGTCCTCTTTCGTGCGTCGCAGGATCTGCGGGCGAATCTTAGCGCGCAGCTCCTCGACGCGCGCCTTCTCCTCGTCGGTTTCCGCCTCAATCGGTTTACGGTAACGGTGGCCGAAATCGTTTAGAGCGCCCAAGAGGCCTGGTTGCACGAAGTCGAAGAGGCACCAAAGGTCTGTAAGAGTATTCTCGACGGGGGTTCCCGTGCATGCGATCTTAAATCGAACATTCTGCTTTTTCGCAGCTCGCGTGACCAATGCGGCCGGATTCTTGATCTTCTGCGCCTCATCGCAAACCATGATCGACCACTTCTCGGCCGCAAAGGTGAATTCGAGATCACGGAGCGTCTCATATGTGGTGAGAACGATCTTGGCGGAGCCGCGCCATCCCGGTTTGAGAAACTTGATCAAGCCCTCTTTTCTGAGTTGCTCGTCGATACTGGTGCGCGGCACCCGCAAACGAGATAGGGTTTCACCATAAGCGGTCAGAAGCGGCAAGGAGCCAGGTAGAAAGAAGCGTTCCAGCTCCTCCTTCCAGTTCTCGAGAAGCGAGACAGGCGCGACGACGAGCGCAGGATCCAAATCCGGAGTCTCCTCGAACGCTGCAGCAATAAGCGTTAGAAGTTGCAGTGTTTTGCCCAATCCCATGTCGTCGGCAAGTACAGCGCCGCGACAATGGTGTGGGGACATAGCAAACAAGTGCTGAAGCCAAGCGACGCCCGAGCGCTGATGGTCTCGTAGTGTGACCTCGGAATTGAGCGCGCGAGGCAGCTTGGGCTCGGCAGGCAGGGCGGTCAGGATGTCGCGCCGCGTCTCCTCGTAATCGATATTCTGGATGTTTGCACGAATGACCAGAGTAGGCCGCACACCGGGAGCTGTGTTGTCAGTTGCCTTTGAACCGGGATCGAACGTGCCCTTCTCTACCGCATCTCGGACGTTCTCAATCGCACTCAGAATCGCTTCGGCATCTTTGACTGGAAATGGTTTATCGAAGCCCGCGATCCTAATTTCACCGTGACCAGCCGCTTTGGCCTCGGCGACCTTCGCTTTGACTTGTTCTATTCGCTCATCGGTGAGCGGAACTGCAACTGGCTCGCTCGCTTCGTCCGGCGTCCAGGCGATGACAGGTATGATGTTATCTGGAATCCATTCCTCGTCGTTGTTTTTCTTCGCGATAAATGGGGAATAGTATGGCTTATCCGTTCCAATTTGCTCGATGCGCTCGGCATAGCGTGTCAAGTCGTAGATGTCCGCGTAATGGATGAGCACGCGCGGCTTCCGGCGCTCGCTCAGGGCCTTCTCAAGGATGTCGAGCTGCGATGGCGTATCGCCTAGGAGCTCGAAGTCGTAACCGTGCCAAGCGCAAAGCTGCATTCCCTCGGCTAGGCGCATTCGGACCAGCCGGATGAAGGCCGCCAACTCCTCGTCATCGCGAAAAGAATAGAGCTCGCTCGACGTAGGGCCGTGGGCGCCAGCCCGCTCGATCAGAAGGCCAACCACCAAAGGATAGCCAGTCGCGTCACGCTGGACATGCGCGGTGAAACGTTCGAAGAGCAGCCCCGCTTCTTCGCGCGCACGCTCGAACTGATCTGGGTCGATCACGCGCCCGGCATCCTCTCCGAGGGTCGCGAATGGATTCATAATAAAAGCCTCGGCACGCGAACCCGCCACACGGCGCCCAGGCAATCGTTTGATTTGCTGAAGAACCGTCTTGACCTCGGGCGTGACGAGGATCTGGACGATGCCACCGGGAGTCGGGATGTCGTAGCGATCCGGAACCTGGTGATGCGCATCGAACGTACGCAGCCATGCCTCCGGGGCACCGGCGAAACTCGGTATAACCTCGATGACTTTCGTTCCGCCGATCTCGTTCTTTTCAAGACCGATTTGCAAACGGCTCGGCGTCAGGATGACGGTGCGCCGAAGGAAATCGTCCAGACGGGCATTTGCTGCGATAGCTAGGCTGCGGATGGCGGCCCATGCCCGTCGATGCTCATTCTCACTCCGTTGACTTTCGTTCCGCATCTGGAACGTGGCGATACTGCGTACGAGCTGCCACACTGGGCGCGAGAGGAGCCAAACGTCTCTGCCGTCGTGTAATAGTGCTCCCGTGAGCTTGACTACTGCGATCGGTCGACCATCTCCGTCGCGCCATCCCGCGACCGCCACGGAGAACGCGCGATCAGTTAAAGCCCCCCTGCTCTCGAGCGCCGGGATGTACGACCCAACCGGTGGAAGCAAGAGA
This sequence comes from uncultured Rhodospirillales bacterium, assembly GCA_937926175.1. Taxonomy (GTDB): domain Bacteria; phylum Pseudomonadota; class Alphaproteobacteria; order CACIAM-22H2; family CACIAM-22H2; genus CALANV01. The sequence goes on along the minus strand of CALANV010000013.1, from coordinate 76,303 downwards.
AGCGGCACGCTCGGCCTATATCCCGGGTGCTCCAGGATCTCGTAAAGGGCTTCCCAGGGCACAAGATGGCCGCCAGGTTGAGACACAACATATCCATCGTCCTCGAATTGGTGGATGAGCGCTTGGATCTCACCGGCCAGCACTGGCTTCGCCATGCTTGCGGCATTCTCGCCTAATCCAGAGACGTCATTGCCTATGAACAGGCCTTCGTCCGTGAAAGTCCGCACCAGCTGGCTGGGGCTGGTCTGAATCTCACGCCTGAACCACGCGCGCATGTTAGGGCCTCTCACGCCACCAACCTTTGTTGGGCTTGTAGCGGAAACCCCAAGCCGAAAGTTGACGATTCACCGACTCGTCGGCGTCATCAGTCATTACCCAGAGATTACCCTTCTTTGGTGTAAAGTCCCGAATGGTCAGCTGTCGTTCGGCGCAAAATCGGGCCAGCGCTGCTCGGGAGTATGCAGCCTCGGCAGCGCGTGGTCCCGGATGCAACTCTAGTCCCCTCGAACTGCGGCGTTGCGTTTTGTCGCCGACCAGACGATCTTTACCCTCGTGCTCTGGCCATACTCCTGTGAGCTGATGGATTGTCTGCTCGAACTGTCGCTCCCAGGGGCCAGCAGACGTATCGACATGGGGTAACCTTTCAACACAACTCTTGTGTTTGAGTCCTAACCGGTCTCCGGTCACGACGAGTTGCCCGAGGTCGAAAGGTAGACGATCTCGTTTAAAGATGTAGCACGCGTTGCCGCTTACCCCGAACTCGACGGCGACGTAGTCGCCTATGCACATGATAAAGGCGTTGTTCCGCGGAGCGCCACCCGCAGCGAGCTCTAAGAGTCGTCCTGTCATCTTCTTGCGAAGCTCGACAAAGTCGGGGTTCAGGCTGGTGCGAGCGTGACTGCCGAGAGCAAAATACATATCATCGATGTGCCTGTGGTAGCGCTCCCAGAAATTGAGACGACGTTTGTCATTTGCACCATCTTGCGCCAAGAGGCTGAAGAACTGGCGGATGAGATCCAGCTTCAACCAGTCCGCCACCATCTGCCGAGTCGCTTCGCTGACGAGCTGCCAGGGGCCGTCGTTCGACGAAAGCCACGGGTTTCCCCAATGGCGGACCGCAAAATTGCGCAACAGATCATGAACAGGTGCTTTGGCGCACTGGCGATAGCGTTCGAGCAGCCGTGAAACGCCGGTGTTGAGTATAGTCGGATGCTTTGTGAGCAGTCCGAGAACACGTGGAATGTACTTTATGAACTGCTCGTCGTCGCTTAAGACTGCAGCCTCAATTTGCGCTACGAGGACGCGGGTGATAACCCAAGACGTGTCCGAGATACTGATCTGCCGCTTGACTTCTTCGAACTCTCGACTATTACCGTCAAGCAAGGATAAGCCGTAACGACTGCATGGATCCTCGGTCAGAAGATTTCTGTGCGCGATGATCGCGCTAACCCATTCCGGCTCAATACCGTCGCTCCTGATGTCGCGAATGCGGTCGTGAAGATAGTTGCGCAGTGTTTGCCAGTTCGTCTTGCCGATAGGAGAAACCGCTGAATCAGGATCATATCCAAAATAGCCCCACAGCAGCCCGCTGTAGCAGCGGCGGAATGCCCGAGAATTGGGGCGATACTCATCTACACGATCAAGGAGTATAGGAAAGCGTTGAGCGTCCTCGATCAAACGTTCCTGTCTCTGACCAAGCGGATCGGTACAACCGAAGCAGACAAGGTATGCATCTCGCAGATTTGGTAGAACCAAGGACTGATAAAAGCGGGTAACGGCATCACGCACGAGATTCGAAGGCGGCTTGTCGGCTCCCACACGGCAGAGCCGTTTCTCAAGACGCCGGATCTCGTTCATGATTGGATTGTGGTTGAAGGTGAGCCCGTCGAAGGCATGGGCGCTTATTTGGATGAGCATCCGTTCAAGATCAGAAAGCTCGCGCATCACGCTCCCAGTGCGCATGATCCGAAATCAGTCCGCGGAACGTCGTCGGGCGACACACGCGACTCGTCGACCCCCCAGAACTCAAGCCGAAGCTCGATCCGGCGACTTTCCTCCAGCGACGCCTTTGCCGAATTGAACGAATAGCCGCCGACCAGAAAAAGGTCACGGATCTGCTCAAGTTCTTCTTGTGTGAACGGTCGCTCGTCGGGGCCGGGAGGTGCCAACAGCACGCATAGGACTCGTTGGCTTCGTTGCAGGCTGAGGTTGAGGTTGTGCAGGTAGGTTCCGCGCCGGTCCGCATATCCTTCGACGACAATACGCTTGATCCATTTCTTACCGAGTTCATGCCGCGCAACTGCTAATACTTCCGGTACGCAGCTACGAAGATACTTCGCTTGATCGGCCGATAGACGGTGGCTGTTAGTTTCAAACGTAGCTTGGGTGCCGAAGTCGATCACATATCGATCCCGTCGCACAACCGCGTGGCGGCAATTCTTTATGTTCTCCGCTAGCATTTCGAGCACAAGTCCAATCTCTTTTTCTCTCTCTTCCCTTTTGCCATTGGCCTCGCTCACAGTGCGGGTCACCGCCAAGAGCGAAACGCTCATGACAACAAGAAAAAGGACCATAAGTGCCGTCATCAGATCGGCGAAGGATATCCAGAACGGCTTTTCAGCCTCATCCTTCGCGCCTCGTTTTATGACGATCGGGCTTCCGAGCATCGGCGCTTACTTCCCCGTTCCGACAGCACTCAGACTGATTTCAAGTTCTTCAATGCATTGCCGGAGTAGCGCTGTTGCGCGAGAGAGTTGCTCGTAAAACTGACCGTTAGCCTCGCCGAGGGTCTTTCGCATGTTGTCGGCAAACACTTCATGTGTAGAGGCGATCACCTCGCCGATCTTCTCGAGATAAGCATCTGCCTGAATCTGCGCCTGTGACAGCTTTGCGGCGGCATCCTCGATTCGTGCAAGAATATCGGATGTCAGCGACGCTTCTTTCTTGGCGACTTCGACCATACCGCGCAACTCGGTCAGCATGCGATCGAGCATCTCGCGATTGGCGCGGTAATCAGTCACGATCCCTTCGAGCACCCGTACAGCATTCACGATCGAACCAGCCGACTGCGTAAGCTTTTCGCTCGTTATTGTTGCCCCGGCAAGGACGCCGGTCACTCCTTCACCGGCTTTCGCGAACGCTTCCGCCGCAGCATGGAGGGTCTCGGCGCCGGCATTCATTCTGGTGGTTACATCTGCCGTGGTCGTGCGCATGGCATCCACCGCTGCTTTGAATTCCAGCGAAGCCATTGCAACCTTGTCGACCATAACTTGGACGTGTTCCGATAGGTTGCCGACCACCATGGACGTCTGATCGACTAACTTTGATTCGCGTTCGGCGTGCTGCGACGAGGCCTTATCCATCTGCTGTTGGAGGGCCGTAATCGTCTCGGTCACCTTGTCGCCAAGTTGTTGGAGGGTGGATTGGAGCTTCTGATTAGTCTCGGATTGAGACTCTCGAACTAGATTGCGGATCTGTTCGACGAACTCAGTCATGCGTTCATTCATGACCTTTTGGCGAGTCTCCATCGCCCCGAGCGCTTCTGTTACTTTCGCCGCCATGGCTTCGGTAGTCCGCTGGCCAGCTTCATCGATGTTTGAGGCCACCTGGTTGAGCTTCACGACCGCAGCTTGAAGCGCTTCGATTGTCTGCTGCTGGAGCTGGTTGATACCTGTGATCTGGCTACCGAAGAGATCCTGAATGCGTTGACTGAACCCTGCCAGTACATCTGTCAGCAACTTTGTGACCGCTTGCCCTTGATCATGGCCAACCTGTTGGACGGCGCTGGCGATGCGATCAAGCGGGTCTTTGAGGCCAGTTTGCAGGCTGGCGACAATCTGCTGGCCCAGCTGCTCATTGCCGATGCTCGCGGCTTTGATCTGCTGCTGAGTCAGATCGGAGAGGATTTCCTTGAGATCGGCAACCAAAGCGTCCTTGAGTATCTTCGTCTGACTTGCCGACTCTTCCGATGCTTTCACCAAACGTGCGAGGTACTCTTCACCGGCGCCAGCTTCAAACAGGCTGTCGAGACGGTGGGCGAGGGCTTCCGAAGCCTTGTACAGGCTGGAGAGCAACCACTTTTCGATGAGCGTGATGCCCATCGCGAGTGTGATTGCTGCGACGGACACCAGAAAGGCCTCGAAGACGCCATGGAGAAGTAGCGCGAGGCTTTTCCGGACGGCCTCGGCATTCTCTGAAACCGTGAATGAGCTGAGCCCCCTGATCAAACCCAGAAAGGTGCCGATGATCCCTAGGCCCGTGAAAACGCCCGGCAGGTGCTTGAAGAATTCCGCACGAAGGCGGCTATCGACGAGCGTCTGGGCATTGAAGAACGTCTCTGCAGGAACGGTCGCGCGAATGGCCACGACCTGCTGCATTCCAGTGCGCGGGTCGATATCCTTCTGTTCGTGGAGTGTGTGCCGATACTCCTGCCAAAGGTGCGAAAGGGTCTTATCGAGTGAAAAAGCCTGCGACAGATCGGCCAGCAGATCTGTCAGCGAGTTTTTGTGTGCGCTGAGCCGTCTTGCCAACCGTAGAAGCGTCAGCCGAAACCACAGACCGCGCAGAAGAAAGAATGTGCCGAAGACAAACGTGAGCACTAGAAGCAAGATGCTGATAACACGTGCGTGCCACGGCAATCCTACCCAGTCGTGGAGCCAAGCCCCGGTGAGGGAGTGAAACGGCAGCGAAACGACGAAATCGGGCATGCTAGGGTCGACCGAAATTTGTTGGCATGTAAATCGTTCGGGAACGGCTTCTCACGAGCGCGTCCCACATCGATGCATGCGGCTCGACGTTATAGCGAACAAAGCCTTCCCCCCTGCCTCGTTAAGTTCGTTTTTGCGCTCAAGTGGAGTCAAAAGCGCGCCTCAAGAGCTTGGATGAGTTTGCTCGCCACTCTTCAAGGTTGCATAGTATTTGGAGGGGTAGACAGCTACAAGGGGTGCCTCAGGAATCCGAGCTCACCGAGCGACAGCAAGCACGAGGAGAATGGAGGCGGCGGTGAAAGACTTGGCTCCGCCACCAGAGCGACACTACCCCGAAAACACGCGGAACCGGGTAGAACTTTTTATCCGGTGCTCCGCGCCGGGTCAGGCAAGATATATTTGCCAGATCCCGATGCGGTACCGCACCTCTTCCGGCGTTACGATGCATTCGCCGACCGTGCCATCGCTCCGGAACATTAGCAGCACACCTGCTTTAACCCGGGGGCGGGCGAGACCGTCTGTGCACATGCTCCCGCCTTCTCGCTCCGATCGAGAACTGCTAAAGAAATCGGGGATTTAGTGGCAGAGCAACCGAGATTCGATCTGCAAATAACAACAGTAAATCCGCCGCTTGAGGTTCTTGATGCCGTGCTTCCAGAGATGTCTTGTTAGGGCACGCCTAAGTCCAGGCAGATCTACGCATTGGCTTGGATGAACCTAACAAGACTGCGGGAATGCCGCACGAAGCGCTTGGGCGGCAGTCTCCAGCCGTCCGCCGACAGTGGGGCGCCTCTTCTTGCCATCTTTCTTACAAACGCGGTCGTGCGCGGCAGACGCACTAAACGCTTAGCGGAAGAATTGGAGCGGGTGAGGGGAATCGAACCCCCGTCGTAAGCTTGGGAAGCTTCTGCTCTACCATTGAGCTACACCCGCTCCGGAGGCCAGTCTTTTATAGGGAAGGGCCCGGCCCGGCGCAAGATGGCCCCGGGCTTCGGCCCCGTTCCCCCTGACCGGTCGGCAAGTCCAAGACAGGAAATGTCGCGCGAGAGACAAGGCGAACTGCCACTCGGCCCCGGGGGCCGGGGCCGTGACGACGGCGTGCTGGCCGGCGTCACGGTGCTGACCATCGGCCACTCCAACCGCACGGCCGCAGACTTCGTTGGCCTACTGACGCGCCACGGCGTCGAGCTGCTCGTCGATGTCCGCGCCTTTTCGCGCTCGCGCCGCAATCCGCAGTTCAACATGGACGCGCTCCCGGACACGCTCGCCGCGGCCGGCATCGGCTACCGCCATGTTCCCCGGCTGGGCGGCCGCCGCCCGGTCCGTGCCGACTCCCCGAACACGGGCTGGCGCGAGCCCGGCTTCCGCGGCTACGCCGACCACATGGCCACGGCGGATTTCGCCGCCGGCCTTGCCGAGGTCGTCACCGCGGCCGCGTCATCGCGCGTCGCGCTGATGTGCGCCGAGGCCGAGCCGTGGCGCTGCCACCGCAGCCTGATTGCCGACGCGCTCGTCGTCCGCGGCGTTCACGTTGCGCATATCATGGGCACGGCAAGCCCACGCCCGCACCGTCTGACCCCGTTCGCGCGGGCGGACGGCACGACGCTCACCTACCCGCCGTGCCTGACCGACTAGGCCGGGGCCATTGGTTTCGGTCCCGCGACGCCTGATCCATACACGAAGTTGTTATTTTGGCTGCGCGGTCAGACGATGCGATCCTCCCGGCCATACGGTTCCGCGCCGAAGAACACTGGACAGGAAGAATCGATGACAGCCTCCGCTCTCGCGCCCCGCCCCCGGCTCGATCCGCGCAAGTTCCGCGATCCGAATGTCACGGCCAAGGGCGAGCGGCGCGCCGCCGTCGCGTTTCGCGGCCTGCGTACGCTATGGTTCAACACCGGCACGCTGTGCAATCTCGCCTGCCGCAACTGCTACATCGAATCGACGCCGACCAACGACCGGCTGGTCTATCTTTCGGCCGCCGAGGTCCGCGCCTATCTCGACGAGATCGCGCGCGAGGGGCTGCCGACGCAGGAGATCGGCTTTACCGGCGGCGAGCCGTTCATGAATCCCGAGCTGCCCGCGATGCTCGAGGATTGTCTGTCGTGCGGCTTCCGGGTCCTCGTCCTCACCAACGCGATGAAGCCGATGATGAAGAAGCGGGACGCGCTCCTGGCGCTCAACGCCCGCCATCGCGACCGGTTGGTGATCCGGGTCTCGATCGACCACTACACGCGCGACCTGCACGAGCTGGAGCGCGGACCCCGCGCCTGGGCGCCCATGTTCGAGGGGCTGATGTGGCTGGTGCGCAACGGCTTCAACATTCACATCGCCGGCCGCACCTTCTCGGGCCAGCCGGAAGCGGAAATCCGCAAGGGCTTCGCGCGCCTGTTCGCCGAGCACGGCATTCCGGTCGATGCCTTCGACCCCGTGCGGCTCGTCCTGTTTCCCGAGATGGACGCGAATGCCGACGTGCCGGAGATCACCGAGGCCTGCTGGGGTATTCTCGGCGTGTCGCCAGATGCGATGATGTGCGCCAGCTCGCGCATGGTCGTCAAACGCAAGGGCGCTGCACGACCGGTCGTCGTCGCGTGCACGCTGCTGCCCTATGAGGCGCCGTTCGAGCTCGGCCACACGCTCGCCGAAGCCGCCGTCGACGTGAAGCTCAATCACCCGCACTGCGCGAAGTTCTGTGTCCTGGGGGGCGGCGCATGCAGCAGGAGCTGAGCCCGGTCGCGGTGCTCGACATCGGCGAGATCGACGGCCCGGTCCTCGTCTTCGGCGGCCCGTACGGCAATCTCCCGTATGGCAATCTCGAGGCGACGCAGGCGCTGATCGCGGCGGCGGCGCGGCTCGGCATACCGGGGACGCGCGCCATCTGCACGGGCGACGTGGTCGCCTATGGGGCGGACCCGCAGGCCGTCGTCGACCTGATCCGCGGCTGGGGCTGCGCCGTCGTGATGGGCAACTGCGAAGAGGCCCTCGTCGCGGACGCGGCGGATTGCGGCTGCGGCTTTGCCGAAGGCTCCACCTGCGCGGCGCTGTCCGTCGCCTGGTTCGCCGCGACGCGGCGCGACCTGAACGCGGCGGCGAAGCGCTGGATGGGGCGGCTGCCGCGACGCGTGACGTTTCGGCTCGCCGGGCGTCGCCTCGTCGCGATCCATGGCGGCGCCAAGCGGATCAATCAGTTCATCTTCGCCTCGACCGCCGCCGACGAGAAGATCCGTCAGCTCGACGTTCTTGAGGCCGACGGCATCGTCGCGGGCCATTGCGGCCTGCCGTTCTCGCAGCTCGTCGGCGGCCGGCTCTGGCACAATGCCGGTGCGATCGGCATGCCGGCGAACGACGGTACGCCGCGTGTGTGGTTCGGCGTGCTGAGCCCTGCGGTCACCGGCATCACGGTGACGCATCACGCGCTCACCTACGATCATGCGACGGCGGCGGCGAAGATGCACCACCGCGGCTATCCGGCGGCCTATGCGTCATGTCTCGGCACCGGCCTGTGGCCGTCCTGCGACATCCTACCCGAACCGGAGCGCGTGCAACGCGGCCGGCCGCTTGCGCCCGGCGATCTTTTCTGGCCGCATGCGGCACGAGCCGAACACGCGCGCCGTGCCTCAGCTTGACTTCATTACGACTGGGCCGTATAGACCAAAGACACGTGGTGATTTGAGCCGACCGGCTTGCGGGCCACGGAAAACAAGCCGCTAAAAGGTCGGAGGCCCGATCCAGAGCCCTGACCCGACGGTCGGGGCTTTAGCTTTTCAAAGGGGTCGGATCATGGCCGACGGCGAACGCTCCTCCGACAGGTCCAAAGGTGCAGGCGCCTTCCGGCCACGCACGTGCGCGGTCCGCGGCGGGCTCGACCGCTCGCCTCATCGCGAGACGGCCGAGGCGCTGTTCATGACCTCGGGCTATGTCTACGGCTCGGCCGAGGAGGCCGAGGATTCCTTCGCCACGGGCGGCAAACCGCGCTTCGTCTACTCGCGCTACGGCAATCCGACCGTCGCCATGTTCGAGGAACGCCTGCGCCTGCTCGAGGGTGCGGAGGCCTGCCGCGCCACATCGAGCGGCATGGCCGCGGTCTTCGCCGCCCTGATGAGCCAGGTCCGCGCCGGCGACCGTGTCGTGGCGAGCCGCGCCCTGTTCGGTTCGTGCCACTACATCGTTGCCGAACTTCTGCCGCGCTACGGCGTCGAGACCATGTTCGTCGACGGTGCCGATCTCGATCAATGGGCGCGCGCACTCGACCGGCCGACCCGCCTCGTGTTCCTCGAGACGCCCTCGAACCCGATGCTCGAGATCATCGACCTCGGCGAGGTGGCGCGGCTCGCGCATGCGGTGGGGGCGCGCGTCGTCGTCGACAACGTGTTCGCGACGCCGCTGCTGCAGCGGCCGCTTGAGTTCGGCGCCGATATCGTCGTGTATTCGGCGACAAAGCACATCGACGGCCAGGGGCGCAGCCTGGGCGGCGCGATCCTGGGCTCGCGGGCCTTCGTCGAGAACGAGCTGCAGCCCTTCCTGCGCCATACCGGTCCGGCGTTGAGCCCGTTCAACGCCTGGCTTCTGCTGAAAGGACTGGAGACGCTCGAGATCCGGCTCGAGGCGCAGTGCCGCACGGCGCTCGCGCTCGCCAAGTTCCTTTCCGGCCACAAGGCGGTCGCGCGCGTCCTCTATCCGTCATTGCCGTCGCATCCGCAGGCGGCCCTTGCGGCACGGCAGATGCGCGCCGGGGGCACGGTCGTGACCTTCAGTCTCAAGGGCGGCAAGGAAGCGGCGTTCACGTGCCTGAACGCGCTGCGCATCATCGACATCTCGAACAATCTGGGCGACGCCAAGAGTCTGGCGTGTCATCCCGCAACGACGACGCATCAGCGCATCGGGCCTCAGGAGCGCGCACGGCTCGGCATCGATGATGGGACGATCCGCCTCTCCGTCGGCCTCGAGGATCCCGCCGATCTCGAAGAGGATCTGGCGCAGGCGCTGAGCAGGCTATAGCGCCGCGAAATCGGTTTGTCTGTTCGCCGAATTCGTCCGTTCGTCGCAAATCTGGTCCGGCTGCGGCACCAGAATGCCCCGATTTTGCCCAGATGCAGCCGCACTTCACGGCAAAGCTTGGCCGTTACCGGACAGATAGCGGTGTTCGGGAGCATCTAGCGGTACTCGGGAACCGAGAAAGCGCTGGGGCGTTTCAACAGCTTAGCCGTGATCCTCGCGGCGACGGAGACAAGAGAAGTTGAAAAGGATCCCGTGATGAAAAAGACGATATCCATTGCCGCCATCGCCGGCTGCTTGGTGCTTGGGGCGTGCGCGAGCGAACGCGCGCAGACCCCGCAGGCGCAGGCCGGTACGGAGTTCACACGTGCGCTCGCGCAGGAATACTACGCCTACGCCGATCAGCAGCGCCTTCAGGCCTGGGATTACGGCGCATCGAACTACTTCCGGCGTAAGGCGGATCGGGTGGCGCAGGGCGAGGCGCTGCCGCCCGAAACGCCGGGGCAGGGCTGGAGGCCGCGCTTCGGTACCGAAGGCGACCTCAGGGCGGCGCGCGAGCGCCTCATGAGCGCGCTCCAGGCCAACGCGACGGTGCGCGCCCCGGCCGCGGCGGCACGCGCGCAGGCGCGTTACGACTGCTGGCTCGAGCATACGGACGACCCGCTCCTTGCCGAGCGGGGCCCGTGGCTGCAGCAGAAGCTTCAGGAATGCCGCAGCGAATTCCTGGCGGCGATGAACGAGGTCGAGGCGGCAATGCGTCCCGCACCGGCGGCCGCGCCTGCACCGGCGCCGGCGGTCCCGCCGCGCGAGCAGTCGTTCCTGGTCTTCTTCGACTTCGACCGCGCGGTGGTGACGCCGCAGGGTGCGGAGGTCGTGCGTCGGGCCGTCGATACGTGGCGGCGCGGTGGCAATCCGCGCATCACGGTCACCGGCCACGCCGATCGCGCCGGGCCCGAGGCCTATAACCAGGTCCTGTCGCAGCGGCGTGCCCAGGCGGTGCAGGAAATCCTGATACGCGAGGGCGTCCCTGCCAACCAGATCACGACCTTTGCGCGCGGCGAGACGCAACCGCTCGTGCCGACGCCGGACGGCGTCCCCGAGCCGCAGAACCGCCGCGTCGAGATCGTCCTGCAGTAGCGGCGACGTCGGACGCGGGACGTTTCCCCGCGTTCGGTTCCGGCACGGGCGCGCTCCCGACGGGGGCGCGCCCGTTGCCGTTTCAAACTCTAGGCTGTGGCCGTGCAGGACGCCGGCTGCTGCCGAGCCGGTGGACGTTGCCCCGGCTATGCTGGACAAAGTGCGGGCGCGATCTAAAATTATGCCGGTAGCCCGTTTGCTTGACCTCTCCGGGCGAGCCAAAGCATGTACAGCGAAACGACCCGTTCGATCCGCGTAACCGTCAAGCCCGTCTATCTCGAGGACCAATCCTCGCCGAGCGAGAATCACTACGTCTGGGCGTATCACGTCCGGATCGAGAATCTCGGCCAGGATACGGTTCAGCTTCGGCACCGTTACTGGCGGATCACGGACTCCTTCGGCCGCGTCCAGGAAGTGCGCGGCGCCGGGGTCGTCGGCGAACAGCCGATCTTGAAACCGGGCGAGGCGTTCGAGTACACGAGCGGCACGCCACTTCCGACGCCGTCCGGTATCATGGTCGGCTCGTATCAGATGGAGACGCCGACGGGCGACCGCTTCGACGTTGCCATTCCGGCTTTCTCCCTGGACAGCCCGCACCAGAAGGTGCAGCTCAACTGACGAAGGACGATCGGTTCTCGTGAAGATTCCGTCTCCCGGCGGTTCCGCCTTCAAGCCGGCTTCGCGCGCCGCTGCGGCGGACGCGGCCACATCCATCCAGAAGCCGACCCGCGCGGAGGCGGAAGCGGCGGTACGGACGCTGATCCGCTGGGCCGGCGACGACCCGGACCGCGAGGGGCTGGCGGAGACGCCGGCACGGGTGGTGCGGGCCTACGAGGAGTGGTTTTCGGGCTACGCCACCGACCCCGAGGAGTTCCTGCGCCGGACCTTCGAGGAGACCGACGGCTACGACGAGATGGTGGTGCTGCGCGACATCCGGTTCGAGTCCTTCTGCGAGCACCACATCGCCCCGATCATCGGCCGGGCCCATGTCGCCTATCTGCCCGATCGCCGCGTCATCGGCATCTCCAAGCTGGCACGGCTGATCGAGGCGTATTCGAGGCGCCTGCAGATCCAGGAAAAGATGACGGCCCAGATCGCCAACACCCTGAACGAGGTGCTCATGCCCAAGGGGGTCGCGGTCGTGATCGAGGCGACGCATCACTGCATGACGACGCGCGGCGTCCACAAGAGCGGCGTCAGCATGGTCACGAGCCGGATGCTCGGCGCCTTCCGCGAGAACTCCGCGACCCGGCGCGAGTTTCTCGCCATGATCGGTCAGCCCCGGGCACACCTCGTCACCGAGGGCTGACGGCGCGCAGCCCGCGCTGCAGCGGCCAGGACGGTAACGCGGAAAAGGGGGCCGCTTGCTCGACCTGCGACCGGTTTTCTTCATCATCGGTGTTCTGCTGACGGTTCTGGCGGCAGCGATGATGCTGCCCGTCCTGCTCGATGTCGCCTATGGCAACAGCGATTGGCAGGTATTCGCAGCCGCCAGCGTACTGACGCTGTTCGTCGGCGTGTCGCTCGCGTTGATGAACCGCGCCGGCGGCATGCGCCTCAATCTGCGCCAGGCGTTTCTGATCACCACGCTGTCCTGGGTCGTGATCACGGGATTCGCGGCGCTGCCGTTCGCGTTCGCCTCGCTCGGACTCGACTATGCGGACGCATACTTCGAGGCGATGTCGGGCCTGACGACGACCGGCGCGACCGTGATCGTCGGGCTGGACGAAGCCCCGCCGGGCATCCTGCTGTGGCGCGGTCTGCTCAATTGGATCGGCGGCCTCGGCATCATCGCCGTGGCCATCGTCATTCTGCCGATGCTGCGCATCGGCGGCATGCAGCTCTTCCGCCTCGAGTCGTCTGACAAGTCGGACAAGGTGCTGCCGCGCGCCGGACAGATCGCCACGGGGATCGGCATCATTTACGTCGTGCTGACGGGGGCATGCGCCCTGCTCTATTGGATTGGCGGCATGAACGGACTCGAGGCCACGATGCACGCGATGACGACTCTGGCGACGGGCGGTTTCTCGACCTCCGATGCATCGTTCGGGAAGTTCGACAGTCCGTTCATCGAGTTCGTGGCCATCGTTTTCATGCTTCTGGGCGGCGTGACGTTCACGCTGTTCCTGCGCATGCAGGGCGGCGACTGGCGGGCGCCTTGGACGGACAGCCAGGTGCGGTGGTACCTGAGCATCTTCGCCGGTTTCACCCTCGCGATCACGCTTTGGCACTGGCTCGCCAACGGTTCCACTTTCCTTCATGCGTTGCGGCATGCCGCGTTCAACGTCGCATCGATCCTGACGACGACCGGCTACACGTCGACCGACTACAGCACGTGGGGGGCGTTCCCCGTCGTACTTTTCTTTCTATTGACGTTCGTGGGCGGCTGCTCCGGGTCGACGGCGGGCGGCATCAAGATCTTTCGGTTCCAGGTTCTGTTCGAGATCGGACGCGTCCATATCCGCCATGCGGTGGCACCGAGCGGCGTGTTCGTGCCGAAATACAACCGCCGCCAGATCACGGAGGCGGTCATGCAGTCGGTGCTCGCCTTCGTCGCGCTCTATCTGCTGTCATGGGCGGTGTTCTCGGCGGCACTCGCCCTCTGCGGTCTCGATCCGCTTACCAGCATTTCGGGTGCTGCGAGCGCGATCAGCAACGTCGGTCCGGGGCTCGGTGATGTCATCGGTCCCACCGGCAATTTCTCGTCCCTGCCCGAGACGGCAAAGTGGCTGCTGAGTCTCGCCATGCTGCTCGGGCGGCTCGAGCTCGTAACCGTTCTCGTCCTCCTCACGCGCGACTTCTGGCGGAGCTGACATTGGCCGTGACCCCAAGCCCAACCTCACTCGAACTGATCCACCGTCTCGTCGGTTTCGATACTGTCTCGGCACGGTCGAACATGGCGCTGATCGACTATGTCCGCGACTATCTCGCGCGCCACGGCATCGCGTCGCGAATCGTCCCGAACGCCGACGGGACGAAGGCGAATCTGTTCGCGACGATCGGCCCCGAAGTACCGGGCGGCATCGCGCTTGCCGGCCATACCGACGTCGTGCCGGTCGAGGACCAGACGTGGTCGAGCGATCCGTTCCGCGTCACCGAGCGCGACGGGCGTCTCTACGGCCGCGGCACGGCCGACATGAAGAGCTTCATCGCCGTCGCGCTGGCGCTCGTACCTGCGTTCAAGGCGCGGAACCTGAAGAGACCGATCCATCTCTGCCTCTCGTACGACGAGGAAGTCGGGTGTTTCGGGATGCCGGCGCTCCTGCGCCTGCTCGGCACCGAGCTGCCCAAGCCGTCGATCGCGATCATCGGCGAGCCGACGTCGATGCGGGTGGCCAACGCCCACAAGGGCATCGTCGTGCAGCGCGTGACGATCACCGGCCGCGAATGGCATTCGAGCGCACCCCAATATGGCGCGAACGCCATCACGCTGATGGCCCGGTTCGTCACCTTCCTGGATGAGCTTCAGGCGGAACTCGAGACGGCCGGCGACACCGGGGCGGTGCCGGGGCTCGAGTTCGATCCGCCGTGGACGACGATCAATGTCGGCACGATTGCCGGCGGGACCGCCCTCAATATCGTCGCCGGCCGGTGCGAGCTGCTGTGGGAGTTCCGCGCGCTGCCCGGCGTCGATCCGGGGTTGATACTGGCGCGTGTCGAATCGTTCCTGTCGGGCGAATTGCTGTCGCGTCTGCGCGCGCGGGCCCCGGAAGGGACGATCGAGATGACGCAGCTCTGCGCGGTGCCGGCGCTGCGGCCGGAACCGGACGGCGCGGCCGAGACGCTGGCACGCCGGCTCACCGGGCAGAATGCGACGGTCACCGTCGCGTTCGCCTCCGAGGCGGGGCAGTTCCAGGAAGCCGGCATCTCGGCGGTGCTGTGCGGCCCAGGCGACATTGCCCAGGCGCACAAGCCCGACGAGTTCATCACGCGCGATCAGGTCGCGCAGTGCGAGGCGTTCCTGCTGCGGATCGCGGACTGGGCGTCGCAGTAGCGCGCCGTCCGGCGCTCAGAACAGGAGATACCGGCCGAGATCGTTGCGAATCTGCCGCTCGAGCGACGCATTGAAGTCGTTCATCGTCGCCTCGAGCAGGTCGAACCAGACCTTCTCGCGCTCGTTCAGCGTGATGTCCTCGGCGACCGTGCGCGAGCGCGAGGCGCTGGCTCTGGCGAAAGCGTGCTGGAAATTGCCGCGCGTCTCGCGGATCTCGAGCGAGGCGACGAGGCTTATGTCGTAGCGTTGTGCCTGGTCGGTCGTGAACATGCCGCGCACGCCCCGCGTGCGCGGCAGCTCGGTCTCGATGACCTTGGCGTCCTCGATCACGAAACGTGCATAGCGGTCGGGTGATCCGGCCGCGACGAGGCGGTCATTCGCCCACTGCCGCAGGGTCTGCTCCGGGTTGACCGGAAACAGGTGATCGACGTTCGGGGCCGTCAGGGGCTCCTGATACGAATCCACGATCTCGATGCTGCCGACGTCCAGCCGGATCTTGTCGAGGTGCCCGTAGGTGAGCTGCGGAAACCGCACCCGGTTCACGGGGGTTTCGCATGCATTGAGCGCCGCGCCCGCCGCGGCGAGAAGGAACATGAGGCAGGTTCGCCTGTTCATCGCCTTCCGTCGATTCTCAGTCCGGTCGTAGCTTGGACCGCGAATGTGGCAGGCCTGCAGTCGCGCTTCAAGGGCACCGGGGTACGGGGATCCCGCCCGTCGGTCGAGCCTATTGCGGGCGGTCGAACAGAACCGCGACGTCGTCATCGTCGAACACGTGGTGCGTGTTGCAGAACTCGCACGTCACGACCACCTTGCCGTCGACCTTGAGGTCCTTGAGCTCTTCCCGCCGGAAGGCCCGCAGCACGGCCGCGACGCGCTCGCGCGAGCAGCGGCAGTCGTGCCGCAGCTCATGCGGCCGGTAGATCTTGACGCCTTCGGCCAGGAACAGCCGGTCGACGAGTTTCCATGGCGGCAGGTCGGGATCGACGAGTTCCGCGGACGTGGCGCTGCCCATCAGCATCAGCGCCCGGCGCCAGCCGTCCTCGGCTTCCTCTTCCTCCAGCGTCAGCGGCCGCTCGATGTCGCGGCCTTCGGCCGAGCCCTGTGCGCTTGCGGGCGGCAGATGCTGCACCATGATCGCGCCGGCCCGCCATGCCTTCTCGCCCGACGGCGTTTCCCGGAGCTCGGCCGCGACCTTGAGACCGGCCTTGAACTGCTCCGACTGCCGGAAATAGTGGTGCGCGCACTCCGCCAGCGTGGCGCCGGTGAGCTCGACGATGCCCTGGTAGCGTTCGGTGTGCTCGCCCTGGTCGACGGTGAAGGCAAGATAGCCAGCGCCGAACAGCCTCGGCACGGACGGCGCCTCGCCCAGATCCTGGAGCCGTTCGGCATCGTATTGCGCGTAGGCGCGGACTGCGCCGTCACTGGTCACGTCCGCAACCATCATGCGGATGGGACCGTCGCCCTTGGTCTGGAGCGTGAAGACCCCATCGTATTTGAGGGTCGCGGCCAGCGCGGCCGCCATGGCGATCATCTCGGCCAGCGTGCGCGCGACCACCGGCGGGTAATCGTGCCGCTTGATGATCTGGTCGACCACCGGCCCGAGCCGGACCACCCGCCCACGCATGGCGAACGGGTCGATCTGGAAGGGCAGGACGACGTCGTCGGCCGCAATGTTGAGTGAATCAGGCGTAATCATGGCGCCCACTTATATTGGGCCCCGGGCCGGACGAGGCAACCCGCCGGCCGTTTTCCACGCCCGTCCCGCTCGCCGCGACGCGCGGCCCAGGTCAGGCCATGCACCAGGCAAGAATACCCTTCTGCGCGTGCAGACGGTTTTCGGCCTCGTCCCACACCACCGATTGAGGGCCGTCAATCACACCCGCCGTCACCTCTTCATCGCGATGGGCCGGCAGGCAGTGCATGAATATAGCGTTGGGATTCGCCAGCGACATCAGCCGTTCGTCGACCCGATAGGGCGCCAGCATATTGTGGCGCTTCTCGCGCGAGACGCGGCCGCCGCCGTTGTCCTCGGAATCCATCGACAGCCACGTGTCGGTGACGACACAGTCGGCGCCGCGCACGGCTGCCTCCGGATCGGTCGTGATGGTGATGCGTCCGCCCTCCTTGCGGGCCCACTCGACCATCTCCTGCGGCGGGCGCAGCTGTTCCGGACAGGCGAGGCGCAGCTCGAAATTGAAACGCACTGCTGCCTGGATCCACGAACCGGCCATGTTGTTGCCGTCGCCGGACCACGCGACGACCTTGCCGGTGATCGGTCCGCGATGCTCTTCGAAGGTCATCACGTCCGCCATGAGCTGGCAGGGATGCGTACGGTCGGTGAGGCCGTTGATCACCGGGACCGTCGCATGCTCGGCAAGCTCGAGCAGATGCGCACTGGAACTGGTGCGGAGCAGGATGGCATCGCAGTAGCGCGACAGCACGCGCGCCGTGTCGGCAATGGTTTCGCCGCGTCCGAGCTGCGTGTCCTGGCTGGTCAGAACCACGGCCTCGCCGCCGAGCTGCCGCACGCCGACCTCGAACGACACGCGCGTTCGGGTCGACGGTTTCTCGAAGATCATGGCGAGTGTCTTGCCGGCGAGCGGCTTGAAGTTGCCGTTCGGCGGCTCGCCACGCTTGTAAGCGACACCCAGCGCCAGGATCTCGCGCAACGTGCGCGTATCCAGCTTGTCGAGGTCGAGAAAATGCCGGATCCCGTCCGGCCGAGTAGTGCGAGCCGGCATCGTTACCCTACCTTCCGTTGTGCTTGCTGCCGGCGAATGTCGTCGCATGCCGCTTCGATCATCGCCACGGCTTCACCGACGTGCTGCGCCTCGATGATCAGCGGCGGCAGCAGCCGGACCACGTTGTCACCCGCATTCGCGGTAAGCAGGCCGCGGCCGCGCAGCGCCGCGGCGACATCGGTATTCGGCGGTCGGCACTTGAGGCCCAGGAGAAGCCCCTGGCCGCGCAGCTCCTCGAACACGTCGCCATGGCGTTCGACGATCATGGCGAGCTGCTGGCGCAGGTGGCTGGCGACCGACTGGACGCGGTCGAAGAACCCGTCCTCGAGCATGATGTCCAGGACCGCGTTGCCGACGGCCATCGCCAGCGGATTGCCGCCATAGGTCGAACCGTGGGTTCCGGCCGTCATGCCGGCGGCGGCCTTTGCCGTCGCCAGGCACGCGCCCAGCGGAAACCCGCCGCCGATCGCCTTGGCGATGGCCATCACGTCGGGCGCGATGCCGGTCCATTCATAGGCGAACAGCTTCCCGGTGCGGCCCATGCCGGACTGGATCTCGTCGAAATACAGCAGCAGACCGTGCCGGTCGCAGAGCTCGCGCAACGCGCGCAGAAACTCAGGCGCCGCCGGGCGCACGCCGCCTTCGCCCTGCACCGGCTCGATCATGATGGCGGCCGTCTGAGGGCCGATCGCCTTCTCGACCGCCTCGAGGTCGCCGAACGGCACCTGGTCGAAGCCTTCGACCCGCGGTCCGAAACCCTCCAGGTATTTCTGCTGTCCGCCCGCCGCGAGCGTCGCCAGGGTACGGCCGTGGAAGGCGCCCTCGAAGGTGATGATGCGGTAACGCTCCGGATGGCCTTGGGCAGCGTGGTACTTGCGCACGACCTTGATGCCGCACTCGGCCGCCTCGGCCCCGGAATTACAGAAGAAGACCGTATCGGCGAAACTGTGCGCGACGAGCCGTTCGGCAAGGCGCTCCTGCCCCGGAATCCGGAACAGATTGGACGTGTGCCAGAGCTTCTGCGCCTGCTCGGTCAACGCCTTCACGAGATGCGGGTGCGTGTGGCCGAGCGCGGTCACCGCGATGCCGCAGGCGAAGTCGAGATAACGTCGGCCGTCCGTCGCGATCAGATACGGGCCCTCGCCGCGCTCGAAGGCCACATCGACGCGGTTGTAAGTAGGCATAACAGGCGGAACAGGCCGAGTTTCCGCGGCGCTCACGTGCAGAGTCTCCTTTCGGTGTCGCGGGTAGGGGATGCCGCACCGGGGCGGTGCCGACCAGCGGAAATGCGAAGTATTGGCGTGGGTTGTCCCCCTGTCAATCGTTGCAAGGAGCGGCGCAGCCGTTCGGTTATCGGACTGGTTGCGGCGTCTCGCCCGGCGGGATCAGCTGCGTCGGGCGGCCCGCCACGGCGGCGTTTCTTCAGTGCCGCCCTGTTTCAGGGCCGACCCGCGCGCCGGCGAGCTTAGCCTGTCGGGCTGAGGGTTATACCCGTGCCCGCGGCGGCAAGTCAGCGTCGGACCACGCGCTCGGCCGCGAGCAGGATCGCATCGAGGATCAGGACGGTGACAAAGGCGTAGACGAACGTCGTCGGTATGGCGTGCCAGTCTTCGTTCAGCAGCGCGGGCCGGAAGATCGCGACCAGGCCGGACGCGACGAAGGCCGGCACGACCACGCGCATGCGCCAGTCGTCGAGATAGGTGTAGAGCGCGACGTAACAGATGATGCCCATGGCAAGCGTGCCGATCATCGTGACCTCATTCTCCCGTTCGTCCGTCCCTGGTCCGATTCCGTCCGGCTGACCTCGTCGGTGCCATTTATGCCCGCAGTTTGTAGCCGGACTTGAACATCCAGTAGCACAGCCACAGCAGAGCGGCGTTGGCGATGCTCATGACGGCAATGCCGATCGCAAGGTTGCCGTCGTGGTGGCCGAGGAAACCATAGCGGAAGCCGTCGATCATGTAGAAGAACGGGTTCCACAGCGCGATCATGTGCCAGGGCTCCGGCAGGCGGTCGACCGTATAGAAGGTCCCTGACAGGAACGCGAGCGGCGTGACCACGAAGTTGGTGACTGCGGCGATGTGATCGAATTTCTGCGACCAGATGCCGCCGGCGACGCCGAGTGCGGAAAGCAGCAACGAGCCGGCGACGCCGTGGAACACGATATAAAAAAGGTTGTGCAGATGGAGCGTCACGAACGGCGCGAGACAGGTCGCAACGGTGATGCCGACGACGATGCCGCGCGCGACGCCGCCGAGCGCGAAGCCCAGCGTCAGCTCGGCCGCCGACAGGGGCGGCATCAGCGAGTCGACGATGTTGCCCTGGACCTTGGAAATCACGATCGACGACGACGTGTTGGCGAAGGCGTTCTGAACCATCGCCATGATGATGAGACCGGGCGCGAGGAATTCCGGGAACGGCACGCCGGCCACCTGACGCACGGCACCGCCGAGGGCCAGCGCGAACACGGCAAGGAGCAGCAGCGTCGTGACGACCGGCGCGGCGATCGTCTGGGTGAAGACCTTCAGGAACCGTCGAATCTCGCGCAGGATCAGGGTCCATAGCCCCAGCCAGTTGACCGCACCGTACCGGCGCGGCGGCAGTGGCAGGGCGGCGGACGTATGCACGGCCGTTCGTGCCGGCGCGAAGGGATGGGAAGACGTGTCGGGCGACATGGGCGCGAACCTTAGGTCCGACGTCCGCAATGCGCAACGGGACGACGTGTCGCCGACCGCACGCACGACTTTGCACCGGTCGGCGTTCGGCCGATAATCGCAAGGACAAGAATTGCCCAGCCATGGCCAGATCCCGCCGCCCGCTGCGCCCGATTACACCGGAATATCTGGAAAAGGCCGCACTTGCCTATCTCGAGCGATTCGCCTCGTCGGCCGAGAACCTGTCGCGTGTACTGATGCGCCGGGTCGAGCGGGCCGCGCGCGCCGGGATCAGCGACCGCGACGAGGGCCGTCGGCTGGTGGACGCGCTGGTCGCGCGTTACCGTGCGCGCGGGCTTCTCGACGACCGTCTCTATGCGGAAGGACGCGCGCGCAGCCTTCACCGCCAGGGTCGCCCGCGGGCCGAGATCGCACGCCGCCTCGCCGCCAAGGGGGTGGCATCCGACGATATCGACGCCGCGATCGAGAGCCTGTCCCAGGACGTCGCCGACGTCGACCTGGCCGCCGCCGTCGCCTTCGCGCGCCGTCGCCGCATCGGCCCGTTCCGGACGAACGCGCGGGATGCGTACCGGGACAGGGACCTGGCCGCCCTGGGACGCGCCGGTTTCCCCTACGAGATCGCCCGGCGCATCATGGAGGCCGAGTCGCCGGCGGAACTCGAGGACATGCTTGCCGGCGAGCCATAGGGGCAAACGGGTGTCCCACCGTCCCGGCGTGCCGGCCGTTTCTAGGGTTTCATTGTTTCGGCTGTTCCGGGCGTTCCACTCGTTCCACGCGTATCCTGTGTTCCGGCCGTCCCACGCGTTTCCGGCCGCTCCCGCGCCGGCGAAAATTCCCAAGCTATTTTGATGCCTTATGCCGGACTTCGCCGCCCGCCACCGTGCGACCGGCGCGGGACGTCCGGGACAGTGGACGTCCGGGACAGATGGGACACGTGGGACAGTGGGACAAGACAGCCGCCCCGGGGTGTCCCTTCGCCGCTCAAAAACCGGAACGCCCGGCGGGGAGACCTCCCGCCGGGCGCACTTGTCCGTCCCGGATTGGACGAGAAATCAGCGGTCGGGTCAACCCACTTTCCTGAATGCGATCCGCCGGTCAGTCGATGGCCCCGGCGGCCTCGGCATCGGGGAGTCTCCCGTCCCCATCCGGGCGCACGACGCGCACCACGTGCCGCGGGAAGGGAACCTCGATTCCCTCGCGCTCGAAGGCTTCCTGCAGCAGGAGGTGGTAGTTGCGCATGATGGTCCACTGCCGGGCCGGCATCACCTTGATGCGCCCGAGAACGATGAGCGCCGATTCGGTGAAACTGTCCACCCCGTGCAGCTCGATATCGTCCAAGATCATCGGTCCGAACTCGGGGTGCGCACGAAGCTGGCCTGCCACCTCGCGCATGATGCGCTGCACTTTCTCGATGTTGCTGCCATAGGCGACGCGGATGCGGAACACCGCGTAGGCGAAGTCCTTGGTGCGGTTGCTGATCGTCTGCACCTCGCCGAACGGGATCGTGTGCACCGTCCCGTCGAAGTCGCGCAGGCGCATCACGCGCAGCGACATCCATTCGACGACGCCGCCCTTGTCCCCGATCGTCACGATGTCGCCCACCGCGATCGAGTCCTCGAGCACGATGCAAATGCCGCTGAACAGATCCTTCATCAGCGCCTGGGCGCCGAAGCCGACGGCGATGCCGACGATGCCGGCACCTGCCAGCAGCGGAGCGATGTTGACGCCGACCTCCGACAGGGCGACGAGTGCGACGAACATCGCGAGGAATGCGAAGGTGATCTTCCGGACCAGCGGCAGCAGCGTGCGCGCTCGCGCCTGGCGGCGCAGGCCGTTGATGCCGTTCGTCGGCGTCCGGTTGAACCAGCGTTCGATCAGCGAATTGAAGAGTTCCCACAGTCCAAGCGCCACGAGTGCAGTGAGACCGACCGAGATCACGCTGCTGCTCACGCGGCGTCCGCCCGGCGTGCCGAGCCAGTCGAGTGACCCGGCGCCCCAGGCCTGCAGGATCATCAGCGCTGCGACGACGTAGATGATCGTGGTGCCGCCAACGATCAGGACCTGAACGTAGCGGTTGGCGCGCTGCTCGAGCGTCGGAAACAGGTCGTGCATGTCGGCGCTGAGCTGGAACAGCCGGGCGACTGCGCGCCGAAGCAGGGCGGAGATCGCCCAGGCCAGCAGCAGGATCAGCACCGTGAGGCCTGTCGCCTGAGCCACGAAGGCGAAACCGTCATCGGGCCGCACCAGCCAGATGAAGGTCACGAACCCGACATAAAGCAGCGCCCCGATGTGCCAGATCTCGGCGAGGCGCCGGCGCAGCGTTGGCACCGTCCGGCTTTCCTCGATGCGGCCGGCGATGAGCCGCGCGACGTGACTGCGGTTCTGAAGGATGAGAATGACCAGGAGCAGGCCGACGACGACACCGAGCAGCTTCATCACGAACGCATGCCCCGCACGCGGCAGGCCGATCACCAGTGCCGCTTCGGCCGCGAAATAGCCATACACGGAAACGTTCGTCAGGCGCCGCGCCCAGATCTGCAGGTAGATCGCCGTCTCGTCGTCGACCGGAACCACGCGGAGACCGGGCGCACCCGGCATCAGGATCGTGCGCGTGACGAGGCGAATGGCGCGGGCGATGAGGTTGGCATTGATGAAGGCGAGGGCGACGAGCCGCGCGGTGCGGCTTGGATCGACGACGGTAAGAAGCCCGAACGCCGTGATCGCGAACACGACGACCGGTATGAGGCCGATCATCAGGTGAAAGAGTAGGAACGGGATGCAGGCCCAGCCACTGCGGATTTCCTGACGCTCGATCCGACGGCGCGTGGCGCCGAGCAGGTGCGTCGTGACCCATTCCGCGACCAATGCGCCGAGGAGCACGATCGCGAGTTTGCCGAAGATCTCGGTCAGGCGCGTCCGGGCCCACTCGTTCTCGGCCAGATGCTGGAGCCAGGCCAGGAACTTCGGCGCATCGGCGACGAATGCCGCCGCGCTGAAGAGCACATGGCTGAACTCCGCGATCTGTTCGGAGAGTGTGGCGAGAAACCGGCCCGCCACCCGGTCCGGAATGGCCGGTTCGGCCGGTGCCGTGCGGCGCTCCGCTTCGATCAGCGTACGCAGGTGCTCGACGAACTTCTGGCGTTCAGCATCGTTCTCGAGCATGTCGACGAGCTGCTCGAGCTCTGCGGTAGAAACCGTCGGGGCGGCGGCTGCCTGATCCTGGGCGAATGACGGCTGGACACTCACCACGAGGATGGCGACGAGCAGCGGACGTAGGGCCGCGCAGACAACCCGGGACAGCTGTTTCATGGTCACCTGCCAGACAGTGGACGGATCAATTCGCGTGCGCGAGGGCAGCGAAGACAGCGCCGCGTTCCGAACGGGTCCCGGCGGTCGGCCCCCTTTTTCACCGGAACTGTGGTCGGGCGATGGCAGCCATGCCAGGCGGTGGATCCGGTCAGATCGGGCAGTGCCTAGCTACCCGGTTCGCCGTACCGAATCCAGCCCGCTCCCTCGTGGCCGAAGCGGAATGTTTCCGGATGTAAGATCTCGGTGACAATTTCGAGCGATTCGACGAGCCGCGGCCCAGGCCGGTTGAAGTATTGATTGCCGTCGAGCAGGTACACCGCGCCGGACCGCACGGCGGGGAGCTCGTGCCATTCCGGACGGCCGGTCAGCACTGGCATTTCTGCCCGCGTGCGCGCAATGTCGAACCCGCAGGGCAGGATCAGAACGACCTCGGGTTCCGCGCGCACGAGATCGTCCCAACCAAGCCAAGGCGAGTGTCGACCGGACACGCCCAGGAGGTTGCGACCGCCTGCCATTGCGATGAGATCGGGCATCCAGTTGCCGCCGGCCATCAACGGATCGATCCATTCGATCGTCGCGACGCGCGGACGCCGGGAGACGGCGCTCGCACGCGCGGCGATCGCATCCATGCGCCCCCGCATATCGCGGACGAGCGATCGTCCCGCGGCCTCCCGGCCGAGCGCGACCGCGATGCGCATGATATCCGCGAAGACGTCGTCCAGCGTGAAGGGCGATACGGCGACGAGCTGCGGGCGCGAGCCGATCCAGTCGGCAAGGGCAGCCTCGACGTCCGCCATCGAGACGGCACAGACCTCGCACTGAGTCTGCGTGACGATCACGTCAGGCGCGAGCGCCCGCAGCGCGTCTGCGTCCACCCGGTAGATCGACAGTGCCTGTTCGAGCAGTGCCCTGACCTGACGATCGATGTCGCCGCTGCGGCGTTGCGGATCGAGTTTCGGTGCCGAAACCGCCGGCAGGTCGCGGATGTCCGGCGGGAAGTCGCATTCGTGACTGCGCGCGACGAGGAGGTCGCGCGCGCCGAGCGCGACGATGATCTCGGTTGCGCTGGCAAGCAGGGAAACGACACGGGGGCGAGGCACGTCCCGGATGATGCGGGCGGTCCCGGTCGCGGTGCAAGTGGTTCAGCGTTCGTTAACGCGTGCCGCCGAGACTCGCAGGTGTCATGCAGGACGCCTTCCAACAAGCTGCGCAACGCACGCACTGGCTCAACGTGGAGCGGCTGCGGATCTATCCGCGCATCTTCATCGCGGTCTACGTGATCGCGGCGGCCGCGTGGGTGCTGATGTCGGCCGACCTCGTCGATCCCCGGGGCAAGCCGATCGGCTACGACTTCATCACCTTCTGGGCCGCATCGTATCTCGCGCTCGCCGGCGAGGCGGCTGCGGCGTTCGACATGAGGCGCATCTTTGCCGTCGAACAAATGGCCGTCCCCGGAAATCCGTCGGTCTTCCTGTGGCACTACCCGCCGCCATTCCAGCTGATCGTCCTGCCGTTGGCGCTGATGCCCTATCTCGTCGCCTATGCGGCGTGGATCGCATCGACGCTGGCGGCTTTTGTCGGGATCATCCGGCGCTTTGCGCCACGGCCCGAAACGCTCATGCTCGTGCTTGCCTTTCCGGGCACGTTCATCAACACCTTCCACGGCCAGAACGGGTTTCTCAGCACGGCCCTGTTCGGCGCGGCACTGCTTCTTCTGCCGACTCGGCCCGTCGCGGCCGGCGTGATGTTCGGGCTCCTGTGCTACAAGCCGCAGATCGGCCTGCTCGTTCCGCTCGCGCTGCTGTGCGGCCGGCAATGGGTGGCGTTTGCGAGTGCCGCGGTGACGGCGCTTGCGTTTGCGGGGCTCAGTACCATTGCGACCGGATGGGACGCGTGGGTCGCCTTTTTCCGCAACCTGCCGACGGTCCGCCTCCTGCTCGATGAAGCCGTGCTGCCGTGGGCGAAGATTCCGAGCGTATATGTCGGCCTGCGGATGCTCGGGCTCGGCGTGACGCCGGCCTATATTGGCCATGGCGCCGTCGCGATCGCGGTCGCCGCGACCGTCGCGCGCGTGTGGTGGGTGGGGGCGCCGCTGCGCTTGAGTGCTGCCGTGCTCTCGGCCGGGGCCATCCTGATCCCGCCCTATCTGTTCGACTATGATCTCGTCCTGCTCGCCATTCCCGTCGCGATCCTGGCCTGGGATGGATTGTCGCGCGGCTGGCGATCCGGTGAGCGCGAAATTCTCGTCATCGCCTGGTTGGTGCCGATGGCGGCGCCGATCATTGCCGAGACGACCGGAATCAACATTGCGGCGCCATGCCTTGGTGCTCTCTTCTTCGTCGCGGTCCGCCGCGCCCTGGCGGCGGCATCGGAACGGCACGAGGCTGTCTTGCCCGACGGACTGGCGATGCCGGCGCTGCCGGTAGCAAGACCGGGGCTTTGACGGCCGCGCCGGTCGGGCCCCGTCCATTTGACTCGGCCTCCTCGTGACCGGCATAAAGGCCGCAATCCAACCCACCGCCTTCGGGAGGAAATGATGTCCACAGGCTGGATCGCGCGCGCATGCTTCCTCGTCGCCACCCTGCTCGTGGCCTCGTTCGGCGTGTCGGCGCAGACGCTCCAGAAGACGTCTGTCGGCGCGCTACGGCTGACGTCGTCGGGGCCGATCTTCATCGCGTTGGAGAAAGGGTATTTCCGCGAGCAGGGCCTCGACGTCGAGCTCAAGATCTTCACGGCGGCCGCGCAGCCGCCGCTCGCCGTCGTCTCCGGCGACGTCGATTTCGGGATAACCGGCCTGACGGCGAGCTTCTACAACCTGGCCGCCAAGGGTGGCGTCAAGATCATCGGCGCGCAGAGCCGCGAGGAGCCGGGTTTTCCGCTGGTCGCGTACATGGTGACCAACAAGGCGTGGGAGGAAGGTTTCCGCTCGCTCAAGGACTTTGCCGGCAAGTCGGTCGCCACGACGACGACCGGCTCGACGTTCCATTATTCGCTCGGGCTGCTCGCCCGCAAGTACGGTTTCGATCTGAATTCGGTGCAGCTGCGTCAGCTCAATGGATTGCCCGCCATGCAGGCGGCGTTCAAGGGCGGCCAGGTGGATGCGACGCTGGTGCCGGTCAACGGGGCGCGCGCGCTCGAGAAGGAGGGCGCGGGAAGAATCCTGGGCTGGGTCGGTGACGAGACGCCGTGGCAGCTCGGCGCTCTGTTCACCAGTCCGCGCAACATCGCCGAGCGGCGCGGGATGGTCGAGGCCTTCGTCCGCGCCTACCAGAAGGCGGCGGCGGACTACCACAAGGCGTTCAATCAGAAGAACAGCGCGGGCGAGGTGGTGAAGGGCGAGAACTTCGACGAAATTCTCGCCATCATCTCGCGTGCCATGCAGCAGCCGCCCGAGCTCCTCGCCGTCGGACTGCCCTACATCGATCCGCAGGGACGGCTTCTGGTGGACGACATCTACAACCAGGTCGAATTCTGGCAGAGTGTCGGACTCGTCGACAAGAGCGCGAGCGCGAAGGACATCCTGGACCTGACGTTCATCGATGGCCATTTCAACGTCCCGAAGAATTGACATCGGCGCTGTGGTGAAGGGGGGCCTCGCCCGCACCGGCCGGGTGAGGCCCCTACGTCTTCCGGCCCAGGAATTTCGCGACAGGTGATCGCGTGGAACTGCTCGTCGAAGGCGTAAGCCATCGCTACGGCGACATCGCCGCCCTGGAGAACATCAATCTGATGGTGCGCGAGGGCGAGATCCTCGCGCTGATCGGCCCTTCGGGGTGCGGCAAGTCGACATTGCTCGGCATCGTCGGCGGCATCCTGAAGCCGACGTCCGGCCGCGTACTGGTCTCGGGCGAGCCGCCGACCGGCTCTCTCAACCCCTTCACCTATGTGTTCCAGGATTTCGCGCTTCTGCCCTGGCGCACGGTCGAGGGCAACGTGGCGTTGCCGCTCGAGCACCACGGGCTGCCGGAGAGCGAGCGCAGGGCCCGCATCGCCGACGTCCTGGCCCGCACCGGCCTGACCGAGTTCCGCAATGCCTTTCCCAAGCAGCTTTCGGGCGGCATGCGCCAACGCGTCGGCATCGCGCGCGCGCTCGTCGTGCGGCCCGCCATGCTGCTGATGGACGAACCGCTGTCCGCGCTCGACGCGCAGACGCGGGAACTGTTGATGGAAGATTTCCTGGCGCTGTGGCTGAAGGAGCGCATCACCGTCGTCTACGTCACGCACAATCTCGACGAGGCGCTGCGGCTTGCCGACCGCGTCGCGATCCTGTCGCGCCGCCCCGGACGGCTGCGCGACGTCGTAACCGTCGGCGTCGCCCAGGCCGAGCGCACGCAGCCGGCCGCGCAGATGCGGCTCGCGGCACTTCACGACCAGCTATGGCGTCTGATCAAGGCCGAGGCGCAGGTCGCCGAACGGGAGGTGATCGAGGATGGCATCGCAGGCACTTGAGGGCAGGCTGCGCGAGGTTCCTTTCCGCGGCGGCGGATTCGTGCTGGTGCGGCGCCGCGGCGCCGCCGTGATCTTCTTTGCGGGCCTCATCGCGGTGTGGGAACTGGCCGTGCGGTCTGGTTCGGTTTCGCCGCTGTTCCTGCCCGCGCCGACGAGCGTCGTGCATGCTCTCTATGATCTGGCGGTGTCGGGCGCGCTGTGGCGGCACATCTCGGATTCGCTCTTTCGTCTTGTGTTCGGCTGGACGCTCGGCACGGCGGCGGGGCTCGTCGCCGGATTCGCGATGGGCATCTGGTCGATTCCGCGCGCGATCGGCGTTCCCTTCGTGTCGGCGCTCTTTCCGATTCCCAAGATCGCGCTGCTGCCGCTGCTGATTCTCTGGTTCGGCATCGGCGAGGCGTCCAAGGTGGCGACCATCGCGCTCGGCGTGTTTTTCCCGACGACGATCGCGACCTACAGCGGGATCGATGGCGTGCCACGCAACCTGATCCGCATGGGGCAAAGTTTCGATCTGCCCTGGCACGTCATCCTCAAGAACATCGTCCTGCCCGGGGCGATGCCGGGAATCCTCGCCGGCTTTCGCATCACGGCCTCGATCGCGCTGATCCTACTGGTCGCCGCGGAAATGATCGGCGCGCAATACGGCATCGGCGCCTTCATCCTGTCGGCCGGCAACCTGATGCAGACCGACCAACTGCTCGCGGGCGTCGTGCTGCTGTCGGTGCTGGGACTGGTGATCGGGGCCGGGCTGTCGCGGCTCGAGCGCTGGCTGCTCAGATGGCGCTAGGCGCGCCGTGATCCCGGACCGCCGGATGATGTCGCATTCCGCATCGTCGGACCGGTGCCCGCATCCGCAAACGCAACGTCCATCCCGGCAAGAGCATGACGACGACACTGAACACGAACACCCGCACCGTCCGCCGGCCGGCGGCCGCGCGGCCGATCCGCCTGCAGGCGGATATCTGCGTGCTTGGTGCCGGTGCGGCCGGCATCTCGGCGGCGATCGAGGCCGCGCGTCTGGGGCACCGCGTGCTGCTGGTCGACGGCGCACCACAGCTCGGCGGCCAGGCGACCGGAGCGATGGTCGGCACGTTCTGCGGCTTCTATTCGAATGGAAAGCAGCCACGCCTCGTCACGCACGGCATCGCCGCGGAGATCCTGCGCGATCTGCGCGCGAGCGGCGATGCGCATGACATCGTCGGCCGTCGCAATACGTTGATCGTGCAGTACCGCGTCGTCGCGCTGCAGCGCTGGATCGAGGAAGCGGTCCGGCGGGCCGGCATCGACGTCGTCCTCGGCGCGGTCATGCGCGCTGCGCATCGCGACGGCCGCCGCCTCGCGCGGATCGAGCTGGCGACGCGCCATGGCGATGTCGAGATCGCGGCGCGCGGATTCGTCGACGCCTCGGGCGACGCGGCGCTGGCATGGACCGCCGGGCTCGAGTGCCGGGAGGCGGAGGCAGGGCCCGCCTTCGGCACGACCATGTTCACGCTCGAAGGATTCGATGCGGCCGGATTCGCGCGGCTCGACCGTGCGGTGCTCCAGGCGCGGCTCAAGGAAAAGGCGTCGGCCTATGGTCTCAAGCGGCACGACGGCTTCCTGTTCTCACCGCCGGGCTCGGACGAGGCGCTCGTCAACATGACGCATATCGGGACACCGCTCGATCCCGTGGGCGCGAGCCGCGCGGTGCTCGAAGGACGGGCGCAGGTGGACAGTCTGGTCGCCTTTCTGCGCGCCGAGTTTCCCGACGTCTTTGCCAAGGCGCGCGTGCGGACCTACGCGTTGCCGGGCATCCGCCAGACCCGCTCGATCGCGGGTGTGCATCAGCTCACCGCCGACGAGGTGCGCCGCGGCGTGCGGTTCGATGACGCGGTGGCGCGCTGCTCATGGCCGATCGAATATCACTACCGTGCCGACGCCGTGCACTGGGAGGAGTTCGGCGACGACCACATGCATTATGTGCCGTTCCGCAGCCTGACGCCGGCCGAGGCGGACAACATCGTCGCCGCGGGGCGCTGCATCGACGCCGACCCGGTCGCGCTATCGTCCGTCCGCGTCATGGGACCGTGCATTGCGATGGGGGCGGCGGCTGCCCATGCGCTCGATCTCGCCGGCGCGGGTTCCGTCCATCAGATCGACATTGCCGAATTGCAGCGGCGCCTCCGCAAGAACCTGGAAGATGCCGGCTGAGAAGACTGTCGCAGGCAACCGTCATTCGACGGTCGTACCGCCGGATCATTTGCCCTGGCGCGCCTTGGTTCCGGCCGCTTTGCGTGTGGCGGCGCGGCGCGCGGTCGTGCGTTTGGTCTGACTCGCGAGTGCCTTGCTCGATGCGGTGTCGCGCGGTTCGCGCTTGAGTACTTCAGAAACGGCGCGCGAGACGCGCGGCTGGCGACGGGGCTTGCGCTTGTGTTGGCCCGCCGCATAGGCGTATGCGGCGCTCTTGCGGGTGCTCGCCTTGGCCTTGCCTTTCTTTGGCGCGGGCAGGGCAACGCCTGCGCGCCGGGCCTTCGACAGGCCGATGGCAATGGCCTGTTGCGTCGAGCGGGCGCCGTGCTTGCCACGGCGGATATGACGTATCTCCTCGCGCACGAACTCGCCCGCCTGCGTCGAGGGCGCCTTGCCCGCACGCTTGGCCTTCCGGGCTTTTTCCACCGTTCGCTTTTCCGGCATCGTCGGTCTCCCGTAGGGACGGACAGCGACACGACGCGTGCGCTGCGCCTCCGCCACACCTCTTCGTTACGCTTGCGGACGTGCCCCGTGTCGCACTTCGTGATACCGAAACGTGTGCACCACCGAATCGATCCCTTTTGCGCGAACCGGTTGTTTGGGGCGCGCGCCGGGTCTGGATCGGCATATACTTTCGGAACCGATGGCCGGCAGGTGCCGGAACGCGCACCAAGAGGTAAGATGGCGCCATGGCGAACGACGAATCGTTGCTCGGCAAAGTCAGGCAAAAGCTTGTCGAGACCAAGCAGAAATGGGCCGGCGAGGGCCGGCTGCTGACGGGCGAGACCGCGGATCCGAAGACACGGCGGCTGCCGCCGGGGCAGCGCGAGGTGAAGAACTGGCCGGTGCTCGACCTCGGCATCCAGCCGGACGTGCCGCCGGAGAAATGGCAGCTTACCGTCGATGGTCTCGTCGAGAATCCGGTGACATGGTCGTGGGCGGATTTCATCGCGCAGCCGCAGGTGACGCGAACCTCCGACATTCATTGCGTCACCGCGTGGTCGCGCTTCGACAACCACTGGGAAGGGGTGGCGACGCGCCATCTCCTCGACGTCGTGCGGCCGAAGCCCGAGGCACGATTCGTCATCCAGCACAGCTATGACGGTTACACCACAAACGTTCCGCTCGAGGCGTTCGCGGGCGAGGACGTGCTGCTCGCCTGCCGGTGGGAGGGCAAGCCGATCACGCGCGAGCACGGCGGGCCGGTGCGCCTCGTCCTGCCGAAGCTCTATTTCTGGAAGAGCGCGAAGTGGTTGGCGCGTCTCGAATTCGTGGCGCAGGACCGGCCCGGCTTCTGGGAGGTGCGCGGCTATCACAATTACGGCGATCCATGGCGGGAGGAGCGCTATGGCTGACACGTACGACAGAATCGGCCGCCGGCGAGTGGCGGCCCTGCTGCTCGGCGTCGTTGCGGTGGGAATGGCCGTCCCGATCGGCGTACGATCGCATGCGGCTGCAGCCCGCGGCGACGGCAAGACGCGGACGAAGAGGACCAGCATGGCGGCGCATGATTTCGATTTCGTCTCGATCGACGGCGAGGCCCTGCCGATGCGGAATTTCGCCGGCAAAGCGGTCCTCGTCGTCAACACCGCGTCCTTCTGCGGCTTCACGCCGCAATATGCCGATCTCGAGAAGCTGTGGCAGCGCTACAAGGACCGCGGCCTCGTGGTGCTGGGCGTGCCGTCCAACGACTTCGGCGGGCAGGAACCGGGCACGGCCTCGGAGATCAAGGCATTCTGCGAGACTTATGCCGTCTCGTTTCCGCTCACCGAGAAGCAGAAGGTCGTCGGACCCGAAGCGCATCCGTTCTATCGCTGGATCGCTGCGGAGCTGGGCGAGGTGGGCGTGCCGCGCTGGAATTTCCACAAGTACCTGATCGACCCGTCGGGCGAGATCGTCGGCACCTGGCCGTCGCGCGTGACGCCGCTGTCGCGCGAGGTGACCGACGCCGTCGAGCAGGCGCTGCGGCGTTGAACGTCCGGTCTCGTGCGAGTTGTCAGGGGCGACGGGTTCCCCGATAACTAGGGCCGCGGTTGACCGCGCGCGTTCGCACGTCGCGGTCGGATACGACGTCTGCCGGCGCCCGCAAATGGGAGGCGGCTTCCGCCGGCACGCGAAGGAAACGAAATAACGTGACGCAACGATATCTTCTTGCCCTCGACCAGGGCACCACCAGCACCCGGGCCATCCTGTTCGATACCGACGGCGTGCCGCGGTCCTCGGCACAGGTCGAGTTGCCGCAGATCTATCCGCAGCCGGGATGGGTCGAGCACGATCCGGAAGAGATCTGGCGGGCGACGGTGTCGGTGCTGCGCCGTGCGTTGGCAAATGCGAAGGTCGAGGCCACGGCGGTCGCCGGGATCGGTATCACCAACCAGCGCGAGACGACCGTCCTGTGGGATCGCCGGACCGGCAAGCCGATCCACAACGCGATCGTATGGCAGGACCGCCGCACGGCCGATTGGTGCCGTCGCATGGCGAACGTCATCGGCGATGCGGAACTGGGCGCGCGCACGGGCCTGCTGTTCGATGCGTATTTCTCGGGATCCAAGATCGCGTGGCTGCTGGACAACGTCGCCGGCGCACGCGATGCGGCCGAGAAGGGCGATCTCGCCTTCGGGACGATCGATACGTTTCTGCTGTGGCGTCTGACCGAAGGACGGTGCCACGCCACCGACGCGACCAACGCGTCGCGGACGATGCTGTTCAACCTGCATACGCAGGACTGGGACGACGACCTGCTCAAGGCCTTCGGCATTCCGCGCGCCATCCTACCGGAGGTGCGCGACTCGGCCGCGCCGTTCGGGGCGACGGACAAAAACCTGCTCGGCGCACCGGTCGCGATCGCGGGTATCGCCGGCGACCAGCAAGCAGCGACGGTCGGGCAGGCGTGCTTCAAGCCCGGCATGATCAAGAGCACCTACGGCACCGGTTGTTTCGTCGTCATGAACACCGGCGACAAGCCGGTGCGCTCGAAGAACCGCCTGCTGACGACGCTGGCCTACCGTCTGAACGGCAAACCGACCTACGCGCTCGAGGGCAGCATCTTCGTCTCGGGTGCTGCGATCCAGTGGCTGCGCGACGGGCTCAAGCTCATTCGTCATGCCGACGAGACGGAAGCACTGGCGCGCAGCATCACGGATACGAAAGGCGTTTACCTCGTTCCCGCCTTCACCGGACTGGGTGCTCCCTACTGGGATCCCGATGCGCGTGGCGCGATCGTCGGGCTGACGCGCGACAGCGGCATTGCCGAGATCGTGCGCGCCGCGCTGGAGGCGACCGTCTATCAGACCCGCGACCTGATGGATGCGATGGCGAGCGACGGGGCCGGCGACGCGGCGGCAATTCGCGTCGACGGCGGCATGGCCGTCAACGATTGGGTCATGCAGTTCCTGGCCGATCAGCTCGCCCTACCGGTGGAGCGGCCGACCGTGACCGAGACGACCGCGATCGGTGCCGCCTACCTCGCCGGCCTGACGGTCGGCCTGTTCGGCTCGACCGACGAAATCGCGCGCAAGTGGCAGTGCGACCGGGTTTTTATGCCCGCCATGCCGGCCGAGATCCGCGATCGCCTCTATGCCGGCTGGCGTGCTGCAGTGCAGCGCGTGCGAAATGATTAACAGACCGACCTGCCGCTTTTTTGTGGGAGGTGCGGCATTCTCGTGCTAGGGTTCTGTCATAAAAGCTTCAAATCACCGCCGCACTTGAGTAATTAGGGGCGGCGTATGTGGTACCTACCACAGCAGGGAGAAACCCAGAGATGATTTCCCGAAGGACATTGCTCGGCGCCGTGGCGATCGCGGCACTCTCGGTCGGCACGGCGGGCTACGCCCAGGCCCAGGTCGAGATTCAATGGTGGCACGCCATGGGCGGCCAGCGCGGCGAGACGATCAACGAGATCGCCGCCGGCTTCAACAAAATGCAGAACGAATACAAGGTCGTGCCCGTTTACAAGGGCAGCTACAGCGACACCATGACGGCGGCGATCGCGGCCTTCCGCGCGAAGCAGCATCCGCACATCGTCCAGGTGTTCGAGGTCGGCACCGCGACGATGATGGCGGCCAAGGGCGCGATCTATCCCGTCCAGCAGCTGATGGAAGAGGCGGGCGAGCCCTTCGATCCGAAGGCGTATCTCCCGGCCGTGTATGGTTACTACTCGACGACGGACGGCAAGCTGCTGTCGATGCCGTTCAACTCGTCCACGCCGGTGTTCTACTGGAACAAGGACGCCTTCAAGAAGGCGGGTCTCGACCCGAACAAGCCGCCCAAGACCTGGCCCGAGGTCGGCGAGTATTCGAAGAAGCTGATGGCGGCGGGCTATCCCTGCGGCTTCAGCACGCAGTGGCAGACCTGGATCCAGATCGAGAACTTCGGCGCGTGGCACGACCTGCCGTTCGCGACCAAGGAGAACGGCTTCGGCGGCACGGACATCGAGCTGAAGATCAACAGCCCGCACCACGTCCGGCACATCCAGCAGCTCGCGGACTGGCACAAGGAAAAGGTCTTCGTCTACGCCGGCCGCGAGAACAAGCCGGACCCGAAGTTCACGACCGGCGAATGCCCGATGTACATGGGCTCGTCGGGCTCGGCCGGCGGGCTCGAGAAGGCGATGAAGGGTGTCGAGATCGGCACCTCGATGCTGCCGTACTGGCCCGACATCAGGTCCGAGCCGCAGAACTCGATCATCGGCGGCGCGACGCTGTGGGTCCTCTCCGGCAAGCCGAAGGCCGAGTACAAGGGCGTGGCGAAGTTCTTCACGTATCTGTCCTCGCCCGAAGTGCAGGCGAAGTGGCACATGGAGACCGGCTACGTGCCGATCACCAAGGCGGCCTACGAGTACACGAAGCAGACCGGCTTCTATGAGAAGAATCCGGGCCGCGACGTGGCCGTGCTGCAGCTCAGCCTCAACGAGCCGACGCCGAACTCCAAGGGCCTGCGCATCGGCAACTTCGTCCAGATCCGCGACGTCATGGACGAAGAGCTCGAGGCCGTGTGGGCCGGTCGGAAGTCCGCGAAGCAGGCCCTCGACGACATCGTCGCGAGGGGTAACAAGCTGCTCAAGGACTTCGCCCGCGCGAACCCGTCTTAAGGTAACCTCGGCGCCGCCTGCCTGTGCGGGCGGCGCCGCTTCTTTTTCTGCCGATGGAAAAACGCGTCGTCTTCAAGGGCAAGTTGCTGCCCTATCTGCTGGTCGCGCCGCAGATCGCGGTCACACTCATCTTCTTCATCTGGCCCGCGGCCCAGGCGCTGAAGCAGTCGGTTTTCATCGAGGGCGCGTTCGGCGGAAATGCCCAGTTCGTCTGGCTCGACAATTTCATCGAGCTGTTTTCCGACCCGGGCTATCTGCATTCGGCGCGCGTGACCGTCGTCTTCAGCGCCGCCGTGACTTTCTTCGGCCTGGCAATCGCGCTGCTGCTCGCGGTCATGGCGGACCGCGTCATTCGCGGCGCCACGGTCTACAAGACCCTGCTCATCTGGCCTTACGCCGTCGCACCGGCAGTGGCCGGTGTGCTGTGGGGCTTCCTGTTCAATCCGACGGTCGGCAACCTTGCCTATATCCTCAACAAGCTCGGGTACGACTGGAACTATTTCGTCAACGGCGGGCAGGCGCTCGTTCTGGTGATAATCGCCGCCTGCTGGAGCCAGATCAGCTACAACTTCATCTTTTTCCTTGCCGGCCTGCAGTCGATTCCCAGGTCGCTGATCGAGGCGGCAGCGATCGACGGCGCGGGCCCGGGGCGCCGGTTCTGGACGATCGTGTTCCCGCTGCTGTCGCCGACGACCTTCTTTCTCCTGGTCGTCAACGTCGTCCATGCCTTCTTCCAGACGTTCGGCATCATCCATGCCGTGACGCAGGGCGGGCCAGCCAATGCCACCGAGATCCTCGTCTTCAAGGTCTACAACGACGGCTTCCGGGGACTCGACCTCGGCGGATCGGCAGCGCAGTCGGTCGTGCTGATGATCATCGTCATCGCGCTCACCGTCCTGCAGTTCCGCTTCATCGAACGCCGGGTCCACTACTGAGCGCAGGTGAGACATGATCGAGAACCGTCCCTGGCTCACGTTTCTGTCGCATGCGATCGTGCTGCTCGGCATCGTCGTCGTGGCCTTTCCGGTCTACATCACCTTCGTCGCCTCCACGCACGATCAGGTGACGTTGCTGCAGGCGCCGATCCCGATGCTGCCCGGCGACCACATGGTCGAGAACTACCGGCAGGTGTTGTTCGAGGGCGTCGGCGCCGCATCGGCCGGCGCACCCCCGGTGCTCCTGATGATGTTCAACAGCCTGATCATGGCCGTCGTCATCGCCGTGGGGAAGATCGCGATCTCGATCATCGCGGCCTATGCCATCGTCTATTTCAGGTTCCCGCTGCGGATGACCTTCTTCTGGATGATCTTCATCACGCTGATGCTGCCGGTGGAGGTGCGCATCCTTCCGACCTACGAGGTCGTCGCGAACCTGGGCATGCTGAACAGCTATGCCGGCCTGACGATTCCGCTGATCGCCTCGGCGACGGCCACCTTCCTGTTCCGCCAGTTCTTCCTGACGGTGCCGGACGAGCTGACCGAGGCGGCGCGCATCGACGGCGCCGGGCCGCTCCGCTTCTTCTGGGACGTGCTCCTGCCGCTGTCGCGGACCTCGATCGCGGCGCTATTCGTCATTCAGTTCATTTACGGCTGGAACCAGTATCTCTGGCCGTTGCTGATCACGACCGACGAGAGCTACTACACGGTGGTCATGGCCATCTCCCGCATGATGAACGTGGTCGATGCCGCAGCCAGCTGGAACCTGGTGATGACCTGCACCTTGCTCGCCATGATTCCGCCCGTGATCGTCGTCGTGCTGATGCAGCACTGGTTCGTCAAGGGCCTGGTCGAGACGGAGAAGTAAGGGGCGAAGATGGCGGGCGTCAGCATCAGGAGCGTGAAGAAGTCCTACGGCGAGATCGAGGTGATTCACGGAATCGACTGCGAGATCGCCGACGGCGAATTCATCGTCATCCTCGGCCCGTCGGGTTGCGGCAAGTCAACCCTGCTGCGCATGATCGCAGGCCTCGAAGAAATCACGGCCGGTGAAATCGCGATCGACGGACGGGTGGTGAACGACCTGGAGCCGAAGGACCGGGACATCGCCATGGTGTTCCAGAACTACGCGCTCTATCCGCACATGACGGTCTACGACAACATGGCCTATGGTCTTCGCATCCGCGGCATGTCGAAGGCCGAGATCGACATGCGGGTCAAGAAGGCCGCCGCCATCCTCGAACTCGACGGGCTGCTCGCGCGCAAGCCGCGCCAGCTCTCGGGCGGTCAGCGCCAGCGCGTGGCCATGGGGCGTGCCCTCGTGCGCGAGCCGTCCGTGTTCCTGTTTGACGAGCCGCTCTCCAACCTCGATGCCAAGCTGCGCGTGCAGATGCGCATTGAGATCAGGCGCCTGCACCAGACGCTGAAGACCACGAGCATTTACGTCACCCACGATCAGGTCGAGGCGATGACGCTGGCTGACCGCCTGATCGTCATGAATGCCGGCCGCGCCGAGCAGATCGGCTCGCCCATGGAGGTCTATGCCAGGCCGGCGACGACGTTCGTTGCCGGGTTCATCGGCTCGCCTGCCATGAACATGCTGCCCGGGCGCCTCGGCGACGACGGCACGGTCGAGGTCGCGGGCGTTCGGCTGCCGGTCGCAGCACCGGTCGCCGGCACGGCAGGCCGCCCGGTGACGGTGGGCATGCGGCCCGAGCACATCGCGCGCGCCGACCAGGGTACCCGCACGTTCGACCTGCACGTCGACGTCGTCGAGACGCTCGGCGCCGATACGCTCGTCCACGGCCGGATCGGCGGCGCGGGCAACGAGCTCATCGTGCGTCTGCCGGGCAGCGTGACGACCGGCCCCGGCGACGTGGTCCCGCTCGCCGTCGCGCCGCAGAATCTCCACCTGTTCGACGCCGAAACCGGCGCCCGGCTCTAGAGTTCCGCGAGTCGCTGAACCGCGAAGGCGCACGGCCGGGCACTACGGCACACGCGCGTGGTGCCGTGTGCGTCCCGCGGACTGGTCCCGATCTTGCGTGAAAAACGGGCGGACATTGCCCGACGTGGCGGCAAGACGGGAGCTGGCAATGGGAGAACGGGCGGGTATACGGCGCGCGGCGTGGGCGCGCATCGCATTCGGCCTCGATCTTGCGCGGCGGATCGGTGATCCGCTGCCTGATCGGCCGGCAGGGCCTGCCCACGGACCGGGCATCGGCCACAACGGCGGCCCGCCGCTCGACGAACCCTCGGCCCATGGCTGGCACGCTTATTGTTGGCGCCGTGCCCACAAGGCGGCCTGGAAAACCCCGCCACGCGAAATCGCGCTGCGCCGCCTGCGCCGTGCCGAAGAACTCGGCATGACCTATCGCGGATACACGGCGGTTTTCCTCGATACCGGAAAACTGCTCTAGCCGCGCGCGGCGTGCGCAGCGCCGAACTCAGGCTGCGCGCAGGTGTGTGCCGCCGCGAACCGACCTCCATGGCTGGATGATGCCGGTGAAGTCCTCGAGCCTGCCGCGCCCGAGCGGCAGGGCGAGCAGCCGCGCCGGATCCTCGTCGGGCATGGAAATGCCGAATGGGGCTGCATGGACGAAGCCGAAGCGCCGGTAATAGGCGTAGTCCCCGACCAGCACCACGACGCGGTGGCCGGCCCACGCCGCCATGTCGAGGACTTCCCACATCAGGCTGACGCCGATTCCCCGACCGCGCAGGTCCGGTTCGACCGCGAGCGGGCCCAGGAGCAGCGCCGGCTTCTCGTCGATCAGGACCGGCCAGCAGCGTACCGTGCCAATCAGCCGTCCGTCCTCGGTGTGCCGCGCGACGAGGCGCAGGTCCGGTACGGCCGGAATGCCGACGCGATAGCGGTACGACTTCTTCTGGTGCCGGTCGGGACCGAAGGCCCGGTCGAGCAGCGCCTCGATTACGGGCCCATCTTGGGGCCGTTCGGTCGTGATCGTGAACATGGAGAACCTCGAAACGCACGAAGTGGATCACCGTCGGGCCCGCCGCCCGACCGGAGAACGTGCTTCTCGAGGGAAGATCGTTGCCGGATTGAGGCGCAGCTCAGGCCCATCCCATCGCCGCAGCGCGGCGTCGGTTGCCTCGTCGTCGCAGATGTTCGGGCAGGTGGGCCATGTCCTTTCTCCGTGACGACACGTTACCACGGGTCGTCCCGCCGTCAAGGCCAAGCACGCCGCACCGGGACCAGGCAGGACATGATCGCCCTGTGCACCTAGCGGCCCGAGAACGCTCGGTGGTCGCCGCATGGCCGTGGGGATACCTATCGCCTTGCCGCATGCCTGCCGATCCGTGGACACGCTGGCCGACCCGGGGCCCAAGCCTCTAGGTTACGGGCAATGCACGACAAGACCGTGATCGGGCGCAACGTAACCGCGTTGCCGCTTGCCCTCCTGCTCGTCCTCGGCGCCAACTGGGGGCTCGGCTTCGCGCTGGCGAAGCTCGGCGTGACCCACGGCCTTTCGCCGCTCGCCTACATCTATTGGCAGTGCACGGGGGCTGGGCTGGTGCTGCTCGCGATCTGCGCCGCGCGCGGCGAACTGCCGCCGCTTGGCTGGCGCCACGTGCGCTATTACCTGATCGCGGGGGCGACCAACATTGCGGCTCCGAACACGGCGGCTGTCACGTCCGTGCAGTACATCCCGGTGGGGATCGTCGTGCTGATCGTCACGCTGACGCCACTGCTGGCCTACGGCCTTGCTCAGCTCTTCGGTCTCGAGCGGTTCGATTGGCGCCGCGCACTCGGCATCGCGCTGGGTTTCGTGGGCGTGCTGCTTATCCTCGTTCCGCGCACGAGCCTGCCGTCGCCGGACATGGCGGGGTGGGTGCTGTTGGCCGTGCTCACGCCGACCTTCTATGCCGGCAGCAATCTCTACATCGGCTGGGCGCGACCGGCTCGCGTGCCGTCGTTGGCACTCGGGGCGGCGATGCAGCTCGCAGCCGGAATCGTGCTGCTGCCGGTCGCGCTCGCAAGCGGACCGTTCCATGTGCCGCTGCCGCCGTTCACGACCGGCGAGCTCGCCAATCTCGGGCATGTCGCCGTCGCTGCGATCGGCGCGCTGCTGTTCTTCGAGATCATCCGGATGGCCGGCGCGGTGTTCCTGAGCCAGGTCGGCTACGTCGTGTGTCTGTCAGGCGTGTTCTGGGGCTACTTGATCTTCGACGAGCATCTCAGCCTGTGGGTTTGGGCGGCGATCGCGTCGATCCTGTGCGGATTGGTGCTGGTCACGCGTCCCAGCGCCGCGCGCGCGTGCTGATCGTCAGGCGGCGCGCGGTCACGATCGCGGATCAGGCGTCGTTCGCGCGGATGAAGTCGCGGACCTGCGGCAGGATCTCGTTGCGCCAGCGCCGGCCATTGAAGATGCCGAAGTGACCCACGCCCTTCTGCAGCAGGTGCCTGCGCTTCTCGGGCGGCAGATTGGCGCACAGCGCGTGCGCGGCATAGGTCTGTCCGACGCCGGAGATGTCGTCGAGCTCGCCCTCGACCGTCATCAGCGCCGTCTTCTGGATCGCCCGCGGGTCGACCTTCCGGCCGCGCGAGACCATGGTGCCGAGCGGCAGCGCATGATCCTGAAACGCGACCTTCACCGTCTGCAGATAGAACTCGGCTGTGAGGTCCATGACCGAGAGGTACTCGTCGTAGAATTCGCGGTGTGCGCTCGCGCTCTCGCCGTCGCCGCGGATGAGATGGTGGAAGTGTCGCAGCGTCGAGCCGAAGTGGCGATCGAGGTTCATGGTCATGAACCCGGTGAGCTGCAGGAAGCCGGGGTAAACCCGGCGCATGAAGCCCGGATAGCCGATCGGGACGTTGGTGATCACCGTGCGCTCGAACCACTCGATCGGCCGCGTCGCCGCCAGCAGATTCACCTGGGTCGGATTGACGCGCGTGTCGATCGGGCCGCCCATGAGGATCATCGAGCGCGGTACCGCCGGATTGTCCGCAGCGGACATCATCGAGACGGCTGCGAGCACCGGGACCGACGGCTGACAGACGGCCAGGACGTGCACGTCGGGCCCGAGCAGCTCGAGAAACTCGATGACGTAGTCGATGTAGTCGTCGAGGTCGAAGCGCCCCTCCGTCACCGGCACCATCGAGGCATTGACCCAGTCGGTGATGTAGACGTCGTGTTCCGGCAACAGGCCGCGGACGGTGCCGCGCAGCAGCGTCGCGTAGTGACCGGACATGGGGGCCACGACCAGCACTTTGGGATCCTTGCGATCGGTCGCGCGCCTGAAATGCAGGAGCACGCAGAACGTCCGTCGCGCGACGGGGACGATGTCGACCGGCACACGCTCGCCGTCGATGACGGTGTGGTCGATTCCGAATTCGGGCTTGCCGTAGCGGCGCGTCGCCCGCTCGTAGATCTCGGAGCTGGCCGCAATCGCCCGGCCGAACCGGGTGTACGACACCGGGAAGAGCGGGTGACTGAAAATATGCTGGAGCGTTTCCGCAACGAGCCGCGACGGCGACAGCATTGCGTACTGCAGGTCGTAAAGGTGGTAGAGCATCCCGACGGGGTAACTCGAAGGTATGGCTTCGCGTGAACCTACTCCCCGACGGGGTAGCACGCCAGCCCTTAATCGAGCGTTTACCAAACCGGCTCCCGGTCGACGAGATGGATGAAGGATCCCATCACGTTTCCTGTACGCTGACCGGCCGCCCCCATCGTCCGACCGCCTGCGTCCGTGATCTCGAACAGCACCGCCGCCGGCGCTTCACCGGTCACGGTCGAATAATGAAACTCGTGACCGCGGTAGCATGTTCCTGCAGGACCGAGCGGGCCCGACGTCGACAGCTTTGCGCGGCGGTAGCCAAGGATGAGGCGGCGCGTCGCGAAACTCGTGTCGAGCGCCAGCAATCCGGCGAGCGCATGCGTGCGCCCCTCGGCATCGGTGAGCGTCCGGCCCAGCACCATGTAGCCGCCGCATTCACCGTAGATCGTCGCGCCGCGTTGTGCCGCCGCGCGAAGGCCGTCGAGGAAGCGGTGATTGGCTGCGAGTCGCGCCGCATGGAGTTCGGGATAGCCGCCGGGCAGATAGATCGCGTCGGCTTCGACGGGCGGTGTCTCGTCGCGCAGCGGCGAAAACATCGACAGCGCCGCACCTGCCGCGCGCCACGATTCGAGCAGCCAGGGATAGGCGAAGGCAAAGGCGTCGTCATGCGCCACGGCGATACGCTGGCCCAGCGGCGGCACGGGCGGCGAAGCGGACGCCGGACCATCCGGCGACGCGCACTGGGCCGGCCGCGCCAGGGCGACCAGTGCATCGAGATCGATCGATTGGCTCGCGCGGTCGGCGGCGTGGTCGAGACGGCTTACGAGATCCGCGTGCTCGCGCGCCTGCACGAGACCGAGGTGACGATCGGGTAGAGCGAGGCAGGCATCGCGCGGTAGCGCGCCGAGACGACGCACGTGTGGTGCCGCCAGCCGGACCGCTTCGGCAAGGAGTTCGGCATGGCGCGCACCGCCGACGCGGTTGAAGATGATTCCGGCGATGTCGACGTCCGGCCGGTACGCCGCGAACCCGGCGACCAGCGCACCGACCGAGGCCGCCTGTCCGCTGGCGTCGACGACGAGGACGACCGGCCACCCGGTCGCGGCCGCAAGATCGGCGCATGAGCCGGTGCCGCGCGCATCGATGCCGTCGAACAGGCCCATCGCACCCTCGCACAAGATCAGGTCGGCGTCGTTCCGGCTCGCGATCAGCCTCGCGATCGTCGCGGGCCGCATCGCCCAGGGATCGAGATTGAGACAAGGCCGCCCGGTGGCCGCGGCATGGAACTCCGGGTCGATATAGTCGGGCCCGGCTTTGGCGGCTGCGACGCGCAGACCGCGCCGCACCAGGGCACGCAGCAGCGCCATCGTGACCGTCGTCTTGCCGCTGCCCGAAGCGGGGGCGGACACGATCAGACCGGCTGCGCTCACAGGTATCGGCGGATCGTTTCCGCGACCCGGTCGGCCGGGGTCTCGTGCGTGAAATGCGTCAGGAACCGTCCGTCACGGCCCATCAG
This sequence comes from uncultured Rhodospirillales bacterium, assembly GCA_937926175.1. Taxonomy (GTDB): domain Bacteria; phylum Pseudomonadota; class Alphaproteobacteria; order CACIAM-22H2; family CACIAM-22H2; genus CALANV01. Next base: position 33,011 of record CALANV010000013.1, on the reverse strand, counting down.
GTAGATGAAGCCGGAATGATCGACTGGATAATCCGGATCGTTTTCCGGCGTTCCGTGCGCCTTGTAGTAGACGCGATAGGCGCGCGCGACCTCGGCGATCTGCTCGGGCGTTCCGGTCAGCCCGATCATGCCTGCCGAGAAATTGCCGACATAGTCCCTGAGCACGTCCGGCGTATCGCGGGCAGGATCGACCGTGATGAAGATCGGCTGCACGTCCTCGGCCTGCGGGCCGAGACGGTCGAGCGCGTCGGTCATCAATGCCAAGCCCAGCGGACAGATATCGGGACAATGCGTGTAGCCGAAATTCACGAGCATCAGCCGGCCGCGAAACTCCGCGTCGCTGCGCTCGCGCCCGTTCTGGTCGATGAGCCTGAACGGACCGCCGATCGAAGCCTGGCCGACGTTGCGGCCCTCGGTTGCCGTGACTGGCGCGTCAGGGCCGCCGATCAGCGTCGCGATGGCGTAGCCGACGCCGGCGCCAACGACGACGGCGACGAGTATGGCGATCAGTCGTGTCCGGGTTGACATCATTGGGACGGCATCTTCGGTTCGCGTTCGCGGCGCCAGCCGCGCGCCTCCATGCAGCGGCGATAGACGTCGCCCCGGACCGAACCGGCGCGCTGCTCGCTGGCGTTGGAATCGCGGGTGACCGGGTCAGGATCGCCCGAGGCCCGATCGTCCTCGAAGGCGAAGCTGAAATCCTGCACCTGCGACACGCATTCCTGCTGGTCGAGACGGAAATCCTCGGGCGTCGCGCCCGCCTTCACCCAGCGCGTGGAGGGCGCCGAACAGGCGGCGAGCGCAAATACGGCCAAGGCCGTCAGCGGAATCGATTTCATTCTTTTCACATAGGTTAGAGTGACGAAGCCGTCAGCCCGGCAGCGTGTCGCAAATCTCATCCCGTGTCACTCCGGAGCTTTCGGCGCAGGGGATCCGGATCGAGCACGCGTCCGGCGAGCGCGCCGACCCAGTCGAGGCCAGCCCGAAGCCGCACGACATCGCCGATTGCGACGACGGCCGGCGGTTCGATGCCGGCGGCGGCCGCATCCGCGGCCGCGCGTTCGAGCGTCGTTTCCAGGACCCGCTGCTCGGGCGTGGCGGCACGGCTCACCACGGCCACGGCATCGTCCGGCGCGCGACCGGCTTCGATCAGCCGGGCCGCGATCGTTCCGAGATGCTTGAGTGCCATGTAGAACACGAGGACCGGTGAGCCGCGAGCGAGCGCAGGCCAGTCGAGACCGTCGGGTACTTCGCCGGTCACGCCGTGGCCGGTGATGAAGGTGACGGCATGGTTCGTATCCCGGTGCGTGACCGGAATACCGGCATAGGCGAGGCCGCCGATTCCCGCCGTCACGCCGGGAACGATCCTGAAGGGAATGCCGGCGGCAACCAGCGCGAGCGCCTCCTCGCCGCCGCGGCCGAACACGAACGGATCGCCGCCCTTGAGTCGCAGCACGCGTCGACCGGCGCGCGCATGCTGGATCAGGCGGCGCGAGATGTCGGGCTGCGTCGGCGACGGCCGGCCACCGCGCTTGCCGGCATATTCGAGGACCGCGCCGGGGTGGGCGAGGTCGAGTACGCGGCGGTCGACGAGCGCGTCGTAGACGATCACGTCCGCATGGCGCAGCGCGTGCAGGCCGTACAGGGTGAGGAGACCCGGATCGCCCGGTCCGGCCCCGGTCAACCACACCGAGCCCGGTGCGAACAGCGGCAGGTCGAGAGGAGGAACGTCCATGGCCGCCAACCTAGCCCAGGTCGCCCGATGAAGCATCCGTGATCTCGGGGGCAAGGCTTGCGCCGGACGCAACCTCGCGTCAGGGTTGCGGCCATGATCGCCTTCGTCGTCACCGTATTCGTGCTCGCCTATGTCGGCATGGCGCTCGGCCGTGTGCCGGGGTTGCGGCTCGACCGCAGCGGCATCGTCCTGATCGCTGCCGTGGCGCTGGTCGCCGCCGGCGCAGTGACGCCACAGGACGTCATCAGCGCTGTCCATTTTCCGACGATTCTGCTGCTGTTCGCGCTGATGATCCTGTCGGCACGGTTTGCGGCCGCCGGTTTCTACGATGCCTGCGCCGCGTGGATCGCACGCCATCGCGGCAGTCCGGTATTCCTGCTGGCGATGACGGTCGCGACCGGCGGACTCCTGTCCGCCGTCCTCGTGAACGACGTCGTCGTGTTCGTCATGACACCGCTTTTGTGCAGCGGTCTCGCGGCCCGGCGCCTCGACCCGAGACCTTTCCTCGCCGGACTTGCGGGCGCCAGCAATGTCGGCTCGGCGGCGACGCTGATCGGCAATCCGCAGAACATCCTGATCGGGCAGGTCGGCAAGCTCGACTTCCTGACGTTCCTGCTCGTCTGCGGCGCGCCGGCGCTGATCGGCCTCGGCATCGTCTTCGCAACCGTACGGGTCGTTTGGCGGCGTGCGCTGCGACCGTCAGCGGCCGGCACCGAATTGCCGCCGGCCGCACCTTTCGACCGCCCCCAGACGGCCAAGGCCCTGCTCGCCACCGCGGTTCTGCTTGCGCTGTTCGCGACGCCGTTGCCGCGCGAGATGACTGCGATGGTGATCGCCGCCGTTCTGCTGATGAGCCGGCGCTACGCCAGCCGCGACATGCTGACCAGCGTCGACTGGCCGCTTCTTCTTCTCTTCGCCGGTCTCTTCGTCATCAACGACGCGTTCACCCGAACGGGCCTCAGCGCCGATGCGCTGATCTGGCTGGCCGAGCGCGGCTGGCTGCCCGACCGTCTGTCGGTCATGGCGCCGGTGGCACTCCTGGCCAGCAACACGATCGGCAACGTGCCGGCGGTGGTCATGCTGCTGTCGATCTGGCCGGACATACCGACGGGCGCGCTTTATTCGCTCGCGCTCATGACCACGTTCGCCGGAAACTTCCTGCTCGTCGGCAGCATCGCGAACCTGATCGTCGCCGAGCGGGCGCTGCACGCGGGCGTGCGGTTCGGGCTCATCGACCATGCGCGGGCTGGCATTCCCATGACGCTCGTCACGATGGCGCTGGCGGCGGCCTGGCTGTGGCTCGGCGGGTGGCTCGACTGGTGAGATCGCTCGCATTAGGGTCTCGCCATGCCGACCGACACGGAGTCGCCCGCGACCGCGCCGCGCGACGGAAAGGCCCGAAGGCAACTGCGGAAGGGCTGGACCACCGGCGCCTGCGCGGCCGCCGCGGCGCGCGCCGCCTATGAGGCACTGCTGACGGGCCGGTTTCCCGACCCGGTCACGATCGTGCTGCCGCAGGGGCAGCGGCCGTCCTTTGCACTGGCGCACCGTGCCATCGCGGACAAGGCGGCGACCGCCGGCGTCATCAAGGACGCCGGCGACGATCCGGACATTACGCACGGCGCCCTGATACTGGCGACCGTGAGTCACGGTGCGCCCGGCAGCGGTATAGCCTTCCGCGCCGGCGAAGGCGTGGGCACGATCACGCGGGCGGGGTTGCCGCTCGCCATCGGCGAGCCGGCCATCAACCCCGGCCCCCGTGCGATGATCACGCAGGCGATTCGCGATGCGGCGGCGCTGTTCGGCGGCAGCGGTGACGTAGTCGTCACCGTGTCGGTGCCGGGCGGTGCGGCACTGGCCGAGAAGACGCTCAACGGCCGGCTCGGCATCGTCGGCGGCATCTCGATTCTCGGTACGACGGGAATCGTCGTACCGTATTCATGTGCCGCCTGGATTCATTCAATCCATCGCAGCATCGACGTCGCGCGGGCAGCGGGACTCGATCACGTCGCCGCCGCGACAGGTTCCACGTCCGAGGCGGCGGTCAAGGCCTTGTATGCGCTTCCCGACATGGCGCTCATCGACATGGGCGACTTCGTCGGAGGTACGCTCAAGTATCTGCGCAATCATCCGGTGCCGTGGCTCACCATCGCAGGCGGTTTCGGCAAGCTCGCCAAGCTCGCCGCCGGCCATCTCGATCTCCACTCCAGCCGGTCGCGCATCGATCCGGCCGATCTCGCGGGCATGCTGGCGGAGCTGGGCGCGGCATCGGACGTCGTCGCTCGTGCGCGTGCCGCGGCGTCGGCCGGCGAGGTGCTGGCGCTCGCCGCCGCGGCAGGACTCGACCTCGCAGGCGCGGTGGCACGGCGCGCGCGCGACGTGGCGCTCGCCGCGCTGGCGGGCGGAACCGCGCTCGACGTCATCGTGTTCGACCGGCAGGGACGTGTGCTCGGCCGGGCCGGTCCGTGATGCTGCGCCTGCTGGTCCTGGGCGGAACGGCCGAAGCGCGTGCACTTGCGACGCGCGCCATCGAGAAGTTCGGCAATCGGATCGAGGTCATCACGTCGCTTGCCGGCCGGACGCAGGAACCGGTCCTGCCGCCCGGCTCGGTGCGCATCGGCGGATTCGGCGGTGTCGACGGTCTCGCGCGCTATCTCCGTCAGACCGGCATCGCCGCGCTGATCGATGCGACGCATCCGTTCGCGGCACGGATCACGGAACAAGCCCGCCTGGCTGCTGCCGCGGTCGGCATACCGTTTCTCGCGCTGACGCGCCCCGCGTGGGAGCCGGTCGCGGGCGACCGCTGGATCGAGGTTCCCGATGCGCCCACCGCGGCCGAAGCCGTGCGCCCGCTCGCGCGTCGCGTCTTCCTAGCCTTCGGCGGACGCGAACTCGAAGCATTCCGCGGGTTGGTCGATACCTGGTTTCTCGTTCGGCGCATCGAGCCGCCGCCGGCCCCGCTGCCGCTCGCGCGATACGAACTGGTCCTCGGTCGCGGTCCTTTTTCGATGGAGACGGAGCGGCGGCTGTTCGAGGCGCACCGGATCGAAGCCGTCGTGGCGAAGGCGAGCGGCGGGGAAGCCGGCCGAGCCAAGCTCGAAGCCGCGCGCGTGCTCGGCCTCCCGGTCGTCATGATCCGGCGTCCATCGGTCGCATGCGCGGACGACGTGATCTCCGTCGATGCGGCGCTTGCATGGATCGAGGCGATGTTGGCGCAGCGTCGACTGGTTGACGGCACCGATCCGATTTCGGCGTAATGCCCGCGACGCGAAACATTCCGACCAAGAAAGATCAAGAAAGAGATGATTCGGGGGTTACTGATCGCGGGGATGCTGCTGGCGGCGACGCCGGCGGCCGCGCAACTGTCGACCGATGCGGCAAATCGGGCCGCGCCGATCACGTGGTTCGCGCGCATCGGCGACGTGAACGGCGTACGTGCGCAACTCGCCGCCGGCGTGTCTCCCAACCTGTCGGACCTCGACGGCAATCCCGCCATCGTGCTGGCCGCGAGCGGCGGCCATGCGGCGGTCGTCGCGGCGCTCGTCGAGGCCAAGGCTCGTCTCGAGGCCCGCGACAAGTCGGGCTACACGGCCCTGTTGTGGGCGGCCGAGCGCGGTCATGCCGACGTGGTCAGGGAATTGATCGCCGGAAAGGCGAACCTGAACGTCGAAAACCGCCACGGTGCCACGCCGCTAATGCTCGCCGCCCGCGCCGGTCATGCCGAGATCGTCGAGATGCTGATCGCGGCGGGGGCCGATCTCGATTTGCAGGACTATACCGGGCGAACGGCGCTCGGCTGGGCCGAGGCGGAGAATCGCCGCCGCGTGGTCGACATTCTGCGCCGCGCCGGCGCCAAGCGTTAGCCGGATGCGCCGGGGCGGCGCGGCCGCAGGACGTGATGGTGGGCGGCGTCGTAAAGACGGCTGTCGCCGAACGTCGTCGATGATAGCGCGCGGCCGACGAGGATGAGCGCCGTACGCGTGATCCCTGCCGCCTTCACCTTCTGGCGGATGTCGCCGAGCGTGCCGCGCAGAATGAGTTCGTCGGGCCAGGTGACCCGATAGGCGACGATGACCGGGCAGTCCTCGCCGTAAAGCGGGGCAAGCTCGCGCACGACAGCAGCGAGATTGTTGATCGACAGATGAATCGCAAGCGTCGCGTTGCTTCGCGCCAGCGTCGCGAGGTCTTCGCCCGGCGGCATCGGCGATGCGCGCACGGCCGTGCGCGTGAGAATCACCGTCTGGCACACGTTGGGAAGCGTCAGCTCGGTCTTGAGCGCGGCGGCTACGGCGGCATAGGCCGGCACACCGGGGGTCACGTCATACGGGATGCCCAACGCGTCGAGGCGCCGCATCTGTTCGGCGATCGCGCCATAGAGCGACGGGTCGCCGGAATGAACGCGTGCGACCGTCAATCCGGCCGCATGAGCCGACGCCATTTCGGCGACGATTGCATCGAGATGCATGGGGGCGGTGTCGATCACGCGCGCGTCGGCGCGCGCCTCGGCGATCACGGCGGGCGGCACCAGCGATCCGGCGTAGAGCACCACGTCGGCGGTGCGGATCAGATTGAGACCGCGAACCGTGATGAGGTCGGGCGCGCCGGGGCCGGCGCCGATGAAATGGATCGTCATGCCGGCCTCGTCTGTCGCACGGACGCCTTGTCGGCATAACCGCGCGGCGTGAAGACCCATCGCGCGCCTGCGGCGTCGACCGTGCGCGTCCGGCTGCTGCCAATCAGCAGCACGGTCAACATGTCGACGCCACTCTCGTCGAGTTCGCCGAGCGCGACGATCGAGACCGTCTCGCCGTCGCGGCCGAGATTGCGGGCGACGACGACGGGCGTGCCGGGCGGCCGGTGTTCGAGCAGGATCGCCTTGGCGCGGGCAAGTTGGCTGCGTCGTCGTTGGGAGGCCGGGTTGTAAAGCGCCACGACGAAATCGGCCGATGCCGCGGCACGCAGACGGCGCTCGATGTCGGGCCACGGCGTCAGCAGATCCGACAGCGAGATGGCGCAGAAATCGTGACCGAGCGGCGCCCCGGCGCGCGCCGCCGCGGCCTGGATCGCCGACAGACCCGGGCAGACGGCCACGGCGATGCGACCCCACGCGGGATCGTCGCCGCGCGCGACGAGTTCGAACGCCAGCGTCGCAAGGCCGTAGATTCCGGCGTCACCCGAGGAGACGAGGGCGACCCGGTTGCCCGCGGCGGCGAGATCGAGTGCGCACCGCACGCGTCCCTCCTCGTCGCCGAGCCCGCTCTCATGACGTCGCTTGCCGCGAATCGCATCGCCGAGCAGATCGAGGTAGAGGGCATAGCCGACGATGTCCGTGGCCGTGGCGAGCGCGGCGCTTGCCTCCGGCGTTCGCCAGGCGGACGTTCCCGGCCCGATTCCGACGATTGCGAGATGACCGCGCGCCTGGCCGAGCGTCCCCGGGTCGATGTCGGCCGGCGCAAGCGCGACGGCGCAGGTCGCGCGCCGCGACTTCCGCTTTGCGATCAGCAGCCTGCCATCGGCGCCGACACAGGCGAGTGCTGCCGCTTCGGCCACGCCGGCGACACCGACCGCGGCGCGGACATGGGCCGACGGACTGGCGAGACGCGACTCCTCGCGGGCGAGCCGTTCAGCGGAAAAGAAGCGCACCGGCACGCCGAGCATGTCGCCGACGGCACTGATCGCCGGTTCGTCCATCTTCAGATCGATGCTCGCGACGCAGGCGACGGCACCCGGCGCGAGATCGAACTCCTGGAGCGTTCGCCGCACGAGATCCGACAGCTCTTCGGGCGACGTCCCACGTTCGCATCCCATGCCTACCGCAAGCACCGGCGGATGGTAGGTGAGCGTGCGGGCATCGCCGTCCGCCGTGCGATGCGTCACGCGGATGACATGTTCCGCATCGGCGCTGAAACGCAGCCCGCTGTCGCGCAGCCAGTCGGCGGAGCCCGCCTCGACCTTCAAGGCGATCGGCTGTCCGGCCAAGGCTGCGGCGGCGAGCGACCTGACGGCCGCCATGTCGGCGATGCGCCAGCCGGGCGGCGGTACATCGAGTGCCACCCTCAGCGCGACGTCGCTGGCGGTGGTGATCGCCGCCACACCACCGATCGCACCGGCGATCCGTCGGGCCAGCTCGTTGGCGCCGCGATGGCCGCCCAGCAGCGGAACGACCGTGCTGCCGTCCTCGGCCACGGCGAGGACCGGTGGTTCCGCGTGCTTGTCGGCGAGGCATGGTGCGAGGGCGCGGACGAGGATGCCGGCGGCGCAGATCCCGACGATCGGTTGCCCCGCAGCGAACAGATGCCGCAGATGCGCCGCCGTCGATGCGAATGCGACGTCGGACGAAGTAACGCGGCCTTCGAAACCGTGGACGACGGCACCAGGCAAATGGTCCCGGATGCGCCGGGCAAGCGCGGCGCCCGTCTCCGTCAGGGCGACCAGAACCGGCGTCATTGCCATGCGGCCCCCCGCTTGTGCACGAGAATCAGGGAGAAGTACGGCACCGTGTCTGCATCGATCTCCGCGAGCGGACGGGCGCACTCGTTGGGCAGGCTCGCGTGTTCGATGTAGCGCGCCGACGTCGCCAGGCCGAGCCGCTGGAGCAGGGCGCGGATGCGGCCGAAATGTCGGCCGAGCTTCACGATCGCGGCCGCATCCGCCGCGACGAGCCGGGCCTCGATTTCCTCGTCCGCGAGCGGTGCGGGGATCACGCTCAGCACGTCGTTGCGTGCGGCGAGCGGTGCGCCCAATGCCGCGGCGCCTGCCGAGATCGACGATACGCCGGGAACGACGATGGTCCGGTGCGACGGCGCGAGGCGCGCGAACAGATACATGAACGAGCCGTAGAGAAACGGATCGCCCAGACACAGGACGGCGACGTCACGGCCGGTGCGGAGATGCTGGTCGATGCGCGCGGCCGCATCGGCATAGACCGCCGCCGCGGGAAAGCGGTCGGCCGCGAGCGGCATGCGGATGGCGATTTCGATCTGCCCGCCGGGCAGATGCGGCGCCATGATTGCGCGCGCGAGGCTGTCGCCATGCTCAGGTGCCGGATAGGCGAGCACGGGGCACGCCTTCACGATCCGGAGCGCCTTCAGCGTCACGAGTTCCGGGTCGCCGGGCCCGACGCCAAGGCCGTAGAGCGTGCCGCTCATTTCCGCGCGCTCCATTGCGTCACGGGCATCTGGGCGCGCCAGCCGACAAAAGAGCGGACGGTATCGGCGCGGGCGACCGCGATGCGGCAAAGATCGCCACCGTAATCCTTGAACGCGTCATAGATCGCGCGCTCGCTCTCGATCGTGACCGCGTTCGCGACGATGCGCCCGCCGGGCTTGAGCGCATTCCAGCAGATGTCGATGAGCCCGGGTGTGGTCAGGCCGCCGCCGATGAACACGGCGTCGGGGTCCGGCAAACCTTCGAGAGCCGCCGGCGCCTCGCCCGCCGCTATTTCGAGCTGAGGAACGCCAAGGACCGAGGCATTCTGCGCGATCAGCGTCAGTCGCGCAGGGTCGCGCTCGACGGCGATCGCCCGCGCGCCGCGGGCTGCGCGCATCCACTCGACGCCGACCGAGCCGCATCCCGCGCCGATATCCCACAGCACCTGCCCCGGAAACGGCGCGAGCGCAGCGAGCGTGGCCGCCCTTACTTCCCGCTTCGTCAGCATGCCGTCATGGGCGAAGGCGTCATCGGGAAGCCCCGGCACACGGCTTCGGACGCGCGCATTCGGCCCCGGCACGCAGTGGATCGCGAGCGTGTTCAGATCCGCAAACGACGCATCCGTCCAGTCGGCGGCGGTGCTGTCGACGCGGCGTTCATCCGGTCCGCCCAGATGCTCGAGGACGGTGATCGTGCTGGGTCCCCAGCCGGCGTCGCGCAGATAGGCCGCGACCTGCGTCGGTGTCGTGCCGTCATTGCTCAGCACGAGCAGGCGTGCGCCCGGCGCAAGATGAAGCGCAAGCAGACCGATCGCACGACCGTGGAGCGTGAGGGTCTCGACCTCCGCCATCGGCCAGCCCATGCGCGAAGCGGCCAGACTGAATGCGTTCAGGTGCGGCAGGATGACCATCTCCTCGCGCGGGAAGTGCCGCACGAGCGTGACGCCGATGCCGAACCACAATGGATCGCCGGTCGCGAGCACCACGACGCGCCGGCCACGGCGCGCCTTGATCGCCGTGATCGTCTCGGTCAGCGGCATCGACCACGTGAGGCGTTCGGCACCGTGGCGTGTGATCATGTCGAGATGACGCTTGCCGCCGACCAGGACTTCGGCGGCATCGATCAGGCTGCGGGCCGCGGGCGTAAGGCCGTCGAGTCCGTCGGCACCGATGCCGATTACCGACAGCCACGGCGTCATGGCTCGTCTCCGTCGCGCATCAACGCGTTGACGGCGGCGGCGGCAAGCGCGCTGCCGCCGCGCCGGCCGAGAAGCGTCAGATAAGGCACGCCGCGCGCATTCGCGACGAGCTCGGCCTTCGCTTCGGCCGCGCCCACGAAGCCGACGGGAAACGCCAGAATCGCGGCCGGTCGCGGCGCGCCGTCGTCGAGGCATTCGAGCAGCCGGAACAGCGCGGTCGGTGCATTGCCGATCGCGACGACAGCGCCGGCGAGATGGGGGCGCCACAGATCGACTGCGGCCGCCGACCGCGTCGTCCCGAGGGCACAAGCGCGTTCAGCCGCTTCCGGCGCGTCGACAAGACATAGGATCTGGTTGCGGCGCCGTCCTTTTGGCTCGCCGATGCCGTCAGCGACCATGCGGGCGTCGGTCAGCACGGCAGCACCCGACGCCAGCGCGGTTCGGGCCGCCGTCGCGACGTCGGGCGACCAGCGCAAGTCTCCGACGATGTCCGTCATGCCGCAGGCATGGATCAGCCGCACGACCGTACTCTCGAGGTCGCGCGGCACGCCCGCAAGATCCACCTCCGCCCGAATCGTGGCGAAGGAGCGTCGGTAGATTTCAGCCGGATCGGTCAGATAGGCGATCATTTGGTTCGTGCGGCAGGCGCGGCGGGTTGAGCATCCGGGTTCGCATTTCCGTCGGCGCGATGATGTGCATGCCCGTGCACATGGTGGCCGTGCACATGTCCGTGTCCGTGATCATGCGCATGGTCATGATCGTGATGATGATCATGCCCGTGATGGTGATGACCATGGTGATGATGGCCGTGGCCGTGATGATGGTGATGGGCATGATGGCGGTCGGCATCCGTACCGATGCCGCGGACATGCAGATGGTGACCGGCCTGCGGGGCGCCGACATCGGCCTCGTAGCCGATGATCTGCTCGCGATATTTGCACAGGCGGCAATTCATGACGTTGTCGCCGGTCAGGATCTCGTTCACGCGTTCGACGAACGCATCGAGGACCAGCGGATGGTCGTTGAGGTAGTCCGCCTTCAGGAACTCGACGTCGCGATGCACGGCGGCGATTGCGTCCGTCTGCGTGTAGATGCGTTTGACCAGGACGCCGGTGAACAGGAAATATGGGAAGACGACGATGCGCCGGAAGCCCAATCGCACCAGGCGGGCGAGCGCCGCGTCGACGCGCGGATGCGCGACGCCGGAATAGGCGACGGCGCCCCAGCCGAAGCCCATCCCTTCCCACAGCATGCGTGCGACCTTGGCGATGTTGGCATTGGCGTCGGGATCGTTCGTGCCGCGGCCCACGGTCAGCAGCACGGTCTCGGCGCGATCGACGGTGCGTTCGGCGCGGCTCTCGGCGGCTTCGATGCGTTCGCGTGCCGCCTGAAGCAGCTTCGGATCGATAGCCAGGTCCCGTCCGTACTCGACGGTCATGTCGGGATTTTCGGCGGCAAAGCTGTTGAGTTCCCACGGCAGGTCGTTCTTGACGTGCCCGGCCGCGAAGAGCATGCCGGGCACAGCCAGGATGCGGCGTGCGCCACGGGCCTTGAGCGCCTCCAGGCCTTCGCGGATCATCGGTCGCGCAAACTCGAGATAGGCCGCACCGACCGGATACTGGGGAAGTCGTGTCTTGAGCCGGGCCGCCATCGACTCGAACTCCGCGATGGCGTCGGTGTCGCGGCTGCCGTGGCCGCAGATCAGGACGGCGGTATCGTTGTTCGGCAAGCTGTTCTCCCTTTGCTTCAGGCCCGGACCTTGATCCGTTGACGTGTCGTGGATCGCCCGCCATGGTGGCGCGCATGTACCGATTCGTGCCGCCGGAGGCGGTGAATCCGTTCATCATTTTGCTGGCGGCGTTGATGCTGGACGCCGTCGTCGGCGACATGCGCCCGCTGTTCCGCATCGTGCCGCATCCCGTCGCCGCGCTCGGCCGTCTGATCGGGGTGCTGGACCGCCGGCTCAACCGCGATATACGCACCCGCGAGGCACGGCGCGTCCGCGGCGCGATCGTCGTCGTGTTCGTTGTCGGCATCGCCGCCGGGGCCGGATGGCTGCTGCTTGTGCTCGCGCGGCAGGTGACATGGGGCTGGCTGATCGAACTGTTCGTCGTCGCCGTCCTGCTCGCACAACGCTCGCTCTACGACCATGTCTTCGCCGTCTGCCGCGGGCTCGAGACGGGCGGGGTTGCGGCCGGACGCGAGGCGGTGCGCCATATCGTCGGGCGCGATCCGCAGAGCCTCGATGCGCATGGCGTGGCCCGCGCCGGCATCGAGTCGCTGTTCGAGAACTTCTCGGACGGCGTCGTCGCGCCGGCCTTCTGGTACGTTCTGCTCGGCCTGCCGGGTATCCTCGCCTACAAGGCGGTGAATACCCTCGACTCCATGATCGGCCACCGAACTCCACGCTACCTCGCTTTTGGTGAGGCCGCGGCGCGGCTGGACACCGCCGCGAACTTCGTTCCGGCACGGCTCGCAGCCGTCATCATCGCGATTGCCGCGGCCGTCGTGCCGAACGGCAATCCGGCCGCCGCGTTCCGGACCATGTTCCGCGATGCGCGCAAGCACAGGTCCGTCAACGCGGGCTGGCCCGAGGCGGCGGCGGCCGGGGCGCTGGGCTTGGCGCTGGCGGGCCCGCGGCAGTATGACGGCAACGTCGTCCACGACCCGTGGATCGGCGACGGTCGGGCGCGTGCCACGCCGGCGGACATGCGCCAGGCGCTCTATCTTTTCGTCGCCGCCTGCCTCGTCCACGCCGCCCTCGTCGGCGTACTCGCGATCGTCAGGGCATGATGCGTCAGCGCGCACGGGCGATCTCCAGAATGCGATCGAGATCGATCGCGGATGAAACGTGGGCGGCCAGCTTGTCGAGGACGTCCTCGATCATCGCGTCGTAGGCAGCCGAGGCACTGCCTGTGCCAAGACCTCGCTCCGTCCGGATGCGGTCGATCCAGGCCCGACGAAACCGGTCGGCCGCGAACAGGCCGTGGACATAGCATCCCTCGACACGGCCATCGCGGCTTCGGGCACCTTCCGGCCGTCCGCCGAGGTTGAGCATCGGCCGGCTGCAATCCGGTCCGTCGGTGCGGCCCATGTGCATCTCATAGCCTTTGACCTGCTCGCCCGAGAGCGCGTCGAGGGCGTCGACCGGCGCCAGGACCTTGACGCGGTCGAGCACCGTTTCGACGTCGAGCAGCCCGAGGCCGGGCATCTCGCTGGGCGGTCCTTCGAGTCCGAGCGGATCGGCAATGCGCCGGCCCAGCATCTGATAGCCGCCGCAAAGACCCAGCACGCGGCCGCCGCGACGGACATGGGCCATCAGGTCGATGTCCCAGCCGGCAGCGCGGAACGCGGCAAGATCGGCCATCGTCGCTTTCGATCCGGGCAGCAGGACGACATCCGCATCGCTCGGGATCGGCCGCTCCGGCGGGACGAGGTCGATGGCGACGTCGGGTTCTGCCGCCAGCGGATCGAGATCGTCGAAATTGGCGATTCGCGGCAGCTGCGGAACGGCGATCCTGATCACGACACCGGGCGCGCCGCCCGGCGCATAACGCCGGCTGTCCAGGCTGGCCGTGTCCTCGGCCGGCAATCGCGCGGCGTCGGGAAACCACGGTACGACGCCGAGATCGGCGAGGCCGGTACGGGCCGTGATGTCGCGACGTCCGCCGTCAAACAGCCGGATATCGCCGCGAAACTTGTTGATGATGAAGCCGGCGACGCGCGCGCGGTCTTCGGCCTCGAGTACGGCCATCGTGCCGACGATGCTGGCGATGACGCCGCCGCGGTCGATGTCGCCGACGAGCACGACCGGTACGCCGGCGGCGTTCGCGAAGCCCATGTTCGCGATGTCGCCCGCGCGGAGATTGACCTCCGCCGGCGATCCGGCGCCTTCGACGATCACCAGATCGGCTTCCGCTGCGATCCGCGCGAAGCTGTCGAGCACGCGCGGCAGCAGCCTGGGCTTGAGCGCGAGATATCCGCCCGCCCGAACCTGACCCTCGACGCGTCCTTGCACGATCAGCTGCGCGTGCGCGTCGGCTTGCGGCTTGAGCAGTACGGGATTCATGTGAACGCTGGGAGCGATGCCGCAGGCGCGTGCCTGGAGCGCCTGGGCACGGCCGATCTCGCCCCCGTCCGGCGTCACGGCCGCATTGTTCGACATGTTCTGCGGCTTGAACGGACGCACCGCCAGGCCACGGCGCGCAAAGGCCCGCGCCAGTCCGGCGACCAGCAGCGACTTTCCGACGTCGCTGCCGGTGCCCTGCAGCATGATCGCGGGCGTGCGACCGCTTTTATGTGCGTCAGCGTGCGGCAAGCGCCTGCCTCAGGGCATCCGCGTCGGGATTGGAGACCACGCGATCGATCACGATTTCGCGCACGCTGACCGGCTGGCCGTAATAGAGCCGGTTCCATTCCTCGCGGACATGGAAGTACGATCCTTCGAACGAGCCGCCGCCATAAGCACCCTTGGCCTTGGCGAAGGAATAGATGTCGGCGCCCAGCGCGGCGGTGGTTGCTGCCTCCAACCCGACGCCCTTCGGACCGACGGCAATGCTCGCGTCGGCGCCCAGCTTGAACTGGGTCTCGAGGACCTGATCCAATCCCTGTTCGGTCATGATCGTGAAGATCACCTCGGCATCCTGCGCGCCGATCTGCAGGCCGACCGAGCCGCTCGTGATCGTGTAGAAGGCGGGATAACTCCATTCGCCGTCCTCGTGGCGAACAAGGAGCACGCCATTGCCCGCCTCGCCGCCGAGAATGAATCCCGCCTTGATCAGGCTGGGGAAGATGAGCACGGCCTTTGCCCGCTCGAGCATCGGTCCCAGCTCGAGGTCCGGATCGTTCCGCAGATTCTCGACCGTCGCACGTGCGCGATCGACGATCTGCTGCTGGCTGGACGGTTGGGCCGACGCCCGCATGTCGACGCCGAACGGCGCCAAAGATGCCGCGAGCACCAGCGCCAGATATCGAAGCAAGCTGCGCATCGCGAATCCTCCCTCAGAACTCCACGCCCGGCTGGGCCTTCACGCCGGCGCGGAACGGGTGCTTGATCAATGTCATCTCCGTCACGAGGTCGGCAGCGTCGATCAGCGCATCCGGTGCATTGCGCCCCGTAATGACGACGTGCTGATCCGCCGGACGGGCCGCCAGCGTCTCCAGCACCGGCTCGAGCGGCAGATAACCATAGCGCAAGACGATGTTGAGTTCGTCGAGCACGACGAAGCGGAACGCGGGATCACGCAGCATGGCGCAGGCCGCATCCCAGGCACGCTCGGCCGCCGCGATGTCGCGGGCGCGATCCTGCGTCTCCCAGGTAAATCCTTCGCCCATCGTCTTGATCGTGACGAGATCGGGAAAACGCTGAAGAAACCGGGCCTCGCCCGTCTCCCAGGCGCCCTTGATGAACTGGACGATCCCGACCCGCATGCCGTGCCCGAGGCAGCGCATGACCATGCCCCACGCGGCCGAGGACTTTCCCTTGCCCTTTCCCGTATGGACGATGACGAGGCCACGGACCTCGGTCTTCGTCGCCATCATACGGTCGCGCGCGGCCTTGATGCGCCGCATCTTCTCGCGGTGTTCGGCCTCGTCATTCCCGATCTGTGGCGTCATGGTGTCGCCTCCTCGTGTCGCGCCCGCTCGTGTCGTGTCCGCGCGAGCGTGTCGAGCAGTTGGCGCGTGCTGTTGGCACGTGGCTTCCACAGCCCGCGTTCCTGCGCCTCGATGAGGCGCTCGCTCATTTCGGCGAGCGCATCCGGATTCGCACGCGCGAGAAACGCACGGACCGTCTCGTCGCGAAGATACGCGTCGAATACCGCATCGAAGTGATGGTCACGAACCGCACCCGTGGTGGCGGCGAAGGCGAACATGTAGTCGACCGTGGCGGCCATCTCGAAGGCGCCCTTGTAGCCGTGCCGCATGCAGCCGGCGATCCACTTCGGATTGACGACACGGGAACGGACCACGCGCGCCACCTCCTCTTCCAAGGTACGGATTCGCGGCGATTCCGGGCGCGAATGATCGTTATGGTAGACCGTCGGCGCCGTGCCCGACAGGTGCCGCACCGCGGCCGTCAAGCCGCCCTCGAACTGATAATAGTCGTCACTGTCGAACAGATCGTGCTCGCGGTTGTCCTGGTTCTGCACGACAACCTGCACCTGGCGGAGCCTGGTTTCGAACAGGGCGTGGGCGGCCTCGCCTTCCGTTCCCGCGCCGTAGGCATATCCGCCCCATTCGACGTAGGCGCGGGCGAGGTCGGCCGCGCTGTCCCAGCCCCTTTCGTCGATCAGCGCCTGCAGCCCTGCGCCGTAGGCGCCGGGCATGGCGCCGAAGACGCGCGACGCAGCGCGCCGGCGGGCCTCGGCCGGTGCCAGCCCGCTGCGCTCGAGGTCGGCCGTTTCGGCGCGCACGCGCGCGGCAAGGGGGTTGAGGTCCGCAGGCTCGTCGAGGTTCGACACGGCCCGGACCGCCGCATCGAAAAGCTCGATGAGGTTGGCGAAAGCATCGCGAAAGAAACCCGAAACGCGCAGGGTGACGTCGACGCGTGGCCGGTCGAGGACGGAGAGTGGCAGGATCTCGAAGCCGGTAACGCGCCGCGACCCGGCATCCCATGTCGGCCGGACGCCGAGGAGGGCGAGCGCCTGGGCGATGTCGTCGCCGCCCGTGCGCATGTTGCTCGTGCCCCATGCCGACAGCGCGAGGGCGCGCGGATATTCGCCATGTTCCTGCACGTGCCGGGCGAGCAGCAGGGTCGCGGATTTCCAGCCGAGCGTCCATGCAGCCGTCGTCGGCACGGCGCGCGTATCGACGGAAAAGAAGTTGCGCCCCGTCGGCAGCACGTCCGGGCGGCCGCGGGTCGGGGCACCTGACGGTCCGGGCCTGACGCGTCGCCCGTCTAGACCGGCCAGCAGGGCGTCGATCTCGGCGGGGCCGCTTCGCAGCAGGGCCGGCCGCAACGTGTCGGAAATCCATGCAAGCACCGGCGCCGTCGCGACCCATTCCGGCGCAGCCTGGCGCCGGCCGGCAACGAGGTCAGCGGCAAGGGTCTCGAGCCGTTCGACGGTGTCGCCGGTGCTGCGCCAGCCGTCGGCCGGTCCGAGCAGCGCCGGGCGCGGTCCACGCCACGGTGCCGCCATGTCGGCGTCGAGCGGATCGAAATCGAGGCCGAGATCGCTCGCCAACGTCCGCAGCAGCGACGCACCCGCACCCTTGCCATCGCCGCGCGGGCTGCGCGCGATGGCGACCATCAGATTCACCAGAAGGTCGCCGTCGGGACTGCGGCCGAAGATATGAAGCCCGTCGCGGATCTGCGCTTCCTTGAGTTCGCAAATGAAGCCGTCGAGCTTGCCGAGCGCCGTCTGATCGGGATCGTCGCGGGCAATGCCGCAGTCACGATCGAGGCCGCTCGATGCGGCGAGATCCCGAATTTCCCGCGCCAGAAGCGCGAGGCGGCGCGGGTCCTGTCCGGCCGCCTCGTAGTACTCGTCGATCAGGCGCTCCAGCGTCGCGAGGGGACCGTAGCTGCCGGCCCGGGTGAGCGGCGGCGTCAGATGGTCGATCACGACCGCGCTCGTCCGTCGCTTGGCCTGCGTGCCTTCGCCCGGATCGTTGACGATGAAGGGATAGAGGTTCGGCAACGCCCCGAGCGCCGCCTCGGGCCAGCATGACTGCGACAGCGCAATCGCCTTGCCCGGCAGCCATTCGAGGTTGCCGTGCTTGCCGACATGGACGATCGCATGCGCGCCGAAGCAGTCGCGCAGCCAAGCGTAGAACGCGAGATACGAATGCGGCGGGACCAGCGCCGGATCGTGATAGCTCGATGCCGGGTCGATGTTGTAGCCGCGCGCCGGTTGCAGTCCCACGACGATGTTGCCGAAGCGAAGGGCGGCGATGGCGAAGCTGCCGCAGTCGAGCTCGCCCGGCCGGAAACTCGGGTCGCGCTCGGGTGGCCCCCAGCGTTCGAGCACGCGCGCCTGCAGGTCGCGCGGGAGCTGTCCGAAGAAGATCGAATATTCGCTCAGTTTGATTTCCTCGGTGACGCGACGCGACATCTGATGCCAGATGTCGTTCGTCGGGCCGGCCAGCAGACCGTCGATGAGTGCGGCGCCATTCTGCGGCCGGTCGACGACGTGATAGCCGGCCTTCTCGAGCGCCGCGAGGATCGTCACGACCGACTCCGGCGTATCGAGGCCGACGCCGTTGGCGATGCGTCCGTCGCGATTCGGATAATTGGCGAGGACGAGCGCGACGCGCCGTTCCCGTGGTGGCGTTCGCCGCAGCTGGGCCCACGCCGCGGCCAGTGCCGCGACGTAGCGCAGGCGATCCGGCGCCGGCAGATAGCCGAAGATGTCCGCTTCGGCCGATTCGTCGCGCCGCACGAGTCCCTTGAAGGCGACGGCGCGCGTCATGATCCGTCCGTCGAGCTCGGTCAGCGCGACGTTCATGGCAATGTCGCGCGGCGAAAGCCCGCGCGTCTGCTCGCGCCACTTCTCGGCAGTGCCGGTCGAGAGCACGATCTGCAATACCGGACAGTCGGGGCCCGCGAGCGGGTCGTCGGCGCCATCGCCGGACTGGGCGACCGCGAAACCCGTCGCATTGAGGATCACGTCAGGCGGGACCTCGGCGAGGGCCTTTCGCACAATCGCCGCGGCGACCGGGTCCTTCAGGCTGACGACGTAGATCGGCAGCGCATTGAGGCCGGCATCGCGCAGCGCGTCGACGAGCGCATCGATTGCCTGCGTATCCGACGCCTGGACCAGGGCGCGGTAGAACAGGACGGCCGCGACCGGGGCGCCTTCGCGCCAGTCCTTCCTGACGTCGCCGAGAGCCGAGACCGTGCCGCCCCGTGCATAGAACCCGGCGCGCAGGATCGGTGCCGGCTCCGGCCAGTCGATCTCGAGGCCCAGGCGCGCGGCCGCAAACCGCAGAAATCCGGCCGCATTCGCAGCACCGCCGTGGGCAAGATAATGCCAGAAGCGGTTCACGTCGGCCGTCGGCAAAGACGACAGGGCGGTGAGCTCGGGATCCGGCCGGTCGTCTCCGGGTACGAGGGCGAGCGGGATGGAATGGTCGCGGCACGTCGCCACGATCTGATCCACGCCGTAGGGCCAGTAACTGCGGCCGCCGAGAAGGCGGACCACCACCAGCTTTGCATGTCGGATGACGCGTTCGACGTAGAGATCGACGGAGAAGTTGTGCGACAGGCAAAGCAGGTTGGCGAGGCGGAGGGTCGGAAACGATTCGCCGAACTCGCACGCGAGCCGCGCCCGAGCGGCGGCGAGCAGTGCGATCTCGCTATCCGCGGCCGTGAGCACGACGATGTCGCCCGGGGTCTGCGCCAGATCGACGGCGCTGCCCTCGGGGATATCGACTTGCTGTGTGGCGAGCAGATGCATGACGTCTCCGTTCGGGCCCCTGTCAGGCCGCCTGCGCTTCGGCAAGCGCCGCGACGATCGCATCGCGGTCGATCCCCTTGCGCCCGATGACGACGAGACGCGACGTGCGCGGCTCGTCCGGACGCCAGGGGCGGTCATAGTAATGGTCGATGCGCGGGCCGACGCCCTGCATGGCAAGGCGCAGAGGTTTGCCGGGCACGTCGAGGAAACCCTTCACGCGCAGGATGTCGTGCGCGGCAATGGCCGACCGCACGCGCGCGACGAGACCGTGCGGGTCGCGCACGCTGCCGAGGGTCACGACGAAGCTCTCGAAATCGTCGTGATCATGCTCGCCGAGCGTGTCGATGTGCGATGGCCGCGTGTCGAGATCGTCTTCGGCCGCAGCCTGAAGGCCGAGCAGCACAGCCGCGTCGAGCGCGCCGAAGCGCGACTCAACGAGCTTCACGCCCGGCCTCAATGCCGGGGCGAGCTCGCGGCGCAGCCGCTCGAGCGTTGCGGCATCGACCAGGTCGGCCTTGTTGAGGACGACGAGGTCGGCGCACTGGATCTGGTCCGTGAACACCTCCTCAAGCGGGTTGTCGTGGTCGAGCGAAGGATCCGCCGCGCGCTGCGCCGCCAGCGCGTCCGGGTCCGTGGCAAAGCGCCCGGCGGCGACGGCGGCCGCATCGGCCACGGCGATCACGCCGTCGACCGTGACGCGCGCGCGTATCTCCGGCCAGGCGAATGCCTTGATCAGCGGTTTCGGCAGCGCAAGTCCCGACGTCTCGATGACGATATGATCGGGCGGCGTCGCCCGGTCGAGCAGTGCTTCGATCGTCGGCAGGAAATCATCCGCGACCGTGCAGCACAGGCAGCCGTTGGCGAGTTCGACCACGTCGCCCGGCGCGCAAGCCGCATCCCCGCAGCCGAGCAGCAGTTCGCGGTCGATGCCGAGCTCGCCGAACTCGTTGATCACCAGGGCGATGCGGCGGCCCCGGGCGGTGCGCACGAGGTAGCGAAGCAGACTCGTCTTTCCGGCGCCGAGAAATCCCGTGACGATGGTCGCGGGAATGCGCGTTTGGGCCATCATTCGGACTCCTTGAGAACGAGCGGCAGACCCGCCACGACGAACACGACCCGTCGTGCGGTCGCGGCGATCTCCTGATGCAGTCGGCCCGCATGGTCGCGGAAGGCACGGGCAAGCGCGTTGTCGGGGACGATGCCGAGCCCGACCTCGTTCGAGACGAGCACCACGGGCCCCGGCAGGGTGGCGAGTGCCGCCAGAAGATCCGAGGTCGCGGCCGCGATATCGCGCTGGGCCGCCATCAGATTGGACAGCCACAACGTCAGACAATCGACCAGGACCGGACGCTCCGGTGCGGACTCGCGACGCAGGACGCCGGCAAGATCATACGGCTCCTCGACCGTGAGCCATTGCGGCCCGCGGCGCGCGCGATGCGCCGCAATCCGCGCCGCCATTTCCGCGTCGCCGGCGGTTGCCGTCGCGACATAGACGGCCGTCCCGCCGGCCGCAAGCGTGCCGCCGATCAGCGATTCGGCGTAGCGGCTCTTGCCGGAGCGGGCGCCGCCGAGCACGAGCGTGACACCGGGAAGCAGGGACTGGGCCGCCGACGCGGCCGGGACATACGAGTTCAACGCGCCGAATCCTCCCGCCGAGGAATCGAGTGGGCCGCGGCCCGCAAGAGCCGGCATCCGGGAGGTCTCCTGGCTTGGGGTCATCGATCGTCGAGCTGCCTTCCCGACCGGCTTCGGGGCCGTACCCGGGGCGTCGGTCAGTGGCGTGTGCGCGCGACGATCTCGCCGCTTACAGTTGCGGGGGCAGCGCCGGCCTGGCGGCGGCCGTGAATGTCGGGCCGAACCGCGTCACCGGACTTCCCTGTCCGGATGCGGGCAGAACCCTAGCATAGGCATCTCCACCCGTGCCACCATCACGGATGGCTTCGCGCCGACATGGCGTCCATGCGATCGGGGCATCCACGCGATCGGGCTTGCCCGCAAACGGCGACTCCGTGCCGCAACGACGCCTTGAAACAGCCGCCGGAAACGTCAGCGGGCCTGCGGCCGATGCGGCTGGGTGCAGGCAAACGGCGGCAGATTGATCGCGTTCACGCGCCAGGCGTGACCGGCACCCGGACCGGTCACGTGGTCGAGCCGCGTCAAGGACAGCGTATCAATGGTGAAGGCGAGCGCCGCCTCGGGGTGAAGGTCGAGCGCATAAGCCAACGCCGCGCGGATCGACCCGCCATGGGCGACCACGACGATGTCGCGGCCGGCATAACGCGCCGTTAGATCGCGCACGCGCGCGGCGACCCGCGCCATGACGTCGACGAAGCTTTCGCCACCGGGCGGTCGGGTATGTGCGGGCGCCAACCAGAACTTGTGTCCTTCGACGCCGATGCCCTTGGTCCCGGGTCGCACGCGCCCATACGCGCCGATCTCGTCGTAGGTCAGTCCCTGCCAGTCGCCGAAATGCTGCTCGATGAAGGCAGGTTCGATTTCCGGCGGCGGCGGATTGGCGGCGTTCATGTTGGCCTGAATCGCGGCCGCCGTCGCCTGGGTGCGTTGAAGCGGCGTGGCCAGCCACACGGCATCGAGCGGCATGCGGGCCGCCAGCGCGGCAAAGGCCGGAGCATCTGACGTGTCGGCGGGTACGTCACGCTGGCCGTAGATGCGACCGCCCGGGTTGATCACCGGCGCATGCCGGATCCACCACCATCGCGTCGTGACGGCTGTCGTCATCAGATCCAGCTCGGCGAGACCATGTAAGCGAGCAGGATGCCGGTTTCGGACAATTGCTGGCCGGCACCAAGGACGTCGCCAGTATGGCCGCCGAGGCGACGGTGGGCAAGCCAACCGACGGCGAGCGCCGCGCCGGCCGCCGCCGCGATGGCGAGAAGTCCCCAGATCGGCCCCAGTGCCGCGACGATCACCACGGCGCCGATCGCGCCCGCGTCGACGACGCGCCGGCGGTCGGGCTGACCAGCCGCCCATCCCAGCCCATCCGGACGCGCGGGCGGAAGGAGATACATCAGGGCCGGCAGGGTGGCGCGCGAGCCGGCGGCTGCGGCGAGCATCACGAGCACCGCTTCGGCGAGGCCGCCGGCGTAGGACAGCGCGGTCACGCGCAGCGAGAGCACGAAGAAGAGGGCGATCATGCCGAATGTGCCGATCCGGCTGTCGCGCATGATCGCCAGCGCATCCTCGCGCGTCCGGCCGCCGAGTCCGTCGGCGCAGTCCGCAAGGCCGTCCTCGTGGAGCCCCCCGGTCGCGATGACGAGAGCGGCAATTGCCAGGAGGGCCGCGATCGTCGACGACATGCCGACCAGATCGGACACGGCATAGACCGCGCCGCCGACGAACCCGACGCCGAGCCCGACCAGCGGAAAGGCGCGTACCGCCGACGCGACCGGGATCGTCGCATCCGCGGCGACGAGGCGGACCGGAAAGCGGGTCAGGAACGCGGCGGCCACCCGGATTTCCGTCAGCCAACCGACCAGTGGCGCGACCGCCGGGGTGTGGGACCCACCGGACGTCTCGGGCGAGGGGGACCGATCCGGCGTCATGATGAATCGCAGGTGCAGGAACCGCATGGCAAATACCGACCAATCCCGGGAATGTCACCCGTCTTCTGTGACGCCCTCGTGCAAGCGTTGCACGAAAAGCCTGCGCAATCGTGAATGACGCGACGTCGGCCTGAGAACGTCCGCAAGCGCCGTACATGGGGCGCGTTGCCGGAAAATTCACCCGTATGCTAGAAGCCGGCAACTTCCTCGACGCCGGCGCGAGTGAAACACCGGTTTCGCGCCCCGACAGCGGGCGGCACGATGCCGGCACGGACGTCAGCGCCTCCTCGATCGCTCTCTTTCTTGCAGGCAGGTTCGCATATGGTCGCACGCCATCCGGTTGCAACGTTTGCCGAAATTCGCGACATCCTGCCACATCTGCCGGATCCCGATCGCGAAGCCGGCGACGCCGCCGCGGCCCGGCAACAGCAATTGACGAAGCCGCCGGGAAGCCTGGGGCGGCTCGAGGAGCTCGCCATCTGGTGCGCGACCTGGCAGGGGCGTCACCCGCCGCGCGTGGAACGGCCGCGCACGTGTGTGTTTGCTGGCAACCATGGCGTCGCGGCACGCGGCGTATCGGCCTATCCGGTCGAGGTGACCGCGCAGATGGTGCAGAACTTCATCGCCGGCGGGGCCGCGGTGAATCAGCTTTGCCGCGCCGTGGATGCTGATCTCCGCGTCTATGAGATGGCCCTGGATCATCCGACGGCCGACTTCACGACCGCACCGGCGATGACCGAAGATGAATGCGCCCGGGCCATGGCCTACGGGATGATGGCGGTGGAGCCCGGCGTCGATCTGCTCGCGCTCGGCGAAATGGGCATTGCCAACACGACGGCGGCGGCGGCGTTGTGCTGCGCGTTGTTCGGCGGCACCGCTGCCGAATGGACCGGCCCCGGCACCGGCGTGAGCGGAGCGGTACTCGAGCGGAAGATCGCCACCGTCGCGGCCGGGGTGGACCGTCATCGCGCCGCCTTGACCGACCCGCTCGAGGTTCTGCGCCACTTCGGTGGACACGAACTTGCCGCGATCGCTGGTGCCGTCATCGCAGCACGTATGGCCCGCATTCCGGTGATTCTCGACGGTTTCGCCACGACCGCCGCCGCCGCGGTACTCCATGCGCTGGATCCGCGGGCACTCGATCACTGTATCGTCGCGCACATGTCGGCCGAGCCCGGCCACAAGCGACTGTTGGCGGCGATCGGCAAGACGCCGCTTCTGGATCTCGGCATGCGTCTCGGCGAAGCGTCGGGAGCAACTCTCGCGATCGCGATCGTCAAGGCGGCCGTCGCGTGTCACAGCGGGATGGCCTCATTCGCCGAGGCCGGCGTCACCAACAGGACGGCCTGATCAAGCCGTCAGAATCCGGCCTCGCGGCGCAGCCATTCGATGAAGATCGCCGTCGAGCCGCGTTCGACGCGTTCCGGCAGACATACGATGTAATACGAGAAAACCGTCGGCGTCTCCTCGGTCGACAGCCGCACCAACCGTCCCGATTCCAGGTCAGCAGCGACGAGACTCTTGCGTGCGAGCGCAACGCCGAGGCCGCTCGCTGCCGCTTCCAGCGCGAGGATGGCCTGATTGAAGCGCGGACCTTCGTCTAAGCCGGGGTAATGGACACCCACGTGCCGGAACCAGCTGATCCAGTCGGCGCCGCTGCCGTCGCTTTCCGCCGCCTCGTCGGAGGAGCGTGCAGCGCAGCAGGTCCTCCGGTTTGGCGGGATCGCCCATCCGACGTCGGAAATCCGGGCTGCAGACGGGAAAGACCGCATCGGCCATGAGGAGCTGCGTGTAGAGGCCCGGATAGCGGCCGCGACCGAAGCGAATGCCGAGATCGGCATTTCCCTTGTGAAGGTCGACCAGCGCCGGATCGGCGGCGATCCTGACGTCGATCGCCGGATGCTCGGCACGGAAACACCCGAGGCGCGGAACGAGCCAGCGCGTCGCGAACGAGGGCAGAACGCTGATCGTCAGTGACGTCGCGGCACCTGCAGGATCGATCGAGGCAAGGGCGCGCATGACCTCGTCGAGACCGCGACGGACGCCGGCCGCCAGAATCTCGCCGGCCGGCGTCAGCTCGATGCGCCGCGCATAACGGCGGAACAGCGCAACGCCGAGTTCGGCCTCGAGCGCCTGAATGCGGTGGCTGAGCGCACTCTGCGTGACGTGAAGCTCATCGCTCGCCTTGGTGAGGCTCAGGTGCCGGGCTGCCGCTTCGAAGACGCGGAGGGAATCGAGAGAGGGCAGCCGTCGCATGGCAACGCATGAGATCAGTTCATGCATGTTTCTATCAGAGCTCGGTCTTGCGTGCACCGGTGGTGGAGTGACGGCTCGCGCCGGATGCCGCTCACACCCCCGGAATCCGGATGCCACGTGACTTGAATCACGGCAGGTCGGTCACGGGCCAAGGAAAGGCCGGGCAGCGTCCATGGTGCGCGCGCACCGACGAATCCTGGAGCGGTTTCCTGGTCCGGTCCGCGGTTGCCGATGTCCGTCTCCGCTCTCGACGCCGCGGATGGACGCGGCAACTGGTCCGGTGCCTCAGGCGCGTTCGTGGTGCATGGCGCTGAGCCGCGCCATGTCCTTGATGGTGATGTAACCCTGATCGAGCTGGATCAATCCCTGGCTTGCGAGCAGACGCAGCTGCTTGTTCACGGCTTCGCGCGTGGCGCCGAGCATGTGGGCGAGGTCGGTCTGGGAAAACTTCACTTCGATACGCACGCCGTCGGGGCCGCGTCGACCATGGGCGATCGACAGCGCGTGCAACCGTTTTGCCAGGCGGGCGCCGAGACTCATGAAAGCGTATTCGCCAAGCTTGTCCGTGTTTGCCCGCAGCCGCTCGCACAGCAGCTCGATCACGTGTCGGGCGATGCGCGGCTCGCGTTCCAACAGTTCCAGGAACGTGCTGCGCTCGATCGCAAGCAGAATGCTGTCTTCGGCGGCATAGGCGCTGGCGCTGCGCGACAGGCCGTCGAGCAGCGCGATTTCGCCGAAGACGTCGCCGGGCTCCAGGACCGCAATGGTAAGTTCCTTGCCCGCGTCGTTCGAAATGGAGATGCAGATGAGGCCGGCCATGACGCCGTAGAGCGCGTCGCCATCGTCGCCCTGCTGAAACAGGACAGCGCCTTTGTCCAGGCGACGGATACGGCTGAGACTGGCGATCTGCTGCAGCAAGTCCGGGTCGATGTCGCTGAACATGAAGCTGCGGCGCAGAAGCTGCTCGCGCGCCGCGCGACTGAGATCAGGGGCCGTCGTCTGTCTCTGCTGCATGGGGAACCTCGTGCAGGCGGCGCCGGCCGGATCCCTCCATCGGCATCGAATGCGTACACGGTGTGCCGGAATGGTGCCCGGAGCCAGGCGGCCCTGGATCATGCCGACGGCATATTACGATATTTTGCGGTCCTGGCAGACCCGGTCGAGTTCGATCCTACTCTTTCGACGTGCCCGCCTATCCCGATTTCCAGGGATACCCGCCCGTTCGGGGCGCACGAAGACGGCAGCCGGACCGGTGACGGCTGCGACGCCGGCGCCATCGACGGATCGTGACACTGGCGCCCGTGCGACCGAATCGGGAAACGGCCGGCGATTACTCACCGGCATGGAGCAGTTGGCCGCGCTCGAGGGCCGAGCGGAAGGCGGCGAGGAACAGCACGATCCCGAGCGCGATATAGACCGCGTTCAGGACGAGCGCCGGGCCGATCAGATTCCATCGGAACACGTGGTCGATCATCACGGCGCGCATCCCTTCGAACACGTAGGTCGACGGCATGGCCCAGGCGATTACCCGCAGCCAGCCGGGCAGGACGTCGACCGGGTAATAGACGCCGCTGATCGGCGCGAGAATGAAGATGGAAGCCCAGGCATAGCTTTCGGCCGCCAGTCCGAATCGCGTCAAAGCTGCCGCGATCACCAGGCCGACGCCCCAGCCGAACATCAGCAGGACGGCCCAGAAGGCGACGAGCGGCAGGCCCAGATCGAAGATCGAGTACGCGAAGAGGGGAATGGCGAGCAGCGCTGCAGGGACGACGCCCAGCAACGAGCGCAGCATGGCCAGGACCATGAGCGCCATCGCGAATTCCACCGGCCGCAGCGGACTCACGAACAGGTTCGCCAGGTTCCGCGACCACATCTCTTCGAGCAGCGACAGCGTCATGCCGAACTGGCTGCGCACGAGAACGTCCCACAGCAGCACGGCGCCGATCAGTACGCCGCTGGCCTGGACCAGCCAGGACGAGTGCCGCACGAAGAATACGGTGATGAAGCCCCAGACGATCATCTGGAGCAGCGGCCAGTACATCAAATCGAAAATGCGCGTCGGCGAGCCCCGCATCAGATAGTAATGACGCAGCAGTATGGCACCGATACGCCGAAGCGATCCGGTGTTCTGCACGATGTCCATCATTGGGCGGCTTCTGCGCGCCGGCTGCGCGCGATGTCGAGAAACACGTCCTCGAGATTGGCCCGTCCATAGCGGGACAGCAGCTCCGCCGGCGTGCCGCGATCGACGATGCGTCCGTCCTTCATCATCAGCACGTCCCGGCACAGACGTTCGACCTCGGCCATGTTGTGCGAGGCGAGCAGGATCGAGGCACCGGTCGCGCGCTGATAGCGCTCGAGATAGGTGCGGATCCAGTCGGCCGTGTCCGGGTCGAGACTTGCGGTAGGCTCGTCGAGCAAAAGAACCTCGGGCTGATTGAGCAGCGCCTTGGCCAAGCTGACGCGCGTCTTCTGACCCGAGGACAGGCTGCCGGTCTTTTTGTCCAGGAGATCTCCGAGATCGAGATCGGCGGCGAGTTCCCTGATCCGGCTGCCGGCATCGCGGACGCCGTAAAGCTGTGCGAAGACCATCAGATTCTCGCGTACTTTCAGCCGGCTCGGAAAGTCCACATAGGGGGACGAGAAGTTGAGGCGCGGCAGCACGCGGTGGCGGTG
The DNA here is from genome assembly GCA_937926175.1 of uncultured Rhodospirillales bacterium. GTDB lineage: Bacteria > Pseudomonadota > Alphaproteobacteria > CACIAM-22H2 > CACIAM-22H2 > CALANV01. Next base: position 5,036 of record CALANV010000013.1, on the reverse strand, counting down.
ACGGAGCATGTCCTCGCCGAGGATGGTGATCGTGCCCGAGGTCGGAATGATCAGGCCGAGGAGCATGCCGATCGTCGTGGTCTTTCCGGCACCATTGCCGCCGAGCAGGGCCGTCGTAACACCCTGGTTGACGCTGAAACTCACGTCGCGGACGGCGTCCACGTCCTTGAATCGCTTGGTCAGGTTTTCGACTTTGATAACCGGATCGAGCATGGGTATTTGTTATCGTATATGGTGCCAAACGGACGATGTCGCCATCGCGTTTCAAGAATGCCGCGTATGCGCGGACCGGGTCAGGTGGCGTCGGGATGAAGGGCGAGGCGGTGCCCATGCGCCCGGCCGAGTGGAGCGGAACGCTCGGTCGCGTTCGGCTCCGCACGCTCGTCCTCATCCGGTGGCTCGCCATCGCCGGTCAGCTGGTCACGCTCATGGCGGTCCAGTTCGGCTTCGGATTCGAGTTGCCGCTCAACCCGACGCTTGCGGCGATCGGCGCATCGGCGGTGCTCAACCTAGTCCTGACGTTGTATCGGCCGGCCGCGCGTCTCGGCGACCGCGGCGCGCTCGCGCTGCTCGGTTGGGACCTGGTTCAGCTCGGCGTCCTGCTTCACTTCACGGGCGGCCTGACCAATCCCTTCGCCGTCATGCTGCTCGCCCCGATCGCGATCTCGGCGACGGTGTTGTCGCGCAACAGCACGATCGTCCTGTGCGGGCTCGGCATCGCCTGCGTCACGACTCTCGCATTGTGGTACGAGCCGCTGCCTTGGCCCGGCGGCGGTTTGACGTTCCCATGGCTCTACGTGGCAGGGCTATGGGCGGCGTCGACGATCAGTATGATTTTTCTTGCCTTGTACATCGGCAGCGTCGCCGTCGAGGCGCGACGCATGTCGGACGCGCTCGCGGCGTCACAGGCGGCGCTCGCACGCGAACAGCGACTGTCCGCACTTGGTGCTCTTGCCGCCGCGGCCGCGCACGAACTCGGTACGCCGCTGGGCACCATTGCCGTCATCGCCCGCGAGATTGCGCGCGATCTCCCCAAGGACAGCCCGCTTGCCGAGGATGCCGCACTTCTGGTCGCCGAGGCGGGCCGGTGCCGCGACATTCTGGCCCGGCTTGCCGCACGGCCCGAAGCGGACGAAAATTCGCCGTTCGCGGTGCTGCCGGTATCGGCGCTCGTCCAGGCGGCGGCAGCTCCATTTCGGCGCGACCCGGTGTCCATCGACTTCGTCGCAGCCGGCTCCGATGACGGCGATGAACCATACGTGGCGCACCAGCCCGAGATCGTCCATGGCCTTGGCGCATTCGTCGAGAACGCGGTCCAGTTCGCACGCAGCCGCGTCGAGGTCCGCACGAGCTGGGACAAGGCGAACGTGGAGGTTTCGATTTCCGATGACGGTCCGGGCTTTGCGCCGGCGATCCTCGATCGCCTCGGCGAGCCGTATCTGTCGTCTCGCAATGCCGAGGGCGAGCACATGGGGCTGGGAATCTTCATCGCCAAGACACTGCTCGAACGGACCGGCGGCAACATCGAAGCCGGCAACCAATCCGAAGGCGGCGCGATCGTCCGCATCACCTGGCCGCGGGCGCGCATCGCCGTTTCACCCGAGTACGTTCGTTCCGCCGAGGCTGCACAATGAACGCTCCAACTGCCGGACAGACGCAAAAACGTCTTCTGATCGTCGATGACGACGAGATCTTCGGACAGCGCCTCGCTCGTGCCATGGAGCGACGGGGCTTTACCGTATCTGTCGCCGACAGCGTCGCTGCCGGCATCGCTGCCGCACGGGGATCGCCGCCCGACTACGCGGTCGTCGATCTGCGACTGGGTGACGGAAGCGGGTTGAACGTCGTCCAGGCACTGCGCGAAGTGGCGCCGACGGCGCGCATCATCGTGCTGACCGGCTACGGCAATATCGCGACCGCAGTCGCCGCGATGAAGGCAGGCGCGATCGACTATCTGCCCAAACCAGCCGATGCGGACGCCATCGAGGCGGCACTACTGACGCAGGACCGTCCGTTGCCGCCGCCGCCCGAACATCCGATGTCCGCAGACAGGGTCCGCTGGGAGCACATTCAGCGGGTGTACGAGCAGTGTGACCGGAACGTGTCGGAGACGGCGCGGCGGCTCAACATGCATCGCCGGACGCTGCAGCGCATCCTGGCCAAGCACGCGCCGCGCGAGTGACGGTCGCGCGTCAGTTGCGCGGATTGCCGGGCCAGCCCGGGATTCGATTTCCTGGCGGCAGCGTACAACGCGTCGACGTGGCGGCCTTTGGCACAGCGTGATGCCGCAGGCCCGCCCGATGCGGATGACGTCTTCGTTGTCACGGCGGCAAAGAATGACGCGCGATTGGATGAACGGGGCTTCGCTGAAGAGATAGCGAAGCATCACGACGACGTTGTCGACTTCGGCCGGCGCGGTGTCCTTGCAGACCAAGACCAGATCGGCGTTCGACAGCGGAAAGAGCTGACCGTCATGGGCGCGGATTAGGCCTTCGACCGTGTTCCGGGCGATGCGAAGATGGTGTTCGCGTCGGTTGTACGGCTTCAGCTTCGACAGATGGACGTGGTCGGCGTGGCGTCCGGTGCGGTGACGATCCAGCCCGCATCATAGTCGAGCAGCAGCGCCTCCTGCGTGGGGAGCCGGTCGTCTGGACGTGCCCGCATGAACTTGTCCCCGCCGGAGCGGCTTTCTTTTCGGTGAATAAGAGCCCGAAACTGGGTGCCAAACCATATGAACGCCCGTCGGCGCGCCCGATCCCGCCGCGCCTCCGGCCCGGTATCGGCGTTTGCCGCGCCGGCCGCCGGTCAGTATGCGTTCTTGTTGACGAAGCCCAGGAAGGGCGTGAGGAGCAGGATCTTGATGTCGAAAAGAAGCGACCAGTTGTCGATGTAGTACAGGTCGTACTGGACGCGTCGGGCCATCTTCTCGGGCGTATCGGTCTCGCCCCGCAGGCCGTTGATCTGCGCCCAGCCGGTAATCCCGGGTTTGACCCGATGACGGCTCAGATAATCGTCGATGATCTTGGCGTATTGCTCGTTGTGGGCGACGGCATGGGGGCGCGGCCCGACCAGGGACATCTCGCCCTTGATGACGTTGAGCAGTTGCGGCAGCTCGTCCAGGCTCGTCCGGCGCAGGAAGGCGCCGACCCGGGTAACCCTGGGGTCGTTCCGCCGCGCCTGCGGCACCGTCGGATCCTCGCCCGCCGACACATGCATGGTCCGGAACTTGTAGACCGTTATCGGATTGTTGTTGAAGCCATAGCGCTTTTGCCGGAACAGGATTGGGCCGGGGCTGTCGAGGCGGATGGCGAGCGCGACCGCCAGCAGGACCGGCGCGAAGAGGAGCAGCAGCAGGGCCGCGAGAATCCGGTCCTCGAGCGCCTTGATGACGAGGCTCCAGCCCGACAGCGGTCGTTCGAGGACCGCCAGCATCGGTATGCCGGCAAGCGGCAGGAACCGCCGCACCGGCAGCGCCCATCCGACATAATCGGGGCAGAGTTTGACGTTCGTCGGGACGACCTTGAGTCGCTTGACGATGTTCTGGATGTATTCGCGTTCCTGCCATGACACTGCGACGACGATCTCGTCGACCGGATGTGTCCGGACATAGCGGACGAGATCGTCGACCGTGCCCCGGAAGGCATACCCCTCGATCTCGGAGGCGTCGTTCACGCGGTCGTCGAACACGCCGACGATGCGATACTGCTTCTCGCCCTGGGCCTTCAGATGCTGCAGCACCTGACGGGCGAGTGGTCCGGCACCGATGACCGCAACGTTGAGAGTCAATCGGCCGGCCTGACGCCAGCGTTCCATCTGCGTCAGGACCAGGATGCGGGCGAGAACGAGGCCGCCGAGCGTCAACGCGAACCAGCCCAGCGCGAAGGCGCGCGAGAAGGCGATCGAAGTCTGCGTGAAATAGGCAAGCGCGATGAGGCTCAGCATCACCGCGGTCCAGCTCATAGCGATGAGCCCAATCTGCGCCGTCAGCCGCATCAGATTGTTGAACTCGTACACCCGTGCGATCTGCATGTAGTTCGCGGTAAGCACCACCGCGGCCAGGATCGCCATGACGTAGAGGTTGGGGAGGGCGTACGTATCGTGCCGGATCCAGTACGCGATCACGGCGGCCACGACGACGATAATGACGTCGGCGATGCGAAGCGCTCCCGAGACCCATGCCTCGAGGTCGGCAGCGGCGACACGATTTGGAGCCATCAGATGTTCAATAGAATGGAGCGGCGCAGATGCTCACCTGGATCCGCAGCCCGGCGAAAGCGGACCGTTCATTTCCTGTCCAGGAACCGCCCGAGCATATCGGAATCGGCACCACAACGCCAAGGTCACCAACGGTGCCGCGTTGCCACCTCGGGCCGTCGTACCGCACCGGCCGTCGGTGCGTCGCAAGGCCTGCCGGTGCCGGCATCCCATCCTTCGCGCCGCAATGCCGGGCGGCGCAGCTAGGTGCGGCCGAACGAGCGTGCTCTTCGCCTCGCGATTGGATCCAGGGTCATAACGGACGGGGAGCGAAAATCATCCATCCGATGAGCTTTCGGTCCGGCCGAGGGGCGCCATGCCTTCGAGCCCGCATACCGGCGTATCCGGAATAGCTGCCGGGGGCCGCCGCTCTCCTTTCGGCTCGATCGTGCCCGTTCGGATGCGGAATGATCGCGTAGGACAGGTGCGCCGGTTGACTTGTTCTTCGTTCTGAGAGATTGGTCGCCGGTCCTTGCCCGCTCACCTCCGGAACCGCGTTCCGGTTCACGACGAAAGGGCTCCAGCCAACGGAAAGACCATGGGACCTCGCAAGCGCATTCTCGTCACCGGCGGTGCCGGCTTTCTGGGCTCGCATCTGTGCGAGCGGCTCCTGGCGGACAAGCACGACGTGCTGTGCGTCGACAACTATTTCACGGGGACGAAGGACAACATCGCCCATCTGATGGGGTCGCCCTACTTCGAGGTCATGCGGCACGACGTGACCTTTCCCCTTTATGTCGAGGTTGACGAGATCTACAACCTGGCCTGTCCGGCGTCGCCGG
>CALANV010000012.1 GCA_937926175.1 uncultured Rhodospirillales bacterium | reverse complement strand
ATCCCGCGGCTTGGCATCCCGGACCTGAAATCCAGCGACGCCAGCATGGGCATCACCAACCCCGGCTATCGGCCGAACGACCCGGGAGCGACTGCGTTCCCCGCGTCGATCGTCGTCGGTTCGAGCTTCAACCCGGAACTTGCCCGCGAGGGCGGCGTCGCAATCGCGCGCGAGGCGCGCAGCCGGGGCTTCAACATCATGCTCGCAGGCGGGATGAACCTCACCCGTGAGGTGCGCAACGGCAGGAACTTCGAGTATTACGGCGAAGATCCGTTGCTGAGCGCCGTTCTTGCCGCCGAGCAGGTGAACGGCATCCAGAGCCAGCAGGTCATCTCCACCCTCAAGCACTACACGCTCAACGCCAACGAGACGAACCGGCACTGGCTCGACGCGATCATCGACCCGGCGGCACATCGCGAGTCGGATCTGCTCGCGTTCCAGATCGCGATCGAACGCTCCCAGCCGGGCGCGATCATGAGCGGCTACAACAAGATCAACGGCGTTTCTGCCGGCGGCAACGATCACCTGCTCAACGAGGTACTGAAGGGTACCTGGGGCTACAAAGGTTACGTGATGTCGGACTGGGGTGCGACGCCGGAATGGCAGTACGCGCTTCACGGCCTGGACCAAGAATCCGGTGCCCAGGCCGATCCGTTCATGTGGGGCCTGGACACCGAGCCGTTCACGCGTCCGCTGCGGCAGGCCTATGAGGAAGGCAAGCTCCCCAAGGAGCGTCTGTCTGACATGGTGCGCCGCATCCTGCGCTCTGCCTATGCGGTAGGCATCGACAAATGGGGACCAGCTCCTGAAGTCGACATGGCGACGCACAACGAGATCGCGCTGGAGATTGCGCGCCAGGGCATCGTGCTTCTGAAGAACGAAAGCGTGCTGCCACTTGCTGCCGACGAGCCGCTTAAGATCGCCGTCATCGGCGGCTATGCCCAGCAAGGGGTGATCAGCGGGACGGGCTCCGGCGCGGTTGCGCCCGTCGGCGGTTTTGCCGCAACGAGCAAGATCGGCGGTGCCGGTGTCATGGGGAAGCATCGCAACCTCTTCCTGTTCCGGCCTTCGCCGGTCGAGGAACTGCAGAAGGCGTTTCCAAATGCGCAGGTCGAGTTCGATCCAGGCTATACGCCGGCCGAGGCCGCGCTGACCGCGAGGCGTGTCGACGTCGTGATCGCGTTCGGCATTCGCGTCGAGGGCGAGGGGTTCGACCTGCCGGATCTATCGCTGCCCTGGGGCCAGGATGCGGTGATCGACGCGGTCGCCACGGCGAACCCGAACACGATCGTCGTGCTTGAAACCGGCAATCCGGTCTCCATGCCGTGGCGCGACAAGGTGAGGGCGATCGTACAGGCCTGGTATCCGGGGCAGGCGGGTGCTCAGGCAATCGCCGAGGTGCTTGCCGGCTCAGTCAACCCGTCCGGACGCACGCCGGTCACCTGGCCGGTCGCACTTGCCGATACGCCGCGGCCGACGCTGTCCGGCCTCGGCACGCCATGGGGTACACCCGTCACCATCCGCTATGACGAGGGCGCCGAGGTCGGCTACCGCTGGTATGCCAAGAGGGATATCAAGCCGCTCTACGCTTTCGGGCACGGCCTCAGCTACACGAATTTCGCCTATAGCAACCTCCGCATATCCGATGGCACCGTTGAAACCGCTGCGAAGGGAACCGGGCGGCCGGCGGTAACATCGACTGCCGCGGATGCGCCCGCTCCGACGTCCGAAGCGGAAGCCAGTCTCGTGTCCAGCGAGGAAACCGTCACCGCGACCTTCACCGTCATCAACACCGGAGACCGGGAAGGCGCAGACGTACCACAACTCTATCTCACCGCTGCGCCCAACGAGAAGCGTATGCGGTTGCTTGGCTTCGAGCGTGAGGTGCTGAAACCGGGCGAGTCGAAGCAGGTGTCGCTCACAGTCGACCCACGCCTGCTTGCGCGGTTCGAGGCCAAGGCAAACCAGTGGCGCATTGCCGAAGGCACCTACCAGATCGCGCTCGGCAAATCCGCCGGCGACCTGGTGCTGACCGGAAGCGCGGAACTGGAAGGCCGGCTGTTCGGGCGCTAGCCGGACATCCTTCAAGCGCCAGTTCCAAGCATCCAAGTGCCCGTGCGCTGCGCGACGGCAGAGCGGAACACAGCAGCGCGAATTTGCCGGGCCGACCAGCGGATGTGAGCCGTTTGACGTGAACACGGCCGACCCTGCTGTCGAGTGGATGCGCTCAAGAGGAGGAACCAATGTCATTCCGCTTCAACCGCCGGGAATTCACGAAGCTTTCTGGCGGCGCGGCACTGCTGGCACCGATGGGTGTGTCGGCCGTCGCACAAACACCCGCAACTGGTCTGAAACAGCGGGGGAACAGGCCGACTCGCGCCAATTCCCGGAAGGCTACTTCTGGGGTGTCGCCACGGCGGCCTACCAGATCGAGGGGGCTTGGAACGAGGATGGCAAGGGCGAATCAATTTGGGACCGATACGCCCACACGCCCGGAAAGATCAAAAACGGTGACACCGGCGATGTCGCTATCGATCATTATCACCGTTACAAGGAAGACGTTGCGCTGATAAAGGACATTGGCGCGAAGGCTTACCGCTTCTCCTTTTCCTGGCCGCGCATCTTCCCGGAGGGTACCGGACAGCTTAATCAGAAGGGGCTCGACTTCTACGATCGGCTGGTGGACGAGCTCAAGGCAGCCGACATCGAACCTTTCGCAACGCTCTATCACTGGGACCTGCCGCAGGCCCTGCAGGACAAATATGGAGGCTGGCAGTCGGCCGAAACGGCGAAAGCCCTGGGGGAGTACGCAGGCGTGGTCGCGAAGGCCCTTGGCGACCGGGTGGGACATTTCTTCACCATCAACGAGTTCAAGCAGGTGACGGAAACAGCACACCGCGGCGTCGAACTGCACGTGCAAGGCCGGACCGTTCGGCTGATGAGCGCTCCCGGTATCCTGCTCGAAGACGGACCGCTCAACCAAGTTCGACACCATGCGGTGCTGGGCCATGGCCTCGCCGTCCAGGCGATCCGCGCCATGGGCCGCGCCGGCACAAAAGTGGGGCCAGCCGAGAACATGGGCCACGCCCTGCCGATCATCGACTCCCCCGAACACATAAAGGCCGCCGAGGCGGCCACCAGGGCTCAAAACAAATACTTTCTCGGGCCAATGCTAGAGGGCCGCTATGACGACGCCTACCTGAAGGCGGCCGGAAATGATGCGCCGAAGTTTACCGACGAAGAGATGAAGATCATCGGGACGCCGGTGGATTTCGTCGGCATCAACGTCTACATCCCCCTGCTTGTCGTCGAGGCGTCGGATGATCCGCCGGGATACCGGGAGGTGCCGTTCAGCATCTCGCACCCGAAGATGTTCTCGGACTGGCACCGGCTGTCGCCGGAGTCCCAATACTGGGCACCCAGGCTCCTGCATTCGATCTGGCAGCCGAAGGAGATCTACATCACCGAGAACGGATGCGCGGGGGCAGACGAGGTCGCCCCCGATGGCAACGTCTATGATTCGGATCGGCTGATGTATTTGAGAAACGGCATGACGTGGCAGCACCGTGCCACTGTCGAAGGCATTCCGTTGAAGGGAAGTTTCGTGTGGAGCGCGATGGACAATTTCGAGTGGATCAACGGTTATGGTGATCGCTTCGGGATCGTGCACGTGGACTTCAAGACACAGAAGCGCACGCCGAAGCTCAGTGCGCAGTGGTTCAGGGAGGCGGCGCAGCGCAAGTCGGTGGTTTGAGTGCAACTGTCCGGGCAAACTTTGCCTGAAAAGGGGCGGATAGCGGACTGTCCGGTCTTGGGGAAAGAAGCCAGTAAGCTTCCGATTCGACGCATTCCATTCAGCGGCTTGCGCAAATGGCGTCGACAACGGCGCACCAG
>CALANV010000011.1 GCA_937926175.1 uncultured Rhodospirillales bacterium | reverse complement strand
GCTTCAATGAGGCCGAAGCAGTGATGCTTCGGAGACGGCCGGAAGGTAACGGTGTTTGGCCTTTGCGTAAATGGCGCCTTTTTCGAGCGATCGGCAGCAAACCAAGGGCGAAGCCCGACTCGCTATTTGATCGAGTATTCACGATGTCAAAGAACACACTATTTTTCAATAACTTACCGGATTGCGATCGGTGGCGGGAATATTTCGCGCATCGGACCGCTCGCGCCAACGCCGGCATCCCGTCGTTGCCGTCAGCGCTTCCTCCATCTCGGTTAAACGATCATAACCTCCCGCTGGACCGGCTGAAAACCTTTCCCGAGGCTTTCCACCCGCGGATTGACCTTCTCCGCAAGACCCAGATCCATGATGAGGACATGGTCCTCCTTGTGGTGTATCAGCCGATCGAGGCGGGATGCCAGCTCTGCGCGACGTTGCGCCGTAAGTCGACATTGGAAGATCGACAGCTGCAGCCAAGTACCATAACCGTGCATGAGCTTGAAGACCTTGCGCCAACGCCGATCGTCGGCGATGTCATAGGCCACGATATAAAGCCGTTCCTCCGCCATGACGTTTCTTCACCGCGGCTGATAGTGGACGTAGGTTTTGATCTCGCCGTCCAAGTAGCGAGCCAGAAGCCGCATCTGCACTTCGATCAAGCGACGCAGCGAGACGCGATAACCGAAGAGCGGATGTGTCGTTTCTTGCGACAGGCGTCGCTCGTAGGCAGCAATCAGGGCTTTGCGTCCAGTGGGCTTGAGCACGCAGGCCGGACCGTTGCGGATGAAATCGTCCGGTTTGATTTCGCCATTGTTGATCACCGTAAGTACGACCGAATCCGAGAGCACGGGCCGCAACGGCTCCATCATGTCGAGCGCCAGGGCGGGGCGACCGTGACGCGGGCGATGGAAGAATCCCTGATAGGGATCGAAACCCGCCGATATCAGAGTAGCCGCAACCGTCCGCATGGTAAGCGCATAGCTGAGTGAAAGAAGTGCATTCACCGGGTCGGTCGGTGGCCGACGATTGCGTCCTTCGAAAGAGAATGCCGCTTCTCCTTCGGCCGACGGGATCAGCATTTTGGTGAAATGACGGAAATAGATTGCGGCGGCCTCACCTTCCAGCCCCAGTAGTTCCGTCGTCGCCCGCGCATGAACGGCACGTTCCGCCAGACGTTTCAAGGCGTCGAGGGCATCCTCCTTGCCGTCCCGTGGATACTCCTCGCGCCAGTTGCGGCGCAGGATTGTCCGTTGATTGCGGATTTTGGCGGCAACGATGCCGCGCGCGATCTCGAGGCAGCGCCGCTCATCGAATGCGGCCCTGAACTGCGCTGCTCGGACGCTCACATTCTTGCATCCCGTGCCGACTGTGTGCCCCATCAGCCAGCCGCCTGTTGAAAACCAAGCGACCGGTATCTCGCGGCGCATCAACTCGTGCAGTGCCGGCGTACTGACGGAAACCGGGCCGAACAGCGCAACTTCCGAGACGGCAATGAGCGGTGTCTCAACCCTGCCCTCGTCGGCTTCGATCACCAACGCCTCGCCGTCCTTGCGCACGCGGGCACCCGGCGTCTGCACGTATAGAGGCAAGGCCGGATCGTCCGAGGGATTCAAAGGGCGCGGCGCATAACCTCGGTCGAAGAAATTCGTCTCGTCAGGCAGGCATATGCCCGCCAACGCGCAGCGCACGCACTTGGGGCTGTCCACCAAAGGCGGCGGGCGCCGACCCGAGGCGGCTGCCAAACGCAAATCCGATATGGCCCGCAACGTGGCTTCTCGAAGCTCCGGTGTGAGCGGAACCTTGACGCGCTCTCGGGACCCAGCAAACCACAGAGCCGCTTCCCGCACGGTATAGCCATTATCCTCGAGAACCAGGGCCTGGGCGCAAAGCTGCACGCGCTCGGGCTCGTAGGCACCCTGGGCGACGTGCGGCCGCTTTCCTTTCTTGAAGTCGACCGGGATGACAGCCCCGTCCTCGACTTCCACTACGTCGATCTTGGCAATGATGCCGAGCCGGTCTGACGACAGAGTCACCGATCGTGCCTTGGGGGCGTCCTCGCCCAACTCCTCCGGCGTCTCAAGCGCAGGGCCGCCGGAATCGACTCGCGCGTGAACCCGGCGCCCCTCCGCCGTGTCGCCGGTTTCCGCCCATTCGCCTTCCACCCACTCCAGATAGGCCAGCCGCGGACAATAAATCCATTCATTGATCATGCGCGCAGGCACGAGAGGCAGATCGTCAGAGACGGGCGGTGCCGGAAGGGGAAGCGAGCCCTGGCGGGAATCGGCGGCGGGCACGGTCAGTTCCGGGGCACGAAAACGCCCTCCCCCATATGCGAGCCGCGCCCGAGCAGGATCGGGCCCCTGACGGCGACGGCGAAGTCGATTTCGAGCCGCGCGCGGATGCCACCGCGCGGCCCCTCCCTCAATTCGATGACGCGCACCTCGCGCGGCGCCGGCAGGTTGCGGCGACGGCACTCGGCCGCGCAGTCCGCCGCCACGAATTGGGCCGGATCCTGACCCTTCTTCGGATGGCGCGTGGGGCGATAGTCGGTTTGCGATATCCAGCGGCGACCAGCGGCCAGGAGGCCATCGTTCGCTTCCGACGCCTCGACCGGCAGGAGTTCCAGAATACCCAAAGCCCCAGCCCGCACCGTTCGGAATCGCGACACGACGCGCTGAAAGCGCGCGACGTCCTGCGGGTCGGGATCGGCGCTGCGGTCCGCAGCGTCGGGGCGGATCACGTAGAGCCGCGCGATGCATTTGCCTTCTGCATCCAATCCGGCGGCAAGGAACACGTGTCGATGATGGCCGTCGCCCGCCGGTTTGCCATCCGCTTCATGGCCCGAGAACAACGTGCTCACCCGTCCCTGGGGGTCGAGATCGCGGTCGAGCGCCATCAGCGCGCGGCGCACCGCGCGCAAGACCCCTTGCGCGGCCGCAGCAGGCGGAAGCTTTGCCGCCGCGATGCTGAAACGGACGACCGATGGCGCTTCGCGGTCACGGACCGGCGCCATAAGGCCGAGTCCCAGATAGCGTCCATCGCCGATGACGACCGGCCCGGTCACGGGTTCGGCGAAGACCACCTCGACATGCCGAAGACGCTCCCTGGGGAAGCGGGTGCCGTGTGCGAAGCTCTCGGCGCGTGCGCCCTTGGCCTCGAACGGCTCGCGCTGGACACTGACGCTGGATACGCGGGTGTCGATCCGCGCATGACGCAGGGCATCCATCGCGGCCCTGGCCGATGCCGCTTCCGCCGCCTGCCGCTCGCTGCCCGTTTTCTTGCGCCCCTTCTGAAGCGGATGATGGGGTAGCGCTGCGGGCGTGACGGTCCGCCAGCGCCGGAAGGCGCCGTCTTCCGTCGCCCGGGAAATCCCATATTGCCGCAGCATTCCGTGGTTCTCGGTGCGTATCAGGATCCGGCCCGATGACGGGCCCGTCGCCGCGTCGCGGATCTCCAGGCCGGAGAACGCCCAGTCGATATCCTCGAACCGAAGCGGACAGTCCGGCGGAACCTCCACCAGCAGCCGACGGATGGACCGCTCCGCGTGCGGATGACCGATGGACGGCAACGGAATGATGCGAATGCGGATGTCCTTGTCCGCCTCACCCGCACCACGGCCGATGAAGACCCTTTCGATCAATGCGGTCTTGTCGGAAAGTGCCTTGGTCAGTCGCGCTGCCGCGAGATCGCGCACGCGCTCGGCGAGCGTGACCGGCCCGGTGAAAGGCCAGGGTGCGAAACCTGGCCCGGACCTCGATGCTTGTGCCCCCAGGCCCCGCAGCTCATAGAGCAGATATTTCCGCGGGCAATCGTAGGATTGTAGCGAGAATCGGGGCCGGCGCGGCTGGGTGAAGACTTGCCGTCCGACTTTGCCACTTTGGTCAACCGACAGGCGTTTGCGCTGGTCCAGATGACGCTTGACGAGGCTCTCCAGCGAGCCCGCCACCGGGCAAGGCAGCGTAATCCCGCCGCTCCCATTCGACGGCCGGTAAACTTGACCCGGATAGTTTGTGAAGCGCGCTTCGGCTTCTTGCACCTCCAGAATCTCCGCCCTGGCCCAGGCCATATCGACCCCGCGCCCGAGCTGATAAAGCCGCTCGGCGATCCGGCAGATGGCCTGCGCCTGTGCGTCGCTGCCCTCGAAGTGCCAACGATAGAGGAAGGGAACGCGCGCGTCGAAGAGACGCGGCCTGACGAACTTCTCGACACGGATTTCGCTGATAGACCGGAGATCGTCGCTGACCGCATCCAGGTCGTTGTTGGGCACGTATGTCTTGAAGCCCCGGCCGAGACGCGACGTCGGCGCCGCGATCAGGGGCGGATCGAGCCGCTCGAGCCACGCCAGCGCCTCCCGATCCGCCTCGGCGAGGTCGCTGCCCCGTGCCGCGCCGGCAATCAGCGCCTGAAACAGCCGCGCCGGCGACGGCGGCCAGTCACCGACGCCGTGATAGCGCCCGTCATGATAACGAACGGTGAGGAGCAGCGCGCGGGGCATGATCGCACTTACGCGGCCTTGTTTCTCTTACCCGATTTCTTGGCGTCCTCCTTGGCCAGGGTCTTACTGAACGCGACTCGCCGGTTCGGACCGACACCGAAAGCCCGCGCCGCCGCTTGCGCATAGTCGAGAGCCAGTTTCTCATCGAGTTCGACCGGCGTACGTGCGCCGTTTCGTTCGACGATTGTCCATTGCCCCGGTGCGTTGACATCGGGAACGAGCAAACAGCCCTGACGCAGAAACGGATCGGGTGGCACTGTCGCCGCAACAAGTGACAACCCCAGGATATAACGCCGCAGCGCCGTACCGTTCTCGCCCCTGAGACGCCTCAATGCGACGAGGTTGATCGTGACGTCACGTTCGATTCGGCCGCGTACGAAGACGCCGCCAGGCATCTTGCCGGCCGGCACATGCACAAACCCGCGCTGCGCAAGTGGGCTTCTGGGATCTCCTTCCTGAGATTTCTTTTCGTCGTCGCTGAATACCTCGAACTCCGCATAGTTGATTGGCGGACCATACTGCGCCGATCGATGCAGCTCATCGACATCCCAGGCGCGGATCACTGACTGCACGATACGGGGAAGCTTTGCCTGCGTCTCGCGCGAATCCCATGCGCCGAATACGAGGGACGTCGGGGCCAGTTTGGCGATCGCCGTTGCATCGTCGTTATCGAGCAGTTGCCGGAAAGCGTCGTATGCGGCTTGTTTCAAATCGAAACCACTCGCCTCGTCCTTGGCGACGCAGCGAATGATGGCATCACCCAGGCGGTGCCCGGCGTCGAATATGGTGATGGTCTTTTCGTTTCCAATAAGGATCTCGATCTGAGGTACGAGCGAGGCGTACGCCCCTTCCTTGAAGATCGGCTCCATGCGGTTTGCCTGTGAACCGACGCTGTCGATGGTGACGACCTTGGTTCCGTCGGAAAGCACGTCGATGTTGTAACCGTCGGTATAGGTCGGCGGAAAGATGACGGCATTCTCGCCTTCCACGGACACGAGCTTCTGCTTCAGATGAAGCGCTACTGGGCCACTCGAAGCGTCCGTCCAGGAATTGATGACATCATGCGACAATGTCTGCGGTGCGGTCATGGCTGCGGCTCCATTTCAGCAAAGGTCACGACTTTGTTCTTTCCCGACATTTTGAGTTCGAAACGGAAGTGTTTCAGTGGAACCGTGGTCAGAGCACCGCAGAATGCGGCCCGAGCCAGTATGGGGCGCAAAGGGATGCCCCATGCGGCGTAACCGACCAACCTTTTGCCAATCTCTCTAGGGCGCGAGTTTCCCAAACCGTTCCAACCGTCATCGCCAACCAGATCCTGATAATCCTCACTAATTTCTCTGGGGCGCGCGTTTTCCAACCCCCAAGCCGCCAGGAATTCCACGACCGGGCTGGCTGTGACCTGATGATTCTGACGATCGGGCGAATAGCCGGCGTCGATAGCGGTCCAGGCTCCTCGCGGATCAAAATTGAATCTGCCGCCTATCGGGGTCAGCTGGTTCAGCGGATCTTTTACTAGCTGCTGACGAGCGTCTTCCCAAAGTTGCTTTATGCCCTTCGATACCAGATCGCCGGGTGCGCCACGGGCTTTCTGTTTCTTGGTAAGTTTTTTGCGCACGCCCTTGAGCATCGCGCGTGCGATCTTGTCCGCAGAACGATTGCCCGCATAGAGCTTGAAATTGTTTCGGCTCGAACCGTCGGCCCAGTGGCCGAGTTCTACGATTGGCTGGTTTCCCCCACCAAGGCGGATCGGCAACGACATACGATCGCCTGTGCGATCGGGAAATACCTTGGATAAGACGATTGATGCTTCCGCCACATCTGATTCGGCATCATCTCGTTCATCATCCTGATCGCCATCGTCTTCGTCAGTTCTGCCGCCTTTTTTCGGAACGGGGTTTTTGTAACCGACGGGCCCCCAGCTTTCGATTTGGGCTTCTGCGAGAAAATTCAGGACATGCTCGACCGGATTTCGCTCCCCTTTTGCACGAAGAACGAATTTCACGTCCGCCTCGCTGCTCCAGTCGAAACCGCCTTCGACATCCTCAAGGAGGATATCCGCGGCCTCCAGAAAACCGAGACAGGCGAAAACCTGCCCGGGGTTGAAGAGATCGACAGGGATTTCCGCTTCTGCCATCAGACGATCTCCTCGGTCTTGTGTGGTTGGCGGCGCTCGTTGTGCTGCCGTGCGTCGTTCAGGCGCGAGACTTTCTGATCCGCGGCGCGCAGCAGCGCCTCGAGCCAGGCGAGCCCCCAGGGCCCCCACCGTTCCTGCAGTCGGGCAAATCGCAGGGTGACATCGCGCGCCCGCGCCTTCAGCACGGAAGAAGGCGCATCCTCGCAGCCATCCGTTTCGATGATCGGCCGCGCACGACCGTGATGGGCGGCGATCAGGTGGAGAACCAGTTCCTGAAGTTCGGAATCGAGTTCTCGGAACTGTGCGTCCTCTTCCGCATACCGCAGCGAGCCGAACTCATGACGGTAGGGTCCGAGGATGTGAGGATTGAAGGGGCCCCTGGTTTTCGCATAGATCACGCCGTCGTCGGGCGCATTGAACGCCCGCTGCCAGCGCGATGCCCGTTTGCCCTCGTCGTGCAGACGCGCGGCGATCTCGAGGGCCCTGGCCAGGTCACCGCGAAGCCCCAGCGTGCGTGCGAGAGCGGCGGCCTGTTCCGCCGTCCAGCACTGGTGCTCGGCAAGGCTTTGCGCGTTCGAGATGGATCGCTCTTCCTCGCCCGTCACCGCCCCCTTCCATTTTTCGACGACGAGCTGGCGCAAGGGCTCGCCCTCGTCGTCGCGCTCGACCGCGAAAAGGAAGGTTGGATGCCAATCGGCCGTTTCCGCCGGCTCCTCGTCCGCCCTTGCCGGGCGCACACGGAAGCCTGCGACCGGCTCGCCGTTCTCGCCGATCAACCAGCCCTCGCCGGCATCCGCGACCGGCGGCGGATCATCTTCCTCGGCATTGAGCAGGCCATCGCGCAAGCCCGCGATGCGCGCATCGACGATGAGGGCCACGTCCGCGAGGTCCCGTTCGAGGGTCTTCCGAAATGGTCCTCTGGCCCCGGGTGGAAGCAGGTCCTTGAGGCGGTATGTCTTTTGAAACTGCCCGTCCCGTCCAAGCGTGATCGCGGCGACGTCGTCCCCGCCGAGCGGGCATGCCTCGCCCGCCGGCGCCGGAAGATTCGCTTGCCTGCGTATTCCCTGCGTGGCCCCCAGCAATGCCGTTGCGCGCGCGATCAGCCATTCCGCAACGTGCCAGGTCTCCGTCTCGAGCTTTTCGCTGAGATGGGGAACGGCTGCCTCGAAGAACCTTTCGATTTCCCTGGGAGATGCATCGTCGCCATTGACGCGCACCGGCAGGTACTTGCGCCACACGACCACGGTTTGCGGCTTGTCGTCGACCCAGCCTCTGAGCCACGGTCCGACCTCCGGTCGTCCCGTATGCTGCGCCAGCGAGGTCATCGACCAGGCATCGACGAGCGCGCGGCTGAGCGCCGGGCGAAGCGGCTCCGGCGTGGACGCGGCGTCGATCAGCGACGGATTGCTCGCCTTGAGCCTCGTCAAGGCTTCGGGGCTTGCATCGCGCCATTCTTCCTTGTCCGGCGGAAGCGCCTCGATCGCTTCCCGCCACTTCTGCTTGGCCTCGAGATCGACCTCGTCCGTGGCCTCGTCCGCTGCCCCGGACCGGGCAGGCGTAGGTGGCACGGCGAGGACGATGATTCTCGCCTCGCGTCCTGCGCCGCCCCGCCGGTTGACGCGCCCGAGGCGCTGGATCATGCGATCGATGGGTACGAGGTCGCAGACCATGTGATCGGCATCGAGGTCGACGCCGACTTCGCCGGCGGAAGTCGCGACCAGGAACGCAGGTTTGTCGAGTTCCACCTCGCTTCCGGCGAGAAAGCCAAGTTCCTCCAATCTTTTCTTCGCGTCCTCTCGCTCCTTGACGCGTCGCGCGCCGACGAAGAGCTCGACATGCGCCTTTCCCTTTGCCCGCCTGTCGAGTTCCGTCTTCGTTTTTTCGGCGACGTCGCGCTTGTCGCAGTAGACGATGCATCGGATTGCCTTCGCGCCCTTGCCCGAAAGCTGCCAGGCGTGTTCGGCAAGCGACGATGCCAAGGCCTTGGCATCGCCGGTCGCCTCGAGTCGCAGGCGCTTGCGTGCTTTCAGCCGCTTCTCGACTTCCTCGTCGGCATAGTCCTCGGGCACAAGCCGGAAAACCGTTCGCCCGTCGTTGCCTGCGTCGGCGCGACCCGTGGCGGACAGGGACATCAGGCGGAACGGCGGCACGATTTCCCGCGCCGCCGGATCGCGGGGCCCGAACTCTTTGGCGTCGTTCTGGATCCGCTCGAGAAGCCGCTCGAACGGCGGCACCAGATGCGCCTCGTCCAGCACCACGAGCGTATCGGCCCCCAGCAATCCCGCATGATAGGGACGCATGCCGCGCGTCACGCCATAGCCGGAAAAGAGCAGGCGCGACCCGATCATGTCGACGGTACCGACGATGATCGCGGGCGCGGCCGGGTCCTCCAGCCACTCTTTGTTGTCGACGTGCTGTCCGCGCAGCGTACTGACACGCAGCGCCGCGTCGTTCGATTTCCGCTTGATCTCGTCGGCGACTGTGGTCGCCTGGTCGACGACCGCGCGCCGGTCGACCACATAGACGAGGCGCCGCGGCAGAGAAGCGCCTGCCTTCAGCGCCAGATACCAGATCGCGATCACCGAGGTCTTGCCGAGGCCGGTCGGCAGGTCGAGCGCGGCGGGAATATTGCCTTTGAGGAAGTGCTCGAGATAGAGCCGCTGCTGCCAACGAAACGGCGTATGTCCGGTCAGCGCCGCGAAATTCTCGCGGAAGCGGTCGGCTGCCCCGTCAGTCGGCTGCATGTGCCGCCCCCAACGAAGGCCCGGCCACGGTCAGGACCGCTACCGTTTCCCCAACGCCAGCAGACCCCCGCGACGTCGCCGGCGACGCGCAACGCGCCGACCGAATTTTGCCAAGATAAGCGCCCCCCGAACCTGAGAAGAAGTCTTCGAACGCCACGGACCTCCCCCGCCCTTCCGTGTGCGATCTTTCTCGCAGCACCGCCCCTGAAAGCGAGGGCGGGCCGCGGCCGCTTTCTTATGGAATATAAAGTAGCATCGCCCGCCGGCTTTGCATATACGGATTGTCGGATCCCCGAAACCTCTCGACGGCCCACGTGTCAGGTCATCTCGGGTTCATGCAACGGCATCACGGGCGGCGACGCGGATTCGCGGGAGACGGTCCGGAAAGCAGACGCCATCGCCTGATGCGCGACGCATGAGGCGTGGCGAGCGGCTGCATCGTTTGGTGCAAGCCGTCGCGCGCCGGTGCGATCGACACGAATCAGTCAAGACGAATCGGCCGCCCCTGAACGACAAGAGCCGTCCGTCGACTCCGCGGCCCGTGACGGGACGCATCGGAGTCGACATGACGGCTCGTCAAAGTCGCCGGCCGTATGTTCCGCGGGCGGCCGGACGAGAAGGTGCGCGCCGGTTTTCAGCGCGCGGCCATCGTCATTCGTTCGATCTCTTCCTTGATGCGAAGCTTTTCGCGTTTGAGTTGGGTGACGTGGACCCAGTCGGGAAGTGGTCGGTGGATTTCTTCATCGATCTCGTGTTCGAGGCGAGCGTGCCGTGACTTCAACGTTTCGACACGATCTTCGATGGTCATCCACATCCTCCTTTGTTGGAATGGGTTGGATTACCCATGGCAGATCGATGCTACGCCTCCGCCCACGTGGTTGCCAAGCGGCGGTTGCGGCGAAGGTCTCCGCAAATCCGGATTAGTGTGGCCAAGCCTATGTTTTCGTTCGGCTTTCCGCACCGTCGAGCGCGGCAATGAGAGTCGCGAGATCGGCGCGGTCACTCGCATCGGGCGATACGTCGAGCGCGGCAAGATAGGTTTCGGCATTGGCCCTGGCGGCATCCCGCGGCGCAACCGCGGCGGCAGATGCCGCCAAGCTTGGCCGTTCGGCGTCGAGCATCAGCTGCTCGATATGCTCGGCGTCGAGTTCGATGCGCTTCACCTCGGCGCGCAGACGGCCGAGCATGGCGCCGAATTCGCCGCTTGCCTCCGCGACCATCGGCTTGAGCGCCGTGCGCGCCGCCCGCAGCGGACGCACGACGTCGTCGTGGATCGCGCGCACGCGCGCCTTCAGCCGTTCGACCGCGGCGCGGTCGAGCATCCCGCCGTGCGCATGGCCGACCCACAGACAGAAGAACAGCAGATTGACGTCGACGCCGTGGCGCGCCTGCAGCCGCAGGCATACCTCGGGCACGCCCGCGCGCGCATAGAGCGCAAGCGAGAAGTCCCAGAACGCCGAGGGCGGAAACACCGCCAAGGGCCGGCCTCCAGACGGCTCAGTCGCCGAAGCAGATGCCGAGACTGCGCGCGGTGCGGACCTGCGGCCCGTTCGGATCGACGGTGTGCGGCTTGTTCGCGACTTCCTCGAGCGGCACGTCGGTGACGTCGCGGTTCCACCACGCGACCATGCGGTCGAACTTGCCCGCCGCGATCAGGTCGACGGCGTGCACGCCGAATGCCGACGCGATCAGGCGGTCGCGCGGCGTCGGCTGGCCGCCGCGCTGCACGTGGCCCAGCACGGTGACGCGCGTCTCGGCCCCCGTCGCCTTCTCGATGAGCTGGCCCAGATAGTGCCCGATGCCGCCGTAGCGCGTGCCGCTGGCACCCTTGATGACCGCGGGCTCGCCCGTCTCGGTCGGCACGGCCTCGGCGACGATGATGAGCGCGAAGTTGCGCCCGCGCGCCTTGAGCTGCTCGATATGGGCTTTGATCTTCTCGAGCTTCCAGGGAATCTCCGGGATCAGCACCACGTCCGCCCCGCCGGCGATGCCGGCCGAGAGCGCGATGTGGCCCGCATCGCGCCCCATGACCTCGAGGATCATGACGCGGCTGTGGCTCGCCGCCGTCGGCTGCAGCCGGTCGAGCGCTTCGGTCGCGACGTTGACGGCGGTGTCGAAGCCGATCGACATCTCGGTCTGGGCGACGTCGTTGTCGATGGTCTTGGGAATGGCGACGAACTTGATGCCGCCCTGCTGCGCGAGCCGGCGCAGGATCTGGATGCTGCCGTCGCCGCCGATGCCGATCAGCGCATCGAGCTTCAACCGGTGGTAATTGGCGATGAGTTCGGCCGAACGGTCCTTCGTGGTGCCGTCCGGCATCGGATAGGCGAAGGGATCGCCCCGGTTCGTCGTGCCCAGGATCGTGCCCCCCATGCGCACGATGTTCGCCGGCAGCGTATCGAGGTCGAGCTCCACGGCATCGGGCGGGCTCGACAGCAGGCCCTGCGTTCCCTGCCGGATGCCGATCACCCGCCAGCCATAGGTCTCGACCGCGCGCTGCACGACCGCCCTGATGACGGCATTGAGCCCCGCGCAATCGCCACCGCTGGTCAGCAGCCCGATCCGTTTGATCATGGCGTAAGCCTCTCGACTGTCATGCTTTTCACGAACGGTCCCAGTCTCCACCAAACGGCGCAACGCGGCAATTGCGGGTTTGTGCCCGATCGCGCCGATTTCTGCTATGCTCCGGCGTCGAGATTTTCCGCCGTTTTTTTGAACCCACCAGCGCCGATGGACGACCCGTACGTGGCGATGCTGCGCCGCAAGCTCGCCGAGCTCATCACTGAACACCGCGATCTGGACGAGGTGATCGCCCGCCTGCAGGAAGGCCCGCAGCCCTTCGACCAGCTCCGGCTGCAGCGCCTCAAGAAGCGCAAGCTCATGCTGAAGGATCAGATCGCGCAGATCCAGAGCAAGCTGCTGCCCGACATCATCGCCTAGGTCCGGGCCGCCGCCCCGTCATCGCCCCACGACCGGCACCGCGCGTCCCTCCCCGACCGGACGGCGGCGCGATCTGCGGCGGATCGCGCCGGGGAGTCGCGCCGTCAGCCGGCCGAAAACGGCCCGCCCGGCAGCAGCATCAAGGCGGCGGCCGCGACGGCGAGCGCATGAAGGCACAGCCGGTGCCGGTGATAGGCGACGCGCTCGGCGAAGAAACCGCCGTCCATGAACGCGACCGGCCCGATGCTGGCCGTCAGCCGCTGCTTCTCGAGATGGATGCGCACCAGGACGAACAGGTGCCCAGGACGAACAGGTGATGGAGCGCCATCGTCATGCCGATCAGGCCGATCCCGACCGGCACGAGGCCGAGGCCGCCGGCGGTGACCGCGCCGAGTTCCAGGCTGTCCATGCGATCGCTTCTTTGGAGGGAGAACCCTGGGCCGGCGAAAGCCGGCGCGCCCGAAACCTTGCGCCCGGCGCCTAGGCCGGTTTTCGGCCTTCGCGCTTGCGCTCGTACATCGCCCGGTCGGCGGCTTCGAGCGCGCTGTGCGCATCGCCGCCCCGGAACGAGAAGACGCCCCACGAGACCGTGACGTTGATCGTCTTGTCGTTCCACATGACGGGGTGGCTCGCGACCAGGCCGGCGAGTGCGTGCGCCTTCTCGCTGGCCTTGGCCTGGTCGGCATAGGCGAGAATCACGCCGAACTCGTCGCCGCCGAGACGGCCGACATAGTCGGACTCGCGCACGTTGGCGACCAGCACCTTGGCGACTTCCGCGATCACGGCGTCGCCCGCGGCGTGGCCGAGCGAGTCGTTGATGGCCTTGAGGCCGTTGACGTCGAAATAAATCAGGCTCGACGGGGCGTCGTAGCGTTCGGCGAACGACATCATGCGCGAGAGCTCGCGCACGAAGGCGCGCCGGTTCATGACCGGCGTCAGCGAATCGGTGTCGGCGAGCTGTTCCAGATAGGCGATGCGCTGCTGGCTCTGCTGCAGCTCGCGACGGAGTTTGTCGACCTCCGCCATCAGGGCCATGATCGCGGCCCGGACCTTCGGGGTGAATTCCGCCTCGGGGATTCCAGCAATGATTGCGGTCACCGCCGGCTCTGCCGGCGCGGCGACTGACTTGGCGCTGGTACCGGCGGCCGTCTGCCGCGCCAGCGGCTGAACCGACTGTGCCACGCCGACGCGCCTGTTTTCGCCGATCTTCATCTCGCGCCTTCGGTCAGGTCCCTGTTGCGCCCGGGCGCGCCAGCCGGGCGTCCGGCCGGGGATGCAGCCCGGCATCCACGCCGGACGGTACCGTAAACGTCATTCGTTAAGAATTGCTAACCATGGGTAGCGGCGCTACCTCCGATGGTTGCGCCCGTCCGCGACATTGCAGCCCCCCTATCCCCGCGACCGTTTGCCGCAACTGTCTGCCGCAATCCTTTGCCGTCGCGGGGCTTGTCGCGATTGCGCCCCCTCCTTCGCCCTCTATAATGCCGGCCCTTCGCGGTATCGATGACCATTCGGAGACGGGATCGGACGATGGCAAAGCGGGGGGCGGCCGTCGGCATCATCATGGGCAGCCAGTCGGACTGGGAGACCATGCGGCATGCCGCGGCAACGTTGGCTGAGCTCGGGATCCCGTACGAATGCCGCATCGTGTCGGCGCACCGCACGCCGCACCGTCTCTATGAATACGCGACGTCGGCGCGCGACCGCGGACTCAAGGCGATCATCGCCGGCGCGGGCGGGGCCGCGCATCTGCCGGGCATGACCGCGTCGCTCACGCCGCTGCCCGTCTTCGGCGTTCCGGTCGAAAGCAAATCGCTCAAGGGCCTCGACAGCCTGATGTCGATCGTCCAGATGCCGGCCGGCATTCCGGTCGGCACGCTCGCCATCGGCCGGGCCGGCGCGGTGAACGCGGCGCTGCTCGCCGCCGCGGTGCTGGCGCTCGGCGACGAACGCATCGCCTGGGCGCTCGACCGCTATCGCGCGACGCAGACCGACGCGGTCGCCGAGGTGCCGGTCGACGAGCCGGCGGCGCCGACGCGCGGGAAGCGCAAACCGGCGAGCCGGAGGCGCAGGTCGTGAAGATGCTCGCCCCCGGCGCCACCATCGGCATCCTGGGCGGCGGCCAGCTCGGACGCATGACCGCGCTCGCCGCCGCGCGCCTCGGCTATCGCTGCCACATCTTCACGCCGGAGCAGAACGCGCCCGCCGCCCAGGTGGCGGCCGCCACGACCGTCGCCGATTACACCGATCATGCCGCACTCGCCGCGTTCGCGCGCAGCGTCGACGTCGTGACCTACGAGTTCGAGAACATCCCGGCCGAATCGGTCGCGCAGCTCGCGCGTCTCGTGCCCGTTCGCCCCAAGCCCGAGGTGCTGGCGATCTGCCAGGACCGTCTGCGGGAAAAGGATTTCCTCAACTCGATCGGCGTCGCCACGGCCCGCTTCCGCGAGGTCACCGATACGGCCGCACTCGCGCGCGCGGTGCGCGAGCTCGGGCATCCTTGCGTGCTCAAGACCGCGCAGCTCGGCTACGACGGCAAGGGCCAGGTCGTGATCAGGCCCGACACGGATCTCGACGAAGCGTGGCGCGCCATGGGGGCCGCGCGCGGCATCGTCGAGAGTTTCGTCGACTTCGCGCTCGAGATTTCCGTCATCGTCGCCCGCGGCCTCGACGGGACGAAGGCCGCCTACGTGCCGGTCGAGAACCAGCACCGGAATCACATCCTCGACCAGACCATCGCGCCCGCGCGCATTCCGCCCGAGGTGGCGATGAAGGCCGAGGCCGTCGCCGCGCACGTGGCACAGGAACTCGATCTGGTAGGCGTCCTCGCCGTCGAGATGTTCGTCGATCGCGACAACGCCGTGCTGGTGAACGAGCTGGCGCCGCGGCCGCACAACTCCGGCCACTGGACAATCGACGCCTGCCTCACCAGCCAGTTCGAGCAGCTCGTGCGCGCGATCTGCGGCCTGCCGCTGGGCAGCCCCGAACGCCATTCCGATGCGGTGATGAAGAACCTGATCGGCGACGACGTCGCGCAGTGGGCCGAGATCCTGAAGGATCCCGGCGCCAAGCTGCACCTTTACGGCAAGCGCGAGGCGCGGCCCGGCCGGAAGATGGGCCACGTCACCCGCCTGTCGCCGCGCAAGAGCTGACGCGAGGCACGCGCCGGCCGCACGCGGATGCCCGGTCGCGAATTTCTCCGTAGTCCGGACGCGCGGCCGCGCTTGGAAATCGGCATCGGCGCCGCCACATCAAGGCGACGCACGAACCCGACCCGGAAAGACGGCTGCCACGGATGGAAGCGCTGGTCCTCGCCTACGGCTACCCGATCATCTTCATTCTGACCTTTCTCGAAGGCGAGACCATCGTCCTCGTGGCGGGCTTCATTGCGCAGCAGGACATGCTGGGCCTCGCCGGGGTGATCGCGGCGGCGTTTCTCGGCTCGTTCTTCGGCGATCAGCTCTACTTCGCGCTCGGACGGCGCTACGGGGCCCGCATCCTCGCGCGACGGCCGGCGTGGCAGCCGAAGGCGGCGCGTGCGCTCGACCTGCTCCACCGCTACGATGCCTGGTTCATCCTGGGCTTCCGCTTTCTCTACGGCATTCGCGTCGTCAGCCCCTTCATCCTCGGCATGAGCGCCGTGCCGGCGCGCCGCTATCTCGTCCTCAACTTCGTTGCGGCGTTCATCTGGGCCGTCGCCTTCGCCGCGGCCGGTTACGCGTTCGGCCATGCGATCGAGCTTGCGTTCGACCGTTTCAAGACGGCCCAGGTCTATGTCTTCGCAGGAATCGCGGTCGTCGCGGCGGTCGCGGGTGCCGCACGCCTGCTGCGGCGTCGCCCCGCGAAATGAATCGGGTCACCAGCGCGCCGGACGCCGCGCGCGCAGGATCGAGAACGGCGACGGCAAGGCCGCGAGCTGCTTGCCGATGTTTCCCAGCGCCTGGGGCACGCGCATGACCTCGGCAATGCGCCGGTCGAGGAAGGCCCACGTGTCCTTGAAGTCCTCCGACCGGTCGTCGAGCCAGTAAAGGACGGTGGCACCGTAGACGCCGGCCAGCAGGCCGCGCTTGGTGTAGTAGTTGAAATCGGTCGCCGTATCGCCGGCCGCATACCAGATCGCATCGACCGTGCGCCACACCAGCGCCGGCCCGCGCCCGGCATTCAGCGGCAATGCCAGGACCGCCAGCGCGCGCCGCACCGCTTCGCGGTCGCGCGCCGTCTGCGTCAGCCGGACCCGGATCGCGGTCGCGACCCGCTCGCGCACCTTGAGGCGCAAGAGATCCTGCTGCTCGAGTTCCTCGAGCATGCGCCGGTCGGCGAGCGCGGACCAGAACTCGATCGCCTCGACCGGACCGCCCGGAAAGACCCGCAGCGCCATGACCGGCTCGAATCCGGCATCCTTCGCCGCCTGCTGCAGCACGGCCTGCGTCCAGCCGTCGAACGGCACGTGCGACAGCGCCGCCTCGAGGATCGCCGTCCGGACCGTTTCCCGGTCGAAGGGTTTCGTCTCGTTCATCGTCGTCAATCCACCGGCACGCGCGCCGTCTCCGGCAACGCCTTGTGCATTTCCTCGACAAACCCGAACTGCGACAGGTCGGTCATGCGCATGGGATAGAGA
The DNA here is from genome assembly GCA_937926175.1 of uncultured Rhodospirillales bacterium. Taxonomy (GTDB): domain Bacteria; phylum Pseudomonadota; class Alphaproteobacteria; order CACIAM-22H2; family CACIAM-22H2; genus CALANV01. The sequence continues at coordinate 52,359 of CALANV010000011.1, read as the reverse complement.
ATACCGTCGAGATGGTCGCACTCGTGCTGCACCACCCGGGCGTGGAATCCTTCGGCGATCCGCTCGATCGTCGTGCCCTCGGGCGTCAGCCCGCGATACCGGATGCGCCGGAAGCGGGGAACCGCGCCGATCATGCCCGGGATCGACAGGCACCCTTCCCAGCCGACCTCCTTTTCGTCCGACAGCGGCTCGATCACCGGGTTGATGAGAACCGTCAGCCCCTTGGGCGGCTCGCCCTCGCCCGCCGTCACCCGGTGCGCCGGGACATGGAACACGACCACGCGCAGCGGCACGTGGACCTGCGGCGCCGCCAGACCGGCGCCGTTCGCATCCTCCATGGTCTCGATCATGTCGGCGACCAGGCGATGAATTTCGGGGTCGGTCGGGTTCTGAACCGCGGCGGCGCGCTGGCGCAGGACGGGGTGCCCCATGCGGGCGATTTTGAGTATGGCCATGGTCCTAATATGAGGGGCCCCACCCCCGGGGTAAAGCCCGCCGCCAGTCTCGGGGCGGCGACCTTCACAAGAGCCGGGGGGTCATGCTATAAGCACGCGTGTGCAAACCGGGCGGGCGCATGTCCGCCACGGTGTTTTTTTGTTGGGAACCTGCTGGAAACCTGACGGAAAGGAGAGCGACCAAACCGTGCAAGTCATCGTTCGCGACAATAACGTCGACCAGGCCCTCCGCGCGCTCAAGAAGAAAATGCAGCGCGAGGGTGTCTTCCGCGAGATGAAGCTGCGGCGGCACTTCGAGAAGCCGTCGGAGAAAAGGGCCCGCGAGCGGGCCGAGGCGATCCGCCGCTTCCGCAAGCTGCAGCGCAAGCGCGCCGAGCGCGAGGGCTGAGAAGCGCCCCGGCGGCACGTATGCGCTGCCGCTCAATCTGATCAATCGAGTGTCGCCGATGCCGCGAACCCCGGTTCGCGGCGTCTGCATATCTGGGGGAAACTCGAGGGGCCGCCGGCCGCGGACCCCGGTCTGCTGGTCTGTCTGTCTTTTCCGTCGAACGGCGGCGCGACCGGTTACCGGACCGGCCCGAAGCACTGCGCGGCGCAGAAACAGCCGCCCTGGTTCAGCGCGAGTCCGACCGAGACTTCCCAACGGGTCGGGGTGACCTGGCTCACGGCGCAATGGCAGCGCTGGCTCTGATGCTGTTCGCCCGCCTGGGTCAGCGCGCAGTAGAGCCACGCGCCGTCGATCGGAACGGACCGGTTCTCGTCGCGCGTGTAGGCCGAGAACACCGCGCTCGTCTGCAAACGGCTTTCCAGGGAATCGAGACGCTGCTCGAGCGCGGCATCGCGCACGCTCGTGCTGCCGCCGCGCTCCTCGAGCCGGCCGAGTCGCCCTTCGATGCTGCTTGCGCGGTTCTCGAGCAGACGCACGCTTCGCTCGAGCGCCGCGGTGCGATCGTCGTCGCCGCTGCCGCAGCCGGAAACGGCCGCCGCCACGGCGAACCCGATTGCCGCCACGATCCGTCGTGTCCTTGCTTGCCTCATCCGACTCCTTTTCGGCGCGGGGCGCCGCCGGCAACGCGCGCGAGCGTCCGCGTCCGTCGTTTTCCACCGTGGGGACGCGGGTTTGAACCGGCACAATCGGATGATCGAACCCGACAATCGGACAGGTCGTAATGCTGAACGGCAAGGTGCGGCGCGTCGCGGCGCGATCGAACGACGCCGGCCGGACAGGCGCGGGCGGACATGTGCCCTTCTGCCCCGGCGGTCAACCGGCGAACCACGCCGTTTGCGCGTATTTCCGGAACCAGGCCGAATAGCGTTCGGGATTTGCGGCGATCTCGTCGCGGACGGCTGCCGGCGCGGCCCAGGCGACCTCGGCGACCTCGTCCGGGTTCGGGACGATGCCGCCGTCATATCGCCCGACGAAGACGTGGACGATCTCGTTTTCGTAAAGCCCGTCGCCCAGATCCGCCTGGTATCGGTACCGCGTGCGGTAGGCGAGCATGCAGGCGATGCCCAGCTCCTCGCCAAGCCGCCGGTGCGCGGCCGCGGCGGCATCCTCGTCGGGACGCGGATGGCCGCAGCATGCGTTCGACCAGAGGCCGCCCGAATGATACTTCCCGAGCGCACGCCGCTGCAGCAGCATGCGTCCGCGCGCGTCGAAGATCAGCACCGACACGGCGCGATGCAGCAGATTGGCGCGATGCACCGCGAGCTTCTCGGCAACGCCGATCGGCCGGTCGGCCGCATCGACCAGCACGACGCGCTCGCGGGTGCCGCCGTCGGATATTGGCATCATCACGGCCGATACGGGACGAACGCGCGACCGGCGCGTCCGGTTCGCGGCCGTGTCGCCGGGCGTCACGGGTAGAAGGCGGCGAAGGAAGGGCCGACCTCGGCGATCTCGAGCACGAGCTTGTGACGCAGCGCGCGCGCGAAGTCGTCGAAGCCGTTGGCCTCGGCGACGAAACTGCCGAGCCCGCCGATCACGTGCCTCTCGTAATGGGTGCGGACGTCGCCCTCTGCCGGATCGCGGATGGGAAGACCGTTGACCGTGACGCCCAGGGTCACCGCCATGTCGCGCGCCTCGTCCGCGCTGCGGCGGCCGCCGTTGTTGACCCCGTCGCCCGAGACGTCGATCACGCGCCGCGCCGGCCGGCACGGACACGTATCGAGGACCGACAGCGCGTATTCGATCGCATCGCCGATATGCGTCGCGCCGAGGCTCGAGCGCTGCCCGCGCGCCACGGCATCGGCGAACGCGAGCGCCGAGGCTTCGTCACGAATGATCGTCCAGGGAACGATGACCGCCTGCGAGCTCGACCACTCGACGAGCGTGACCGCCATCGCGCCGTAGGGCTGATTCCAGATCGCCCTGATGACGCTGGGGTCGCGGAACGCGGCTTCAATTCCCTTGCGCTGCAGATTGTATTCGCCGGCGTCGATCGACGCCGAGACGTCGGCGAGCAGCACGAGCGCGGTGCCGACCGGCGTCTGCTCCGACCGTGCCGCGCCGGCCGAGGTCAGCGCGATCATCGCCGCCGTCAGCAGACCGAAGAGACGCCTCACGATCGATGGCTGCGCGCTCGGCACGCGCACCGCAACGGACGGTGCCCGAGGTGCGGAACGGCAAACGGTCCGAGAGAACGCCGGCATGACTCACCCATCTGTGCTGCCAAACCAATGTCAGCCCAGCGTGCCATGCCTCCCGCCCCTCGATTTTCTGCGCCGGCCTCACGTGGGCATGAGGGGCCTTATACTGCTTCGGTATGGCCCGTCGCGCCAAAAGCAACGCGGGCCCGGCGTCGCATGTTCCAGGCGCATACCGCCGATCGCGGCCGGTGGATACCGGCCGGACCGGCCACGTCATGCCTCCTGTGCCCGTGTGCCGGCGACAGCGGGCGCGCCCTTGGACGCTCGTCGCAACGCCGAAATCTTCGATCGTGGATTGCGCCGCGGCATGTGGCGCGACGATTCGACGGCAAGACGATCGACGGCACGGCTCCGGCCGATGCTCGGCCGGCCGCGCGCTGCCGCATGGAACCGGCCGCGACGTCCGGACGTCCCAACTGCGGGGCGAACGGCGGCGGATGCGGCGGATCGCGGGCGAGCGCGGCCGTGCGCTCGCCGATGGTGCCGGATAATCCGGCGATTCAGGGAGATCGGTACATGACGGCGGCACAGGGATCGCGAAGCATCGAGGACTGGCCCGAGGAGTCGCGGGAGGCCGCTCGCCTCGTCATCGACCGCTATGGCGAGCCCGACGAGGTCACGGCGACGCAGCTCACGTGGCACAGGCGCGGTCCGTGGAAGCGGATCGTGGCGACGAAGACCTTTTACCGGCACGATTTTCCAGTGCCCCATATCGATGCGGTCGAGTCCGTCATCGATTATCGGGTGCCGGTGGACAAGTTCTCGCAGCTTGCCGAATTCGACGGCAGCGTGGTGGTCGAGCGCACCGCCGGCGAGGTGTCGGCCCGCTGCCATGACGAGCAGGCGAACTTGCTCGCGCTCAACCTCATGCACGACATCGTCACCGGCGCGAAAACCGTACCGGAGGCGCGGGCCTATTACGCGCAGGAATTCGCCGATTACCGGCGCCGGAAACCCACGCCATACATGGAGGGATTGCGCTTCACGCCCGGCGACGGCAACGCTGCGGATCCCGACGTCCGGGTCCTGTCGGACGAGGATCTCGCGGCGGCCGTGCGCGAAGGCGAAGCGCGCGGCTGAGGCGAACCGCGGCCGGATTTTCGGCTCAACACTCCGCCATCAGCGCGTCGAGATCGGCCGTCGAGCGATGCCCGATGTCGTCCGCGTGCGCATCGAGGAATTCGCTCGCCGCGCGCCGCCCCTCCGCGCGCAGCATGTGCAGGAACTCGCGCTCCGCGTTCAGCTTCGACGAGTAGCCGAGGTCGATCATCATGTCGGTCATGATCCGGTGCGTGCGCATCGCCGCCCACCGCGCGCCCTCGCCCGATCCGGGATCGGCGGCGCGGCGCAGCAGCGCGATCATGCGCAGCTCCTTCATCAGCGCGGCGTTGAACGACACCTCGTTCAGGCGGTTGAGGATCTCGCCCGCCGCGCGCGGCGTGCCGGGGCGTTCGCGCGGATTGATCTGCACCAGGATCGAATCCTGCGCATCGCTCTCGCGCACGAGCGGCGTGATCGTGGGATTCCCCACATAGCCGCCGTCCCAATAGGCTTCGCCGTCGATCTCGACCGCCTGGAACAGCGTCGGCAGGCAGGCCGAGGCGAGCAGAACGTCCGGCGAAATCTCGGCATTGCGGAAGATGCGGCCGCGCCCCGTTCGGACGTTGGTCGCGGTGATGAAGAGTTTGATGGGCGCCCGCGCCAGCCGCGCGAAGTTGACGCTCTCCGCCAGGATCTCCCGCAGCGGATTGAAGCCGTGCGGATTGAGATCGTACGGCGACAGAAGACGCGCCATGAGATCGAAGCCGATGAAGACCGGCGAGTGATCGAGCGTCCAGCGGCCGAGCATGTGGTCGAGCGGCGTGCGTTGCAGCGGGCTGAACATCGCCGCACAGGCGACGCGCTCCCAGAAGGCATCGAGTGCGGCGCGCGCCCCCGATGCGCCGCCTTCCATCCAGCCGTCGGCGAGCACGGCCGCATTCATGGCCCCGGCCGAGGTGCCGGAGATGGCATCGATCCGCAGCCACGTTTCCTCGAGCAGACGGTCGAGCACGCCCCAGGTGAAGGCGCCGTGCGAGCCGCCGCCCTGCAGGGCCAGATCGACGAGAACCGGATCGCGGGTCTTTCCCGCGTCGCCCCGTGTCCGTGACATTCGTCCTCACGGGTCCGTGGTCGGCAGCCGCCCGCGCATCTTCGGCGATGGCACCTCGGAACGCAACCGAGCGACCCGGCTTATGGCTTTTTCGCGACGCGAATGTCCATATGGCGGTGTGAACCGTCCCGAGAGAACCGGGGCCGGTTCGAATGAACGCGTGCCGGCGCACTCGATGCGAACCTCACCGGGAACACGCCGCGCATGACGAGGAAAGAGGATCGATCGCCTTGGCCATGCGGCGAAAGCGCCGGCGCATGGGATTCCGGCCGAAAACGATCCGCGACGACGTGTCGACGAATGCGCCGAAGAAAGTGGGTTGACGCCCCCGCCGGACTCCCGTCTAATCGGGGCCGGATAAATGCGCCTGCGCGGTCCCCTCGACCGGCGGGCGTTTTCGTTGACCGGACGGCATTTCGTCAGGGGCGTGCCCCGCGATCCTTTTCGCGGCGCACGCCTTTTTGCTGTCCGCACGAACCAGGGGAGACCGTCATGCCGTTCGATACGATGCCCGCCGACGGCGGGCGCGAAAGCCTGTGCGTGCTCGACTGGGACATGCTGCGCACCATGTCGTTGCCGCTGCGCGTGCCCCTGCTCCATCCCGTCCTGGCGGCGGGCGACATCACGCTCGTCCGCGGGCCGCGCGGCATCGGCAAGAGCTGGCTCGCGCTCACCATGGCCTTCGGCGCCGCCGACGGATGGACCGGCGACTCGCTGTTCGGCTGGGGCAGTCAGCTCGCCGTGTGTCCCCGGCGTGTCCTCTTCGTCGATACGCGGCTGCCGCTCCATGTGCTGCAGGCGCGCGTCGCCCGGCTCGGTGCGTGGTCGTGGGCCAACCGCCGCAAGATGGATCCGCGCCGCCGCAGCGTCGACGGCACGCTTCATCTGCTCGCCGCCGACGCGCAGGAGCGTCGTCTGCCCGACCTGTCGACGGACGAGGGACGGGATGAATTTGCACGGCTCGCCAAAGACTACGATCTGATCGTCTTCGACGGCCTTGCGCCGCTCCTGCGCACCGGTGCACGTCGTGCTGCCGCATGGTGCGCCGTCGTCGACTGGCTGTTCAACCTACGTCGACAGGGCATTGGCATCCTCGTCGTCGACGGCACACGCCGCGGCATTGACGACATCGAGGACATCGCCGGCACGGTGCTCGCCCTGCGGCATCCCAAGGGGCACGACGCCGCCGACGGCGTGCGGTTCGAAGTGCATCTCCTCAAATGCCGGTATGGCACCGGTGCCGCGGTGGCGCCGTTCGAGGCGAGCCTCGACTTCGAAGGCGGCGAGCCGGTCTGGCGCCGCGAGGACGTGCACGGTCCCACCGCCGAAGAGGTCCGCCACCTCTACCGCCAGGGCCTGTCGGTACGGGCGATCGCCGACCGGCTCGGCATTTCGAAGTCCAAGGTGCACCGCTGGCTGCACGTGTCCGACGACGAGATACGACACGTCTGGGCGCTGGCGCGCCAGCGCGAGGCCGAGCAGAACGCCGCGCAGAACGCGACCGCCCAGAAAAGCGCTGCGGCCGCCGTCCCGGTTGTCCCATCTGTCCCGATTGTCCCACCTGTCCCGCCGGCGAAGCCTGTCCCACCTGTCCCGAACGCCGCGTCATCCGCCGCGCCGGCCAAGGCGCCACCTCCAACGCGCACGGCCGCCCCGACGCCTGCGCCGGCCGCATCGGCCGTCCCCGTCCCGCGTGTCCCACCTGTCCCATCTGTCCCGCCTGTCCCATCCGTCCCGCCTGTCCCATCCGTCCCGAACGTCCTGCATTTGCCGGGTCGTCCTTCCCGACCGGCGGTGCCGGGTCGCGACCACGTTCAGGAACCGACGTCCGCGCCGAAGGCGAGCCTGCCGGCGTAGGGCGGAATCGGATTTTGCAGGACGCGCGACCATCGCGCTTCAGGCGAATCCCTTAGCGCGCAGCAATGCGTAGGCCGAAAGCGTCGCCACGTCCTTGATCGTGCCGTCGCGCACCAGCGCGTCGAACTCGGCTATCGGCATCTTGCGGCAGACGAGGTCCTGTTCCTCCGGCGTGCGCGCGTGCGGCCCCTGGGTCAGGTCCTCGGCCAGAAACACGTGCATGCCCTGCTTGAGGAAGCCGTAGGCCATCCACAGATGGCCGACATAGGTCATGCGGCCGGCGACGAGCCCGGTTTCCTCGCGCAGTTCGCCGGCGGCGACTTCCTCGGGCGTGGCCTCGGGCCTGTCTTCCCACGTTCCCTGCGGAAACTCGAGGAAGCGCGCCTGCACGGTGTAGCGGAACTGCTCGACGAGATGGAACGCGCCGTCTTCGCGCGGAATGATCAGGGCGAAGTCCGGCTTGGTCACGACGCCGTAGATTCCTTCGCTGCCGTCGGCGCGCCGGATTTTGTCCTCGCGCAGCGTCATCCACCGGTTGCGGTAGATCTCGCGCGACGACAGCGTCTTGATGCTCAAGGCGCGGTTCTCCATCGAAGATTGCCCGTCGACGATCGAGCGTCCCGCCGCTCAGGCGTTCACGTTGAGGCGCGCGGCCGCCTGCTCGGCCGTCGCGCGCCGTTTTGCCTGGAACGCGGCGGTCTGCGTGCGGATCGCGGTGACGATCTTGGGATCGGCGGCCTCCGGCGTGCCGGCGTCGAACGGCGGTGCCGGATTGTACTCGATCTGAAGCTGGATGCTCTGCGCCATCGCCGGGCCGTACAGCTCGCCGACGATCCTCAATGCAAAGTCGATCCCCGCCGTCACCCCGCCGCCGGTGATGCGGTTGTGGTCGACGACGACGCGCTCCTTGACCGGAATCGCGCCGAACAGCGGCAACAGGTCCAGCGACAGCCAGTGCGTCGTCGCGCGATAGCCGCGCAAAAGGCCAGCGGCGCCGAGCACGAGCGCCCCCGTGCACACCGAGGTGACGAAGCGCGCCGCCTGGCCCTGTTCGCGCAGGAACGCCAGCACCTCGTCGTCGAGCATGACGTCGTTCTGTCCCGGTCCGCCCGGAACGCACACGACGTCGAGCGGCGGACAGGTCTCGAACGTCGCCGTCGGCAGAATCGAAAGTCCGCGTTCGGTCGCGACAGGGTCGCGCGTCTTCCAGACGACATGGACCCGCGCATCGGGAATGCGCGCGAACACCTCGTATGGCCCGGTGAGGTCGAGCTGCGTCAGGCGCGGATACAGCAGCAGGCCGATGTCGATCGTCATCGCGACCCCCTTTCCCGGCAAATGTCCCGATGCCGCGCCGCTCATGCTGCGGCACGGAAAGGAAGAGGCTAAGCCCTTGCGCCCGCTCCGCGCAACCTTGGACGGATACCTCGCGTGGGTAATTCGCGTGCGCCGCGCGTGGGAGGTCGCGGAAAGGCGCCGCACCTGCCGAAAAAGAGAAGGCCGCCGGGCGGTGAAGCCCGGCGGCCTCTTTTTTCGGCTCTCTGCGGCTCAGTGTCCGCCGCTCAAGGCCTTGATGATGTCCTCGACGACCTTCTTGGCGTCGCCGAACAGCATCATCGTGTTGTCGCGGTAGAACAGCTCGTTGTCCACGCCGGCATAGCCGGTCGCCATCGAGCGCTTCACGAACAGGACGGTCTTGGCCTTTTCGACGTCGAGGACCGGCATGCCGTAGATCGGCGACTTCGGATCGGACTTCGCCGCCGGGTTGGTCACGTCGTTGGCGCCGATCACGAAGGCGACGTCGGTCTGGGCGAAGTCGCGGTTGATCTCCTCGAGCTCGAGCACCTCGTCGTATGGCACGTTGGCCTCGGCCAGCAGCACGTTCATGTGGCCCGGCATGCGGCCCGCCACCGGATGGATGGCGTAGCGGACCTGGATCCCCTCGGCCTTGAGCAGGTCGGCCATCTCGCGCAGCGCGTGCTGCGCCTGGGCGACGGCCATGCCGTAGCCGGGGACGATGATCACCGAGTTCGCGTTCTTCATGATGAACGCGGCGTCCTCGGCCGAGCCGGCTTTCACCGGGCGCTGCTCCTTCGCCCCGCCCGCGGCCGCCGCGCCGCCCTCGCCGCCGAAGCCGCCGAGGATGACGTTGAAGATCGAGCGGTTCATCCCCTTGCACATGATGTAGCTGAGGATGGCGCCCGACGAGCCGACCAGCGCGCCGGTGATGATCAGCAGGTTGTTCTGCAGCGTGAAGCCGATGCCGCACGCGGCCCAGCCCGAATACGAGTTGAGCATCGAGATCACGACCGGCATGTCGGCGCCGCCGATCGGCACGATCAGCAGGAAGCCGAGCAGCAGCGACAGCACGACCAGCAGCCAGAACGCGAACGTGCTCCCGGTCAACGCGAACCAGACGCCGATCAGGACGATGACGACGCCGAGCGCGGCGTTGAGCGGATGCTGCATCGGGAACGTCAGCGGCGCGCCCGAGACCAGGCCCTGCAGCTTGGCGAACGCGACGACCGAGCCGGTGAAGGTGATGGCGCCGATGGCGGTGCCGAGGCCCATCTCGATCAGGCTTCCCAGCCTGATCGCACCGGGCGTGCCGATGCCGAACGAGGTCGGCGAATAGAGCGCGGCGGCGGCCACGAAGACCGCGGCGAGGCCGACCAGCGAGTGGAAGGCGGCGACGAGCTGCGGCAGCGCCGTCATCTGGATGCGCAGCGCGATGAAGGTGCCGATCGCGCCGCCGATGACGATGCCGGCGAAGATCATGCCGTAGCCGCCCACCTGGGGCAGGGCCAGCGTCGTGACGATGGCGATGACCATGCCGACGATGCCCCAGATGTTGCCGGCGCGCGCCGTCTCGGGGCTGGAGAGGCCCCGCAGCGACATGATGAAGCACACCGACGCGGCCAGATACAGCAGGGCTGCGAGATTCTCGCTCATGGTGCCGTCGCCCCCGGACTACTTCTGCTTCTTCTTGAACTTGCCCAGCATGCGCTGGGTGACGACGAACCCGCCGAAGATGTTGACCGAAGCCAACACGACGGCGAGGAAGCCCATCGCCTGCGAGAAGCCGACGGTGCTGGCGCCGGCGGCGAGCAGCGCGCCGACGATGATCACCGACGAGATCGCGTTCGTGACCGCCATCAGCGGCGAATGCAGCGCCGGCGTCACCCGCCAGACGACGTAGTAGCCGACGAACACGGCGAGCACGAATACGGTAAGGCCGAGCGTCAGCATCTCGGGGCCGTGGCCCGCGGCCGTCTGCGGCAGCAGCGCGGTCTGCGCGGCCAGCGCCCTGGCCTTCTCCGCGAGCGCAGCCGCGTCGTTGGCCAACTGGGCTGCATTGTCGACGATGTTTGCCGGATCCATTCGTGCTTACTCCTCCTCACAAGGCCGGGAGCCCGTGGCCCACGCGCGCTTGTGTCATGTGATTTCCAGCGGCTACGCGGCACTCGGCGCCGGGGCCTCGGCGAAGGCCGGATGGACGATGCGGCCGTCCTGCGTCAGCAGCGTGCCTTTGATGATCTCGTCTTCCGGGTCGATCTTGAGCGCGCCGTCCTTGCCGATGATCAGGCCCAGGAAGTTGAACAGGTTCTTGGCATAGAGCGCCGACGCGTCGACCGCGACCCGGCTCGGCACGTTGAGCCAGCCGACGATCTTGACGCCATGCTCGACCACCACTTGCCCGGGCACCGACAGCTCGCAGTTGCCGCCGGTCTCGACCGCGAGGTCGACGATGACCGAACCCGGACGCATCGAGCGGACGTGATCCGCACTGACCAGCCGCGGCGCCGGCCGGCCGGGAATCTGCGCCGTGCAGATGACGATGTCCTGCTTCTTGATCGTCTCGGCGATGAGGGCCGCCTGCTTGCGCTTGTAATCCTCGGACATCTCCTTGGCATAGCCGCCGGCGGTCTCGGCCTCCTTGGTCTCCTCGGATTCGACCATGACGAACGACGCGCCGAGCGATTCGACCTGCTCCTTCGCCGCGGGCCGCACGTCGGTGGCCGACACGACCGCACCCAGGCGCCGCGCCGTCGCGATCGCCTGCAGGCCGGCCACGCCGGCGCCCATCACGAACACCTTGGCGGGCGCAATCGTCCCGGCCGCGGTCATCATCATGGGAAAGGCCCGGCCGAACTCGACCGCCGCATCGAGCACCGCCCGGTAGCCGGCCAGGTTCGCCTGCGACGACAGGACGTCCATGCTCTGGGCGCGGGTGATGCGCGGCACCAGCTCCATCGCGAACGCGGTCAACCCGCGCTCGGCATAGGCCCGCACCTGGTCGCGGTTGCGGTACGGATCGAGCATGCCGATCAGGATCGCCCCCGACCGCATCGCCGCGATCTCATCCAGCCCGCCCTCCGCCGGCGACAGCGGACGCGAAACCTTGAGCACGATGTCGGCATCGCGCAGCGCCGTCGCCGCGTCCGGCGCGATCTCGGCGCCGGCGTCGATGAACGCCTGATCGGGCAGGGCCGCGCCTTCGCCGGCACCGGTCTCGACGACCACCGTCAGCCCCATGGCCTTCATCCGTTTGACGGTCTCCGGCGAGGCGGCCACGCGCCGCTCATGGGGACGGCGCTCCTTGGGAATGGCGAGCTTCATGGCAGGAAGGCCTTGTGATTCTGGTGCTTAAGAGAGGTTTGGGCGGGGCAACAATGCCAAGGCGGTCCCGCTTTGCCAAGCGCGAATGCATGCCCCGGCCGTCGGCGGAACCTGGGCCACCCGCGCCGCCACGGGTGCGGACAGTATTTCGGTCGTTCAATCCATTCTACTGGTCGAGGATTTTCCGGCAGTTGTCCTTGCCCGACGAAAGGGTGTCGGGATCAGCATCTCGAGCCTCGCCCGCACGTTCGCGCTGATCGGCGGCATCGTCATGCTGCCGGGCGCCGCTGCACAGGGCTATGCGCAATGCCGGCTCGCCGTACGGAACCTCGTGGCCCAGGCCGAGCGCCGCAACGCCGCACTGGTGGTCGCGGGTGGGATACGCCGACGAAATCGTGTGCCGAAGCGGCCGACCGGGCGAAGACCGTGTTCCTCGCCGACATGAGCCACGAGCCGAGGCCCCCGCTCAACGCCGTCATCGGCATCGCCGAATTTCTCGCGCGCGAGCATTCCGGGCCGCTCACCGCCAAGCAGAAGGAACGTGTCCGACATCCGCGCCTCGGGACAGCATCTGCTCGAGCTGATCGCGGACATCCTGGACATGACCCGGCTCGAGATCGGCAAGATGGATCTGCGCGACGAAATCCTCGACGTCGGTCACATCGTGCAGACCTGCGTCTCGCGCATCCATCCGCGCGCAGCAGGTCGGCATCGCCGTTCTGGGAAACATCCCGAGCGACCTTCCGTACCTGCGCGGCGACGAAGCCCGTCTCCGCCCGATCCTGCTGAATCTGCCGTCGAACGCGATCAAGTTCAGCTCCGGTGGCGGCAAGGTGATGTGGCGGTCCGGCCAGGCGCCGCCACGGACGAGACGTGCCGCTCGCCGGCGCGAACGATCCGGTCAGCGCGGCCGCTCGAGGCCGACGGCCTTGAGCGCGGCGGCCTGCCGCCTGGCCAGCGCCTTCACGTCGAAATCCCTGATCAGATCGTGGAACAGGCGGTGCCAGTTGATCTCCGCGCGCAGATGCATGAAGACCGAGCCGAGCCCGATCGCCGCCCGGTCCATCAGCACGAACTCGCGGGGCGGCGTGACGCCGCCGACGCGCCGGAGATCGCGGTGGACCTTCTCCGCCACCTCGCGACCGTACACGCCCGAATTCGTCTCCTCGATCAGGCGCGGCCGGTCCTCCATCAGCGGGGCGTAGACGAACGCCGCCCACTGGTTCAGCACGGCGATCAGCTCCCGCGAGAGATTGCGGAAGCCCCAGGTCTCGTAGGCGTGCACGGCAAGCGCCTCGTCGTTGCGCCGCAGCGCCTCGTACAGGTCGATGACGCCCGCGACGAATTTCGGCTTGAACACGCGGATGCAGCCGAAGTCGAGCAGGTTGACGCCGCCGTCCGCACGCACCGTGTAGTTGCCGAGGTGCGGATCGCCGTGAATGACGCCGTAGAAGTAGAACGGCACGTACCACGCCCGGAACATGTTGTAGGCGACCTGGTTGCGCCGCGGCAGCGGGTCGTCCGCGACGGCCAGCAGTTTGATGCCGTCGAGCCACGTCATCGTCAGCAGACGCCTGGTGCAAAGTTCGTCGACCGGCTCGGGCACGCTTACGCCGGGCTCGTCCGCCAGCATGCGCCCGTAGAGTCGCATGTGCCGGGCCTCGCGCGCGTAGTCGAGTTCCTCGCGCAGGCGCTCGGCGATCTCGGCGTGGATCTCCGTCGTCGAGATGGCGCGGTCGTAGCGTTCGTAGATCGAGAAGATCAGCTTGAGCTGGCGCAGATCGGCCTCGACAGCGGACTGCATGTCGGGATACTGCAGCTTGCAGGCAAGCCGCCTTCCGTCGTGCGCGACGGCGCGATGGACCTGGCCCAACGAGGCGGCGGCCACCGCCTCGCGTTCGAATTCGCGGAAGCGCGACCGCCAGTCCGCGCCGAGCTCGCTCGCCATGCGCCGCTTGACGAACGGCCAGCCCATCGACGGCGCATTCGACTGAAGCTGGATCAGCTCCTTCACGTATTCCTCGGGCAACGCGTCGGGGATCGTCGCCATGAGCTGCGCGACCTTCATCAGCGGACCCTTGAGCCCGCCCAGGGCCGCGCGCAGGTCGGCCGCGTGCCGCTCGCGGTCCAGCCTGACGCGGAGCACGCGCTCGGCGCCGAGCCGAGCCGCGAGGCCGCCGACGGCGGTCCCGACGCGGGCATAGCGCCTTATGCGCCCGCCGAGCGTGTTCTCGTCGTCGCGCTCAGCCATTGGCGGTCGTCACCGGCGCAGCCGCGCTCATGACAGCCGCTCGAGCTCGTCGATGAGCCCCGCGATCACGTCCAGGCCGCTCTGCCAGAACTTCGGATCGGCGGCGTCGAGACCGAACGGCGCGAGAAGTTCCTTGTGATGTTTGGTGCCGCCCGCGCGCAGCAGATCGAGATACTTGTCGGCGAACCCCTCCGGCGAACGCTGATAGGCGGCATAGAGCGAATTCACCAGGCAGTCGCCGAACGCATAGGCATAGACGTAGAACGGCGTGTGGACGAAGTGCGGAATGTAGGACCAGTAGAACTGGTATTCGTCCTCGAAACGCAACGCCGGCCCCAGGCTCTCGCGCTGCACGTCGAACCAGATCTCGCCGATGCGGTCGGGCGTGAGCTCGCCGTTGCGCCGCTCGTCATGAAGCCGCCGCTCGAACTCGACGAACGCGATCTGACGGACGACGGTATTCAGCATGTCCTCGACCTTGCCGGCCAGCATCGCCTTGCGGCGTTTCGGATCCTTCTCGGCCTCGAGCATGGCGCGGAAGGTCAGCATCTCGCCGAAGACCGAGGCGGTCTCGGCCAGCGTCAGCGGCGTATCCGCCATCAGGTGGCCTTGTGATGCGGCCAGAACCTGGTGCACGCCGTGGCCGAGTTCGTGGGCGAGCGTCATCACGTCGCGCACCTTGCCTTGGTAGTTCAGCAGCAGATAGGGATGGACCGACGGCACGGTCGGGTGCGCGAAGGCGCCCGGCGCCTTGCCCGGCTTCACGGGCGCGTCGATCCAGCCGCGCTCGAAGAAGCGCGCGCCGATGGACGCCATCTCGGGCGAGAAGCGCGCATAGGCATCGAGCACGATGTCGCGCGCACGCGACCACGGGATCACCTCTTCCTCGACGTCGGGAAGCGGCGCGTTGCGGTCCCAGTATGGCATCTGCTCGACGCCGAACCACTTCGCCTTGATCGCGTAGTAGCGATGCGACAGCCGCGGATAGGCGGCGCGCACCGATGAGATCAGCGCATCGACGACCTCGTCCTCGACGCGGTTGGCGAGATTCCGCGCCGAGATCGGCCGCGGATAGTTCCGCCACTTGTCCTCGATTTCCTTGTCCTTGATGAGGGTGTTGGTGACGAGCGCGAAAATGCGGATGTTGTCGCCCAGCACCTTGCCGATCGCCTTGGCGGCCGCCCGGCGGACCGTGGCGTCGCGATCGGACAGCAGGTGAAGCGCCTCGGCGCTGGTCAGCTCCTTGCCGTTCACCGGGAAGCGCAGCGCCGCGATCGTCTCGTCGAACAGACGCACCCAGGCGCTGCGGCCCGTCACGTGCTTTTCATGGAGCAGCCGTTCCATCTCGTCCGAAAGCTGATGCGGACGGAAGACGCGCAAATCCTCCAGCCACGGCCGGTAGCGCGCGAGCTCCGGCGCGCGCAGCTTCTCGGCGAGATCCGCGTCCTCGATCCGGTTGAGCTCGAGCGTGAAGAACAGGAGCTGCGCCGAGATGGCGTTGACCCGCTCCTGCATCGTCTGGAAGAACTTGGCGACCAGCGGGTCGCTCTGGTTGCCGGCATAGGTCAGCTCGGCGAAGCTCATGATGCGGCTGAGGCGTTCCTCCATCCGCTCATACTCGCGGACTGCCGCCCCGAGCTCGGTCCCCGGCAGGCCGGCCAACCGGCCGAAATAGCGTTCGCGGAAGGCTTTCGCCTCGGCCTCGGCCGTGTCGAGGTCGACGGCCAGCGTCGGATCTTCGCGCCCGGCATAAAGATCGGACAGATCCCACTGGGGAAGGTCGCCGAAATTGTCCGGTTCCGAGGGACGTTCGAGGACGGTGGCGGCCGGGGCACGGCCGCGGCAACAGACAGGCTTCATTGGGCTTAACTCCTGCAGACGTCCATCGATATAAGTGTCGGCGGCCCCGACGCCAAGTTCCGGTCTCCCCGCGATAAGCGGCACCGCTCCCAGGGAAGTGAAGCAGCCAGATGGATTACCGCACCTGCCCCAATCTTGTTCGCATGCTGTTCGATACAGCCGCGCGGCTGGGTGACCGGCCGGCGCTCGGGGTCAGGCGCGACGGCACCTGGGTGACGACGACCTATGCCGAACTCGCGCGCGCGGTGAACCGGCTCGCCCGCGGCCTGCGCGCGCTCGGCATCCGGCCGGGCGACCGCGTCGCGCTCGTCGCCGAGAACCGTCCGGAATGGATCGTCGCCGACTATGCCATCATGGCCGCGGGCGCGATCACCGTCCCCGCCTATACGACGAATACCGTCGCCGACCATCGCCACGTCTTCACCAATGCCGGGGTGAAGGCCGTCATCGCATCGACCAGGGCGCTGGCCGAGCGTGCGCTCAGCGCGGCCCGCGAGACTCCCGGCTGCGGCATCGTCGTCGCCATCGAGCCGCCGGACCTCGCGCAGGATGTCGGCGTGCGGATCGTGCCGTGGCCGGAGGCACTGGCGCTCGGCGACGCCGCCCCCGACGACGTTGCCGAAACGGTGGCGCGCCTGACGCGCCGCGACATCGCCTGCATCATCCACACCTCCGGCACCGGCGGACTGCCCAAGGGCGTCACGCTGAGCCACGGGGCGATCCTGTGCAACTGCCAGGGCGCGTACGATCTGCTGCGGCAGCTCGGCCTCGAGGACGAGGTCTTCCTGTCGTTCCTGCCGCTGTCGCATTCCTACGAGCACACCTGCATCGGCGCGTTCGCGCTTTCGATCGGCGCGCATGTCTGTTTCGCGGAGAGTGCGGAGGCGCTGATGCGGAACATGGCTGAGGTGCGGCCGACGATCATGACGGCCGTGCCGCGCCTCTACGAGGTCATGCACGAGCGCATCGCCGCCGGCCTGAAACGGGAAAAACCGCTGAAGCGCCGGTTGTTCGAGCGCACGCTCGAACTCGGCCGCAAGCGCATCGAGATGCCGGACAAGCTGACGCTCGGCGAGCGTATCGTCGATTTCGCGCTCGACCGGCTCGTGCGGCGCAAGGTCGCCCAGCGCTTCGGCGGACGCCTCAAGGCGTTCGTCTCCGGCGGCGGGCCGCTCAACTACGATATCGGCCTGTTCTTCACCGCCCTCGGCGTGCGCGTGCTGCAGGGCTACGGCCAGACCGAAGCGGCGCCCGTGGTGAGCTGCAATCCGCCCCATCGCGTGAAGCTCGCCACGGTGGGTCCGCCGCTCACCGATGTCGAGGTCAAGATCGCCCCCGACGGCGAGATCCTCGTGCGCGGCGAGCTGGTCATGTCGGGCTATTGGAACGATCCGGAGGCGACGGCGAACGCAATCCGCGACGGCTGGCTGCATACGGGCGACATCGGGCTGATCGACGAGGACGGCTACATCAAGATCACCGACCGCAAGAAGGACTTCATCAAAGTCTCGGGCGGCGAGATGATCGCGCCGGCCCGGATCGAGGGCATGCTCGCGCTGCAGCCCGAGATCGCGCAGGTGATGGTCTACGGCGACCGGCGGCCGTATCTCGTGGCCGTGATCGTGCCGCATGCCGACCTGATCGCGGCGTGCGACGAAAAGACGTTGAAGGCGAAGATCGACAGTGCCGTCGCGCGCGTCAACGCGCAGGTGGCGCCCCACGAGCGCGTGCGCAAGTTCATTCTGACGCACGAGCCGTTCAGCATCGACAACGAGATGATGACGCCGACGCTCAAGATCCGGCGCCACAAGATCCGCGAGACCTACGGCGCCAAGCTTGATGCGCTCTACGGCTAGGCTGGAGCCGCCCTCCGATGTACGGGGCCGTGATCGGCGACATCGTCGGCTCGATCTACGAGGCGCAGAACCGCAAGAGCAAGGATTTCGAACTCTTCGGGCCCGGCTGCACCTTCACCGACGACACCGTGTGCACGGTCGCGGTCGCCGCGGCCCTGCTCGACGGCCTCGATCCGGCCGTCAGTCTGCGGGTCTGGGGCGGACGTTATCCCGACCGTGGCTACGGTGCCTCTTTTCGCGAGTGGCTGCGCCGGCCCGAAATGGGCCCGTATCGAAGCTGGGGCACCGGTGCGGCGATGCGGGCGGGTCCCGCCGGCTTCCTCGCGCGCGACGTCGACGAAGCCGCGGCACTCGCCCGGCATGTCACGGCGGTCAGCCACGATCATCCGGAAGGAATCAAAGGCGCCGCCGCCGTCGCGACGGCCGTCCGCCTTGCACTCGAGGGCGTTCCGGCCCTTGAACTGCGCGCCGAGATCGCGGCGCGGTTCGGCTATGACCTGTCGCAGAGCGTCGATCAGATCCGGCCCGGCTACCGCTTCGATCCGTCCTGCCAGGGCACGGTGCCGCAGGCCCTGACCTGCGCGCTGGAGGCGACCGGATACGAGGACGCGCTGCGCAACGCCGTCTCGATCGGCGGCGACAGCGATACCATCGCCTGCATCGCCGGCGCCGTTGCCGAAGCACTATTCGGCATCCCTGACGACATCCTCGCGCGCGGCAAGTCGTATCTGCCGCCCGAAATGATCGACGTGCTCGACCGCCTCTACGCCCGTCGCGCCGCGCGCGGCGCAGCCTGAGGGTGACGCCGCAAGAAGGCAAGCGGCGCCGATCCGGAATGGCTCGCGCGTGAAAATTTCGTGACTCGCGACGGCGTCGCCGTCCTAACTTCGCATTCGTGCCACCGCAGCCGGAGACGGAAGAGGAGACGAGCTTGCCGCGGCGCGTGCTGATCCCCCTGATCGTCGCCTGCGCCCTGTTCATGGAGAACCTCGACTCGACGGTGCTGTCGACGGCGCTGCCGGCGATTGCGGCCTCGTTCGGTGAGAGCCCGGTGCGCCTCAACCTTGCGATCACCGCTTACCTGTTCAGTCTCGCCGTGTTCATTCCGGTCAGCGGCTGGATCGCCGACCGCTTCGGCGCGCGGCGCGTCTTCACGCTTGCGATTGCCGTCTTCACGCTCGGCTCGATCCTGTGCGGGTTGAGCGGATCGCTCGTGGAACTCGTCCTTGCCCGCATTCTTCAGGGCCTGGGCGGCGCCATGATGGTGCCGGTCGGGCGGCTGGTGGTCCTGCGCGCCGTGACGAAGCCGGAGCTGGTCCGGGCGATGGCCTATCTGACCATGCCCGCCCTGGTCGGGCCGGTGATCGGGCCGCCGCTCGGCGGATTTCTCGCGACCTATCTGTCCTGGCGCTGGATCTTCTGGATCAACATCCCGATCGGCATCGTCGGCATCGCGCTGGCGCTCCTTTACATCGAGGACACGCGCGAACAGACGGTGCCCCCGCTCGACGTGCGCGGCCTGCTGCTCACGGCCGTCGGGTTCACCGCGCTGGTCTTCGGCTTCGAGACGATCGGCCGCGACGTGCTGCCGGCCGGCGTCACCGCGGCGCTGCTCGTCGTTGGCGCGACGGCGCTCGCGGTCTATGTCCGCCACGCCCGCCGCGTCACCGCGCCCGTCCTCGACCTGTCACTGTTCCGCATCCCGACATTGCGGATGAGCCTCTCCGGCGGCTTTCTGTTCCGCGTCGGCGCCGGCGCCTCGCCGTTCCTGCTGCCGCTGATGCTCCAGATCGGCTTCGGCCTGACGGCGTTCAGCTCCGGCCTCATCACCTTCGTGTCCGCCGTCGGCGCGATTGCCATGAAGGTGGCCGCGGCCCCGATCCTGAACCGCTTCGGGTTCCGGTCGGTCCTGATCGGCAACGGCCTGCTCTGCGCCGTCTTCTTCGCCGTCTACGGCCTGTTCCGGCCGGACACGGCCACGGCCGTCATGCTGCTGGTTCTTCTCGGCGGCGGCTTTCTCCGCTCGCTGCAGTTCACCAGCCTGAATTCGCTGGCGTTCGCCGACGTGCCGGCCGAACGGATGAGCCGCGCGACCAGCCTCTCCGGCACGGCACAGCAGCTCGCCACCAGCGTCGGGGTGGGCGTTGGCGCGCTGATCCTGCACCTCGCGATGATGGCGCGCGGGAGCGACGTCCTGGCTTTGGGCGACTTCACCATCGCGTTCCTGGTGGTCGCCGCCATCGTCGCGGCATCGGCGCTCGTGTTCGTGTTCCTCGATGCCGACGCGGGCGCGGAAGTCAGCGGCCACGTGCCGAAATCGGCGCCGCACCTCGCGCGGTCCGACGATGCGACGGATGCCTGAGCGGCGCGAGCAGCGCGAAAATCTCTTGGCGAGAACGGGCGATGTTGGCGAGGATCGCGGCCGGCGATTTTCGCCCGGAAGAAAGCATGAGGAGACGGAAATGAGTTCACGGCTCACCCCCGAGCAGATCGAGACCCTGACGCAGCTCGGCGTTGCGACCTTGCACGAAGCGCAAGGCCAGAAAGGGGCGCTGGATGCGGGGATCAAGCCGCTCGATCCGTCGCTGAAGCTCGCCGGCCGCGCCCTGACCGTCGATTGCCGTCCCGGCGACAATCTGATGATCCATCACGCCGTGAGCATCGCCGAACCCGGCGACGTCCTGGTCGTCGATGCCAAAGGCTATCTCGAGGCGGGGCCCTGGGGTGACATCCTGACCTTCGCGGCGCAGATGCGCGGCATCGCCGGCCTGATCATCGACGGCGCGGTCCGTGATGCCGAGGCGATCATCCGCATGCGCTTTCCCGTATTCGCGCGCGGCCTGTCCATCAAGGGAACCACGAAGAATCAGCCCGGCAGGGTCAATGCCCCGATCGTCTGCGGCGGCGTCCCGGTCAACCCGGGCGACATCGTCGTCGGCGACCGCGACGGCGTGGTGGTGATTGCCGCGAACGAGCTGGACGACGTCGTGAGGAAGGCGCGCGAGCGCGAGCGGAAGGAAGAGGCAATGCGCCACGCCATCCAGGAAGGCGCCACGACCGTGGACCTGCTCGGTCTGGGGCCGGTGCTGAAAAGTATGGGATTCGATCAGAAGAAGTGACGCCACGCAGTCGGCATCACCCCTGCGCCTGTACGATCGTGGCCGTGCCGCCGTGCCGATGCGCCAGGGCCTCGATCTGCACCAGTGCGTCGCGCTGCGCCAAGCCGCCCAGCACGGTCGTGCGCGGCGGATAGGGCTCGCTGACGTTGGCGCCGTATCCGGCATTGAAACCGGCGTAGTTGCGCCAATCGGTGAGCACGTTGTTGGTCCGCAGAATGGCCGCGGCGTCCATGCCGACGGCATCGAGCAACGCACGAATGCGGTCCCAGGCGGCGCGGGTCTGCGCCTCCACGCCGGCGCCGCGACCAAACTGTCCGCCGATGTAGAGTTCGTCGCCGGCGAGCATGGCCGGCGTGCCGAGGTCGAATTCGGTGGACGAGAGACCGGCGCGCACCGGCCGGCCGCCGCCCTTCACGGCCACGGCTTCGAGCTGCAGCATCCAATCGGGCTTCGGCAGCGGCGCGACCACCACGACGCAGGCGGGCGCGGGCTGCGGGAAGAAGGCCTTGACCGCCGTGGCACACGTCGCCGCGTCGCGGACGTCCTGCAGCGTGACATGGAGGTAAACCGTGTCGCCGAGCGAGAACCCGCCGGCGGCAAGACGCGCCCGCAACTGGCGCAGCGCTTCTTCCATCTGCGCGGCGAAGCTTGCCGGCGGCGGCGCGTCGCCCGAAGCCGGGCCGGCCGTGCAGTAGTACCGGTCCGCGGCGTGCGCCGCATCACCCGCCTCGGGCAGGCGCGTGACGGCCGAGTCGACCACCGCGACCAGATCGAATTCGATGGCCGCCTGCGGCAACGGAAAACCGGCCGAGCCGACGATGACGTGGTTCGGGCGGATGTTGCCGAACGTCTCGGCATAGAGTTTTTCGTAGACCGGCAGGTCGCGCAGATCGGTGATGTAGGTCTTGAGCCGGACGACGTGCTCCAGCCCGGCGCCGAGCAGGCCGAGCACCGTGGCGGCGTTCTCGAACATCTTGCGGGTCTGTGCCGCGACGTCGACTAGGCCCGGCGTGGCGCCGGCAAGACGGCGCTGCGCATCGGTCCCTGCCGTGGCGCCGAGATGAATGACGTTGCCGACCCGCACGGCATGGGAGAAATGCGCGATCGGCTTCATCACGCGATCGGTGTAGATCACCTGCTTGGTCACGCGATTCCCCCTTCCCCTGCCTGGGTGCTTGAGCGTTCAAGCGAGCACGTGTTCGCGCAGCACGCCCCGGACATCCATCTCGTAGTCGAGATCCTGCACCGGCGGGCGGGAGAAATGCCAGCTCAATCCCGCGGCCATGGCGCCGCGAAGCGCGATCTCCTCGTGCAGGAACGGATGCACGTCGTAGACCGTGTACAGATGCGTGCCCGTCGCATCCGCCCAGCCGAAGCCCAACGCGGCCATGCGGCGCTCCATTTCGCCCAGCACCCAGCGCGCCTTCTCGCGCAGGCCTTCCGGCGACCGGTCGCCGAGCCGGATGGCATGGTCGCGGTAGTTGCCCTTGCCCTCCGGCGCCTCGCCGCTGCCGGCGATCACGAAGGTGCCGCGCCGGTTCGGCGCCGCCGGCACGGTATAGGAGAAGGCATAGAAGCTCGGCACCGCCGGCTTGCCGGCCTCGGGACAGACATTCGTCCGCGCGACGGGATTGACGCCGCCGGACATGATGCCCCAGCGCTCCAGCGTCCCGACATATTCGCGGTTGAAGGCCTGGAATCCCGCTTCCGTGAACGGCTCGGGCGAGCGCAGCTCGCACGCGCACAGTGCCGTCACCGGACGTCCCAGTGACTTGAGATGCGCCTCGATGGCGGCGAAGCCCTCGGCCAGCGGCAGCAGCCGATGGAAGCGGACCCGCTCGATCTCGTAGCCCGGCAGCGCCGCCACGCCGGCCGAGTACTGAAAGACGCCCTTGATGAACCGATAACCGGCGGATTCCATGGACAGGACTTCAGGCATCGGGAATCTCCCTCGTTCAGTTCAATCGCAAGCGGAAAATCGGAGGCCCGCCGGCACTCTCGGGCGGTCCCGGTTGGCTACGTCGGAACGTTCGGCGGCGGCAGAGCACCGCCTGACGAGGCAAAGATGGCGCGGTGACTCTGTTGCTTCAAGAATGTAAATTTGAACATCGTGTTCCAATAGATAGAACAGGAAACGGCGATGTCGCTCACGCAGCTGCGATACTTCAACGAGGTGGTTCGGACCGGATCGATCCGGGAGGCCGCCGAACGGCTCAACGTCGCGCCCTCGGCGATCAGCAGGCAGATCCGCAATCTGGAGGAGGAGTTCGGCATTCCGCTGTTCGAGCGTCACGCGCGCGGCATGGTCCCCAACTCCGCCGGCGAGGTCTATGCGCGCTATGCCCGCGCAGCACTACTGGATCGCGAGCGCGTGGCCGCCGAGATCGACGATGTGAAAGGGCTGCGCCGCGGCCATGTGCGCATCGCATCAGTGGAAGGCGTGGTGGCGAACGGCCTCACGCACGCGCTCGCCACCTTTCGTCAGCGCTTCAACGGCGTGAACTTCAGCCTGAACGTCACCGGGACGGAAGCCGTCGTCGCCGCGGTGCGCGACGGCGAGGCCGACATTGGCATCGCCTTCACCGCAAATCCGGATCCCGCCGTGCGTTGCGCGTTTCGCGTCCGCGACCCGCTGTTCGCGATCATGGCGCCGGACTTTGCCCTGGCCAAGCAGAAGCGCGTCAGCTTCAGCGATACGCTGAACTATCCGGTGGCGATACCGCAGAAAGGCTTCGGCCTCCGCACCCTGCTCGATGCCTGCTGCCGCCGGACCCAGCTTCCCCTGCGCCCGGCCCTGGAGACCAACTCCATAGAGGCCATGCGCGGCTTCGCCCGCTCGGGCAACGGCATCACGTACCTGCCGCGGCTGACCGTGAAACGCGAACTGGAGGCTGGGCTCGTGGTGGCTGTGCCGCTGACCGACCGCGAGCTCCAGCAGGCCACGATCGACGTCTGCGTGCTCGAGGGCCGGACGCTGCCGAGTGCGGTCGAGAGCTTCCTGAAGCACCTGCAGGCGGTCCTGCCCGAGCTCCACTGAGCCGTTCCTCAGAAGGACGGCGGTGTCGAGACCCAGATCACCTCCGCGACCTTGGAGGTGTCGTTCTTCCAGCGATGCGGCAGCTCGCTGTTGAAATAGAGGCTGTCGCCCTTGCCGAGTTCGTGCCAGACGCCGCCGACCTCCACCTTCAGCTTGCCCTTAAGGACGACCACCGCATCCTCGCCGTCATGCGAGAACACCGGCCCGCTCTCGGCATGGGGTGGGGCCTTGAGCCAAAGCAGCGACATGCGCCGGCGCAGATCCGGCGTCAGCATCTCGTAGGCGATGTTGAATCCGGGAAACACCACCCGTTTGCGCTCGCCGCTGCGCACCAGACTGATGGAGTTTCCGCC
The DNA here is from genome assembly GCA_937926175.1 of uncultured Rhodospirillales bacterium. Lineage (GTDB taxonomy): Bacteria > Pseudomonadota > Alphaproteobacteria > CACIAM-22H2 > CACIAM-22H2 > CALANV01. Next base: position 28,150 of record CALANV010000011.1, on the reverse strand, counting down.
GTTGCGGGTTTCCGCCCCGAACATGAGCGAGCCGGCCGGAATGCGCAGCACGTCGGCGATGCGTTTCAGCGCGCTGACCGACGGCGTGAGCTGGTTCCGCTCCACCTGGCTCAGGAAGCTTATCGACAGGCCGGCCTGTTTGGCGACCTGCTGCAGGGTCAGCCCGTGTTCGCGCCGGGCGGCACGGATGATCGCGCCCATGCTGGCGAACTGCTTCGATTCGGTCGGACGCACGGCATCGTCGTCGCGCCGGGGCCGCCGCGGCTGCTTGGCTTTCATCACCGCCATTCCGTGTCTTTGCCTGTTTTCCCGGCGCCTCGATTGACGCAACGACGCCCGACCGTCAACCGTCTATCGTCACGCGGCATTGCCGGCAGGCGCCTCGGCGGGATTCAGCCGGCCGAGGAAGGCCTTCTGCACCTTGTCACCGGCCGCGAGTTCGGCCGAGGGGCCGGTCAGCACGACCCGGCCTTCGCGAAGGATGTAGGCGCGGTGACTCATGGCCAGCGCCACGGGCACGTTCTGCTCGATCAGCAGAATTGCGACGCCCTCGGCATTGATGCGGCGGATCGCCTCGGTGACCTCGGCACGCATGTGCGGCGACAGGCCGATGAAGGGCTCGTCGACCAGGAGCAGACGCGGTTCGCTCATCAGGCCGCGGGCAATCGCGCACATCTGCTGCTCGCCGCCCGAGAGCGAGCCGGCAAGCTGCTTGGCCCGCTCCTTCAGCCGCGGAAACAGTGCATAGGCCCGTTCGAGGCCACGCTGAATCAGCGCCCGCGATGCTCCCGGCCCCGCGCCGAGTTGCAGGTTTTCCAGCACCGTCATGTAGGGAAACAGCCGGTGACGCTCGAGCACGTGCGACAGCCCGACGCGCAGCAGCCGGTACGGCGGCAGCTCGTGCAGCGCGATGCCGTTGAAGCGGATCTCCCCGTCGAATCTTTCGACCAGACGGGAAATGGCGTTCATCAGCGTGCTCTTGCCCGACCCGTTCGGACCGAGGAGCGCCACCACCTCGTTGTCGCCGACGCGGATCGAGACGTCCCACAGCACCTGGTGGGCGCCGTAGCCCGCGGAGAGTCGTTCAACCTCAAGCATGGGCGACCTCGGTCGATCCGAGATAAGCTTGGATCACCCGCGGATCGTTGGTGACCGTTTCGGCAGTACCTTCGGCGATCGCCTCACCCAGATGCATCGCGATCACGCGATCGACGAGGCGATGCACCGCTTCGAGATTGTGCTCGATGACGAGCAGGGTGATGCCGCTGTCGCGCAACCGCTGCAGCAGTTCGACCAGCGCGTCGACGGAGGGCAGATCGACGCCGCCGAACGGCTCGTCGAGCAGCAGCAGGCGCGGCTTGGTCGCGAGCGCGCGCGCGATCTCCAGGCGCTTGCGCTGACCGGTGCTCGCCCATGCCGCGGGGCGTTCCGCCTGCGCCGCGAGGCCGACCGTGTCGAGCTGCTGCAACGCGATCGCCCGCGCCTCGGCGAGCCCCACGTTGCGCGACAGCGCGCCGACCATGACGTTCTCGAGAAACGTCATGGTCCCGAACGGCCGCGACGTCTGGAACGTCTTGACCAGACCGAGCCGTGCCACCGCCTCGCAGGGCAGGCCGACGATCGATCGTCCATCGAACACCACGTCGCCCCGGTCGGGGCGGACCTGACCGGCAATGATGCCGAAAAGGGTGGATTTTCCGGCCCCGTTCGGCCCGATGATGCCGAGAATCTCGCCTGCGGACAGGTCGAACGACACGGCCCTGACGGCGTGCAAGCCGCCGAAGGACTTGGAGACGCCGCGAACGGCGAGAAGCGGCGACATGTTCAGTCCTCGATCACCCGGATCGTGATGCCCTCACCGCCTTCGCGCCAGACGCGCTCGCCGATGGTCTTGAGAAGATCGTACTGCGCCGGGTCGACGTGGCCGAAGACGTTCACCGGCGCATCGCCCCGCCACTCGCGCACGATCTCCGGACCGTAGAACAGGCCGATCGCCTCGAAGCCGGTATGATCGTAGGCATCGCCCCATTCGCAGAAGTAGATGACGTCGCCGATGTTGGCGCGGATGCTCTGGCGCTCGCGCGGCGGCTTCTGCCTGAGATTCACCGGCACGAAGATTTCCCGGCCGGACCAGCGGGCCTGATAGACCTTGGCCTCGATCGGCAGATCAGCGCGAATGGCCTGGCTCGTCTTTGGCGCTTCGGCCACGGTTGTGACGGTGAGCGTGCCGCCGCGCTGGAACGCGAATTCAAGCCGCATGGGAGTTTCCTTTCCGAATGTTCTTGATGTGGGGCGATTGGAGCAGGACGGAGCGGAGACCGAGCCGATCGAGCATCGTCAGAACCGGACGGCTGCGCAGCAGGCCCATCAGGCCGTCGGGCCGGTAAACCGCGATGACCATGATGAGGAAGCCGTAGATCAGGAGGTCCACGTTGCGGCCGGAGCCGGAAAAATGGACGCGTGAATACTCGGACAGCGGCACCAGGATGGCCGCCCCCAGGATCGGCCCGGCAAGCGTGCCGGTGCCGCCCAGGATCGCGAACAGCGCAACCATCACGGATATGTGCAGGCCGAGAACGCTGAACGGGTCGACGAACAGCACGTACTGGGCGTGAAACACCCCCGCGGCACCGAGGATGCCGGCGCTGATCGCCATCGCCAGGCTCTTGTAGAGGTGCGGCGAGAACCCGAGGCTGCGCACCGCCTCTTCGTCGTCGCGGATGGCGCGCAGCAGGAAGCCGATGCGGGACCGGCGCAGCCACCAGAGCCCGGCCGTCACGACCACCAGCATCGTCAGGGCGATGTAGTAGTAGGGCGTCTTGTCGCGATGGAACTGGAAATTGATCCAGCCTTCGCTTTTCACCGGCAGTTCGATGCCGACCGCACTGCCCACCCATTCCCAGACGGTGAAGACCTGGAACACCGATTCCGCCACGACCAGGGTGGCGATCACGAAATAGTGTCCGCGCAGGCGAAAGCAGGGAATGCCGACCAATACGCCGCAGAGCGACGCCAGCGCCGTGCCGGCGAGCATGCCGAGCCAGGGATTGACGCCGAACTTCACCGCCAGCAGGACGGCGGTATAGGCGCCAAGTCCGAAATACAGGCCATGGCCGATGGACACCTGTCCGGCGAAGCCGCCGAGCACGTTCCAGCCCTGCCCCATCACGGCGAACAGGAAGATCAGTATCGCCATGCGCAGCTCGAAGGGCCGGTCGGCGATGTACAGCGGCAGCGCCAACAGCACCCCGAGCAGCAGCAGGAGGCCGGAAAGAGCGACAACGGGGTAAGCGCGCGACGTTCCGGTCATGGCTTACATTCGCCCGAACAGGCCGCGCGGCCGCAGCAGCACGACCGCCAGATAAAGCATGTAGACCGGGACGAACTTCAGTTCGGAGCTGACGAAGAAGCCCATCGCGACCTGCAGCAGTCCGATCAGTAGGCCGGCCACCAGCGCGCCGTGGATCGAACCGAAGCCGCCGAGGGCCACGGCCACGTAGGCCAGCAGCACGAACACAGCCCCCACCCGCGGAAACACGTAGTAGAAGTTCGACAGCAGCGACGCCGCCACGCCGACGCAGGCGGAGCCGAAGCCCCAGGCCAGGGCATACATGGTGGACGGATTGATGCCGAGGGTCGATGCCGCCTGGGCGTCCTGCGCCGCCGCGCGCAACTGGCGCCCGAGCGACGTGCGGAACACCAGCGCGTAGAGCAGCAGCGTGGCGAGCGAGGCACCGACCACCGCCGCGATCTGCGGCATCGGCAGCACGACGTCGCCGATCGTGATCACGCCCGAGAGCCAGCTGTTCTGGATCGCGAAGTAATCGGCGCCCATGAAGAACTGCGCCGCCGCCTGCAGGAACACCATCAGGCCGAAGGTGGCGAAGATCTGGGCGTGCATGCTGCCGGTCAGGACCCGGCGGATCAGGAGATAGTAGACCGCGACGCCGAAAACGAACATCAGCAGGGCGATGAACGGCAGCGAGACGACCGGATCGGCGCCCCAGGTCACGTAGGCCAGGTAGCTGGCATACATGCCGATCATCAGAAACTCGCCGTGGGCGAAGTTCACGACCTCCATCACCCCGTAGATCAGGGTCAGGCCGATGGCGATCAGGGCGAAAATGAAGCCCATGCCGAGACCGCTGACGACGAGCTGCGCGATCAGTTGATCGGACATGGGCACCTCATCCTTCGGGTCTGCGGCATGGGCTCACCACGGGTTCAACGCCAGACCGGTCGCGGCCAGACTAGTTTCGCGACCGCCAACTCGGCCGGCCAGACCATCTTCGGCACGCCGTCGAGGGTCTGGACGAAGATGCCGCGGGTCAGTGTGTTCTGGCCGGTCTCGTCGAACTGCACGCCTTCCCACGGCATGATCGTCGCCTCGGGCGGCATCCGCGTCGCGGCCAACGCGGCGCGGATCTTCTCCGGCTCGGTCGAACCGGCCCGGTTGATCGCATCGGCCAGCACCATCATCGCGGTGAAGGCGCGGGCCGGCGTGCCGTCCATGTCCTTGCCGAAGCGTTCGCGGTACATCTTCGCCACCTGCCCGACCAGCGGATTGCGGTCGGCGAGATCGCGCGACCAGTGCTCCCGCACGAGGAAGTAGTTGGCGTCGGGGCCGAGCGCGTCGCGGAATGCGTTCGAGCCGAAGGCGGCGCCGATCGCCAGCACGCCCTGCGGATTGAAGTTGAACTGCTTGTAGGTGCGCGCGAACAGGATCGCTTCGGCATCATAGGAGGCGTGGAACACCACGTCCGGCTTCGCCGCGATCAGCCGCTGCACCTCGCTGGTGACGTCGGACGTGCCCTGCTGGTAGCCGACCACGATGGACGGCTGGAACTCGCTGAACTCCTTGAAATAGCCCGCGACCGACTTGGCGAATTCCTGCCCCCAGAGGGTATTCTCGTGCACCACGGCGATGGTCTTGATCGGCGCGTCTCTGTTCTTGTTGAGGTCGCGCAGAAAGACGAAGAAATCGCGCGCCTGGGTGCGCGAGCTGGGCGTGGTGCGGAAGAACCAGCGATAGCCGCGCTCGGTCAAGGTCGACGCTTCGGATTCGCCCGAGATGTACGGCGTCCCCATGCGTTCGGCGACCTGGCTTGAGGTCGCCGCGACCGAGCTGTGGAAGGCGCCGATCAGCGCCGCCACCTTCTCCTGCACGATCAGCCGTTCGGCTTCCGCCATGCCGATCTCGGGCGATCCCTGATGGTCGGCGGCGACGAGCTCGATCAACGCGCCGTTGAGACCGGGCAACCCTTCGCCGGCCGCAAACGGCATCTTCAGATCGGGATAATCCTTGTTGATGATCTCGATGGCGAGGCGAATGCCGTTCAGCGTGTCCTCGCCGGACTTGGCCACCTGGCCGGAAAGGGGATATAGCGCGCCGACCTTCACCGGATCGGCGGCAAGGACGTCGCCGCCGGCGAGTGCGAGCGCGGCGGCCACGACGACGGGTATGATACGGCGTTTCCGAAACATTGCGTCACCTCCTTCTGATTACCTGCCCTGGCGGTTCGATCCGCTCTTGCTTTCGGCTCCGGGGCCGGCGTTTCCCATGCTCAGCCCATGTAGATGCCCCCGTTCACGTTCAGCGTCTGGCCGGTGATGAAGGTGGACGCCGGACCGGCCAGGAACAGTGCGGCACCGGAGACCTCGTCGACCCGGCCGAAACGTCCGAGCGGCGTCATCGCCTTCAGACGATCGCGCAGCGCATCGGACCAGCCGGACGTCATGTCGGTCTCGATGTCCGCCGGCGCGATGCAGTTGACCCGCACGCCGAACGGCGCGAAGTGGCGAGCGAGCGAACGGGTAAGCCCGATCATGCCGGCCTTCGCGGCGACGTAGGCCGGCCCGGTGGCGGCGCCGCCGATCTGTCCGGCGACCGAGGCGATGTTGATGATGCAGCCGCCGCCGCGCGCCCGCATCAGACCGACGGCCTCGCGGGCGCAGAAGAAGGCGGCGCGCAAGTTCACCGCCTGGACACGATCCCATTCGGCGGCGTCGATCGCCCAGAGATCGGCGGGGCCGGTGATGCCGGCATTGTTGACCAGCACGTCGAGGCCGCCGAAGGCCTGCTGCGCGGCCGCGACCAGCCGCGCCGGCGCCGCCGGATCGGCGAGATCGGCGGCGACGCCCCGCAGCGACGGCCGTTCGCCAAGGCCGGTCATCGCCCTGGCGACCGATTCCTCGCTGGTGCCGGAAAAGACGACCGACGCGCCCTCGACGGCGAACGCGCGCACCATCTCCAGGCCGATCCCCCGGGTGCCCCCGGTGATCAGCACGACCTTGCCGGAGAATGGCTGCGCGGACATCAGTCTTTCACCACCGGGTTTTCCAGGACGCCGACCTTCTCCACCTCGACCCGCACCACGTCGCCCGGCTTGAGGAAGATCTTGCGGAAGCCGCCGACGCCGACGGGCGTGCCAGTGGACAGCACGTCGCCGGGCCGCAACGTGACGCGGGCGGAGAGGAACTCGATCAGGTCCCAGATCGAGTAGACCATCAGCGACGTCTCGCCGTCCTGCATCCGCGTCCCGTTGAGGTCGGTGGTGAGGCGAAGCTTGTGCGGATCGCCCGCGTCCGTGATGCTGACGATCCCCGGGCCGATCGGCGTGGACTTGTCGAGCGCCTTGGACGACAGCCAGTCGACAATCCGGTTCTGGCCGAGCATAACCCATTGCAGGTCGCGTGCGGTGACGTCGTTCACGACGGTGAGGCCGGCGACGTGGCGCGGCGCGTCCGCCTTGCTCACGCGTCGGGCGGTTCGTCCGATGACCACCGCCAGCTCGCCCTCGTAATCCATCTGCGACGACACGGGCGGAATGCGGATCGGCTCGCCGGGGCCGACCAGCGCGGTGGTCGGCTTCATGAAGATCACCGGGATGGCGGGCACGTCCAGGCCGGCTTCCTCCGCGTGCTTCTTGTAGTTCGCGCCCACCAGATAGATCGACGCCCCGTCATCGACCGGAGGCCCGAGCCGAACCTCGCTCGCGGCGAAGGACGGCAGCCCCGCGATATCGAGTTTGTCGCTGCTCCAACCGTCGGGGTGGGCCTCGACGAAGGCCGCGATGCTGCCAAAGCGGCTGCTGAGGTCGATGACGCGATCGCCTTGCTTCAGGCCGGGCCGAAGGGGACCGCCATTGGAAGGAGAGAAGCGAACAAGCATTGCCGGATCCTATCTGTGTGCTGTCGGAGCAGGCCAGTTTTCGATGCGGAAGAAGGGCCGCGGCGCACCGTCGAGGGCAACCTGCACGTCCACCAGCATCCCGCAGCCGCTGCAGCAGAGCTGGCGCAGGCGGAAGCGGCCGGTGTCGTAGTCTTCGCCACGCACCGGACCGGCTGCCTTCAACGGCGCGTTCACCTCGCGCAGGTGCGTCAGCAGATTGTCCTGCGGCCGGCAATGGACATGGCCGCATTCGGGACAGATCACCTTGTCGGCGTCGAAGTCGACGACGAGCACGTCGCCGATCGTCCGTCGGCCGGTGCCGCTGAAGCGGATCTCGGCGTCGCCGGGCACCGGCACCGTCGCGTCCTGCAGGCGCTGACGGCGCAGCGCCTCGCGGCGCTGGCGCGTGGCGGCGTGGTCGCACCGGCCCGATTCATCCAGCACGACCCCGTAGATGTTCGCCGCCGCCTCGGGCGAAACGACGCGGCGCGCCACGTCCTCGGCCACCCGATCCGGGTCGCGGCGCAGCGGATCGCCGTAGCCGCCGCCGGCCTGCCAGCTGTGGTACCAGACGTCGCCGAGCTCGATCGGAGAGCGGACATGTTTCGGCAACTGGATCTCGAGCCGGCCGCGGATCTCCTCGAGTGACGCCGGCAGCGGAGCACCGCGTTTCATCAGCTCGGGGATGTCGGTGCCGATGATACGGGCGATGCGGATCGCAGCCCCCGGCATGCCGCCGGCGATGCCAATCGCGTTCGGCATCTCGGCGCCGGTGCCGGCGAACAGCCCTTCCAGCCGGTTGTCGGGCGCTTGGTGTATCGTGTAGGCGAGCTCGGCCGAACGACCACCGCGGAACCGGCCCGGTCCGCCGGAATCGCGCAGATGGCGGCGGAACAGGTAGAGCACCGGATACTCCGCCTCCTGATCCTCGATGTTCGGCATGTTGGGCGTGGTGTTGAACACGATACCGGCAGTGTCGACGCCGTCGTCATAGGTGCGGGCGCCGCCGCCGCCGCCGAAATGGCTCATCTCGGTGGCGGCGAAGGGGAAGCCGTGCTGGCTGGTGCCGGCGAAGATCGGCGCCATCGAGGTGCCCGACCAGACCGCCATCGATTCTTCGCGGTAACGCTCGTCGGCCAGCAGCATCTGCGACAGGCAGCGCCAGGCGGCGTCGATCGTGACGATCACGGCCGAGATCGTCGCCATCGCACATGGCGCCGGATAGGCGCAGTTGTTCACCGTGCCCACTTTCGTGCGCAGTTCCAGGCAGTCGCGCACGCCGCGGTTCCACGGAATATCCCAGCACAGGTTGATGTAGACGGCCGAGAGCACGGCCGCCTGCAGGCCCGAGAAGGTGGAGTTGATCAGACCGCGCGCGTTCGGGCTGGTACCGTCGAAATCGAAGATCAGCCGGTCGCCCTTCTTGGTCATGGTGCAGACGATCTGATAGATCCGCGGCTCGTGGCCGTCGTGATCGATGTACTGAACGTCGCGCCAGACGCCGTCGGGAAGCTCGCGCAGCCGCTGCTGCAGCTTCTCGCGCGCGAAGTCGATCGACTTGGCCATCACCGCCTTGACGGCGTCGACGCCCCAGATCTCGATCAGCTCCAGAATGCGCCGGCGACCGGTGTTGAGCGCAGCCACCTGCCCCTTGACGTCGAGGGCGACCAGCGGGTCGCGCACCTGGTTCCTGATCCAGCGCAGCACGTCCTCGCGCATGACGCCGCGGTCGACCAGTTTCACCGGCGGCATGCGCAGACCTTCCTGATGCACGTCCACCGCCTTGATGGAGAAGCCGCCGGGGTCCATGCCGCCGGTATCGAGCTGATGCCCGGACGCACCGACCCACCCGATCAGCTCGTCCTTCCAGAACAGCGGCGCAACGGTCGCGAAATCCGGATGGTGAATGGCGCCGAGGTAGGGATCGTTGCAGATGAAGATGTCGCCGTCGTTGATGCCGACATCGCCGCTGAGGCGCTGCGTGCTCTCGACGATCAACGGCAGCACGTTGCCCTGGGTGACGATGTAGGGCCCGACCGAAACCAGCGCGCCGTCCGGCTGCATGATCGCGGTTGCGGCATCGTTGCCGGTGATCAGCACGTTGGAGCCGGAGCAACGCATGTACTGGATGCCCATCTCCTCGGTGATGCTGAGGAGTCGATGGTTCAGCACCTCGAAGGTGACAGGATCGATCTGTGGACGAGAGTCAGACACCGGCGCCTCCATTGGGGGCGATACCCGTAACGATGTGAGTGTGGCGATAGGCGTCGATACGCGCCGTCTGTCCGGCCAGAACCACGATGGTGGTGCCGGGATGCTCGATTACCGCCGGCCCCTGGATCTCGGTTCCGGGCGGCAGGCGAGGTCCGTCGTAGATCGGCGTCATAACCATCGCCTTCTTCGTCGGACAGTAGGTCGGACGGTGCGACGACGGCTCTGCCTTGCCTTCCCGCGGAGCTTCCTCCCAGGGCGCCTTGTCGACCCGGCCGATCGCATCGACACCGTAATTGATCAGCTCCACGCCGGCATCGGAGAGACCGGAACCGGGGCCGAACAGGCGCTCGTACTCGCGTTCGAACGCCTTCGCCAGCGATTCGAGCGCTGCGTCGTCGATGCGCGCGGGCGCCGGAATCCGGAGCTGGTGGACCTGCCGCCGATAGCGCGCCTCGACCCAGCGGTGGAACTCGCGGCGCTCCTCGGGCACGTCGGCACGGGCGAGCGCATCGGCGCCGCGCGCCTCCATCTCGGCGAAGATCGCCTCGATGCGCGAAGCCCCGTTCGGCAGCACGATCGGTTCGGAGAACTGGAAGCTGAAGCGAATGTCCGAAAGCGCGGCGCCGTAAGCGGAATGCACGGTGGCGAAGTAGGGAATCACCAACCGGGTGGCACCGGCCTCGGCAGCATAGGAGGCGGCATGCACCGGACCCGCACCGCCATAGGCCATCATCACGAAGTCGCGCGGATCGTAGCCACGCTCCAAGGTGGACTTGCGGATCAGGTCGGCCATCTGGCTGTCCACGACCTTGCGGATGCCGGCCGCCGCAGCGATCACGTCACCGCCGAACAGCGGGTCCGCGATGCGGTGGCGAATCGCCTCGACCGCGCGCTCGGGGTAAAGCTTCATCCGGCCACCGAGGAAATTGTCGGGCGAGATGTAGCCGAGCACCACGTCGGCGTCGGTGACCGTGGGCTCCTCGCCGCCAAGGCCGTAACAAGCCGGCCCCGGATCGGACGAGGCGCTCTTCGGACCGATACGCAGCCTGCTGCCGTCGACCCAGGCGATCGAACCGCCGCCCGCGCCAATCGAGGCCAAGTCGATCATCGGCAGGCGGAGCTGATACTGGTTCAGCACGGTCTGGGCTGTGTAGCTCCAGGCACCGCCTTCGATGATGGCCACCTTGAACGTGGTCCCGCCGACGTCGGTCGCGATGACATTGCGGTAGCCGAGGCGTTCGGCCACGTGCGCGGCGCCGACCACGCCCGCCGCCGGGCCGGATTCGATCGTGTAGATCGGCACCGTCTGCGACACCGTGGTGAGACCGCCGTTCGCCTGCACGATGAGCAGCTTCTGCCGCAACCCGGCGGCGGCCAGCGTCTGCTCGAGCCGCGCCAGATACTCATCGATCACGGGGCCGACATAAGCATTGAAGAGGGCGGTGGCGCTGCGCTCGTACTCGCCCTGTACCGGCGCGACCTCGGCCGACAGCGAAACATAGAGCTCCGGCGCTTCCTGCCGCAGGATCTCGGCGGTGCGCCGCTCGTGCGCGGGATTCTGGTGCGAGAAGAGATAGGCGACGGCGACCGCCTGATAGCCCCGCGCCCGCAGCGTCTTCGCCACCTCGCGCACCTGCGCCTCGTCGAGTGGCGTCACCACCTGACCGCGGGAGTCGATCCGCTCGACGATCTCGAAGATGTCGCGCTCGTCGACCAGCAGGCGCGGCTTCTGGGTGGCGCGGTAGTGATGCCGCTCGAACACGCTCAAGCCGGCGACGCGGCCGGTAGCGCGCATGATGGTCAGCGTGTCGCCGAAGCCGCGCGTGGTGAGTACGGCCGTGCGCGCGCCGGTAAAAGCGAACACCGCATTGCTGGATTGCGTCGTGGCATGCACCATCCGGCCGGCCTGGCCGAGAAGCGAGGTAACGTCGATGCCGATACCTTCGGCGACATTGGCAAGGCCGTTCATCACGCCTTTCTGCAGGTCGCCCGGCGTCGTCAGGGCCTTGCCCATGTAGGTCCGGCCGCTACGGTCGTCGATCGCGACGACGTCGGTGAAGGTTCCGCCGATATCTACCGCTATTGTGTACACGTCCGATCTGCCTTTCTTGCGCAGGAACCCTTCCCGCGTTTTTCAGTGTTTTCAGTAAAAACACCGGAGCCGGCACAAGTCAACACCATTCCCTCTTCCGCCGGACTTAGCGCGCAGAACGCCCGACGCAGCGCACGGCGAAAACAGGCGTGCATCGAGCGGTTGCGCGCATCGATACGTCAACCCATCAGAAGGTTAGGCAGCCACAGCGACGCCGCCGGCACGAACGCGAAGAAGATGTAGGCCACGATGAGCAGCACCAGATACGGCAGCAACGCCCGTACGAGCTGCCCCATCGTGACGTTGCCGATGCTGCACCCGAGGAAGAGGCAGAGGCCCACCGGCGGCGTCAGCAGGCCGATGACGAGTCCGAACACCATCACGACGCCGAAATGCACCGGGTCGAAGCCGTAGGCTTCGGCGGCGGGCAGCAGCACCGGCGTCAGGATGATGATGGCGCCGGAGGTCTCAAGGAACAGGCCGACGATCATCAGCAGGATGATGACCAGGATGAGGAACACCCAGCCCTGATCGGTGAGCGCCAGGAAGGCGCTGGCGACCGCCTGCGGAATGCGCTCGAAGGCGAGCACCCAGCCCAGCAGATTGGCGGCCGCGACGATCAGCATGATCGTCGCGGAAACGATGGCAGCACCGGCGATGAGCTCCCACATGACGCGGATCTTCAGAGTCCGCATGGCGATGCCGACCGACATCGCGTAGAGCACGGCGACCACCGACGATTCCGTCGGCGTGACGATACCGCCGACCACGCCGCCGACGATGATCACGGGCATCATCAGCGCCACCAGCGCGATGCGCAGGCTGGCAAGAAAATCGCGGCCTTTGACCAGCCAGGACGTGGACTCGCTGGTCGGGCTCTGCAGCGGCATGTCGCGCAGCAGATAGCGGTTCAGCGCCAGCATCGCCAGACCGATGGCCACACCCGGTGTCGCCCCGGCGAGGAACAGCGCGCCGATCGAGGCGCCGGAGGAAATGCCGTAGACCAGCATCGGAATGCTGGGAGGAATCAACGGTCCGCAGAGCGAGCTGGCCACGGTGACCGCGGTGGCGAAATCGCGGCGATAGCCCTGCTTCACCATCGCCGGAATGAGGATCGGGCCGAGGGCGGCGACGTCGGCCGTGGCCGCGCCGGTAATGCCGCCGAAGAAAATGCTGGCCAGGACGTTCGCCTGTGCGAGACCGCCGCGCCAGCGCCCGACCAGATGATTGGCGAACTGGATCAGTCTGCCGGTGAGCTGCGCCTCGTTCATCAGCGCGCCCGACAGAATGAAGAACGGAATGCTCATCAGCACGAACTGATCGAGCCCGGCGAATATGCGCTGTGGAATGGAGGACAGCGGCATCGCCTCCGCCGTGAGCAGGTAGATCGTGGTGGCGATGCCGAGGACGAAGGCGATGGGGACGCCGAGCACGAGCAGAACGATGAACCAGCCGAACAACGTCATCATGCCGACGTCACTCCCGCCGAAGGCTTCCTGCCGAGCACGATGGCCTCAAGGGAGGCAATGACCAGCAGCACCCCGCCGACCGGAATCGCGAGCTGGACCCAGGCGATGTCGATCGGAAGCGCGGTGGCGAGCTGATGCCGGGCGAAGTTGCGCACGGTCAACGCCCCCCCCTGCCACACCAGAATGCAGGCGAAGCCGAGCACCAGCAGATGCACCGCGCGGCTGATCACGCTTTGCAGCGCCTCGGGCAGGATCGCCACGAATTCAGCGATCGCCACGTGGCTGCCCTGCCGGTAGGCAACCGCCGCGCCAATCATCGAACTCCAGACCAGGGCGTAGCGCGCCAGCTCCTCTGCCCAGACGAGGCTGTTGTTGAAAACGTAGCGGAACACCACCTGGACGCCCATGACGGCCAGCGCCACGGTCAACGTGGCGGCGGTCACGAAGACCGCCACCCGTTTGAACAGAAAGTCGAGTATGGCGCCCAAAGGTTTCGCGCCCCCGTCCGCGGATTACTTGCGCAACGCGATGATCTCGGCCAGCAGATCTTCGGCGTTGAGCTGCTTCGCGTACTTCTCCCAGACCGGACGCACCCGCTCGACGAACGCATCCGCGTCGACCTTGGTGATCGTCACCCCCTGCTCCACGAGCTTCTTGCGGATGGCGGCCATCTTGTCGAGGAAGACCTTGCGTTCATGCTGTGCGGCCTCCTGCATAGCCTCGCGGATCAGCTTCTGATGCTCCGGCGAGAGCGAGGCGAAGTACTTGGCGCTCATGATCACCGGGCGGGGTTCAGAGACGAAGGTGATCTGATCCCAGTCGGTCATGTACTTCGCGACCTCGGCGATCTTCAGCGTATCGACGGACAGCACGTCGAGATGCGCCCCTTCGATCACGCCCATCTTCAGACCGGTGTAGACCTCCGTATAGGGCAGCGGCGTCGGATTGGCGCCCAGCGCGCGCATCGCATCCACCAGCACCGGCGTTTCGATCACGCGGATCTTCACGCCGGCCAGATCGGCCGGACTCTGGACCGGCTTCTTCACGGTTTCGATGGGGCTGTCGCCGGTGCTGAACCAGGCGAGCACCTCGAAGCCCGCCTGCTCCTTGATCCGCTCGGCCAGCTTGGCGCCGATCGGACCGTCGGCGATCGCGGCCATGTGGCTTTGCCCCTGAATCAGGAACGGTACCTGCACGATGTTGTAGATCGGCGCCAGGTTCGCCATCGCGCCGGCCCCCACGCCGATCTGGATCGAGCCCTCGAGGATCGCCTCGTTGATCTGCCGCTCGTTGCCGAGCTGTCCGCCCGGATAGAACAGAACCTTGATGCTGCCCTTCGAACGCGCCTCCACCAGTTCCTTGAACTTCATCGCGCCGTCCGTATAGGGGAAGGACTCGGCCGTAATCGTGGCGAAGCGCAGGGTAACCTCCTGTGCCGTCGCGGCGGAGACCCCGGCGCAGGCCAGGAACGCCGCCGCGGCGACCGTCAAAAGCTTGTTTTTGAACATCGGCATACCTCTCTTCCGTTCTGTGCCTTCTGATCTATGCGCTGTCGCATTCGACGCTCTTGTGAAGAAGCGGCCCAGCGTTTCGCGAAGGAACCGCCTCGCGCCGATACCTGATACCGGCCCCGCACGTCCGTTCTGTTTTGACCTGGGCACGCGATAGCCACGCTTACCCTTCGGTTTGCACGCCCCCGGAAAAAAGCCGTCAATGGCACGGCCATTTCGGCAAAATTCGTAGAAGCCGGCGAGCGTGCTGACAAGCGGCGATTACTGCTCACGGTGTTGCCGGATCGGCAACGGTCGCAGGCCGATGCCCGGCCGCACCACGTCCGGTCCCGCTCGCAAAGACGCCGGTGGCTGCTGCCGGCGAGATCAGCCGCAGGCGGAGCCGGGCCCCCGTCGGCTCAGTGACGGAACGCCCTGCCGGCCGGATGAGGTCAAGCAGGCGCACGAAAAACGATTGCGCGACGGCGCAGCCGACGGCCCCGGACCGCGCGTCCGGGACCGGCGAGCCGCCCGCACCGCCCCAGGTCTAGATGCCGTAATACTTGCGGAACCAGTCGACGAAGCGGGGGATACCCTCGTCGATCGTGGTGCGGGGTTCGAAGCCAAGATCACGCCTCGCGTGTTCGATGTCGGCGTAGGTCTCCTTGACGTCGCCGGGCTGCATGTCCTCGAATGTGAGGATCGCCTTGCGGTTCGTCGCGCGTTCGATCACCTGGATGAAACGCAGCAGCTCCTCGGCGCGATGATTGCCGAGATTGTAACGGCGATGCGGCGCCTCGCGCGGTACGTCGGGCGGCGGCCGGTCGAGTGCCGCAACGACGCCGGCGACGATGTCATCGATGTAGGTGAAATCGCGCATCATGTCGCCGTGATTGAAGACCCGGATGGGCCGGCCTTCCAGGATCGCCTTGGTGAAGATGAAGGCCGACATGTCCGGCCGCCCCCACGGTCCGTAGACGGTGAAGAACCGCAGGCCCGTGGCCGGAATGCGATAGAGATGGCTGTAGCAATGCGTCATCAGCTCGTCGGCCGCCTTGGTCGCCGCATAGAGCGACACCGGCTGGTCGACCTTGTCCTCGACCGAGAACGGCAGCCGCTTGTTGCCGCCATAGACCGATGACGACGACGCGTAGACCAGATGCTTGAGCCGCCCATGCCGGCGGCAGGCCTCGAGCACGTTGAAGTGACCGATGATGTTGGCCTCGATATAGGCCTCGGGGTTGGTCAGCGAGTAGCGGACGCCGGCCTGCGCGGCGAGATGGATGACGCGGTCGATGGCGTCGGGACCCGAGAGCAGCTCCGCGACCGCGCCGGGGGTGGCGATGTCGCGGCGCTCGAAGCGGAAGTTCGGGTGCCGCTGCAGCCGCGCGACGCGTGCCTCCTTCAGGCTGACTTCATAATAGTCGTTGAGATTGTCGAGGCCGATCACGCGCTCGCCGCGCGACAGCAGCTTCTCGCAGACATGGTAGCCGATGAACCCGGCAGCACCGGTGACGAGAACGGTCATTGCGAAGGATGGTCGATCGCTTGGTCATGACGAACGGACGTCTTGTAACGCGCCCCGTCCCCGAAATCACGCGCGGCGTTCGGCTGTCCCGGCGCCGGTCGAACGGTATCGGCCGGAAGTTACAGGTGCCATCGATACTCACATCGGCAGCGCAGACGACGCGATCTGCACCGCCGCCATGCCGTAGATGACGGCGCCGATCGCATAGCGCACGCGACGGCCACACGAACGGTGCCGGCCGCGCGCGCCGTCCTGCGTACGGCCGCTGCCGGCGCGCAGCGGCGCGGCGCCGCACGCCGCACCGCGCGCCACACAGGCGACGAGGATGCCGGTCATGGAACCCCGACGGCGCTCAGGCCGCCGCCGCGAGATCGGCGGGGATCGCCGCCTCGCCCTCGAGGACGCCGGCGACCGCATGCACCACCGCGGCGATCCGCACCGCGGCCTGGATCGCTTCGGCCGGAAGGCCGGCCTTGCGCAGCTCACGCTCGTGCGCATCGATGCACATGCCGCAGCCGTTGACCGCCGAGACGGCGAGCGACCACAGCTCGAAATCGACCTTGTCGACGCCAGGCCGGGCGATGACGTTCATGCGCAGCTTTGCCGGCATCGTCTTGTACTCGGCGGCCGAGACGAGATGCACGAAGCGGTAGTAGATGTTGTTCATGCCCATGATCGCCGCGGCGGCCTTGGCCGCCTGGAAGACCTCGGGCGAAAGACGCGGCGCAAACTCGGCCGTGACCGCGGCGATGACGTCGGCGTTCCGCGCGGCGAGCGCCGCTGCGACGAAGGTGCCGGCGCGCTGCTGCTCGGTGAGGCTCGCCTCGGCGGCGAGACTGGAGAGATTCAGCTTCAGGTCCTTGGCGTATTCGGGCAAACGGTCCTTGAGAGCTTCGATCGACATGGCTTCCGTTCCTTACCGTGACGGGTTGAGGAGAGGGGCGGGCCGTCTCCGGGGCACGAAAACGACCCGCCCGCCGCGGCCTCGAGTGGAGGCTCCTCAGGCCGCCTTCAGCGTGTCCTGGCCCTTCTGCCAGTTGCAGGGGCACAGCTCGTCGGTCTGCAGTGCGTCGAGGACGCGCAGGACTTCCTGCGGATTCCGGCCGACGTTGAGGTCGTTCACACCGACGTAGCGGATGACGCCCTCGGGATCGACGATGAAGGTCGCCCGCAGGCACACGCCCTCGTTCCTGTCAAGGATGCCTAGCGCCGTCGAGAACTCGCGCTTGATGTCGGCGAGCCAGGGATAAGCGACCTTGGCGAGATCCTCGCGGCTCTGGCGCCAGGCCAGATGCACGAACTCGCTGTCGATCGACAGGCCGAGGAGCTGCGCGTCGCGGTCCGCGAACTCGCGGTTCAGCTCGTTGAACCCGACGATCTCGGTCGGGCAGACGAAGGTGAAATCCTTCGGCCAGGCGATGATCACCAGCCACTTGCCGGCATAGGTCCCGTTCGTGACGGGGGTGAACGCCGTCTTCGGATCGGTTCCCTGGACGGCGGTCAGGTTGAACTGGGGAAGCTTGTCGCCGACGGTCAACATGGATGCTTTTCCTTTCGGATGAGGTTTGAGGGATGAAGACCCACCGGAACGCTCAGCTCCGGCGAGGCCCGCATTCGGTCAGGGCAAGAAAGCGGCCGGCGAGAACCACGATGCGCTGTGTGCAATCGATCCGGCTCGGCCGATCGCTCGGAATCCGGCGGAACGGTCCGGGTTGCACGCTGGTCGGATCTGCCATTGGAACTCTCCCCTGATCTTGCGCAATGGCGGCGGATCGCCGCCGGTCACACCTGCAAGATGGGGGTCGGGTGGTAATTGATCTAATGAATTGTTTTTTCTATATCGATAGATGATGTCTATGACTTATCTGCCCAGCCTGCGCCAGCTCCGCTACCTCGTCGCCGTCGCCGATCACCGGCATTTCGGGCGGGCCGCGGCCGCCTGCAACGTGACGCAGCCGACGCTGAGTGCCGGCATCAAGGAACTCGAGGACTCCCTCGAAGCGGCACTGGTCGACCGCACCAGCCGGCAGGTCGTGCTCACGCCGCTGGGCCGCGACATCGCCGAGCGCGCCCGACTTCTGCTGCACGACGCGGAGGCCCTCGTCCGCGCCGCAAAAACGGCGCGGGCACCGCTGACCGGCACCGTGCACATGGGGGTGATTCCGACGATCGGGCCGTTCCTGCTGCCGCGCGTGCTGCCGCAGCTCCGCAAGGCCTATCCGAAGCTGCGGCTGTTCCTGACCGAGGATCTGACCGAGCGGCTGGTCGAACAGCTCCACGCCGGCAAGCTCGACGTTCTCCTCGTCGCGCTTCCCTATGCGTGCGGCAACGTCGAGAGCGTCACGCTGTTCGAGGACCGTTTCAGCGTGGCCTGTCCGCGCGATTCGAAGCTCGCGACGGCGCCTTCGATCCGGCCCGCCGACGTGCCGCCGGAGAATCTCCTTCTTCTCCAGGACGGGCACTGCCTGCGCGAACACGCGCTGTCGGCGTGCCGTCTCACCGACAAGGCGCATGCGGAGGCGTTCGAGGCGACGAGTCTGCACACCCTCGTCCAGATGGTGGACAACGGCCTCGGCATCACGCTGCTGCCGCAACTCGCCATCGACGCGGGTATCCTCAGGGGCACGCGCCTCGTGGTGCGGCCGCTCGCGGCGAAGCAACCATCGCGCGACATCGGCCTCGTCTGGCGGCGCGGCAGCGGCCGGCGCGAGGAGTTCCTGCTGCTGGCGGACGAACTCCGCAAGCGGGCGGGCGTCAGGACGGACGCGGGCGCGCAGCGCTGACCGCCGTCACGCGCTCACCTTCGTTTGCAGGATCCTGCCGAGCGCCTCGCGCCGTTCCCACAGCATGACGAGACCACTCGCCACCATCAGCCACTTGGTGCCGATCATGCGCTCCTTGATCGCACCGTAGCGACCGTAGAGCGGGTCGAGCACCGGCCGATGCCGCCGATGAGCCCGGACAGAAACGCGACGACGAAACTCGCAGGCGGGAACCAGACGATGCGGAGGCGACAAAGCCCGCGACCGCGATCAGGCGAAGAGTCATTCGCGAACGGACGGAACGTTCAGCGGGTCTTGCGCCGTGGCGACGGCACCATCTTGCCGGGACGCAATAGAGCTGCTAGCGTGACGTCCGCATGAAACGGGCTTGCAACGCGCTTGTTCCTCTCTGCGCCCTGAACCGGTCGGTCCGCTGGTTCTGGTGGTGACGTACGTCACCACAAAGCCTTTTCCTTTTTTCCAAATCCGCTAGATCGCCTTTTCGCCGAGCTGTCGGCTGAAGGCCCGTTTCAACCCGCAAGAGGACGGCCGTCCACCGTCCCTCGCCGCACGAGGACCGACCATGCACTATTCCTTCGTCACGCCGACCGGCATCTCCGTCACCCGCCGCAAGCGCGCGTTCGATCCCGCGACTGCACTCGATGGCCTGGCCGAGGCGCTCGACGGCCGTCGCGGCGCACTGTTCTCGTTCGGCATCGACTATCCCGGCCGCTATTCGCGCTGGGAGTTCGGCTTCGTCGACCCGCCGGTCGAGATCGTCGGCCGGCGCCAGCGGCTCGCCTTCCGTGCACTGTCGCCGCGCGGAAGGCGTCTGCTCGAGATCATCGCCCCCGTCCTCGCCGACGTCGGTGCGGCGCGCATCGTCGCGGCATGCCCGCGCGAGATCCTGCTCGACATCGTCGATGACGGCGGCACCGTCGTTCCGGAAGAGGAACGCAGCCTGCGCCCCTCGCTCGTGTCGCCACTGCGCCGCCTGATCGCCGAGTTCGCCGGGATCGAGGACGGCACGCTCGGCCTCTACGGCGCGTTCGGCTACGACCTGCTGTTCCAGTTCGATCCCATCACGCTGACCCATGCGCGCCCGGCGACGCAGAAGGAACTGCATCTCTATCTGCCCGACCGCATCATCCTGATCGACCGGCGCAAGGAACAGGCCTTCGGCCTGGAATACGACTTCGCGCGCGGCGCCTGCACCACCGCCGATGCCGACGCGGCGCCGTATCCCGACCTTCCGGCCATCGCCCGACCGGTGTCGGCGGCCGCCGCCGAGCCGCCGGAGATCACCACCGACTGCATGAGCCAAGCGTACGCAGCACTGGTCGAGGCCGCGCGCGAGCGCATGCGCGTGGGCGACGTGTTCGAGGTCGTGCTGTCGCGCCGCTTCTTCGCGCCGTATGCCGGCACGGCCTCGTCGCTCTATCACAAGATGCGCGCGGTCAATCCCAGCCCCTACGAGTTCTTCATCCAGCTCGGCGACGAGCAGCTCATCGGCACCTCGCCCGAAATGTTCGTGCGCGTCGATGGCGACCGCGTCGAGTCATGCCCCATCTCGGGCACCGCGCGGCGCGGCGCCAACGCCATGGAAGATGCCGAACGGCTCAAGGCGCTGATCAACTCGGAGAAGGACGAGGTCGAGCTGACGATGTGCACGGACGTCGACCGCAACGACAAGGCGCGCGTCTGCCGGCCCGGCACCATCCGTCTGCTCGCCCGTCGCCAGATCGAGACCTATGCCGGCCTGTTCCATACGGTCGACCACGTCGAGGGACGCCTGCGCGACGGCATGACCGGGCTCGATGCGTTCCTGTCGCACATGTGGGCGGTGACGCTCACCGGCGCACCGAAGCGCATGGCGGCGCAGATCATCGAGGATCTCGAGACGAGTCCCCGCGGCTGGTACGGCGGCGCGGTCGGTGCGCTGCTGCTCAACGGCAACGTCAACGCCGGCATCACCATCCGCACCATCCATCTGGCGAACGGTCGCATCACCTATCGCGTCGGCGCGACCCTGGTCTGGGATTCGATCGGCGCGGAAGAGGACGCCGAGACGCGGACGAAGGCGACGGCGCTCTTCCGCATCCTTGCTGGCCACCGGGCGACGCCAGCGCCCGCGCGGCCGCAACCCGGCGCCGGCCGCCGCGTCGTGCTGATCGACAACGAGGACTCGTTCGTGCACACGCTCGCCGACTATTTCCGTCAGACCGGCGCCGAGGTGACGACCTATCGACACGGGCTTCGGTTCGACCGCCTGCTGGCGCTGGCACCCGACCTCGTCGTGCATTCACCGGGCCCGGCGCGGCCCGTCGATTTCGGCGTGCCCGCGCTGGTCCGCCGCCTGGCCGAAGCCGGCGTGCCGCAGTTCGGCGTGTGCCTTGGCCTACAAGGCATCGTCGAGGCATTCGGCGGCAGCCTCGCGATCCTCGACGAGCCGCGTCACGGCAAGACGTGGACGATCACGCATGACGGCACCGGCCTGTTCGACGGCCTGCCGTCGCCCGCGCGCGTCGGCGCCTATCACTCCCTGACCGCGCGGCGCGACGATTTCCCGCACGACGAGCTCGCGATCACGGCGACGAGCGAGAGCGGCCTGATCATGGCAGTTCAGCACCGCGCGCTGCCGATCGCGGCGGTCCAGTTCCACCCCGAATCGATCCTGTCGCTGGGGCACGACGTCGGGCACCATCTGATCGCGAACGCGGTCCGCGAACTGGGGGGCAGAGCGGTGACGACGCACGCCGCGGCGGCTGCGGCAAGCTGAGCCATCCCGCAACCGCAGCCGTCGCGGGCGGCGCCGCACGACTCGCCGTACGACCGCCGTCCGCGCCACGACCGGGGCCGAGCAACATGTGATCAAGCGGCCAACCGAAGCCGAAATTTTGCGTCCGCCGGGCCGCGGCCCCGGTCGTGTTCTTGCTTTCCGAGTTCCGCAGATCGCGCGCGATTGTTTCGCGGCACCGCGTGCATTACGCTTTTGTTCCAAACGACGAACTTCAAACGACGCCGGCAGGAGAGGAACGACCCATGGCGCTTGCCGCGGTCACGCTCGACGACAAGTACACGCTTGAATCCGGCCGCGTCTTTCTGACCGGCACGCAGGCGCTGGTGCGCCTGGCGATGATGCAACGTCAGCGCGACGCAGCCGCCGGCCTCAATACCGCGGGGTTCATCTCGGGCTATCGCGGCTCGCCCCTGGGCGGTCTCGACCAGAACCTGTGGCGGGCGAAGCGCTTCCTCGAGCGCAACCACATTCATTTCCAGCCCGGCGTGAACGAAGATCTGGCCGCGACGATGGTGTGGGGAACGCAGCAGGTGAACCTGTTCCCCGGCGCCAAGTACGACGGCGTCTTCGCCATGTGGTACGGCAAGGGACCCGGCGTCGACCGCTGCGGCGACGTGTTCAAGCACGGCAACGCCGCCGGCACGTCGCGCCACGGCGGCGTGCTGCTGCTCGCCGGCGACGACCATATCGGCCAGTCCTCGACCCTGCCGCACCAGTCCGAGCACGAGTTCATCTCGGCGATGATTCCCGTGCTCAATCCGTCGGGCGTACAGGAATTCCTCGATCTCGGCCTCTACGGCTTCGCGATGAGCCGTTACTCCGGCTGCTGGGTCGCCTTCATCTGCACGGCGGAGACGGTCGAGTCCTCGGCATCGGTGTCGGTCGATCCGCACCGGGTCAACATCGTGCTGCCGAACGATTTCGAGATGCCGCCGGGCGGCCTCAACATCCGCTGGCCCGATCACTGGACCGATCAGGAATACCGGCTGCACAAGTACAAGGCCTACGCCGCGCTCGCGTTTGCCCGGGCCAACCGGCTCGACCGGATCGTGATCGACAGTCCCCGACCGCGCTTCGGCATCATCACGACGGGCAAGTCGTATCTCGACGTCCGCCAGGCGCTCGACGACCTGGGCATCGACGAAAAGCTGGCGGCCGAGATCGGCATCCGCCTCTACAAGGTCGGCATGTCGTGGCCGCTGGAGCGCGAGGGCGCACGCCACTTCGCCGAAGGCCTCGAGGAGGTGATCGTCGTCGAGGAAAAGCGGGCGATCATCGAGAACCAGCTCAAGGAGCAGCTCTACAACTGGCGCGCAGACGTTCGCCCGCGCGTCGTCGGCAAGTTCGACGAGAAGGGCGAGTGGATCCTGCCCTCGGCCGGTGAGCTCACACCGGCGCAGATCGCCAAGGTGATCGCTAAGCGCCTGCACCCGTTCTGGACGTCGCCGCAGATGGAGGAGCGCATCGCCTTCATCGAAGCCAAGGAGCGCGCGCTCGCGGCGAAGACTCCGTCATTCAAGCGAGTGCCCTATTTCTGCTCGGGCTGTCCGCACAACACGTCGACCAAGGTGCCGGAGGGCAGCCGCGCGCTGGCCGGCATCGGCTGCCATTTCATGGCGCTGTGGATGGACCGCAACACGGCGACGTACACGCACATGGGTGCCGAAGGCGTCACGTGGGCCGGCCAGGCGCCGTTCACCGAAACGCCGCACGTCTTCGTCAATCTCGGCGACGGCACGTATTACCATTCCGGCATTCTCGCCATTCGCGCCGCGATCGCGGCAGGCGTGAACATCACGTACAAGATCCTGTTCAACGACGCGGTGGCGATGACCGGCGGCCAACCGGTCGACGGGCCGTTGACGGTGCCGCAGATCACCCGCCAGCTCGCCGCCGAGGGCGTCCGCCGCATTGCCGTGGCCTCGGACGAGCCCGACAAGTATCCGGCCACGGCCGATTTCGCGCCAGGCGTGACCATCCATCACCGCGACGAGCTCGACCGCCTGCAGCGCGAGCTGCGTCAGGTGCCGGGCGTGTCGGCGCTGATCTACGACCAGACCTGTGCGGCGGAGAAGCGGCGCCGGCGCAAGCGCGGCACCTTCCCCGATCCCGACCGGCGGGTGTTCATCAACGAGCTGGTGTGCGAAGGCTGCGGCGACTGCTCGCTCGCCTCCAACTGCCTGTCGGTGGTGCCGGTCGAAACCGAGTTCGGCCGCAAGCGTGCCATCGACCAGTCGAGCTGCAACAAGGACTTCTCCTGCCTCAACGGCTTCTGCCCCAGCTTCGTGACCGTGCACGGCGCCAAGATCCGCAAGTCCAAGGCGGCGGATGACGGCCGTGACCTGTTCGCGCAGCTGCCGGAGCCGACGCGGCCCGGCACAGAGGCGCCCTACAACATCCTGGTCACCGGCGTGGGCGGCACCGGCGTCGTCACCATCGGCGCGCTGCTGGGCATGGCCGCGCACATCGAAGGCAAGGGCTGCACGGTGCTGGACATGACGGGACTGGCGCAGAAGGGCGGCGCCGTGCTCTCGCACATCCGCATCGCCGACCGGCCCGAGGACATCCACGCGGTGCGCATCGCCGCCGGCGAAGCGAATGTCCTGCTCGGCTGCGACATGGTCGTCGCGGCCGGCCCCGATGCGATCAGCCGCGTGCGCGCCGGCCTGACGCGCGCCGTCATCAACACGCACGAGATCACCACCGGCACGTTCACCCGCAACCCGGACCTGCATTTCCCGGCGGCGGAGATGCGCGCGACCATCATCGAGGCGGTCGGGCCCGATGCGGTCGCATTCCTCGACGGAACGACGCTGGCGACCGCGCTCATGGGCGATTCGATCGCGACCAACCTGTTCATGCTGGGCTATGCCTGGCAGAAGGGCATGATCCCGGTCTCGCGCGAGGCGATCGAGCGGGCGATCGAGCTCAACGCCGTCGCCGTCGACGCGAACAAGCGCGCCTTCGCCTGGGGGCGGCTCGCCGCCGTCGATCTCGCGGCCGTCGAGCGCGCCGCCAAGCCGGCGGTGAGCGTGCCGACGCGCAAGCTGTCGCAGTCGCTCGACGAGATCGTTGCCCGCCGCGTCGAGTTCCTGACCGCGTACCAGAATGCCGCCTATGCGCGACGCTACGAGGACCTGGTGCGCCGGATCGCGGAGGTCGAGCGGGCCCGCGCGCCGGGCCGCAGCGGGCTTGCCGAGGCAGTGGCGCGCTATGCCTTCAAGCTGATGTCCTACAAGGACGAGTA
Organism: uncultured Rhodospirillales bacterium; assembly: GCA_937926175.1. GTDB lineage: Bacteria > Pseudomonadota > Alphaproteobacteria > CACIAM-22H2 > CACIAM-22H2 > CALANV01. The sequence continues at coordinate 3,377 of CALANV010000011.1, read as the reverse complement.
CGAGGTGGCGCGGCTCTACACCGACGGCAGCTTCATGGCCGCGCTCAACCGACAGTTTTCCAGCTACGACCGTCTCGAGTTCAATCTCGCCCCGCCGCTGATCGCCCCGCGCGACCCGGAGACCGGGCGCCTCATGAAGCGTCGTTTCGGGCCGTGGATGATGACGGCGTTCCGCATCCTCGCCAAACTCAAGGTCCTGCGCGGCACGCCGTTCGACGTCTTCGGCCGCACGCCGGAGCGGCGCATGGAGCGCCAGCTCATCGCCGATTACTTTGCGCTGATGGACGAGATCGCGCGCACGCTGACGCCCGAGAACCACGCGCTCGCGGTTCAACTCGCGCAGATTCCCGAGCACATCCGCGGCTTCGGCCACGTGAAGGAAGAGCACCTGAAAAAGGCGAAGGCCCGCGAGGCGGAACTCCTCGCCGCCTATCGCGCGCCCTCGCCCGCGCCGCTCGCGCAGGCGGCGGAATGATGAAGTGCCGCCGGCTGCCGATCAGCTGGCGTGCGAACCGCAACTGGGCCGGTCAGGGAGCCCGCACGGCCGCGGTCACGCCGGTCGCGCGCCGAATCGCGACCAGAACGTCGGGCACGCGGACCGGCTTCACGATCACGGCGGCGGGATGCAAGCGCAGAGACCTCGACCCCTCGCGCGCCGTCGCTCGTCTCGGCGACAATGGCGACCGGTGCTGCGAACGTCGCCTTGAGTTCGGCCGCAAGGTCCAGACGCGGGCGGTCGGCGCCCTGGTGAACAGCGATCGCGACGACGTTCGGGCGCACGACATTGCCGAAGCGCGATCGCCGTTGCATCATCGCTGGGACACCGGCAACGTAATAGCCGGACTGCACCAGCACCGAGTCGATCTCCATGCGCGCATCGGAGGTCGTCTTCGACGATCAGGATCATCTCGTCCATCGGTGGTTGCGTTCCGTGCGTGTCTTGCCCCGTCCGTCCGAGAATCATCCCGCACCGGGATGGTTCCGCGCCGGTCGCGGAAAACGGAATATTGCCCGTGCGCGCCGGATGAGGCGGCGTCAGGCCCCCACGAGTCCGAGTTGCGGACTGGACGGCTGGGCGTAGGCAAGCTTCGGAATGCGGCCGGCGCGCCGGGCGTGAAAACCGGCCTCGACGGCCGCACGCATGGCGCGCGCCATGCGGACCGGATCGTCAGCGCGGGCGACGGCGCTGTTGAGCAGCACGGCATCGCACCCGAGTTCCATGGCACGCGCAGCATCCGATGCCGTGCCGATACCGGCGTCGAGAACGACCGGAACGCCGGCGCGGGCACAGATCATCTCGATATTGTACGGATTGCAGATGCCCATCCCGGAGCCGATCGGGGCGCCGAGCGGCATCACGGCGGCGCAGCCGAGATCCTCGAGTCGGCGGCACAGGACCGGATCGTCGCTGCAGTAAGGCAGCACGACGAACCCGTCGCGCACCAGCTCGGCCGCCGCCGCCAGGAGCTGCTCCGGATCGGGATGGAGCGTCTCGCGATCGCCGATCACCTCGAGCTTGATCCAGTTGGTGCTGATCGCCTCGCGCGCAAGCTGCGCCGTCAGCACGGCATCCCGCGCCGTCGCACAGCCCGCGGTATTGGGCAGCAGCCAGTAGCGATCCCCGAGAAGATCGAGCATGTCGCCCGCGCCGGCCGCGAGATTGATGCGGCGGATCGACACGGTCACGATTTCGGCGCCGCTTGCCTCGATCGCATCCAGCATCACCTGCTGGTTGGGATAGAGCGCGGAGCCGATCATGAGACGCGAGCGGAACGTCCGGCCGGCGATGACCAGTGCCTCGTCCATCGTCCCCATCCCTTCCGGTGGTGATGACGTTCAGCCGCCGGCGAAGGCGCGAACGATCTCGATGCGGTCGCCGGCGCCGACCGCGGTCTCGGCCCAGCGGGCGCGCGGCACGACGGTGCCGTTGAGCGCGACCGCGATGCCGCGGGTCGACGGATCGATGCCGCGGTGACGCAACAGCGCCGCAAGGTGTTCGCCCTGCAGCTCGGCCGGTTCGCCGTTGATGAGGATTTCGCTCATGCGGTTTCCCTTCGCACCTGAGGTTTCGTGAAGCGGTCGAGGCCGAACGGCCGCGCCGCCGGATCCATCTCGCCGGTGAGCACCAGGCGGCTGATCACGTCCGCCGTCGCCGGGGCGAGCAGAATGCCGTTGCGATGGTGCCCGGTCGCGAAGACGAGGCCGCCGATCTCGCACGGCCCGAGAATGGGCGCATCGTCGCGCGAGCCAGGACGGAAGCCGCACCACGTCTCGTCGACCGGCAGTTCCTCGATACCGGGAAAGGTGCGCCAGGCCCCCTCGAGCAGCGCCAGCATCGCGCCGGCGGTCAGCGCCGGATCGAAGCCGCGCTCCTCGACCGTGGCGCCGACCAGCAGCCGTCCGTCGCGGCGCGGCACCAGATAGGCGCGCGGCGCCCAGACGACGTGCCGGACGAGCGGCGCGGCGGGGTCCATCCGGAGCGCGATCATCTGGCCCTTGACCGGCCGTACCGGCGGCCGCAGCGTCGGGGGAATCCCCGTGATCTCGCGCGACCACGCACCGGCTGCCAGCACGACGACGTCGGCCGCGACGACGGTGCCGCCGACCACGACGCCGACGACGCGCCCATGCGAGATCGCGACCTCGTCGACCGCGGTCTTTGCGTGAATACGGCCACCGGCCGCCGTCACCGCCGCCACCAGCGCCGGCGCAACGCGCCGGTTGTCCACCTGATGGTCGTGACGGCTCAACACCGCGGCGACCACGCCCGGAGCGAGATGCGGCTCAAGCCGGCGCACGGCCGGACCGTCGAGCCATTCGAGCTCGACGCCGAGGCGTTGCTGGAAATCGCAGGTCGCGCGGAGTTTGGCCGCATCGTCCCGATTCAAGGCGATGCGCAGCGTGCCTTCGTCGCGATAGCCGACATCGATGCCGCTCGCCTCTGCAAGCTCGCGTGCGAATTCGGGCCAGCGCTGCTGGCTCAGGCGGTTGAAGGCGAACAGCGTCTCTTCGCCCGGCTCGGCCTCCGCGCCGGCGGCGAGCATGCCTGCCGCCGCCCAGGTGGCGCCCCGGCCCGGTTCGCCACGATCATAGACGTCGACGCGACAACCGGCCGACGCAAGCCGCCAGGCGATCGACAGGCCGATGATGCCGCCGCCGATGACGGCGACCCGCGGCAACGGATGAACGGATGTCAGAGGATTCGCAATGGTCGGGCTCCCTTCGCTGGCATTATCCAGTCAGGTTCAGTGGGTATGATCTCAGCCGGCCCATGACGGGCCAGCACCCCAGCCGATAGCGAAATTGTTAGCCCTCCGACCGGACTCACGCAAGGGGCGGTTCTTCGTCGGCGGCAACGCGGCGACATTAGGATGCCG
>CALANV010000010.1 GCA_937926175.1 uncultured Rhodospirillales bacterium | reverse complement strand
GGGTTGACCCGCCCCGCGGTCAGCACGGTCACGTAATGCGGAAGCAGGCGCACGCCGTGGCTGTCCACGCCGAGGCGGGAGCCGTGCATCATCGCGCGCGTCGCAGCGTCGGCCGTCGCCTCGTCGGCGCCGGCCGCGCGCAGCACCGAACGGCAGAACGCCTCCAGCCCGGCGGCATCCAGCCTGATGCCGGGGCGGGTCGCCGATGATTCGTTTCTGCTGCTCACAACGTCTGCCCGCCGTCGACGACGAGGACGGTCCCGGTCATGAAGGCGGATTCGTCGCTCGCCAGATAGACCGCAGCGGCCGCCATTTCCTCGACCTTGCCCAATCTGCCCATCGGTTGCCGCGCGATGAACTGCCGGCGCGTCGCTTCCGGATCGGGCGTGGCCTGGATCCGCTCTTCCAGCGACGGCGAATGGGTGGTGCCCGGACAGAGCGCATTGCAGCGCACGCCGGACGTTATGAAGTCGCGTGCCACCGCCTTGGTGAGGCCGATCACCGCCGCCTTGCTGGCGCCATAGGCCGCACGATTGGGAACGCCCGACAGACTGGATGCGACGGAGGCGACGTTGATGATCGCCCCCCGCCCGCGCGCCAGCATCTGCGGCAGGACGGCGCGAATGGTCCGGAACATCGACGTGACGTTCTGATCCAGGCTCTTCGCCCAGTCTTCTTCGCTGCAGTCGAGAATAGTGCCAGTGTGAACCCAGCCGGCGCAGTTGACGAGGATGTCGAACGGCCCGCCCTCGCCGATCGCGCGGGCAACGGCCGGTCCGTCGGTGACGTCGAGTTCGATCGGTGTGATCGATTGGTGGAGCGCGGGCAGACCGCTCATCTTGGCAGCCGTCCGGCTCGCCGCGACCACCTGCGCGCCCTCGCGGGCAAAGGCCAACGCAATGGCCCGGCCGATGCCTTGTCCCGCGCCGGTTACGAATGCGCGCTTGCCCTCCAGCCGTCCGGACATTCCCCCGTTCCTCCTTAGGCGGGATCGTACCTTCGATACCGCCTGTGTGTCTTTTGTATACACTAGCCAGAATGGGCAGGGCAAACAATCGGGCGCCCTGTGCTGCGGCAGGTCGTCGCGGTCGATCTAGTGGAACGGGTGGAAGCGGCGGTATTCTTTTGAATTATCCGCCGGCGGGCGCGCAGCGGCGGTGGCTCACATTGGCTTGAGAGAGCGATCCTCGCGTTGAGGAGGTGATGGCGGCGAACGGAACCAGGTCACCGGCCGGGGTGCAGCGAAGCCCGGAAAGCCGCGCCGCGGCACTTCCGCGGCCCGCCCGCCCGGCGATCTCCGGCGCCGTGCCGCGGCTCTATGCGCGGGCCTTCGACATTCTCGCGGCCCGCATCGCCGACGGAACCCTGCCGCCGGGCACGCGATTGCTGGAGTCGCGCGTCGCCGACGATTTCGGCATCAGCCGTGCACCGGCGCGACAGGCATTGCGACGGCTCGAGTCGGAAGGGCTTGTCATACGGTCGGAGGGCCACGGCTATATCGTTCGCGGTTCGACGAAACGCGTGCCGACCCGTCCGCCCGATCCGGCACGCACCGTGGAGCCGATCCGTCTGACCTCGGCCGCAAGCTGGGAACGTATCTACAGCGAGGTCGAGACCGAAATCGTGGCGCGCACCTCCTTCGCGAGCTGGCGCGTGATCGAGGCCGAGCTCGCGAAATACTACGGCGTCAGCCGGACCGTGGCCCGGGACGTGATGGCGCGGCTGCATCAGCGCGGCATCATCAAGAAGGACGACAAGTCCCGCTGGTATGCGCCGGCACTGACGCCCGACTATGTGGCGGAACTCTACGAGATGCGCTGGGTGCTCGAGCCGGTCGCCCTGATGAACGCCATGCCGGCGGTTCCGCCGGGCTTCGTCTCGAACATGCGCCGGCACCTCGAAGAGGCGCTGGCCCGCGCCGAAGAGCTCGACGGCGCCGCGCTTGACGAGCTCGAAGCGGAGATGCATGTTTGTCTACTTGGCCATTGTGGCAATCGCACGCTGATGGACGCCCTCCGCCTCTATCAGTCGCTGCTGATCGCCCACAGCTTCCTATACGGCTGGGCGCCGCACCTCTATCCCATCGAGCCGTTCCTGCCCGAGCATCTGAAAGTCGTCGAGCGATTGGAAGCCGGGCACATCGCCGAGGCGGCGAAGGCACTGGAAGATCATCTCCGGATATCGCTCGACCGCGCGGTCGCGCGCATCGATGTCGTGGCACGGGAATTCAAGCCGGACCCGCTGCCCTATCTGGAGCCGCTCGATCCGGCAACGCGGAGCACCGCGTCGAAACAGTCAGTCAGCGGAAGCGGTTCGAGTCCTGGCACTCGTGCGCCGTCGCGAACGTGACGCTGTCGAGATGTGAGGGACCGACCGTCGTAAATCGAAGGGGAAGGGATGACGGCACCATCCCTTCCCTTTCATGTCAGGTGGCGCGGATCTGCGCCAGGAACGAATCGACCTGCTTGCGCAGCGCTTCGGCCTGCCGCGACAGCTCGCCCGCGGACGACAGAACCTGCGCAGCGGACGCGCCCGTCTTGTCGGCGGCTTGGGTGACGCCGGCAATATTGGTCGAGACCTCGCCGGTGCCCCTGGCCGCCTGCTGAACGTTGCGCGCGATCTCCTGTGTGGCGGCGCCCTGCTCCTCGACCGCGGACGCGATTGCGGTCGCGATTTCGCTGATCTGCCCGATCGTGCCGGTGATCGCCTTGATCGCTTCCACCGACTGCTTCGTCGCCCCTTGAATGGCACTGACCTGCGCGGCGATGTCCTCGGTCGCCTTCGCGGTCTGGGTAGCGAGCGACTTCACCTCGCTCGCGACCACCGCGAAGCCCTTGCCGGCCTCGCCGGCGCGCGCCGCCTCGATCGTCGCGTTCAAGGCCAGAAGATTGGTCTGGCCGGCGATGTCGTTGATCAGCTTCACAACCTCGCCGATCCGCTGCGCCGCATCGGCAAGGCTCTGGACGGAAGCGTTCGTACGTTCGGCCTCCTCGACCGCCTTGGAGGCAATTCTCGCTGACGCCGTCGCCTGGCGCCCGATCTCGGCGATGGAACTCGAAAGCTCCTCCGAGGCCGCGGCGACGGTCTGGACGCTGCTCGACGCCTCCTCCGAGGCCGCTGCAACGGCGGCCGACTGACGAGCCGTCAGCTCCGCGGTTTCGGACATGCTCCTGGCGGCCGCCTCCATCTTTTCCGCCGAGCTGGACACGACCTGGACAACGCCCTTGATGCTCGCCTCGAACTCGTCGGCGATCTTGCTCATGGCGAGCTTCTTGTCGGCTTCCGCGCGTGCGGCAAGCGCCGCCTGGTCGGCCTCGAGCTGGCGCCGCTTGACCTCGCTTTCGCGTAGGACGGCGACCGCCGATGCCATCGCGCCGATTTCGTCGTTTCGGCCGAGGCCGACGATCTCGGCCTCGACGTCGCCCGCCGCCAACGCCCGCATCGCCTCGGCCAGGCGCAGCAGCGGCGCGATCAGCCGGCGCAGCAGCAGTACAAGCCCACCCACGGTGGCGAGAAGAAGAGCGACGAGAAGACCAGCGTTCTCCAGGAGATCCGCGCGAATCTGGCGCTCGATGCGGGCTTTCGACAGGGTGAGATGAAGATGTCCGATCTGGCTGGTGCGATCGTTTTCCTTGTGCTCGATGACGGCCTTCTGGGAGATTCCGCCTCCGGTCGCGTTGCCGATCTTGGCCATCGTCTTGCCTGACGGGTCGGTGACCTCCGCCGACTGAAAGTCGGGATCGGAACTCAGGCCTTCGAGGAACTGCTCGATCCGTTTGGTATCGAGATCCCAGACCGCCGGCGCGACAGCCGCTGCCTGGAGTCGGGCGAGCAATGCCGCACGTTCGACGAGCGATGCTTCCATCCGCTCGGTCGTCATGAACGTCTTGACCAAAAGGGTGGCGGCAACAAGTACGACGACCAGCGCTGATACGGCGATAACAAGAAGCCTGCGGAACGACATCGGTGGCCTCGATCCAGGAAAGCAAGGAAGGTTGGTGCGCCGGCCGCACGGGGCCGGCGCACCACGAGGGTCACTGCTTGTACTTGGCGATCACGCGATCGTACTCGCCGCTGTCGCGCAGCGCCTTCAGGCCGGCATTGAAGTCGGCCAGCAGCGCCGGATCGTGGAACGCGACGTGCCAGACGGTCGGCGCGAAGATCGGGTACTCGTTCACCTTCGCGGAGATGTCGACGCGATCCTTTACCTTGTTCTTGAAGTAGGCGAAGACGAGCGTATCGAGGACCACCGCATCCACACGGCCGCCATACAGCAGCGCGACGACCGTCTCGCGGTCCGCGACCTCGCGGTAGGCTTTATGCCCCTCGATCATCGCTTTGAACTCGGGCCCGAGGGCGTTGGTCGCACCCTGGAAGGCGGCAAGCGTCACGCCTTTGAGATCCTGCACGCTCTTGACGGTCAGGTTCTTCGCCGCGGGCGTGAACACCGCGTTCTGATAGGTCACGAAGGGATCGCTCAGCTTTTCCTTGTCGACCATGCGCACGTTGACGCGCAGAATGCCGTCGACGGCTTTTGCGGCGAACTCCTCGAGGCTGCGGTTCTCGGGCATGCTCTTGCAGGTGACCGTGTGCCCCTTCGAGGCCATGGCCTTCTGCATCAGCTCGAACTCGACGCTCGGCTGGTCTGGCAGATACCACGGCGGCCGCGCAGTGCCGCAGGCAAGGGTCACATCGGCGGCTTCGGCCGAACCGGCGGCCGCGAGGAAAGCGATAGCAGCAAAGACTGACAAGCGGCGACTCATTCTCGCGTCTCCCAAGAATGCATCTGACGCAAGAAGCGATGCCGGCGCCGTATAAGCGAACGCGCGGTCGCCTCCAGCAAGACGCACTTTAAGTAGCAGTCGTAAACGTCCGGTGAATGGACGACTCAGGTTCCTATACCGCTGGTAGTAACGACCCCGGGCGCTGCGGCCGCATTCGTACCCTGCCGGTCGGCGCCGCGACGGGCGATCAGGCTTCCACGATGAGTTCGATCCGAAAAGTAAAGTAAGGTAACCGGGCCGTTAACTTCGCGCCGGCACCGGCAATCGAGGATGCGGGCCTACAAAACGCCGCAAACCGGATGCGAGGCGAACGCCTTCCGAAAGCGCAAACTTACTACCTCCATTGCCGCATTCCTGATGGATTGGGAAAGACGCCGCAGGCTCGTTCGTTTGAAACGCCACTTGCTTCGAGCGTTGATCGCCTGTCGCCGCGAAGGCGCCTGCGCGGCCAACCAGATACATCGGTATCGGCAGCCGATTTTCGACAGGAGGAACGACGTGGACGACACCACCGTTTGGCCCGATCTCCCCTATCCGGCCTGGCGCGACACAGCCGCGACGCTGCAGCTCTGGACCCAGATTGTGGGCAAGGTCCGGCTGAAGCAAACGCCCTGGCTCAATCATGGCTGGCATGTTCCTCTCTACGTGACGGCACGTGGGCTTGGCACGTCAGCGATCCCGGTCGGCAGTGAGATCCTCGAGATCGAGTTCGACTTCATCGGCCATCGCCTCATCGCCCGTACGAGTCGGAGCGAGGAACGGACAATTCCACTCGAGCCGCAAACGGTCGCCGACTTCTATCGTCGGGTTCTCGATCTTCTGAACGGCATCGGCGTCGCGGTAAGGATCGACGAGATGCCAAACGAGGTGCCCGACCCGATCCGCTTCTCGCAAGATCGCACCCATGTCAGCTATGACGCCGCCGCGGCCCTTCGCTTCTGGCGCGCGCTCGTCCAGGTCGACCGCGTTTTCAAGCTGTTCCGTACCGGGTTTGTTGGAAAGGCCAGCCCGGTCCATTTCTTCTGGGGCAGCTTCGATCTCGCCGTGACCCGTTTCTCCGGACGTACGGCTCCACGCCATCCCGGCGGCGTGCCGGGTCTGCCCGATGCGGTCACGCGCGAAGCCTATTCGCACGAGGTGAGCAGCGCCGGATTCTGGCCGGGCAACGACGCGTTCCCGGAAGCCGCCTTCTACGCCTACGCCTATCCCGAACCCGCGGGCTTCCGCGACCGACCGGTGACGCCGGGTGCGCGGTTCGACGCTGGGCTCGGCGAATTCATCCTGCCCTACGACACGGTCCGTGCGGCCACGGCGCCCGATACCGTGCTGCTCGACTTCCTGTCGACGACCTATCTTGCGGCGGCCGAAACCGGCGGCTGGGATCGTGCCGCCCTCGAATGCCCGATGGGTGTTCCGGGACAGGTGCGTCCGATCTAGCCATCTCACCAGCGAAGCGCGATTCCGACACGTCGACGACGTACGACGACGGTCTGAAGACGACAGCCTGCGTAAACGGCGCCACGTTTGCCGAGTCATCCGTCAGGCCTTATAGTTCCGTCTAGACGCTTGCTCAGGGGTGCCATGAAGCGGAGAACTGTCGCCATTTATACTCTTGCCGGTCTGCTCGCCTTGACGGGGTGCGCGGAATACGGCCCTAAGGAATCCGGTGGCGCACTGCTGGGTGCGGCTGCGGGCGGTGTTGCCGGCGCCCAGTTCGGCTCCGGATCCGGTCGGCTGGCAGCAACCGCGCTGGGCACGCTTCTTGGCGCTGGGCTGGGCGCTTCCGCTGGCCGAAGCCTCGACCGCGCCGACGCGGTTTATGCCGAACGCTATCCCCCGCAGCAGGTGCCACGGCCGTCGTCCCATTACCGGCCGCAAGCGAGTTGGCGTTCGCCGGGCTACGGGTACGACACGGCATACGAGCCCGCGCCGCTTGCCGCCAACGGATGTCGATATGTCGGCCCCGGCGCCGTCGGTGAGCCGACCTATGCCTGCCGGGCCCCTAATGGAGCGTGGTATCTAACGCGATGATGATCCGATATCTGGCTGCATTGGTGGTGGCAGCAGGTACGGCCCATGCCCAATCGTCCATTCCGGGCTTTACGCCACCTGCGTCGACGCATACGCGCGTACCGGTCCCCGAGCCGCTCAAACCCGAGGAAATCGCGTCCGAAACTTTGGTACGCGCCTACGATTCACCGTTCCTGCGCGAAGACCCGGACATCGAAACCACGCGTGAAGGACGCGCGGCGCGTATCTTCCAACGCCTGACCGAGAACGATCGCCGGCGATGACGGCGATTCAGGATCCCCAGACGGCGACGAGTGCACGCATCGTTTCAAGGCCGACCTGACGGCCGACGGAGCCCGCCATATAGCTGCGTGCGACCTTCACGAACCCGTCACGGGTAGCCCGCCACTCCGTCTCCGCCGCGCCCGCGGGACGTCCGACGGTCGTGATGTTCGCGAGCATGCGCCCGGTCCGGACGTCCTTTACGCTGACACGGAAACGAAAGCCGATGGGCCCGTCACTGTCGGGTGTCTGCAGGACCTCCATCAGTAGATCGGCTTTACCGAGAAGCGCCGATGTCTCGACTTGCTGCTGATCCAGGTGCTCGGCGCCTTCTTCCCTGGCGCGCGCCGCGGTCGTTCGCATCGCGACGGCACGATCGATCAGGTTTCCGCCCGCCTCGATGAACAGGCTGGTGAACGCCGCTTCCGCAGACCAGTCCTCGCTTTCCAGCAAGCCGAGTCGTTGATCGTCGTAGCCGTCCGAGATGTTCTCGCTGATCGTCCTGTCCCGCGTCCGAGATGCCGAGATCTGGAAATCGTCGTAGGTCACCGGGCCCGTGGGCCAAACCGTCTTCTCGGCCGGCCTCGTGACGTTTCCGGCGATGTTCACTTTCTCGCGCTCCGTGATGCGCCGGACAGCACGATAATCCGACGCGCGATCGGAGAACTCGCGGTTCCAGAACACGACGATACGCGGCGCCTTGCGTGCGGCATATAGACGCCGGAACTGATCAAGTACCGCATCATCGTTTCGGGATACGGTGCTTTCAGGTTCGAGGACGTCGGGAACCCCCGACCGATAGACCGGGGCATCGGTCGCGAGCGCCGGTGACGTCAGCGCCAGCAGCAGCGCCGCAGCCGGAGCAAACCGAAGTAGGACATTTTGCATAAACGCCTCTCTCACATTCTCGGCAGGGGCGACGTGCTCCGTCGGGATGGCGCGTCAGCGGCCTTCGCGCATCTCGATGAGATAGCTGTCGACCCTCGTCACGTCCGTCGACGTTTCCCGGTACACCCCAAAGGCTCGTGCCGGCAGATGCACGCGCTGCCACGCCGTAACCGGCTCGACCGGCATCTGTGCCTTGTCGAGAAAATGCGTACGCCCTTCGACCTGCAACGGGAAATCCGTGCAGTTGACGACGCGCGCGGCGATCTCGACCGTTCCCGCCGCCGTGCGACTCGCATGGACCGATTGAACCATGACCTTGTTGGTGATGGCGGGGTCGGTCATGCTGACCGAATTCAGCGGAACCGGCCGCATGCCGCCGGTCGGTTCGGCGAGTGCGGGACCAAGCGGCGGAATCGCACCGAGCTGCGGCGTGAAATCGCACTGAACCGTCGGCGGCACGGGCGCCGTACAGGCCCCGAGCAGGCACACGCCTGCGACGAGAGCCGCGAACCGGATGACGCGCCTCATCGCTGGGCCACCGCGCCAGGGGCCGAGACGTCGATCGACGTCGCGGCGTGAGACCTTGTCCAGCCGATCGAGCAGGCGCCGGCCTGCGCCACCTCGACCTTACGCTCGGGGCCGGCATTGCTGCCGTCCCCATTCTTGAACTGGACGTTGACGCTGTAAGGCGCAGTGGGCGCCTTCATCGTCGCGACATGCACGGTATCGGGAAGGTTGTCCCAGTAGCGGATGTCCGCTTCGGGACGAGTTGCCGCCGCGATTCCTTTCGCGATCAGGCCGACGAACATCATTGCCGCACCTGCCATCGCGACGTCGTCGTTGTAGCCGTAGGCGCCGGTCGTCACCAGGCTTGTCCCGGCCGCCATCGCCACCTCGCCGGCCGTATCCGTCGTCTCCTTGAATTGGGCTTTCCCGTCAAGGATCGCCTGAATCTGTCGACCGCCGCGCGTCGTGGCTTGCCAGTACAGATCTTCGAGCAGCTGGGCGTCGATCGTCTGTGTCTTCCCTTTGCTCGTGATCTTAAACGTGGCGCTGCTCTCGCTGAAGTTCTGACCGCGCTCGTATTCGAGCCGCTCGTTGAAATCGCCTCTGGCGACCTTGACCGGGCTCGTGCCGATCTCGGCGATCAGAAGGGCGTTATGATCCTTCGGCGGCGAATTGAAGGTGGCACGATGCCGCTTTGCCTCATCGAAGCTTTCCTGCGCCGCGCTCTCTTTGCCCAGGCAGCGTGACGACCACCCCTCGAGGAAAGCCATCAGCGCGAAATCCGCCTGATACTCTTCCTCCTCGGCCCAGGTATCCTGGAGCATACCGCCCTTGAAGCTTGCGCGGGCGTTCTCGTAATCGCCTTCGCGCAGGTACAGAAGCCCGCGATAATAGTAGGCCATTACGCGCTCATAAGGTTCGCCCTTGAAGTCCTTGATGTTCTCCTTGACCCAGAGGCTTCGCGCGGCTGCCGCCTTCTCGTTGTCCGCGTATATCGTCTCGATCCGAAGCAGGGCTTCGTCGAACGACTCGGCGGCGGTTTGGAACGCGCCGATCTCGTAAGCGGCGAGGCCGGAACGCATATGGTTCAGGACCACATTACGGCCACCCTCGAGAAGAACCCGCTCGTAATACGGGTGCAGCGCCGCCGGCTTGTCGCTCAGATACGCGCTCATGACCTCCGGCTTCACGTCCACGACGGTCTCGTGGCTCTGAATGGTCGAACAGGCGCAGAGCGCAAGCGCAGATGCGCCCAGCAGCCACCGATGCAGCTTCATGATCCCCCGATGCGAATGAGATTGACCCGTTCGGGCTGAATTCCGTTCAGCGATAGACGATGTCGTCGGCGGCCGCGCGCGAGAACTCGTAGATCCCGCTCCAGACGATCTCGCCGCGCTCCAGATCGATCATCTCGAACGTGATCTGGTTGTAGCGCTGTATCATGCCGGTCCGCGTATCGCGGCTGTCGATCGAAACAATGCGGCCGCCAAGGCGGTAATCGGCGCCTGCCTGCGCACGCGTCAATCCGGTCGTGCCGCGATCGACCACGCCTTCGCGCTTCAGCTCGCGCTCCTGCGCGACCATGGCCGCCTGGTGACGCGCGACGAAGACCATTCTGCCCTTGGCGGCGCGATTGAGACCGACCCGCAGGCGGTCCGTGATCGCGTTCTTGTTCAGGCGTTGCGAGCTCTCGTTCTCGAAATACGCGCTGTCGATGATGACCTGAGGGGGCCTTTCAGCCGCCGCCAGTCGCGGTTCGGTCAGCATGTCCCGGATCATCCGGTCGGTCATGCTGATGATGTCATGTCCCTCGATACCGACGCCTGCAACCGGTCCGCGCGTTCCCGGATCGAGTTCAACCGTCGGTGAACCTGCCGTGTTCAGTGTTGGAGACGTCGTCTGACACGCCGCAACCGTCGCGGCGGCCGCAAGCAACCATAGTCTGATACGCATAGATCCCCCCGCTTGCGGCAGATCCGCCAGAACGCGTGCACCGGTCGATTCCCTGATTGGTGCGTCCACCTAGACGTCGAGCGTCAACGCCGCGCGTCTATACTAACGTGACGCCTTGGGGTTGAGAAGCGACACGTTACGATCGCGCGATATACGGGCGGACGGCCCCGCGCCATTCCGGTGGTGTGCCGGACCGACTGTCAGCCAGGCGCACAACGCGCTCAGAAGTGCCAGACCGGCCGCGACCAACATCGTGACCCGAAAGCTCCGCATGAAGGATTCGTCCAAGACCCGCACCAACGTTTGGCGATCAGCGCCGATGATCTGTGGCGGTACCTGCGCCTCGGCGAGCTTCGGCACTTCTTCCTGCAAGATGCGCTGGAATTCGGGCGGAACCTGCAATTCGGCCAGGCGCTCATCGAGTGCCGCGCCGAACACGCCGACGGCGACCGCACCCAGCACTGCGACCGCCAGCATGCCTGCGACCCGCGCGGTGGCATTGTTGATTCCCGACGCGACGCCGGCGTGGCGTTCATCGACCGCACCCATGACGGTCGTGGTGAGCGGCGCCACGCTTACGGCCATGCCCAGCCCGAGCACCGCCATCGCGGGGAAGAACGTCGTCCAGTAGGATCCGCCGATGCCCGGGACGGCGAGCAGCGCAAGACCGGCCGCGGTGACGACCGGGCCAACGGTCAATGGCGTCCGCGCGCCATAACGGTCGACGAGCCCGCCGGCCCAGCGCGACAGCCCGCCCATGATCAGGGTGAACGGAAGGAAGGCGGCGCCGGCGAGCGTGGCGGAATAACCCTGGATCCGGATCAGGTTGAACGGCAGGAAGAACAGCGCACCGCCCAGCGCGAAATAGAGCAGCAGCGTCATCGCGTTGGCACCGGCGAACGCCGGTGACCGGAACAGGCCGAGCGGCATCATGGGCGCCGGCGCGCGTGCCTCGGACCAAAGGAACACGGCCAGGACCAGAGCGCCGGCAAGCAGCGATCCGATCACTACCTGGTGCGCCCAGCCGAGATCGGATGCAGCGGTCAGGCCGTAGACGATGGCCCCGAATCCGGCCATGACTAGAAGTCCGCCTCGCCAATCCACCACCGCATCGTTCCCGTCGTTGCGGTCCTCCGGCACGTGCCAGAACGTGACGGCAAGCGTGGCGAAGGCGACGGGCACGTTGACGAAGAAAATCGCCCGCCACGACCAGACGTCAACCAGCCAGCCACCGAGTACGGGACCCAAGGCCGTCGTGAGGGCCGAAAACCCGGCCCAGGTGCCGATGGCCCGGCCGCGCTCCTTCTTCGGGAAAACCGCGCTGATGATGGCAAGGCTGTTCGGAACCAGCAGCGCGCCGCCGATGCCTTGCACGGCCCGTGCAGCAATCAGGGCGGTGGCACCCGGCGCCGGCGCCAGCCCGCAGGCAATGGAGGCGACTGCGAAGACCACGATGCCCAACGCGAACACGCGCCGTCGGCCGAAGCGGTCGCCAGCCGCACCGCCGACCAGGATCAGCGCACTCAGCATGAGCATGTAGCCGTTGACGACCCACTGCGCGCCGCGGAGGGACATAGCCAGCTCGCTCTGGATGGCCGGAAGCGCGACGTTGACGACGGAGCCATCGATGAATGCCATGCTGGAGCCAAGGATGGTGGCCGCCAGCACCCATGGCTTGACACGTTCGGCGCAGCCGGGCGCGTCCGCTACCGCGGCGCGGATGACGCCCTCGTCGCACGGCGCTCGGCCCAGGCCGATCATCGGATAGCCGCGGGCCGAGACGATGATCGCTGCGGTGATCGTCCCTTCATTCCTGTCTTACCGACCTTTTCGAAGGCAGTCGAAGAGCCGCCATGTCGCGGATCTCATCATGACGATCGAGGTCCGATCCGTTGCGATGTCCGTCACCATCGGATGAGTCGAGAGGCGTAGGAGCAATCGATCGAGCGAGCGGGCGACAGTCACCTCCTCGAAAAAAGGCTCGACGGTCTTGTTGGAAGCCGGGCTCGTCCTTCGTCCTTGGATTGTGTGCCCTGCGGCCCCGAGGCAGAACCTGCGCAACGCACGCAAACAACATGAGACCGCCTCGGCCCATCCATCCAAATGACAAGGAACGATCACCATGATGAAGGTTACGCAACACCTCTGGTTCGAGAAGGACATGGAAGCCGCGCTGCATTTCTATACGTCCCTGATCTCCGGCTCGTCGATCAGTTGGACCTCGACTATTCCCGCCGACACGCCCAGCGTCCCGGCGGGCAGCGTCAAGGTGGCGGCCTTCACACTCGGCGACCAACGCTACATGGCCATCGAAGCAGGCCCGCTCGATCCGTTCAACCACAGCTTCTCGATCATCGTCGAATGCGACGACCAGGACGAGATCGATCGCCTTTGGAACGCGCTGAAGGAAGGCGGTTCGGTCGAGCAATGCGGCTGGCTCCGGGACCGCTGGGGCCTGTGTTGGCAAATCGTCCCCAAGCGGTTGAATGAACTGATACGCGACCCGGATCGTGACAAGGCCAAGCGCGTGACCGAAGCCATGCTCAAGATGGTCAAGCTCGACATCGCCGGGTTGGAACGCGCCGCCAGGGGGTGAAGTCGTCAATTCGTAGAAGCGCAGCCGTGCAAGGTCGGGCGTGGTCGCCGCCGCGGTATCCCCGAAACGGGGACTTCTCCGGATTACGCACTGTCCGTCGACTCCGCGGGTTCGTCCGGACGAATCCGGTCTCGCCGCCGGCGTGTCCCCACAGGTTCATCGAAGATGTGACCGGGTTGGCAGACGCCTATTTGAGAACGATTTGCATTTGCAAATCGAATGATCTACGATCGGCGCCGTTGTCGACCGGAGAACCGACATGTCCACGTTGCATCCGCCGCCCGCCTACGCCGTGAATGCCCCGATCTCCGAACTGCAGACAGCCGAACTGCTGATCGTCGCGTCGCTTCAGCTCTGGGCCGCGATGCGGTCGACGTACGACGGCTGCTATCCCGACTGGCGCGGCGGACTCGTCGCGGCCGGGCTCGAGGGCGATCAGATTCGCGCGTTCGACGCACATCTCGCCATGATCACGGCAGCCCATCTGCGACGACCGGATGTACGCCCGCCCCACTGCCCACATCTCGGCATGGACGAAGGCATGCTGCTCCAGTGCATCGGCCTGCTGCAGCACGACCGGATCGATGATGCCGAACAGATGCTGAACTTCCGGCTACCGCCGACCGCGCTGCGCATTACGCTCCCGCCGGCGATGACGGTTGCGACGGCGCTGGCGAATGCCGGGCTCAAGATACCAGCCCGCCATGCGAAAGTCGCCATGATGCGCGCCGTCAGCACGCACGGCCATGTCGATCGAGGGCTCTACCTGGTTCATTGACCGCCCAGGCCGGAAAATGACGGAACACGACTCTCGAACCGGCGGCGGACCTGGCAAGCTCACGATCAGAGGCCGCACGTGCACCACGATCACTACGGCGCGCAACCCATCGGGATTTCACGCTGCCAAAACCCGGAACGGACCACCGGCGTGCCGTCATCTCTAAATGCGAATGAGTTGCAACATCACTTGCGTTTAACTGAAACTAATTCTAAGACGCATTCTCACAACAAGCCTGTCGAGAAGGGGGAAGTCGACGAATGGAATCCATCGAAATCGGCGCCGACCAAAAGGAGGCGCTGTCGGACCAGCTGCGCACCTGCACCGCTCTCGGCCTCGTCCTTGCCTGCGCCGCCGCGCTGCCCGCCGCGGCGCAGACGGACGCATCGCAACAGCCGATGCAACTTCCGGCCATCTCCGTCGAAGGCCAGGCAGTGCCCCTGTCACAGGGCTACAAACCGGAACGCGCCTCCTCCCCCAAGTTCACGGAACCCCTCGTCGACACGCCGAAGACGATCACCGTCATTCCGCGCGAGGTAATCGAGGAGCGCGGCGCAACGTCGCTGACGGAGGTCCTGCGTACCGTACCGGGCATCAGCCTCGGGGCCGGTGAAGGTGGTATCGCGGCCGGCGACCGCGCCTTCATTCGCGGCTACGACGCGCGCGGCGATACCTTCATCGACGGCATGCGCGATTTTGGGGCCTATTTCCGCGATCCGTTCAATCTCGAGCAGGTTGAGATCGTCAAGGGACCGGGTTCCGCCTATACCGGCCGCGGCTCGACCGGCGGGTCGCTGAATCAGGTGAGCAAGACCCCGCGCGCCGAAAACTTCGTCGACGGCACCCTGACGCTCGGCACCGACATGACCAAGCGCGCCACCGTGGACATCAACCAGGTGGCCGCCGACGGAGTCGCCGTCCGCCTCAACGCCATGGGCCACGACGCGGAAGTGGCCGGCCGCGACGAGGTCGAGCAGCAACGCTGGGGTGTGGCCCCCTCGCTGACGATCGGGCTCGGCACGCCGACCCAACTCACGTTCAGCTACTACCACCTCACCCAGAACAACATCCCCGATTACGGCCATCCGTTCGACCCCGCCACCGGAAAGCCGGTCGACGTCGATCGGGACAACTTCTACGGCCTCGTCAATCGCGATTACGACGACGCGCAGGCAGACATCGGCACGATCAGGCTCGATCACGAATTCAACGAGCAGCTCAGCCTGCGAAGTCAGCTGCGCTACGGGCGGACACTGCGCGACTTCATCGTGACCAAGCCGGAGTACACCGCCGGCGCCTCCGTCGTCCAACGCAACGTCAGGACGCGCGACAGCGAGGACACGATCCTGGCGAACCAAACCGATCTCGTGTCGCGGTTCGAAACGGCCGGAATCGAGCATACCCTTGTCACCGGCATCGAGTTGAGCCGGGAAGAATCGGAGAACCGCGCCCGGGGCCCCAACAGCACCAGCAACCCGCCAGCCGACCTGTTCAACCCCAATCCGGCCGATCCGTTCAGCGTCTATCCGACCCACACGGGTGCCCGGACCGAGGCGACAGTCGATACGCTGGCACTCTATGCCTTCGACACCGTGAAGCTGAGCGAGCAGTGGGAGCTGGTCGGCGGCGTGCGCTGGGACCACTACGACACAGACTACACCTCGACCGCAGCCGACGGCACGGCGACCAATCTCAGCCGTGTCGACAAGTTCTGGAACTGGCAGGGCTCCATCGTCTACAAGCCGCTGCCCAACGGCAGCATCTACGTTTCGTACGGCACGTCGTCCAATCCGTCCGCCGAGTACATGAGCCTGTCGGCCGGATCGTCCACGCAGGACGCGACGGTGAACACCGCACCGGAGGAGAACGTTGCGTATGAACTCGGCACCAAGTGGGACCTGTTCGACGAACGGCTGTCGGTGACCGCGGCCATCTTCCGGACCGAAAAGAAAAACGCGCGCCAGAACGACCCGTTCGGCCCGGATCAGGTTCTGACCGGAAAGAACCGCGTCGACGGCTTCGAGATCGGGATCGCCGGCAGCATCACCGACCGGTGGCAGGTGTTCGGCGGCTATACCTATCTCGACAGCGAGATCGTGAAATCGAACAACACCGACGAAGTGGGAAAGGAGTTCGCGAACATCGCGCCGCATAACTTCAGCCTCTGGACGACGTATGACGTCACCGACGATATCGAGGTTGGGTTCGGCGCCCTCTATGCCGATCGGCGCTACGCAAACAACACG
Source organism: uncultured Rhodospirillales bacterium (assembly GCA_937926175.1). GTDB lineage: Bacteria > Pseudomonadota > Alphaproteobacteria > CACIAM-22H2 > CACIAM-22H2 > CALANV01. The sequence goes on along the minus strand of CALANV010000010.1, from coordinate 116,317 downwards.
AACACGCGCAAGCTGCCGAGCTACTGGCGGTTCGACGCGATGGCGAGCTATCAGCTCACCGAAAACGTCAGGCTTCAGCTTAATCTCCTGAATCTCACAGACGAGACGATCTATGACTCGACCCATAACGGCCAGCACGGCCTGGTCGCACCCGGGCGCACCCTGCTGCTGACCACGACCTTCAAGTACTGAGCATCGTGAACGGCCCCGTCCGCGCCTGCGGGTGGGGCCGCGTCACCATGGCTGGGCTGGCCTCGCCCACGACTTTGAACGACTTCGCGGAGAACTGGCCATGTTGCTGCAGATTCCGGACGTGCTGACCAAGGAACAGACGACCCAATGCCGCCAGATGCTGGAGCAGGCGGAATGGGTCGACGGCCGCGTCACGGCCGGACATCAGTCCGCCAAGGTGAAGGACAACATGCAGTTGCCCGAGGATCATCCGGTCGCCCGCCAGATCGGCGACGTGATCCTCTCCGCACTCGCCAATAATCCGCTGTTCATCGCAGCGGCGCTGCCGCTGAAAATCTTTCCGCCGCTCTTCAACCGCTACCAGGGCGGCCAGCAATTCGGAAATCACGTCGATAACGCCATCCGGCCGATTCGCGGCACGCCGCATCGAGTGCGCACGGATCTGTCCGCGACGCTGTTCTTTACCGGGCCCGACGAGTACGACGGCGGCGAACTTTCGATCGAGGATACCTACGGCGTGCACCGCGTGAAGCTACCCGCCGGGCACATGGTGCTCTATCCGTCCTCCAGCCTGCATCACGTCCGGCCCGTCACGCGTGGAGCCCGGATCGCGTCGTTCTTCTGGATCCAAAGCATGGTGCGCGACGACGGCCAGCGCACGCTGCTATTCGAACTCGACATGGCAATCCAGCGGATCAACCGCGACGTGCCCGACCATCCGGGCATCCTGCAGCTCACCAACGTCTACCACAACCTGCTTCGGCGCTGGGCCGATACCTAAGACCGTCGCACGCCGCGACCGGTGGCCCGGCCTCACCCTCATTTGCCGCACATCGTGACAGGAGAACTCATGGCCGAGGAGTCGACCCGCCGCATCGCCTGGCGGTACTGGCTGCAGCAGATCCATCTGTGGGTGGGGCTGACGCTCTGTATCCCCCTGGTGATCATCGGCATCACCGGCAGCATTCTGGTCTATGGCCACGACCTCGAGCATCTGTTCGGGCCGCCGGAGCCGCGTGCGACCGTAACCGGCGAGCAACGTTCGGCGGACGAGATCATCGCCGCCGCACGGGCGTCAGCGCCGCCCGGCATGGTGCCGGGAATGATACGCATGCCGGACGAGCACGGCGCTCCTGCCGTTGTGCGGCTGATGCGGGCAAGGAGCCAGACCGGCACCTCCCCCGCCGGCGGTCAGCCGCAGGCGAGCCCCTTTGCCGGCAGCATCCAGGTCCTGATCGACCCCGTGTCGCTCCAGGTGCTCGGCAATCCGGTACCGGCGCCGTCATGGCTGCGCTTCCTCCACGACCTGCACGGGAACCTGCTGGTCAGCGGCCGGGACGGGCGCGTCGCCGTCGGCTGGCTCGGCGTCGCCATGCTCGTTCTGGGCCTCTCCGGAATCATCATCTGGTGGCCGCGGTCAGGACGGTGGATCACCGCATTCACGGTGAAGAAAGGTGCGCGCGGTCTCCGCCTTCACCGCGATCTGCACGGCGCCGTCGGTATCTGGAGTCTGATCGTCTTCATGGTGGTGAGCTTCAGCGGGGTCTATCTCGCCTTCCCGGCGCAGACGGGGGCCGTCATCAACGCCGTCTTTCCGGCCCGCGATCTGCGTGCGGCCGCCAACGCCATCCGGGTCGAACCGATCAAGGATGCCACACCGATCGGCATCGATCTGGCGATCGCACTGGCGCGCGAAGCCGTCGGCGCGAGTGAGGTCCGCATGGTGTTCCTGCCGATGCGGCCGGACCAGACCATGCGCATCACACTCACCCGGCCGGACCATGTCGAGGGTGCCCCGACCATTACCCTGTTCATCGACCCCTGGACCGGCCGGATCGTCGACATACACGATCCGCAGAAGTTCTCCGTCGGCGAAACGATCATGGCGTGGCAGCGGCCGCTGCACTACGGGCAAGGCTTGGGCGAGATCTACAAGTTCGTGGTCTTCCTCTCGGGCATCACCATCCCGATCTTCGCCGTCACCGGGTGCGCCATGTGGCTGCTGAAGCGCCGCGCACGGCGCACAACGGCCCTACGCAAACTGGCGTAATCCGGGCGGGGGCAACGAACAGGTGCGTGTCCGCGGCGGCCGGCGGAGGTCAGCCGGGCCGTCGCCAAGACGCCGATGCCGTTTCGATCGCATCGACGATCGCCTGATAGCCGGTGCAGCGGCAATAGTTCCCGGATAGGGCTTCGCGAATCTGCGCGCGGGAAGGGGCGCTGTGTTCATCGAGGAACTCCGCCGCCGTGAGCAGGATGCCCGGCGTACAGAACCCGCACTGGAGCGCGGCACGCGCATAGAATGCGTCCTGCAGCGGCTTGAGACGCCCGGTCTCGGTGGCCCCTTCGACGGTCTCCACCGTTCCGCCGTCGACCTGAACCGCAAGCATCAGGCAGCTGCGGGAGCATCGACCGTTCACGACGACGGTGCAGGCGCCGCATATGCCTTGCTCGCATCCCACGTGGGTTCCGGTCAGCTCCAGTTCCTGACGGAGGAAGTCGGCAAGGCTCATTCGCACAGGCACGGTCCGCGTGATCCGCTGGCCGTTGACCTGTACGGAAATCGTCGCGACCTCTTCCATCCGATCAGCTCCAACTCTGTTCGGTCAGGCGACGTACGGCGCGCCGAAACAAGACACGTGCGAGATGGCGCCGCAAGGCGCCCTGACCGTCACCGTCATTGACCGTTCCGAGACCTTCGATCACGGCCGCCTCTGCCGCCGCGAGTCTGTCGTCCGACACGGGACCTGCGGCGAGCAGGCCCAAGGCCGACCGGGCCAAGTGCGGACGATCGCTAACGCCGAAATAGACCAGACGCAACGAACCGGTCTCCTGCCGCGGCCGTGGCGCGATGCCGGCAAGACCCGCAATAGCGTAGTCGCCGTGGCGCCGGGCGACCTCGTCGAAGAAGTAAAGAGCATCCGGCCTCCGCGGTATCTCGACAGCCTCCAGCATCTCGTCCGGACCGAGAGCGGTCTCGTATGGCCCCCGGAAGAAGTCCGCCGCCGCGATCCGACGCCTCCCCCGTATGCTCGCGACCACCAAGGTCGCATCGAGTGCGAGAATGCATGCCGGCATCTCTGCCGCCGGGTCTGCCAGCGCCAGGCTGCCGCCGAGCGTTCCCCGGTTCCGAATGGCGAGATGCGCCACGTGCGGCAGCGCCGCTGCGATCAGCGGCAGTTCCGACTTTACGACGGATGACGCCTCAAGCTGCCGATAGCGGACGAGCGCACCGATGCGAACGACTTCCGGCTCGACCGTAATCTGCCCGAGCTCCTGGAGGTCGTTGATGTCGAGAAGCAGCGCGGGTGCTGCAACCCGCAGGTTCATCATCGGTATCAAGCTCTGGCCGCCGGCAAGTATTCGGGCATCCCCTGCATTGTCGGCCAGAAGTTGCAGGAGCTCGTCCTGGGACCTTACACGATGATACCGGAACTTCGACGGCTTCACCGTGCCCTCCCGCGAATAGATTCAGCGACGGGCACGACGACCGAATTCGGTCCGACACAGCATGCCTCGCGCGCGCAACTGCGTCCTCATGTCCGGTCCTTGAGGATCAGCTCGCGACGGACGTCGCCGACTTGCGATCCCAGAATACGAGCCGCGCGTGCAGAAAGCGCAGCAGCTGCGTGCCGGTCACGCCGATCACTGCCAGCGACACCAGCCCGGCAAAGACGATCCCGAGATCGAGCGCATTCGCACCGTTCTGAATCAGGAAACCGAGCCCCTGTGTCGACGCGATGAACTCGCCCACCACCGCGCCGATCAACCCGAGCACCACGCCGATCTGCAGTCCGGCGAAGATCGGACCCGCCGCGTGGGGCAGCTTCACCTGCAGCATGATGTCGAGCGACGAGCATCCGAATGCTTTCATCATGTCGACGAGATTCGGATCGACGGAACGCAGCCCCACGATCGCGTTGATGAAAATCGGGAAGAAGCAGATCAAGGCCACCAGGACGATCTTCGACTCGATGCCGAAGCCGAACCAGACGATCACGAGCGGCGCCAATGCCACCTTCGGCATGGACTGGAGCGCGATCACGAGCGGGAAAACGAAGCGCTCGAAGATCGGCGCCTCGGCCAAAAGGCCCCCGAGTATCAGCGCCAGCAGGCTGCCGGCACAGTAGCCGAGCAGCATGGCTTTCATGGTGAAGAAGAGATGCGGCCAGAACTCGCCGTCGACGTACCCTCGGTACAGGGCCGTCACGACCTGCGACACATCCGGCAGAATGTAGTTCGGCACACCGAAAAGACGCACCGCCGCCTCCCACGCCAGCAACACGAACGCGAATGTGACGAGGGGCGAGCCCAACCGCAGAAGAGTCTGTTTCATCGCGTTACCTCTCGCCTGCACCGGTGACCGCGTAGAGCTGGCGGCGAAGCTCGTCGCAGGCCGCCGCAAAGGCCGCATCGGCCATGGTGGCCGTCGTGCGCGGGCGCGGCAGCGAGATCCGGATGTCCTTCACGATCCTGGCCGGACGCGGCGAAAGGACGATCACCCGGTCGGACAGGAAGACCGCCTCGGAGATGCTATGGGTTACGAACAGGACGGTCTTGCGCGAGTGGGACCAGAGCCGCTGCAGCTCGAGCGACATTTGTTCGCGCGTCAATGCATCCAGTGCCGCGAAGGGTTCGTCCATGACGATGACCGGCGGATCGTGGATCAAGGCCCGCGCCAGCGCGACGCGCTGCTGCATGCCGCCGGAGAGTTCGAACGGATAGTTCCGCTCGAAGCCCTTGAGCTTCACCAGCGCGATCATCTCCTCCGCCCGGGCAATCGCCTCCTCGCGGGGTGCCTTGCGTGCGCGCAAGGGGACGAGCACGTTGTCGAGCACCGTCTTCCAGGGCAGCAAGGTCGGCTGCTGAAACACGATTCCGACGTCCGGCCGCGGCCCCGTGACCGGCGCACCGTTCAGCTCGACACGGCCGGCACTCGGCGCAAGCAGACCGGAGATCACCTTGATCAGGGTCGACTTGCCGCACCCGGATGGTCCGAGCACGGACACGAAGCTACCAGCCTCGATCGCAAGCGATAGATCCGCGACGGCTGGAATTGGACCGGCCGCCGTGGCATAGGTCACGTGCAGCCGTTCCAGAAGAACGGCTGGCACGTTTCGATCGGTCGTGGCGGATGCCATGTCCTGCATCTGCTCGCGAGCCGCGTGGGCCATCATGGTTGGATGGCCTTCGCCCGCGCGATGACCTCCTGGAAGTCGAACTTGGTGAAGTCCGGCACGAACTCGTTCGTATAGAGCTGGCTCAGATCGATGTTCGGATCCTGGACGAGCCCGTTCTCGACCAGGATTTTCAGGCTCGTCTCCCAGCTCTCCTTCGAGAACTCACCGTACTTCCGTTCCTCCAGCGCGCCCGGCGGAATCTTGGTCACGAGGTTCGCCTTCATGATGCGTACGCTGTCAGCGAGATTCTTGGCAGGATCGCCCGTCGTCGGTCGCGCCTGGGGATGCAGCTTCCAGAACATGTGGACGCAACCTTCCGGGTTCGCCTCGCACGCGACCAGACCTTTGGTAAAGGCACGGCCGAAGCGCCGGATGAGGTCAGGATTGTCGCGGATCGTGTCGACGTGCGTCGCGAAGCAGTTGCCCGACAGTATTTCGTACTTCTCGGGAAGCGGAATGCGCCGAATGGCGGTCCCCTCCGCCTCGATCTGCGAGTGGACGACGTCGAACTGATTCAAGGCATCGATGCGTCCGGTCTTGAACGCGTTGACCGCCGCCGGCCCCTGCCCCACGGCGACGATCTGCACGTCCTGGCCGGGATTGAGGCCGATCTCCCGCAGCAGGGAGCGCGTCACCGGCACGTTGCCGGCGCTGAGCGCAATGACGCCGATCGTCTTGCCCTTGAGATCCTGGAGCGTACGGATCGGGCTTTCGTCCAGAACGACGATCTCCCAGTTGTACCGCCGCGTGACGTTGTAGAAGAACTTGACCGGAAGCGGGGTTTTTCCCTTGTCATGGGAGATGATGACGGGATCCGGAATGGGATAGCCGATGGTCACCGCCTTGCTCGCCAGCTGCGGCATGAGCACGCCGGTCCCGTCGAACTGCACCGTCCTGATATTGATGCCTTCCTCGCGGAAGAAACCGATCACTTCCGCCAGATAGATCGCCGCATTGGCCAGGCCGACGCGCGACGCGGTCCCGTAGACGACTTCATCGAGTTGTTGTGCTTTTGCCGTGGCCGCGGAAAAGGCCATCACGCTGGCGACGGCCGCACCGATCACGTTCCTGGCAGTCTTCTTCACGTCCAACATGATTCCTCGTCTGCTCCTGAATGGACTTTCAACTTTTCGATGAGACAACGACAGGCAGAGACAACGGCGAGATCTCATCGGCTGCGCGATGTGCCCAGTCACGCGACGAAACATTCGCCATTGCCATGCGCTGCCCTTCTTCGACGGCTTGACAGACGGCCGGCAAATCGACCGTCAGCACCTGCCGATCGGCGACGATCTGGATTCCGTCGACGAAAACGTCGCGTACGGCCTGACGGCCGGCGCAGAAGATCAGGCTGCGCAGCGGGTCACGAACCGGCACCATTGACGGCTCGTTCAGGTCGATCAGCACGATGTCCGCCTTGGCGCCTGGAGCGATCCGCCCGATATCGTCCCGGCCGACGACGTTGGCGCCGCCGATCGTCGCGGCGTGGAACACGTCGGCCACGCTCGCAAGGTTGACGTGCCCGCTCTGCGTCTTCGCCAGCAGAAGCGCGATCCGGATCTCTGCCAGCATGTCGTGCGGCGTCGTGTCCGTTCCCATGGCCATCCGCACGCCGGCTTTGACGTAGGCGCCGAAATGATGAAGCGCCGCCCCGCGATAGGCAAAGGTCTGCGGACAGTGAATGACCTTCGCGCCGGCGCGTGCCAGCCGCCCCAGATCATGGTGTTCCGGCCAATGCAGCCACGGATGATGATCGAGGAAGATACCATGGGCGATGGTCGTGTTCGCATCGAGTACGCCCAGGTTCTCGAGATATTCGACGGGCGTCTTGCCGTAACGGCGGATCATCTCGTGAAACTCGTGGACGCTTTGGCCGAGATGCGTCTGGAATGGCAATCCACGGTCCCTGGCCGCGGCATGCGCAGCCTTCATCAGCGCCGGCGTGCAGGTTTCCGCCTGCGCCGGCATGACGATGCCGCCCATGCGGCCCGAGGGGTGTCGCGCTGCGGCGGCACATACGTCGAGCGCTTCGGCGAGGCCACGCTCGCCGGCCGCTTCGTCCCATTCATAGGTAACCTGATGGCCGCCCGGTGCCTGCCATCGCGCCGAGCGGAACATCGGCGCGACGTAGCCACGAACGCCGGTACTTGCAATGACGTCGAGCCACTGCTCGTACGGCAGGGCCATGTCGGCGACCGTCGTGCATCCGCTGAGCAGCAGTTCCGCGATGGAGAGGCGCGTGGACGACGGAATGGTCTCGGGCTCCGGGCGAACGACATAGAGAAACTCGTACAGCCGCGACATGTACATGAGCGGACTGCCGAGCTCCTCGAAAAAGCCCTTGGCGAGCGCCTCGGTGCCAAGATGCCCGTGAACGTTCACAAGCCCCGGCATGACGCAGAGCGCTTCGCCGTCGATCGTGCGATCGGCGACACCGGACCAGCCGGCGCCGACGAAGATGATACGATCGTCCCGGAAGACGACGTCGGCGTTGCGCAGATAGTGATGCCGGCCCGTTTGCGGATTCCAGGCCACGACCCACGCGGCATTCCGAATACGTGTGGTGCTCATGACACTCCACTCCGACTGCCGAGACTGCCGAGCGCCGTCAGAATGACCGTCGGCGTCATGGGCAGTTCCGATACCGCCGCTCCGGCCGGTGCGAGCGCATCGTTGACCGCATTCAGCACGGCCCCCGCGGCCGCGCAGGTCCCGGCCTCTCCGGCCCCCTTCGCGCCCAGTTCGGATCCCGGATACGGCGTTTCAACGTGCCCGATCACGATGTCCGGCATCTCTGCCGACATCGGGACGACATAGTCGGCCATCGTCGCGGCGAGACACTGGCCCGAGTCGTCGTACCGGCAATGTTCGAAGAGTGCGTGTCCAATACCCTGGATCACGCCGCCGCGTATCTGTTCGTCCAGCAGAAGCGGGTTGACCACGCGCCCACAATCCTCGACGACCCAGTGTCCGAGCGGCGTCACGATCCCGGTGTCCGGATCGACGTCGACATACGACGCCTGAATCCCGTTCGTCGGCAGAAACGCATTCTCGACACGCCGATACTGGTGCGTGACGGCAAGCGCGAGATCGCTGTCGGGGGGAAGATCATGCGTCCGGAAATAGGACAGTTCGCCGAGTTCGCGCAGAGTCATGCGCGCCGCACCCGACATCCTCTCGACGATGGCGCCGTCCCGAAGCGCGAGGGCATCGGGCGACACCTGCAGAAGCCGCGCCGCCAGCCGCAGAATACTGTCACGCAGCCGTCCAGCCGCCTGCAGAGCGGCCTCGCCGCCGATCGCCACACCGCGCGACGCCCAGGCACCGCCGCCGGGCGGTACGACGGCGGTGTCCCCGGTCATGACAGTGACCGCCTCCATGGGCAGGCCGAGTTCGGTCGCCACGATCTGCTGGACGGCGACCGACGTCCCTTGCCCCTGCTCGGTCACGCTGGCCAGACAGGTCACGTCCCCGGATGGCTCCAGACGGACGGTCACGCTGTCGACGGACGTGACCGGCGTTCCCGAACGGCCGTAGACCTCGGGGCCACTCGCCGTCAGCTCGACATAGGCGGCGATCCCGATGCCGCGCAGACGCCCGGCCTTACGGCCGGCATCGCGATCACGGACGACCTCGTCGAAGGGCATCAGCGCGAGAAGCTTCTCCAAGCATGCCTCGTGGGACATGCCGAACAACTTGATGCCGGCCGGCGAAACCCATGGCGTGTCCCCAGGCGAAGCGAAATTGCGGCGACGCAGCTCGATCGAGTCCATGCCCAGCTTCGCCGCTGCACGTTCGACGAGCCGTTCCGTAATGGCGCACGCGATGGGATGGCCGACCGCCCGATACTGGCCGGCCGGCGGTTTGTTCTGAAAAACGCTGCGAATCCGCCCCCGAAACGCATCGAAGCGGTAGGGCGAACCGACCATGCGCGTGGCACCAACCGCCTCGGCAACGCTGCCGCGCGGCGCGATCGAATACGCCCCCATGCCGTGTAGATCATCAACGTCGAAGGCGAGCATCCGCCCATCCGCGGTCAGCGCCAGACGGGCTTTGATGAGATGTTCACGCGCATGCACGTCGCTCGAGAACGCCTCGAGCCGGTCGGCGACGAACTTGACCGGGCGCCCGAGCAGACGGGAAGCGGCACATACCGCGACTTCGTCTGGATACATATGGAGCTTGATGCCGAACGCTCCCCCGACGTCCGGCGCCACCACCCGCACCTTGTGTGCGGGAACTCCAAGCAGCGATGCAAAAAGCATCTGCATCTGATGCGGAACCTGGGTGGACTGATAGACGGTCAGCGTCCCGTCCGCCGGGTCCCATGACGCGATGATGCTGCGGGGTTCGAGCGTAACACCCGTCTGCCGCCCGAACCGAATTACCTCTTCGACGACGACGGCCGCATTCCGAAAGGCGGCCGGCTCATCCGGTTCGCCGATGACCATCTCGAAGCCGACGTTGTCGGGCAGATCGGGATGAATCTTCGGGGCGTCGGCGGCGATGCTTCCTTCGAGGTCGGCAATGGCCGGCAGTTCTTCCCATTCGACCGAGACGAGCTCGACCGCATCCTCGGCAATGGCCCGGGATTCGGCGACCACCATGACCACCGGTTCACCCTGCCAGCATGCCCGTTCGCGGGCGAGCGCGGTCTGCTCGGGCGAGCGCAATGCCGGAAAACGGCCCGATTCACCGCGCCAGCCGGCGCAGACCGGTTCGAGATCGGCAGCCATCAGGACCGCCGCCACGCCATCCACGGCTTTGGCCGCCGTCGGATCGATGCTGCGGATGCGTGCGTGCGGATATGGGCTTCTGAGGAAGGCCGCATGCAACATCCGTGGGAGACGGATGTCGTCGGTATAACGGCCGCGTCCGGCCAACAACCGACGCGTTGCAGGGCGTGGATGAGGCTGGCCGACATACGCGCCCATGTGCATGCTGCCTGCTGCCCCCATCCTCACCGTTTCCGTTCCCTGACACATCGGTACGCGATGTGCGGCCGAGACTCTTGTGGGATGATTCGAATTCGGTCAAGAAATTTGTCCAAAAAATGCTACATAAAAATTTTTATATCTCAGTTTTGATACAAGTCGCAGCGTCGTTGCTCATTTCTCAAGCACCAGAACGAGCGGCCCCACCCGCCGACGAATGCGAGATTCTGGGGCCGTCCCCGACCGCAAGACTGGATCCTCGCTGCTTATGGCGCTTCGAGTGGCAGATCGATGGAAAAGACGTCACCGGACGTCGCAACACCGGTGCGAGGACTCGGGCACCGCGTTGCCGTCAGTTCCGGATACGGCGCAGTACCTTCCGGATGACATCGGCGGCGCGGGCCCCCTTCGCGGCCCTCCGCCACAATTCCTTGGCGAGCTGATTGTACAGCGTGACTGCCTCCTCGGCGGCCGTAACGGTTGCGATTCCGGTACGGATGTTCGGCAGTTCGCCGAGTCGGAACGGGCTCACGGCGACGCGCGTCGTGCTCGCCGTATGAAAGATCTGGAACGTCACGTTCGGCAGCATGTCCTCGATGACGCCGATCTGAATACCCATCGGTTCCTCCTCCAGCAATGCCACCACCCGCTCGACCTCGCGCCGCGCGGCGGCGATCCGGTCGGCGCGCGTCTTTGCCGGCAGATCGAGGCGGCCGACCAGACCAAGATTGAGGAAGCGTTCGATCTCGATGACGCTCATGAAGCTGACGATGCTCGGGCGACGCTTACGCGCGAACGACTTGCGTTCCTCGAGCACCGTGAGACAGTCGTCGATTTCCTTCAGTGCCGCCGCCCGGTCGGGCAGGTCGCGCGGCAAGGATTCGACCATCATCTGGCGCAGATACGTGCCGTATTCCTCGGACGTCAACAGATACGAAAACGGCTCGAAATGGGCCACGAGCTGATCGCATTCGGCTTCGAGCTGGCGCATGCGTTCGAAATACGCGACCGCCTTGGCATAATACTCGACGCCGACGCCCAGCAGTGACGCGACCGAAGTCTGCAGCACGGTCGCGAGCCGCTCCAGCGTGTCGATCTTGACGACCATGCCGGCTTCGATGCGGTAGAGGGCCGCGCGCGACACGCCCAGCCTTTCGGCCAGCTCCTCGGCGCTCAGGCCGGCCCCGACGCGATAGGCGCGAAGTCGATTACCGATTTCGGCATAGATGGGCGCGACGCGGTTCCTTGCGTTTCCTCGTCTGTCGTTGTGCTTTTCCGCCATAATGCAGCGGCCGTCAGCGTTTTCGCCCGCTGTGCCGGCATGAGCGCCCTGCGGGCCGATTCGGTCGGGCCACTCTACTGCCAGTCGGCATTATCGGCAATGGCCTCAACCAAAAATCAGCTTCGGGAGCCATGTCGCCGCCTCTGGGAAGATCGCGACGACGGCAAGCACCAGAAGTTCGCAGATGATGAAGGGAATGACCCCGCGGAACATGTGCTGATAGGTGATCTCCGGCGGAGCGATGCTGCGCAGGTAGAAGATGGCCGGTGCCATCGGCGGCGTCAGATACGACGTCTGGATGACGATGCAGACCATGACGCCGAACCAGAGCGTGTCGATGCCCATCTGTTTCACAATCGGCGCAAAGATCGGCATGCAGATCAAGACGATCGATACCCAGTCCAGAATGAACCCCAGTGCAAAGACGATCGCGAGGAAAACGGTCGTGACGCCGGCCACCCCCAGATCCGCCGACCGAATAAGATCGCTGACCATGGCGTTACCGCCGTTCACGACGAAGACGGCCGTGAACATCGTGCCGCCCAGAACGACGAACATGATCATGGTGTTGATCACGAGCGTGTTGTGCAGCACTTCGCGCATCAGGCGTACGGACATCTTGCCGTAGGCAATGGTCAGCAGAATACCGCCGAGCGCGCCCACGCCGGCTGCCTCGGTCGGCGAAGCGATACCGGCCAGAATCGAACCGAGCACGCCCGCGATCAGCAGGATGGCGGGAACCATGGCGCTGGCCGTCAGCTTCAGCTTCTCGACCAGGGGACGGTCGAGTTCCTTCGGCGACAGCGGCGGGCCGTCCTGGGGCCTCAGCATGCAACGGCCGATGATGTAGATCAGGAAGAACGTCACCATCAGAAGGCCGGGGATGACGATCCCCGCCATCAGGTCGCCGATCGGCGCCTCGACGATGGAAGCATAGATGACGACGACGAGCGTCGGCGGAATGATGGTGCCGAGCGACCCGCCGGAACAGATCGTGCCGGCGATGAGGCCGGGTTCGTAGCGATACTTCAGCATGGGCGGAATCGCCATCATGCCGATCACCGTCTCCACCGCGCCGACGATGCCCGTTGCCGCCGCGAAAACCGCGCACATCGCAATCGCCGCGACGGCAAGCCCGCCCGGAAAGCGCCCGACCCATTGCTGCATTGCGACGAAAAGCCGCTCGGCGATGCCGGAGCGTTCCAGGATCGTGCCCATCAGAATGAAGAGCGGCACGGCCGACAGGATGTAGTTTGTCGCCACCGAGTGCAGACGACCAAAGAACTGCAGCCCCAGATTGTCGCCGAAGAAGGGATAGCCGAAGGCGAATGCCACGACGATCAGGCTGAACGCGACGGGCACACCTAGGAATACCAGCGCAAACAGCGCCGGAACCATCCAGAAGGCGGGGCTTTCAAGCATACGCGCTATTTCCGAACGAGATTGCCGACGCTGCGCGCCGCTTCGAGAAGGACCTGCAGCAACAGGCAAATCATGCCGAGCAGAAGGACGGAAAAGAACGGCCAGACCCGCGGTCCCCACGCACTCGCGTTTTCGACCTCGCCCGTGAGGAAGGCCTCATAAGCACGGGTTGCCGTGCCGTAGACCATGAACCCCAGCGCCGGTGCCAGCAACCCGAGGTAAACGGCGACCGTGATGGCGGTATTCGCGACCGGCGGCAGCCGTGCCGAGAGCACGTCGATGCGGACATGGCCGCGATGACGCAGCGTGTAGGCACCGCCGAGCGCAAAGATCGCGCCGTTCAGCATATAGGTCACGTCGAAGGCCCACAGCGTCGGCATGTTGAACACGTAACGCGCGACGACCTCGTAGATCGTCGCCGCGACGAGCAGCAACAAGAAGACCATCGCGACCTTTGCCACCGCGGCCGCCAGGCCGTCGATCGCTCTTGCCAGTGCCATGCCTTCCTCCGCCGGAAAGGCGAGGCGCCGGCCGGCGCCTCGCCCATGCCAGTCGTCAGTTGCCGTCGTACATGCGATGACTCGCGTTGTTCGCCCAGGTGTCCTGGAACGCGAAGTACGACTCCGCGATCCGCTCCATCCACGGGTTGCCCTTCGCCTTCTGTTCGGCAGCCTGCTGCTGCGCCCATTCGCGCCCGAGCTCGCGGATCTTCGCAATCGTCTCCGGCGCGAGCTGTACGATTTCGACGTTGCTGTCGCGGAGCTGCTTCATCGCCTCGGTGTCGAGCTTCGCCGTCATCGTATACGATTCGAGAGTCACGGCATGTCCGGCCAGCTCCATCTTCGCCTTGATTTCGTCCGGCAGCTTGTCCCAGATCGTCTTCTTGACAGATACCGAGTAGATCGCCGCCGGCGTATGCACGCCCGGCGTGATCACGTACTTCGCCACCTTATGGAAACCGAGCTTGAAGTTTTCGGCTGGCGTCAGGTATTCGGTCGAGTCGATGCCCTTGCGCTCGAGCATAGTGAAGACCTCGGGGCCGGGCACGACCGCGGCACTCGCACCAAGCTTCGGCAGGATCTGCGCGAACGCGCCGGCCGTACGATGCTTCAACCCCTTGAAGTCATCGACGGTACGGAGCGGGCGGTGCGAATGGGCGAACACTTCCGTCCCCAGTACGCCGGCAACGATCGGATAGAGTCCCATCCGCTCTTCCCGGAACTTCACCCACAGCTCGCGCCCGCCGCCCGAATACACCCAGGCAAGCAGGGTCTCGGGCGCCATACCGCCCGGCAGACTGCCGAAGAACGCGTTGGCCGGATCCTGGTTCACGATGAAGCCCGGCCAGGCATGTGCCATGTCGGCAAGACCGTCCTGGACAGTCTTCTCGCCGTCGAACACGCCGCCGAGCACACCGGGGGCATATAACTTGATCTCGACCTGACCGTCGGTCAGCGTTTTCACCTTTTCGGCGAAGCTCTTGGCGAACACGTCCCAGGCGGTCGAACCCTCCGGGAACCATGTCGTCATCTTGAACGAATACTTGGCCTGCGCGAACGCAACGGTGGCCGGCGCGAGGCAGAGGAGCGCGGCGGCGCTGACGGATATGGCAAGACGTCTGAGCATGTGAATCAGCCTCCTTCTCGGGTTCCGTGTGATCACTCTCCGGTCAATGTGACTGCGTTGTTCCACGCGCACGTGCCTCGCGGATCGCGCGCAGGATGCGTTGCGGGGTGCACGGTGTCTGTGCAATTCTCGCGCCGAACGGCAGGAGCGCATCGTTGACCGCATTGAGCACCGCGCCCATGGCCCCGGCCGTGCCCGCTTCGCCGACGCCCTTCGCCCCCAGCTTCTCGCGCCCGATACCTGCCTCGACGTGCCACACGTCGATGTCCGGCATTTCCGATGACATCGGCACGATGTAGTCGGCCATCGTCGCGCTCAGCATCTGTCCGTCCGATCCGTAGACGACCTCCTCGAAAAGCGCACCGCCGATGCCCTGCACCACGCCACCGCGGATCTGCTCGTCGAGAAGCAACGGATTGATGATCAGGCCGCAGTCGTGAACCACCGCATGACGCAGCAGCTTAACGAACCCGGTTTCCGGATCGAGCTCGACGTAGGATGCCTGAATGCCGTTGCCGGCGATGTACGCCTGGTCCCGGGGCACGTAATGCTGGACAACGGCGAGTTCCGGCTGGAGATCCGGCGGCAGCAGATATTGCTGGAAGTATCCGACGCGGCCGATATCGGCAAGCGTCAACCGCTCGACGCCCTTCTCCGCATCGACGATGGCGCCGTCGCGGATGTCGAGGGCATCCGGCGGCATCTGGAGCAGCGCGCCCGCGACCTTGAGGACGTTGCCCTTGAGTTGGCGCGCGGCCCGGAACGCGATCTCGCATCCGATCGAGGCGCCGCGCGAGGCGTAAGCACCGCCGCCATAGGGGCAAACTTCGCTGTCACCCAAGAGCACATGCACGTCGGCCGTACGCACGCCGAGGCCCGCGGCGACCACCTGGGCGATCGCCGTATCCGTGCCCTGTCCCTGGTCGGTTGCACTCGCCACGACCCGTACCTTGCCCGAAGGCTCGAGCTTGACGATGCACCCGTCCTGGGATGAGACGCGAACCTGACCCTGGCCGTAATAGTCCGGCCCGGGACCGGTCAGCTCGACGAACGAGGCGATGCCGATGCCACGATAGATGCCCTTGGCCCGCAGCGCCTGCTGCTCGGCGCGCAACGCCGGCAGATCCAACTTTTCGACTAGGAGATCGAGGCATCGGTTGAGCGAGAGATGCTCGAACGCAACGCCGGTCGGCGATGTGTAGGGGAAATCCTCGTCACGCAGATAGTTGCGGCGACGGATCTCGACCGGATCGAGCCCGATTTTCGCGGCCGCACCGTCGATCAGCCGTTCGGCGACGGCGCATGCGATCGGCTGTCCGACGGCGCGGTAATGCCCGATCAGTCCCTTGTTCTGGTAAACCATGCGTACCCGCGCACGATAGGCAGGCAGCCGGTACGGCGCCCCGGTGAGCCGGGCGATGTGTCCACCTTCCGTGACGCTGGCGCGCGGATACTGCGAGTACGGCCCGATGGCGAAGAGATCGTCGACGTCAAGCGCCACGATGCGCCCCTCGGCATCGACGCCGAGGCGCGCCGTGATCCGATGGTCGCGTGCGTGAATGTCGGCGGCGAAAGCCTCGAACCGGTCCGCCACAAACTTCACCGGCCGGCCCAGCAGCCGCGCGATCACGGCGACGGCGGCTTCGTCGGCATAAAACTGAAGCTTGACGCCGAACGCGCCGCCAACGTCGGGGCATATGACGCGAACCTTATGCTCCGGGATCCCGAGCAGGCGCGCATAGAGGTCCTGCTGCTGATGCGGCGCCTGATGGGACTGATGCACCACGAGCCGTTCTTCGGTCGGATCGAATTCGGCGATGATCGTCCGCGGCTCGAGCGTGACGCCGGTGTGCCGGCCAAAGACAAAGGTTTCCTCGATGACATGCGCCGCGCGCGCAAACGCATCGTCGACGTCGCCCTTGGCGGTCGTGAACTCCAGGGCCAGGTTGCTTGGCCGGTCCGGATGGATCTTCGGTGCGCCCGGGACCAGTGCCGCTTCCGGATCGACGACAGCCGGAAGCTCCTCCCAGTCGATCTCGATAAGCGCCAGGGCATCCTCGGCCTGGGCACGGGTCTCGGCGACGACGGCGGCAACCGCCTCGCCCTGCCAGCGTGCGATCTCGATTGCGAGCGGGTATTGAGGCGGCGAGTCCAGGTCGGGAAACAGCGCATGGTTTCCCTGCCACGGGTTGCAGGCCGCCGCGATGTCACGCCCGGTGAAGACCGCCTCGACGCCCGGCGCCGCGGCCGCCGCAGCAACATCGATGCTGCGGATCCGGGCATGGGCATACGGGCTGCGCAGGAACGCCACGTGCAGCATGCGCGGCAGCGAAATGTCGTCCGTGTAGCGCCCGCGCCCCGCGACGAGACGCCGTGCCCTTGCCCGCGGCTCGCGTACGCCGATCGGCAATGGCCGGTCCATGCCACCCTCCGGCATATCAACGCCCTCCGTCGCCGGTCGACGCCGCACGTTCGAGGCGCGCCCGAAGCGTGGCTTCGATCGCGTCCACGATCGCCTGATAGCCCGTGCAGCGGCAGTAGTTCCCGGACATGAACGCCCGGATCGCCGCGCGGTCCATCGGCTGTCCGCGACCGAGCAGCTCGGCTGCCGTGATCAGGACGCCGGGCGTACAGAATCCGCATTGAAGCGCGTTGCGGGCGACGAAGGCCTCCTGCAGATCCGCGATCTCGCCGCTCTCGGTGAGGCCTTCGATCGTCTCGACCGAACAGCCGTCCGCCTGGACGGCGAGCATGAGGCAGCCGCGCGCGGCACGCCCATCCACGCGCAAAGTGCACGCCCCGCAAACGCCGTGCTCGCAGCCGACATGCGATCCGGTCAGGCCAAGCTCGGTACGCAGAAAGTCGACGAGGTGCTGGCGCACCGGCACACGGCGGCGCACGGGGCGGCCGTTCAGCGTCAGGGAAATGTCAACGAACTCATCCACGCGTCGACTCCAGCAGCATGGCAACGGCACGACGGAATACGACCTTCGCGTAATGCAGGCGCGTTTCGGCATCGCCGTTGACGTTGTCCGTCGGCGCAACGTCCTCGGCGAGGACCTCGGCTGCCGCGGCGAGCGCCTCGGGCGACGTGCCCCGGCGTTCGACTTCGGCCGCCGCCTTCTTCGCCAGGACCGGACGATCATCGCAGCCGAACATCGCGACGCGCAGATCTTTCAGGGCGCCGCCTTCGACACGCGCCGTACATGCCGCACCGGCAAGCGCAAAATCGCCATGACGCCGGCTCAACTCATAGAAGCCGCACGCCGAACCCGACCTCGCGGCCGGGAAACGCACCGCGGCAAGGATTTCGTCCGGCTGCCGCGCGGTCTCGTACAGGCCCAGGAAATAATCCTCCGCCCCGACCGACCGCACCCCGCTCTTCGACACGAGTTCGATCTCGGCGCCGAGCGCCAGCGCACAAGCCGGCATCTCCGCCGCGGGATCGGCGAGCGACAGGCTGCCGCCGATCGTACCGCGGTTTCGAATCGCGACATGAGCCACATGCGGCAGCGCCCGCGCAATCAACGGCAGGTGCTCCGCGACCACCGACGATTTCTCGAGCTCCACGTATCGCGTGAGCGCGCCGATCCGCACCAGGTCATTCTCGAGCGTGATACCGGCAAGCTCCGGGATCCGGTTGATGTCGACCAGGATCTCCGGCGCGGCGATCCGCATCGCCAGCATCGGCATGAGCGACTGCCCGCCCGCCAGGATCTGCGCCTGCCCGTCTGCCTGTGCAAGGACATCGAGCGCTTCCTCGAGCGAAGTCGGCCTGACGTACCGGAACGAAGGAGCCTTCATGGCACGAGCCCCCTACCACTTTCCGGTGCCCTGCGGCACGTAGCGGTAGACCTCCAGCGGTTCGGCCCAGGTGCGCCGGTGCGCCTCGGCAAGATACGGTGCCAGCGCCTCGGTCTTTCTCACCACGCCGGCGATATCTTCCCTGAGCGCCGCCATCGCGTCCTCGACGTCACGGCGGAGTGCCGCCATGTCGACGGTAACGAGCCGCCCGCGGTCGACGACGACACGGCCATCGACAATGACCGTTTCGACGCTGCGGCCGGATTCCGTGAATACGAGCTGGCGCGCGGCACTGTTGAGCGGCATGAACGACGGATCCGTAAGGTCGAGCAAGACGAGGTCGGCCTTGGCACCCACCTTGATCTCGCCGACCTCGCCGGCAAGCCCAACGGCCTGCGCGCCGCCGAGCGTCGCGGCCTTCACGGCCTGTGCGGCGGTCGGCATGCCGGGATCGACGTTGCTGACCGCCGGCAAGGAGGCGAACGCCTTCATGACCTGAAACATGTTCTGCGCGTCGCTGCAGCTGCAGTTGTCGCACCCGAGTCCGACATTGACGCCGGCCTCGAGGTAGTCGCGAATCGGCGCGACACCGCTGCGCGTCTTCAGATTTCCGACCGGATTGAGCACCACGTTCGCGCCGGCCTCGGCGATCATCTTCACCTCGTCCGGCCGCATCCAGACGCCATGGGCCAAGGTGACGCTGGGCCCGAGCACGCCATGCGCGCGAAGATAGGCGATGAGCGAGCCGTTCCAGCGCGCGAACTTCTGGCGCGCGATCAACGTCGTCGCCCGCGACTCGTAGACATGCGTGAATATCGGCACGCCGGCACGTGCCGCCAGCGCGCCGAGCCGCTCGAGAAACACCGGTGACGAACGCTCCGGGCTCGACGGTCCAAGTCCCCACGTGATCGCCCGATGCCGCCCCTTGTACTGCTGCAGGATGCTTTCGAGCTGGGCGACGATCGCCTCCGCGTCCGCTTCCGCCGAGACGACCCCGCTCAGTCCGGGAATCGCGTCCTTCGGAAAGACCTCCTCCCAGAACGGCGTGACGCGTGCCCCGTGTACGTCGCCAGTCTGAAGCGCAAAGACGCAGCGAATGCCGACCTCGTCATAGGCGTCGAGCACCGTGGCCACGTCATCGGGATCCACCGGCGCCAGCGTCAGCATGTCCTGCACGGTCGTGATGCCGGAGTGCAGACACTCCACCGCCCCCAACAGTGTCCGCGCCCTTATCTCGGCCCGGCTGCGCCGCGGATAGTTGGGCGGCAGCGCGTTGAGCAGCCACGTCTCGCGCGGGATCGTCTCGAAGCAACCCTTCAACAGGACATCGTGCGAGTGGTAGTGCGCGTTCGTGAAGCCCGGCACGACGAGCCGGTCGGCCGCATCGACGACGGTATCGATGGGGCGACCGTTTACCGAAAGCCGCCCGTCGGCACCGGCAAGCCGGGCCGCAAGCCCCCGCTCCACCGCCGCGATACGGTCGCCGACGATCAGCACGTCGGCCACCTCAGGCCGATCGGTATCGCCGGCATGGTCGTAGACTTGACCGCCTACGATCAGGATCGTTGATGCATCGACCGTCATTGTGGCTTCACGGCGCGTTCCGAAGGTCAAGCTGCGAAAGCCGACGCGACCGAGAAACGCGCCACCCCCGCGTTCACGCCAATTTCCGCGGACGACGCGCGGTGAGTCAACAGAAATTTCTAAAAAATGAGATTGTGCCTAAAAAATGAGCCGTCCGTTGCGCATCCGGCAACAACGTAACGCGTCGCGGCGACGGACATCCGGCGAATGCCGGCCGCGGGGCGCATTCCGTTCACGACAGTGCGCGCCGCAGGGCGGACCATTCAGGTTATGTGCGCGCCGCACGTCCCGACATACGCCGCGTAGAGCGACTGGCTGTCCGTCACGAACAGACGATCGCGCTTCGATCGGCCGAAGCAGACGTTGGAGCAAATTTCGGGAAATCGGGTGTTGCCGGCCGGCGACCGGAACCGGTGCGCGACATGCCCGTCCTCCTCGGGCCAGCGCAACTGCCCGTCGTTCGGAATGTCGCTCCACAGCCGATAACGGCCCGCACCGTTCCGGGCCGGTCCCTCCACCCACAGCGTACCGCGGTAGAGACGCATGATCGGCGTACTTCCGGGCTCGTACTTGAATCGTTTGCCGAGCTGAACCACGTCGGGGGCAGGATAATGCGTCGGCTCGGCGTCCGGATCGAAGTTGCGCAAGAATGCCTCCGGCGCCATCGCGGTAGTCGCGGCGAGAGCGGCCGCCGTCGCGAGAAACGAACGCCGATCCATTTTCGGCACCGACGGGTGCTTTCCCGTTTTCGCGTTGCGCACAAGGTCGATGACTTGTCTTGTTGCACTCGCCCCACGGCATTACCCTCCCTTTGTCGATGAATCAGCTCGATCTGCGTGGCCGTACGGGGCGAACGGACGCGCTCCATGCCGCGCGGCCATGCCACGCGGGGAAGCGGCGGGTCTCCATGCTCGCCCCGACGCTTTGGGATTAACTCAGCCGTCCTCGGGCAAACGCCGCCAAAGGTGCCGGTCGCCCCGCGCAGACCTGCCCATCTCCGCCGGCAGCCGGTTTCTGGTACCTTTCCGCCCCGAAGGAGCGCCTCACGGGAGTGATCGCCAATGAGCAGATCGGATATCGGCTTGGTCGGAGACATCGGCGCCACGAATGCACGGTTCGCCATCGTGACCGCCGACGGCACGATCGCGGGCTCGCGCATCTACGCGTGCGAAGAGTATCCGACCATTGCACACGCGATCGATGCCTATCTCGCCGACGAGTCGCCGCGCGAAAAGCCGGTGGACGCGGTCCTCGCCGTCGCCTCGCCCATCACCGGCGACCGGATCACGCTTACGAACAATCCGTGGAGTTTCTCGATCGAGGACTTGCGCCGGCATTTCGCCTTCCGGCACCTGTATGTCATCAACGACTTCACCGCCAATGCCCTTGCGGTCCCGCATCTTTCGGAAACGGACCGCGTCCAGGTCGGGCCCGGTGCACCCGTCGCCGGGGCGCCGATCGGCGTCATCGGCCCCGGTTCCGGATTGGGTGTGAGCGCGCTGGTCTATCACAAGGACGAGTGGATCCCCGTGCCCGGCGAGGGCGGACACGTGACGATGTCGCCTGGCGACGAGCGCGAAAGCGCGGTACTGGACCTGATGCGCCGCCGCTTCGACCATGTCTCGGCCGAACGTGTTCTGTCGGGGCCAGGATTGGTCAACCTCTATAACGCCATATGCGAGCTGGCACGGACGCCGGCCGCCTCTCTCACGCCGGCCCAGATCACGAATCCGACGATTCAGAACGAGATCCCCCACTGCCGTGAAGCCGTCGAGATGTTCTGCGCGATGCTCGGCACCGTGGCCGGCAATCTTGCCCTGACGCTCGGCGCGCAGGGCGGCATCTACATCGCAGGCGGCATCGTGCCGAAGCTCGGCCCGATGTTCGCGGAATCCGCCTTCCGCACGCGCTTCGAGGCGAAGGGGCGATTGCGCCACTACGTCGCCACCATTCCCACCTACGTGATCACCCGGCCGATCCCCGCCTTTCTCGGCGCCGCGAAGTTCCTGGAAAGCCGGCGGAAGGCGCGCTGACGTCCTCACATACGAAACGAAGGGCACCGCATCAGCACCGGCGGATCCGCACCTGAGGACGAAATGGTGGCCCAGGCATCGGCACCGACTGTATGTTCCCCGCCGGAGTGACGAAAAGGACTTCCATGAAACAGATGGGGGAAACTACAGCGACGACCGACCACCCGCACCTCGACGCCACGGCCATGTCGACGATGGTGGTGCTGTGCGCGTTGTGGGGAATTCAACAAGTCGCCATCAAAGTCGCGAATGCGGGAATCTCGCCGGTCCTGCAGGCCGGATTGCGGTCTGCTGGTGCCGCCATGCTGATTTGGATCTGGGCCGCCATACGCGGCGTTCGCCTCGTCGACCGGAGCACACCGATCGGGCTTGCCTTTCTCATCGGCGTGATGTTCGGGAGCGAGTTCCTCCTCATCTACTGGGGCTTGACGTTCACGACGGCATCGCGCAGCGTCGTTCTTCTCTATACGGCGCCGTTCTTCGTCGCCATCGGGGCGCATCTGTTCATTCCCGGGGAACGACTTCGTCCCCTGCAATGGCTCGGGCTCGCCGCCGCCTTCGGCGGAATCGTCGTGACCTTCGGTGACGCACTGAGATTGCCGACACGCCACGAGCTCATCGGCGATGTCATGGTCTTCGCCGCGGCTGCCGTGTGGGCGGCCACGACGGTGATAATCAAGGCGACGCGGCTCCGGATGCTCGAGCCCAGCAAGACGCTGTTTTATCAGCTCGCGGTCTCCGGCGTGGTCCTCCCGGTCGCCGCGGTCGTGCTCGGCGAATCCGGGATCACGGCGTTGACACCGCTTGTCGCCGCATCGCTGTTCTACCAGACCGTCGTTGTCGCATTCGCGAGCTATCTTGCCTGGTTCTGGCTCGTGAAACACTATCCAGCCTCGCGACTGTCGGCGTTCTCCTTCCTTACGCCTCTATTCGGCGTTTCGGCCGGTGTGTTGCTGTTGTCGGAACCGGTCACGATGGCACTGATCTTCGCCCTCGTGCTCGTCGCCACGGGGATCTATCTCGTCAATCGGCAGCCGGCCGGAGAATGAACGGTCGGTCGGCATGGGCGGCGCGGCCGGGTTGCGGCCGCGGCGAACGAGATCGCTGATGCCGCAAGCTCGACAGTCGGTTGCCGCACCATGCCCCGGCAAAAACGGTCAATCGCGAATCGGCACCCACGGCGTTCTTTTCGATCATCGCCTCATGATAAGGTCCGCAGATGACGGATTCCGCAAGGAGAGCGACGGTCGGATGCCATGATTCCTGACCCCGTCGTCCGTTTTGTCCGCAGCACGATCAAGTCCGTCTGGGCGCTGGAGCTTCTTCTTCTCATTCGGCGCACGGCACCGCGCGAATGGACGGTCGAGGAATTGACGGCAGCACTGCGCAGCAGCCCGTTGATCGTAACCGAGCTTCTCTCCGCTTTCGAACGCTCTGGAATCGTCCAGGCGAGGGATGAACATTACCGTTACGCGGTAAGCAATCCCGAACAGGAGGAACTGATTCGGGACGTTGAACGCATTTACCGCGAAAGGCCTTTCGCGCTGATTCGCGCGATCATTTCGGCGCCCAATGAGAAGATCCTGACATTTGCTGATGCCTTCAAGTTGAAGAAGGACTGACGGCCATGGC
Source organism: uncultured Rhodospirillales bacterium (assembly GCA_937926175.1). Classification (GTDB taxonomy): domain Bacteria; phylum Pseudomonadota; class Alphaproteobacteria; order CACIAM-22H2; family CACIAM-22H2; genus CALANV01. The sequence continues at coordinate 92,628 of CALANV010000010.1, read as the reverse complement.
GTTCTTCCAGCCCGTCGTGTACTTCCCGTGCCTGGGTGCAAACGTCTTGTGCCTTGCCCTGCTCATCCGCAGCTACATGAGAACCGGCAGGAAGCTGTTGCTATGGAGCGCTCTCTGCTTCGTCGGGTTGGCGCTCGATAACCTTTTCCTCATCTTCGTGGCGATCATCGAGAAGAGCATGGGCATACGGCTTCGCGCGTCACCCGATGCCGCCGCGCCCTGCCGTCAGGTACCGTCGAGAACCGCTCTCACCGCCCTCGCCAGGTCTCTTTCACGATAGGGTTTCTCCAGCAGGTGCACGGCCATATCCGTTCCGGCTTCGCACCATAGCTGATCCGTATAGGCCGACGTCAGCAAAGCCTTAAGGCACGACTCCCGTCTGATCGCCTCGCGGATAAGATCACGGCCGTTGAGCCCTCCCGGCATCGCCAGATCGGTGAAGAGCAGGTCGACGCGCGGCGCGCGGTCGAGCTCCTCCAGCGCCGCGCGGCCATCCGATGCCTCGATGACGCTGTATCCGAGGTCCCTGAGCATGTTCACGGCGACGCTTCGGACCGTCGGGTCGTCTTCGACGACGAGCACGACTTCGGCTGCGCGGGCTCGCGGAATCCCGTCGTCGCATGACGCCGGCGCGGATGCCCGCGGCTGTGCTGCGCACTGCGGCAAGTAAATCGTGATCGTCGTGCCGGCGCCGATCTCGCTCTCGAGCGTAATATGGCCGCCGGACTGCTTCACAAAACCGTAGATGATACTGAGGCCGAGGCCCGTACCTTGTCCCGCCTCCTTGGTCGTGAAGAACGGTTCGAATACCCGGTCCCGAATTTCGGCGGGAATGCCGACGCCGCTGTCGGCGACACTCAGCACCACATAGCGCCCGGGCCCAATTCCCCTGTCGCACAGGGGATCGGTCGCGTCGACGTGTACATTGCGAGTCGATAAGGTCAGCGTGCCCCCATCCGACATCGCATCACGCGCATTGACGACCAAGTTGATCAACGCCGATTCGACCTGTGACGGATCGGCCAAGGTCGGCCATAAATCTTCGTCGCAGCCGATCCTGAGTTCGATGGCGTCGCCGATGATGCGCCGCACCATATCGGCGACCCTGACGACCATCTGATTGAGATCGATCAGCCGCGGCTGCAATGGCTGACGACGGGCAAACGTCAGCAGGCGTCGCGTCAGATCGGAGCATCTGGAGGCACCTTCCAATGCCAGCTCGACGCGGCGCCGCACCACCGGATCGCCCTCGACCACGTTCCTGATCCGCTCGAGGCTGCCGATCACCACGGTCAGCATGTTGTTGAAATCGTGCGCGATGCCGCCGGTCAGCTTGCCGATCGCATCCATCTTCTGGGCCTGCGCGAGCTGCTGTTCCAGGCCCCGCCGCTCGCTTACGTCCATCCAGGAACCGACGATCTCGCGCGGCTCGCCGTCGGGATCGCGCATCAGAACGGCCTGATCCAGAATGAACCGGTACTGTCCGTCGGCGCCGCGCCATCGATACTCGACGGCCATGCTTCCGGACGTCCGCAGACGTTCGAGCTCATACAGTACATGGTCACGATCATCGGGGTGGATCCGATCACGCCAGAGCCCCTGATTCGCGCGAAACTCCGACGAATCGAACCCGCAGATCGCCTCGATCTTGTCGCCGATGAAGCGAGGACTGGAAAGCTGCATCGGCGCCCGGGCGGGAACGTCGTTCGCATAAAGCGCGAGAGGCAGCGCCTTGATGATCGCGGCCTGACGCTCTTCGTTCCATCGAAGCGCTTGCTCGGCCATCATCTTCTCCGTACGAACGCGAGAGTTCTCCTCGCGCAGACGCTGCTCCTGCATCGCCTTGCGTCGGATCTCCTGCGCCTTGTTGAACAGATCGACGAAGACCGAAACTTTCGACCTCAGGATCAGCGGATCGACTGGTTTGAAGACATAGTCGACGGCACCCATCGAGTAGCCGCGACGCAGATGAACGTCATCCTTGTTGAGGGCCGTGAGGAAAATGATCGGAACGTGACGGGATCTCTCACGCGAGCGGATCGAAGCTGCCGCCTCGTAGCCGTCCATTCCCGGCATCAGAACGTCGAGCAGGACGACCGCGAAGTCGTGCTGGAGAAGCCGTTTCAGTGCTTCCTCGCCCAACCTGACCGTCACGACTTGGCCGATATCCTTCAGGACTTCCTCCATGGCAAACAGGTTACGCTCGTCGTCATCGACGACGAGTATGCGCGCACGCTCGTCCGGCCGGATCGACATGGCCTCACCACCGGCTTGATCGCCCGCCCCCGCGGGGCGGTCCGTGTTCTGAAGTGTCATGATCCGTTGGACCTCCCGTTTCGACGCCGTTTCGGCGTCGGCGCCGAACGAACGCATCATTCTCCGGCCTCTACCACCTACCTGATCGGTCGATCGGGATCGTCCGCCGTCCTGCGCCGTGAACTGCGCGCAACCCAGATCCGAAGAAGGGAAAGAAGCACATCGACGGCGACAGGTTTGGCCACGTAGTCGGAAGCGCCGGCCTCGATGCACTTCTGACGGTCACCCTTCATCGCCTTCGCCGTCACGGCGATAAGCGGCACTTCCCGCAGATGCGCGTGCGCCCTGACCTCCCGAATCGTCTGGAACCCGTCCATCTCCGGCATCATGATGTCGATCAAGGCGACGTCGATGTCCGGTGCGGTTCTGAGCAGAGAGACACCGTCACGACCGTTCTCTGCATAGAGGACTTCGACCTTATACTGTTCGAGCACGCTCGCCAGCGAGATGACGTTACGAATATCGTCGTCGACGATCAGCACCCGCCGGCCTCGCAGCGAAGGTTCCCGCTGGTGGAGCTGGATCAGCATCTGACGCTTGTCCTCGGAGAGATCGGCCACGGTCCGGTGCAGGAGCAGCGTTATGCCGTCGAGAAGCTCGTCCGGCGTATAGGCCATGTGAATGGTCATGTTGCGGCCGATGCTTTCGATCATTTCGTCCGTCGACTCGTCGCCGTCGGGCGTGTATGTCACGACCGGCGGACAGTCTTCCATGCCACGCAACCGCTCCATGAGCGCGAGCCCGACATCGGCGGAAGACGACATGTTGACGACAAGACAATCAAACGGCCCGCGATCCAGGGCATGAAGCGCCGTTTCGACCGAATCGACCTCCTCGATATGGACGTCGTCGCCGGCCACCAGCTCGACCGTTTTCCTGCGTTGCACGTCGTTGCCGTCGAGCAGCAAGAGACGCCCGGCGCGACGCTCGACAAAACCCTTCAGCCGATCCAGCGCGTCCGACAGTTCGCCGATAACGGCCGGTTTACGGATGAACCCGAAGGCGCCCATGCGAAGCGCCCGATTCCGCTCGTCATCGTCCGAGATCACGTGGATCGGAATGTGACGGGTTTGCAGATCGTGCTTCAGCAGATCGAGCAGCGCCCACCCATCGATGTCCGAAAGGTCAAGATCGAGCGCGATCGCGTCCGGTCGGTACTTCATCGTCGCCGACAGTGCGGCATCTCCCGATGTCGTGACCACGCCGCGGAAGCCGCGTTCCCGCGCCAGATCGAGTAACAGGCCGGAGAACCTGACATCGTCACCGACGATGAGGATGACGCGGTCGCCGGGTTTTATCGCCCTACGATCGTCTCTGACGGCCGGCGGTGCGACGAGGGCGAGACCGACATCCGCGCCACCATCCACGTGTCGGGTCGGGGTTCCACCGGCGGCAGAGGGGGCCTCGACGGCCGGTGCGACGTCGAGCGGCAAATAGAGCGTGAACGTGCTGCCGACGCCGGGCTTGCTGATGACCTGAATCTCGCCGCCGAGAAGGCGTGCGATTTCACGACTGATCGACAGCCCCAACCCCGTGCCGCCGTACTTCCGGCCGGTGGTACCGTCGGCCTGCTGGAAGGCGTTGAAGATCAGTGTCTGCTTGTCCTCGGGGATACCGATGCCGGTGTCCGTCACCGAAATTGCGAGCGCGCGCGTGGACGCCTTTAGCGGCAGATGGTTCTTGCTCCACCCGCCGGTCGCCGTGGCGATGGTAAGCGTGACCCCGCCTTCCTTGGTGAACTTGAATGCGTTCGATAGCAGATTGAGGACAATCTGCTGAAGCCGCTTTTCGTCCGTCCTGATCGTCTCCGGAACGTCGTCGTTATAGCGGATCGTGAAGCGCAGTGCCTTTTCACTGGCGATCTGGTTGAACGTGCGTTCCATATGCTGCCGCAGGTTCGCGAGCGGCATGTCGCCCATTTCGACCGTGACGGTGCCCGACTCGATCTTCGACAGGTCTAGAATGTCGTTGATGAGCGACAGCAGATCCGATCCGGCGGCGTGGATCGTCCGCGCGAACTCCATCTGCTTCTCGGTGAGATTGCCGAGCGGGTTGTCCGCCAGCAGCTTGCTCAGGATGAGCAGACTGTTCAGGGGCGTGCGCAGCTCATGCGACATGTTGGCGAGAAACTCGGACTTGTATTTCGAGGTCAAGGCTAGCTGTTCGGCTTTTTCCTCAAGCGCCCGCCGGGCCATCTCGATCTCGAGATTCTTTGCCTCGACCTGCTTCTTTTCGTTCGAGAGCAGCAGTGCCTTTTCCAGCAGCTCTTCGTTCGCGGTCCGCAGCTCCTCCTGCTTGCGCTTGAGTTCTTCCTGCTGGCTCTGAAGTTCGGCCGTCAGCAGCTGTGACTGCTTGAGCAGGCCTTCCGTGCGCATGGTGGCGGCGATCGTGTGCAACACGATACCGACACTTTCCATCAACTGATCGAGAAACAGCTGGTGTATGTCGCTGAACGTTCCGAACGATGCAAGTTCGATGACGGCCTCGATCTCGCCTTCGAATAGCACTGGCAGGATGATGACGTTCGCCGGCGCCGCATGGCCGAGACCAGATCCGATCTTCAGGAAGTCGGAGGGAACTCGGGTCAGCAGCATCTTGCGCTTGTCGGCGGCACACTGCCCAATCAGGCCCTCGCGAAGCGTGAACCGGGGCGTCAGCGCCTCGCGATTCTCGGCCCCATAACTCGCAACGAGATCCAGAACGGTCTCGTTTTTGTCCTTGCCGGCGACATAGAACACGCCGTACTGCGCGTTCATCAGGGGTACAAGCTCGGACATGATCAGGTTGGTGACCGTGACGAGATCCCGCTCGCCCTGGAGCATGCGCGTGAACCGGGCCAAGTTGGTCTTGAGCCAGTCCTGCTCCGTGTTCTTGAGCGTCTGCTCCTTCAGGTTCCGGATCATCTCGTTGATGTTGTCCTTCAGCACCGCCACTTCACCGAGGGCTTCGACCGTAATGGAGCGTGTCAGGTCGCCCTTCGTCACGGCCGTCGCCACCTCGGCGATCGCACGCACCTGGGTGGTCAGGTTGGCGGCGAGCTGGTTCACGTTGTCGGTCAGATCGCGCCACAGGCCGGCCGCGCCCGGCACGCGGGCTTGGCCGCCGAGCTTGCCCTCTGTACCAACCTCCCGCGCCACGCGTGTCACTTCCGAGGCGCAGGAACCGAGCTGGTCGACCATCCTGTTTACGACCCTGCCGATCCGCAGAAACTCGCCGCGCAGCGGACGGCCATCGATTTCGACCATCATCTCCTGCGACAGGTCGCCCTTGGCGACACCGCCGATGACACGCGCGACCTCCGTGATCGGCCGCACCATGTCTTCGATCAGCTCGTTGACGGAATCGATGCATTCCTCCCAGGAACCGCTCGCACCCGCGAGCCTGCTGCGCTGGCCGATCTGGCCTTCCTTGCCGACCACACGGCTGAGACGCTGGAACTCGCGCGCCATTTTCTGATTGAGCTCGATAACCTCATTGAAGGCGTCGGCAATATCGCCGTCCATGCCGACCAGGTCCGTCGGCAGCCGCACAGAAAAATCGCCACGCCTGAAGGCACGCAGGGCTTTCAGAAGCTGCCGGGGCTCAAGACGTTGTGCGGTCGCGAGCTCTCGCATGTTGCACTCCTCCGATAAGCTCGCCTGGCGCGAGACGATGCTTGTGTCAGGCGATGCAGCGGACTTTGCTGTTGGATATCCCAGCCATTAACCGGTGGCGGCCAAGGTACGCGCCAGCACGGCTTCGAACTGCGCCGAGGTGAAGGGATTGGAAAGGATCGCGGCCGGCGCGACGTATGCGGCTCGTTCTTCGGTGGCGGCACCGATGTCGCCCGAGCAAAGCATGCACTTCGTTCCGAGCCGCTCGCGCAACTGTGCCGCCGTCTCGACGCCGTCCATCGTACCTTTTACCCCAATGTCGACGATCGCTACTCTCGGTCTGTGCAGCGCCGCCAATGCCTGGGCACCTGGAGCGGAGATCCCGCGAACCGCACAATCGAGTCCCTCGAGAAAATCAGCGACTCCCTCAAGAGAATCCGCGATGATCTCTGCGATCAACATCGCAACCAGGGCATCACCGTCGACGATGAGCACACTGCGAGAGCGCTCGCGGCCATAGGCGGACGACGCATTTCCCCCGGTTGTCGATCCGCCGGGCTTAACGTTCATGAAGTCCCCCGCGCCTTTTCCAGGACTACGGTTGTCGAAACGAAACGGGTTTGAAACGGTTCCGTCGGAAGTAGTCCAAACGGATCGAACCCAAGCAACCGTAACTTTGTGGATGAGGTGGACGTCCTGCTCCGATGACTCGGCATCCAGACCGAGTCCGATACCGTCCCGCTTAAGCGGCCGTCTGTGACGATGCCGTCATTTTTGACGGGCGGCGGAATCCGCGCTCATTACTAGACGCCGAGAGACATGTCTTCTGTCATCCCCGGCAGATGACCACGGTTCGCCGCTTCAGCTCATCTCATGGTTCGACGATCAGGATGAACGCTTGACACCGGTTGCGTCAAGGCGAACCGCCGCCGGCGATGATGGCATCCACGGCCGACTGATCCACCACCACCGTCTCGCCGGCACCGTGAATGATGGCCGATGCCTTGGCAACGAGCGCCTGGAGCTCGAGCGTCGCCGCTGCTCCCTCCCGTGCGAGCGCCGCCGGGTCGCCCGTTGCCTGAACCGCATCCATACGCGCGATCCACTTGGTGATCGCGGCATTGATCTCGTCGATCGTCCGCTCGAAGGGAATGCGGTACCGTAACGGCGCGTAGGCATAGGCCGCAATAATGAGGTCCCGCTCGGAGAAGCTGCTGTCGCGGAAATGCGCCTCGTAGCTCTTCGGTCGCCATGCCCGGCAGTCCGCGATGACCTCCGGCATGTCCGGCACCATGCCGAGAAGCATGATCGCTTCATTGAAATGGTTGAGGTAGTCGGTCGCCAGCAGGGTGACGGTCGAGACATTCGTTCCCCTTACCCTCTCCTGCCACGCGGCATATGACATGTCGGCGGTCTCGACCATCCGGACCTCGATCGGCGAAGTCCCCATAATGCACGACGGTCCTTCACAGGACATGAAGATCTCGTTCCGGGACAGGTTCGACCGCCGGGGGATCAGGGCCTTCCTCATGCGGACGTTAACCGAATCCCGTCGGCCGGAAGGATGAAAAGGGCTGTATTTCCGCCGGAAGAAAAAGGTTAATGGGAATAATTGCCAGTTGCACAAAACGTCGAAACAGCGCACGATCCGTCCACCCGCGGGGACGTCCGAGACCATACGGGCGGCCCCGGGGGCGGCCCGAGTTGAGGGGAGGAGACACGCGCTGGCCGAAAAAGCCAAGCGGTGCAACAAAAATATGGATCCTCGGCCGGTCCTGCGTTGGTCGGTCACGACACACGCGGCACCGGTCAATTTTTTTTTTTGGCTGAACCGGATTTGCCGGTCTGGAGGCTTGGGCGGTTCCCCGCTTCGGAACGAATTCGGAAAAGCGCCGCGGCCGATGCCGTCCAAGGAGTGGGCTCGGCCCCTTCATCCGCAACGGCGGCAGCGGATGACGCCGAAGATGTCGTCCTCGTCAAGATCCATCATCGCGTAATCGAGCACGACGCGAAGGGCCTTGGAGACATCAGCGAGCTGATAGCTCTCGGCCATATCCCTCAGCCACTCGAGCTGATCGGCCTCGATTTCCACGCTTTCGACCACCTTGTGCTTCTGCATGGTTGCCTCGTACCGCCTGACCTGCCCTATGGCGCCGTCACCGGACCCGCCGCCGGCCGGTCGGGTGCCGGACCACCATAGGCGATGAGACGCCGCTCCCAGCCCGGCACCGGTTCGGCGTAGCAGTCGGGTTCGGCAAGGGTGGCGTAGCAATAGATCGGCGGCATGGTGGTCTCGAACCGCAGACCGAACCAGTTTTGCAGCTGCCGCTGCGAATCCGTCGGCTGATACGGTGACAGAGGGTCAGGTGTACACGCGATGAGCGCCGCCATCGCGACCGTGCCGGTCAGCGCCGCGACGGCGCGGCCCGTCATGCCGGCCCGCTCCCGCCCACGTCGACGACGACGCGCCCGCGAACCTGTCCCCGGAGAATCCTGGCGCCAAGTTCCGGCAGGTTCTCAAGTCTGACCACCGTCGTCATCGCATCGAGCTGATCAAGCGGCAGATCGCGCACCAGCCGCTCCCACGCGACCTTGCGGGTCGCCAACGGTTGCATCACGGAATCGATGCCCAGGAGGTCGATGCCGCGCAGGATGAACGGCAACACGGTCGTCGACAGCTCGTTGCCGCCCGCGTTCCCGCATGCGGCAACCGCCGTGCCGTAGCGCATCGCCGTCAGCATGTTCGCGAGCACGAGACCGCCGACCGTATCGATGGCATAGTGCCAGCGTTCGCTCTGCAGCGGTTTCGGCTTTTCGAGCGAGAGCTCGGCGCGCGGTATGATTGTCTTGGCGCCGAGGGCGCGCAGATACTCGTACTGCTCCGCCCGGCCCGTCGACGCGGCAACGTCATAGCCGAGCTTGCTCAAAATGGCGACCGCGATGCTCCCCAGTCCGCCGGCGGCGCCCGACACCAGGATCTCTCCCACGCCGGGCCTGAGGCCGTGTTCCTCAAGCGCCATGATCGCCAGCATTGCGGTAAGGCCGGCCGTCCCGATCGCCATTGCCCGCTTCGTCGTAAGCCCAGCCGGAAGCGGCACGAGCCACTCGGACTTGACCCGGACGCGCTGGGCATAGCCGCCCCAGTGCAGCTCGCCGACCCGCCAGCCCGTGAGAATCACGCGGTCGCCGGGCTTGTAGGCAGCGGACTGAGAGGTCTCAACGACACCGGCAAAATCGATGCCGGGCACGTGCGGATATTTCCGGACGAGACGGCCCAACCCGTTCAGGATCAGGCCGTCCTTGTAATTGAGCGTCGAATACTCGACCCAGATGGTGACGTCGCCCGGCGGCAGGTCCTCATCGCTCAGGCTCCGGATCGACGAGATGACCTTGCCTTCCTTCTCGTCAAGAACGAGTGCCTCGAACCGCCCCATGATCCCACGCCCCCGGCTCACCTCACGCACGCAGCGGTTCGAGGATGCTGACGTAGTTCGCGACCGCCGCGCCGCCCATGTTGAAGACACCCGCGAGCCGCGGGTTCTTGACCTGCATCGGGCCGGCGCTGCCGGTCACCTGCATGGCCGCCATGATATGCATCGAGACGCCAGTTGCCCCGATCGGATGCCCTTTCGACTTGAGGCCGCCCGACGGATTCACGGGCAGCTTTCCGTCCTTTTCCGTCCAGCCTTCCAGGATCGCCCTGGCGCCCTGTCCCTTCGGTGTCAGGCCCATGGCTTCATACTGAATGAGCTCGGCGATGGTGAAACAGTCATGCGTCTCCACCACGCCAAGATCGTCGAGCGTCGTGCGGGAGCGGGCAAAGGCGCGCTGCCATGCCTGCGCGCAGCCCTCGAACTGGATGATGTCGCGCCGGCTCATGGGCAGATAGTCGTTGACCTGCTCGGCCGCGCGGAACGCGACGGCCTTTTTCAGCGTGAGCGCCGTATCGATGTCGGCGAGCACGAGCGCGGCCGCGCCGTCCGAAACGAGCGAGCAGTCGGTACGACGGAGCGGACCGGCGACCAGGGGATTCTTGTCCGAAACCGTCCGGCAGAATTCGTAGCCGAGATCCTTTTGCATCTGCGCGTAGGGGTTCACGGCCCCATTCCTGTGGTTCTTCGCCGCGATCCGCGCCATCGCATCCGACTGGTCGCCGTAACGCTGGAAGTAGAGCTGTGCGATGTGCCCGAATATGCCGGCGAAGCTCATGCCCGGCCGGTCTTCCTCCTTGACGTAGGACGCCTTCATCAGGATGCCGCCGATCTGCTCCCCGGGCGTCTCGGTCATCTTCTCGACGCCGACGACCAGGACCACGCGCGACTTCTTCGCGGCAATCGACGTAAGCCCCTGATAGACGGCAGCCGACCCCGTGGCGCAGGCGTTCTCGACGCGTGTCGCCGGCTTGAACCGGAACGCATCCGACGCCTGAAGAACGAGCGATGCCGGAAAATCCTGTTTGACGAAACCGCCGCCGAAATGGCCGACATAGATCTCGTCGACATCTTTCGGCTCGAGCCCGGCATCCTTGATCGCGTCGGTCGCAACTTCGGCGATCAGGGATTCGAGGTCCATACCCTCGCGTTTGCCGAACTTGCCGTGGGCCCAGCCGACGATGCAGGCGGTCATGACGATTCTCCCGGTCTTCGATAGATGGCCAAGATTAGCAAGTAATGCCGCGATGCGTAAACGCAAGCCTCGCGCCGTATCCGCCAAGCACCGCCCCTGTCCGGCACTCAGGTTCGACGACGGTGGCGCCCCGGGTGGACCGCGGCCGATCGAAGTTTGGAACGTCTTTCGGTCTGCTGAATGGTCGTGATCACGTCGACGACGCTGTCATGTGCCGTCGACGGGGCCTGCGTAGTGCCATGCAAGCGTACGACCGGCGTGGAACGGAATCAGGCGGGTGACGCCGTCGGTCAGCTCGTCGGGCACGGCGACCTCGGTGCGGACGAGTGCGACGCGACGCTCGTTTACCGGAAGACCATAAAACCGCGGCCCGTTCAGTGACGCGAACGCCTCAAGCCTGTCGAGCGCGCCTTCCTCCTCGAAAACCTTGGCATACGTTTCCAGCGCGAACGGCGCATTGAAGATACCGGCACAGCCGCATGCCGCCTCCTTCGCGTGTGACGGATGCGGCGCCGTATCCGTGCCGAGGAAGAACTTCGCCTCGCCCGAGGTCGCCGCCTTGCGCAACGCCAGCCGATGTTGTTCCCGCTTGGCGATCGGCAGACAGTACATATGCGGTCGGATGCCGCCGTCGAAAATGGCGTTGCGGTTGATCTCCAAATGATGCGGCGTGATTGTCGCCGCGAGCGTTTGCGGTCCGGCGCGGACGAACTCGACCGCTTCTTCGGTCGTGATGTGCTCGAAAACGATCTTCAGGTCGGGGAATTCGCGCACCAGACGGCTCAGGATCCGATCAATGAACACGGTCTCGCGGTCGAACACGTCGACGGCGCGGTCGGTGACCTCGCCGTGGACGAGGAGCGGCATACCGATGCGTTGCATCGTTTCGAACACGCGCCCCATCTTCCAGATATCCGTGACGCCATGGGCCGAATTGGTCGTCGCATGGGCCGGATACAGTTTCGCCGCCGTGAATACCCCGTCGCGGAATCCGGTCTCGATCTCTTTCGGGTCGATCGTATCCGTCAGGTATACGGTCATCAGCGGCGTAAACGGGATGTCCGGACCGACGGCTGCCAGGATCCGTTCACGATATGCGATCGCCGCCTTCACCGTGGTGATCGGCGGCACCAGATTCGGCATGATGATGGCACGACCGAACTGACGCGCCGTGTAAGGCGCCACGCGCTTCAGCATGTCGCCATCGCGCAGATGTGCATGCCAGTCGTCGGGCTGCCGCAACACGAGACGCGTTGCATTCGCCGCTCCTGCCTCGCGAACCGTCTGCTCGTTCACGCCGTCACCCTCAATGCTGCGTCAATCCGAACTCACGCCTGCGACCCGCGCTCCGGCTTTGCGAATCCCGGCAGTGTTTCCTGATAGCGTGGGCCCACCGTATCGCCGGCGTCAACGGGAATCCCCGGGTCCCGGTCCCGCCCGTCAGTGCGAGGCGAGGCACTCGAAGACGTCGCCCTCCGGCCGACGGCCGACGACGTGGCATTGATGCCATAGCGCGTAGAACAACAGCGTCCACGCCGCAAGGCCGGCGTGCTTCTTTGGACTGCGAAACAGCTTGGCGACAGCGACCGGATCGGCAATCTCCGCGATGCCCGGCTGGGCAGCGACGAGCGGCCCGAGCCGCGCCCCCTCGCTTGCGATCCATTCGGCCACCGGAACAGTGAACCCGCGCTTCGGTCCAAACGCCTGGGCCGCCGGCAACGCCCGGTCGAGCCAGCGCCGAAGCAGCCACTTGCCGCGGCGTTCGCGGATCTTCAGCCGGTCGGGCAGCCGGAACGCAACCTCCGCCACGACCGGATCAAGGAACGGCGTTCGTCCCTCGACGCCATGCGCCATGAGACATCGATCGAGCTTGGTAAGCAGATCGTTCGGCAGCCAGTCGGCGCAATCGACGGCCTGGGCGACCTGAAGACGTGTGCGTCCGCCCGTGCGCTCGGTCGCTTCGGCCGCGGCGATCCCGTCGCGCCAGCCGACCGTGCGCGTCCGCAGCACACCCAGACCTTCGAAAATGCCCTTGCGGCGCATGGCGCGTCCGCCGAGCCACCATGGCCGCATGATGTTCCGGTAGCGGCCATAGCCGGCCAGCAGCTCGTCGCCGCCCTCACCCGACAGCACGACCTTGAGGCCGATTTCGCGGGCGCGCTCCGCGAGGCGGAACGTCGGGACGCAGGCGTAATCGGCAGCCGGATCGTCCATCGCGGCGGCAACCTTCGGCAATACGGCCCAGAAATCGTCGGCGGTGACCGGCACCTCGATGTGTTCGGCGCCGACCGCGCGCGCCGCCGCCTGTGCCGCCGCACGCTCATCGGCAACCGACGTGTTCGGGAAATAGGCAGTCAGCGCGACCACAGGGCGCGTGTTGAGGCGCGCCATCAAGGCGAGCAACGCCGACGAATCGATACCACCCGACAGGAACATTCCATACGGAACGTCCGACCGCTGATGGACGGCAACGCTGTCGAGAAGCGCATTCTCCAGGTAGTCGAGGGCGCTCGCCTCCGACCAGTCGGCAGGCCCTTTGCTGGGAAGGGCCGCGCGGCGGCGGCGCTCGACGATCCTGCCGTCGGCGGCCACGATCATCTCGCCCGGCAGTACCCGCTTGATGCCGGGAAAGATCGTATCGCGCCGCGTCGTGAATTGGAGCTCGAGGAGCTCGGTGCGCGGACCGGGCTCGATGGCCCGCTCGACGAGCCCGGCCGCGAGCAGCGCACGCGGCTCGGAGGCGAAGGCAAGCCCCTGGGCCGTCTCGGCATAGTAGAGCGGCTTGATACCGAACGGATCGCGCGCCAGCACGAGATATCCGGCCTTGGGATCGTGCAGCGCCAGCGCATACATGCCGCGCAGCTTGTCGACGAAATCGAGCCCATGACGCCGATAGAGATGAAGCGGCGGTTCGCAGTCCGAGTTGGTCCGGAAATTGACTCCATGAAGCTCGGCGCGCAGCTCGACGTAATTGTAGATCTCGCCATTGGCGACCAGTGCGACGCCGCCGGGCTCGATCAACGGCTGATCGCCCGTCTCAAGATCGATGATCGCGAGCCGGTTATGCGCGAGCCCGACATTGCCGACGATATAGTGCCGCTGCCCATCGGGCCCACGATGCGCGAGGGCATTGGCGAGCGCACCCAAAACGGCAGGGTCCGGGCCGCCGCGCCTGCTCGTCATCAGTCCCGCTATGCCGCACATTTCATTTCCTGGCGATGCGATCGAAGAACTCGAGGTAGCGCCGAACGACGACGGCCTCGGTGAATTCGCTCTCATACGCTGCATAGCCGCCCGCCGCAAGCTGGGCGGCAAGCTGCGGCTCCTGGGCGACTCGCTGAATGGCCGCCGCGAGCGCCTCTGCATCGTCCACCGGCACGAGCAGCCCGCTCGTACCATTCTTGATCAGGGCGGCTGGTCCGTCGCTTGCCGCCGCAATCACGGGGCGACGCGCAGCCCAGCCCTCGATCACGACGTTTCCGAGCGGCTCGTGACGCGATGGACAGATCAGGATGTCGGCGGCCGAGAGCAATGCTGCCGTGTCGTCGCGCCAACCGAGGAAGCGCACGCGTTCCCGAATCCCGAGCCGCGCGGCGTCCGCTTCGAGCGCGGCACGCAGCTCGCCTTCCCCGGCAAGCCAGAACCAGACGTCTTTCGTGCGGGCAATGGCGGCAAGGGCGACATCGAACGCCTTGTTCACATGAAGACGCCCCAGGCCGAGCGCCACCGTCGCATCGGACGGCGTCTTCAGCGTCGCACGGTCGACAGGTGCCGCCCGCGGCACGTCGACGAAATTCGGCAGATAGTGGACGCGGTCGGCAGGCCAACCGCCACCGCGGATGTATTCGACAATCTTGCGCGTATTGCCGACGAGATGGTCGCAGCGCCGATAGTATTTCAGATCGTAGTATCCGCCCAGTCGCGCGACGTGAACGTATTTGCCGCCCGCGAGGAACCGCGGCGGCATGAGCCGTGTAGCCCGGCTCATCCAGGTCAGGACCACGTGCGGCCGATATGCGTTCAGCTCGCGCACAAGAGCGAGACGCGTCCCGACGTCGAGCACGCCCCCGAACCGCAACTGGACGGGCTCGATCCCCGCCGCGCGCAGCTTGTCGGCGCGCGCCGGATCCCGGCGCATCACGATGCTCTGGTCCAGACCGGCGCGTGACAACGCCACGGTCAGCCGCGTGAAGAACGCCTCGGCCCCGCCGTGCTGCGCCCCCGCCATTGCCTGCAATACGCGAAGAGCACTCATCTGCGCAGCTCCTCGAAATCAGCGGCGACATCGTCCCAGCTCCGCGCACGGTTGTAACGCAATGCGGCATCGCGCTGACTGCGCCAGACCGTGTCGTCTGTCAGTATCCGCATCGCCGCACCGGCGAACGCAGCCGCATCCCCGTCGCGTACCACGTGCCCCGTCTCTCCATGCACGATCCGCTCGCGCATGCAGGTCACATCGCAAGCCACGGCGGGCACGCCCATCGCCTGGGCCTCGGCAGTCGACATGCCGAAGACCTCGCTCTCGTCGCCGCGGTGAAGGAAAACGCGGGACTGCCGCAACTCCTCGACGAGCGCCTCGCCCGCGACCGGTTCGCGCAGAACCACGCCGTCACCGGCGAGGCGGCGCGCCTTTTCGAGTACGACTTCGGGCATGGCGTCGGCGAAAACATAAAGCTGCGCCTTGGGCACGGCAGGCCGGATGTGCCGTTGCCATACGTCGAGCACCCAGTCGAGCGAACGCGGCGAACGCGCCGTGAAAATCGCGAACGGCGGCGGCGGCCGCAGCACCGGACCCGAGGTTCTGAACACCGCACCGGTCGTCGGCGGAATGATGGCGCGCCCGCCGCCGGGTGCCCACCGGGGATAAGTTGCCGCATGGTACACGCCTTGGAAAACCAGATAGGGCCGCCGACGCGCCAGCGCGCTAAGCCGCCCCCAGCGCAGCATCTTGCGGCCCGGCTCGTGCACCCAGAGGACGGCTCGCCGCGCCTTGCGGGCCAGCCGAATTAGCCGATAGCTGCCGTTCACGACGTAGAGTTCGGTTTCCTTCGGCACATTCCATTCGATCGGTCCCCAGCTCACGCCGTTCAGATCGAAACGACGTGTGCCGCGCGTACGCGCCTCGACCTTGTGGCCGCGTGCAGCCAGCGCCTCCGCGAGTGCGACGAGACATGCCGCCGCATGGTCGCGAATTGCCGCAGCCTCGCCATCGAAGGCGAACCCGTCATCGGCGAGCACGACGCGGGTCATCGGCCGAGCTCCCGGCCGACGCGGTACCCGAAGCCAGCGATGCCTGCGCGAGTCGACATGGGCCATCTCCATCCGCCTGATACATGACTCGCGCCACCTGCGCACGGTTGTCGAGCGGCCTTACGGACGAATGCAGCTTAGCGCACGTTCGCTGATGGCGTACGCGCTTGGACGTGCTCGAGCAGCTCGCGCGCCGCCTGCTCGACGGCATCGACCGTCAAGCCCTCCATGAGAGCCCGTCCGATCGCACCATCGACCGGTCTGTCCGTCACGATCGCCGCGGCCTCTGCCGTACGCACGGTGCATGCCAGCGGGGCCCAGCGGGCGGGGTTCAACCCGTGGGTTGGAAACAGGCCAGGCGTCGGCCCGAACAGGCCGAGCGTCGGAATGCCGCATGCGACGGCCATGTAGAGCGGGCCGGAGTCGTTGCCGATAAACAGTGCGGCGCGTTTCATCGCCGCGCCGACCGTTGTGAGATCGAGCCGCCCGACGAGGTCGACGGTGCGTTCGGGCGGCAGTGCGGCCAGAATGGGGGCAACGATCGGCCGTTCATGGGCGGCCGCGAACACGGCGATCCGGCCGTTCGGCAGTGGCCCGTTCGGCGCCGTCAGCCGCCGCGCGAGTTCGGCGAACCGCTCGCCCGGCCAGATCTTCGGCGGCCAGTTCCCGGTCGGCCCCACGGCCAGGATGGGCGTGCCGGGCGGCAGCAGTCGCGCCGCCGTCGCCTCGTGCTCGGGGCCTGTCCACATGACGGGTGGCGGCAGATCGCCGAGACCGAGCGTCGCGGCCAACGCATGCGTTCGATGTGCAAGGCGCGGATTGGGCCGGAACACGTGGCGTTTGCCGGCGCGCAGGAACCACGACAGCGCCGATCCCCGCAGATCGACGACGACGTCCCATCGCGTGCCGACGCAGGCGCGCCACAGGTCGATCCAGTGACCGATCTGGCCGCGTTTGCGGACCACCAGCACCCGTTCGCAGTTCGGCATCGCCGCGAAGAGCGGTGCCGCGGGGGCGCCGCACGCGACCGTCACACGGGCCTGCGGATACTCGCGCAGGAGATGGTCGGCCAGTCCGGTCGACACGACGGCATCGCCGACATAGGTCGGTCCGATGAACAGGATCCTCACGCGAGCGCTCCTTCGAACTCCGCAGCCGCGATCGGCCACGTGCGTCCGCGTTGCAGCAGGCGCGCATTCGCGCTCATACGCTCATAGATCCCCCGGTTGCTCAACAGATCGATCGTTGCGCTCGCGAAATTGCCATCGGCCGTCGTGATCTTGCCGGTCTGACCGTCGACGATCCGCGCAAGGACCGCCGGCCCTACCGCCCTGGCAACACCGGGAAGTCCGGCTGCCTGACTCTCCGCCAGCGTCGATGCGAGTATCTCGTGCGGCTGCCCCGGATAGACATGCACGCGCGCCGCCCGATAGATCTCGGCCATCTGGGGATCGGGTTGCGGCCGCTGGATGACGACGCCGTTGCGCTCAGCCTCGACGGCCAGTTTCAGGATTGGTCGCACCGCCTCCGGCACCTCGGCGCCGAGCCGGCCCTTGTCGAGGAGCGCGGAATAAAGATGCAGTTCAGCATTCGGCACGGCAGGCCGTATACGGGTGCGCCAGAGTGCGAGTAACCAGTCGAGCCCGGCGAGCGGATGCGCCGTCGAGACCGCGCGCGGTGGGTCCGCCGGCGTCATCGGCAGGTCTTCGACATAGGCTGGGGCGAGCCCCGGTTCGACCACATGCACCGGAAGCCCGAGCAGGTTTGCCCAGCGGTCACGCTGTACCGCCGTGAAGAAGATGATCGTCGGCCGATATCGAGCGAGCAGCGCCCGCGCTGCCGGATGGTCCAGCTCCTCTGGCGGTCCCGCCGTCCACAGGACACGCCGGACGGTCGCAGGCAGGAATTCCAGGAGTTGTGGGCGCCGGAAGGCCACGAGTACGTCCGTACGGGCCGGCCTGTCGCTTTCCCATGGGCACCAGCTCGCGCCGTCGACCCGGACGGGAAACGTGCACCGGTTGATCACGACGACATCGTGACCGCGCATGGCAAGAGCGGACGGAAGGCTGGCGAAGGCCTTCTCCGCCCCGCCGAGCGGCCGGCTCGTCGGGCTGTATCCGTCGAAGGGGAAAGAATCGTCAACGAATGTAATGTGCATGCGGTCGCGGCGCGGAGAGTTATAGGGGTGTCGAGGCCCGGCCGGAAGTGTTTCGGCGGCAGGGCCGCCGAAACACTTCCGGCTTGCCGTGCATATTGCGGGGGTTGCCAAGCGCACGGCCCGCCCCTACCTCATAGAACCATGGCAGATCCGGATTTCTTTGGCATCTCCGAGGATTAGCAATGGACGACAGGGCCTGTGTGATCCTGCGGAATCGCGGCGTGCTCGCCATTGCCGGTGATGACCGCCGGACATTTCTTCAGGGGCTGATCTCGAACGACATCAACAAGGTCGATTCGAGCCACGTGATCTATTCGGGGTTCCTGACGGCGCAGGGACGCTATCTGCACGATTTCTTCATCGCCGAGATCGGCGACACGTTTTATCTGGACTGCGAAGCAGACCGGCTCGACGATCTGCGCCGGCGTTTCACCCTCTATAAGCTCCGCTCGAAGGTAACGCTGACCCCGGCAAGCGACCGCCTGGTCTGCGGCGTCCTGTTCGGCCCGGGGACGCTCGCCGCGCTCGGTCTGCCCGAGGAACCCGGATTAGCCCGCCCGTTCGGCGGCGGCATCGTCTACGTCGATCCGCGGCTGGTGGGGCTGGGCGCACGCGCCTTGATTCCGAAGGACAATGCGGATGTGCTCGCATCCGCCGGATTCAAGCCGGGCGCGTTCGAGGCATACGACCGCCTGCGCCTGTCCCTCGGGGTGCCCGACGGCAGCCGCGATCTTCCCGTCGAAAAGGCACTCCTGCTCGAGAACGGCTTCGACGAACTCAACGGTATCGATTGGAAGAAGGGGTGCTATGTCGGCCAGGAACTCACCGCGCGGATGAAATACCGCGCGCTGGTGCGAAAGCGGCTCACGCCGGTACGAATCGACGGTCCCATGCCGCAACCGGGTACGCCGATCACGCTGGACGGGCAGGAAGCCGGCGAGATGCGTTCAGCCCAGGGGTCCCTCGGACTTGCCCTGCTGCGGCTCGACATCATCGAACAGGCCGACCGCGACGGCCGGCCGCTCAAGGCCGGCGAGGCGGAGATCACACCGGTCAGGCCGGCCTGGGCGTGACGATGTCTGCCGGCAATTCGATGCGCGAAAGCCGTTTCTAGAGCGCTGCGCGGATGCGCTCCGCCATCGCGGCAAGTTCGGTCTTGTCGCCCGCCTTCAGCATCCAGTTCATCATCAGATTGTCGTCCTTCACGCGCGGGATGACGTGCATGTGGAAGTGCAGGACGGACTGTGCGGCGCCCGGACCATTGGCCTGCAGGAGATTGATGCCGTAGGGCGAAAGCGATTTCTCGATGGCCGAAGCGACCCGGCGCGCAACAGCCATGACGGCGGCGAGGTCGCTGTCGTCGGACGCCATCAGGTTCGGCGCGTGCGCCTTGGGTATCACGAGCGTATGTCCGGGATTGACCGGATTGATATCGAGGAAGGCGAGCGTCTTCGCATCCTCGTAGATCTTGAAGCTCGGGATCGTCCCCGCGACGATCTTGCAGAACACGCAGTTCGGATCGGCTGCCATTCATCCCTCCCCGTCCGCGCGGTTCACGACCGCGCCTTCTTGTCATATCCGATGTGCGCGGACCCGTTGACGCAGGCGGGCCTGCGCGGATCGCGCCCAGGCACTTATCCGAAAACGGGAGAAGGGCCAACGGAACCGTCCGTCGGCCCATCCCCCACCCCAATACGCACGCCTAGCGCCGCTTCGGCTTGCCGCGCGTGGGCTTCTTCGGTGCAGACTTCGCGGCAGGCCGCGCCCGCTTCGATGCGGTCTTCTTCGCGACCGCCTTCTTTGTCGCCTTCGCGGTCCGCTTGGCCTCCGCCTTCTTCGCCGCCTTCGCCGACGTCTTCTTCTCCCCGGCCTTGGGCGCGGTCGCCTGGCCGATCGCGGCGGGCCGTGCCGTCGCATGGCCAGCCGCGGCGTGGGTGACCACCTTGCGGTTGGCGAAAACCCGCTGCGGCGCCGGCCGGCGCCCACTGGCGATCAGGACGCGGCGATGGCGGTCGTCCGAGGTGGCGCGCGGCTTCACCGGCTTCGACTTCGGCTGCTGTTCGGCAAGCGCCGCCTGGGCGGCGGCGAGCCGCGCGATCGGCACCCGATAGGGCGAGCACGAGACATAGTCGAGCCCGGCGGCATGACAGAAGTGGACCGACGCGGGATCGCCGCCGTGCTCGCCGCAGATGCCGATCTTCAAATCGGGCCGAACCGACCGCCCCCGCTCCGACCCGATACGCACCAGCTCGCCGACACCGTCCTGGTCGATGCTGATGAACGGATCGACACTGATGATCTTTGCCTTCTCGTACGCATCGAGAAAAGCGCCAGCATCGTCGCGCGACAACCCGAACGTAGTCTGCGTCAGGTCGTTCGTGCCGAAGCTGAAGAACTCCGCGATTTCCGCAATCTCCGCCGCACGAAGAGCCGCGCGCGGCAACTCGATCATGGTACCGATCGAGTATTTGACATCGACGCCCGTCTCGTCGCGCACCTTCTCATGCATGCGCGCGACCAGATCGCGCATGAGCTCCAGCTCGCGGCGCGTCGCGACCAGCGGGATCATGATCTCGGGTTCGACCGGCTTGCCTTCCTTGATGACCGCGGCGGCAGCCGAGAAGATCGCGCGCGCCTGCATTTCGTAGATCTCGGGATACGTGACCGCCAGGCGGCAGCCGCGGTGACCGAGCATCGGGTTGAACTCCTCGAGCCGCTTCACGCGCGCGCGGACCGTCGCGACGTCCTTGCCGATCGCCTTGGCGAACTCGGCGATCTCGGCATCGCCATGGGGAACGAACTCGTGGAGCGGCGGATCGAGGAGCCGGATCGTCACCGGCAATCCATCCATGATCCGGAACAGCTCGATGAAGTCCTGGCGCTGCATCGGCTCGATCTTGGCGAGCGCCCGCGCCCGCCCCTCGCCGTCCTCCGCCATGATCATCTCGCGCACGGCGAGGATTCGCTCGGCATCGAAGAACATGTGCTCGGTCCGGCACAGGCCGATGCCTTCCGCCCCGAAACGGCGCGCCGCGCGTGCGTCGTTGGGCGTGTCCGCGTTTGCACGTACGCCGAGACGGCGGAACTCGTCGGCCCACGACATCAGCTCGGCGAAATCGCCTGACAGCTCGGGCTGGACGGTCGGCACCTCGCCCAGAAACACCTCGCCGGTCGCGCCGTCGATCGTGATCTTTTCGCCTGCGCGCACCTGCTTGTCGCGCACGCTCATCACGCCCGCCTTGTAGTCGATGCGGATCTCGCCGGCGCCGGCGACGCACGCCCGGCCCATGCCGCGGGCGACCACCGCCGCATGGCTGGTCATGCCGCCGCGGGTCGTGAGGATGCCCTTGGCCGCATGCATGCCGTGGATGTCCTCGGGGCTCGTCTCGATCCGGACCAGGATGACGGATTCGCCTTTCGCCGCCAGCGCCTCGGCTTCGTCGGCGGAGAACACGACGATGCCCGATGCGGCACCCGGCGAAGCCGGCAGCCCGCGCGCGAACAACGTGCGCGGCGCCTTGGCATCGAGCGTCGGATGCAGCAGCTGGTCGAGCGAGGCCGGATCGATCCGTTTGACGGCCGTTGCCTTGTCGATCAACCCTTCCCGAACCATGTCGCAGGCGATCTTGAGGGCCGCCGCAGCCGTTCGCTTCCCGGTGCGCGTCTGCAGCATGTACAGCTTGCCCCGCTCGACCGTGAACTCGATGTCCTGCATGTCACGGTAGTGGGCCTCGAGCTTGCGCCGGATCTCGTCGAGTTGCCGGAATACGTCGGGCATGACCTCTTCCATCGCCGGCAGCTGCGAGCGATTGGCCTCCTTGCCCTTGATCGTCAGGTGCTGCGGCGTCCGGATGCCCGCGACGACGTCCTCGCCCTGCGCGTTCACGAGGTACTCGCCGTAGAACACATTCTCACCGGTCGACGGATCGCGCGTAAAGGCGACGCCGGTGGCGCAGTCGTCGCCCATGTTGCCGAAGACCATCGCCTGGACATTGACGGCCGTCCCCCAATCCTCGGGAATGCCGTGCAGCTTGCGATAGGTAATGGCGCGCTGGTTCATCCAGCTTCCGAACACGGCGCCGATCGCACCCCAAAGCTGCTCGTGCGGATCCTGCGGGAACGGCTCGCCGCGTTCGGCTTGAACCTTCTCCTTGTACCGCTCGACGATCTGCTTCCAGTCGTCGGCGTCGAGTTCGGTGTCCAGCGTCACCGACTTGTCGTGCTTGTGGGCCTCGAGGATCTCCTCGAAATGATGATGATCGACGCCGAGGACGACGTCGCCGTACATCTGGATGAAACGGCGGTAACTGTCGTAGGCGAAGCGCGGATCGTTCGCCGTACGTGCGAGGCCCTCCACCGTCTCGTCGTTGAGACCGAGATTCAGGACCGTGTCCATCATCCCCGGCATCGACGCGCGCGCGCCCGACCGGACCGAAACGAGGAGCGGCGCTTTCGGATCGCCGAACTTCCGGCCGACGAGCTCTTCGACCCGCCGCAGCGCCGCCATCACTTGCGCCTTCAGCTCCGGCGGATATTTGCGTCCGTTGGCATAGAAATAGGTGCAGACCTCGGTGGTGATGGTGAAGCCCGGCGGGACCGGCAGGCCAAGATTGCTCATCTCGGCGAGGTTGGCCCCCTTGCCGCCGAGCAGGTTCTTCATGTCCGCCCGGCCTTCGGCCTTACCGTCTCCAAAGCTGTAGACCCATTTCGGCATCACCACGCTCCCGAATTCGATCTTTCCGTTGCGTATTCATGCCGACGCGAACCGTGCCTGCCCCACGGGCCGCGTTGACATCACGTCTGTTCCATCACGACCCTTCGACCTTCGAAAAGTCCGCGACTTCGCCCAGCGTTGCCCGGATACGCGACAGGAGGCGAAGTCGGTTGGTGCGGAGCTTAGCGTCCGGCGCGTTGACGGTCACCTTGTCGAAAAAGGCATCGACAGGCCTGCGCAGGAGGGCGAGTACGCGCATCGCGCCTTCGAAATCCTCGCGTCCAAGCAGAGTCTGCATGCCGGCATGTGCCTCGTCCAGCGCCTTCGCGAGCGTTACCTCTTCCGGCTCGGCGAGCAGATCCTTCTCGACCGGCCCGTCATAGACAGTCCCGTCCTTCTTCTCTTCGATTGCGACGATGTTCGATGCGCGACGATACGCCGTCAGCAAATTTACGCCATCCTCGGTCGCGAGGAAGTTCTTGAGCGCATCGACCCGGGCCAGCAGCCGTACGAGGTCGTCCTCCCCGCCGAGCGAGAACACCGCGTCGATCAGATCATGGCGCACTCCCTTCTCGCGCAAGGCGACCTTCAGACGCTCGGCGAAGAACGCGAGGAGGGTTTCGACGGTTTCGGTCGCCTTGGCCTCGCCGATGAGGTTTGTTTCGCGGAACGGGCGCAGCGCCACGCCGAATATCGTGCGAAGCGGCAGGCGCAAACCGTTCTCGACGATCAGCCGGATCACGCCCAGTGCCGCGCGCCGCAGGGCAAATGGATCCTTCGATCCGGTCGGCTTCTTGTCGACGGCAAAGAAACCGGCGAGCGTATCGATCTTGTCGGCGAGCGCGACGGCGACGGAGACCGGCGCCGACGGGCAGCGGTCGTTCGGTCCCAGCGGGGAATAATGGTCGCGGATCGCATCGGCCACGTCCGGGCGCTCGCCTTCGGCCATCGCGTAGTAGCGACCCATGATCCCCTGGAGTTCCGGGAACTCCCCGACCATGCCCGACGACAGATCGGCCTTGCACAGCAGGGCCGCGCTGCGGATCCGATCGACGTCCGCCCCCGGAATGTATTGCGCGAGATCGGCGGCGAGGGTCTGAAGCCGGGTGACCTTTTCCGCCATCGTTCCCAGCTTGGCGTGAAACACGCGCTGGGCCAGTGCCGGCACGCGCTCCTCCAGCCGGACCTTGCGGTCCTGGTCCCAGAAGAACTTGGCATCCGAGAGCCGGGCGCGCAGCACACGCTCGTTACCGGCCACGATCGCCTTGCCGCCGTCATCGGTCAACATGTTGGCGACGACGATGAACCGCGGCGCCAGTTCGCCCGCCTGCGTCTGCACCGAAAAATACTTCTGGTGCGCGCGCATCGAGGTCGTCAGCACCTCGGGCGGCAAATCCATGAACGCGGGGTCGATGCGCCCCATCAGGACGACCGGAAACTCGACGAGGCCGACGACCTCGTCCAGAAGCCCGGGATCCTCCTGCAACCTGAGCCCTTCCTGCTCGACCAGCCGCACGGCGTCGCGGCGGATCATCTCGCGCCGCTCGGCGGGATCGAGGATCACGTATGCGCTCCGCAGCTTGTCCCTGTAGTCCGCGAAGCCGCCGACCGCGATCGTGCCGGGCGCAAGGAAGCGGTGACCGCGGGTGGTACCGCCGAACTGCATCCTGGCGCCCCCAAGATCGATCGCACCCGGGACGATACGGCCGCCGAAGAGGCAGACGACACCTTGCAGCGGCCGAACCCAGGTAAAGCGGTTGTTCGCCCAGCGCATTGATTTCGGCCACGGCAGCGCCTGGATTGCGCGCACGAGGAGGTCGGGCAGAACGTCGGTTGTCGCCCGGCCTTTGCGGTGGATCACGGCGTACCAGAACTCGGCCTTGCCGACCGTGCGTTTCTCGCACTTGTCCAGGCTGTCGAGACCGACCGACTTCAGAAATCCCTGAATCGCCTGTTCGGGCGCGTCGACGCGCGGTCCCTTCTTCTCTTCGGTCACGTCGGGCTGCGTTTCGGGCAGGCCCTCGACGACCAAGGCAAGACGGCGCGGCGTGGCAAAAGCCTCGGCGCGTGTGAAGGCAAGCCCCGCTTCGGTGAGACGTTCGGTCACGAGCCGCCTCAAGTCGTCGGCAGCGCGCGCCTGCATGCGTGCCGGAATCTCTTCCGAGAGGAGTTCGAGCAGAAGTTCCGGCATCAGGCGCGCCCTTTCTGCTTCTGCGATTCAAGCCACATCTCGCAGCACGCCTTGGCCAGTGCACGAACCCGCGCGATGTAGGCGGCGCGTTCCGTCACCGAAATCACGCCGCGCGCATCCAGCAGGTTGAACCTGTGGCTCGCCTTGATGCACTGGTCATAAGCTGGCAATGCCAGCCCGCGCTCAAGCAGCGCCTTGCATTCCTTTTCCGCGTCGGCGAAGTGCCGGAACAGCATGTCGGTGTCGGCGAACTCGAAGTTATGGGCCGAGTACTCCACCTCGGCCTGATGGAACACGTCGCCGTACGTCACGCCCGCGCCGTTGAAGTCCAGGTCGTACACGTTCTCCACGCCCTGGATGTACATCGCCAGCCGCTCAAGACCATAGGTGAGCTCGACCGAAACCGGATCGCACTCGATCCCGCCGACCTGCTGAAAGTACGTGTACTGCGTTACCTCCATGCCGTCGCACCAGACCTCCCAGCCGAGCCCCCACGCACCGAGCGTCGGACTTTCCCAGTCGTCCTCGACGAAACGGATGTCGTGGTGCTTCGGGTCGATCCCGAGCGCCACGAGACTTTCGAGATAGAGATCCTGGCTATCGGCCGGCGACGGTTTCAGGATGACCTGAAACTGATAATAGTGCTGAAGCCGGTTCGGATTCTCGCCGTAGCGCCCGTCCGTCGGCCGCCGTGACGGCTGTACGTAGGCGGCTTTCCACGGCTGCGGTCCAAGCGCCCTGAGGGTCGTCGCCGGGTGAAACGTACCGGCGCCGACTTCCATATCATAAGGCTGCAGGATCACGCAGCCCTTCTCCGCCCAGAATGCCTGAAGCTTCAGGATGAGTTCTTGGAAACTCGGTGGGCGGGCAACCATGGCGTCGTATGACTCGATCAGGGCTTGGGTGCGGCGCAACATAGCCGTCGCTCCTGCCACGATCAAGCGCCCGTCCCAACTGAATAAATGCCCTTTCGACGAAGGTCTTTCGGCCTGCGACGAACAGCCGCACGTCACCTCGATGGATGCTCGGCCGACGCGTCAGGGATCAGTACGGACAATCGCGCCGCGCGCACGCCGTGGCACCGCGGGCCGGCACATAGGTACCACAGATCCGGCAAGGTACCATTTCCTCGGCGGCGACGACTCGTGACGATTTGTGCCTCTGCATCGTCCCATCCTGGCCACGATGCGCGAGTTCCCAACGCTGATACCAGCGCCAGCCGAACCAGATGGCGGCAACCACCGCGACGAAGAGAAGTATTTTCGCAAGGCTCATGGGGCGACCGCGCTCCTTCTAGGTGCCAGCCGAAGCGCCGGTCAACCGCGTTCCCGTTCTTCGTCAAGACGGCCGCGATCGATCAGAGCCCGTAACGCGACCAAAGCGCACGCGCCTCGGCCGCGGCAATCACGTCCTCGGCCCATCCCCGGGCCAGCGAATCGGCGATCATCCCGGCATCAAGTCCGGTACGTGGACCAAGCCAACGCTGCAGAATCGACCGCGGCGCGCTCACGGGCCTCAACTTCACGCGTTCGCCGAAGCGCTGACGCATATGCGCGCGCACGTCATCGATCCCGTCGATGAGTCCCAGTTCGAGGGCCCGCGTCCCGGTCCAGAACTCGCCCGTGAACAGCTCGCTGTCGAGGCCGCGCAGCCGCAGCCCGCGGCGCTCGCGTACCCATGCCTGGAAGTTTGCGTGTATTTCGCGCTGGATGTTTTGGAGCCGTTCGACGTCGTCGGGATCCTCGGGCTGGAACGGATCGAGTATCATCTTCTTCTCGCCCGCCGTGTAGACCCGCCGCTGGACGCCGATCTTGCCGATGAGATCGGCAAAGCCGAATCCGGCCGAGATGACGCCGATGGACCCGACGATCGAATTCGCATTCGCGTAGATCTCGTCGGCCGCACAGGCAAGCCAATAGCCCCCCGAGGCAGCGACGTCCTCCACGAAAGCAAAGACCGGGACGTTCTTTTCCGTCGCAAGATCGCGGATCCGCTTCGCGATCAACGCGGACTGTACCGCGGAGCCGCCTGGCGAATTGATGACGAGCGCGACGGCCTTGAGATCGAGCAGGTTGAAAGCGCGCTCGATCACGCCGGCAAGACGTGCGAGCGACAATCCTGTCCGCAGTGCGCCGATATGCCCGATCGGACCGACGAGCCGTATGACAGCGACAACGGGGGCCGGGTTACGGAACTGCTCGACGGGCAGCTTCGCGAGCCAGGGCCGGATTCGCTGGACGACGCTGTTCATGGTCCCAAGGGTAAGCGGCCTCGTGCCCGTTGCCAATCCCGCCACATGGCGCATGCACGAGCACGCGCGCCCCGGCGTCGTGCTCTAGCCGAGCCCCGCGCCGCCGCGCAGCACCGCTTCGGCGGCGGCCGTGTATGTCCCGTCCGGGTGATGGAGCACGAGGCCGGGCGCGACCACCAGCGGCGACTTCAGTTCCTTGCGGGCTCGCACGATGATCCGCTTGGCCGGCATGCCCGCCTTCGGCCACAACGGGTAGACGACGATTTCGCCGGCCCGACCGCCCAGGGCGGCAAGCAGATCGGCAAGGCGATCGGCGCGCTGGATCATCACGATGACTCCGCGGGGACGGAGCAGCCGCAGCCCCGCGTCGATCCATGTCGGAAGATCCGCCGTCCCTTCGACCGTCGCGATCAGCTTGTCGCGGCTTGTCGTCCGGTTGGCACGGTCCGGCTCGAGATAGGGCGGGTTGCTGATGACCGCATCGAAAATGCCCGGCTCGAGCGTGCGCGGCAGTTGCGAGACATCGGCCTCGACGACGGTAATGCGCGAATGAAAACCGTTGGCAGCGATATTCTGTCGGGCCAGCGCCGCAAGCCCGGGCTCCCGCTCGACGCCGACGATCCGGACATGCGGCAGCCGCGCCGCCAGGCAGAGCATCGCCGCGCCGGCACCGCATCCGAGATCCGCGACTTGCCCTTGTACGCGGTCCGGAACGGCGGCCGCCAACAGCACCGGATCTATGGCCGCACGATAGCCGTTCGCCGGCTGCTGGAACGCGATGCGACCGCCCAGTAGGGTGTCGCGCGTCACCTCCTGCGGCGCCGGATCAGCCATGCGTGGCGGTCGCCCGTGCCGTCTCGAGCACCTGGACGGCCGTCTCGTAATCGCCGTCGACGACCATTATCCGGCGCGCAATCGCCGAAACCGACCCTTCGACCGCCGCCATGTGGCTGTCGAGCACGATGGCGTGGATGCCGGATTCGGCAAGAACCGCTTGTGCCCACGACAGGAAGACCGGGTCGTTCGTCCGCAGGAGCTCCTTCACGGCGTGGAATCCTTTTTTCTGATCGGGCCCTCGGGGGGACGCGTTGTGCTTGACCGCCCGATCCGGGCCTTTATGCTCGCTACGCGCGTATGCATCGTCAAGCCGCGGGACGCGGCGATCAGCCGAGGAAAACGAATTTGGCCGTGATCGTTACCCTGGGAGAGGAGCGCGAAAAGGCACGTACCCCCTCCCTCGCCTCGCTCGCCGCACTGGTAAGCGAAGATCTTAAGCAGGTGAATGCGCTGATTCTCGAGCGCATGCAAAGCCCGGTTGCGCTGATCCCGCAGCTCGCCGGCCATATCATCGCCGCCGGCGGCAAGCGCCTGAGGCCGATGCTCACGCTCGCCAGCGCCCGGATGTGCGGCTATCGCGGACGGCGCCATATCGGCCTTGCGGCGTGCGTCGAGTTCATCCACACGGCCACGCTGCTCCACGACGACGTCGTCGACGAAAGCGACCGCCGCCGGGGTCTCGCCACGGCCAATGCCGTATGGGGTAACAAGGCGAGCGTGCTGGTCGGCGATTTTCTGTTCAGCCGGGCCTTCCAGCTCATGGTCGCGGACGGATCGCTGGCGGTCCTCAAGATTCTGTCCGATGCGTCGGCCGTGATCGCCGAAGGCGAGGTCATGCAGCTCATGACCGCCAACGACACGGAAACCACCGAAAATGCCTATCTTGAGGTTATCAAGGCCAAGACGGCGGTGCTGTTCGCGGCGGCCTGCCGGGTCGGCGCCGTCGTCGCCGACCGCCCCAAGGTCGAGGAAGAGGCGCTCGAGACCTACGGCATGAATCTCGGCATCGCCTTCCAGCTCGTCGATGACGTGCTCGACTACGCCGCCGAAACGGCGACGCTCGGCAAGTCGGTCGGCGACGATTTTCGGGACGGCAAGATCACGCTGCCCGTGGTGCTGGCCTTCCTGCGCGGCGACGAGGAGGAACGAAAGTTCTGGCGCCGGACGCTCGAGGAGATGGACCAGCGCGAAGGCGATCTCGAGCACGCGATTGCGCTCATGCAGCGCCACGGCAGCCTGCGCGACAGTGTCGAGCGCGCCCGCCACTACGGCGCCATCGCCCGTGACGCGCTCGGCGTGTTCCCCGACAGCCCGGAAAAGCGGGCCCTGATCGATCTGATCCACTTCGCGATCAGCCGGGCCTACTGAGGGCATGGCGGCGCACGGGCTCGGCTTGCAGCCTGCCGGGACGGGCGCTATATAAACGGTCCGGCGAACGGCGCCGTACCCGCTGGTGAGCGGGAATGGCGTGCGGAAACAAGGCCGTCAGTCAGCCCGACAGGATCGGAGTGTAGCTCAGCCTGGTAGAGCACTTGCTTCGGGAGCAAGGGGCCGGTGGTTCGAATCCACTCACTCCGACCATTCTTCTCGACACCCTGAAAACGCAGATTTGACCGACGGCTTCGGGTCATCCGAAGCTGGCGAGCGTATCAAGCCGTGTAACAAGGACCAGTTCTGGTTCCGGCATCAGTGCGCCTGCTCATGACCCCGGACCAGCCGCAGACGTCTGTCAGCCTTGCACCCGATCCTGGCCCCTCTGAGGGTATCGGTTTTTCAAGTCACGCACCGGAACAATCGGCTCACGTACGAACCTTGTTTGGCGCCGATATGGGACAGAGAGCACCCGGCGATACGCGCGACGAAATCATGTGCTCGGAAAGAATCCTGATCGGCTGATTGCACCGGCGGGCGACGACCGTCCCTGCGCAAGATCGAGTCGACCTTTCCTGAAGCCGGTCGCATTTTGCAGCGAGTTTTGCAACCGCAGCCACTGATCTAGCTCTTCCGGGGGAGTCTTGTGACGGGTGGTTGCCGACGACCGCCAACCATTTTTCCGCAAGAAACAACGGTTTAGCTGATCCACCATGAACGACGGCAGATGGTACGGCGTTTGCGTATGCAAACGCGAGAGCAACGAACACCGTCATCATGTCGAGTTCGACCCCCGACACCACAGCGCGGGAGTTCATCGGTTCCGTGGAACAGCTCCTGCAGCAGCCATTGCATCCGATGCCACGCGCTCTGATCGAATACTGGTGTTCGATCAAGGCGGCCGACCGCCTGCCCGGCCGCCAGCATTTCGAGCCGATGGCCATTCCCCATCTTCTGCCGAACATCTGGCTGTTGGATGTCGAGCGGTCGCCGGGCCTGTGCTTCCGCTATCGGCTGATCGGAACCAACGTGGTGCGCGCCCTCGGCGACGATCCCACGGGCGCATATCTCGATGCGGTGCATGACAAAGTCTCGCACGAGTTGATCTCGACCTATCTGCGCGAGGTGGTCGGCAGCCGTCTGCCGTCCTGGCGCAGGGGCCGGCCGCAGCTCCGGTCGCGCCAGAAGCTGCTCCGGCTGGAGCGCGTGTATCTGCCCATGGCCCGGGACGGCTCGACCGTTGATATGATCCTGGCGCTGGCGGTCTTCGTGGACGAGTACGGTCGCGAATTCTGAGCTTGGGTCGTCCCGGTCTGAACCGTTACATCAGCTTCGGATCGGGCTGTCCCGGACGATCCGCTGGTGTCACCCCTCGTGACGCCGCCGTTTTCCCCACGTCTCGGGTTCGCCGATCTCGAGTTTCCGGATCCGGCTGCAACCGGGCGCGGAATCTCTCGCCCGGGATGAGCGGAGCACCGCCACGATGGTGGCTGCCAGCGATCATGTTGCTGGGTCACCAAGCCGCGGAGGACACCGAAAAAAAATGATCGGCCGTGCCCTCGAACGTACGGCACGGCTGCAAATGACCGAGGATGAAGCTTGATGAACGATGAGATGACCCACGACGAAATGCAGCCCAGCTTCGTTCCCTCCTCGCGTCTCGGTGATGCCGTGGCGCTCGCGATCCAGCTTCATGGAAACCAGACCCGCAAGGGCACGCGCATTCCTTACCTCTCCCATCTGTTGGGCGTGGCGAGCCTCGCGATGGAGTACGGTGCGGATGAAGATCAGACGATCGCCGCCGTATTGCACGACGCCATCGAGGACGTCGGCGCTCACGTCGAGCCCCTGATCCGCGATCGGTTCGGCGACCGGGTGACGACGCTTGTACTTGGCTGCACGGACAGCGTGCCCGATGCCCTGGGCGAAAAAGGCGACTGGCAAACCCGGAAGTCTGCCTATCTTGCCCATCCTTGCCGAGACTGCGGGCGACGTGCTGCTGGTATCCGCCTGCGACAAGTTGCACAACGCGCGGGCAATCCTGAGCGACCTGCGCGTCTATGGCCCGGCGGTGTTCTCGCGCTTCACGGCCGGACGGGAAGGCACGCTCTGGTACTACGAGCAGCTTTCGGCCGTCTTTCTGGGTCGGATGCCGGGTCCCCTGGCGAACGAGCTGGCCCGCACCGTGGCAGAGATCCAGCGTCTGGCAGGTTGATGTCGATCGGCATCAATGTTCCGGTCATCGTTCGTGGAACAGTCGTCGCGAGTTCAAAGCACAACAATGTCACGAAACAATGTCACAAATGAACGGTTGAATGACACGCGATCGCCTGCGCGCACAGCCTGACACGGTGCGCCACCGTGCCGCCGCACCACGCGCATGCCGGAACGCCCGACGCGTTGCCCTGCGTTGAGATTTGAGCCTGCGTGGCATCGCCACGCCAATGCATAGGGGAGCCGGAAGTGGCGCAGACAAGCACCGGCAAGCGCAGCGCTGCGGGCCGTCAAGCCTCGCTTCGCGGTACGTCGACGAAGACATCGTCATCGCATCCGAAACGGCAGGGTCGCACGAGCCGACAGAGTGAATCGCCGGGCGGGAGCCCGGTGATGTGGACCAACCTGCCCAGCCCGATCGGCGCGGCCGGCCACACGCCGCCGCCGCACGACCAGCCTGAGTAGCGACCGCTATTGGTTCGAAGGTCCGGTCAGACCGCAGAACGTGCCGAGGCGACCGCGGCGTCGACGGCCTCGCCCAGACGTTCGACCACCGCGACGATCTCGTCGTCGGTGATGATGAACGGCGGCGCCAGCAGCACGTGATCGCCGTGCTTGCCGTCGATGGTGCCGCCCATGGGATAGACCATCAGGCCCCGCGCCATGGCCTCCTGCTTGATGCGCGCATGCAGCTTCAAGGCGGGGTCGAACGGCGCCTTCGTCGCGCGGTCCTTTACCAGCTCGATCGCCTGAAACAGGCCGCGTCCCCGGATGTCGCCGACCGCGTGATGGTTGCCGAAGCGCTCGGTAAGCGCCGACATGAGCTTTTCGCCCTGACGCCGGACCCGGTCGACCAGACCGTCACGCTTGAGGACCTGCTGCACGGCAAGCGCCGCCGCACAGGACACGGCATGGGCGATGTAGGTATGACCGTGCTGGAAGAAGCCGGAGCCCTGGCGGAATGCCTCGTAGACCCGGCCCGAGACGAGCACGGCACCGATCGGCTGATAGCCGCCGCCGAGCCCCTTGGCGATCACCATCAGGTCGGGCGCAATGCCTTCCTGGGTGCAGGCATGCAGGGTGCCGGTCCGGCCCATGCCGCACATGACCTCGTCGAGGATGAGCAGCACGCCATAACGGTCGCAGATCTCGCGGATGCGTTTGAAATAACCCGGCACCGGCGGCACCGCGCCGGCCGTCGCCCCGACGACCGTCTCGGCGACGAAGGCGATCACCGTATCCGGCCCGAGTTCGAGGATCTTGGCCTCCAACTCGTCGGCAACCCGGCGGCCGTATTCCTCCTCGCTTTCGGCGGGATCCTTGAAGCGGTAGGCGAAGCACGGCGCGATATGCGGCACATCGATCAGCAGGGGCGCGAATTGCTGGCGTCGCCACTCGTTGCCACCGACTGCAAGTGCGCCCAGCGTGTTCCCGTGGTAGCTCTGGCGCCGCGCGATGAAGTGCCGACGCTGCGGCTGGCCGATCTCGACGAAATACTGCCGCGCC
Organism: uncultured Rhodospirillales bacterium; assembly: GCA_937926175.1. Taxonomy (GTDB): domain Bacteria; phylum Pseudomonadota; class Alphaproteobacteria; order CACIAM-22H2; family CACIAM-22H2; genus CALANV01. The sequence continues at coordinate 59,601 of CALANV010000010.1, read as the reverse complement.
ATCTTGAGCGCGGCCTCGATCCCCTCCGAGCCGCCTGATACGTAGTAGACATGCGTGAGCCCCGGCGGCGCATCGGCGATCAGCGTGTCGGCCAGCTCTTCCGCGACGTCGGTCGTGAAGAAGGATGTGTGGGCATAAGCCAGCCGGTCGGCCTGGTCCTTTATGGCACGGATGACGTCGGGATGGCCGTGGCCGAGGCACGATACGGCAGCCCCGCCGGAGGCGTCGATGTAACGCTTGCCCGTATGGTCGATCAGATAGACGCCGGTGCCGCCGACGGCGCGCGGCAAGGGTGTCCGAAGCTGACGATGAAAAACGGATGTCATATGGCGAACCCTAACGCGTGGCCGGTGCCCCTGCAACAACACCCTGCGTCATCGCGCCACGAGGCCGCAACAGCAATTGCGAGGCCCCGACCCGCTGGATAGGATGCGCCCACCGAATCGCGAGCGCCGACAAGGGGGGCAAGAATATGGACCTCAAGAAATGGATCCGGGACGTGCCGGATTTCCCGAAACCGGGAATCATGTTCCGGGATATCTCGCCTCTCCTGGCCGACCATGGGGCGTGGAAGGCGGCGGTCGATCGGCTGGCGGAGATCGTCAGGCCGCACAAACCCGACTTTCTTGCCGGTATCGAATCGCGCGGCTTCCTAGTAACGGCGCCGCTCGCCCTCGTCCTCGGCTGCGGATTCATGATGGTCCGCAAGAAGGGCAAGCTGCCCGGCAAGACGATCCCCTATACCTACGATCTCGAGTACGGCAGCGACACCATCGAGATCCAGGACGATTTCGTCCATCGGGGGCAGCGCGTCGTGGTTCTCGACGACGTGCTCGCGACAGGTGGCACGATGGCCGCCGCGATCGAGCTTCTGCGTCGCGCAGGCGCGGATGTGCGCGGTGCGGCCTGCATCATCGAACTCGAGTTCCTGAACGGACGCAAGCGCATCGACGTACCGTTCGATTCGCTTGTTTCCTACTAAAGATCCCTAGATCCCTCCCAGTACGGTTCGCGTCCGGGTCAGCTCGAGCGCAGTACGGCGAGCGGCAGGCGCGACAGCTCCTCGGCAAGCGCGACGACCGCACGCGCCGCTTGGTCGACGAGGCGGGCGCCGATTTCCGCCGTTCCCAGCCGAGCGTCGCCGACGGCCCCGGCTGGATTGAGATCCTGCGCCTGCCAGGCGAAGTTGAGGCGCCCCTCGCCCGCCAGCAGCGGGAACGACTTGGCCAGCTCGTCGGCTGCGGACGGAAAGTCGCGGATCTGATCGCGGCGCACGAGTTCCGGACGCAGATGGAGCATCAGCGCGGTCTCGAGGCCGCCGCCATGTATCCCGACCGCGCGCTCGCGCGCGGGAAACGCCGCCGCTCGATCCATCAGCCGCCAGACATTGACGACGACCACGGCCATGCCCAGGCGGGCGCGAAGATCCTGCGCCACGATGTCGAGCACCTGCGGTTGGCCGCCATGGCTGTTGAACAGCATGAGCTTTCGCAGACCCGCGCGCGCGACGCTCTCCCCAACTTCCGTCAGCATTCGCCCCAACGTCTCGGCCGAGAGCGTCAGGGTCCCGGGAAAGTCCTGGTGCTCGTTCGACTTGCCGACCGCCATCGTCGGCAGGACGAGGACCGGAAGATCCTGGGGCACGAGCGGCATGGCCTGCGACAGGATGCCGGCGGCGATCATGGCGTCCGTGCCGACCGGCAGATGCGGCCCGTGCTGCTCGACCGCGGCGACGGGAAGGATCGCAACCGTCCGCGCGCGATCGAGCGCCGCAAAGTCGGTCGTCGTCAGGTCCTGCCAAGGTCGTGCCGTCACGTCTTGCCCCCTGCCGCGGACTCCGCCCATTCGACGAGCGTCGAAACGACCTGCCGAAGGACGTTCTGCAACGGCGCGGCACGATCGGGGTCATACCGGTAGGGCGGCTGCTCGTCCATGTAGCACGCTTGGGCCAGCTCGAGCTGCAGCGCATGAGTTCCTGCATCCGGCTGGCCGAACCGGCGCGTGATGTAGCCGCCCGTGAACCGCCCGTCGCAGATCGACGTGAAGCCGGCGGCATTGCCGAGGATGTTCATGACGCGCGAGACCAGCGCCGGCGCGGCACTTGTGCCCCATGCCGACCCGAGGTTGAGGTCCGGAAGTCGCCCGCTGAAGAAGCGCGGCACGACCGACGGAATCGAGTGAGCGTCCCACAGGACCGCGATGCCGTATTGCCGGTGCAGTGACGCCAGTTCGGCCGCAAGCCGGTCGTGATAGGGTCGCCAGTAACGCATCACCCGGTCGTCGATCTCGGCCGCATCCGGCTCCGCGCCCGACTTGTACACGGGTTCGCGTGCGAACGTCGTCGTCGGCACCAGCTCGGTGTTGTCGGCGCCCGGATACAACGGTTTTCCGGTCGGATCGCGATTGAGATCGACGACATAGCGTGAATGGGTGGCGACGATCATGCCGACGCCGAGCGATGCCGCGAAGTCATAGAGCCGGTCGACATGCCAGTCCGTGTCAGGCAGCTGTCTTGCCGCCGGCGTCATCCGGTCGGCGATCTCCGGCGGAATGTACGTGCCGGCGTGCGGAACGCTGATCAACACGGGCGTCCGGCCGGGACTGAAGTGGAAGAGTTCGGTCATGCAGCGATTTCCGTAACAGCGCCGGCGCGCACGATGGTGTGGGCCGGGTTGGCGCCGATCCAATAGCTCAGCTCGGCGGGATGCGAAATGTCCCAGACGACGAAATCGGCCATCTTGCCCGTCGCGAGCACGCCGCGGTCGGCGAGCCCCAGGGCCCGCGCTGCGTTTCGCGTAACCCCTGCCAGCGCTTCGGCCGGCGTGAGGCGGAAGAGCGTGCACGCCATGTTGAGCATCAGCAGAAGCGATACGGCCGGCGATGATCCCGGATTGCAGTCGCTGGCGATCGCGATCGGCACGCCGTGGCGCCGGAACAGATCGACCGGCGGCAGCTTGACGTCGCGCAGGAAATAGAACGCGCCCGGCAGCAGGACCGCGACGGTTCCGGCGCGTGCCATGGCGGCGACGCCGTCCGCGTTGGCATGCTCCAGATGCTCCGCCGAAAGGGCGCCGTAGCGCGCCGCCAATGCCGCGCCGTTCTGGTCGGAGAGCTGGTCGGCATGCAGCTTCACCGGCAGGCCATGCGCTTTCGCGGCGTCGAAGATGCGCGCCGTTTCCTCGGGAGTGAAGGCGATGTCTTCGGCGAACACGTCGACGGCATCGGCGAGACGTTCCGCGACGACCGCGTCGAGCATCGGGCCGGCAACGAGATCAACATAGGCGCTCCGCCGGCCCTGGTATTCCGGCGGAACCGCATGCGCTCCGAGGAACGTCGTCACGACGGTGACCGGCAGACCGGCCCCGAGCCGGCGCGCGACGCGCAACATCTTGGTCTCGCTAGCGACGTCCAGCCCGTAGCCTGACTTGATCTCGACCGTGGTGACGCCTTCGGCGAGAAGCGATATCAGCCGGCGCCGCGCGCTTTCATAAAGCTCGTCCGCCGACGCCGCGCGCGTCTTCGCGACCGTGGAGCGGATGCTGCCGCCCGCCCGTGCGATCTCCTCGTATGTCGCGCCTTTGAGCCTCAGCTCGAACTCCGCGGCCCGGTCACCGGCGAAGACGAGATGCGTATGACAGTCGATGAGGCCCGGCGTCACCCAGCGCCCGCCGACGTCATGCACGGAACCGGCATCAAGTGCGGGCAACTCGGCCCGCGGCCCGATCCAGGCGATCCGGCCGTCCACGACGGCTATCGCGCCATCGTCGATCACGCCATAGCCCTCGCCTGCGACCATCGTCGCCAGTCGGGCATTCGTCCAGATAGAGTCGACGCGGTGCACGCCTTTCCCCTTGCCGCTGCCGTCAGCGGCAGGCATTAAAGCAATGGTTCTCTCGCTCTGATTTGTAACGTCTCTCAAACGAATCGTCGATGCCGAGCTATTTCGCCGAACACGCTCTCCTGCCCACGGGCTGGGCCACCAATGTCCGTCTCGACGTCGACGCGTCGGGGACGATCACATCCGTCACCGCCGATACGATCGCCGGCGATGCCGAACGGCTGCACGGCATTGCCGTCCCGGGAATGCCGAATCTGCACTCGCATGCCTTTCAGCGGGCAATGGCCGGCCTTGCGGAGCGCGTCGGTCCCGAGGGCGACAATTTCTGGAGCTGGCGCGAGGTCATGTATCGGTTCCTTGCGCGGCTTTCGCCTGCGGATGTCGAAGCCATCGCTACGCAGCTCTATGTCGAGCTGCTCAAGCATGGCTACACCGCGGTGGCGGAGTTCCACTACCTGCACAACGATCCTGACGGGCGCCCGTACGAGAACAGAGCGGAACTCGCCGAACGCATCGTCGCCGCGGCAAGTGCCGCCGGTATCGGTCTCACCTTCCTTCCCGTTCTCTATCAGACCTCGCAGTTCGGCGGCGTGGCGCCGGCCCCAGGCCAGCGTCGGTTCATTCTTGCAACGGACGATTTTGTCGACCTCGTCGAGCGGCTGTACCAGCGCCACCGGCGCGATCGTCAGATCCGCATCGGCATCGCGCCGCATTCGCTTCGCGCGGTCACGCCCAACATGCTTGCCGCCTGCATCGAGGCGGCAACGCGCCTCGATGCGGCAATGCCGATCCATATTCATGCTGCCGAGCAGACGAAGGAGGTCGAGGATTGCCTCACCTGGAGCGGGCAGCGGCCTGTCGAATGGCTGCTCGACCATGCGCCGGTCGACACCCGCTGGTGCCTTGTCCACTGCACCCACATGACGCCGGCCGAAACGGAACGGCTGGCCGCATCCGGCGCCGTCGCGGGCCTGTGCCCGACGACAGAGGCCAATTTGGGTGACGGCATCTTTTCGCTGACGGCTTATGTGCGCGCCGGTGGGCGTTTCGGCATCGGCACCGATTCCAACGTCTCGACGAACCCCGTCGAGGAGCTTCGCTGGCTGGAATACACGCAGCGTCTCATCAAGCGCGCGCGCAACGTAACCGAGAGCACGCAAGGTGCTGCAACTGGCGCCGGCCTGTTCCGTCGCGCTACGGCAGGCGGCGCCCAGGCGCTCGGCCGGCCGATCGGCGGTCTCGAACCCGAGCGCCGCGCCGACATCGTCGTCCTCGATCCGGATCATCCCGCGCTCACCGGACGCAACGGCGACACGCTGCTCGATTCCTGGATCTTCTGCGGCACCGGTACACCGGTCCGCGATGTCATGGTCGGCGGCCACTGGGTCGTGCGCGACGGCATGCACGTGCATGAGGAACAGTCGCTCGCCAATTTCCGCAAGACCGTCGCCCGGCTCGTCTCATAGCGAGGACCACAATGGAAGCGAATCCCCGTCTCGACAATACGCGCCGGATCAGGGCGCCGCGCGGCCCCCAGATCACCGCCAGGTCATGGCAGACCGAAGCCGCATTGCGCATGCTGATGAACAACCTGGACGCCGAGGTCGCCGAGCGGCCCGAGGAACTGGTCGTCTACGGCGGCATCGGCCGCGCCGCGCGCGATTGGGCGTCGTTCGACCGGATCGTTGCCGCCTTGCGTACGCTGGGGCCGACCGACACGCTGCTCATCCAGTCCGGCAAGCCGGTCGGCATCTTCGAAACCCATGCCGACGCGCCGCGCGTGTTGATCGCCAACTCCAACATCGTGGCCAAGTGGGCGACTTGGGACAACTTCCACGTGCTCGACCGCGCGGGGTTGATGATGTACGGCCAGATGACGGCGGGTTCGTGGATCTATATCGGCAGCCAAGGCATCGTACAGGGCACATACGAGACGTTCGTCGAAGCCGGCCGCCAGCATTACGGCGGCGATCTGGGCGGACGATGGATTCTGACGGGCGGACTCGGCGGCATGGGCGGCGCGCAGCCGCTTGCCGCCACGATGGCCGGGGCGTCGCTGCTCGGCGTCGAATGCCAGTTGAGCCGGATCGAGAAGCGCATCCAGACAGGCTATCTCGACCGTTGGACCAGGGACCTCGACGAAGCGCTGACGATCATCGCCGAGTCCTGCGCGAAGAAGCAGCCGGTTTCGGTCGGCCTGCTCGGCAATGCCGCCGAGGTGTTCCCCGAGCTCGTCCGGCGTATCAAGGCCGGCGATCGTCGGGCGCGACCCGATATCGTGACCGATCAGACGTCGGCGCATGATCCGCTGAACGGATACCTGCCGGCCGGCTGGACACTCGAGCAGCACGAGCGGATGAAGGCGAGCGACCCGAAAGGAACCGAACGCGCCGCGAAAGAGTCCATGGCTGTGCAGGTCCGCGCCATGATTGAACTCTATCGCATGGGCATCCCCACGCTCGACTACGGCAACAACATCCGGCAGATGGCCAAGGAAATGGGCGTCGAGGACGCCTTCGCGTTCCCGGGCTTCGTGCCGGCGTATATCCGGCCGATGTTCTGTCGCGGCAAGGGGCCGTTCCGCTGGGTCGCTCTTTCTGGCGATCCGGAGGACATCTACCGGACCGATGCGAAGATCAAGGAGCTCTTTCCGGAGGACTGGCACCTCCATCACTGGCTGGACATGGCGCAACGGAAGATCAGGTTCCAGGGCCTGCCGGCCCGGATCTGCTGGCTCGGCCTCGGCGAGCGCGCCCGCGCCGGCCTCGCCTTCAACGATATGGTCGCGCGGGGCGAACTCAAGGCGCCGATCGTGATCGGCCGGGACCATCTCGACTCCGGCTCGGTCGCGAGCCCGAACCGCGAGACCGAGGGCATGATCGACGGATCCGATGCGGTCGCGGACTGGCCGCTTCTCAATGCGTTGCTCAATTGCGCCTCGGGCGCGACGTGGGTCTCGATTCATCACGGCGGCGGCGTCGGCATCGGCTACTCGCAGCATGCCGGAATGGTGATCGTCGCCGACGGCACACCGGAAGCGGCGCGCCGGCTCGCCCGCGTGCTGACCAATGATCCGGCCTCCGGCGTAATGCGCCATGCCGATGCGGGTTACGACATCGCGATCGAATGCGCGAAATCGCATGGGCTGCGGCTGCCAACGCTCGGCGCCTAGGAACATGACGGGATGACTCGGGCACGGCGTTTCCGCCGACGCGAGTTTCTCACCACTCTTGCGGCCTCGGGCCTCGCGCCGCTCGCGGCCTGTACCCCCGCATCGCGACCAGATAAGCCGCTCGGTCCTATGCCGGCGCCGTCGCGGCCGACGCTGCTGATTACGGCGGCCGACACCGCCCGCACGCGCGCCCTGATTGCGCGCGACCCGCTCTGCGCGTCCTGGTATCGCGCGGTGCGCGACGAGGCCGAACGGATTCTGGCGACCGAGCCGGTCACGCGCACTTACGAGGCGCGCCGGACCGTAATGCTGCAGGCAAGCCGCACGGTGCTGCATCGCGTGCGTACGTTGGGCGGACTCTGGCTGCTGACGGGAGATGCGCGTTACGCGACGCGCGCGAAGGCGGAGCTTGCGGCCGCAGCCCGGTTTCAGGACTGGAACCCGCGCCATTTCCTGGATACGGCTGAGATGGCGCACGCCTTCGCGCTCGGGCTCGACTGGTTCGATGCGGCGCTCTCGCCTGCTGAACGGACCGAATTGACCGCCGCCCTGATCGAGAAGGGAATCGAGCCCGGTCTCGCCGCCTACGCCGGAGAAGCGCGCTGGACCCGCTGGACCAACAACTGGAATCTCGTCTGCAATGGCGGGCTCGTGCTTGCGGCACTCGCCATCGAACGCACCGACCCCGAACGCTCGCGACTGGTGCTCGAACGCGCCCTCGAGTCGGCCCGGCATGGATTCGACAGCTATGCGCCCGACGGCGGATGGATCGAAGGCCCGATGTACTGGAGCTATGCGACGCATTATGCCGCGTTCCTCATCGCCGGCCTGGAGAGCCTACGCGGACCGAGCGCATTCGCCGAAACCCCCGGGTTCTCTGAAACCGGATTGTTTGGCCTGCACACGACCGGCCCCACGACCCGCGTCTTCAACTATGCCGACTGCTCGCCGGAGAACTATACGGGCGCATACATGTTCTGGCTGTCGCGACGTTTCGACCGCCCGGTCTATGCGGATTTTTACCGGCGGCACGTCGGCGAAGAGCCGAATATCCTCGATCTGCTGTGGTATGACCCGCGCACGCGCTCGCCCGACGACGCCGGAATACCGACGGCCGCCCATTTCCGGCGGATCGCCGTCGCCTGCATGCGAGGATCATGGCAGGACCCGAAGACCACATGGGTCGCGATCAAGGGCGGATACAACGGTGCCAGCCACGCGCATCTCGATCTTGGCACCTTCGTGCTCGAGGCTGGCGGCGCGCGATTTGCAGTCGATCTCGGGGGCGACGACTATGCGCTGCCGGGTTATTGGACGTGGGCGCAGCGCGCCACGTACTATCGGCTCGGATCGCGCGGACACAATCTATGTATGCCTGCCGACGTGAATCAGGTGCCGACCGCGCGTGCCGAAATCGTCGCCTTCGGCAGCGACCCAAATGACTCATATGCGATCGTCGGTCTCGACGCGGCATGGCCGGATCATGGCCGTGCGAAGCGGGGCGTGCGGCTCGTCGGCGGCCGTCACGTCGTCATTGCGGACGAAGTCGAACGCAGCGTCGCCGCGCCGTGGCTGTGGCAGATGCATACCCGTGCTGCCGTCGAGATCGACGGCCCGCAGGCGCGTCTGACCGAAGCGGGTGCGCGGCTCTTCCTACACGTGCTCGAGCCGGCGGGCGCGACGTTCGCCGTCGAACCGGTCGAAATACCGGCGCCGCAGCAGCCGACCAGGGGCGAACGACGGCTCGTCATCCGGCTTCCCGCCGGCCAGGGACGCATGCGTGTTGCCGTCGTCGCGACGCCCGCCCCTGCTCCGTCGCCGGCGGCCCTCGCCGCTGCCCGCGTCCCGCTCGAAGGCTGGAGAACTAGCTCTCGAGCCGTAGCGACTTGATCGCCTCCTCGCGGATTTCCTCGGTAAGCTGGGCCTTGTAGGCCGCGAACGCGGGCGAGGTCTTGACTTTGTAGTCGCGCGGATGGGGCAGATCGATGGCGATGTTGCACTTGAGTCGGCCGGGACGCGCCGACATGACGACGACGCGGCTCGCAAGGAATATCGCCTCGTCGATGTCGTGCGTGACGAACAGGACTGTCTTCCGGTCCTGTTCCCATATACCGAGCAGAAGTTCCTGCATCAGCGCACGGGTCTGGTTGTCCAACGCCCCGAACGGCTCGTCGAGCAGCAGGATCTTGGGATCGTTCGCGAGCGCCCGTGCCAGCGCGGTGCGCTGCTGCATGCCACCCGAGAGCATCTTCGGATAGTGGTCCTCGAATCCGCGAAGGCCCACGCGATCGATGAAGAAATCCGCGATCTCGCGTTGCTGCGCCCGCGGCATGCCCTTCTCGCGCAACCCGAAGCAGATGTTCTCCCGCACGGTGAGCCACGGAAACAGCGTGTACGACTGAAATACCATGCCGCGATCCGGACCCGGCCCGGTCACCTCCCGGCCGTCGAGCAGAACCCGGCCGGCGCTCGGCTTCGACAGTCCGGCGACGATGCGCAGCAACGTCGACTTGCCGCAGCCGGAAGGCCCGAGGATGGTGATGAAGTCGTTGTCGGCGACCTCGAGATCGATCGGCTCGAGCGCCTGGACCGGTGGTCCGCCGCGTACGCCGGGGAACACCCGGGTCACGCCCTGGATACGAAGCTTGCTCAAAAGGTGCCTCGCGTTACTTCATCATGTGCCAGGGGAACAGGCGCTCGTTCAGCGTCTTGAACGCAAAGTCCGAGACGAGGCCGATGATGCCGATGGCGAAGATGCCGAAGATGATCTGGCCCGTCTCGAGCAGACGCTGCGCATCCATGATCATGTGGCCGATACCGCTGGAGGCGCCGATCAGCTCCGCCACGATCACGTATGTCCATGCCCAGCCGAGCACCAGCCGAAGTGATTCGGCGATCTGCGGCGCGGCGGCCGGCAGCAGCACGCGGAACACGATTCCCTTGCGGCGGGCGCCGAGCGTGTAGGCCGCCTCGACGAGGTCGAGGCGAACCGAGCCGACGATGACCGCCACCATCAGGATGAGCTGGAAGGCCGAGCCGATGAAGATGACCGAGAGCTTCTGCGCCTCACCCACGCCCGCCCACAGGATCAGCAGCGGAATGAAAGCGGATGCCGGCAGGTAACGGGCGAATGAAACCAGCGGCTCCAGCAACGCCTCGAACGGCTTGAACGCGCCCATGAGGATGCCGAGCGGCACCGCGACCAGCGCCGCGATGATGAAGCCGCCGACCACGCGCCAGATCGTCACGCCGACATCGACGATGAAGTTGTACTCGAGGAACAGCTCGATGCCGGTCTCAAGCGTCTTTGCCGGGCTGGCCAGGAACAACGGCTTGACCCAGCCGCCCCACGTTGCAGCCCCCCAAAGAGCGAAGAAAAGCGCGAAGCCGACGATCCCCAGGGCGATACGCCATCCTGGGGAGACCGGCTTCAGCGGTTCGAACAGGTCGCCCACGTCCGCTTACTTGACGAACGAATCGTCGACCATCTGCGAGAAGTCGGGCTGGCGCTTGATGACGCCGGCCTCGATCAGAATGTCCGCCGCTTCCTTCATGAATGGCGTGATCGTCTGCGCGAAATAATTCCGGTTCATCTCGCGGTCGTACCAGGTGACGAGGGCTGCCGATCTGGCGAAATCCTCGCCCGACTGTTTCACGTCGGCACCCATCACGCGGTAGGCCTCTTGTGGGTCCTTCTTGATCAGGTCCAGCGCCTCGAAGAACGAATCGACCACCGCCTTCACGACCTGCGGGTTCTTCTTGATGAAGTCCGGCTGAAAGGCGAGCGTGTCGATGATGATGCCCGGCGTCTCCTTCGACGAGATTAGGATGCGCCCGTCCGTCACCTGCTTGAGCGCGCCCGACATGTAGGGTTCATAGGTGACGGCGGCGTCGAACTGGCCGGCGGCGAACGCATTGGCCGCAGGCTGCGGCCCCATGTTCGAGGGGCGCACGTTCTTCATCGACATGCCGTTCTTCTTCAGCAGGTAGTTGAACCAGAAGTTCGACACGGAGCCCGGATTGTCGACGGCGACGGACTTTCCCTTGAGGTCGGCGAAGGTCTTGATGGTGTTCTTGACGAGAACGCCGTCACCGCCGGTGGAGCTGTCGATCACCATCACCTGCGTGACCGGCACGTTGGCCGCGACATAGGCAATGTGAGTGTCGATGGTCGTCGAGATGGCCTGGACCTCACCTGCCGCCATCGCCGCATGCCGCGCCTGGGTCGGCATCTTCTTGATGTCGACTTCGACGCCGTTCTTCCTGAAGATGCCTTTTTCCCTGGCCAGCGTGAACGGCGCAAACCCCGTCCAGCCGCTCATCGCCAGCACCACGCGCGGCATCTGCTGCTGCGCGAGCTGCTGCTGGGCAAGTGCGCCCGTCGCACCGAGCGCGAACACGCCCATGCCCGCCGCCACGCCGATGAACCATCGACCCAGACCCATGACACCTCTCCCTTCATGAAGACGGCGGTTGTACCGCCATTCCATTGCACTTACTTGCAATGTACATGCCGCCCAAGGAGTGCGGCGGACGGCTTTCTAGCAGGACGAATCGTAATCCGAAAGCCTAGGTTTTCAAAATAACCGTCCGGCAACGCCCCGCTGCTTGACGCGGGCTCGGCCCCCGTGCCTCTCTAGAGCGATGGCGACGTCATTCGAGCTGAAACCGGGCGCACTGACGCTTGCCGATCTGCGCCGCCTCGTCGCCGGCGGGATGACGATCACGGTTTCACCGGATGCATGGCCAGCGGTCGACGCGGCCGCCAAGATCGTCGCAGAGGTCGTGACCCGCAGCGCGCCCGTCTACGGCATCAACACCGGGTTCGGCCTGCTCGCACGCATGCGAATCCCGGACTTGGACATCGCCGAGCTGCAATACCGGTTGGTGCGCTCGCATGCGGTCGGTACGGGCGATCTCCTGCCCGCCCCCGCGGTTCGCCTGATCCTGGCGCTCAAGATCAACGCGCTTGCCCGCGGCCATTCCGGCGTGCGCCGCGAGGTCATCGATGCCCTGGTTCGGCTCTTCAATGCCGATATCCTGCCGGCAATTCCGGCGAAAGGATCGGTGGGTGCCTCAGGCGACCTTGCGCCGCTCGCCCATCTCGCGGCGGCGCTGATCGGCGAGGGAACCTTGATGGTCAGCGGCCGAATGGTTCCCGCTTGGGAAGGGTTGGCGGCAGCGGGCCTCACGCCGCTGCGGCTCGCCGCGAAGGAAGGATTGGCGCTTGTCAACGGTACCCAGGTATCGACCGCGCTCGCAGCACTCGGTCTGTTCGCGATCGAGGATGTCTTTGCCGCCGCACTTGCCGCCGGCGCGCTGAGCGTCGACGCGGCCCGCGGCTCGGACGTTCCCTTCGCACCCGACATCCAGGCCGTGCGCGGACATCCCGGTCAGATCGACGTGGCCTCCAGCCTCGCCGGCCTCATTGCCGGCAGCGAGATTCGTGCGTCGCATCTGAGGAACGACGACCGCATCCAGGATCCCTACTCGCTACGCTGCCAGCCGCAGGTCATGGGCGCAGCGCTCGATCTGATCCGTTTCGCCGCCGATACCATCGCACGCGAGGCGAACGCCGTATCCGACAATCCCCTCGTGTTCGCGACGGCCGGCACGATCGTCTCGGGTGGAAACTTCCATGCCGAACCGGTCGCGTTCGCGGCCGACATCCTCGCGATGGCGGTCGCGGAGATCGGCGCCCTGTCCGAACGGCGCATCGCGCTTCTGGTGGATCCGTCGATGAACGGCGGCCTGCCCGCGTTTCTCGTCGCCGACCCGGGGCTCAATTCCGGCTTCATGATCGCACAGGTGACGGCAGCAGCACTCGCAAGCGAGAACAAGTCGCTTGCCCACCCGGCCAGCATCAACAGCCTGCCGACATCGGCGAACCAGGAAGATCATGTCAGCATGGCGACCTACGCGGCACGGCGCCTCGGCGAAATGGCGCGGAACGCGGCCGAGATCGTCGCCATCGAGCTGCTCGCCGCCGCACAGGGCGTCGATCTTCGTCGGCCGCTGCGGACGAGCCCGCGCCTCGTCGAGGTCATGGACGCCGTCCGGGCACGGTCCGCGTTCCTCGCCCAGGACCGGTCGCTCGCGCCTGACGTCGCGAAGCTCCGGACATTGATCGAGGATGGCTGGTTCCGCACGCGGGTCGGGCTGACGTTCCCCTCGACCGCGTCCTGAGCGCTGAAGAACCCTACCGAGCCGGATTCATGCGATGCATGCAATCGGCACCCGGCTCGGAAAGCCGCAACGCGGAACGTACCTCGTCCAGGAACGGCGGTGCCGCCCGATCGACTCCGTTCGCTGCGTGACGCCGATCACCCGGCTCGGCCGAGTCGTTGCAGGACGCGCTGGCGCGCCGCCCCGCGCTCCTTGTCCGGCAGATAGATCAGTTCGCCGAGCCGCCGCATCAGACTCGCCTCGTAATCGTGCAGCTCGTCATCCGCATAGATGACCTCGTAGATCATCTCGAACAGCTCCACGCGTTCCTCGGCCGAAAAGTTGCGGGCGATCGTTCGCGTGAATTGGAACAGCTGCGTCGACTCCGCCGCGGCGGCATGGCCGGCATCGGCCAGGTCTGCGGCCTCTTCGCGTGACAGACCGAAGCGCGCGGCCAGAACCCGTTCGATCGCCGCGCGCTCCTTCGGATCGACCGCACCGTCGAGCAGGGCCGCCTCGGCGAGCAACGCGGCGGCAGCCAGCTGCAGTTCGTCATGGGCGTGCGGACGTGGTCTGTCGCTCGCAAAGAGGGCTTTCAAACGACCGATCACCGATCTCACCTGCGGTTGGAGTCGCGGCGCCATCGTGGCGCCGCTTGTGCAACGTATCAAGCGCGACTAGGTTGCGATATGCCCCGGACCGATCTACGGCAGACTGCCGCCGCCGTTGCCCGCAACCGCGACCCGATCCTTTCGGTGCTGCGGCGCGTTCTGCCGGCACATGGCTTCGTCCTCGAAATCGCCAGCGGAACCGGCGAGCACGCCGTCCATTTCGCCCGTGCATTGCCCGGTCTGACTTGGCAGCCGAGCGATCCCGCACCCGATGCGCGCGCCTCCATCGAGGCGTGGCGCGTGCATGAAGGCCTAGAAAATCTACTCCCGGCGCTGAATCTCGACGCGACGCGCCATCCCTGGCCGCTCACGCATGCCGATGCCGTGGTATGCATCAACATGATCCATATCGCCCCGTGGTCGGTGGCGGAAGGCCTGATGCGGGGCGCGGGCGCAGTGCTCGACCCCGGCGGCCTTCTCTACATGTATGGACCGTACCGACGCGATGGACGACATACGGCGCCCAGCAATGCAGCGTTCGATGAAGCGTTGCGACGCCAGAACCCGGCCTGGGGTGTCCGGGACCTGAACGATGTCGCTACCCTCGCCGCCCGCCACGGTCTTGTGCTGCGCGACATCGTCGAGATGCCGGCCAACAATCTCTCGCTCATCTTCGACCGCGTCGGCTGACCGGCGCCGGGCGACGGCTCGCCATGTTTGCTTGCGTCCGGCCTGTCCGGATGGCTAGCTGTAGGTGGGCGAGGCGGCCGGCATCCACGTTGTTGCGAACGGGTCGCGGGCGGGCCGGACCAAGGGGACTGACGGGGGAAGACAAATCCGTGACGCGCGCGCAGGCCATCGCGAATGCCGAGGCATATTATGACAGCGGCGCCTTCGAGGCCGACCTCGCCCGGCGCGTCGCCATCCCGAGCGAGAGCCAGAATCCGGCGCGCCGCGCCGAGCTCGCGCGATACCTGACGGCCGAGATCGGGCCGAGCCTGGAAGCGCTCGGGTTCACGTGTCGCCTGTTTGCGAACCCGGTGGCCGATACCCCGTTCCTCTATGCCGAACGCATCGAGCATCCCGAGCGCGTGACGGTGCTCAGTTATGGGCATGGCGACGTCATCCGCGGGCTCGGATCCCAGTGGCGCGACGGGCTCGACCCCTGGCGCCTCAAGCGGGAAGACGACCGCCTCTACGGCCGCGGAACGGCCGACAACAAGGGACAGCATACGGTCAATATCGGCGCCCTCGCCGCCGTCATCCGGACGCGCGGCCGGCTCGGCTTCAATCTCAAGCTCCTGCTCGAAACGGGCGAGGAAGTCGGTTCGCCCGGACTGCGCGAGTTCTGCCGGCAGAATGGCGAGCTGCTGCGGGCCGACGTGCTGATCGCATCGGATGGACCGCGGCTGGCGGCCCGCCGGCCCACGATCTTCCTGGGATCGCGCGGCGCGCTGAATTTCGACATGGTCGTCGATCTGCGCGAAGGGGCGCACCATTCCGGCAACTGGGGCGGCCTTCTCGCCAATCCCGGCATCATCCTCGCCCACGCGCTGGCGACGATCACGACGGCAAACGGCAGCATCCGCGTCCGCGAATGGAAGCCGGAATCGCTGCCGCACGCCGTGCGCGCGGCGCTCGCGGACTGTACGGTCGAAAGCGAGGTTGGCGGCCCCGCGATCGACCCCACCTGGGGCGAGCCGGGCCTTACGCCGGCGGAAAAGGTCTACGGCTGGTCGAGTTTCGAGGTGCTCGCGTTCCGCACGGGCAATCCGGACAATCCGGTCAACGCGATTCCGCCGCGCGCCGAGGCGTATTGCCAATTGCGCTACGTCGTCGGCGTGGACCCGAACAACATCGTTCCCGCCTTGCGGCGCCATCTCGACCGTCACGGCTTCACGATGGTCCAGGTCAAGGCGGCACGCGACGGTTTTTTTGCCGCCACGCGGCTCGATCCGGACGATGCCTGGGTCAAATGGACTGTCGCATCGCTCCAGGCGACGTGCGGCATGAAACCGGCCGTGCTGCCGAACCTCGGCGGGTCGCTGCCGAACGACGCGTTCGCCGACGTGCTCGGTCTTCCCACGATCTGGATTCCGCACTCGTATGCCAGCTGTTCCCAGCATGCGCCGGACGAACACATGCTCGGCTCGATTGCGCGCGAGGGACTTCGGCTGATGGCAGGCCTGTTCTGGGACCTGGGCGAGCCGGACCATATCCCGCCGCACGCATCGGCGCCTGCCGATCCTGCGCGCGCATTCACGAAAACTTAACCAATTCGTCCGACAGTTATCCTCGCGCCGGGACGGCCTACGGCCGCTCGCGCGGGTTGAGGCCTCGCCACGGATGCACTGGCGAGGTTTCGCTTTTTCCAGGGTCCCGATTCCGTCGGCCTCTATCCCCGGACGCCGCTTTCATTCGGATTCACGAACGACGCGATCAGTGCCGCGACGCGGCTAGCCTCGAATCGCACCGGCTCCAGCCCTGCCGCTTCTCGTGCAGCACCTGGCGCCCTGGATCTTCCGGCAAAGGGCGCTAGTCCGACCGCAGCGCGACGCCTGTCAATTCGCCAATACGGATTTTCGGAACATCCGGGCGCGGATCAGCGCAGGCGGAAGCTGACGGGGACCACGATCTCAAGCTGCGGGCCGGGAATGTCGTCGGGCAGCGGCGGCAACGGCGAGGCCCGCTGGATCATTGCTTCGACCTCGGCATCCAGTACCGAATGGCCCGAACTCCGTTCGACGCGATAGGAGAGCACCCGCCCACTGCGGTCCATGGTAAAGCGCAAGAGTGCCGTCCCTTGCTGGTGTCGCAGCTGCGCGCGCCGCGGATACTGCTTATGACGCTCGAGCCAGGCGCGAAGCTCGGCAAGATAGCTCGGCGTCGGACCGGGTATGCCACCACCCGCGGCGGTCGAGACCGCAGCACCCGGCCCTGTCAGATCCCTGGTTCCGGAACGACCGGCAGCACCTGCTATCGTCGGTGCCGACGTCGGTTCGACATCAGGTGTGTGCCGCTCGGCGGGCGCTTGTGCCACTTGCGCCGGGGGCTGCTCTGGTTCCACCGTTCGGCGCTCGACCGGCGGCTTCGGGCGCGGCTTGGGGGGTGGTGGCGGCATAGGCTCGGCGCGAACGACTTCCGTCGCCGCCTCGGCTGCCGGGATCGGCTCCTCCACTGGTTTCACCTCTTCCGGCGGCACGGCCGCCGCAACCTCGTTGACCGGCGTGACAGTCTCGACGGGCGTCTCCACCGCCTCGACCGTTTCGATCTGCTCGCTTGGCTTCACCGTGTCTACCGCCGCCCCTGGCGCGCTGCCGGCGGCAGCGAACGACACTTCGATGCCACCGACGCCGACCGCCTCCGCCGTTGCTGGCGGATCGGCACCGAGAAAGTCGAGGACAAGTACTGCCAGAACCGCGCCATGTCCCAGGACGGACAGCGCGAACGCACCGCGCATCTCCCTCAAGGCTGTGCCCCGTCTGGCGCGCGCGAGATCAGCGATACCTTGGAAAAGCCGGCAGCATTGATGAGACCCATCACCTCGAGCACGCGCCCATAGGCGGCGGCCTGATCGCCCCGCACATAGATGACCTGATCGTTGTCGCTCGCGCGTAGCGCGTCGAGCCGTCCGCGCAGGTTCGCCGGATCGACCTCCTCATCATGAAGGAATGTGCGCCCGGTCCGATCGACCGTGACGATGATCGGACGCTTCGGCTGGCTGACCTTGGCAGCCTGCGTCTTCGGCAACTCGACGGGCACGCCCACCGTCATCAGCGGAGCGGCGACCATGAAGATGACGAGGAGCACCAGCATCACGTCCACCATGGGCGTGACGTTGATCTCGCTCATCGGCCGCCAGCCGAGCGTATCGCCGTCCCCCGACCCCTGTTCGATTGGCACGAGCGCCATGGCGTCTACTCCGCGGCGGACGTGAGCCGTGCCGGCGCCGGCCGCCGGGCGAGTCTGCCGCCGGTGTCGCTGATCAGGGCCTGCATCCGCGCGGCATAGCGGCCGAGCGCCGTCGTCAGCTTGTTGTACGCGATGACGGCGGGAATTGCCGCGATCAGTCCGAGTGCCGTCGCGAACAACGCCTCGGCGATGCCGGGTGCGACGACGGCAAGGCTGGTGTCGTTCGACTGCGCGATCGACGTAAAGCTGTTCATGATGCCCCATACCGTGCCGAACAGGCCGATAAACGGCGCGGCGGAGCCGGTCGTCGCCAGGAACGGCAGATGCGTCTCCAGACGACGCATCTCGCGACCGAGCGCAGTGCGCATCGCCCGTTCGATCCGGTCACGCATCTCGCCGCGGCTCTCCGGCGCATCGCCCGGCCCGATGCCGCCATCCCGCCATTCGACAAGTCCGGTCGCGAGCACGACGGCGCTCGGGCCCGATGCATCGCACGCCCGCTCTTCGATGTGTTTGAGACCGTCGGGGCGCTGCAGAAGCAATTCGGTCGCATCGATATCGCGCGCCAGCGCGCGCAGCCGGAGCACCTTGGCGACGATGATCGTCCAGCACCAGACCGAGGCCGCGAGCAGCAGGATCATCACGCCCTGCACGACGATGTCCGCCTGGAGGAACAGCCCCAGGGCACTGAAGTCGTGCGCGACATTGGGGGCCGGAGAAACGGGTTGAGCGGGATCCATGTTCACCTCGAAGTCTGGTACCGGGCGTCGGCGATACGCCCCCTCACAGCGCAAATGATTGCCGCCGGCGGGCTATCGGCCGGCTATTTCAGGAGCTCCGCCTCGACACGCGACGCCGTCGCGATGCGGCCGATGCAATTGGGCATCTCCGCCTCGCCATTGCGGCAGGACAAGACATCGTTGATCAGCACGCTGCCGATATCCGCGCAAGGCAGGCTCGCGACGTCGAACAGCTTCACGATCGTCTTCGCGGCGCGTAGCGGTGCAGCATCGACGGCAATGCGCTTGGCGATCACGCCGTCCCGCCCGAAGAAGACCAGGTCGAGACGAAAATCCTGGAACGCAAGTTCGGACGGATTGGCAAAGACCATGTAGATCCGGCACCCATCCCCGCGCGGCTCCAGCTTGTTGAGCTCAACCCGAAGCGGCGACGGTTCGGCCATGACCAGTATCGGCGCACCCATCAGCATCGCAGCGCAGACCGCAAGCAGGCGCAACACTCCAAACGCCTGGAACCACGATGGCCGCAAGCGCGCGGACCCGATGAAATGCATGAAGTTTCTGCCCGACACGGTCTGCCCTTTCACCGAGATCGCAAACGAGCCGAAGGACGCGAAGCCCGTTCCCCACGGCCGCTCACGAGGCGGCCGAGGCTCGATCGAGCGGTCGCGCGGGTTCAAGTTATATTGAGAACGGTTCTTATTTGCAATAACTGGTGGGATGGTTGCAGTTTCGCCGGCTTGCGGCCACTGTCATCGCCATGGCACCGCTACCCCGGGGCGGCACAGCTTCTGTCGTGCGTCGCAGCCTCTCGGATATACTGCGGCCATCGAGGCCGCGAAGCGATCATCTGCCCTGGGCTTTAATGGGATGAGCCGATGTCCGATTCGCGTAATGTGAGTCTGCTTACGCCGCTGTCGACGGAGGATACCGGGGCGTCCCCATCAAGGATTTCGGGGCGCGGGGTACAATCCGTCGAGATCGGCGGACGGCTGCTCGCGACGCTGGCCAAGGCCGCGCAACCGAAGATGCTCCGCGATCTTGCCCAGGCCGCCGGGCTGACGCCGGGACAGGCGCACGCCTATCTCGTCAGCTTCCGGAAGATACAGCTCGTCGAGCAGGATCCCGTCTCAGGGCGATATCGTCTCGGCCCGTTTGCCCTGCATCTCGGGCTCGCGCGACTGCGCAACACCGATCCCTATCGGCTGGCCGCCGAGGCGGTCGTGCAGTTCACCGAAGAACTGGAGTTGATGGTCGCGATCACGGTGTGGGGTACGCATGGCCCGACGATCATTCACGTCCAGGAATCGTCCAATCAGATCCACGCGAACGTGCGGCCCGGTGGCGTGTTCACCGTGACCGGTACGGCGACGGGCAAAGTCTTCGCCGCCTACATGCCCTGGAAGCTGGTGGAGCCGGTGGTGCAGGCCGAGCTGCGCACCGCCCAGAAGGGCTGGCGCGGAACGGCAGAAATGGCGATGGACGAGTTGCTGGCCACGATCGAGACCGTACGCCGGCAAGGCCTTGCGACGACCATCGACCGGCCCGTGCCCGGCATCAGCGCGCTGAGCGCGCCGGTCTTCAATCACACCGGCCAACTGCAGCTCGCCATAACCGTCATCGGCCCGACCGGCAAGGTGGATTGCGACCTGTCGGGCCCACATGCGGCGGCGCTGCGGGCGTTCACGCGCCGATTGTCGACCGAGCTCGGATATCAGCCGGACTGACGCTCCGACGAATCGGCAGATGGTGTCGACGCGCCGGCCGCGTGTCGGCCGGCGATGTAGCCGAAGGTCATGGCGGGACCGAGGGTGATGCCGCCGCCCGGATAATTGCCGCCCATGATGCTCGCCATGTCATTGCCGGCCGCATAGAGCCCGGGAATCGGCCGCCCGTTCGCGTCGAGCACGCGGGCATGCCGGTCGGTCTTGAGGCCGGCGAAGGTACCGAGGTCGCCGATCACCACCTTCAGCGCGTAGAACGGACCCCGCACGATCGGTGCGACACAGGGATTCGGCGTGACGGCGGGATCGCCGAGATAGCGGTTGTACGCGGTGCTGCCCTTGCCGAACTGCGGGTCCTGGCCTTCCTTGGCGTGCCGGTTGTACTCGGCGACCGTGCGTTCGAGAGCGTCCGGGTCGATCCCCGCCTTCCGCGCCAGTCCCGCGATGGTCCGGCCGCGCACGAGATAGCCCGAACGCAGGTGATGCGTGAGCGGCACCGGGAAAGGCTTCACGAAGCCCAGTCCGTAGCGGCGGATGGTCGGATGATCGCAGATCAGGAAGGCGCAGATCTCGCCGGACAGTCCCCTGCTGGCTTTCACCAGCGCCTGGCAGAAATCATGGTACGAGTTCGCCTCGTTGACGAAACGTACGCCGGCCCGGGTCGTCGCGATCACCCCGGGTTTGGCGCGGTCGATGAAGTGCGGGAACACGCCCGTGGTGCCGTCGGCGTGGGGCACGCGCGAAACGGGCACCCAGGCGGCGGCGTTCGGTAGCTCCGCGGCGATGACGCCGCCTGCGCTCTCACCCAGACGCAGGCCGTCACCTGTATTGCCCTCGGGGGCCGGCGACCAATGCTCGGCACCGGTCGGCGCGTGCGGGAATAGCGCCTTGCGCCGCACGATGTCGTGCGGGAAGCCGCCCGCCGCCAGCACGACGCCGCGCCTTGCGCGGACGCGAACCGGTCCATTCTTCGTCTCCACCAGCGCGCCGACGACGGCATCGCCCTCGCGCAGCAGCTCGCGCGCCGGCGAGGACAGCCAGATCGGTATGCCGAGATCGAAGGCTGACTTCGCAAGACGTGCCGCCAGCGCGTTGCCGTTGGTCAGTCGCATCGCGCGGCCGTGGAGCAGCAGGTCGCAGCAATATCTGAGCAGCAGGCACGCGACATAGCCGGCCGACACGATCGAGCGTGTCACGTTGAAGAAGTGCAGCAGTTCCTTGCCCGAGCCGATCATCATACCGACGAAGGTGATCTCGCGCAGCGGCGGCCGGAGGTTGGCGATCGCGTCGCCGAGTTCGCGCCCGTCGAAGGGTTCGGCGCAGATCGAGCGTCCACCCGGCAGGCCGCCGGGCGCATCAGGGTGATAGTCGGAGAATTGCGGGCCGAGCACGAACTTGACCGCCGTGTTACGCTCGAAGAACTCGACCATCCGGGGACCGTTCTCGAGGAAGGCGTCGACTCTCTCCGCGTCGAAATGGTTGCCGGCCTCGTGCTGAAGATAGGTCCGTGCCGCCTCCGCGCTGTCGGCAATGCCCTCGCGCTTCGCATGCGGGTTGCCGGGAATCCAGAGCCATCCGCCCGAGCGGGCGGTGGTGCCGCCATAGACCGGTTCCTTCTCCACGACCAGCACGTCGAGGCCGTGCAGGCGCGCCGTCACTGCGGCCGACATGCCGCCGGCCCCCGAACCGATCACGAGCAGGTCGCAGTCATGCGACGTAATGGAATTCATCTTTGAACCTCTGATCTGAAGCACCGATGCCGGCGGTTCCCGGCAGAAGCATTCGGCACAAGGACTTCACACGGCGAGATAGCCGCCATCGACCGGCAGAACCGCACCGGTGACGTAGCTCGACATCGACGAGGCCAGGAAAACGACGGGTCCGACCAGTTCCTCGGGCTCGCCGACGCGGCCGAGCGGCGTATGCGCCATGAAGCGCGCCAACGTCGCCGCATCGGCCCGGGTGACCTCGGTCATCGGGGTCGCGATCACGCCGGGGGCGATGGCATTGACGCGGATTCCGTCCGCCGCCAGCTCCGCGGCCAGTGCTCGCGTGAACTGCCCCACGGCGCCTTTGCTTGCGGCATAACTGCTCGTCCGCGGACCGGCGACGAAGGACATGATCGAGCCGAGATTGACGATGCGCCCTTTGGTACGCCGCAGCTGCGGCAGGGCCGCGCGCGTCATGTTCTTCATGCCGGTGACATTGACGCGAAACGTATCGTCCCAATCCCGGTCGTAACCGTCGTCGTCAAAAGGAACGCGGCGGATGATCCCGGCATTGTTGACCAGGATCGAGATGGCGCCGAGGCGTGCCTCGGTTTCGCCGGCAAAGCGCAGGCACTGGTCGAGGTCGCAGACATCGACGGACATCGCGAATGCCGTGCCGCCAGCGTGCTGGATTTCCGCGGCCACGGCCTCGGCGCCGTCGCCATTGATGTCGCCGAGCGCCACCTTGGCGCCGTGCTGGGCAAGCCCCATCGCAATCGCCCGACCGTTCCCCTGCGCGGCGCCGGTCACGACCGCCACGTCAGCACCCAGCAGCTTGCCCATCACGCGCTCCTCTGAAATTCGTATATTGCGAATGATTTCGTTATTTCATATAGTCGGAACGGCTTAATTGCAATGCTCCCTCTGCCGGCAGACCGGCGAAACGCAATCTCGAGGTCTTCCGCCAGGCGGGCTGCGGCGCTGGCCTCGGCAACGTTCGGCACGGCCGTCGTTGCCCTTCGGGCAGTCAAACCGACTGCCCGGTGACACGGGAGCGAATGACGAGTCGGGAGGAAACGATGAGAAAGTTCCTACTTGCGGCCATGGCGGCCGCAGTCGGCATCGCGTCGATGTCGTTTGCGTCGGCCAAGGAGTACGACCTGCAGAGCGTGTTCGGTCTGCAGGTGCCCTCGATCGGGCAGAGCCCGGTCAGGTGGGCCGAGCGCGTCGCGCTGATGACCAACAACGAGATCAAGATCAAGGTCCACGGCGCCGGCGAGCTGGTCCCGCCCTTCGAAGTCTTCGGCGCGGTCAGCAGCGGCGCCATCCCGATGGGCTTCGACTGGATCGGCTATTGGGCCGACCGCATTCCGGTGGCGAACCTGGTCGGCTCGATGCCCTTCGGACCGACGCCCGAGCTGTTCCTCGGCTGGATGTTCCAAGGCGGCGGCATCGAGATCATCCAGAAGGCCTACGATCCGCACAACGTGAAGGTCCTCCCGTGCCATCTCGTCGTCGCGGAGGCCGGCGGCTGGTTCAACAAGGAGATCAAGTCGGTTGACGATCTCAAGGGGCTCAACATGCGAATCGCGGGCCTCGGCGCCAAGACGATGGCGCGTCTCGGCGCGAATACGCAGCTGATCCCGGCCGGCGAGATCTTCGTGTCGCTGGAACGCGGACGCATCGAAGCGGTCGAATTCTCCGCGCCGCAGCTCGACATCGGCTTCGGCCTGCAGAAGATCGCCAAGTTCTACTACTTCCCCGGCTGGCACCAGCCGGCGAGCTGGGACTCGATCATCATCAATATGGACGTGTGGAAGTCCCTGACGCCGAAGCATCAGCGGATCATGACCGAAGCCTGCCATGCCAACATCACGTACAACATGTACGATCAGGTCAACGCCCAGGTCGCCGCGATCGAAAAGATCGAACAGGCAGGCGTAAAGATCGTCCGCTTCCCGGATGAGGTCCTGGCGGCGCTGAAGAAGGAGGCGCAGCAGGTGATGAAGGAGGAAGCCGAAAAGGACCCGCTCTTCAAGGAGGCCTACGAGTCCCTCACGGCCTACGTCACCCGCGTCGGCCGCTGGTACGATCTTCAGCAGCTGCCGCAGAATTGAAGAAGACGCGCAGCGTCATGATCCGCCGCCGGCACGGTGCCGGCGGCGGAATTTCTCCAGGATGCGGTCGCTAGCATGACCTCGTTCTGCAAATCGGTCGAAGCCGCCTGCGCTTGGTTCGGCCGTATCTCCGGCTGGCTGACGCCGCTTTTGGTGATCAGCGTGTGTCTCGGCGTCCTGATGGTGCAGCTGCGGCTCAACGTGCTGGCCGAATGGACCACGCCCGTTCCGCTGTTCGGCACCCACATTTCGGTGAACAGCCTGCTCGACCTGCAGTGGCACCTTTTTGCCGTCCTGGTGATGCTGGGCGGCGTCTATGCCCTTCATACTGATGCCCATGTCCGCGTCGACTTCATCGCGGCCCGCTTCACGCCCCGCACCCGTCGGATCGTGAGCCTGCTGGGTGATCTCCTCTTCCTGCTGCCGTTCGCCGTGCTGATGACCTGGTTTTCGTGGGCGTTCGCCGTCTCCGCCTTCCGGGTCGACGAAGGCTCGAGCTACGGCGGGCTTCTCGACCGCTGGATCGTCAAGGGGGTACTGCCGCTCGGCTTCGCCCTGCTCGCCCTGCTCGGTGCGGCACGGGCCGTTCGCACCGCAATCGAAATCGCCCGCGGGGGCGGCGACGCGCCCGTGTCCGGTCCGGAGCGATAGTCATGGAATACACTTGGCCGATGCTCATGGCGGTCGTACTGCTGGTTGGCCTCTTCTCCGGCTATCCGGTCGCGTTCGTTCTCGCCGGCATCGGCATTCTCTTCGCATTCCTCGCCGATGTGCCCCTGATCTTCGTCTCGACCGGAGTCGCACGCATCTTCTCGGGTATCCTGAGTAACTGGCTGCTGATCGCCGTACCGCTCTTCGTCTTCATGGGGCTGATGCTCGAGCGGTCGGGGATCGCCCAGCGCCTGCTGCGCTCGCTGGCCGGCATACTGGGCCCGGTTCCCGGCGGCTACGCCTTCGCCGTCGCGATCATCGGCATCGTCATGGCGGCGTCGACGGGCATCATCGGCGCCAGCGTCGTGCTGATGGGCGTGCTGGCGCTCCCGGTCATGCTGCAGAACCGCTACAAGCCGGAAATCGCTACCGGCGTCATCGCGGCGACGGGAACACTCGGTATCCTGATTCCACCCAGCGTGATGCTGGTGGTTCTCGGCGACACCTTGCGGCTGTCGGTCGGTGACCTCTTTGCTGCCGCCCTAATTCCGGGCTTGCTGCTGGGCGGCCTCTACATCGTGTACCTGATCATCCTGGCCATATTCCGGCCGGAGACGATGCCGCCGCTTCCGTGCAGCGATCGGGCCGGCTTCGGCAAGACCCTGCTTCAGCTTTGCCGGGACCTTCTGGGGCCGCTGGCACTGATCCTGACCGTCCTGGGATCGATCATCGCCGGCATCGCGACACCGACCGAATCGGCGGCACTCGGCGCGCTCGGCACGTTCCTGCTGGCGCTGGCCTCGCGCCAGCTGAGCTGGGCGCAGTTCGTGGCAGTGCTGAACGAGACGACCAAGACGACGGCGATGATCATGTTCATCATGATCGGCGCGACGGTTTTCAGCGTCATTTTCCGGAAGCTTGGCGGCGACGGCATGATCGCCGACGCGCTCGGGGCCGAGGAGGGAAACCCCTACGCGGTCCTTGGCGTCATCATGCTGTTCGTGTTCATCCTGGGCATGTTCCTCGACTGGGTCGAGATCACCTTCATCGTCGTGCCCATCGTCGCTCCGATCATCGCCGGCCTCGATTTCGGCCTTCCATCGGAGCAGGTCCTGCTCTGGTTCGCGATCCTGTTCGCCGTCAACCTCCAGACCTCGTTCCTCACGCCGCCGTTCGGCTACGCCCTGTTCTATATCCGGGGCATCGCGCCGCCGGAGCTGGGCATCAACGTCATTTACCGCGGCATCGTGCCCTTCGTAGTCATCCAGCTGGTCGCGCTCGCCCTCACGATGGCCTTCCCGTCGCTGGCGCTGTGGCTGCCGGAGACGCTGCTCGGCCGTTAGCGGCGATATGGGGTCACGGCGTCCTCAGTTCCTGGCCTTCGGTTCCTGGACCGCCCGGCAGACGGCGTCGGCCGACTTGTCGGGCGCGGGGAAACAGCCTATCTATGGCACGAGGCGGCTATCGACAAACCGGCCCGGCTTTGTTATATGGCGGGCCCGCTTCGGTGGGGCGCATAGCTCAGTTGGTAGAGCAGCTGACTCTTAATCAGCGGGTCCTAGGTTCGAGCCCTAGTGCGCCCACCATCCTTCCGGATCCTTTGGTGTCGAAGCGCGCCGGATTTCGAGCAGTGCAGATTCGCGACAGGCACGACGGCGATAACTGTCGACCGTCGGTGCCAAGCCTTGAGGCGCCGGCACCTCCTGCATACGGATAAGTTGCCGACACGCATTCGGCTCGCATGTCCGATCCGGCGAAAGTGGCGTCGGCGTACGCGCTTTCGATACCAATTCGCGTGAACGGGCCAGTGTCGGCACGGGCTTCGGCCCGACGATAAAATGTCGCCAGACAATCCCCTAAAGCACGCCATTTTTTCGTCACAGTCTGGTTACAGAGCTTCCGCCAGCTAAGCTGGCGCGTGTGTCTCCGCGCTGCGGGCACGCAGCCCCTAACCAACAGAAAATCAAGGCGTATTAGGGAGCCGCAGCATGCGTTCGATATTCCTGATTCTGGCCATTCTCATGCAGGTTGTCCTCGGGACCAGCCCGGCCACTGCCGCCGAAGCGCCGAGCGAGATCAAGGGGCTTTGGCTGGTTACGGACTATCCAGCGCTCACCGTGCGGGCGGGAGAGACGTCGACGGTCGGAATCCGCCTGCAGAACTACAACCTGCCGCCGGAGCGGGTCACGCTGTCGGTGGACGGCGTGCCCGAGGACTGGAAGGTGGCGCTCCTCGGTGGCGGCCAGCCGATCGGCGCCGTCATGCCGGCGACGAACGAGACGGTATCCTTCCAGCTTCGCATCGACGTTCCGGCCGAAACCGCGTCCGGGCCGCATAAGCTCGTACTTCGGGCGAAGGGCCAGAGCGCGTCCGCCGAGCTGCCGCTCGACATCTCGCTCGGCAACGATCTGCCCGCGAAGCTGTCGTTGAAGCCCAAGCTGCCCGCGTTGCGCGGAACGTCGCGATCGAACTTCGATTATGAACTCGATATCCGGAACGAGAGCGGCAAGGACCTGCTCGTGCAGCTCGCCGCCGTCGCACCGCCGAACTTTCAGACGTCGTTCACCGAGAACTACGGCTCGCAGGAGGTCACCTCCGTACCGATCGCGGCCGGGCAGACCAAGACCATGAAGCTGAAGGTCGATCCGCCCGATAACATTGCCGCGGATGAATATCGGGTCGTCGCCAGCGTCGCCGCCGAGGACGCGCGGGCCGAGGTGCCGCTCACGATGCAGATCACGGGCCGGCCCGAGCTGCGGATTGCCGGCAAGGACGGCCGGCTGAGCGGCGAGGCCGAGGCGGGCGAGAAATCGACGTTCACGCTCGTCGTCAGCAACGAGGGCACGGCGCCGATCAGGGACGTCGAGATCTCCGGCACGCCGCCCGGTCAGTGGGAGGTTTCGTTCGAGCCGAAGAAGATCGATCTTCTCGGCCCCGGCGAAAAAGCCGAGGTCCAGGCGGCCCTGACGCCCTCGGCCAAGGCGATCGCCGGCGACTACATGACGACGTTCAGGGCCAGCGGCGAGGGCGCATCCAGCTCGGCGGATTTCCGCATCACGGTCAGAACCTCGACCCTGTGGGGCGTCGTCGGCCTCGGGCTGATCGCGGTGGCGCTCCTTGTCGTGGTCGGTGCGGTCGCACGGTACGGACGGCGATGAGCACGGTCGTTGTCTCGGCCCGGAACCTGACCAAGCGGTACGGCCGCGTCACCGCCGTCGACGGCATCAACCTTGCCGTCCAGCGGGGCGAGATCTTCGGTCTGCTCGGTCCTAATGGCGCCGGAAAAACCACGACGATCCTGATGTTGCTCGGGCTCACGGAGGTGACCTCCGGGCGCATCGACGTGCTCGGTTTCGACCCGGCGCGCGACCCGCTCGAGGTCAAGCGCCGCATCGGCTACCTGCCCGACTCGGTCGGTTTCTACGACAACCTCACGGCGTACGAGAACCTGCGCTACACGGCGCGGCTCGCCCGCATCGACCGAAGCGAGATCGAGGACCGCATCGCGTCGGCGCTGAAGCGCGTCCGTCTCGATCAGGTAGCCGACCGCCGGGTGGCGACGTTCTCGCGCGGCATGCGGCAGCGGCTCGGGCTCGCCGAGGTGCTGCTCAAGCGCGCCGAAGTCGCCATTCTCGACGAGCCGACGTCGGGCCTCGATCCGCAGTCGACGTACGAGCTGCTCGAAATGATCCGTGGACTCAAGGCGGACGGCGTGGCCGTCCTTCTGTCCTCCCACCTCCTCGATCGCGTGCAGAGCGTGTGCGACCGCGTCGCGCTGTTCCATCGCGGCCGCATCGCGCTGCAGGGAACGGTGGCGGAGCTCGCGCGCGAGGTACTCGGCGGCGGCTTCACGATTCTCGTCGAGGCGCGCGGAACGGATACCGCGACGCTGGCGGCCATTCCGGGCGTGCGTCAGGTGACGGACGAAGGCGACGGACGCTACCGCCTCCTCGCGGATTCCGACCTTCGCAGTGAAGTGGCCGGCCGGATCGTTTCGGGCGGCGGTACACTGCTGCGGCTCAACATGCTGGAGCCCAGCCTCGATGCGATCTACGCCCGTTATTTCGAAGGAGCACGTGATGCGGCGTAAGGGATCTCCGTGGACCGGGCTTGCGCCCGTATTCCTCAAGGAACTCGCCGATCATCTGAGCAGCGCGCGCATGCGCGTACTCGAATGGCTCGTCCTGCTGACCGGGATCGCCGCAGTCTACACGGCGATCCGCGAAATCGGCTCGGTGACGGCGGAGGATCCGTTCCTGCTGCTCCGCCTCTTCACCCATGCGCGCGACCCGCTGCCGTCTTTCGTGTCGCTGCTCGGGTTCCTGATCCCGCTCGTCGCGATCGGACTCGGCTTCGATGCCGTGAACAGCGAGTTCAGCCGGCGGACGATGAGTCGCGTGCTGGCGCAGCCCATCTATCGGGACGCGCTGCTCGTCGGCAAGTTCCTCGCCGGGCTCGGCACGCTCGCGATAAGCCTCGTCGCGCTGTGGCTGCTCATCGTGGGGCTTGGGCTGGTCCTGCTCGGCGTACCGCCGAGCGGCGAGGAGGTTCTCCGCAGCCTGACCTTCCTCGTCGTCACGCTTTTCTATGGCGGCGTCTGGCTCGCCGTCGCGATCCTGTTCTCGGTCCTGTTCCGGTCGACGGCAACCTCCGCGCTCTGCGCCATCGGCTTGTGGCTGCTGCTTACGATCCTGTGGCCAATTCTCGTGCCTTTCATCGTGCAGGCCATCATCCCCCCGGATCCGGCGGCGATCATTCTGGGCGTCACGAGCCTGGAACAGATCGAACTGCAGCAGACCCTGTCGCGCTTCTCGCCCAATACGCTGTTCGGCGAGATCGTCCTAGCGCTTCTCCATCCGTCGACACGCGCGCTGGGACTGGTGTTTCCATCCCAGCTCCAGGGGGCGCTGCTCGGGGCGCCGCTGCCGTTCGGCGAAAGTCTGCTGCTGGTGTGGCCGCAGATCACCGGCCTGATCGCAGCGGTCATCCTGCTCTTCGCGATCACCTACGTCTCGTTTCAGCGTCAGGAAATCCGCGCCTAGCGCGGCGGCCGTCCTGCACCCCGAAAGCGACGCCCCCGGCGATACCGGCGCCGGGGGCGTTTCGCATTTGCCGGCAGGGCCGACGGAGATATTCGCCCGATTACCGACAATAAGTTTTCAACCCGGTTCATCAGACGTCGTTCGAAGCGGCATACGCCCATCCGGAAGCTTTCTTTCATCGAATGGTTATTGTTATTGCGACGCCGACAAGGCTTCCGGAGCACCGGCGTCCTTCCCGCTCAGACAGCGAAATTCCTGGCCAACTCATCCTATCGCGACGGGGCCTTGAGTCGACGGCGCCAATGGCCCCAAATAGTGTGCCCTAGACAAGCAACGCGGAAGCCGCACCGTTTCGGTTCGGCTCGGTGGAACGTCGATCCCGCCCGGTCGATGGGATCGCATACATTTTGTCAAAGAGCATTTTCTCTACCGCGCTGAACGGACGGGACGGAATCGCCGCAGTTGCGCCATCACCGGGAGTGTCTTCCACGGATGAACGATATCGTTACCAGACCACGCGTCGAGGTTCGGCCGAAAACGGAACGGCCGCGCCTCTACAAAGTCATTCTGCTCAATGACGACTACACGCCGCGACAGTTCGTCGTCACGGTCCTGAAAGGCGAGTTCGGTATGAGCGAAGATCAGGCCTATCGGGTGATGATGACGGCGCATACACGGGGCGCATGCGTCGTTGCCGTCTATCCCAAGGACGTCGCCGAGACCAAGGCGACGAGGGCAACGGAAGCAGGCCGTCGCAAGGGCTATCCGCTCCTCTTCACGACCGAGCCGGAAGAGTGACGATCCCGGCCCATCAGGCCCGTCATTCGTCGCCTGCGTCGGGTCAGGCTTCTTCGAGCTGGCCGCGCCGCCCGATGTTGAGGTCGCGGTGGACGTAGACGTTGATGACGAGTCCGAAGGCGATGAGAAGCGACATCATCGCCGTGCCGCCGTAGGACACGAGGGGAAGCGGCACGCCCACGACAGGCAATAGCCCCATCACCATCGCCATGTTGATGAAGGCATAGATGAAGAAACTCGTCATGATCCCCATCGCCATCAGGCGGCCGAACTGGCTGCGCGACCGCATGGCGATAAGGGTGCCGTACAGCATGATCAGCACATAGAGCCCCAGCAGAAACAAGCCGCCGAAGAATCCCATCTCCTCCGAGAACATGGTGAAGATGAAGTCGGTCTGCTTCTCGGGCAGGAACTGGAGCTGGCTCTGCGTGCCTTGCATGAAGCCTTTGCCCCACAATCCGCCCGAGCCGAGCGCGATCTTGGACTGGATGATGTGGTACCCGGCGCCGAGCGGATCGCTCTCCGGATCGAGAAACGTGTAGACGCGCTGCTTCTGGTAGTCGCGTAGGAACTGCCATCCGATCGGGATCGCCGCTACCGTTGCGGCAATGATGATGCCGAACTTCCAAAGGCGCACCCCGGCCAGGAAGAACAGGGTTCCCCCCGTCGCCATGATGAGGATCGCCGTGCCCAGGTCGGGCTGTTTGGCGACCAGCGCCGCCGGCGCCAGTACCAGAAGCGCGGGCCAGATGAGATAATGCGGACGCGCGATCTGTTCGATCGTCAACCCGTGGAAGTAGCGGGCGAGCACGAGGACCAGCGAGATCTTCATCAGCTCCGACGGCTGCAGTTGGATCACGCCGAGATCGAGCCAGCGCTGCGCTCCCATGCCGATGGATCCCGCGACCTCGACCGCGATGAGCAGGACGAGGGCGACCCCG
Source organism: uncultured Rhodospirillales bacterium (assembly GCA_937926175.1). Lineage (GTDB taxonomy): Bacteria > Pseudomonadota > Alphaproteobacteria > CACIAM-22H2 > CACIAM-22H2 > CALANV01. The sequence continues at coordinate 28,181 of CALANV010000010.1, read as the reverse complement.
TAGAAAAGGTACGCGAAACGGTACCAGAACCTCAGGTCGATCACCGCGATCCCGACCATCAGCACGACCCCGACGGCGAACCGGATCATCTGACGGCCGGCCCAGGGCTCGAAACTACCCCCGGCTGCCGAATAGAGCGCGGCAAAGCCGACGGATGCCAATACGGTCAGCAGGAAGATGAGGCCCCAGTTCACCTGCCCGATCTTCTGGAGCAGCGTCATCTGGGAACGGCGCGTGGTGACCTGCGAACTCAGCAGCGACATCGTTCTTCCGGTCTACAGCGCCCGTTCGGTGCCCTTTTCCGCGACACGGGTCAGCGGCTCGGGCCGTTCGCGCGCGCGCCGCTGCGCCTCCCACAGGATGTCGCGTGCGATCGGCGCGGCTGCGGTCGAGCCGCCCCCGCCATGCTCGACGATGACGGCGACGGCATAGCGCGGATTGTTCACCGGTGCGTACCCGACGAACAGTGCATGGTCGCGCTCGCGCCACGGTATTTCGTCGGGCTTGCGGAGCCCGTTGCGCCGCTCCTCCGCCGTAATCCGCCTGACCTGCGACGTCCCCGTCTTGCCGCCCATGGCGAATTCCGGATCGGTGATACGAGCGCGAAAGGCGGTACCGCGCGGATCATTCACCACGCCGTGCATGCCTCTCAGTATGATCGCCAGATGCTGCGGCGGCACGCCAATCGACGGCCATGTTTCCGGTTCCCGCTCGACGATCTGCCGGTCGATGATCTTGTCCCGCGTCAGGCGCGGCCTTACGGCGTAGCCGCCGTTGACGAGACGCGCCGTCATCACGGCGAGCTGCAGCGGCGTCGCCAGCACGTACCCCTGGCCGATGGCTGCGACGAGCGACTCGCCCTGCACCCAAGGCTGCCCAAGGGTGGCGCGCTTCCAATCCCGGGTCGGGATCAGGCCGGCACGCTCGCCCGGCAGGTCGATCCCGACGGTCTGCCCCAGCCCAAAGCGACGCGCCATCTGTGCGATACGGTCGATGCCGAGCCGGCGCGCAAGCTCGTAGAAGTACACGTCGCAGGAATGCTTGAGGCTGTCGACCATGTCGACGGCGCCGTGCCCACCCCTCTTCCAGCAGTGGAAACGGTTGTCGCCGAGCTCGACCCAGCCGCGGCAGAACACGTGCGTTTCCGGCGCGATCACGCCGGCCTCGAGCGCGGCGAGTGCGGTCATCATCTTGAAAGTCGAGCCGGGCGCATACTGGCCCGACACCGCCTTGTTGATCAGCGGATGGCGCTCGTCGCGCAGCAGCGCGCGCCACAGGCTCGGCGAAATACCCTTGCTGAACTCGTTGGGGTCGTAGGACGGCGACGACGCCAGCGCGAGAACCTCGCCGGTGTGAACGTCGAGCAGCACGGCGGCGGCGCTGCGCTCCTGGGCGAGACGCTGGGCTAACATCTTCTGCAGATGGAGGTCGATCGTCAGGACCACGTCCTGGCCGCTCTCGCCTTCGACGCGGGCCAGTTCGCGGATCGGCCGGCCGGCGGCATTGACCTCGATCTGGCTGGATCCGGCTTTCCCCCGCAGCGCCAGATCGTACACCTTCTCGATGCCGTTGCGGCCGATGCGGAAATCCGGCAGCTCCAGCAGCGGATCACCGGTCAGATCCGCCTCCGAGGGTGGCGCGACATAGCCGACCACGTGGGCCAGTTCGGGTCCGTTCGGATAGAACCGGCTCGACCCGGACTCGATCGACACGCCCGGCAGGTCGTGCGCGTTGACGGCAATGGCCGAGACCTCTTCCCAGGTCAGATTGTCCTTGATCGTGATCGGCAGGAAGCGCCGCTTGCGCGCCACCTCGCGCATGATCCGGCGCCGGTCGCTGTCGCTGAGCGGCAGAATGTGCGAGATCACGTCCAGCGTCTGGGCGACGCTGCCGGTCTGCTCGGGCACGACGACGACCCGGTAGTTGAGCTGGTTCATCGCCAGCGGCTCGCCGAAACGGTCCAGCAACCGGCCGCGCGGCGGTGCTAGCAGACGCAGGTTGATGCGATTCTCGTCGGCAAGGACCTTGTACTTCTCGGCTTCGACCACCTGCAGGAAATACATCCGACCGACGAGCAGGCCGAACAGGCCGACCTGCCCGCCGACGAGAAGGGCCGCGCGGCGATTGAAGATCTTCGTCCGGGGATTCTCCCGCTTCATTCGTCCGCCGTACTCGCCAGAAAGGCGCGCTGCGCGCGACCGAGCAGCCATGCCATCGCCGGATATGCGGCGACCGTCAGCACCAGCCTGACCCCGAACGTCGACGGCTCGATGTGGGCATCGGCGACGATGAACGCAAGGACCGCGGCCACGATATGCGCACCCGGCGCAATCAGCATGAAACCGGCCCAGATCAGTCCGAAGCTCTTGCCGCGAAACGCCTTGTGCTGGTTGATGATTGCCGCGTGAACCAGGATGAGGACGAGCGCGATGAGGCCGAGCGGCCCGCCGCCGAGAATGTCCTGGAGAAGACCGATCAGGAATACGGCCCATGCGCGCATGAGGTCCGGGCGATGGACGGTCCAATAGAACACGGCGATCAGGACGAGATCGGGCGCCAGCTCCATGTAGCCCGGCAGCGGCAACGGCACGACCATCAGAATGGCGACCAGCAGCGTGATGGCAACCGGCGCCGACTGGCGAATTGAAAGGTCGAGCCGCTGCAGGAACGTCGGCGTCATTTCGCGCCCCGGCGCGATGTCGGCCCGGGGGCTGCCATCGGCAGCGTGCCGTCGAGCCCGTAATCGATCAGGCGCACGTGCTCGAGACGGTCGAAGTCGACGAACGGCCGGACGCGCACGCCCGCCTCGCCGGTTGCGACGACAATGCCAACCGGCAGACCCGGCGGGAACACGCCGCCATGCCCCGAGGTGACGACGCGCTCGCCGATCTGCGGACGCGCATTCGCGGGCAGGAACACGAGCTTGGGGCGGTCGGAATTGTCGCCGACGAGAATGGCGCGATCGCGCGAACTTTCCAGGAGGACCGGTACGTGGCTGTTGATGTCGGTGATGAGCAGGATCCGCGCCGAGCGCTCCCCGACCTCGGTCACGCGGCCGGCAACGCCGTCGCCGGTGACCGCAACCTGCCCCTTGGTCACACCGTCACGGCTGCCGGCCGTGACCAGCACGGCGCGGAGAAACGAGCCGCCGGCGTTGCCCACGACCCGGGCCGAGACGAACGTGGCGGTCGGATCGGGCGTGAAGCGCAGGAGTTCCCTTAAGGACCGGTTCTCCGCCTCGAGTTTGCGCGCCACCGCCTGCCACTGCAGCAGATGCCTGTTCTCCTCGCGCAGCCGCACGTTCTCGGCATGCAGGTCGAGGATCTCGCGAATCCGTTCGCTGACATGCGCGACCGTAGCGACCGGACGGGCGACGGCGTCGAGAATCGGCACGACCGCGTCCACGACGATCATGCGCACGCGCTCGACGAGCGGCGCCTCCGCCTTGCCGAGCACCATGAGCCCGACCGCGATCGCAACGAGGCCGAGAAAAGCGAAGCGCTGCGCGAAGACCTTGAGTGGCGCCGCAAGGCGCAGCACCGTTCCCGGCCGCTTCATGGTTGCATTCCCTGCCCCGTCCCCCTCTCAAGGCAATCCGGCGCCGATCACGGACCCCGGCGCTCAGTACATCGAGATCAGCACGTTGCGCAGCGTCTTCATCTCTTCCAGGCAGCGGCCTGTCCCGAGCGCGACGCACGACAACGGATCGTCGGCGACCGAGACCGGCAGTCCCGTGGAATGCCGGAGCACGAAGTCGAGATTGCCGAGAAGCGCACCGCCGCCCGTCAGCACGATGCCCTTGTCGACGATGTCGGCCGCAAGCTCGGGCGCGGTGTGTTCGAGGGCGACCTTGACCGCCTCGACGATCGCGCTGACCGGTTCCGCGAGGCTTTCGGCGATCTGCCGCTCGCTGATCACGAGTTCCTTCGGCACGCCGTTCATCAGGTCGCGGCCCTTGATCTCCATGAGGCGGCCTTCGCCGTCCTCAGGCGGACAGGCGGAGCCGATCTCCTTCTTGATCCGCTCGGCCGAGGACTCGCCGACGAGCAGGTTATGGTTGCGACGGATATAGGCGATAATGGCCTCGTCCATCTTGTCGCCGCCGACGCGGACCGATTTCGAATAGACGATGCCGCCGAGCGACAGCACGGCGACCTCGGTCGTGCCGCCGCCGATGTCGACGACCATCGATCCCGTCGGCTCGGTCACCGGCAATCCCGCACCGATGGCGGCAGCCATCGGCTCCTCGATCAGGAACACGCGGCGCGCGCCGGCGCTCTCGGCGGATTCCTGAATGGCGCGGCGCTCGACCGCGGTCGAGCCCGACGGCACGCAGACGATGATCTGCGGGCTCGCGAAGCTGCGGCGGTTGTGCACCTTGCGGATGAAGTGCTTGATCATCTCCTCCGCGACTTCGAAGTCGGCGATGACGCCGTCGCGCAAGGGTCGGATCGCGGTGATGTTGCCCGGCGTGCGGCCCAGCATCATCTTCGCTTCGTCGCCGACGGCCAGCACCTGTTTCTTGCCCTTCACCTCGGCAATGGCGACCACCGAGGGTTCGTTGAGCACGATGCCGCGGCCTTTGACGTAGACCAGGGTATTGGCGGTCCCCAGGTCGATCGCCATGTCGGCCGAGAGCATGCCTAGAAGTCTTGAAAGCATATAAGTTCCGAAACCCCTCCAAGTTCGCGGCGCCACGAGGCCTTCACCCGTGGCGCCGCCTGTCCGCTCCGGTCCATCGGCGCCGGCCGGCGCCTCGAACCACCCAGCCCCGTCGCAGCGGCGCGCCGGCTTATCCCGACGCCGCCCCCGGCGCCACCATGTCCGCCGCCGCGCCCGCCGGTGCCGTCTTTGCGCGCTTCACCAAAAGCTTGTTCAGCGCGTTCACGTAGGCCCGCGCGGATGCGACCAGCGTGTCCGCATCGGCGCCCTGCCCGTTCACCGTCTTCCCGTTCTCCTCGAGACGTACGGTCACTTCGGCCTGCGCGTCGGTACCGGCAGTCACCGCGTGCACCTGATAGAGCTGCAGGCGTGCCGTGTGCGGGAAGAGCTTCTTGATCGCATTAAAGGTCGCATCGACCGGCCCATTGCCGCGGGCCTGGACGTCGCGCACCTGACCGTCGATTTCGAGTTCCAGATCGGCGAGCTGCGGCCCCTTGGAGCCGGCGACGACCTGGAGCGAGACGAACTTGATGCGGTCGTTCGCGCGCACGACCTCGTCGTCGACGAGGGCGATGATGTCCTCGTCGTAGATTTCCTTCTTGCGGTCGGCGAGATCCTTGAAGCGCCGGAACGCGTCTTCGATCGCATTGTCGCCCAGCTCGAACCCGAGCTCGCGCAGCTTCTCGCGGAACGCGTGGCGGCCCGAATGCTTGCCCATGACCAGCTTCGAGCGGGTCAGCCCGACCGATTCCGGCGTCATGATCTCGTAGGTCTGGGCATTCTTGAGCATGCCGTCCTGGTGAATGCCCGACTCGTGCGCGAACGCATTGGCCCCGACGATCGCCTTGTTCGGCTGCACCGGGAACCCGGTGATCGCAGAGACCAGGCGCGAAACCTTGGTGATGTGCTCGGTCTTGATGCCGGTTGTATAGGGCATCGAGTCGTGACGCGTCCGCAGCGCCATCACGATCTCCTCGAGCGCGGCATTGCCGGCCCGCTCGCCGATCCCGTTGATCGTGCATTCGACCTGGCGCGCGCCGGCCTTGACCGCGGCCAGCGAGTTGGCGACGGCGAGCCCGAGGTCGTTGTGGCAATGGACCGAGATGATCGCCTTGTCGATGTTGGGCACCCGGTTCAGCAGCATCTGGATCAGGGCCGCGAACTCGTCCGGCACGGCGTAACCGACCGTGTCGGGAATGTTGATGGTGCGGGCCCCCGCCTTGATCGCGCTTTCGACGCAACGGCACAGGAAATCGTGCTCGGTGCGGCTGCCGTCCTCGGGGCTCCACTCCACGTCGTTGCACAGGTTGCGCGCGTAGCTGACCGAGTCGATGACCGCCTGATGCACCGCCGACGGCTCCATCTGGAGCTTGTATTTCATGTGCAGCGGGCTGGTCGAAATGAACGTATGGATGCGCGGCCGCGCCGCCCCCTTGAGGGCTTCCCAGGCACGGTCGATGTCCTTGCGACCCGCGCGCGCGAGCCCGGCCACGGTGGCGTTGCGGACGGTCTGCGCGATCGCGCGCACTGCCTCGAAGTCGCCGTTGGAGGCGATCGGGAACCCGGCCTCGATCACGTCGACGCCCATTTCCTCGAGCGCCTTCGCCACGCGCAGCTTCTCGTCGAGGTTCATCGAGCAGCCGGGCGCCTGCTCGCCGTCGCGCAGCGTCGTGTCGAAGATGATGACGCGGTTCTTGTCGGTGATGGCTTCGGGCCGGGTCTGGGTCGTCATGGATCTGCTCCTGGGCGGACGAATTGTTGCTCTGAGCTCAACAAATTTCCCTGAACGGCCGCGCACCCCGGTCACCGGGATCAAACGCTGGCTCAGGTCCAGGGGCCGCTAAGTCGCAGAGCCCCCCTCCCGGTGTGCGAGCCATCCCGCGCGCCCACAACCTTTGACAGAATTGACCGCACCGGCACGGCCTCTACCAAGGTCGTCCCGTGCGTGGTTCCGCCGAAGTCGCCGTTCGTGGTCAAAAATCCCTCCGAAACAAGGCGAGCCCGGTTGCGAGTCCGTGTCGCCATTGCCGCCCGAATATAAGGCGGTAATGGTTAACTGCTGATTTCTACGCTGGTTGGCCCCGGGTCTTCAATGATTTTGTCGGCCGGCGGCAGGTCGCGAAGGGCCGGATTTACGCGTTTCGGGACCGGTTTTCGCCACCCCGCCCAGCCGGCTGATGCCCGGTTGCCCCGAACCGGCAGGCGCCGGGTCCGAACCCGTAACCGGCGCCGTAATCCGGAAGGGAGACGACGGGACCTCGGCGGACCGCCCCCGGCGGACGGGACCGGTGCAACCGCCGGCAATGCCGCGCCGCGTCCGCGCGTGCCCGACTTCAGGTTGAGGTGGACCGGACAAGGGCAGCGGGTGCGCCGGCGCTCCGGCCGACGATCTTTCCCCCGCGTCCTGCCGACGCGATCGGGGGCTCGGGGGTTCTGCGGACGCCGTCGCGCTCCTGAGCAAACGGGGTCTCGAGGACTTCGATGAATGCGACGGATCCGGGCGCTGCCGGCGATGCGAAACGGGGCGGACGCGATGTCCGCCCCGTCCGTTCCTCGGATCTGCCTCAGTTCTTGGCCTTGTCGACCAGCTTGTTCTTGGCGATCCAGGGCATCATGGCGCGCAGCTTCTCGCCGACCTTCTCGATCTCGTGCTCGGCGGCCTTGCGGCGCATTGCCTTGAAGCTCGGCTGGCCGGCCGCGTTCTCGAGGACCCATTCCCGCGCGAAGCGGCCCGACTGGATATCGTCGAGGATCTTCTTCATCTCCTCCTTCACGGCGGGCGTGATCACGCGCGGTCCCCGCGTGTAGTCGCCGAACTCCGCCGTGTTGGAGATCGAGTAGCGCATGTTGGCAAGGCCGCCCTCGTAGATCAGGTCGACGATCAGCTTCACCTCGTGCAGGCACTCGAAATAGGCCATCTCCGGCGCGTAGCCAGCCTCGACCAGCGTCTCGTAGCCGGCCATGATCAGCGCGCAGAGCCCGCCGCACAGGACAGCCTGTTCGCCGAACAGGTCGGTCTCGCACTCCTCCTTGAACGTCGTCTCGATCACGCCGGCGCGACCGCCGCCGATCGCCGAGGCGTAGGAAAGCGCGATCTCGAGCGCGTTACCCGATGCGTTCTGATGCACGGCGACGAGACACGGCACGCCGCCGCCGCGCTGATATTCCGAGCGGACCGTGTGGCCGGGTCCCTTCGGGGCGATCATGAACACGTCCATATCCGGACGCGGTTCGATGAGGTTGAAGTGGATGTTGAAGCCGTGCGCGAACGCGACCGCCGCGCCCTTCTTGACGTTGTCTTTGAGCTCGTCCCGCCACAGCGCGGCCTGATGCTCGTCGGGCGTCACGATCATCATGACGTCGGCCCATTTGGCGGCCTCGGCCGGTGTCGCCACCTTGAATCCATAGGCCTCGGCCTTCTTCGCCGAGGCCGAACCGGGACGCAGGCCGATCAGTATCTCCTTGACGCCGCTGTCGCGCAGGTTGAGGGCGTGGGCGTGGCCCTGGCTGCCGAACCCGATCACGGCGACCTTCTTGCCCTTGATCAGGTTCACGTCTGCATCACGATCGTAGTAAACGCGCATTTACTCCTCCGCGGTGTATGGGAACGAAAGGGATGGGCGGATCACCGGCCGTCGAGGACGAGTTTCACGCCGAGCAGGCCGAGGAAACCGGCGGTCACGCGGTCGAGCCACAGCTTCGCACGCCCATAGAGGCGGCGCGCCCCAGCGAGCGAGAATGACACGGCCACCAGACCGTACCAGGCAAAGTCCTGGACGAAGACGATGGCGAGCGCCGCCGCGATCATCCAGACCGGCGCATCCGCCGGCAGCAGTGCCACGAAGATGCTGCCGAAAAAGACGAGCACCTTCGGATTCGAAAGCTGTGTGAGGAGCGCGTGCCGGAACGCGTGCACATGGCGCACCGCCCCAGCCGCCGCCACAACGTCCGGCAGCGGCTGTGCGGCACCGCGCCAGATCGCGATCGCGATGTAGACGAGATAGGCGCCGCCCATGACCCGCATGGCCAGATAGAGCCAGTCGAAATGCGCGAACAGCACGCCGAGGCCGAGGGCCGCGAGCGTCGCCCATGTCAGCGCCCCGACCGCCATGCCGAGTGCCGCGAACAAGCCGGCGCCGCGCGAGTGCGCAGCCGCCATACGCGCCACGACCAGAAAGCTCGGGCCGGGGCTCATCACGGCGAGCAGGTGCGCGGCCGAAATGCCGGCCAGCGCGAGAGCGAACTCCATAAGGGCCTCGTTCTTTCGACGCGCTCTTACAGTCCCTTGTCGCCGCGCGCAATGGCGACGACGCCGGTGCGCGAGACCTCGATCAGGCCCAAAGGTTCCATCAGCTTGATGAAGGCGTCGATCTTCTCGGTGGAACCGGTGATCTCGAAAACGAACGACCCGATCGTGGAGTCGATCACCTTGGCCCTGAAGATGTCGGCGATGCGCAGCGACTCAACGCGTTTCTCGCCGGTCCCCGCGACCTTGACGAGGGCGAGCTCACGCTCGACGTGCGGCCCGACCATCGTCAGGTCGGATACCTTGTGCACGGGCACGAGGCGATCAAGCTGCGCCTTGATCTGCTCGATGACCATCGGCGTGCCGGTCGTGACCACGGTAATGCGCGAGAGCTTCTCGTACGGGTCCGTTTCGGCAACGGTCAGGCTTTCGATGTTGTAGCCCCGGCCGGAGAAAAGGCCGATGACCCTGGCAAGCACCCCCGGTTCGTTGTCGACCAGCAGGGCGATGGTGTGGCGTTCGATGTTCTTGTCGTTCACGTTCGTTCTTCTTTCTTGTCGCACTCCCGCCGGCAGCGACGACGTCGGAAAGACGCCGACGCGCGGGAGATGCGTCGGGACAAACCGCTAGACCTAGACCAGGACCATTCCCTCTTCCGAGGTCGGCTTCGCGGCCTTGTCCTCCGGCCCCAGCAGCATTTCGTTGTGCGCGGCCCCCGACGGAATCATCGGGAAGCAGTTCTCCTTCTCGTCGACGACGATGTCGGCGACGACCGGCCGGTCGGTCTCGATCATCTCCTTGATGACGTCGTCGAGTTCGGCGACCGTCCTCGCCCGCAGGCCGACGCAGTGGAACGCCTCTGCGAGCTTGACGAAGTCGGGCAGCGCTGCGGTGTAGGACTCCGAATAGCGGCCGCCGTGCAGCAGCTCCTGCCACTGCCGTACCATGCCCATGTACTGGTTGTTCAGGATGAATGCCTTCACCGGCAGCCGGTACTGGGCGATCGTCGACAGCTCCTGGATGTTCATCAGGATCGAGGCCTCGCCGGCGATGTCGATGACGAGGGCATCCGGATGCGCGATCTGCACCCCCATGGCCGCTGGCAGGCCGTAGCCCATCGTGCCGAGCCCGCCCGAGGTCATCCAGCGGTTGGGCTTCTCGAACTTGTAGAACTGCGCCGCCCACATCTGATGCTGGCCGACCTCGGTCGTGATGTAGGTGTCGCGATCCTTCGTCAGTTCATAGAGCCGCTGGATGGCGTATTGCGGCTTGATGATCTTGTCGTCCTGCCGGTACTTCAGGCACTCGCGCGCGCGCCATTGGTCGATCTGCGCCCACCACTCGCTGAGCGCCTTCCCGTCCGGCTTGCAGTTGCGCCGCTTCCAGAGCGCGATGATGTCCTCGAGCACGTGGGCGACGTCGCCCACGATCGGAACGTTGACGTGAACATTCTTGTTGATCGAGCTCGGATCGATGTCGATGTGAATCTTCTTCGAGTTCGGCGAGAACGCGGAGAGCTTGCCGGTGACGCGGTCGTCGAACCGGGCGCCGACCGCGATCATGACGTCGCAGCCGTGCATCGCCAGGTTCGCTTCGTAGGTCCCGTGCATGCCGACCATGCCGAGGAACAGCGGATCGGATGCGGGAAACGCGCCCAGCCCCATGAGCGTCAGCGTGCACGGAAAGCCGGTCATGCGGACGAACTGCGTGAGCAGTTCCGATGCCCGCGGTCCCGAATTGATGACGCCGCCGCCGCAGTAGAACAGCGGCCGCTTCGCCTTCGCGATCAGATCGACGGCCTCGGCGATCCGGTCCGGATCGGCCTTGACGCGGGGATTGTAGCTCTTGTGCCGCACCTCCTCTGGCGCGACATAGGGCGCCTTGTTGATGAGGATGTCCTTCGGCAGGTCGATGACGACGGGTCCCGGACGGCCGCTGCGGGCGACGTGGAAGGCCTCGTGGATGATGCGCGCGAGCTGCGAGCTGTCCTTGACCAGATAGTTGTGTTTCGTGCACGGCCGCGTGATGCCGGTCGTGTCCGCCTCCTGGAAGGCGTCATTGCCGATCAGATGCGTCGGGACCTGCCCGGTCAGGCAGATGATCGGCACCGAATCCATCAGTGCGTCGGTGAGCCCGGTGACGGTATTCGTAGCCCCCGGTCCCGAGGTCACCAGCACGACGCCGACCTTGCCGGTCGAACGCGCGTAGCCCTCCGCCGCGTGCACGGCCCCGCCCTCCTGGCGCACCAGAATGTGGCGAATCGAATTCTGCTGGTAGAGCGCGTCGTAGATCGGCAGGACCGCGCCGCCGGGATAGCCGAAAATAACGTCGACACCCTGGTCCTTGAGCGCACGCAAAAGGACTTCGGCTCCGGACTGTTCGGCAGGGGGTATCGCGTTCGACATTTTCGTAATCCTCAAGGCAGCGTCGGTTCCCCAAACGGTATTCGGACCGGCGCAGGCCGGCCCGACGGGGGAGCGGCACCTTAAATGCTGATCCCGAGTCGGTCAACCGAATTTCTAATAAAAGAAAACATTTCAGACCTCAGGCTTTCCGAAAATTGCGCAACAAAAACGCGCGCGCCCGGCATCTGATTGCGGAACCAAGTGTATTGCCGCTTCGCGTAGCGACGCGTGGCCTGCCTGAACAGATCGACTGCCCGGTCGAGGTCGAGTTCCCCCGCCAGGTAACGGCCAAGTTCGCGCACCCCTACCGCCTTCATGGCCGGCAGGGACGGGTCGAGGTTCAGGTCGAGGAACTTCCGCGTCTCCTCGACCGCGCCCGCTGCGACCATCGCGCCGCACCGGGCATCGCAGGCGCGGTAAAGAAGATCGCGCGGCGGCATCAGCACCAAGGTAACGAAGGTCAGTGCCGTCGGCGCCTGCGCCCGTTGAAAATCGGCGAGCGAGCGACCGGTCGCGACGACCACCTCATAGGCCCGGCGCACGCGCTGCGAGTCGTTGGGCGACAGCCGCGCCGCCATCACCGGGTCGAGCCGCGCCAGCTCGGCATGGAGTGCCGCGGTGCCGATCGCCCGCTCACGGGCGGCGATCTCGGCACGGAGCCCAGGGGCGATGGGCGGCACCGGCGCCAGCCCCTCGATGAGGGCCTTGAGATACATTCCCGTGCCGCCGACCACGACGGGCAGACGCCCGTTGGCGAGCACCTCGTCGATCGCGGCAAGCGCCATCTGCCGCCACCGGCCGACCGTGCAGCCTTCGGCCGCTGCCAGCACGCCATAGAGACGATGGGGCACGCGCGCCTGATCCTCGGGCGACGGCTGCGCCGTCAAGACCGGCAGTTCGCGATAGACCTGCATGGAGTCGGCGTTGATGACCACACCGCCGAACGCGCGGGCGATCTCGAGGGCCGCGGCCGACTTGCCGCTGGCAGTCGGTCCGGCGACGACGACGACCGGCGGGACGCGACCGCGCTTGCCATACGGCGCGTCACTTCCCATAGTCCCGGCACGCAATTCGCCCTCTGCGCAGTCTTCCTTCATCGAATGTCGTACGTCCTCGTCCTGACCGCCGATCCGGCCGGCCGGCTGCTCGACCATAGCATCGTCACGGCTGCCCGTTCCGCCCTGGCGGATGCCGGCGCCACTGCATCGGGGCCCGTGTGGCTCGGGCCCGACATCGCCTGCGAGATCTCCTTCGATCACGCCGAGCCGTCCGAGGTGCTGAAGCGTGCGCGCGCAGCGGTCGGGCATGCGCCGGTCGACGTCAATGTCGTGCCGGCGGCGCGCCGGCGCAAGAAGCTCCTGCTCGCGGACATGGAATCCACGCTGATCGAGAACGAGATGCTCGACGACCTCGCCGCCATGATCGGCCTCGGCGATGCGGTCGCGGACATCACGCGCCGGGCCATGAACGGCGAGCTGGATTTTCGCGACGCGCTGCGCGAGCGCGTGGCGCTTCTGGCTGGCCTGCCTGTCGAACGCATGGACGAGGCGGCGCGCGGCATCCGCATCACGCCCGGTGCTGCGACCCTGATCGCGACGATGCGTCGACACGGCGCCTACACCGCGATCGTCTCGGGTGGCTTTCTTTTCTTCACCCGTATCGTCAGAGAAGCGCTCGGCTGCGACCACGACGAGGGCAACGACCTCGAGATCGCTTCAGGTACGCTCACGGGCGAAGTACGCGAGCCGATCCTCAACCGCGATGGCAAGCTCAACGCGCTGAAGCGCATCGCGGCCGACCGCAAGGTCGACCTCGCCGATACGATCGCGGTCGGCGACGGAGCCAACGATCTGCCCATGCTGCTCGCCGCGGGACTAGGCGTCGCCTTTCGGGCCAAACCGTCGGTCGCGGCCGCAGCACCGCTTCGGATCGATCACGGCGATCTGACCGCGCTCCTCTATCTCCAGGGCTACCGCCGCGATCAGTTCGTCGACTGAACGACAGCAGTCGGTCGCACCGAAATGAGGACGGCGCCGCCCGCCGAAACGGGTGGCGCCGTCGCTCCGGCTTCGCAGCCAACAGCTTAGCTCAAGCTTTCCTTGACCTTTTCCTTGGCGCCGCCGACGACGTTCTGCACCTTGCCTTCGACCTTGTCGGCCTTGCCTTCGCTGCGAAGTTTGGCATCGCCGGTCATCTTGCCGACGCCTTCCTTGACCTGCTTGGCTGCGCCTTTGACGCGGTCCTTGTCAATAGCCCATGCTCAGCTCCTGGTTCTTCGACTGCGTGGATGAACCACCGGAGCCGTGCTTGCGTTCCTGGCCCGGTACGGATTGCGGCCGGTCCAAACGCGGAACTCATCCGCCGCCGGCGACGATGCGGCGCGTCACCAGAACGGCATCCTCGAGGAACTGCACCCCGACCTTGTCGCCGCGCTGCCAAACGACCCGCGCGTGAAACGACCCGAAACGGTCGACATGCAGGGGCACGATCGTCCAGGCGCCGATCTCGTGGTCGACCCGCAGCTGTGCGCCGCCGGCGGAGATGTTCAGGACAGTGCAAGGAAACTCGTGTGCGCCGAACGCGAGGCGGCCACCATAGACGACCGTATCGCGCGGGTGCACGCGCCGTTCCTTCGCATCGTGGGCCTGTGCATCGCCAAGGGCCACGGGCGGCCTCCTCCTGTTTAGGGATAGTCTCGGCCGGAAATCCTTGCGGAATCGTGAAGAAAATCGCGTACAGACGCACGCCGGCACGCAGCTGGATCGCGGGCGCCCCGGTTCGCCGACGTGGTGAACCGCAGGTTAACGGGGAAACGCCAGGATCTTGCCGTTCACCCAGTTCGCGTCCTGGACGAACTGCAGCGCGATCGTATCGCCGCGCTGCCACAGCACGCGGCAGTGCAGGGCTCCGACCGAGTCAATGTACAGCGTCACCGTGCGCCAGACCTCGACCGGATGGGAAAGCCGCACCCAGGCCCCCCAGGGCGAGATGTTGAATACGGTGCAGACATGCTCGTTCGCCCCATATGACAAGCGGCCGCTGTGCACCGATGCGGCGGCGCGATGAGGCTGCGACCGGGTCTCGTAGGCTCGAGCAAGCACAGACATCGCCTCCTTTCCAGAAGCGAATGTGGCGCAGAAAACTGTCGAAATCGTTAACGACACAGCAGCCACCGGTTGTAGACGCGGACGTCTCACGATCGCGGGCCCGGCCCGGCTTTCGACTCGCCCCGAACGCAAGGTTGCCCGGCCAACCTCGGCAATGGTCTAATCACCATGCGAGAGGAACCGAAGCATGGCACCCAAGCGTCTTGTCGTCGGAATCAGCGGGGCGTCGGGCACCATCTACGGCGTGCGCCTTCTCGAGGCCCTGCGCGGCCGCGGCGTCGAGACGCATCTGGTGATGACGCGCTCGGCCGAGATGACGCTGGCCTATGAAACCAAGCTGAAGGTGGCCGACGTCCACAAGCTCGCCGACGTGGTCCATCCCATCCATGACGTCGGCGCCTCGATCGCGTCGGGATCGTTCCGGACGCTCGGGATGATCGTCGCCCCCTGCTCGATCCGCTCGCTCGCCGAAATCGCCTATGGCACGACGTCGAACCTGCTGACGCGGGCGGCCGACGTGACGCTCAAGGAGCGGCGACGTCTCGTTCTCATGGTCCGCGAGACGCCCCTCCATGTCGGGCATCTGCGCGCCATGACGCAGGCCGCCGAGATCGGCGCGGTCATCCTGCCGCCGGTGCCCGCGTTCTACGCCCTTCCGACGACGGTAGACGACATCATCGATCACACGGTCGGCCGCGCCCTCGACCTGTTCGACATCGACACCGATCTCGTCAGGCGCTGGGGTGAGGCCGAGCCCGGCGCGAAACCGGTCCGCGGCTACAGGCAGCGCGAGTCCGCCGCGCCCGAAGACTGACCGGTCGGCTGATGCCGCACGCCGGCACGGGGGGCCGCACCTCTTTCATCAACTAGACGCACCGTGGATCGCCTCGGGCGTCGGCGCTTGAAACGGCCGACGAAGCCGCGCAACATCGACAGCAACAAAACACGCCGGACAGGCGCCGGACGACCTGTCCCGGCCGCAACCACGTCGAACGAGGGAGGAACGATGGCCGCCAACCGGATCCACGATCTTGCGCTGATCATCGAGGACCTCGATGCGATGGGGCGCCTCGTGCGCGTCAGGTCCGAGGTCGATCCGGCCTACGAGCTTGCCGGCATCGCGGCCGAGTTCGAAGGCGGCCCGCGCGCCATCCTGTTCGAGAAGGTGAAAGGCCATACCGCGCCGGTTTTCACCGGACTGTACTGGTCACGCGATCTCCTGGCTGACCTGCTCGGCAAACCGGAACGCACGCTGCCGCAATACGTGTCCCAGTGCATCAAGAATTGGCAGCAGCGCCCCATCGATCCCGTGGTGGTCACGGACGGCCCGGTCCGCGAGGTCACCGAGCAGACGGTCGACCTGCACAAACTGCCGGTGCCGGTGCACGCCGAAAAGGACGGTGGCCCCTATTTCGATGCCGGCGTCGTGATCGCCCGCGATCCGGAGAACGGCGTACGCAACGCCTCGATCCAGCGCTTCATGGTCGTCAACGAGAACACGCTGCACGTCAACATCGACGCCGGGCGGCACCTGGAACTCTACCTCAACAAGGCCGCGGCCAGGGGCAAGTCCCTGCACTTTTCCATCAATGTCGGCGTCGGGCCGGGTCTCCACTTCGCCGCGGCGACGCCGGCCGAAGCAGCCCCCGCCGATACCGACGAACTCGGCATCGCCTCGGAGTTCCATGGCGCGCCGCTGCAGCTCGTGCCCGGCGATACGTCCGGCGTCGAGCTGGTCGCGCACGCCATGTATGCGCTCGAATGCGAGATCATCCCGGGGGAGCTCGGCGAGGAAGGACCGTTCGCCGAGGTCACCGGCTATTACGCAAAGCGCGAACCCCGGCCCGTCGTCCATGTCCGGAAAATCCACCGCCGGCGCAACCCGGTGTTCCAGACCATCCTGTCGGGCAAGGAGGTCTACAACTCCGTCGGGCTGCTCGGCGAAGCCAACGTGCTGGCCCTCGTCAGCCGGCAGGTCCCCGGGGTGAAGGACGTCTACTTCACACACGGCGGCAGCGGCTTCTACCATGCCGTCGTGCAGATCGAGCAGAAGCGCGCGGGATGGTCGAAGCAAGCGCTGCTCGCGACCTTCGCGGCGTTCCCGCCGTTGAAGATGGTGACCGTCGTCGACGACGACGTCGACATCCGCAACGCCTCTGACGTGGAATGGGCAATGGCGACGCGTCTCGATCCGCGTACCGGCATCGTCGTGATCGATAACGCGTTCGGTCACGGCCTCAATCCGAGCTTCCCGAACTATCTCGGCGCCAAGGTCGGGTTCGACTGCTGCAAGCCCTATCCGCCGCGCTACGAATACGAGCGCGCGCTGTACCGGAAGGTCTCGCTCGCGGGTCGCGACATCGTGATCCCGGAGATCAGGAAGCCGGCCGCGACGACCGATGCCCCGCCGCCGGCCGCTGCCGCCCGCAGACCCGGCGGCTCGAAGCCCAAGGATCTCGCCGGCGGCGGTCAGGCGATGTGACCGATCGCCACGCTACTCGAGCATGTTCGACCAGAGCCACTGTACGCCGCGTTCGGCAAAGCTCGCGTACGCGGCCTGCATGGAGCCGTTCGTGTCGATGCCGCGGCAGGCGTCCTCGATCACGACGACCTCGAAACCGAGCGTACGCGCGTCCTCGGCCGAATAGCGCACGCAGAAGTCCGTCGCGAGCCCCGCCAGAAAGACGCGGGTGAAGCCGCGCTCGTGCAGGCATCCGCCGAGCCCCGTCGGCGTCTTGCGGTCGTTCTCGAAGAAGGCGGAGTACGAATCGATCTCCCGCCGGAATCCCTTGCGCACGATCAGTTCGGCCCGCCGCAAGTCGAGGTCGGGATGGAAGGCGGCACCCGGCGTTTCCTGCACGCAATGATCCGGCCACAGCACCTGTTTTCCGTACGGCAGA
This sequence comes from uncultured Rhodospirillales bacterium, assembly GCA_937926175.1. Lineage (GTDB taxonomy): Bacteria > Pseudomonadota > Alphaproteobacteria > CACIAM-22H2 > CACIAM-22H2 > CALANV01. The sequence continues at coordinate 10,861 of CALANV010000010.1, read as the reverse complement.
TCGATCGTCTCGAACGGTTTGCGGCCGGGATAGGTAGACGCGAACGACGAGTGCCCCCGCGGATGCCAGTCCTGCGTCAGGATCACGTGCGCGAAACGCGGCACGAGACGATTGATCACCGGGACGACCTGATCGCCGTCGGGCACCGCCAGTGCGCCGCCCGGACAAAAGTCGTTCTGGACATCGACAACCAACAGAACGTCAGTTTCGCTGATCATGCAGTGAGGGATTCGAAAGACATGTCATCGGCGGATCGATTATGCCATCCGCCGATGCGGGCGATGCAAGGCCAGACTGGCCGCCACCCGCAAACAAAGATCGCGCCCGCGGCACCGGACGGGCGCGATCGCGACGGATTCCCGTAGTGCTACTCGGCCGCCTCCGGCACGGACGGAAGGCCGGCGAGCGCCATGGCCAGCTCCTTCTCGTCGTACTGGAGGTCCTTGAGCTTGCCGGCGAAGTAGTCCATGTACGCCTGCATGTCGAAGTGGCCGTGGCCGCACAGGTTGAACAGGATCACTTCGCTTCGACCCTCGCGCTTGCAGCGCAGGGCCTCGTCGATCGCCGCCTTCACCGCGTGGTTCGCCTCCGGCGCCGGCAGGATGCCTTCGGTGCGCGCGAACATGACGCCGGCCTCGAAGACCTTGGTCTGCTCGTAGGCGACGGCCTCGATCAGCCCGAGTTCCTTGACGTGGCTGATCATCGGCGCCATCCCGTGGTAGCGCAGGCCGCCGGCATGGAAGCCCGGCGGCACGAAGGTCGAGCCCAGCGTGTGCATCTTCACGAGCGGCGTGAGATGCGCCGTGTCGCCGAAGTCGTAGGCGTATTTTCCGCGGGTCAGGCTGGGACATGCCGCCGGCTCCACCGCGACAATCCGCACCTTCTTGCCACCGCGGAGCTGCCGGCCGAGGAACGGAAAGGCGATCCCCGCGAAATTGCTGCCGCCGCCGGTGCAGCCGACGATGACGTCCGGATAGTCGCCGGCCTTTTCGAGCTGAAGGATGGCTTCTTCGCCGATCACGGTCTGGTGCATCAGAACATGGTTGAGCACCGAGCCGAGCGCGTATTTCGTGTCGTCGCGCTTGGCCGCCATCTCGACGGCCTCGGAGATGGCAATGCCCAGGCTGCCCGTCGAGTCCGGGTTCTTCGCGAGGATGGCGCGTCCCGATTCCGTCTCTTCCGAGGGGCTGGCGACGCAACGCGCGCCATAGGCTTCCATCAGCGCCCGCCGATAAGGCTTCTGCTGGAACGAGACCTTCACCATGTAGACGTCGACGGCAATGCCAAACAGGGCGCCGGCGAAGGCGAGCGACGATCCCCACTGGCCCGCGCCGGTCTCGGTGGTGATCCGCTTCACGCCCTCTTTCTTGTTGTAGTAGGCCTGCGGAACAGCGGTATTCGGCTTGTGGCTGCCGGACGGGCTGACCCCTTCGTACTTGTAGTAGATGCGCGCCGGCGTATCGAGCGCCTTCTCGAGTCGGCGTGCGCGGTAAAGCGGCGACGGCCGCCACTGCCGATAGATGTCACGGACCTCGTCGGGGATCTCGATATAGCGCTCGGTCGAAACCTCCTGCTTGATGATCTCCATCGGGAAGAGCGGCGCGAGATCATCAGGCCCGATCGGCTTCTTCGTGCCGGGATGGAGAACGGGCGGCAACGGCGTCGGCAGGTCCGCCGCGAGGTTGTACCACGCCCGCGGCATCTCGTTTTCTTCAAGGCTGTACTTGATCGTGTCCGACATCGCCGTTCCCTCCCGAAACTCATGTTCTTGCTTGGTTTCGGCGCCATCTAATCACGACCCGTCCGGTGATGACAATCGGTTGATCGGTCGGGCGGCTCGACCGCGGAGCTCTCTTTCCGTCCCGACGAACCGGCGCGTTTCTGGGCGATGCAAAACAGGAAGGGCGGGCCTCTTCCGAAGCCCGCCCTCGAGCAGGATGGTGCGCGCCGCCGGTCCGGCGGCGGGACCGCCGGTCAGTCCTTGTCGACGGAGAGGCCGACGAAGCGCTGTTCGCCCTGGCGATCGACCATGACGAGCACGCCGCGCCGCCCCTGCGACTTCGCCTCCTTGACCTTGTCCACTACCTGCTGCGGCGACGAGACGGGCTCCTGGTTGACCTCGACGATCACCTCGCCCGGCCGCAGCCCCCGCTCGGCCGCCGGCGATCCTTCGTCGACCTTGGTGATCACGACGCCCTTGGTCTTCTCGTCGATCTCGTAGCGCTCGCGCAGCTCCGGCGTGAGCGTGGCGAGCGACATGCCGAGCGTCTCGACCGTGCTCGCGGGCGGGCCACTGGGTGTGCGATCACCGCCCGGCGCCGCCGCGGCCATCTGTTCGGTGTCCTCGAGCTCGCCGATCTTGACCTGGACCGTCATCTCCTTGCCCTTGCGCCAGATGACCACCGGCACCGTCTTGCCCACCGGGGTCTCGGCGACCATGCGCGGCAGGCGGCGCATTTCGGTCACCTCGCGTCCGTCGAACTTGAGGATGACGTCACCGGGCTCGATCTTTGCCTGCTCGGCCGGACCTTTCTCGGTCACGCGCGCGACCAGCGCACCCCTCGGCTTGTCGAGGCCGAGGCTGTCGGCGATCTCCTCCGTCACGGTCTGGATGTTGACGCCGAGCCAGCCGCGCCGCGCCCTGCCGAACTCACGCAGCTGTTCGAGCACCGGCTTGGCCAGTGCCGAGGGAATGGCGAAGCCGATGCCGACGCTGCCGCCCGAGGGCGAATAGATCGCGGTGTTGATGCCGATCACCTCGCCCGCGAGGTTGAACAACGGGCCGCCCGAATTGCCGCGATTGATCGAGGCATCAGTCTGGATGAAGTCGTCATAGGGGCCCGCATTGATGTCGCGCTGGCGCGCCGAGATGATGCCCGCCGTCACGCTGCCGCCGAGCCCGAACGGATTGCCGATCGCGATCACCCAGTCGCCGACCCGCGCCTCGTCCGAGTTGCCGAACTTGACGAACGGCAGCGGCTTCGGCGAGTCGACCTTGAGCAGCGCCAAGTCGGTCTTGGCGTCGCGTCCGACCACCTTCGCGCTGAGCTGCGTGTTATCCTGCATCGTCACCTTGATCTCGTCCGCATCGGCAATGACGTGGTTATTGGTGACGATGTAACCCGCTTCGTCGATGATGAAGCCGGAGCCGAGCGACTGCGCGCGCCGCGGCGGCGCATCGGGTCGCTGCCGGTCGAAGAACTCCCTGAAGAACTCCTCGAACGGCGAACCCGGCGGAAACTGCGGGATGTCGGGTCCGCGCCGCTGGTTGCGGTCGGGACGGATGGTCTGCGTCGTCGAGATGTTCACGACAGCCGGCAGCAGACGCTCGGCGAGATCGGCGAAGCTCGGCATCGGCGGCGTCGGCGCATTCGTGCCGAGCGCCGGGCGACCCTGCGCAGCCTGGGGCGCCTGGGCGAGGGCCGCACCGGTCGCGAAGACCAGCGCAGCGCACGCCACGAGCCCGCGACGGACCAGATCCGACGTCCGGCCCCCGACAGCGGCGAAACGTGCGATCACTTGTAATCTCCTTGTCTCTTCAACCCCTTGGGCACACCGACGGATCGGCGGCGGGCGTTCCCGATGCTAACCCTGCGGCGATCGGCCGTCCACACGCGGGCCCTGCGGTAATGCCGTGTACGCACCGATTGGGGCAGCCGTATGGCATGATTCGGCACAGAAAACGCCGGGCCGGGGACGTCGGTTCGCCGTTCCCGACCCGGCTTGCGCTCAACGCGGCGCAGCCCCCTGACGCGCGCCGGGCTGTTGTCCCTGTTCCTCTTCGGCCGTGCCCGGCGCCGGCGGCATGCCGACGTCGCGGAAGAACTTGAAGAAGTCCGTCTCGGGCGTCAGCACGAGCGTGGTGCCCTCGTTGATCGCCTGGCGGTACGCCTGGAGCGAGCGGTAGAAGGCATAGAACTGCGGGTCGCGGCTGAACGCCTCGGCGTAGATCCGCGTCGCCTCGGCATCGCCTTCGCCGCGCAGCGTCTGGGCCTGACGCTGCCCCTCGGCGAGGATGACAGTGCGCTCGCGCTCCGCCTCGGCGCGGATGCGCTGCGCCGTCTCGGCGCCCAGCGCGCGCTCCTGGCGCGCCTCGCGCTCGCGTTCGGTCTGCATGCGCGCATAGATCGCCGGGCTGGTGTCCGGGTGGAAGTCGGCGCGCATGAAGCGCACGTCCTTCACCTCCACGCCGAAGGGCTTGGCCTCGGCGATGACGAGCTCGCTGATCTGCCGCATCAGCGCGCCGCGACGGGGCGACAGTACCGCCGAAAACGGCACCGAGCCGAGCACGTTGCGCAGGCTGGCGTTGACGATCGCCGCCAGACGCGCACGCATGTTCGCCTCGGTCCCGACCGTCTGATAGAACAGCAGCGGGTCGACGATCTGGTAGCGTGCGAAGGCGTCGACGACCATGCGCCGCTGGTCGAGCATGATCACTTCCTGCGCCTCGGCATCGAAGTCGAGAAGCCGCTTGTCGAAGTAGACGACGTTCTCGAGGAACGGCCGCTTGAAGTGGAGGCCGGGCTCCTGCACGACCCGTCGCGGCTCGCCGAACTGCAGGACCAGCGCCTGTTGCGTCTGGTGAACGGTGAACACCGACGCCCACAGAACGATAAGCACGATCGCGGCGATGACGCCGACGGCAACGAGAACGGGACGCTTCATCAGCGGCCTCCCTGCTGCGGTGCGGGCGCCGGCCGCGGCGTGATGGTCTGCTGCGACTCGGACGGTTCCGAAGTTGTGGTCGGCCTGGGAATGCGGCGCTGCAGTTCAGTGAGCGGCAGATAGGGCACGACCCCCTGCTGCATCGCCGACTGGTCGACGATGATCTTGGTCGCGTTGCGCAGGATTTCCTCCATCGTCTCGATATAGAGGCGCTGCTTGGTCACGTCCTGGGCCTGCTTGTAGGCCTCGTAGACGGAGATGAAGCGCGCCGCGTCGCCTCGTGCGGCGGCGATCACCTGCTGGCGATAAGCCTCGGCCTCCTCGATCATGCGCTGCGCCTCGCCGCGGGCACGCGGCACGATGTCGTTACGGTAGGCTTCGGCCTCGTTGCGGGCGCGTTCGCGGTCCGCCTGCGCGCGCTGCACGTCGCGGAAGGCGTCGATGACCTGCTGCGGCGGCTCGACGCCGCGCAGCTGAACCTCCGTGATCAGGATGCCGGCGCCGTAGTCGTCCAGAATCCGCTGCAGCAGATCCTGCGTGTTCTGCTCGATCTGCGGTCGGCCCTCGGCCAGCGCAAACTGCGCCTGGACGGTGCCGATCACCTCGCGCATCGCGCTCTCGGCCGCGGCCTTCACCGTCGCCTCGGGCGAATAGATGTTGAAGAGGTATTGCCCGGCGTCCTTGATCTGCCAGAACACGGTGTACTGGATATCCAGGATGTTCTCGTCGCCGGTGAGCATCAGCGCTTCCTCCGGCACCGAACGCGAGCGACCGCGACCGTCCGGCGCACTGCGGAAGCCGATGTCCATGCTGTTGATGCGCGTGACCTTCGGCGTCAGCACCGAGCCGATCGGCGGCGGCGCCCAGAGATGCAGGCCCGGCCCGGTGGTGTTCACCCACTTGCCGAACAGCAGCTCGACGCCCTGCTCGTCCGGCTGCACGCGATAAAGACCGCCGAACAGGATCCAGGCGGCGACAAGCAGAACCGCAATGAGGGCGATGCCCTTGCCCGAACCGAAGCCGCCGGGCATGACTTGGCGCATTCGCTCCTGGCTGCGCTTGAGCAGCTCCTCGATATTGGGCGGCTGCGGACCGCTCGGGCCGCGCCCCCACGGATTGGGGCCACGACCACCGCCACCCCACGGACCGCCACCTTGGTTCGACCACGGCATCGTCTGTTCCCAACCTCCTGTTCCGTCTCGGCTCACCCCGGGTACGGGCGCGCCCGCCCTTCGACGCTTTCAAATCGACGGGCCCGGCCTTATATCATTAGTATCAACTCTCGCGAAACGATCCCCGCCTGCCCGCACCATATCTTGGGCATTAAGACCAGATATTGGGGCAAAACAAGGCAAATCAAGGACTGGACCGTGTCGACCCCCCTTACGGAAGCGCAAGTTCTGGACGCCCTTCGCCGCGTGATCGATCCCGACCGCCGACAGGACGTGGTCACGCTCGGCATGGTCCAGGGTCTCGTGGTCCGTGACGGGCACGTCACCTTCGCGATCGAGGTGGATGCGAAGCGTGGCCCGCATCTGGAGCCGCTGCGCAAGGCAGCGGAAAAGGCCGTCGAGGCCATCCCCGGCGTCCTGTCGGTGACGGCGGTGCTGACGGCGCAGCGCAGCGCCGGCGCCGGACAACCCCAGCGGCCCCCCGGCAGCGAAGGCAAGCAGCTCGTTCCAGGCGTCAGGCACATCATCGCCGTGGCCTCCGGCAAGGGTGGGGTCGGCAAGTCGACCACCGCCACCAATCTCGCGCTCGCGCTCGCCGCCAAGGGGCTCAAGATCGGCGTGCTCGATGCCGACATCTACGGCCCGTCGCAGCCGCGCATGATGGGTATCACCGGACGGCCGCATTCACCGGACGGCCGCACCATCCAGCCCATGGCGAACTACGGCGTCAAGGTGATGTCGATGGGGTTCCTCGTGCCCGAAGACACGCCGACGATCTGGCGCGGGCCGATGGTCATGGGCGCCCTCGAACAGATGCTGCGCGACGTGGCGTGGGGCGAGCTCGACGTGCTGGTCGTCGACATGCCCCCCGGCACGGGCGACGCCCAGCTCACCATGGCGCAGCGCGTACCGCTGTCGGGTGCGATCATCGTCTCGACCCCACAGGACATCGCCCTTATCGATGCGCGCAAGGGGCTCAACATGTTCCGCAAGGTGGACGTGCCCGTGCTCGGCATCATCGAGAACATGAGCTATCACGTCTGCCGCAACTGCGGCCACCGCGAGGACATCTTCAGCCACGGCGGCGCCAGGCGCGAGGCGGAGCGGCTGGGGACCGAGTTCCTCGGCGAACTGCCGCTCGACATCGTCATCCGCGAGACATCCGACAGCGGACGCCCCATCGTCGTGAGCGACCCGGACAGCGAGCACGGCCGGGCCTATCGCCGCATCGCCGACCGGGTGTGGGACAAGCTGTCCCAACAGGCGGGTGCCCGCCCGGCACCGAAAATCGTTATCCAGTAACGGGTTACAAGGTGCGGGACGGGGCGATGGACCGGTCCCGCCCCATTGTCCCGTGATGGGACGGACGCGGTCGTACCGCCGCCCCGTTGCCACGACCGTCGCACCGTCTCACGAGACTTACCCGTTTCACGTATCTCCCCCGTCTCGCGAGTTTCACCCGTCTCGCGAATCTCGCCCGTCTCGCAAGTCTCACGAGTCTCGTCCGTCTCACGAGTTTCGTGTGTCTCACGAGTTTCGTCGTTCTCACGCGTCGCACCCGTCTCACCTTTCGCGAGACGGGACGACGGGACAGTGGGACAGGTCGGGACCCGTGGGACATGTTGGGACAGGCGGCACGAGGCGCGGGACGGGGCCGACCGCGGCCCAAACGGAAGCGCCCGCGCGGGTACTCAAGACCCGGCGGGCGCACTCATCCGGCGCCGATTCAACCGCCGGCGGCAGCCGGGGTCAACCTGGAATTTCGCATCCCCGCCCAAGGACACCCGTTACCCGGTCAGAATCGGGCGACGAGCGAGAAGAAGATGCGGGGATCGTCCTGCTCGTCGGGCTCGGTGCTGACGCCCTGGACGCCGCGGGTCAGCGGCACCGCCAGCTCGACATAGCCGGAAATCTGGTCGGTCAGGTTGAAGCGCGTCCCGACTCCGGCCGAGGCAAGGCTTTCCGAACGCTCGCTGCCGGCATCGTGGTTGTAGACGACGCCGCCGTCGTAGAAGGCGTAGAGCTGATAGCCGCGGATCAGCTCGAACGGGATCGGGTCGTTGTACTGAAGCTCGGCCCGCGCCGCCCAGCCGTCGTCGCCGGTCAGCTCGGACGGATCGTAGGCGCGGCCGAACTGCGCGCCGCCCAGGCCGAACTCCTCCGACGCGAGCAACGGCTGGTTGGGCGTCTTCTGCGCCGAGAATGCCAGGAACAAGTTGAGATTGCCGACGATGTTCTGCAGCCGCGAGACATCGAGCGTCACCTTCGTGAAGTCACTCCGCCCCTGCGCGCGGGAGAGGTTCGACGAGCCGGTCTCGCGGGCACCGAACGCGTCGAGGCCCTGGCTTACCTCGACGGCGATCAGCGTGATGCCGCGCCACGAATCGATGAAATCGTAGCTGGCGCCAACGCGGACGATGCGCAGGCGATCGTCGAAGTTCTCGGTACCGAGGATCTCCTGTTCCGAGTCGCGGGCCGTGAAGCTGCCGAACAAGCTCAGGTTCCGCTCGCGGCTGCGGATGAGCGGATGCGTGACACGGCCGGTTACCGTCGTGCCGTAACCCTTCACGTCGAGCGGCTTCAGCGTGTAGCCGGAGTGCGTGTTGCTGCGGCTCGCGATCAGCTGGAACCGCGTCCCCTCGGTCGAGATCGGCACGTCGGCGCCGAACTCGCCATAACGCAGCTCATCCGTCTGCGTCGCCGTGATGTAGCGGAGCGTGACCCGCTCCCCCATGCCCGTCACGTCGTTGAAGCCGAGACCGGTCAGGATCTGGAACGGGCCGGAGAACCGCGTGCCGCGGTTGTCCATGCCGACGAAGCCGTCGACCGGCTTGCGGTCGAGCACGACCGTGAGGTCAGACCCGCCGGGTACGTCCCGCGACGGCGCGAACACGCCGCGCGCGACCGTTCCCGGAACGTCGTTCATGAGCAGCAGATAGCGCTCGAGATCGGAAAAGCGCAGCGGCCGCGACGCCTTGATCTTTTCCGCATAAGTCTGGTGCAGCCAGTTCGGCTCGCCCTGGAAGATGACGTTGCTGACGAATCCCTCGACGACGGTGATGCGGACGGTGCCGTCGCTGATCGTCTGCGCCGGCACGACGGCGCGCGACAGGACATAGCCGTCGGCGCGGTACTTCGCCGTGATCCGCTCCGCGACCGTGTAGATGTCGGCAAGGGAGACGTCCTTGTTGAGGAAGTCCTGGTACGTCTCGGCCAGCTCCGCGTCGGTGTAAACCGTATGCCCCTGGATCTCGATCCGCCGGAGCTCGAACCGGATGCGCGCGGCCTCCGCCGGCGCCGGTGCGACGCCCGGCACGGGCACCGTGGTTTCGGGGCGCGACTGCGGCACGCGGGGCTGCTCGAACCGCTGCTCGATGCGGCCGGGGTCGGCGCTCGGCGGGACGACCTGGGCATGGGCGAAGCCGGCGCCAAGGGCGGCGCCGATCAGGCAAAAGGCGGCGCCAGCCGCACGCGTTTTGCGCGCGCGGTCGAGAAAGGTGGGTTTACGCATCGCTGAGACGCTCATTTCTGTCCGGATTCGCCGCTCTCGCCGGCGTTACCGGTGTTGTTGCTGCTATTGTTGCTGTTGTCGTTCGAGCCGTTGTCCGCGTTGTCGTTCGAGCCACTGTTCCCGCCTCCAACCGAGAAGTTGTTCAGCAGGTTGTTGGCGAACTGGGTCGCTTCCTCGGCGCCGGGGTTCGTCTCGTTCAGGTCGCCGCCGACATCAGACGGTCCCGTGGGATCGACGCCGCCGCTCGGCGCTTCGATGTTGTTGGGCGTCTGCGGCGGCTGAGACGGCGCTTGAGCGGTGTCGCCCTGGGGCTGGCTGCCCTGCGGCGGGGCCGGCGGAGCCGGCGGATTGCCGCCCCCCAGACTGAAGGTCTGGTTGAACGGGTTCGACGGCGCGTCGCTCTTGAAGACGTTGGCCGGAGTCGACGGCGGTGCCGGTGGTGGCGGCGGCGTCTCCGTGTTGACGCTCGGTGGAATCGGCGGCGCCTTGCTGGCCACGTCATCGACGTTCGGCGGCAGCGGCGGCGTCGACGGCGGTGGCGTCAGCAGCGTCCACATCACGCGGCCACGGGTCGGATCGTCCACGACGTGGAGGATGCGCGTCTCGATCTCCGTGTCCGTGGCGGCGCCGACGAAGGTCGAACCGGTGGCGTCGACGTTCGTCTTCCCGACGACGATGTCCAAGCCGTTGTCTTCGAACTGCATGCCGTTGATCCGCACGGTCGGCTGACCGCCTTCGCCGTTGCTCAGGTCCTCGATGCGGAGCCCCTGGCCCTGCGACCCGGCGATCCGGCCGCCGTTGATGTTCAGAGCCTGAAGTGTCGCCGGACGTTCCGTGTAGCTGGCGGAGTCGCCCGGTCCGCCGCGGGTCTTGATCACGACGGCGGCCCCCGTCGGACGACCAGAGCTGTAACCCGAATCCTCGACCACCACGTTGTTGAACGTGATCGTGCCGAAGTCGTCGTACTTCAGGTTGATGTCGATGCCGTGGCCGTAATTGTAGTCTTTCTCATCGTAGCCGACGTTACCGGCATTTTTGATCGTGACGTCGGTGACGACGAGATCGTCTGCCGACTCGAGATAGATTCCCTTAAAGGTTGCGTCGCTGATCTCCACGCGCTCGAAACGGGCGTTCGAGAACGAGCTCGTGGGTGTATTGTCCGCCGCGAGCTTGCTCTCCTGGTACACGCCGATCTTGCCGCCGGTGATCTCGCTGTCACGCATCGTGAAACCATCGGCCTTCACCCCGGCGCCCATCCAAACGCCATACGTGTTGTCCGAAAGCGCGAGGTTGGCGAGGGTGACGTCATTCGATGTGCCGGTGAGTTCGACGCCATAGTTGTAACCGCTGATCTCCAGACCCTGGACGGTCACGTCCGAAGCGCCGACGACAATGCCCTTGCCCTTACCGGCCTTGTCGGACTCCAGCCGTGTGGTGCCCGCCCCTTCGCCATTGAGCGTCAGTTCCTTGTTGATCGTCAGATTTTCCTTGTAGGTGCCGGCCCTGACGGTGA
>CALANV010000009.1 GCA_937926175.1 uncultured Rhodospirillales bacterium | reverse complement strand
CCGTGATAAACACGGATCGATGCCACCCTTGACGGCAGTATGACACTGGAGCCATCCGGCAGGACATTCGCAAGGAACACCCAGCGCGCCTCGTCGGACATGCGCGGCTCACGACCTGCGAACTCGCCGCGACGGGCCCGCTCGAAGATCGCCTCAATGGAGCCGGATCCTTCCATGGCCTGCTGCACAGAAACACGGCCCGTCACGATATTGCGCACGGCCTGCAGAATGCGGATGACGCGATCCCAGAACCGGCGCACGGCGATGTGAATGCCGGCAGGCTGCACCCCTTCCTCGCGCTGACGGCGATAGAATTGGAAGGCAATGGCGCGGATCTCGTAGTCGGGGAACTTCTTGATCTCTTCGATCGGAACCCCTGCGCCTCGAGCGGCCATACGCGCGGCACGTTCCATCTCGGAAGGATGCCGCAACAGCCGCATCTCGGCATTGGTGGCAAGCACGTGCTCGACATGGTGCCAGGCTTCATGACCCGCGGTCGTAAGCGGATCGTAGGCCGGATCATTCATCGCAATGCCGATCAGCGCATTGCCGTCGAGCTCGCCTCTTTCATTGACCGAGGCGCTGTAGAAGCCGCCTGCCGTCTTGGGGACGTTGGTCTGTTCGAGACGTTTCCGAGACCGCTCATTCAGCGCGTCATCCGTGCGGATCTTGTCGAAGAACCGGACATCCACATGCTTGCCAGCGATGCGCTGAACGATGTTGACCGCATCCTGTATGGCCTTGCGGACGGTCTCGCGTTCGCTGGCAGGAATATCGTCAATGAATGAACGAGCCGGTTTCCCGAGCGCATATTGCGGCGCGCCTCTCCCAAAGCGCATGATCTGCATGTACTCGGGAACGTCGTAATCGAGCCACGGCGGACGCTCCCGGCGCTCTTCCGGCGTCAGCAGCAGGCGCTTCTCGACGGCGCGCGATTCAACCTCGCCAGCAAGACGCTGATAGAGCTTGTACGCGATCGTGAGGTCGTCGTCGGGGATCGTTTCGATGCTGTCCCATCCGGGACGCGGCCCCTCTTGCCTGATACGCTGGCGTTCCCGCGCAATCTGGTCGGCACTGAACATCATCTTGTTGCCGCCCTGCGCAAAGTCTTCGATGTCCTGCACCTGATGCTGGATCTCGTGCATCAGGATGCGCAAGTTGGGCCCAGCGAGCCGCATTCTGCCTGGCTCGGCAATGCCATAAATGCCCGAAGGCAACCGCTCCATCGAAACTTCGATGTTTCTCAGCTCTGGATACGCCGCGAACAAATCGCGGTGCATGATGAGCCCCTGCCTCGTAATCTCGCTTACGCCCACGACCCGGGCCAAGCCAGGAGCAAACTTGGTGATGCGGTCGCCAAGCGGCGCTTGGCCGTACCTGTTCAATGCCTCGCCGCGATAGCGCATCTGGCTATCGTCGATCTCGAATCGCCATCTGCCGTCAGGGCCGTAGAACCATCCCGTCTCTCGCCAGATCGTCGTGCGGTCCCATCCAGCCCGCGACATTTCCTTGGCGCGCTCGAGCGCCTGAAGATCCGCGGTACGGGCACGCTCGCCGGCGAAGGCATAGAAGCGATCGCCTTTCGCCGCGAACGCGATGATGTCGTCCTGCACCATGGCCTCGCGCATCGCGTCGAGCGTGCGCTGACCCGTGATTTGGTCGATCAGATCCTTGACTGGCGCGATGTCTTGATCCGTCAGGACGCCGTGCACATATTGCTGAACCATGTGCGCGACGGCCTCTTGGTCGATCCGCTCGCGATAATCCCTTAGCCCTTCGTAGGCTCTGTGATATATCTCGAAGATCGAAGCGGCTTTATTCCTGACGTTCTCGGCGCGCGGATGGCCGATCCGCTTCAAGTGATCGTAGAGCGAACCCTGCAGAATCCCGAGGCTTTCAGCATGACGGACAAGCCGACCCCACGCAGACGCAGCATCTTTTACCCTGCCGGGCAGGTGCCCGAGGATGCGAAGCCCATGCGTCCACTCGTGCGCTCTCTCTCCCCGGAGGCGATGGACGAAATCGCCGGTGAGGTGGAACGGGAAAAACGTGATGGCCGGCGTCCCGTCGGGAAGGAAGTCAAAGATCGCTGACGTGCGCAGCAGATCGCTTCCGTAATCGACGGTCTCCCACTCGTTACCCTCGGCATCCCGCACCGTGACAATGAACTCATCGGGGTGCCCCTTGCGCGGCCTGATCGCAACAGCCACTGTCTCGCGAACCAAACCAGGCACCGGCGCCGGTTCGGCGCGAAGAAGCGAGAACACCTTCTCCGCTTCCTTCGACAGGTCAACCGGCTGCCGCAGCATCATACGCGCCTTGACCCTCTCGAAGAAATCCGGTGCCTCGCGCTGCGGACGCGCGTCAGTCTTTCTCAGCTGCCCGACCAGCGCAAAGAGCGGCTGGCCTTGCCGCAGCACGATGTCCTTCACCTTGTCGGTCAGGCGGAAGAGCGTGAAGCC
>CALANV010000008.1 GCA_937926175.1 uncultured Rhodospirillales bacterium | reverse complement strand
AGCTGCGACAGCTGCGACAGCTGCCAAGGCAGCCGTTCCAGGGGCTTGGGGCCGGTGTCAAGCGTCCCGAAAATGGGACGACCGCGGTTCAGACCGACAGATACTGCGCCCGCACGGCCTCGTTGGCCGCCAATTCCGCCATCGTGCCGTAATAGCGGATGCGGCCCTTTTCGATGATGTAGGCGCGGTCCGAGACGCGCGTCGCGAAGTGGAGGTTCTGTTCCGACAGGATGACCGTCAGCCCCTCGCGCTTGAGCGCCAGGATCGTGTCCGCCATCTGGTCGACGATCACCGGCGCCAATCCTTCCGAGGGTTCGTCGAGAAGAATCGCGCGCGGGTTGCCCATCAGTGTGCGGGCGATGGTCAGCATCTGCTGCTCGCCGCCGCTCATGCGTCCACCCGGACGATTGCGCATTTCGCCGAGGTTCGGAAAGATCTTGAACAAGCGCTCCGGCGTCCATTGCGGCGCATCTGCGCGTGGCGGCTGCCGACCGACCTCGAGATTCTCCATGACGGTGAGGTCCGTGAAGACGCGCCGGTCCTCGGGCACGTAGCCCAGACCCGCGCGCGCGATCGCATACGGCGCCCATCCGGTGATGTCCTGGCCGCCGAAGACGATGCGGCCCGCCGCCGGACGCAGCAGGCCCATGATCGTCTTCATCGTCGTGGACTTGCCGGCGCCGTTGCGGCCCAGCAGCACCACGACCTCGCCGCGCCGTACGTGCAGCGTGATGTCGGCCAGAATGTGGGCGCGGCCGTAGTAGGTGTGGATGCCTTCGACGGCGAGCAGGTCGGCGGAGCTCATGCGTAACCTCCGGCCCCGAGATAGATCTCCTGCACGCGCGGATCGGCGCGCACGTCCTCGGGCCGGCCCTGGGCGATCAGCCGGCCGCGGTTGAGGACGATGATGCGGTCGGCGTGGCCAAACACCACGTCCATGTCGTGCTCGGTGAACAGCACGGCGATGTTGCGCTGGCGCACGACCTCGCGCGTAAGCGCCATGAGTTCGACGCGCTCCTTCGGCGCCATGCCGGCCGTCGGTTCGTCCATCAGGAGAAGCCGCGGCGCATTGGCGAGCGCGACGGCGAGTTCGACCCGCTTGAGGTCGCCGTAGGCGAGCACGCCACAGGCCCGGTCGGCCTGGTCGAGCATGCCGACCTGGGCGAGAAGTTTGTCCGCCTCCTCGCGATGGAAGGTCGATGCCGGGCGCCAGAACTGGGCGAGCTGCCGATGATACGACAACAGCGCCATCTGCACGTTCTCGCGCACGGTCATGGAGGCGAAGGTCGCGGTGATCTGGAACGTGCGGCCGATGCCGAGCCGCCATATCTGGCGCGGTTTCAGGCCGGTGATGTCGCGCCCCTCGAATCGGACGGTGCCGGAGTCGGGCTTGAGCTGTCCGTTGAGGAGGTTGAAGCACGTGCTCTTGCCGGCGCCGTTGGGACCGATCAGGGCGAGAAGCTCGCCGGCCGCGAGCGTGAAGCTGACGTCGGCGACGGCCTGAAGACCGCCGAACGCTTTCGACAGATGCGTGACCTCGAGGACGGTCATGCGACCTCCCCCTTGCCGCGGTACCACCACCGCTGCGCCGCGCCCGCGATTCCCTGCGGGAAGGCCAGCACGAGAACGATGATCGCAAGGCCGAGGATCAGCCGCCAGTAATCGGTCAGACGCGAGAGCTGTTCGTGCAGGCCCGCATAGACGATCGCGCCGACGATCGGCCCCGAGATGGTCTGAACGCCGCCCAGCAACACCATCATCAGCGCGTCGACCGAGCGCGGGATGGAGACGTAGGTCGGGAACACGCTGCCCTTCGAGAAGGCGAACAGGCCGCCGGCGAGTCCCGCGAACAACGCGGCACAGGTGAACGCCGCCCACTGGATGCGCGCGACGGGGATGCCGATCGCCTCCGCGCGAAGCGGCGAGTCGCGCCCGGCGCGCAACGCATAGCCGAGCGGCGCGTAGATGATCCGGCGCAGCAGCAGCGCCCCGGCGACGCACAGGACGAGCGCGAGGTAGTAGAACGCATACGCGTTGCTCGCCCACTCTGCCGGCCAGACGCCGAGAATGCCATTGTCGCCGCCGGTGACCTCCACCCACTGGAAGGCGATCGACCACACGATCTGCGCGAAGGCGAGCGTGAGCATGGCGAGATAGACGCCCGAGAGCCGCACGACGAACCACCCGAACAGCACGCCGCCCAAACCCGCCGCGAGCGGCGCCAGTATCAGCGCGACCGACATCGGTGCGGCAAAGTGCTTTACGGCCAGTGCCGCGCCGTAGGCGCCCAGGCCGAAATAGGCGGCGTGACCGAACGAGACCATCCCGCCCGGCCCCATGATGAAATGGAGGCTCGCCGCGAACAGGACGAAGATCACGATCTCGGTCAACACGATCAGGCCGTAATCGCCGGCCGCGAGCGGCGCGAGCAGGAGCACGGCCAGCGTCGCAAGTCCCACGAGCTTGAGCTCGCGCGGCGCCGGCCGCACCACGGGTTCGATCATGCCGGTCACCGCACGGGCATGCGCCATCGGTCGGCCGAGCAGGCCGTACGGGCGCACGATCAGCACCACCGCCATCACGATAAAGCTCGGGATCAGCGTCATCTTCGACAGGACGATCTCGATTCCCAGAACCGTGAACGGCGGGGCGACCAGCATGAAGGCCTGCAGTTCCGCGATCAGCAGTGCGGCGAGATAGGCCCCGGCGATGCTGCCCATGCCGCCGACCACCACCACCACGAAGGCGTCGGCGATGATCGAGAGGTCCATGGCGAGCGTCACCGGCTCGCGCGGAAGCTGCAGGGCACCACCGAGTCCGGCGAGGCAGGCCCCCAGGAAGAACACAGAGGTGAAAAGAAGCTTCTGGTCGACGCCGAGGGCACCCACCATCTCGCGGTCCTGCGTCGCCGCGCGCACCAGCGTGCCCCAGCGGGTCCGGTGGAACAGCAGCCACAGCAGGCCGAGCACGACCGGCCCGACCACGATCAGCAGCAGCTCATAGCGCGGGAAACGCTGGCCCAGGATCTCGACGGCGCCGCGCAGGCCCGGCGCGCGCGGCCCCAGCAGATCCTGCGGCCCCCAGATCGCGAGCGTCAGGTCCTGCACGACCAGCACCACGCCGAACGTCGCCAGCAGCTGAAACAGCTCCGGCGCGGCATATATGCGGCGGAGCAGGACGATCTCGATCGCGACGCCGATGAGGCCGACCGCCACCGTCGCCGCCAGCACGCCGCCCCAAAAACCGAGGTGGCCGTAGGGCAGATTGGTGACGAAGGTCCAGCCGAGATAGGCCCCCAGCATGTAGAAGGAGCCATGCGCGAAGTTCACGATCCGGCTGACCCCGAAGATGATCGACAGGCCAGACGCGACCAGGAACAGCGACGAGGCGCTGGCGAGTCCGGTCAGGAACTGAGCGACGACGAAATCCAAGTGGCAGTCCGAGCTGAGATGAAGGTCGAACGATCCCCCTCACCCCGTCCCTCTCCCCGGCGAGGAGAGGGAGGGGCCCGCGCCGCCCGCGCGGGAGGGTGAAGGCGTAAGGTACGCCGGTTCAGGCGTCAGGTGGTGTCCGGCCGCATCTGGCGCACGACGTCATCGGGCGGGAGATAGTCCTTCCCGTCGGCATAACGCCAGTCGACCATCACGCCCCTGCCGTTCTTGAGCGCCGTCTTGCCGACATAGGCGCCGAGCGTCGCCTGATGATCGATGGCGCGGAACGTGTATGGTCCGAACACGCCGTCGACGACGAGGCCGCGGCTCGCCGCGATCAACGCCTCGGTATCGGTGCTGCCGGCCTTCTTGATCGCGGCCGCGATCGATTTGAAGGTTTCGTAGCCGACCACCGAGCCGACGCGCGGATAGTCGTTGAACTTCTTCTGATAGGCCTCGCGGAACGCCTTGTGGACGGGCGTGTCGATCTGGTCCCACGGATAGCCGGTGACGATCCAACCCTCCGGCGTTTCGTCCCCCAGCGGGTCGAGATACTCGGGTTCGCCCGTTAGCATGCTGACGACGACGCGGCCCTCGAACAGGCCGCGCGTGTTGCCCTGGCGGAC
The DNA here is from genome assembly GCA_937926175.1 of uncultured Rhodospirillales bacterium. GTDB lineage: Bacteria > Pseudomonadota > Alphaproteobacteria > CACIAM-22H2 > CACIAM-22H2 > CALANV01. Next base: position 153,240 of record CALANV010000008.1, on the reverse strand, counting down.
GAAGTTGGTCAGGTCGGGGCCGAAGGTCACGTTGAAGATCCCTTCGGGGTTCGCCTGCGCGATCGCCTGCACCGTCGCGCCCGCGTCGATACGGCCGAGCGCCGGCCACTGCTCGGCGACGAACTGCACGTCCGGCCGCTTCTTCTGCACCAGCTCCTTGAACCACTTCACGGCCGACTGGCCGTATTCGTAGTTCGGGCTGACCGTCGCCCAGCGCTTGACGGGAAGCTTTGCCGCCTCCTCGGCCAGCATCGCCGCCTGCATGTAGGTCGAAGGCCGCAGACGGAAGCAGTACTTGTGACCCTGGGCCCATGTAACCGCGTCAGAGAGCGGCTCGGCGGCCATGAAATAAACCTTGTTCTGCCGGGCATAGTCGCTGACGGCGAGGCCGACATGCGACAGGAACGTGCCGGCGAGAAGCACGACCTTCTCGTTGTTGACGAGCTCGCCGGCGAGGCGCACCGCGTCTTCGGGCTTGCCGGCGTCGTCGCGCGAAATCACCTCGAGCTTGCGGCCGAGCACGCCGCCTGCGGCGTTGATCTCCTCGACCGCGAGTTGCCAGCCGTTGCGGTACGGCAACGTGAATGCCGGAATGGTGGTGTAGCTGTTGATCTCGCCGATCTTGATGGTGGCGCTCTGCGCACGGACGATCGCCGGCGCCCCGGCCAGTGCGGCTGTCGCGGCGGCCCCGGCGATGAAATCACGACGTCTGATCTTCATGATATGCCTCCTGTCCTCTGCCCCGCATGCATCGATGGATCCGCACGAGAGACTTTATCGTGCCCTTCCGTTTCAGACGACCTCGCCCCATGCTTGGCGACGCACGAAGCGCCTGTCGGCAACTGACTACCTAAGTCCGTCCTTGCCCTCGATCTGGTCCTTGGTCAGGCCACCCACGCGCGGGATCGGCCGGCCGCTGTCGGTGACGACGATGGCAACGACGATCTCGTTCGCCCGCGGCGCATCCGGAACGCGCACCTCCATGGCGTCGAAATGGCTGCGGACATAGGCCGCATCCTTGTGGCCGAGCGGCACGTCGATCGGTGTGCCGACACCGCCCATTTTCTTGGCCGACGGCACCAGCGCCGCGCCCTTCTCGACCGCAGCGCGCAGCGGCTTGCCCAGCTTCGGATGCAGGATCGCCGCGGCGTGCTCGAGCTCGCCGGCCTCGCCGACGATCGCCGCCTTGCCGTAGCTTTCCGCCTGTCCGGGCTTGATGCCGAGCGCTTCGACCGCGCGCCGGCCCAGGAGATCGCCGAGCTGCTCGCCGATGTCCATGAGCAGATCGAGATTCTCCACGAACTTGCCGGCGAACGGATTCTCGATCACGGCGATCGCGGCGGCCCGGCGCGTCGGCGGCCGCACGTCCTGGCCCATCTCGCGATGGGTTTCCTCGAGCGTGACGATCAGCTTGCGCAGCTTTGCCTTCATCTGAGGCCGTCCTCTCCCTTGATCTCCGATGCCTTCAGGCCGCCGGCGCGGTTGTGAATGCGCGGCCCGGTCGTCATGACGAGTATGTAGACGATCTCGTCGGCGCGCGGGGCGTCGTTGATGCCGACCTCGATGGCGGTGAAGTGGCTGCGCACATAGGATGCGTTGATGTGCGTCACCGGCACGTCGAGCCGCGTGCCGGGCCCGCCGACTTTCTTGGTCGAAGGCACCATCGCCTTGGCGCCTCCCAGTACCTCGCGCATCACGTAGCCGCCCGGCGCATGCCACAACGCGCCGTGCTCGAGCTCGCCGGCCTCGCCGACGATGGCGCCCTTGCCGAAACCCTCGATCTGCTTCGGATCGCCACCCAGCGCGTCGACCAGCCGGCGCGACATCTCGTGGCCGAGCGGCTTGAGCTCGTCTATGAACGGCATCAGGTCCTCGACGTAGCGGCCGGCGAACGGGTTCTTGATCACCGCGGCGATGGCGCCCTGCTTCAGGGGCTTTTCCGCCACTGGCCCGCCTTCGTGGAAGATCTCCTCGACCATCGTCAGGTATTTGCGGACTTGGACCAGCGCCATGACCTTAACCCCCGATCTCGTTACCTATGCCGCCAGACGATCGACTATCGCGCCGACGATGGCGAACCGTTGCTGCAATACCAGCACCGCGCCGTAAATGTGTCCAGCCCGGCGCAGCGCCTCGGCCCGCGCCGTGCCGGCCGCGAGCGCTATGCGAACCGCCTCTGCCGGCAGCGGTCCGACGTCGAGCGTCACCAGCCGGTCCCCCAGGTCGCTGTCGGGATCGATTTCGCACGCCGGCCCGCGGCTGATCGCCGGATGTCCCGGCAGGTCGACGGCGTTCGCGATCATCGTCGCGGCGGCATCGGCGGCTGCGGCATTGGCCGCGAGCACGGTCACGGCGTCGGCGATGCCGAACGAGAAGCTGCGGCCGCCGCGGCCCTTGGCGGCGCGGCCCGAGGTCGCGATGCCGCGCACCGGCATCTCGGCGGTCAGCGCGATCATGCCGTCGATCGACGGTGCGGTCAGATCGGCGACGACGCCGCAGTCGAGCCGCCGTCCGGGGCTTAAGTGAAAGGCGATGTCGCCGCCGTCGTTGACGAAGGCCCGTTCGATGGATCGGCCCTCGAGCATCTTCTCGAGCACGTGATCCGCGACGGCACCCGCGACTGCGGCCATCGGCGTGATGAATTCGTGGCGATAGGGCCAGCAGGCATCGATCATACGCCGCGCGACCGGTCCTTCCACCGACGGCCGCGTGTCGCCGAGCGGCGTCCGGAGCACGGCGAGCTCGCGCACCAGCGTGCCGAGCACGTCCTCGAATGCGCCGGTTGCCTGCGCGTACGCGGCGCGCACTTCCTCCGGCGCACCGTCGGCCCGGATGATGAGATCGATCGGGCCGTGCTGCAGGTGCAGTCGGCGCCCGTCGGGCAGGATCGCGGCCTGGATCCCGCTCATTCAGCCGCCCCCTTGCGGGCCACCGGCGGTGTGACGGGCCATGGATTGTCCTCCCGCCAGGCGGCGAGCTTGAGACGCGGCTCGTTCGCGATCGAGGCGAGCGGGCGCACATGATCCATGTGGCCGCCGAGAGCGCGGTAATCGTCGAGGCGCAGCGTGAATTCGATCGGCGCCACGATCGCCGGCGTCGGTACGTAGCCGAACGACTGGTCGGGCATGAGCGTCACGTCGACCATGAAGGTGATGCCACCGCCCGGCCAGACATAGACCGGCGCCCCGCCCGACGTCACGCGCGTGAGCGCCGCACGGACCGAGCGCGTGAGTCGCACCGGGTTCTCGGTGACGCCGGCGCGCAGGCTGCCGCCGGCGCCGGCCATGAACAGCACGCTGCACAGCGCGGGCTCGCAGTTCTCGCCGATGCGATCGACGACCTTGCGGATCTCGGGCGGCATCTCCGCCTCCCGGGGTTGCAGATTTTCGTCGAGCACGTACCAGGCGGCGTGCTCGCCGGTCGTGCTGACCATGAGGAGCCTGAGCCCCGGCCACGCGACCTTGGGATCGATCTTTTCGATGATCTGCAGCGGATCGGTGATGTCGGTGCCGCCCCAGCCGGTGCCGGGATTGGCGACCTGGAAATAGCGGCCGGGCGTGGACTTGCGGCCGCGCACGCGGATGCCGGCGGGACGCATGTTGAGGAAGCGGCCGGCCTGATGCTCCGTCAGCACGCCGGTGATGTGGTCGTCGACGACGATCACCTCGTCGGCATGGCCGAACCACTGCCGCGCGAACATGCCGATCGTGGCCGAGCCGCAGCCCACGCGCATGCGCTCTTCCTGCACGCCGTTGATGATCGGCGGTCGGCCGGTCTGCACGACGACCGTGGCGCCGCCGTCGATCGTCATCTCGACGGCGCCCTTGTTGCAGAGCGTGAGCAGCGTCTCGCAGGTGACGGTGCCTTCCTTCTTGCTGCCCCCGGTCAGATGCCGCACGCCGCCGATCGCCAGCATCTGCGAGCCGTACTCCGCGGTCGTCACGTGGCCGACCTGCTCGCCCTGGACGCGCACCGCGGCCTGCTCGGGACCGACATAGCGGTCGGTATCGATCTTCACCTTGACGCCGCAGTAGCTGAAGATTCCCTCGGTCACGACCGTGACCATGTCGACGCCGTCGACCTCGCTCGACACGATGAACGGCGCGGGCTTGTAGTCGGGATAGGTCGTACCGGCGCCGACGCCGGTGACGAAGGTCGTGCGGCCCGAGATCGGGTTGCCGTCCCAGTCCTGGCCGAAGAACGGAACGAGGCGGCCATCCGCTGCGGCGACCTTCTGCGTCACTACGAACGGGTCCATGCGCACGAGACGTCCCCCGACGTTGCCGTAGCGGTCGCACGCGCCGGTCTTGCCGGGACGGATGCGGCACAGCACCGGACACGCATCGCAGGTGACGATGCCGTCCGCGCCCTTCGCCTTGCCCTCGGCAAGTGCCGTTTCGGTGGGCGTGTCGGTGCTCTTCTTCGTCTCAGTCATCGAGGGCCTCGCGTCATGAATTCTGCGCCGCCAGGATCGCCGCCCGAACGCGGTCCGGCGTCGCCGGCACCCGGGTGAGGCGAACGCCCGTCGCATGGTGGATGGCGCCGAGGATGGCAGGCGCCGTCGCGATCAGCGCTGGCTCGCCGATGCCCTTGGCCCCAAAGGGCCCCAGCGGTTCGGTGTCCTCGATCAGGATGCACTCGATCTCCGGCACGTCGCCGATGGTCGGGATCAGATAGTCATGAAGGTTCTCGGTGCGGCCCGGCACATACTCCTCCATCAGCGCCAGGCCAAGACCCTGCGCGATCCCGCCGTGGATCTGCCCCTCGACCTGGGTCGGATTGATGGCGCGGCCGACGTCATGCGCCGCGACGATGCGCCGGACCTTCGTCGTGCCGAGTTCGAGGTCGACCTCCACCTCGGCGATCTGCGCGGCGAAGGCGTAGGTCGCGTAGGGAATCCCCTGCCCGTCTTCATCGAGCGCAGTCGTCGGCGGATCGAAGCTTCCGGTCCCGACCAGCACGTCCTGGTTCGACACGACGGGCAGCGCATCCAGCTCGATCACGCGGCGCACGTCGCCATCGCTGAGCGTGAGCCGACCGGGCTCGAGCTCGATGCGGGCCCCGGGCCCGACATTGCCGAGACGCAGAATCTGCCGCCGCAGGTCCTCGCCGGCGAGCCGCGCGGCGTTGCCGGAGACGAAGGTCTGGCGCGACGCCGACGTCTTGCCGGCATCCGCCGTCAGATCGGTATCGCCAGCGACAAGCGCGATCGCGGAGGCCGGCACACCGAGCGCATCGGCCGCGATCTGCACCATGATCGTGTTCGAGCCCTGGCCGATGTCCACCGCACCGCTGTAAAGCGTCACCCGGCCGTCGCGCGACAGCCCGATCCGCATCGTCGACGGGTTCGACATCGAGGTGTTGCCGATGCCGTACCACATGCAGGCGATGCCGACGCCGCGCTTGCGATTGGCCGACGTGCGATTGAACGCTTCTGCCGCCTCGCGCAGCGCCTTCCAGCGCGACCGCAACGCATCGAGGCAGGCGCGCAAGCCCACGCTCGCCTCGAGGTGCTGTCCCGTCGCCGTCACGGAGCCCTTGTGCAGCGCGTTCTTCCAGCGGAACTCGAGCGGATCGAGACCGACCTTCGCCGCGAGCGCATCCATCAGCGCCTCGTGCGCGATCGCCGCCTGCGGCACGCCGAAGCCGCGGAAAGCACCGGCCGGTGGGTCGTTGGTATAGATCGCCCGCGTCGTGCACCGGACGGCCGGCACCTCGTAGGGCCCCATCGCATGAACGGGCACGCGGTTGGCGACGGTGGGTCCCCACGAGGCATAGGCGCCGGTGTTGTAGTCGCCGTGGAATTCGACCGCGGTCAGCCGGCCCTCGCCATCGCAGCCGGCGCGCGCCGTGATCCGGGCCGGGTGGCGCTTCGTGGTCGATGCCATGCTTTCGGGCCGCGTGTAGACGCAGCGCACCGGCCGGTCGAGCAGCCATGCCGCCGTCGCGATCAGGGGCTGCAGCGACAGGTCGAGCTTGCCGCCGAAGCCGCCGCCCACGGCGGTCGGGATGATGCGCACCTGTTCCGGCTTCAGGCCGAGAATCAGCGCGATCTCGTCGCGGTCCATGTACGGCGTCTGCGTGCAGGCGACGATCTCGATCCGGTCGCCGACGCGCCGTGCATAGCCGGCCTCGGGTTCGATATAGGCGTGTTCGACGAACGAGGTCTCGAACGTGCCTTCGGCGACCGCGGCCGATTGGGCCAGCGCGCACGCCGTGTCGCCGCGCGCGACGCGCCCGGAAATGAGCACATTGTCGGGATGCTCGGCATGCAGCGCGGGCGCACCGGGCGCCAGTGCCGCGTCGATGCCGCTGATCGTCGGCAGGACCTCCCAGGTGATCGGCACGTCCTCGTCGCGGATCGCCGCGATCGTCGCCGCGTCGCCGACGAGGGCGGCGACCGCTTCGCCGCGGTGGCGCACGTAGCCGTCGGCGAGCGCCGGCTGATCCTTGCCGGTCGGATAGATGCCGTAGCGGTTCTGGCCGGGGATGTCCTTCGCCGTGAGGACCCGCACGAGCCCGGGATACTTCGCATGCAGCGGCGCGAGATCGCCGATCGTGAAGCGGGCGTGATGATGCGGCGAGCGCACGGCCCGCAGCACGAGGCAGTCCGCCGGCCATGTGTCGGCGCCGAAGCGTTCGGCGCCCGTGACCTTGGCGATGCCGTCGGTCTTGGGCAGGCGCGCGCCGACCGCCTCGCCCGCCGCCGGATCGACGGTGGTCGCCGGCCGGGCGACGGCGAGCACGGCCTCGACGATCTTGCGGTATCCGGTGCAGCGGCACAGCACGCCGCCGAGCGCATCGAGCACCTCCGCCTCGCTCGGCTGTGCGTTGCGGGCGAGCAGGTCGGCCGCCGCCATCAGCATGCCGGGCGTGCAGATGCCGCACTGTGCCGCGCCATGGGCATGGAAGGCGCGCTGCAGATCGTTGAGGCGGCCGTCCTTGGCCAGGCCTTCGACCGTCGTCACCGACCGGCCTTCGACCTGCGCGATCGGGACGAGACACGCGCAGACCTGGCGGCCGTCGAGCAGCACGGTACAGGCGCCGCAGTCACCCGCATTGCAGCCGACCTTGGTGCCCGTGAGATGAAGATCCTCGCGCAGGACATCGGCGAGGCGCCGGATCGGCTCGACATGCACCTCGACCGGCTTTGCGTTGAGCGTGAAGGCGACGCGGATCTCAGGCGACCTCATGCTGCAAGCTCCTGGATCGCACGGCGCAGAAGCGTCAGCGTCGCATCGCGGCGGTACGCGGCCGTGCCCCGGACGTCGTCGATCGGGCTGAGCGGCGCCAGATGCTCGGGCCGGACGAGCCCGCCGAGCGCCGGCGACGGCTTCTCGCCGATCAAAGCCTGTTCCAGCGCCGGCAGCCGCCGTGCGGTCGGCGCGCACGCGCCCACGGCAAAGCGCGCCGCCGCGATGCGACCATCCGGCCCAGTCTCGATGACGCCGGCCACCATGACGATGGAAATGACGAGGTAGGTACGCGCGCCGAGCTTGAGGAACGTGCCGCGCGCCGGCCGGGCCGGCTTCGGCACGCGGATCGCTGCCACGAGTTCGTCCGGCTTCCGGGCCGTGCGGCGGTTCCCCTGGACGAAGCCGGCGACCGGCAGCCGCCGGCTGCCCGATGCCGAGGCAAGCTCGACTTCGGCCTCGAGCGTGAGCAGGTTCGGGATGCCGTCGGCGGCCGGTGACGCGTTGCAGAGATTGCCGCAGATCGTGCCGGCATTCTGAATCTGGATGCCGCCCACTTCCCGCGCCGCGCGCTTCAGACCGTCGAACAGGGGCGGCAGATCGGCGGCCACCAGCTCGCTCCACGTGACGAGCGCGGGAATGCGCCAGTGCGATCCTTCGTCCGAGATCCGCCGGAGCTCATCAATGGCGGTGATGTCGAGGATGTCCTCGTCGAGCGGCCGGCCGACGCGGGCGGGGTAGAAATCCGTGCCGCCGGCGACGATCACATGCGGGCGCCCGGCAAGCGCCGCGACTGCCTCGCTCAGTCTTGTGGGACGCAGATAGCTTCCCATCGCCTCCCTGATCCCGCCGTGCCTGTTCCACGACCGATTGTTTGTGTACGAATAATGGGGCGCCTAACCCCCTGCTTGTCAAGGCCGAGGCTCCGAGTTAACCGCTCACGTCAAAACTTCCTTAAGCGTGCGCATCCTACGGTTGCTGACCACGCCACGCCACGACGACGACCCCAATCCACACGACATGACTTATCCAGCCGTACCGCCGACGCGAGACCACTTGCGCGAGGAGCGCGACCGATTCGTAGCCTTTGCATTCGCCGCGGCGGATCTGCTGATGGAGGTCGGCGCGGACTACAAGATCCGGTTCGCAACCGGCGCCACGTTCAGCCTGACGCATCAGAAGGCCGAGGACCTCATCGGCCATTCGGTGCTGGATCTGCTCTCGGCGACCGATCGCCCGCTCGCCAAGATCCTGCTGGGCTCGATCGCCAAGGGCGGCCGCCTCGCCCCGATCATGGTGCAGCTTGCCAATGAAGGTTCGACCGTCATTCTCGGCGGTTGCCGACTGCCGTCCGAACGTGACGTGTTCCACCTGACGCTCAGCACCCCGGTTTCCGCCGTGCCGATGGACGGCGAAAGGACGGAGAACGGGCGCGATCCCGAGACCCGGCTGCTCGACCGCGACTCCTTCGTCCGGCGCGCCGTCGCCGAGATCGGAAACGGCGGCAAGCTGACATTGCTCACGATGGGCGGTCTCGACGAACTTCGCCGGCGTGTCGATGGCGAGACGGCCACCGGGCTGATGAACGTCGTCGGACGGCATCTGCGGGCCAGATCGGTGGGCGGCGACGGCGCGGGCCGGTTATCGGCCGACCGCTTCGGACTGGTCCACGACGGCGCGCTCGATGTGCGAAGCCTGGGCCAACAGATCGCCGAAATCGTCAGGAGTGCCGATCCCCGGGGCCGATCGCTGACGGTCGGCACGTCGACCGTCGACCTCGACCGCGGCCGCCTGAGCGATACCGACGCCGCCCGCATCCTCGTCTATGCGATCAACAGGTTTGCCGAGGCGAAGCAGGGAAACTTCACGATTCAATCGCTGTCCGAGGGACTCGGCCAGCTTCTCCGCGAGGCGGCAAGCAACATCCGCCAGCTGCGCACCGCGCTCAGCACGCGTCAGTTCGATCTCGCCTTCCAGCCGATCGTCGAGCTCGAATCGCGCAACATCACGCATTACGAGGCGCTGGCCCGCTTCGCCGAAAGCGAATCGCCGGCAGCCCGCATCGCTTTCGCCGAGCAGGTCGGCGTCGTCAACGAGCTGGATCTCGCCGTGTGCGACCGCGTGCTGCGGGCGCTGGAGGAACGAAAGGCGATGCAGCCGGCCGTGTCGATCGCGGTCAACTTGTCCGGGCGCTCGCTGGAGAGCGCGATCTTTCGTGCCGAGCTCGAGGCGCTCCTGAAGACGGCGAGTGATCTCGACGGCCGCCTGCTGCTGGAGGTCACCGAGTCGGCGATCATCAGCCGTCCGGATGAAGTCGCCCTGTTCCTGCAGGACCTGCGCCGGCGCGGCATCCGCATCTGCCTCGACGATTTCGGAACCGGTGCCGCTTCGTTCGACTACCTCAACGCGTTTGCGGTCGATTTCGTGAAACTCGCCGGCAAGTACACGCGCAACGTCACCAGCGACCCGCGCGACCGCGCGTTGATCGAGGCCATCGTGGCGCTCACCCGCAAGCTCGGCGCCGGTACGATCGCCGAGATGGTCGAAACCGAGGCGCAGTCCGATGCGCTGAAGGCGCTGGGAGTCGGATACGGCCAGGGCTACCTCTTCGGCCGTCCGGGCTCCCTGCCCGCAGCCGTGTACAAGCCGCGCTTCAACCTGCGCCGGCGCGGCATCATCACGAGCTGGGGCTGAGCCGGACGTTCAGCCGCCGCGCGCGCCCCGCCAGCCGGCGAAACGCGCCCCGGGGCTTTCGGCGATCCGCTGGCATTCGTTCCATTTCGCCATCCGCTCCGAGCGCGTCAACGAGCCGACCTTCAGCATGTCGGCGCCCCACCCCGCGGCGAGATGCGCGATGGTCACGTCCTCGGTTTCGCCCGAGCGCGCCGACACGATCGTCGTCCAGCCCACGGCGCGCGCGGCATCGAATGCCGCCTTCGCCTCGGTGAGCGTTCCGGCCTGGTTCGGCTTGATGAGGGTCGCCGTGCAGGCGCCTTTCGCCGCGGCATCGGCGATTCGCCCCGCATTCGTGACCAGGAAATCGTCGCCCACCACGATCGCGCGCGCCGACGCCGCGCGGGTAAAGGCGGCGATACCGTCGGCATCATCCTCGGCGAGTGGATCCTCGATCGCGCAGATCGGGTAGGCGTCGAGCCAGCCGAGCAGAAGTGCCGCGAACGCGTCGGGCGACAATTCCCGTCCCTCGCGCGCGAGGCGGTAGCCGCCGGGCGTGCGGAGCTGCGTCGCGGCGATGTCGAGCGAAATGGCGACGTCCGCGCCGGGACGCAAGCCGGCGGACTCGATCGCGCGGACGATCAGTTCGATCGCATCCTCGTTGCGGTCGAACGCCGGCCAATAGCCGCCCTCGTCGGCCACGCCGGCGACCCGTCCGGCCTTGGCGAGGAGGCCGCCGGCAGAGCGATGAACCTCCGCCGCCCAGTCGAGCGCTTCGGCAAAATCGCGGGCGCCGACCGGCACGATCATGAAATCCTGCACATCGACGCGACGGCTCGCATGCGCACCGCCGCCGATGATCTGGATTTCCGGCATCGGCAGAACCGGCGTCTCGGCGCCGAGCGAACGCCACAGCGGCAGCCCGCGCGCCGCGGCCGCCGCGTGTGCCACCGCCATCGACGTCGCGATGATCGCATTGCCGCCCAAGCGCGCCTTGTTCGGCGTCCCGTCCAACGTGACGAGACGATGGTCGATGGCCGCCTGATCGGTGGCATCGCAGCCGATCAGTGCGGCAGCGATTTCCCCGTTCACGTTGGCGACGGCGCGGCGGACATCGAGGCCGCCGAACCGGGTGCCGCCATCGCGCAGATCGATCGCCTCGCCCGACCCCGTAGAGGCACCGGCGGGCGCGATGCCGCGACCGACGGCACCGCTCGCCAGCCGGATTTCGGTTTCGACCGTCGGCCGGCCGCGTGAATCCCATATGCGCCGCCCGATCACTGCCACGATCTTCGTCACGAGCTCGTCTCCTCCGTCCAGGCGGCACGGATTGCCGCCAATCGTGTCGCCGGCTCCCGCAGGAACCGGATGGCCACGCGCCGCACGCGATCCTTGTCGCGCGCGTCGACCAGATATTCGACCGGCGACTTGCCATCGACGCGTGCAAGGAAAAGCCCGGGCAGAAGCCGCGCCGTCCGCGCCTCGATCGCCGCGGGCGGCTCCCATGTCACGCCGGCGAGATAGGCCGAAGCCAGCTCATCGAAACACGCCATGAACCCTGCGGACGCATCGGGCCGCCACAGGCATTTGAGCAGCATGTGGTTGAGACAGAACGCAAGATCGAAGGCCGGATCGCCGTACCAGGCGCATTCCGCATCGAGGAACACAGGCCCGCAAGGCCCCACGAGAATGTTCTTCGGGCTCACGTCGCCGTGGACGAGCGCGTGTTTGGTCGCCGCCGTCACGGCGGCCAGGTCGCGCAACGCCGCAGCGATATCGGGCTGACCGAGTCCTTCGTAGTGGCGCGCCGTCGCGAGGAGATACGGCTCCAGCCGGATCGCATCGAATATCTCGTCGGTCCGGAAGCGTGCGGCGACCGCCGGATCGCCGGCCGTCGCCGCGTGGATGCGGACGAGACGCTCGCCGACGGCGCGCGCCGTCGCCGCATCGGCGATGCCGTCGCGAAGCTGTTGCTTCCAGCCGCTGTAAACGGCGGGATCGAGATAGGTCATCACGAACAGGTTGGCGTCCCGGTCGGCCGCGATCACGCGCGGTACCGAGTCCGGCACGATGCGCCCGACGGTCTCGAGCCAGGCGACCTCGTTGCCGCTGCGCGATACCGGGGCGCGCCAGTCCTGCTGGACGCGCAACTTGGCGAGCGCCCGCTTGACGCAGACCGGGCCCGCCGGCAGCTCGACCTTCCAGATGTCCGAGGCGACGCCGCCGGTCAGCCGCGCGAAACGCGGACGGTCGGCCGGCGTGATCAGGCCGAGCCGCAGGAGTGCCGCCCGCGCCGCGTCGACCTCGCGGTCGAATGTATCGGACATCTCGTTCATGCCGACGGTTGTAGCCGCGTCGCGGGCTCTGTCCAAGAGTTCAGCGACGGCCCGGCATGTCAGGGAGAATCGCCGCCGACCGGGCGCGGGTGAAAGTCGACGCCTCAAACGGCGTCGTGCGCGTCGAGCGGCCCGCGCAGGTTCGCCCCCTGCCGCCTCAGTTCCGCCTGGACCTCGCCGGCCCGCACGTCGCGCGGACGTCGTTGCGTCCGGACGGCCATCGCCGCGCAAACGCCGGCGGCTTGACCGGTCGCCATCGCGATCGGCGTGACGCGATACGACGAGTGGGCTTCGTGCGTGCCGGAGATGCACCGTCCCGCCACGAGCAGGTGTTCGACATGCTGTGGCACGAGACAGCGCAACGGGATCTCGTACGCGTCGCCGAGCGGCACCCGCTTCAACACTGTCCCCTTCCCGACCGGATCATGGATATCGATCGGGTATGTCCCGCGGACGATCGCGTCCTCGAACTTGCGTGCCGAAAGAATGTCGTCGGCGGTCAGCCGGTACTCGCCCACGATGCGCCGCGTCTCGCGCACACCGATGGTCGTACCGCTCTGCACGACATAGGCTTCTGCGAAACCGGGCACGCGTTTTTTCAGGAACGCAGCGATCTGGCGCATCTGGCGCCGGCTCAGCCACTCCGCGTAGGTCAGGTCCCAGACGCTGGTGCCGAGGGCGCCCGTGACGCGGGTGCTGTTCACGCTGACCTCGCCGCGATGGGGGGTTGCGAAGAAGAGGATATCTTCCCGCGGCAGATCGAGTTCGCCTGCCGCCGCGGCCTCGGCGATCAGATCCCACAACCCGTGTACGCCGTGCCATTGCGACGGGTTTTCGTTCACATAGGCGGCGAAGGCGGCATGATCCATCCCCACCATCCGGAACATGAGCGTCATCGGCTGCACGAGGCCGTCCACGTCGCGTCCGACCTCATAGGCAGCCCCGGCGCCGGCCGCGACGTCGCCGTCGCCGGTGCAGTCGACGATCGCATCCGCCTCGATCAGGACGGGGCCGGACTTGGTCTCGAAGACCACGCCCGGCGGCTCGTTCTCGATCAACACACTCGAGGCGAAGGCGTGCAGAAACAGGCTCACGCCGGCGTCGTCGAGAAGTTCGATCGCGACCAGCTTGAACATCTCCGGATCGAACGGAACCACATAGCCGGTCGCCGCCGAAGGGGCGATGGCGCCGCGGGCGGCGACGAGCCGCTCGAGAAAGACGGCAAGCGCACCGGCGATGACGGGATCGCCCGGTCCGTGGTCAATCGGCAAGAGCCGGGTGTGGTCCGCCGCGTCGGGCTGGCATCGCTCGGTGAAGAACGACATCAGCGGCATTACGAGTGCGACGGTGGCATTGCCGCCGAGAAATCCGTGGCGTTCCGCCAGGATCACGCGGGCGCCCGCCCAGGCCGCGCCCAGTGCGGCGCCGATGCCCGCAGGCCCGCCGCCGACGATTAGTACATCCGCCCGCCCGCCGACGCGCGCGATGCGCGGTGGCAGCATGACCGTCCGCGGCTCACGCGGACGCGCCAGCACCGGCATGACCGAGCTTTGCGTTTGGCAGCAAATCGGCGGGGTGCGCCCGTCCCTTCTCGCGGATGGTCGCGAGCGCCAGCGGCACGTTCTGCCGGGCACGCTCCTGCAGATGCGGGGTACGCGTGCGCACCAGCGTCCGCTGCGTCGCACGATTGTCCCAGAGCCGATCGACGTCGGCCAAAAACGCACCCGCGTATTGTTCATGCGCCGCCGGCCGCTTCGGCAGACCAAGCGCTTCGAGAAGGTCGGTAACCTTGGACGCATATGGCAGGGCCATGAGCGGCACGCCCGCGAGCGCCGCAAAGATCAGGAAGTGCAGCCGCATGCCGACCGCCATTTCGAAGCGGCTGAGAAGCCCGAGCATCTGCGACGGGCTGTAGTCGAAACGAAGGATGTGCGCGCGTTCCGGCGTCGCCATCTGGCCGACGACCCGATGCGCCTCGCGGACATCGATGCGCTCGGTTGGTACGAACACGACATGGGCATCATAGCGATGCACCATGAAATCCGCCGTCTCCGCCAGAAGGGCATGGTATGCCGCCTCGCTCAGATCCGGCGCGGCCGGGCCCAACTCGCGAACGGAAAACCCGATCAGGGGAACATCGAGCGGCACGCCTGCGGCGCGTAGCATGTCGTCGGTGAACGGCTCCGGCGTGAGCAGAAACGCCGGGTCCGCCGTCACCATGATCGGCCGCTCGACCCCGATCTCCTCGAGAAGGCGCTTCGCGCTGAGTTCGCGCACCGTGATACCGGTCATCCGGTTCATGCCCTGGCGCACGGCGCGGCGCTCCTCGGGGTCGTTCAACCGCCCGATGCCGATCGCAAAGGCAAAGGTCGGTATGCCCCTTTCATGCGCGATGACGACCTCGCGCAGGTAGGTGCGCGCCTCGGTGTCGTAGAGGATGCCGCCGCCGCCGAGCAGCAGCAGGTCGAGACGCCCGATCTCGGGGATAATCTCCTCGAGCAGCAGCTCCCGGGGCGAGATCACGCGGTCGGCCTTGTGATGCGCGCGCGTGTGTTCCGCATTCTTCGAGAAGACCACGATCTCCACGTCGGGCACGGTCGCGCGCAGCTGGGCGATCGCGCTGGTCAGGATCGCCTCGTCGCCCAAGTTCAGTCCGCCATAGGAGCCCGAGATACCGATCCTGGGCATTACGTCCTCCGATTACCGGCTGTCGGTGCCGATCCCGTTCGAAGCCCGCCTCGCTGTGCGGGGCATAGGCTCTCCTGAGAACGGTCCCTTCCCTGCGCCGTTCCCGCCATGGGCGCCGATCACACGCCGCCGGCGTTTGCGCCATCACCCCGACGGAACGGCGGGAAAGAGCATGGATCCGACGTTGTCGACGGCAGGAATACCCATGGCGGATGCGCTGGCCCGCCGGGGCGTATCGGTGCGCCTCGACACCTAGCCCGGCCGCGATCGTGCGTTGCGCGGCATGACGGATGCGCCGCACGTCGTGGGCAATCGTCCGGTTCGCCCGGATGGGCGAACGTGCCGTGCGTGAGCCCGGTTCCGGCGCGGCGCCGCAGCGCCGCCCGAACCGCCAAGCCCGTCACGTCAGGGCGCGGCAAATCACGGCACCGGTGCCCTTGATCCCGTGATCCTGCGTACCTGCAGCGGCCGCCCGTACGCGGCCGCGATGGCGGTTACGCCGCAGCTTCGGTCCGCAGATCGAGCCGCTTCAGGCAGCGGTCGATCCACAGTGCGGTAAGCTTTTCCTGAAGCGCGTTCTGCCGAAGCCGCTCGTTGAGGACGCCGAAGTCCACGCAGTCGAGTGGCTGATCCTGGTTGAAGCACGAGAAGACGATCGTCTCCTCACCCGTGACCGGATCCCTGTGCGCCTGCAGGCACTGGGCGCAGATCTCCTTCATCATGCACTGCATCGGCGAGTTGATGGAGGCGATCGCGACGTGGTCCGGCTTCAGATACGGGCGCAGCACGCCATGCCGTGCGGCGCCGACCGCGGCCATCATGCGGTCCGAACCGATGACGATGATGCGGTCGACCGCCGTCAACGGAATCGTCGTCTCGCCCAGACGGCCCGCGCCGTAGGCCGCCATCGCCTCGACGATGTTGCCGACGAAGCTGCGGTCCTGCGGCCGGCCGGGCGTGAATCCGGGTGCCTCGTCGCAGCACCACACGACCACGTCCGCGGCCGCCTCGATCTGTTCGACCTTGTAGCGGTCCTGAAGCTTCTTGTACCCGGCGAAGTAGACAACGCGCGAGCCCGCGCGCCGGAGCGCCGCGCCGATCGAGAACAGAACCGCGTTGCCGAGGCCGCCGCCGACGAGCGCCACCGTCTCGCCCGCCGGCGTTTCGGTCGGACTGCCGGTGGGCCCCATCAGGATCACGGGTTCGCCGGGTTTGAGCAGTGCGCACAGATCCGACGATCCGCCCATCTCCAACGCGATCACAGAGACGAGCCCGCGATCCGTGTCGACCCACGCGCCGGTCAGCGCCAGCCCCTCCATCGCCAGCACGGTGCCGTCGATGCGTGGCGCCAGCGTCTCGAAATTCTGAAGGCGATAGAACTGGCCGGGCCGGAACTTGCGCGCGGCCTGCGGCGCCTCGAGCACGACCTCGACGATGTTCGGCGTCAGCCGCGTCACCGCGTGCACGCGCGCGCGCAGATCCGCATCGAGGCGGCTGACGAGCGCCTCGGGCGCGATCGCGCTGGGCGGCCGCTTGGCGAGCACGCGCGAGATCACCGGATAGCCCTGCTTGGCGCTGCCCATCGCCTTCACGACATTGCCGAAGAAGGACGGATGGAGGTCGCCGAAGAAGCTCATCGCGCGGCCGTCGTCCGTGAACGACATCAGGACATGCGCCGCTGCCGGCTTGGAGATGGCGCGCTCCGGCTTGACCGGATTGCCGTCCTCATCCACGGCGGCGAAATAGCGGCCATCGAGCTTGATACCGCTTGCGTCCTCGCGCGCGAGCACGGTGTTGGGCTGCGTTCCGGCGGCGATCAGGATCGAGCGCGCGGGCAGCACGACCTCTTCCGTCCGGCCATCGCGTTCGCGGGTGAAACGGATGCCCTTCGCATGGTTCCAAGCGTCGACCTCGATGCCGGCCGGCGTCAGGCCTTCGGCGAAGCGCACGCCTTCCTCGAGCGCCTTGGCGACCTCTTCGTGATTGAGCGTGTAGCTCGGCGCGTCGATCAGACGACGGCGATAGGCGATCGTCGCCCCGCCCCACGACGTCAGCAGCTGTGCCAGACGCGGCGCCCGTTTCTCGGCGGCCGCCTGGCGGCGCTCCTCGCGGATCGCGCGTGCATGGGCGAGGAACTCTTCGGCGATCTCGACGTCTTCCGGCGTCCAGCGGGCGCGCACGGCCTCGGTGCCGCGCTCCGCCACCAGAGTCTCGTAGCGGTCGAGGAACTTCTCGACCTGGCGCGTGTAATAGGCGAGGGCCTCGGTCGCGGTGTCGATCGCGGTGAGGCCGCCGCCGACCACGACCACCGGCAGGCGGATCTGGAGGTTCGCGATCGAGGCCTGCTTCGCGGCCCCCGTGAGCTGCAGCGCCATGAGGAAGTCGGACGCCATGCGCACGCCGCGGGCGAGGCTGTTGGGCATCTTGATCTGCGTCGGCTTGCCCGCGCCGGCACAGAGCGCGATGTGATCGAAGCCGTAGGTCCACGCATCCTCGACAGTCAGCGTGCCGCCGAAGCGCACGCCGCCATACATGGCGAACTGACGCCGGCGCTCGAGCAAGAGGCGGATGACCTTCAGGAAGTTCTTGTTCCAGCGCACCGTGATGCCGTACTCGGCGACGCCGCCGAAGCCGGCCATGATGCGGTCGTCCAGATTCTCGTAAAGCTCGGTGACGTCGCGGATCGGGCGGAACGCGACGCGCTCGCCCGACGGCGAGACGCCGGAGATCTCGGGCGGCAGCGGCTCGATCTTGAGGCCGTCGATGCCGACGACCGTGTGCCCGTCATTCAGGAGATGGTGGGCGAGCGTGAATCCGGCGGGCCCGAGACCGACGACGAGGACCTTGTAGCCGGTCGCGGGCCGCGGCAGCGGCCGCCGGATGTTGAGCGGGTTCCAGCGCGTCAGAAGTCCATAGATCTCGAACCCCCAGGGGAGTTCGAGCACGTCCTTCATGATCCGTGTCTCGGCCTGCGGGATGTCGACGGGTTCCTGCTTCTGGTAGATGCAGGCCTTCATGCAATCGTTGCAGATGCGGTGCCCTGTCGCCGCCATCATCGGATTGTCCACGGCGATGGTCGCGAAGGCCCCGATGGCGTGACCCTGGGCCTTCAGCGTGTGCATCTCGGAGATCTTCTCCTCGAGCGGGCAGCCGGCGAGCGTGACGTTGAAGACGGATTTCTGGAAGGCGCCGGTCTTCTTGTCCTTGAGGCCCTTCGAGCACGAGTCCTTGCCCTGGTTATGGCACCAGATGCAGTAGTTCATCTGGTCGAGCGCATGCACGAGATCGGCGCCGGGATCGGTGAGCGCAAATCCGTCGCGCTGACGCCACTCGTGCTCGGGCAGACGCATCATGCGCACGCCGTCGATCTCGATCGTCTCGACCGGCACGAGATTCATCGGGTCGATCTTGCGCGGAACCTTGAACAGCACACCCTGCCCGTGCTTCGCCTTGCCGGCGTCCGTGAGCGTCGCCCACGCCGCATAGCGCAGCGCGAGATCGAGCGCGCCCTTGTGCTGATCCGGCGTCTTCTCCCACGCCATCACGTGGCGGGCGAAGCTGATCTCGGTCAGCGCCTCGCCCATCCGCGCCTCGAGCGCGCTGGCCAAGGCGGCGCCGTCGAACGTCGCGACCTCGTCGGGTTTGAAGGCTTTTACCGCCTGACGCTGCACGAACAGGCGCTTGCAGGCATAAAGCGGCTCGAGCGCATGCGTGCGTGCGGCAAGCTCACGGACCTCCTTCTCGATCCCGAACAGCTCGGCGATGAACGCCTCGAGATGGGGGCCGAGCTCGATCAGGAGATTGCCCTCGTCCTTCGCCGTCAACGTCGACGGTTCGGCACGCGCCGCGAGCAACCGGTTCGCGAGCGCCGGATCGGCCGCCTGCAGCCGGTCGAGAAACGCACGGTCGAGCCGGACGAGACCATCGCGCTCGTAAAGGTCGGCGAAATCGAAACCGAACGCGAGCTTGAGATCGGCGGTATGCGCGGGAGCAGTCTTCATGTGAGTCGACTATCAGATAAGCTTTCGCAGCAGCGCGAGAAAGACCGGCCGTTCGGATTCGGTGAGCGGGGCCAGGGTTGCTTCGGTGATCTTCACCGCGCGGACGATGGCCGCCTCGACGGTCGCGCGGCCCTGCGCCGTGAGGCGGAGGACCGTCATGCGCCGATCGTCCGGATCGGCGGTCCGCTCGATCAACCCGCGGGCAACGAGGCGCTGAATGACGCCCTGGGTCGTCGCCGGATCCATGGCCGTGAGCCGGCCAAGCTGGTTCTGCGATACCTTGCCGAGGTCGCGGATCTTGACGAGGGCCGCGAACTGCATCGGCGTGAGTTGCAGGTCGCCGATGCCGTCCTGGAAGATCGCGGCATGCCGTTGATGGGCGCGGCGTAGCAGATGCCCGACCTGCTCTTCGAGCCTGTAAGCGGCAACGGCCGGCGCTTCGCCCTTCGGCGGCACGGCCGCAAGCTTGGCGGCGCGCTTGCTCATGGTACGGCCCTGACCCCGGCGATCGTCTCCAGACACAAAATGGTTCGGTCTGCCGCGACGACGCGGCGCCCGGCGGACCACCCCCGTGGTCTTGCTTGTCTTGCGCGAGGCCACCCCGACGGACCGATCGTTTGTGTACAAATGAATTTAGAAAGATCGGCGGCCCAGGTCAACCGAGCATGCGCCGGCCGGCCCGCGTACGCGTCCCCGTCCCGGGGTAGCGCAGGTGCCCGGCGACGGGTCGATCCCCCACGCATTGCCGCACATCTGCCGCCCGCGCGGAACCGCCGCCATTGCGTTCGTAATTGCGTGCGAATCGGGCGGCACGGCAAATTTCGCCCACGGGGCTACGCGCTTTCAAGTCCGAGCGCGCTTCAGGTCCTGGCCCGGTCGGATGCCGCGCCGAGGTCACGCAGCGGCGCACCAGGCCGGAAGTACATGCCGAGCTTGAGGCTCTCGGCGATGCGGTTCGCCTTGTGGCGGAACTGCTCGGCGACGGCAGGCACGAACAGCTCGTCGGCGGTTTCGCTCCAGAGCTCGAGCCAGCGGGTGAAGAATTCCGGCCGGATCGGATGCTTCAGATGCGCGCCCATCGGATTTCCCTTGTAGCGACCGGTCGTCAGCATCACCGACGACCAGAACGCACGCAGGGTCGCAAGATGCGCGTCCCAATCGTCGATCGCGGCGTTGAACAGCGGGCCGATCATCGGGTCGCGACGCACCTTCGCGTAGAAGCGGTCGACCAGCATAGCGATGCCGTCTTCGGTGATGTGCTCCAGCGCGCCCATACGTCCTACCCCTTCGCATTGACGACGCATTCGCCGCACATGTTACCGTTGCGTTTATAAGATGCAATGAATATACATCTTATTCGGCGCGGCAGGTTGCCGCAGGAGGCACGATGCGGCTGACCCGATACACGGACTATGCGCTGCGGACACTCATGTTCCTGGGGTTGGCCGATGGCCGCCTCAGTTCCATCCGTGACATCGCCGAGAGATACGGGATTTCCGAGAACCATCTGATGAAGGTCGTGCACCGGCTGGGCCTGCTCGGCTACGTCGAGACGATCCGCGGACGGAACGGCGGCCTCCGGCTAGCGCGACCGCCCGGCGAGATCAGGCTCGGCGACGTCGTTCGTCAGACCGAGGAGGATCTGGCACTCGTCGAATGCTTCGGCCCCGCCATCGCGTGCCGGATCACCGAGAGCTGCAGGCTTCGCGGGATACTCGACGAAGCCCTGAGCGCGTTCCTTGCGGTGCTCGACCGCTACACGCTTCAGGATCTCCTGCGTCCGAGGAACCTGCTCGCAGCACAGCTCGGGCTCGCCGTCGCCGCGCGCAAGGGCATGGCGCGCGGCGCCGCCAGGGCGAACAGCGGCCGTTGATGTCGGCGGGGGCTGCCGCTGCTATCCGCGAGCGCATGCGAATCGGTCCTCATGCTTCGACAGGCTCAGCATGAACCTTCCGTAACCTCATCCCTCGACAAGCTCGGCATGAGACGTCGACAGGCTCGGGGTGAGGTTTTGTCAGGCCAAGGGCAAGGCATGAACAACGGAATGCAGCCAACAACAAGACCAGCCTCGTCCTGAGCTTGTCGAAGGACGAGGCCGGCTGTCGGCGTTGACAAGGGCAAGCTTTATCCGTCGGCATCGCAGCCTCATCCTTCGACAAGCTCAGGATGAGGCTCCGAGAGGTTCAGGACGAGGCTTCGACGGGCGGGGGGACGACGTCTTGTCAGGCTCGGCATGAGGACCTCACCCTGAGCCTGTCGCAAGGGTGAGGTCCGACCCGTGGGTTTCGACGGCGCGTACCGGAGATAGCTGGCCCAGGTCGCCTGGCACCGTGACGCTATGCCTCATTCCATTGCGGCCGCCGGCGGCCTATTTTCGGCGCCGATTCCGATCTCGTGACGGTGACCTTCACGTGACGTCTCGTTCCCCTTCCACCCCCCATGACGCTTCGACGACGCGGCCGGTCGCGGTCTGGCTGCTCGCGTGCTGTGCCATGGTCTTCGCCATGGTCGTGATCGGCGGCATCACCCGGCTGACCGAATCCGGGCTGTCGATCACGGAATGGCAGCCGATCGTCGGCGTACTCCCCCCGCTCAGCGAGCAGGCCTGGCTCGAGGCCTTCGCGAAGTACCAGCAGATTCCCGAGTATCAGCTGATCAACCACGGCATGACGCTCGCCGAATTCAAGTCGATCTTCTGGTGGGAATACATCCACCGGCTGTGGGGTCGGCTGATCGGCGTCGTCTTCCTCGTCCCGTTCCTCTGGTTTGTGCTGCGCGGCCGGATCCACGGCCCGCTCGCCTGGAAGCTCGGCGGCATCTTCGTGCTCGGCGGCCTGCAGGGCGGGCTCGGCTGGTTCATGGTGCAGAGCGGCCTCGTCGACCGCGTCGACGTCAGCCCCTATCGCCTCACCGCCCATCTCGGCCTCGCCGTGCTCATCTACGGGCTCATGCTCTGGATCGCGCTCGACCTGCTGCGCCCGGGTGTCGTCAAGGGAACCGATGCCGAGCCGGCAGCGCATCCGGGCCTGGCGCGCGGCGCACTCGCGCTGAGCGCGCTGGTGTTCCTGACGATGCTCTCGGGCGGATTCGTCGCCGGGCTCGACGCCGGCCTGACCTACAACACCTTTCCGCTGATGGACGGCCGTCTGGTTCCGGCCGGCTATCTCGACCTGAGTCCGTGGTGGGTGAACCTGTTCGAGAACATCGCGGCCGTGCAGTTCAACCATCGTCTTCTCGGAACCAGCGTCGTCGTCGCCGCGCTCGCGTTCTGGTTCGCCGCTTGGCGTGCCGGGATCTCGGGGCCGGCGCGCCTGACCGTCAACGGCGTCGCCGCGATGGCGATCGTGCAGATGTCGCTCGGCATCTCGACCCTGCTGCTCGTCGTGCCGATCCCGCTTGCCGCCGCGCATCAGGCCGGCGCGCTCGTCGTGTTCACGCTTGCGCTTATGAGCGCGCACGCCCTGCGGCACCGCGCGCCCGCCGCGGTCAAGCCGGTGCCCGTCGAACCGCGAGCGCAGCGAGTCCGAACAACGTAGCCGCCGCGACCACGACCGAGGGGCCCGACGGCGTGTCGAAGTAGAGCGATGCCGCGATGCCGGCGGCGACCGCCACGGCGCCGAACAGCGTGGCCAACAGCACCATCTGTTCGGGCGTGCGCGCGAAGCGCCGCGCGGTCGCGGCCGGGATGATCAGAAGGGCCGTGATCAGCAGGACGCCGACGATCTTCATCGCCGCGGCGATGGTGATCGAGAGCAGCAGGACGAAGGCGAGCTTCAGCCGGCCGACCGCAACGCCTTCGACCCGCGCCAGATCCTCGTGAACCGTCGCCGCCAGCAGGCGGCGCCACAGCAGCGAGACGGCCGCGAGCACGACGGTCGCGCCGCCATACATCCAGGCGAGATCGGCGGCCGTCACGGCGAGAATGTCGCCGAACAGATAGCCGAGCAGGTCGACGCGCACCCGCTCCATGAACGCGAGGGCGACGAGCCCGAGTGAAAGCGACGTGTGCGCGAAGATGCCGAGCAGCGTATCGGCGGCGAGCCGGACGCGATCCTGCAGCACCACGAGCAGGAGCGCGAGCAGCACGCACACCGCGGCAATGCCGACATTGGCGTCGAGCCGCAGAACGAAGCCAAGCGTGACGCCGAGAAGCGCCGAATGGGCCAGCGCATCGCCGAAGAACGCCATCCGTCGCCAGACGACGAACGCGCCCAAGGGTCCCGCCACCGCGGCGACCGCGAGCCCGCCCAGAAAGGAACGAACGACGAAATCATCCATGGCGATGCCCCGGCGTATGCGATGCGTTCGGGCCGCCGGCCTCATGCCCGGCCGTGCCGTGAAGCTGCACGATGCGGCCCTCGACGTCGTGCACATGGTCGTGACGATGCGCATAGAGACCGAAGGCTTCGGCGGCCTGGGCCCCGAACAGCGCCTGATATTCCGGATTCCGGCTGACGGCCTCGGGCCGGCCGGTGCAGCAGAGATGCGTGTTGATGCAGAGCACGGTGTCGGTCGCCGCCATGACCAGATGCAGATCGTGGCTGACCATGAGCACGCCGCAGCCACGCCGGTCGCGGATCGCGACGATCAGCCGGAACAGATCGCCCTGTCCGACGACGTCGACGCCCTGCACGGGTTCGTCCAGCACGAGCAGATCCGGATCGCGCAGCAGCGCGCGCGCCAGCAGGACACGGCGCATTTCACCGCCCGAGATCGTCTGGACGGGCGAGTCGATGATGTGACCGGCCCTGACCTCCTCGAGCACGGCGGGCACGCGCGCACCGGCATCGGGCCGGGCCAGCTCGACGAAGCGGCGCACCGTCAGCGGCAGCAATGGATCGATCGCGACGTGCTGCGGCATGTAGCCGATACGCAAGTCCGGCCGGCGCTCCACCGTGCCGGCGTCGGCCGCGATGAGGCCGAGAAGGATTCGCAGCAGTGTCGTTTTCCCCGCCCCGTTGGGGCCGATCAGGCTGACGATCTCACCGGACGCGATCGACACGTCGATTCCGGACAGCACCGTGCGCGGCCCAAAGCGCTTCGCGATGCCGCGCGCGCGGATGAGCGGCGAATTCCCGGACATGTCAAACCGCTGAACGCGCGCCGACCCGTGGCCTGTCGTCGCGACAATTGATGCAGAGGCCGGACAGCTCGATGACCCTGCCGGCAAGCGCGAAGCCGCGTTCGGCCGCGCTGCGCCCGATCGCCTCGGCCACGCGCCGGTCCTCGACCTCCGCCGCGGTGCCGCATTTCGTGCAGATCAGGAACTGGACGAGATGATCGGGGCCGGGCTGCACGCACCCGACGAAGGCGTTCAGCGACTCGATGCGATGGATCAGGCCATGCGCGAGCAGGAATTCGAGCGCCCGGTAGACAGTCGGCGGCGCCGCGGAGCGACCGTCGGCGCGAAGCTTGTCGAGGATCGCGTAGGCCCCGATCGGCTGGTGGCTCGACCAGACGAGCTCGAGCACGCGCCGACGCAGCGGCGTGAGCTGTTCGCCCCGGCTTGCGCAGACGGCGGCGGCAGCGGTGAGCGCGCTGGCGACACAACGCGCGTGGTCGTGTCCGCGGCGGGGAAACGGGTCACGGAGACGCTTGCCGGACGCAGTCATGGTTGCCCGAAAGCTATACGAGGCGCTAAACGTTATATTATAACATTATACTATAACATTCCATCGGCGCGAGCGCGACCATGATCCGGTTCCCTTTCCGCCCCGCCGTCGCAGCGATCGTGGCGGCGGCCTTCTTGCTCGGTGTGCCCGGCTCGCTCGGCGCCGCGCCGCGGGTGGTCGCGAGCATCGTGCCCGTCCACTCGCTCGTCGCGGGCGTCATGGCCGGCATCGGCATCCCGGATCTTGTCGTGAGCGGCGCCGGATCGCCGCACACCTATGTGCTGCGCCCCTCGGCAGCGCGGGCCCTGAGCGAGGCGGACGTCGTGTTCTGGATCGGCCCGATCTACGAAAGCTTCCTCGCGAAGCCGCTTGCCGCGCTGTCGCACCAGGCCCGTGTCGTGGAACTTGCGCACGCGCCCGGCATCCACCTCCTCCCGGCCCGCGGCGGCAGGGCGTGGGCGATGCACGATCACGACCGCGACGGCGGCCACGACCATCCGCACGGCGAACATGACCACCAGAAAGCCCAGGATGAGGTCGACGGTCATCTGTTCCTCGATCCCGAGAACGCCAAGGCCATCGTCCGCACCGCGGCGGCCGTTCTGGGCGACATCGATCCCGGCCATGCGGCCCGCTATTCGGCGAACGCCGCGGACGTCATTACGCGCCTCGATGCGCTCGACGGCGAGCTGCGGGCCGCCCTCGCACCCGTGCGCGCAAAGCCATTCGTCGTCTTTCACGATGCTTACCAGTATTTCGAACGGCGCTACGGCCTGAATGCGGTCGGATCGATCACCGTCAGCGCGGAGCGTCAACCCGGTGCGCGACGTCTGCAGCAGCTGCGCGATAAGATCAGCCGCCTCGGCGCCGTCTGCGTATTCAGCGAGCCGCAATTCACCCCGGCCCTGGTGCAAACGGTCGTCGAGCGGACAGAGGCGCGCACCGGCGTGCTCGATCCGCTCGGCGCGACGGCGACGCCGGGACCGGATGCCTATTTCGCGCTGATGCGAAACCTGGGTCGCAGCCTGACGAACTGCCTCGCCGGATAACGCGCGGCAAAACTTTCCAGCCGCCCACGCGACGAGCGCAGCGGGAAAAAACCGCATTTAGTCCGGACCATCCCCCAAGGGCAGGCCGGTCCCGGTAATGCCGAAGCTATGTGCGATACCGGTCCACCACCGTACTGGCGATGGCAGCAACCGACAGGAGTTCATCCTCGCTCGCGCCGTCGCGGGCCTGGACCGACATGCCCTGGATGATCGCGCCCAGATAGCGGGCCAAGGTGGCAGCATCCGTGTCCGGGCGGAAGTGTCCTTCGGCGATGCCACGCTCGATCCTGTCCCGGAACATTGCCAGCGTGCCGGCGCGCAGCCCTGCCACGTGGTCGGCCACGGGCTGGTTCTCGCTGGCACAGGCCAAAGCGGCGGTCGAGATCATGCAACCGTGAGGGCGTCCAGCCTTGCAGAACTCACGGGCCGCTTCCCTGAGCAGACGCACGAAGGCGTCTGCCGCGTTCGGTTCCTCCGTCAATGCCCGAGTCACAAAGGCGCCGATCGTCTGCCGGTACTGCGCAAGGGCCTCCTTGTAGAGATCGGCCTTGGAGCCGAACGCCGCGTAGAGGCTCTGCGGGGTGATCCCCATCGCCTCGGTCAGATCGGCAATCGAGGCACCCTCATACCCCAGCCGCCAGAACGTCTCTGCCGCGCGGGCCAAGACCTGATTGCGATCAAAGGCGGGCGGACGTCCGCGGCGGCGGGCGGGGACAGGGTTATTTTTCACAATGGTCACTCTGGAATTCGTCGTTGAACCCGGCTAATTCTGGAATGGTCATTGTGATTATAAAGGACATTCACCCATGAGTCGTCCCCGTCTCGGCGCCGCGCTTTCCCTCATGCTGACCACGTCGGCCGCCGCACAACCCGTTCTCGATCCCCATCTGGCCGCACGGGTCGACGCCGTGATCGGGCGGGCCCTGGCGGACACGCGCATCGTCGGCGCCGTCGTGCTGGTCGCCCGGCACGGCGAGGCCGTCTACCGCCGTGCGGCCGGCTATGCCGACCGCGAGGCAGGCCTGCCAATGCGGGAGGACGCCATCTTCCGCCTTGCCTCGATCACCAAGCCCATGGTGACGGCGGCAGCCATGTGCCTGATCGAGGAAGGGCGCATCGGGTTGGACGATCCCGTCACCCGCTGGCTTCCCGACTTCCGCCTGCGCCTGGCCGATGGCACTGACCCCGTGGTCACGATCCGGCACCTGCTGACCCACACCGCGGGCCTCAGCTACGGCTTCCTCGAAGCGGAGGACGGTCCATACCGCAGCGCGGGGATCTCCGACGGTCTGGCGGAAACCGGCATGAGCCTCGACGAGAACCTGCGCCGGATCGCTTCCGTGCCGCTTGCCTTCGCGCCGGGGCGGTCATGGCGTTACTCGGTCGGTCTGGACGTTCTCGGCGGCGTCCTGGAGAAGGCCACGGGCAAGAGCCTGCCCGCGCTGGTCAAACGGCGCGTCACCGGCCCGCTTGGATTGCGTGACACCGGCTTCTCCGTGCGGGATCGAGGCCGCCTCACGGTCGCCTATGCCGACGGATCACCGGCGCCGATCCGCATGCGGAACCAGGAGGTCGTGCGGTTCGGAAACGGCACGATTCGTTTCGCGCCCGATCGCATTCTCGATCCGGCTTCCTTCCCGGCAGGTGGCGCCGGTATGGCCGGGACGGCACAGGACGTCCTGACCTTCCTCGAGGCGATCCGCAACGGCGGCTCGCCGATCCTGAAGCCCGAGACGGTCAGGCAGATGATGACGGATCAGGTCGGACCGCAGGCGCAGACGCAGGGACCGGGGTGGGGGTTCGGCTATGGCTGGGCGGTCCTTGTGGCCCCCACGCTCGCCGGCACGCCGCAGGCAAAAGGCACGATCCAATGGGGCGGCGCTTATGGCCACAGCTGGTTCGTGGATCCGGCGAACGGACTCACGGTCGTTGCCCTGACCAACACGGCCGTCGAGGGCATGTCCGGCGCATTTCCGCGCGAGATCCGCGACGCGGTCTACCACCGCTAGAAGCGCCGTCCGCCCGATCGCGCCAGATCCTCGTCGGATGCGCCTTGGGACTCTACCCTCAAACGGCGACCAGCATCGCCAACCCCGCCGCGGCGATGCCGGCGCCGCCGACGCGGACCGTCCACCGCGCGGCGGTTCCACGCAACCACAGGCCGAGACCGATGCCGATGCCATGCAGGCCAGCCGTCGCCAGCGCGAAGCCGAGGCCGTAGAGGCCGGCCGAAACCGTCGCCGGCATCTCCGATCCATGCGCGTGACCGTGGAACAGCGCGAAGACCGCGACCAGCGCCGCGCCGAGCATGGCAGGCAGGCGGGCAGCGGTCGCAACCAGTGCGCCGAGGACCAGCAGAGACGCGGCGATGCCGACCTCAGCACTCGGAAGCGGCACCCCTGACATTCCGGCCAGGGCACCGGCGATCATCACGGCGACGAAGGTTGCCGGCACCTGCCACACGGCACGGCCGCCGAGCTCGACCGCCCACAGGCCGACCGCCACCATGGCCAGAAGATGATCGAGGCCGCCGAACGGATGCGCGAAGCCTGCAGCGAGACCGGTGCCGGGAACGCCGAACGTATGCGCCTGCGCCGTGCCGGTCGCCGCGACGATTGCGCCCGCCATCATTCCCAAAGCCGTCAGCCGCATCTCGAAGTCCTCCTGACGAATCGGTTCGATCCAGGCCGCGAAAATACGGACGGGCCCCACAGCCGTCAAACGACCGGCCAACATCGGTCCGCCGCATCATGGGCGGACTGATATAATCGTTGCCGCCATGGCGCCGTACCTCCATCGGCCGCGTGGCCTCTACGGCCTGTCGGCGCGACTTCTCGTGCTCACGATCGCCTTCGTGATGCTGAGCGAGGTGCTGATCTACGCACCATCGATCGCGCGCTTCCGCCGCGACTACCTCGAGAGCCGGATCGAGGCGGCGCAACTGGCAGCACTGGCGCTGGAGGCGACGCCGGACAACATGATCAGCAAGGAACTGGAACGCCAGCTCCTCGACCGCGCCGGCGCGCTCGCCATCATCGTCAACAATCCGCGCGAGCGGCGACGCTCGCTCGCCGGCGATATGCCCCCCAGCGCCGACGCGGCCTACGATCTGCGCGCTGCCACCTTCATCGGCCTGATCGCCGACGCGTTCATGACACTGAGCCAGCGCGGCGACCGGATGCTTCGCGTGCTGGGTCCCTCGACCCCCGTCGACGACGTCACGGTGGAAGTCCTGATGCACGAAGCGCCGATGCGCGCAGCCATGATCGACTTCTCGTGGCGCATCCTCGCCCTGTCGCTGATCATCTCGTTCGTGACCGCGGCACTCGTCTATCTGTCTCTGCAATGGATGCTGGTGCGGCCGCTGCGACGGATCACCGACAACATGATGGCCTTCAAAGAGGCGCCCGAGGATCCGCGCAACGTCGTCGCGACCAGCGGCCGGCGCGACGAAATCGGACTCCTTCAGCGCGAACTCGCGGACATGGAAGTGGCGGTCCGCACCGCACTGCGGCAGAAGACGCGCCTCGCCGCGCTGGGCAGCGCCGTCGCGAAGATCAATCACGATCTGCGCAACATTCTGTCGACGGCACGGCTGCTGTCGGACCGGCTGGCCGACTCCAGCGATCCGAAGGTAACGCGCGTCGCGCCTACCCTCCTCGGCGCGATCGACCGTGCCGTGACGCTGTGCGAACAGACGCTCGCTTATGCACGCGAGGATCTGCCGCCGCTCCGACGCGAACGTTTCGCGCTGAAAGCGCTCGTCGACGAGGTCGGTCACGTCGCCGCCGTGCTGACCAAGAGCGACGGCGCCTGGCGCAACGAGATCGCCGACGGACTGTCCGCGTTCGCCGACCGCGACCAGCTCTTCCGCGTATTCGTGAACCTGGGGCGCAACGCACTCGAGGCTGGTGCACGTCAGGTCCGGATCACGGCCGTCGCCGCAGCGGACAGCACGCTGGTGATCGAGGTCGCCGACGACGGCCCGGGCATTCCGGCCAAGGCGCACGAGAAACTGTTCCAGCCCTTCGCCGGTTCGGCACGGGCGGGCGGCACTGGTCTCGGTCTTGCCATCGCACGCGAACTCGTCCGCGCGCATGGCGGCGAACTGTCGCTTGCCGCGACGTCCGACAAGGGCACGGTGTTTCGGATGGAGCTGCCCGGCGCCGCGACGGCGCCCGAGCATCACCGACCGAGGCGATCCTCCACCTCGGCCCACTCGCCGTAACCGACGATCGTCTTGAAGGCATCGAAGCCGACACCTTCGCCGGCAAGCGACAGCCGGCCCGCCTTCATGTCGGCCAATGCCTTCTCGATCGTGTGCGTGACGCGGAAGATCAGCGACGTCGGATAGGCGACCATCGCGAAGCCCATGTCGTAGAGTTCGGCCGGCGCGATGAGCGGCGTGCGCCCGCCCTCGAGCATGTTGGCGATCTGCGGCACGTGGCGGAACGCCGCCCCGATCCGGCGCAACTCCTCCTCGCTCTCGGGCGCCTCGATGAAGATGCCGTCGGCGCCGGCCTTCAGATAACGTTCGGCCCGCCGCATCGCCTCGTCCAGCCCGTGAACCGCGCGCGCATCGGTGCGTGCGATCAGGAACGTGTCGCGCGAGCGTCGCGCCGCCGCAGCGGCACGGATCTTCTGCTCCATCACCGCGGCGTCGATCACATCCTTTCCGGCCATGTGACCGCAGCGCTTCGGCGCGCGCTGGTCCTCGATGAAGATGGCGCTGGCGCCCATCGCCTCGTAGGTCCGGATCGTGCGTGTGACGTTCTTGACGTCGCCGTAACCGTCGTCGGCATCGACGAGGACCGGCAACCGGGACGCGGCGATGATGTCGCGCACGCCTTCGCTCATCTCGCCCAGGCCGACCAGTCCGATGTCGGGCAAGGCGTACCGTGCCCCGACCAAAGGAAAGCCGCCGATCGAATATGCGGCAAACCCGGCGCGCTCGATCAGCCGGGCCGATAACGCGTCATGCGCGACGGGCAGCAGCAGGGGCTTGTTGGCGGCGAGCAATTCCCGCCAGGTCGGGCGCGCGGTCGGTACCGTATTCATGATTCCTCTCTCGTTGGGCGGCGGATTATAGTCGCGCGACACCTCGATACGGCAACCGCCATGACCACCTGGGATCCGAACCAGTACCTGAAGTTCGCCGATCACCGGCTGCGGCCCGCGCTCGACCTCCTCGCCCGGATTCCCGATGCACCGTACAAGACCGTCTGGGATCTCGGCTGCGGCCCCGGCAACGTGACCAAGCTCCTGCTGGACCGCTGGCCGTCGGCCGTCGTGCGCGCCCTCGACAACTCCCCCGCGATGCTCGACAAGGCGCGGACGATCGCCGGAATCGAGTGGATCGAGGGCGACATCGTCCGCTGGACGGCGAACGAACCGGCCGATCTGATCTTCTCCAACGCGGCGCTGCACTGGGTCGACGATCATGCGACGGTCTTTCCGCGGCTGATGCAGCAGCTCGCGCGCGGCGGCGTGCTGGCCGTGCAGATGCCGCGCAATTTCGAGGCGCCGTCGCATACGCTTCTCTACGAAACCGCCCGCGAGGGCCCCTGGCGCGAGCGGGTCGAGACCCTTCTGAGGCCGTCGCCGGTCCAGCGGCCCGAGGTCTATTACGACCTGCTCGCCGCGCACGCGACGCATGTCGACCTGTGGGAGGTCGAATATCTGCACGTGCTGCAGGGCGAAAACGCCGTGCTCGAGTGGACCAAGGGAACCGCAGTGCGGCCGTTCCTCGATGCGATGCCGGCCGAGATGCATGCCGCGTTCCTGGCCGCGTACGCGGCGCGACTGCGGCAGGCCTATCCCCGCCGCGTCGACGGGATGACGCTGTTCCCGTTCCGGCGCCTGTTCCTGGTCGCGATCCGCTGATCGATCGCGAGGATCATCTGGACGTACGGGCGCGACCGAGCCCCCGCCGCCTCAATCGATCTGCAGCAGCTGGCCCTTGAGATAGGCGGACTCCGGCAGATGCGGGTGCACCGGATGATCCGCCGCCGCGCCCGTGGTCGCAAGGATGCGGCCCGTCCGCGCACTGTCGGCAAGACCGCGCCGGACCTGCTCGGCGAACAGCGACGCGTCGACGTGATGCGAGCACGAGGCGATGAAGAGAAAACCGCGCGGCGCCACGAGCGCCGCGGCGAGCCGCGCCAGCTTGCGATAGCCGCGGGCGCCCTGGCCGAGATCCTTCTTCGATTTCACGAAGGCGGGCGGATCGGCGATGACGATATCGAACCGCTCGCCCGCAGCAGCGAGCCGTTCGAGTTCGGCAAAGGCTTCGGCGCGTACGAACCGGCACACGTGATCGACGTTGTTGGCGGCAGCGGCCCGTCGCGCGAGGTCGAGCGCCGCATCGGAACGGTCGATGGCAACGACCTCGCGCGCGCCGGCGCGGGCGGCCATGACGGCGAAGCCGCCGGCATAGGTATAGAGATCGAGGACGCGCGCACCGGCGGCCAGCCGCGCGACGGCCGCGCGATTGTCGCGCTGGTCGTAGAACCAGCCCGTCTTCTGACCGGATTCGAGATTGGCGAAGAACCGGCTGCCGTTCTCGACAAGTTCGACGGGTCCGTCGAGCGTGCCCTTCTCGACGCTGACCCGGCTCTCCAGCCCTTCGAGCTGACGGGCGCTGGAATCGTTGCGAAGCACGATCGTGCGCGGGGCCAGCACGCGCTCAAGCGCGGTCAAGAGTGCGGGCGTAAGCCGGTCCATGCCGGCGGTATTCGCCTGGACGGAAAGAACGTCGCCGTAGCGATCGATCACGCAGCCCGGCAACCCGTCGGCCTCGGCATGAATCAGGCGGTAGAAGCCGCCGGGAAACAGGCGTTCACGAAGCTCGCGCGCGGCCGCGATGCGGGCCGCGAGAAAATCGACGTCGATCTCGGCCGCCGCGTCGCGCGCGAGTACCCGCGCACTGATGAGCGGATGCGGATTGAACATGGCGACGCCGATCGGCGCACCATTGCTCGTCTCCAGCCGCACGAGCCCGCCGGGCGGCAGTGCCTTGGCGGCGGCGTCCATGACGACCTCGTTCGAGTAGACCCACGGATGACCGGCGACGACGCGCTTGTGGCGACCGGGCTGAAGCCGGACGACGGGATAGATGGCCATGCAAACTCGGCAGTGTGGCGACGGCAAAACACAGCCGTCGGGGCGCTGCCCTTATAGCGTCCGAAGGGTTCGAAGCGAAAGGCCGCCGGTTTCCGAAGGATTGTCCGTGCGACGTCCGGGCGTTGCGGCCGGTTCGTCAGGCGTGCACCTGATCAGGGGGTGCCGCAAATTTCATCCAGGGAAATGCCGTGGGCCGGTGACGCCATCCGATCAGGGTGCAGAAGAAGGCCCATCCCTCGTCGAGGATCTCGTTGGCGAAGGTGGCAAGATCGGGCCACGGAAGCTCGATCTCGCCCTCGACCCGGTCGTCGTGAAAGTTGAGGACGGCGTCGAACTTGCGAACGATCCGCTGGATCTGCCGATTCCCCGGCAGACACAGCATGTACAGCCTTGCGATCCCGCGATTGCGCGCAACGGTAATGAGCCGGCGCAGCAGCTCCGATCCGACGCCGCGGTTGGTGAAGGCCTTCTCGACCGTCACCGCGATTTCCGCAACCGGCGGCCATTCCGACCCGAAAGGTTTGAGTTCGCCGACACCGCGCAGCTCGCCGTCGACCCAGAACCCCAGGACGACCGAACGGAACCAGTCGAACCGGGCGCAGTAGCGAACCACCCATTCGTCGCTCGTGGCGCAACCGAACCTCTTGATCCGATCATCCATGTCGAGGCGCAGCAGATGATCGCGGAGCTGATGCGCCTCGGCCGGCCATAGCCTGCGTATGACGGTACGCAAGGGGCTGATCGCATGCTCGTCCGTTCTCATGGGATATCGTCGAGATCCATCATCGGGCTGCATCGGACACTCCACGTCTTCCGGCATGTCCATACATGGCCGGCCGATCCAGGCTGCCCCTGACGGCCGATCGGGGTGACTTGCGGGCACCCTTCGGGCAACGTCGCCAGGACACGAATGATCCCGCGATGGTATGGCAAGATCGGCGGCAGCCGTTTCATTCGGACATGCCTGAACGCCGTCGCGCCTTCGACGTTCCCTGCCGCCGCTACCAGTTGAATCGGGCCGTGGTCAGCCGATCGACGGCGACGCTCGACATGCGAACAATTCGTGGGAAGGCGCCGAAAAAGGTCGGCGTGACCCGGCCCGCCACGACGCCGTGCGCGTCGGGACGACGCGCCCCGGTCAGTCGCCCAGCGCCTCGCCTTCGCGCCGGGGATCGGCGCCGCCCATCAGCTGGACAGCGTCACCGTGACGAATGACGGCGATGCCGTGCAGGCCGCTCGTGAGCGGCTTGACCTCGACCGTGTGGCCAAGCCCGCGCAGATCGCCGGCAAGCGCCGTGATCGGTGTCCCGCGTTCGAGTTCGATCGGACCGTTCATGTTGGCGTGACGCGGCAGGCTGATCGCGGCCTGGATGTCGAGCCCCCAGTCGAGCGTGGCGACCAGCGTCTGCAGCACATAGGGAATGATCCGCGCCCCGCCCGGCGAACCGACGGTGAGAACGAGCTGCCCCGTGCGGTCCGTGACGATGGTCGGCGCCATCGACGAGCGCGGCCGTTTGCCGGGCTCCACCCGGTTGGCGACGTCGCGCGTGCCGGCGCGCGGCACGAAGGCGAAATCGGTCAACTGATTGTTCAGAAGAAAGCCGCGCACGAAGACCCGGCTACCGAAGGCCTGCTCGATGCTGCTGGTGAGTGCCACCGCATTGCCGGCGGCATCGACCGCGGCGATATGCGTGGTGCCGGGCATTTCGATCGTCATATCCTGACGCCGCCGCCGGTCGAGCGTGATGCCGTCGGGCCGGCCGGGCTCGGCACGCCCCATCGTCTGATCGATCGAGACGAGCCGGGCGCGCTGACGCAGGTAACGGGGCTGCGTCAACGCCTCGACCGGCACGTCGACGAACGCCGGATCGGCGACGTAGTAATTGCGATCGGCAAAAGCGAGACGGCTCGCCTCGCTGATGAGGTGGACCGCCGCGGCGGAGTTGGCGGCGAACGACTTGAGATCGAAACGGTCGAGGACACCGAGCGCCTGCACGATGGCGATGCCGCCCGACGATGGCGGCCCCATGCCGCAGACGCGATAGATCCGGTAGATGCCACAGACGGGTTCACGCTGAACGGCCTGGTAGCTCGCAAGATCGTCGAGGGTCAGGCGGCCGGGCCGCGCCCCCGTTGTCTGAACGGCGGCGACGATGTCGCGTGCGATCGCGCCGGTATAGAAGGCATCGGCGCCGCCCGCCGCCACGATGCGCAACGTCTCCGCCAGCTCCTCATTGACCAGCCGGTCGCCGACGGCCCGCGGTTTGCCGTCCTTGTCGTAGAAATACGCTGCCGTCGCGGGATACTCTGCGAGCTGCTTGTCGTCGGCGATCAGCTTATGCAGGCGCGGACTGACCGGGAAGCCATCCTTCGCAATCTGCACCGCCGGCTCGAACAGGCGCGCCCAGGGCAGGCGGCCATGGGCCTTGTGCGCCAGCTCGAGCATGCGCAGCAGGCCCGGGACGCCGACCGCGATGCCTCCGACGGATGCCTCCGCAAACGACAACGGTTTGCCATCGGCATCAAGGAACAGATCCGGCCCGACCCCCATCGGGGCCGTCTCGCGACCGTCGAAAGTGGTGATCGTCCTGGTCGACGCGTCGTAGTGGACGAGGAAGCCGCCGCCGCCGATCCCCGAGGATTGCGGCTCGACGACGTTGAGGACCATCTGCATGGCTATGGCAGCGTCGACGGCGCTGCCCCCCATGCGCAGGATGTCACGGCCGGCCGCCGCCGCCAGCGGATGCGCCGCGACCGCCATGTGCCGTGTGCCAAGCGCAACCTTCTTTTCCGTGTAGCCGCTGGGCCCTTCCGGCTGTGGCCGGACCTGTGCCCACGCCGACGGATCCGCTGCCACCAGACCAAGCAGCAGCACAACGAAGCTCTTCGCCCGCAGAACGGCGCGAGCGGCCTTCCAGGCAAGCATCGCCGAAATCCCTTTGCACGACCGTTCGTCCCGCACCCCGCATTGCGACGCACCCTCAGGTATGGACGTTCGGTCCGTTAAGCTACTCATAGCAAAGGGTTGCGACGAAAGTCATGGGTGTGATGACGGCGATGGCGATTCTTTCGGTCAGTTCGTTCCCGCCGATTGGGATTCGAGCCGCGGCCGCCGCTCTGACCGCACGCCGTTCGGGATCGGGACGCCACCTGTCATGGACCGATGCCGCGATTGCTACACGCGAGGCGTGTGCACCGCGCCTTCGAAATCGCGAACATGGGCACACGAACCGGCATGATGCAGGGCGCCGTCCGATGGTCGGGACGGCATTGCCGATACGCCGTCGCGCGTGCCCGGCCGCGACCCCATGCCCCCTGCATCCGCCAGCGCCCCCTGCCGACCGTCGTCCGGCATTGACCGCAATCGCGCGGACTGCATAGCCTCGTCGTCATGACCGCGACTCCGGCATCCGATCGTCTCGCCCGCCTCTTTGCCCGCATCGATCAGAGTCGTGACGAACTCGTCGCCCTGACGCAGGCGCTCGTCCGCATTCCGACCGTCAACCCGCCGGGCGAGGCCTATACCGATTGCGCGGAGCTGATCGGCCGGCGTCTCGCGCCGCGCGGCTTCCGCGTCGAGTATCTGCGCGCAACCGGTGCACGCGGCGATACACCGCGCTATCCGCGGACCAACATCGTCGCGCGCCTCGAAGGCCGGAGTCCCGGCCCCTGCGTGCATTTCAATGGCCACATCGACGTGGTAGCGCCTGGCGCCGGCTGGACCGTCGACCCGTTCGCCGGCACCGTCCGCGACGGCAAGATCTTCGGCCGCGGCACCTGCGACATGAAAGGCGGAATCGCCGCCGCGATCATTGCAGTGGAGGCAATCCTCGCCGAAGGCATTCCCTTCCCCGGCGCAATCGAGATCTCGGGCACGGTCGACGAGGAGTCGGGCGGCTACGGCGGCGTCGCGTGGCTCGCCGAGCGCGGCTACTTCTCGGCGCCCCGCGTCGACCATGTGATCATTCCCGAACCGCTCCAGGTCGATCGCGTCTGTCTCGGTCACCGCGGCGTGTGGTGGGCCGAGATCGAGATGAAGGGCCGCATTGCCCACGGCTCGATGCCGTTTCTGGGCGTCAGCGCGATCCGCGGCATGGCGGCCTTCCTTGCCGCAGTCGAGACCGAGCTTTATCCCGCGCTCCAGGCACGCCGTACCGCCATGCCGGTCGTGCCGGACGGTGCGCGCGCATCGACGCTGAACTACAATGCGATTCACGGCGGCCTCGCCGAAGATCATGACGGATTGCCGGCGCCGCTCGTCGCCGACTCCTGCCGGCTGGTCATCGATCGCCGTTTCCTGATCGAGGAGAGGCTCGAGGACGTGCGGCGCGAGATCGTCGATCTCCTGGAGCGGACCGTGCGCGAACGGCCGGGCCTTTCCTATCGCATCCGCGACATCATGACGTTCGAGCCGACGATGACGTCGCCGGATGCCCCCGTCGTCCGCGCGCTCGATGCGGCGATCGAGCGCGTGCTCGGCCGCCCGGCGGCGCACATCGCCTCGCCCGGCACATACGACCAGAAACACATCGCCCGCATCGGCCACCTGCATGATTGCGTCGCCTACGGACCGGGGCTGCTCGAGCTCGCCCACCAGCCGGACGAGTTCGTCGCCATCGACGACATGGTGGCCTCGGCGAAGGTGATGGCCGCCGCCACGCTGCGCCTGCTCGGCGTGCCGCTCGCGTGACCCGACGACGACCGCGCCGCAACCTGATTACCGACGTCGCCGGCATCAGGGTCGGCAACGCCGAGGATCGCCGCGTCCGCACGGGTGTCACGGTGGTCGTGCCCGATCGCCCCGCCATGGCGGCCGTCGCCGTGACCGGCGGTGCACCGGGCACGCGCGAAACCGATCTGCTCGATCCAAGCTGTCTCGTCGACCGTGTCGATGCGATCGTGTTGGCGGGCGGCTCGGTCTTCGGGCTCGACGCCGCGGCCGCGGTCACGAACGCACTGGCCGCGCAAGGTCGCGGCTTCCACGTCCGGAGCGCGGTCGTGCCGATCGTGCCGGCGGCGATCCTGTTCGATCTGTTGAACGGCGGCGACAAGAATTGGGGCATGACGCCGCCCTACCGGCGACTGGGCCTCAAGGCGCTGTCGAATGCCGCCCGCGAATTCAAGTTGGGCAATGCCGGTGCCGGCTACGGGGCACGGGCGGGCGGGCTGAAAGGCGGGCTCGGCAGCGCGTCGTGGGTGACTGACGACGGCTTCGAGGTCGGCGCGCTGGCGGCGGTCAACTGTTCGGGCAGCGTGCTGGTTCCCGGTACCGACCGGTTCTGGGCAGCAGGGTTGGAGCAGGACGCCGAGTTCGGCGGCCACGGTGCACCGGCGCCGGGCACGCGCATCAATCCCGACACGCCCCCGCAGTCCATCATGCTGCCCGGCGCGAACACGACCATTGCCGTCGTCGCAGTCAACGCAGTGCTCGACAAGGCCGAGGCGCATCGCGTCGCGCTGATGGCGCAGGACGGGTTTGCACGCGCGATTCGGCCGGTACACACGCCGTTCGACGGCGACACCGTGTTCGTACTCGCTACCGGCGTGCGGTCCATCAGGGGTCCCGCCGACCTTGCCCGGCTCGGCTCGCTCGCCGCCGACTGCCTCGCCCGTGCCATCGCCCGCGGCGTCTACGCAGCACGCGATCTCGGCGCGCTGCAGTCCTATCGTTCGCTGTGGGGCTGACGTGGACGCGCCACGGACGATCATCATCGACACCGATCCGGGCCAGGACGACGCGGTCGCGATCCTGCTCGCGCTCGCCGCCCCGGAAGCGCTCGACATACGCGCGATCACGACCGTCGCCGGCAACATGCCGCTCGACGTCGTGACGCGAAACGCATGCGCGCTGCTGGAACTCGCCGGACGAACGGACGTGCCGGTTCATGCCGGCTGCGATGCGCCGTGGCAGCGTGCGCCGGTAACGGCCGCACATGTCCACGGGGAAAGCGGACTCGACGGGGCGAACCTGCCGATACCGCAATTGATGCCCGGGAAGGCCCACGCGGTCGATGTCATCATTCGCGCCGCGACCGAGGCCCCGAACCGCGGCCTCACGCTGTGCGCACTCGGGCCGCTCACCAACATCGCGACCGCGCTGGTGCGGACACCCGAGATCAAGCCGAAGATCCGCGAGATCGTGCTGATGGGTGGTGCGATCGGACTCGGCAACATCACCCCGTCTGCCGAGTTCAACATCTATGCCGACCCGCATGCGGCGGCCGCCGTATTCGCGGCGGGCGTGCCGATCGTGATGCTGCCGCTCGAAGCGACGCATCAGGTCCTGGCGACGGCGGCCTGGGCCGACCGCATGCTCGCGCTCGGTACGCATGCCGGTCGGATGATCGGCGGCATGTACGGCCATGCGACCAGGACGCGCCACCTTCGCCGCCACAAGGGCCGCGGCGTGCCGCTGCACGATCCCTGCGTGATCGGCTATCTGCTCTGGCCCGAGCTGTTCGCCGGAACGGAATGTTACGTGGCGGTCGAGACGGCGGGCGAGCTCACGATGGGACGCACCGTCGTCGACCGCTGGGGCACGATGCGACGGCCGCCCAATGCGCTGGTGATCGAGCGCGTCGATGCCGATGCGCTGCTCACCCGGCTCTCGACGCGCATCAGCCGCCTGCCCTGATGGCGCAAGCGCCTTGCAGATCGGCGCAAGCCCCATATGCTGTATAGAGCTGGGAATTGCTACGCTAGATGTCGAAGACCAAGCGCCGAAAGCCGGTCAAACGTGCCACTGATCGGGCGGGCATCGCCCTGCCGACCCGGCGCGAGCTCGATTTCGTACGGTTGATCGCCGGCTATCTGCGTTTTCGTCTGCCCGAGGATTTCGAGCGGGACTTACGCTATGTGCGCACCTTCCTCGACACGTTCGCCTACAAGCGGTCCGGACCGGTCTTCAAGAGCGACGTGCAGCGCCGCTGCGCCATCGCGCGGCAGTTCGCCTATGAAGGACGCCCGCTGACGGACTACGCTGAAAAGCTGGGCGTCACGATGGAGCAGGCCGCGCTGCTCGAGACGTTCGGACAGCAGAAGGCGCGCACACGCTGGCGTGCGGCGGACGACGTCACCGACACGGCGGATGTTCGCGATGCGCACGAATCGGCCGCCACCCTCGAAGACGAAGCATCGGCCGTGTGCGACGAGAGCACGGATGTCGGCGCAGTGTCCCCGGAACCGGATATCGACGAGCTGTTCGAGGATTTGCCTGACGAACTCGCGCCCGCCGTCCAGCCCAGGCCGGCGAAATCCATCGCCGCCTGAGGCCCGAACCGGCATGATGCCGGCCGCTTCCAGGCTGGCAGGCAAGCTGGAAGCGCGGCTATTGTCGGGCTAGTCTTTGCGCGCCGAATTACCTTGGGGAGGCTCAGCCGTGTCCCGTCTCGCACGTGCCGTTCTACTGACGCTTCTCGTCATCTGGCCTTTTGCCGCGCACGCCCAGAAGGACTCCGTGACGATCGGACAGACGCTCGAGCCGCCCACGCTCGATCCGACCACCGGGGCCGCGCAGGCGATCCGCGAGGTCACGTATCTCAACATCTACGAGGGCCTGCTGCGCATCGACCGTGACGGCAAGCTCCAGCCGCTGCTTGCGGAAAGCTGGACGGTCTCGCCCGACAACCTGACCTACACGTTCCGTCTGCGGCGCGGCGTCAAGTTCCACGACGGCAGCGACTTCGACGCCGCCGACGTGAAGTTCACCTTCGAGCGGGCGATGGCGCCCGATTCGACGAACGCGCAGAAATGGATCTTTGCGCCGATCGCACGCATCGAGACGCCCGACCGCTACACGGTAGTGATCACGCTCAAGGAACCGACGGGGAACTTCCTTTACGGACTCGCCTGGGGCGACGCCGTGATCTTCGCGCCGGAGACGGTCGCCGAAAACCGCACCAAGCCGATCGGTACCGGCCCGTACCGCTTCGAACGCTGGGTCCGCGGCGATCGCGTCGAGCTCGTGCGCAACGATGCCTACTGGGCCCGGATTCCGGCGATCAGCCGGGCTACCTTCAGGTTCATTTCCGACCCGCAGGCGCAGGTCGCCGCAATCCGCGCCGGCGACGTCGACGCGCTGTCGAACCTCGCCGCACAGGAAGCCGCGGATCAGCTCAAAAACGATGCGAACCTGAAGGTCGTCGTCGGCAATACCGAGGGCGAGACGATCCTTGCCATCAACAACGCGAAGCCGCCCTTCAACGACGTGCGCGTCCGCCGCGCCATCGCCCACGCGATCGATCGCATGGCGGTGATCGACGGCGCCGTGTCGGGCTACGGCACGCCGATCGGCACGCATTTCTCGCCGAATCACCCGGCCTATGTCGACCTGACCGGAACCTATCCCTACGACCCAGCACGGGCGCGGGCGCTGCTTGCCGAGGCTGGGCACCCCAACGGCTTCAACGCGACGCTGCGCCTGCCGCCGCCGCCCTATGCGCGCCGTTCGGGCGAGATCATCGCCGCGCAGCTTGCACAGGTCGGCATCAAGGTTTCGATCGAGCCGATCGAGTTCGCGCAGTGGCTCGATCAGGTGTTCCGCAACAAGAACTACGACCTGACGATCATCGCGCACACCGAACCGCTCGACATCGGCATCTATGCGCGCGACGACTACTATTTCCAGTACCGCAACCCGGCCTTCAACGCCCTGATGGCGAAGATCGGCACGACCATGGACGAGGCGGAGCGCAACCGCCTCTATGGCGAGGCGCAGCGCATGCTGACGACGGACGCGGTCAACGTCTTCCTGTTCCAGTTGCCCAAGATCGGCGTCTGGAACGTCAATCTGACGGGCATGTGGGAGAACTGGCCGCTGCCGGCGAACCCGATCGCAGAACTGTCCTGGAAGCGGTGAATTGCGTGCACGGTTCGTGTCCCATGTTCCGTTACCCGCGGGCTTGAACCGCAGATCCGATCCGGATAACCGCGCCCTTGGATCGAATCCAAAGGCACGCGAACATGGCAGCCTGAAACAGGCGGTCGCGACCTGACCCGATGCTCGCACTCCTTGTCCGCCGCGTCATCGGCCTCGTCCTCACGCTGCTGGCGGCGGCGGTGGTGGTGTTCGTCGTCATGGAAGTGTTGCCCGGCGATCCGGCGGCCGTGATGCTGGGCGTGCAGGCGACACCGGAGACGCTCGCCGCATTGCGCACCGAACTCGGCCTCGACCGCCCGGCGCCGGTGCGTTTCGCGACCTGGATCATCGACCTTCTGCAGGGCGATCTCGGCATCAGCTACACCTATCGCGTGCCGGTCGCCGGGCTCATCGCCGAGCGCCTGACGATCACGGTGCCGCTCGCGCTGTTGTCGATCGCACTCTCGACCGCGATCGCGCTGCCGCTCGGCATCCTCGCGGCAGCACGGCACGACCGTCCGGCCGATGCCGGTATCATGGTCTTCAGCCAGATCGGCGTGGCCGTGCCGAACTTCTGGTTCGCGCTGCTCCTCGTTCTGCTGTTCTCGGTGACGCTCGGCTGGCTTCCCTCGGGCGGATTTCCCGGCTGGCAGGCCGGCATCGGTGCCGCGTTCGCGGCACTCGCGCTGCCGGCGATCTCGCTGGCGCTGCCGCAGGCCGCCATTCTCGCCCGCGTGACCCGCTCCGCCGTGCTCGACGCGTTGGGCGAGGACTACGTGCGCACCGCCCGCGCCAAGGGATTGACGCGCGCCGCGACGCTGCGCCGCCACGTGCTGCGCAACGCGCTCATTCCCGTCGTCACGATCATGGGGCTGCAGTTCTCGTTCCTGCTCGCCGGTGCGATCATCATCGAGAACGTGTTCTACCTGCCGGGTCTGGGCCGGCTCGTCTTTCAGGCGATCGCCCAACGCGACCTGATCGTCGTACGCGACATCGTGCTGCTGCTGGCGGCGATGGTGATCTTCATCAACTTCGCGGTCGACGTGCTCTACACCCTGATCGACCCGCGGCTGCGGGGCCAACGGACATGAAGTTCCCCCGCGCTGCTGCGATCATGCAGCGCCCGGCCCTTGCCGCCGGTGCGACGATCACGCTGCTGCTGGCGATGGTCGCCCTCGTCTCGCTCGTGTGGACGCCCTATCCGTACACGGACATGAACATCGCCATGCGGCTGCAGCCGCCATCGGCGCGGCATTGGCTCGGCACCGACCAGTTCGGACGCGATATCCTGTCGATGCTGATGGCCGGCTCGCGGAACTCGTTCGCCGTCGGCTTCGTCGCGGTCGGCATCGGGCTCGGCATCGGCGTCGCGCTCGGCACAACGGCCGCGGTGCGCGGCGGGATCGTCGACGACGTCGTCATGCGGCTTGCGGACTTCACCTTCGCGTTTCCCGCGGTCCTGTCGGCGATCATGATCACGGCCTGGCTCGGCCCCGGCGCGGTCAACGCCATCATCGCCATCGGCATCTTCAACATTCCGGTGTTCGCCCGGCTTTCCCGCGGCAGTGCGCTTCAGGTCTTGAGCCGCGACTTCATCCTCGCCGCGCGTGCCGCCGGCAAGGGCATGGCGCGCATCACGGTGGAACACGTGCTTCCCAACATCGCCGGAATCCTGGTCGTGCAGGCGACGATCCAGTTTGCGCTGGCGATTCTGGCCGAGGCGGGG
Organism: uncultured Rhodospirillales bacterium; assembly: GCA_937926175.1. Classification (GTDB taxonomy): domain Bacteria; phylum Pseudomonadota; class Alphaproteobacteria; order CACIAM-22H2; family CACIAM-22H2; genus CALANV01. Next base: position 109,983 of record CALANV010000008.1, on the reverse strand, counting down.
CTCGCCTATCTCGGCCTCGGCACGCAGCCGCCCAACCCGAGCTGGGGCCGGATGCTGAACGAGGCGCAGACGTTCATGCATCGCAGCCCCTGGCTCGCCATCTTTCCCGGGGCGGCGATCGCGCTGGCCGTGCTCGGGTTCAACCTGCTGGGCGACGGGTTGCGCGACCTGATCGATCCCAAGCTCAGGCGTGCCCGGTCATGACCGTCCTCGACGTCGAAGACCTGCGCGTCGACATCCGCACCCCGACCGGCCGGCTGCCCATCGTTCGCGGGGTTTCCTTTACCCTCGCGCGCGGCACCACGCTCGGCCTCGTCGGCGAATCCGGCAGCGGCAAGTCGATGACGGCGCTCGCGATCATGCGCCTGCTACCGCAGGCCGCCGACGTCAGCGGCGCGATCCGACTCCACGGCGAGGACCTGCTGCAGGCCGACGAGACACGGATGTGCCGGATTCGCGGCGACCGCATCGCCATGGTGTTCCAGGAGCCGATGACCGCCCTGAATCCGCTGCATCGCATCGGCGACCAGATCGCGGAGACGCTCGTCCTCCATCGCGACATGGCGCGCCGGGCGGCGCTCGACGAGGCGGCGAGACTGCTCGACCGCGTCGGCATTCGGGAGGCGCAGGCGCGCCTGTCCGCCTATCCGCATCAGCTTTCGGGCGGGCAGCGCCAGCGCGTCATGATCGCCATGGCGCTCGCCTGCCGACCCGACGTGCTGATCGCCGACGAGCCGACCAGCGCCCTCGACGTCACCGTGCAGGCGCAGGTAATCGACCTGCTCCGCAGCCTGGTCGACGAGTTCGGCATGGCCCTTATCCTGATCTCGCACGATCTCGGCGTGATCGGTCGGCTGGCCGACCGTGTGATGGTGATGTACGGCGGCGCGATCATGGAGCAGGGTTCGACCAAGGCCGTGTTCACGACGCGGGCACATCCATACACGCAAGGCCTGTTCGCGGCCCTGCCCGGCCGCGGCGCGCGCAAGGGCCGGCGGCTCGCCGCGATACCGGGCACGGTCCCGGCGCCGGATGCCCTGCCGGCGGGCTGCCCGTTTTATGGCCGCTGCCCGCGCGGCCAGGACGTATGCCGCGACAACCCGCCGCCCGTGGTCGAGATCGGCGGCAGCCGCGCCGCCTGCTTCTTTCCGGGGCCCTGACGATGCCCGCACCGCCGCTCGTCTCCGTCGAGAACCTGGTCCGGCGATACCCCCTGCCGGCGGCACCGTTCGGCCGGCGTCGCCACGTGGCCGCCGTCGACGGCGTGAACCTGACGATCGCGCCGGGCCGCAGCCTCGGCATCGTCGGCGAGTCCGGCTCGGGCAAATCGACGCTCGCGCGACTCGTCATGGCGCTGGAGCGGCCTGATGCCGGCACGGTCCGCTTCCGCGGCACCGACCTCTTCGCGCTGCCGCCCGACGAACTGCGCCGGATGCGGCGCGGTTTTCAGATGGTGTTCCAGGATCCCTACGGTTCCCTCGACCCGCGTCAGCGCGTCGAACGCATCGTCGCGGAGCCGCTCGACGTCGCGGAACCGCAGCTCACGCGCCGCGAGCGGGCCGATCGCGTGGCCGAGATGCTGGCCGCCGTCGGTCTGTCCGCCGACGCTGCCACGCGCTATCCGCACGAATTCTCGGGCGGGCAGCGCCAGCGGATCGCGCTCGCCCGCGCCCTGATCACGGCACCCGACCTCATCGTCGCCGACGAGCCGGTCTCGGCCCTCGACGTCTCGGTGCAGGCACAGGTCCTGAACCTCCTGATGGATCTGCAGGAGACGCGCGGCGTCACGTATCTGTTCATCAGCCACAATCTCGCCGTCGTCGAACACGTCGCGGACGACGTCGCGGTGATGTATCGCGGCCGGATCGTCGAACAGGGACCGGCGGCCGAGCTGTTCAGCGCGCCGGCCCATCCCTACACGCGCGCCCTGGTGGAGGCCGTGCCCGACCTGTCTTCATTCGATGGCGCCGGCAGCCACCCCCCGGCAACCGATGCCGATGCCGACGTCGAGGCGGACAGCGAAAGCGGCTGCCCCTTCGCGCCGCGCTGCCCGCGCGCCCGCGCGGTCTGCCGCAGCGAACGGCCGCGCCTGCGCGAGATCGCGCCCGGACGCGCCGCCGCCTGTCATTTTCCAGGAGAGTGACCGGACGATGAGCTATGTCGACAAGATCCTCCAACCCGGCGAGAGCATCCGGCACGTCGCGCGTCTGCACTGGCTGATCTATCTGCCGGCCTTCATCTTCGCGCTTGCCGCGCTCGTGGTCGTCGCACTCGTGCTGCTCGGGATCGGCGACCTCGAACCGGCCTGGCGGCAGTTCGCTCTCCTCGCCGCGGCGGGGCTCGGTGCGGTCGCCCTCTATCTCTTCATCCGCGCCTTGATCGAACGGCTGACGACCGAGCTCGTCGTCACCGATCGGCGCATCATCTACAAGCGCGGCCTGATCCGCCGCTTCACGGCCGAGATGAACATGAACAAGGTCGAGACCGTGCTGGTCGACCAGAGCGTCCTCGGGCGCATCTTCGACTTCGGCACCATCACCGTCCGCGGCACCGGCGGCGGCATGGAGCCGCTGCCCAACGTCGAAGACCCGCTGACCTTCCGCAATCACGTCACCGCGGAATAGACCGCGGAATGGGCGCAGCCTAGTCCGCCGGTGCTGACGCCGCCCTGAGCTGCATCGCCGGGATGATCAGGACCAGCGTGAGCGCGGATCCGACCAGGATCAGTGCCACGATCTCGCGCCAGCCGAACGGCTCGCCCAGGATGACCGCGCCGCTCGCGACACCGATGACCGGCGTGAGCAGCGTGCCGATCGCCGCTACGTTCGCCGGAAACAGGCTGACGATCTTGAACCACGCGAAATAGGCGAACACCAGCGCGACGAACGTCAGATAGGCCATGCACGCCCAGGCGAGCAGGCTTGCCTCGGGGAAGCGAACGCCCTCGACGAACGGCAGGACGACGAAAATCGGAATCGATCCGATCAGGAGTTGCCAGCCCGCAAGCGCCAGCGTGCCGACGTTCCACTGCTGGCGCTTCTGGTACAGGGTGCCGAATGCCCAGCCGAGCGCCCCGGCCAGGACCAGCCCGGCCCCGAGCGGCGAGTCGCCCACCGCCGCCAGATCCCTCGACAGCAACACGACGATGCCGCCGATGCCCAGCGCCAGCGCCGCGACGACGCGCAAGCTCGGCCGGTCGCCGAACACCAGCATGCCGAGCAGCGCCGCCCACAGCGGCATCGTGAAGGCGAGAACCGAGGCATGGCCGGAGGCCATCATCATCGTGCCGTAGGCGATCAGCACGTGCCAGAGCGATACGTTGAAGATCGACGCCGTGGCGATGCGCCCCCACTCTCCGGCAGCAGGCCGGAGCGCACCGCCGCTTGCGCGCGCGAGCGCAAGCAGCGACAGCCCGGCGGCAAGACAGGACCATGATCGGAACGTCCAGGGCGGAATTTCCTGGAGCGCGATCTTCATCACGGGCCAGTTGATGCCCCAGGCGAACGAGAGGCCAGCGAGCAGCAGCAGCCCGAGCCGCGGTGGATTGGCGGACTGCATCACGCGCCGCGCGTGCCGTTGGTCTCCGCGAGCGGCCGCACGAATTGCGGCTCCGTATCCCAGGGAAACATGATCCAGGTGTCCTGGCTGACCTCGGTGACGTAGGTATCGACCAGCGGCTTGCCGGCCGGCTTCGCGTAGACGGTTGCGAAATGCGCCCCGGGCATCAGCTCGCGCACGACCTTCGCGGTCGTACCGGTATCGACGAGATCGTCGACGATCAGCCAGCGTCCCTCCGACTCCGAGCGGGTATCCGGCGCGGGCGCCTTCAGGACCGTCGCCGACCCCATCGTCATGTGGTCGTAGGTCTTGACCGAGATCGTATCGACGACCCGGACGTCGAGTTCGCGCGCCACGATCGCCGCCGGCACCAGTCCGCCGCGCGTCACGGCGACGATTCCCTTCCATGGACCGTTGCCGACGAGACGCCAGGCGAGCGCCTTGGCGTCGCGATGCAGTTCCTGCCACGAAACCGGAAATGTCTTGGTGTAATTCGACGCCATGGGCTCCCTCCGACGTGGGCCGGGATATAAGCCGAAGACAGGCCCGAGGGCAAATGAACGCCTTGCGTGGCAGACATGCCGAGGGCTGAAGACACGAGCCCCGGTTACCTACGCCATGAACCGCACCGGCAGTGCCCCATAGATACTTGCAATGGTTGCGGCACGCACTGCAAAATGCAACCAAAAGGGTGCCAAAAAGAGTTCATGCCAGTCACCCTGCCGACATTCGAAACAAGTACAATCAGGCACGCTCGTCCAAGGGCGCTCGCACTGCTGCCGCCGATCACGGCGGGATCAAACGAATACTCCCGCTGGGCCATGGCCAAGTGTACAAGCTTTATCGCACGGTCGTGGGGAATGTCGCGCAGTACGATCTCCTCCTCCACAACTTCGACGCACCTGATCTGGGAAGACCACCGTACGGGCCGGTGACCGAAGTACAGGCGGCACAAGATGCGGACGTGCTCGAACGGCTCTGCGTCGGTCATCACACACAGGCCAAGAACGATCCCCGCTGGCAAACCCTCTATGGACGGGCCCAGCGGCCACTGAATTTCATCGATGCGACAGGGAATCTGGTTTCTGCCAGACACTGGACTTACCCCTGTCACTATTGCGGACTCGTGCTGCCCGAGGAACTGATCCAGGTCGACCATCGACAACCGCAGGCCCATCCGGCCGTCGCCGTGCTGAAATGCCTGCACGCCCTGGGCCACAACTACACGACCGCCCCCGGCCAGGGTCAAAAGACGACGCTGCTTGCGAACATTGCGGCGAACAATGTCGGCGCATTGCAGATGATCCGCCCGAACGCGCGGCCGTGGGATCCCTGGCAGTCGGCGTTCGCCACAAATGCGGCAAAGCAGCAGCGCTATACGATCACGAATGCCGGCAAAACTTTCCTGAGCATCTGCTGCATGTTCTGGGGCGAGAAGCGGACAGTAGAAATCTGTCTTAACAGCATCCTCAATCTGGCCACGTCCTGCGCCATCTGCAATGGCGCCGCCGGAAAAGGTTCGTTGACGCATGCCGCCTAGCGCCAGCCGAAGCGTCGCGCCTGCTCGGCGACGATGGCCGTGTGCCGCTCGCGCAGGGTCCGAAGCGCCCGCAGCACGCGCGTGTCGGCGAAGTAGGCGAGATAGGTGCGGCCGTCGGGCGCAACGTTCCAGTCGTTCTCGACGCTGCGGACGCGCACATGACGCCATGTCGTGATGCGCAAGGCGCCCGAACGGAAACTCGCGACCGCCCTTTCCAACGCGTGCAGGAATTCGGGATCGGACAGGCGGCTCAAGGGCTGGCCGGTGCCGCTCCGCAGGTTGAAGAAGACGATGTCGCGACCGATGACGGCGTAGCCGCCGCCGAGCCCCGGCTCCATCGTCGCCGCATGGCGGAAGAAGCCATGCGCAAGCTCGGGCGTGATCGCGCCCGGCGCCGTCACCTGCACCATCAATGTCCCGCCCTCCGGATCGGCGAGGTCGAAGACGAAGACACCGTCCTGGCGGAACACGAATCCGACCGCGGCCGCGAAGCGGTCGGCGAGGTCGGACGGGCCGGTGATCCGGCTGCGCAAGACCGGCCGCGCCCCGAGCCTGTCGCCGCCGGGCGTGATCTCGGTCCGGATCCGGTCGCCGCCGAGCCCGAGCGCCGCCGCGATCTCGAGCACGAGCGCAGCGGTCGCCTGCGTGGCGGCGTGGCGTTCGTTATAGGGCGCATGCGCGAGCCCGGGCAGCGCGACCGAAGCCGGCGGCATGGCCTCGTAGGAGACGAGCCAGTCCCGGTCCTGAGCCGCGGCCGGCAGCGCGACCGCGACGAGGACGACGACGAGCAGCCGCCGCAGAAGGTCGTTACGCGTCATCGCAGGGATCAGAATGCCAAGAAAAAGGCCGCCCGGTCGAGAACCGGGCGGCCATGCGCTTTAGGCCCGCCGGACGTTCGTCAGCGGACGTAGAGATGAACCTCGTTGGTTTGCGCGCTCGAACTCGTCGTCGAGGACAGCCGGACACGGCTCGGCGGCAGCCCCATGTCGGTCAGCGAGCGGACCACCTGTTCGGCCTGCCGCTTCGAATTCGTCTGGGCAAGAGCGGCCTGCGCCTGATTGCCCTTGGTGGTCGCCACCGCGACGACGTCGAAGACCGCCTGCGGCCGGCGCTCGAGCGCACGGCTCACCGCGGTATAGAGCGCCTGCTCGTAGGACGGTTTCGGCCGGTCGAACCGGATCACCACCAGCGGCCGGTCGCCCGGCGCCGGCCCTGACCCGCGCGCCGCTTGGGCGGTGCCGGTCCGCGACTGGGCCGCCGGCGCCGAATCGGGCGGGGTGAGCGGTCCGAAGGTGCGGTTGGCGAGACCGCCGCCGTAGAGTTCGCCGTTCTTGATGGCGACCGCGAGCGTGGTCATGTTGCTGCGCTCGCGGCTGACATAGGCGGACTGGCGGCTGACGTCCTCGCTGAGTTCGTTGAGCAGCCGGTCGATGGTGACGGTCGAGCGGTTCACCTCGTCCTCGAGGGCGGCGAGCTGCCGGTGGTCCTCCTCGACCGCGCCCGAGAGCGCGTAGGCCGCGCGAATCGATTCGAGCAGGAAGGCCGCGAGCGCCGCGTCGCCCGCGACGTCGTTCGACAGCGCCGTCATGCGGCCGATCTCGGTGGCAATGCGGTCGAGCTCCTGATTGGCCTCGGCCCACTGCGCCTGCAGGATCGGGTTGCCCGGCGTCGTGCCGACCTGGAGTCGCGCATTGATGCTGCCGACCAGCGTGTAGTAGCGCTGCGCGGCCTGGACCGCGTCGGCGCGGCGCTGCTGCAGCGCCCGGCTGTTGGCGGCGACCGACGCCTGCAGGCGCTGAACGTCCTCGCGGATCTGTGCGACACGCTGTCCCACCACCGTCGTGATCGGCGATGCCGCAGCCGTGGCGGTCACAGATCCGGCCTGTCCGTTCTGCGCCGCGTGGTCGGCCAGGGACGACGGAGTCTCGGCGCGGGCTTGGTTCTCCGGCTGTGCGGACGCGGCCGTCTGGGCATCGCTGCCCGACGCCGACGCCCACGGGGCTTCGGCGGTGGTATTGCAGCCGCCAACGATCGCGGCCGCCGCCACGACTGCAACGGCGATTCGGACGCGTGACCGTGACGTCAACAAGGCCATGCGTGAAGACTCGGTCAAGTTAAAAACCCCCCAAAAGTCAATGCCTTGGTCAGGCGTCCGCAGGCAATTGCTTAGCTTGCGCGGATGGTAAACGATGGTCTGCCGACGAACAAGCCGGAATCAAATCTAGGTGGTGGGAGGTTAAGCGGACGTATACGGCCGCATCGAACCTTGCAACGCGATAACGATTTGAGTAGTGTCCCGCCCTCGCCGGCCGGGGCGCGAGACCTATATAAGGTATGAAGCGACCGGCATCCGAAGCGCCCGTAGCTCAACTGGATAGAGCATCAGACTACGGATCTGAGGGTTAGGGGTTCGAATCCTCTCGGGCGCGCCATCTCACTTCAAGCGGCCAGCCAATCCGTCCGCACGAATGCCGAGCGAGCTGTGGTGTTCAGCTTTCTCGTGCTTCGGTAGCTATCGTTGCTGCGCCGATGGTCCCGCTTCTCGTCTTCAGAGAGATCCGCGCCGCACGCCGCCTTAGGCGCAACCTACCGGTCGCCGTTATCTCGCCGTGCCGATCGCGCCGCCGCCGGCTCCCAGAGCCGATGATGGTGGTGCCGTTCCCTCGCGGGTCCGTGTGCCGGTCCCACTCAACCGAAGGATTGCTCGACCAGCATGGGCCGTGACGACGCCGGGCCGAAGGCGCTGGTCGTCTCGTCGAGGATGCGGCGCAGGTAATCGCCGTAGCCGCTCGCCCGGTACTGATCCGCCAGGCGTTCGAGCGCGTCGGCCTCGATGAAGCCCATGCGGTACGCCACCTCTTCGAGGCAGGCGATCTTCAGGCCCTGCCGTTCCTCGACGGTCTGAACGAACTGGGCAGCGTCGAGGAGCGCGCGCGGCGTGCCGGCATCGAGCCACGCGAAGCCGCGGCCGAGGATCTGGACGCGAAGATCACCCTCGGCGAGGTAGCGATTGTTGATGTCGGTGATCTCCAGCTCGCCCCGCCAGGAGGGCCTGACCTCGGCGGCGAAGTCCACGACGCGGTTGTCGAAAAAGTAGAGGCCCGTCACGGCACATCGTGACTTCGGCGCGACCGGTTTCTCGACGATGCGGACCGGCCGCCCCGAGGCATCGAACTCCACGACGCCGTAACGTTCCGGATCCTGGACGTGGCAGGCGAAAATGGTCGCCCCGTGTTTGCGCATCGCGGCGCGCTGCAGGATCGTGCTTAGCCCGTGCCCGAAGAAGATGTTGTCGCCGAGCACCAGGGCGCAATTGTCCGTGCCGATGAAGCGGCGGCCGATCGTGAACGCCTGCGCCAGCCCCTCGGGCCTCGGCTGAACGGCATAGGAAAGCGAAATGCCCCACTGCTCGCCCGTCCCGAGCAGCGCCCGGAACGCCGCCGCATCGGCCGGCGTCGTGATGACGAGGATGTCGCGAATGCCCGCCAGCATGAGCGTGGAGAGCGGATAGTAGATCATCGGCTTGTCGTAGACGGGCAGCAGCTGTTTGCTGATCGCCCGCGTCACGGGATAAAGTCGCGTGCCCGAACCGCCCGCGAGGATGATTCCCTTCATGGGATTGCCGTGCTCCGCATCTCTTCCATTATCGTCGTGACGACCCGCGCCAGGCTCTGCGTCCACGGCACCCGATCGACGTCAAAGGTGCGAACGATGTGCCGGCAGTCGAGAACGGAATTGGCCGGACGCCGGGCCCGCGCCGCAAAGTCGCGGCTCGAGATCGGAACGACATCCACCCTGCCGCGGAGCATGGGCTCGGCGAGTGCGACCGTCGCCCGGGCGACGTCGCACCACGTCGCCTCGCCGGCGCCGGCATAATGATATGTGCCCCAGGGGATCTCGCCGTCCGACCGGAGGCGCCGGAGGATGGCGACAATCGCGCGGGCGACGTCCGCGGCCGCGGTCGGACAGCCGCGTTGATCGTCGACGACGCGTAGGGGTTCGCGCGCCAGCGCACGACGCAGTATCGCCTTGATGAAGTTGCGGCCGTGCGGGCTGTAGACCCATGACGTCCGCAGAATGATGTGCCGCGGCTGCGCGCGCCGCACCGCCTCCTCGCCTTCGAGTTTCGTGCGACCGTAAACGCTCAGCGGATTCGGCTCGTCGTCCTCCCGATACGCGCCGGCCTTGAAGCCGTCGAACACGTAGTCCGTCGAGAGCTGGATGATCGGGATGCCATGCGCGGCACAAACGGACGCGAGCAGACCCGGGCCGCCGCAATTGACGGCGAATGCGGTGCGCGGATCGTCCTCCGCGGCATCGACGGCAGTATAGGCGCCGGCGTTCACGACGACGTCCGGGCACACCTCGAACGCCGCCGACAGAGTCGCCGGGCGCCTCAAGTCCATCTGGCTGCGCGTCGGTGCGATGATATGGAAGTCCCGCCCCGCCGCCTCCAGCAAGGCCGTACCGATCTGGCCGCTGCCGCCGGTGAGAAGAACCCTCATGGCGTCGCCCTGCCGACGCCGAGACCCAGCCGCTCGCCCCCATACCGGAACGCCGTCCAGCCGCGGATCGACGCCTCGTTGTCGACATACCAGCGGATGGTTCGGGTCAGGCCCGTTGCGATGTCCACGCGCGGCTGCCACCCGAGTTCGCGGCGAATCTTGGTGGTATCGACCGCATAGCGCCGGTCATGACCGGGACGATCCGGCACGAAGCGGATGAGCCGCCGGCGCGGGCTGTGCGCGCTATCGGGGCACAGCTCGTCGAGCACATCGCAGATCCGTTCGACCAGCTCGAGATTGGTCAGCTCGTTGCCGCCACCGATATTGTAGCGCTCCCCGACGCGGCCGCGCGTCAGGATGAGCCAGAGCGCCTCGGCGTGGTCGTCGACATGGAGCCAGTCCCGGACGTTGGCGCCGGTTCCATAGACGGGCAGCGGCTCGCCGGCCAGCGCCTTTCGGATCATGACCGGTATGAGCTTCTCCGGAAACTGCCACGGCCCGTAGTTGTTCGAGCAGTTGGAGATGAGCGTCGGCAGGCCGTAGGTCCGATGCCAGGCACGAACCAGATGATCCGCCGCCGCCTTGGTCGCCGCGTATGGCGAGTTCGGCCGATAGGGATGCTCCTCCGTGAACGCCGGATCGGAATCGTCCAGCGCCCCGAACACCTCGTCGGTGGAGACATGGAGAAAGCGGAAGGCGGCGCGACGCCCCTCCTCCAATCCGGACCAGTAGTCGCGCGCGACCTCCAGCAGCGTGTAGGTGCCGACCACATTCGTCGCGACGAATGCCGCCGGACCGTCGATCGAGCGATCGACGTGACTCTCGGCGGCGAGATGCACGACCGCATCGGGGCGGTAGATCGCAAAGACGCGCCGCATCGCCGCGGCATCACCGATGTCCGCCTGTTCGAATTCATAGCGGGGTGATCCGGCGACCTCTTCGAGCGCCGCCGGATTGCCGGCATAGGTCAGGCAGTCGACGTTGACGATCGAGGCATCGGTCCGCCGATGGAGATACCGGATGAAGGCGGAGCCGATGAACCCGGCCCCCCCGGTGACCAGAATTCTCATGATGCCGCGCCCACAGCAGCGTCAACCGACTGCCGCAGACATTCTTCGGCAAAGGAAGGCAGGCCCCGATCCCGCGCCGAGAGCACGGCCGCCGCCGGCTCGACCGGCCATTCGATCCCGAGATCGGGGTCGTCCCAACGGATTCCGGCCTCGTATTCCGGAACCCGATAGCGGTTGACCTTGTAGACGAGCTCCGTATCCGGCTCGAGCGTGCAGAAGCCGTGCGCGAATCCCTCCGGAATGAAGATCTGGTTCCACAACGCGGCACTGAGCACCACGGATACGTGACGGCCGAAACTGGGCGAGCTGGGGCGCAGATCGACCGCGACGTCGAACGCCGCACCGCGCACGACGCGCACGAGCTTCGCCTGCGCGAAGGGAGCGCGTTGAAAATGCAGGCCGCGAATGGTGCCGCGATGATGCGATATCGAATGGTTGTCCTGGACGAAGTCGACGGCAATTCCGGCTTCCCAGAAGCATTTCCGGTTGTAGGTCTCGGAAAACAGACCACGCTCGTCATGGAACCGCACCGGCCGGACGAGCTTCACATCCGGAATGGCAAGCGGGAGGACCTCGATCATGGCGCGAATGCCACCGAGGCTTGCGACGGTACCGGCTGCGTCACCGGCTGATGTTTCGACGGCTTTCGCGCCGTGCCCAGAAGCCGGTCGACGAGCGCGAGGTATCGCGGCAGGCACACGCGGTGAAAGTCGTAGCGGTCGACGATCGTCCGCCGCGCGGCCGCACGCATCGCCGCCATGCGGTCCGGGTGATCGAGAACGGAAGCGACCGCATCGGCGATCGCCCGCGGCGAGAAGAAGTCGACGAGCAGGCCGTTCACCCCGTCGACGATGACCTCCTCGACCGGGGCGGTCGCAGAGCCGACGACGGCACATCCGGCCGCCATGGCCTCGAGACACGACCATGAAAGCACGAACGGATAGGTCAGGTAGACGTGAACCGACGAGATCTGCAGGACGCGGAGATACGTGTCGTACGGAACGCGTCCGAGGAAAATGACCCGCGAGAGGTCGAGCCGCGACCCGAGCTCCGCCAGCAGGTGCTCGCGCCAGCAGGCGGCCGCCGCCGGCGGCGGCCCGTAGCTCGTACCATCGCCGCCGACGATCACGACGCGCGCACGCGGCCGGCGCGACAGGATCAGCGGCAATGCCCGCATGAAGCTGTGAAAACCGCGATACGGCTCGAGATCGCGTGCCACGTAGGTCACGACCTCGTCATCCAGTGACAATGTTTCGCCTGTTGGCGTGACAAGGCGTGCCGAGAGGTCGGGTCGGACCCTGTCGGTGTCGATCCCGTCATGTATGACGGAAAGTCGCGGCCAGAAGGCGACGGGGTGCAGATTGCGCTGCCAGACCGTCGGCGACACCCCCCAGTCGCACGCCTCGAGGCTCATCAGGTTGACGGCATTGCGCGTGCGCAGGCGCAGCCGGTCGTCCAGCCGCGCCGGGAATTCGGGGTCGAAGCCGACATCGGCCCCCTCCGCGCGATAGAAGAACTCGAACAACCCGACGAGCTTCGCGTCCGGAAACACGTCCTTGAGATAAAGCGCCTCGCCCCAGCCGGGGTGGGCGAAGATGATCCGGGGACGAAAGCCGCGGCTGCGCAGCGCCAATGCGGCGCGCGCCACGGCCTGCCCGCGGCGAACCGCTCCCTCGAGGCTGCGGACGTAACGATGCGTCGATCCGGAAGCAGGGGCGGCCTGGTAGGAAAGGCAGCGCAGGCCGGCCGGCACCGCCTCGTCGAATTGCGCGTCGCGCAGCGCAACGACGCGATGTCGCGCCGCCAGATAGGCGGACAGAAGCCGGAACTGGCCCGGAAAGTATCTATGGACAAACAATATGTCACTTTCACGCATTCTTAAATGAATGACCGGGTTGCTCGGCAGCGAGGCAATCATAATACCGGGTGATGAACGGTATTGAGTTGTGATCATTGCGTGATCCGCCAATCACCGGCTGATTTTTTCCTTTACGAGCCATTAGAATCCCGGCGCTGGTTTAGCGACGGACGTGCGCCGCGCCAGCGGACACGACAAGACGGCGATGATGACGGAAAACAGCGGCAAGGAACTGATTGCGAACATGATGCGGCGCTGCGGCACCGCACTTCTGTTCACGGCCTTCGTCAGTTTCTTCCTGAGCCTTCTGCAGCTCGTCGTCCCGCTCTACATGCTGCAGATCTACGATCGCGTGATGAACAGCCGCAGCATCGACACGCTCGTGATGCTGACGGTGATCGCGGTCGGCGGGCTGATCGTGTTCGCGGTCCTCGACTACATACGCGCCCGCGCCTACCTCATCCTCGGCGAGATCCTGGCGCGGCGCCTGAACGTTCCCGTTCTTCAGGCCGCGATCACGGAATCCCTGCAGAAGCATTCATCGCAAGGGGCGCAGGCATTGCGCGACGTCAACGACCTGCGTCTGTTCGTGACCAGCAACGCGTTCGGCGTGCCGCTGGACGCGATCTGGGCGCCCATGTTCTTCGTCGTGCTGTTCCTGCTCCACCCGGCGTACGGCGTCGTCGCACTGATCGGCGGCATTGCGCTCCTGCTGCTCGGGGTGACGGTGGAACTGGTAAGCCGCAAGGCGTTGGCACAGGCGAACGATGCCTCCAATCGTGCGCTCGGCATCGTGACGTCGTCCATCCGCAACGCCGAGATCATCGAGGCGCTGGGCATGCTCCACGCGCTCGCCCAGCGTTGGCAGCAGATGCAGCAGCGCGCGATTACCCTCCTCGGGCGCGGAAACAGCGGTGCCCGCGCGGTGGCCGCGGCATCGAAGTCGGTGCGCATGAGCGTGCAGATCTTCATCCTCGCGATCGGCGCGTATCTGGTGATCGAACGCGAGGCGTCCCCCGGCAGCGTCGTGGCGGCCTCGATCATCATGGCGCGTGCGCTGTTCCCGTTCGAGCAGCTCATCGACGGCTGGCGCCAGTGGGTTTTCGCGGCCGGCGCGTTCAATCGCGTGCGGACGCTGCTGATGGAAAACGCGAACCTGCGCCAGCGCATCCCCCTTCCGGTTCCCGAGGGCCGTCTCGTCGCCGACCGCGTCGTCTTCGTCCCGCCCGGCAGCGACCGTCCCGTCCTGAAGGGCGTCTCGTTCACGCTGGAACCCGGCGAGGTCGTCGGCGTCATCGGTCCGTCCGGCGCCGGCAAGTCGACCCTCGCCCGGCTGATCATGGGCATCTGGCAGCCGACGTCCGGCGGCATCTATCTCGATGGCCAGAACGTGTTCCTCTGGGAACGCGAAAGCTTCGGCAGGCATGTCGGGTATCTGCCGCAGAACGTGGCCCTCATCGAAGGCACGGTGCGCGACAACATCGCGCGATTCTCCCACGCCGATCCGCTCGAGATCGTCGAGGCCGCCCGTGCTGCCGACGTACACGAACTGATCGGCCGACTGCCGTTCGGCTATGACACCGAAATACGCGACGTCGCCTTCAATCTGAGCGGCGGACAACGCCAGCGGCTGGCGCTCGCGCGCGCGCTCTTCGGAAAACCGCGCCTGCTGGTGCTCGACGAACCCAATTCCAATCTCGACCATGCCGGCGAACAGGCGCTCCTTCGGGCGATCGTCGCCGCCAAGAAGGCCGGCACGACCGTGGTCCTGATCGCGCATCGGCCCTCGGTCATTTCGGTCGTCGATAAGATCCTCGTCCTCAAGGACGGCACCGTCGAGCAGTTCGGCCCCCGCACGGAGATCATCCAGTCGGTCGTTCCGGGTGCGACCCCGGCCAGAACCGCGCCGCGGCCCGTCGCACCGGCGAACGGAAGGGCTTCATGAGCAGCCGTACGACGCACACCGACGCCCGGGCCGGCACACCAGCGCGCGACCTGCCGGAGCCGTCCCTGCGCAACACCGTGATCGCCGGTTTCGTGACGGTCGCCATCGCCTTCGGCGGATTCATCGGCTGGTCGTCCGTCGCGGCACTCGAAAGCGCCGCCATCGCACCGGGCGTCGTCATCGCGAACAGCCACCGCAAGACGGTCCAGCACCTGGAAGGCGGCATATTGCGCGAGCTCCTGGTCAAGGAGGGCGATCAGGTGAAGGCCGGACAGGTCCTCATGCGCCTGGACTCGCTCCAGGCCGAGGCCCAGCTGGCCCAGCTCAGGGGACAGTACTGGGTTGCGCTTGCCCGGGTGGGACGGCTGCGGGCGGAGCAGGAGGGGCTCCGTCAGATCACATTCCCGCCGGAACTGGAGGCGCAAAAGCACGATCCGCAGGTCCGGGACATCATGGCGACCCAGCAGCAGCTCTTTCGGGCACGCTGGGAGTCGCATGACGGCCTGGTCGCCGTCCAGCGGCGCCGCATCGAACAGATCGAGGAGGAAATCTCGGCCCTGCAGGCGCAGCTCAGGGCGACCGTCGAGCGTCTGAAATTCACGGAGGAAGAGCTCAAGAACGTCCGCACGCTGCTCGAGAAGGGTTACGAGCGGCGGCCGCGCCTGCTCGAGCTCGAGCGTGCCGCGGCCGAGCTTCGCGGCCGCCGCGGCGAACTGCAGGCAAACATCGCCCGGGCGCGCCAAGCCATCGCCGCCGCCGAGCTGGAGATAATCGGACTCCAGAACACCCGGAGCACGGAGATCGCGCGGGAGCTGCAGGACGCGCAGGCGCTCGCCGCCGAGTTCGCCGACCGTATCCGCAGCGCCAAAGACGTGCTCGAACGGCGCGAGATCGTGGCGCCCCAGGACGGCATCGTCGTCGACCTGAAGTTCTATACGCCGGGCGGCGTCATCGGCCCCGGCCAGCCGATCCTCGACATCGTTCCGCTCAACGATGATCTGGTCATCGAGGCGCGGGTCAGTCCGAACGACATCGACTCGGTGCGCGTCGGCCAACCCGCGCATGTCCGGCTGACGGCTTATAAACAGCGCGAAGTCCCGGTGATCGACGGCGTCCTTACCCATGTTTCCGCCGACCAGCTTATCGACGAACGCAGCGGCGAACCTTACTTCGCCGCCCGCGTGACGCTGGAAAACGAATCGCTCCAGGGTCTGGACAGGGTTACCCTCTATCCCGGAATGCCCGCCGAGGTGATGATCGTCACCGGAAGCCGCGTTGCGCTGGACTATTTCCTGTCGCCGATCACGCACAGCATGCAACGGGCGTTCCGCGAGGAATGACCGGAACGCC
Source organism: uncultured Rhodospirillales bacterium (assembly GCA_937926175.1). GTDB lineage: Bacteria > Pseudomonadota > Alphaproteobacteria > CACIAM-22H2 > CACIAM-22H2 > CALANV01. The sequence goes on along the minus strand of CALANV010000008.1, from coordinate 94,157 downwards.
GCCGAAACGCCAAAGCGCGCTGCTAGTGCATCAGGACGACGCCGGCTCCGACCGCCACCAGCACGAGAACGGCGGCGCCGATCGCCCACCAGCCGGCCTGCGACATCCTCGATCCCCGCCGCAGGTCCGAGATCTTTTCGTCGAGTTCGCGAAGGGTCGCATCGAACCGCATCAGAAAGACGTCGAACTCGCCCATCCGCTGCTCGAGTTTCTCCTGGGCCGCCCGAACTTCGGCGAGCGCTGCCTCGACCGTGGCGACGGTCTCGTCCGACGTCCCGTCCGACGCCTTGGTCTCGATGACGGCGAGCTTCCGCTCCGTCGCGTGCACCAGCTTCCGCTGCTCCGCACCGAGCGCGGAAAGCGCCTGTGCGATCCGGCGCAGCGTCGCCGGATCGCCGGGCTCGCGGTCCGCGGCCTTGCGTCGGCCGAGCGGCACGAGCTGACCCGCGCTGCTTTTTGCGAACACTTCGATCTTTTCCGCCGAAAGGCCGTCCACGCCGGACTCGATCGCGATCTCGAACGCATGTTCGCCGTCGCCGATCCGGTTCTCGACGAGATCGGGCCGCATCCTGTCGGCGACACCCGTTGCCAGCACGCGGTCCTCGCATCTGACTTCGATCTCGAGCCGCACCGAAGGCGCATCTGGCTCCCACGCCCAGCCGAACACGCGGTTCTGCTCGATCGCATCCACATAACCCAGGACGCGGCCCACGCGGATTGCCGTATCTTTGGCTTTGGCCGGTTCGGTCATCGCACACCCTCGGAGACGGCCTTCGGCGCGGCATGATGCGTTCCGTTGGCGGTGCGATCGATCATCTTGTGGTCGATCGCGTTCTCGTCGAGGAAGAGCCGCATGTCGCGGTAGCGCTGGTGATACATGAGGTTGAACCGTTCGAAGCGCGCCTGGTCCCAGTAGGCCTCGATGTCGAAAGGCTCGCCCGAGAACACGTCGTAGCTCGGAATCTGCAACGTATCGACGAACTCGCTCGTACGGCTATCGTAAGAGAAATAGATGGAGGGTATCCGGTTGGCCAACGCCATCAGGTTTCCGTGCAGGCGGTACCCGAGGACGAGATCCTCGCGGCGGACGAGCTGCTCGTAATCGGCGACCACGTCGGAATAGAAGAGCTTGGTGCGATAGAGGTCGATGAGCCTGTCGTCGGGCCCCGTGAACCATCCCTGCGCGATCAGCTGCGAAATCGCCTGCTCGCGCTGCTCGGGCGTTCCCATGACGACCTTCTTCTCCTCGATCTCGCCCTGCGCGGCGATCGTGAGGTCGTAGCGGTCCGCCAGCGACAATATGGACTGGCGCTGAACCGCGAGGTATCGCGCGATATCCCTGGCATAGGCACCCGATACCTCACGCCGCAGCGTGAACGCGACGCGCTTCACCTCGTCGAGCGGCGGCAGATCGATCCGCAGATCCGGATCGTTGTTCCGGAAGAGCGTCGGACAGCCGATGATCCGCACGTTCTTGATGCCGAGGTTCCACAGAACCTCGGCCGTGTACATGCCGCGCACGCCGATCGAGGCCGACTTGTGGGAAATGATGTGCAGAATCCGTTTCGTGTCCTCGGACAGGACGAGAGGACCGCGCGCGGGCGCCTGTGCGCCGATGCCGAACGCGAGAATGGGGATCTTGAGCCGTTCGAGAACCGATACGGCGTTGTCCCATACCATCTCGCCATGGATGTAGTTCGAGCCGCGCAGGAAGCAGTAATCGAACTCGGCGTTGTAGCGGTCGATGTCGGCCTGCGTGGCGGAACGTATCTTGAGGACGTCGAGCGCCTCGAAATTGAGAAGCTTCAACGACGAGTCGAAGACGAAGGCGTCGCCGATGTTGTGGTAATGCTCCAGATTGGCCTGGACGTTCGCATAGTTGTACCAGCGGACGCAGTCGTGGTCGTAGACTTCGCCGGACGGAATCATCACAAGAACTCGGGCCATCGATCCTCTCTCACCTAATGCGGGTTTCCTTCGCGCAGCATCGGACGGAGAACGAAATGAAGCGGCGCCTGTTCGATTTTCCGGCAACGCGGTTGGGACGGCCGGGCGCTATGGCGCTGTGCTTCGTCGCATCCGTCGTGTTCTCGCCGGCGCACGGCGAACCGGCCGCACATGTGACCTTGGTCGGCGCGCCCCAGGTCGTATTTCGCTGGCAGCAGGACGCGTGCGCGCCCGACCACATGCCCGACGCCCCTGCGCGTGCGTTTCGCGATGCGACCGGAACCGTGCACCTGATCGCCTCTCACACGGAAAACAGGGCGATGGTCGGACCGGATCTGGATCACGTGCGCCCCGACTGCCGTGTGATCTATCGGGGCGGCCATCGGGACGACCCCGAGGCCTACGACGACAGGGCGTGGCTTGCGAGCACCTACACGCTCGACGGGACCACGGTTTTCGCGCTGGTCCACAACGAATTCCAGGGACACCGGCGTCCCGCACTCTGCCCGGCGGGCCGGTATATGGCGTGCTGGAGCAACGCGATCACCTTCGCGCGTTCCGACGACGGCGGATTCACGTTTCGCACGCCGCCCGCGCCCGATCACTTCGTCGCGGCACCGCCTTACCGGTACGACGGCACGCTGGGTCGCCATGTCGGCCTGTTCAACCCGACGAACATCGTGAAGCGCGGTGCGCACTTCTACGCGCTCGTCTTCGCGGTCCGCTGGAATGCGCAGCAGGGCGGCGTATGCGTGATGCGCACCGATCGGCTCGACGACCCGCGCGCCTGGCGCGCCTGGGACGGCCGGGATTTCACGGTAAAGTTTGCCGACCCGTACCGCGCGACGATCGAGGACCCTGCGCGGCACGTCTGCGCGCCGGTCGCGCGCGGCCGGCTCGGTGCGCCGGTCGGAAGCATCACCCTTCACCAGCCGAGCGGTCTTTACGTCGCAATCATGGCCGCAACCCAGCCGACCGAGCACGGCGCCGATCCCGTGAGCGGCATATTCGCGTCCTTTTCCGCGGATCTGATCCAATGGTCCCGTCCGGTTCTCGTCCTCGCAACGCCCATTCTCAGCCGCGACAGCTGCGCGCCGGCGCTGCTCGGCTTTCCCTCCCTGCTCGATCCCGACAGCGCGAGCCGAAACTTCGAGACCACGGATGGCGATGCCTTCATCTACGCGACCCGTTTCAATCTTGAGGGCTGCAACATCGGGCGCAACCGCGACCTGATCCGTCTGCCGGTCCGCATCACCGTCGAACCGAACAGCCGGCGTTGACGCACCTGCCTGTCGTCCCGGCCGCATCCGTCAGCCGGCACCGACCGAATCGGCCAGATCCGACGATACCCCGCGCAACCGACCGGCCGGCTTGCGTGCGGACGCCGGTTGCCATTCGGCCGCCGTTGCACGACCCTTGCGCGCCGCCCCTTCCAACAGGGACTGATAGAGTTGCAGATGCTGGCGCGCCGCACCTTCGACCGACAGCGGCGGACGTGCGTTGGCGCGCAGCCGGTCCCACAGATCGGGTGTCTGCAATGCATCCGTGAGCCGGTCGACGAGGTCCTCGACGCTGCCGACGCGGAAGTGGAGCCCGTCGACATTGGGGCGAACCTTTTCCGCCATGCCGCCGATATTGCTGCAGATCACCGGCCGCCCGTGGGCGAAGGCCTCCTGAATGACGAGCGGCGAGTTCTCCCACCAGATCGACGGAACGACGACCCAGTCGACGTCGCGCATGAGACTGGGCAGTTCGTCCGCGCGATAGCTTCCGTAAAGGCGCACGCGCCGGCCGGCGGCATCGAGCAACCGGCGGAACTCCGTCTGAAAGGATTCCGGCTGGTTCTCGAGATTGCCGCCGAAGATGCAAAGGACCGCGTCATCACCCCACACCGCGTCCGGCACCCGTGCCACCGCATCGAGAAGCACATGGACGCCCTTGAAGCGGGTGATCTGGCCGAAGAAGGCAAAGCGATTGCGCCTTCCCTTCCGGCCGAGCGGACGCGGCGGTGCGATGTCGCGGACGTTCAGCCCGTTTTCGAGCATCAGCATCTTGTCGCGCGGAATTCCCCAATCCACGAAGCGCTCGATCAGGAAATGGCTCGGCGACACGAAGCAGTCGACGAGATCGAAAAACGTCTTGATGAAGAGCTCGCGCTTGAGGAAGTCGCCGGGCGGGATGCCCGGAAAGCAGAGGTTGCATTCGGCGGGCGAGGCGCGCTGGCAGAGCGTCTCGCGGCTCGTCTTCACCATCTGGCCGTGGTGATGGCAGATGGCGAGATATTCGTGGAGCGTGACGACGATCGGAACGTGCGGAAACAGCTTCCGCACCAGATACAGGCATTCGAGCCCCAGGCCGATGAAATGATGGAAGTGCACCACATCGGGCCTGAGGTCGCGCAGAAAGCGCGCGAGATCGCCCTCGAGTTCCTCGAGCTTCCTGTTGGAAAGACGGAAATGATCGTAATCGTTGGCGAAGAAGAGTATCTCGCGTTCCTTCTGGCGCAGGCTCAGGAACGCGGTGTCGCGATGACGGACGACCGGTGGGCCGATCCGCGCGAGGTAATGGCTTTCGACGCCGCCGATCGCGCCGAGACCGCAGTGAAGATTGTAGGACGCGACTTCGGCGCCGCCGATCGAGAACGCGGGATGGCCGTGCGAAACGATGAGAACGCGCATGGGATTGGATGTCATTGTGGCTGGGCCGGTCCGGCGGCATGCGCCCACTTGCGCGCGAAGCCCCAGCTGTCCACCAGCCGGCCTGTCTGGGTCCAATATTCGCTCTCTTCCGACCGGTTCTCGTCGACCGCGTAGAGCTGGACGTCCGGGGCCCAAAGGCAACGAAAGCCTGCGGCCCTGATCTTGATCGACAGGTCGATGCCCTTGGGATCCGGATGGACGTAGTCCTTCGAGAACCCGCCGACGGCATCGAATGCCTTTCGCGTGAGGACGCAGCACTCCATGGTCGCGGCATCGACGGACCGGGTTTCGCCCGAGGCCAGCCAGTGTCGCGCATAGCCGGCGAGATTCGGCGTCAGGAAATGACCATCGTCGCCCCGCCGCTCGATGCCCGCGTACTTGATGGAATGATCCTCGTAGATCAGCGTCGGGCTGATCATGCCGGCATCGGGTACCTGTGCCAGGCGGCGCAGCAGCGTCGACAGCCAATGCTTCCGCATCGGCACGACGTTGGGCGAGATGAAGAGGAACACGTCCGTTCCGGCGGCATTCGCGCCGGTCTCGAGCGCCTCGTACTGATCGAGCGGGCCGCTCGCGACCACGACCCGGATCGAGAGATCGTAGAACTCGGCATAGCGCCGCAGCATCGGCCCTGCCCCGTCGGCCACGCCCACCGGCATGACGATGACGAGTTCGACCTTTTCGAAGTCGGGATCGCTCGCGAATCGCGCAAAGTTGACGTCGAGCCCGGCATCCGCCCGGAACACGGGCATTACCGCGGCGAGCCGCCCCTTGCCCTTGCGCCGGCCGAGACGGTTGGTCGTGACGTTTCTGCCGCTGACCGGCAGTGCCGCGAGGATGCCGGTGACCGCCGGCCCGATATGCTCGGTGATCAGGAGATCCACGCGCGGATCGTTCATGTTGAAGCTGGACAGGATCTGGCGCACCAGCGCCTGCGACAGCGGACCGCTGGGGCGGACCGGTATGAACGCGAACTCGTCGTCCGCAAGCGCGAATTCGAGATAGAGCTCGTTCGACTCCGGCGCGCCGCCCGCCACCGGTACGAACGCCACATATCCGTGGAGATCGTTGCCGGGTCGCAACAGCGGCGCGAACATCGGATCGTGACTGTAGCCCTGGGTCACGTCGGACCGCGCCATGCGATGCCAGATCGCGTCGATCCGCACCGCCATTCCGGCGGTCGATCTGAGGGTCACGCGCCGGACGAGCCCCGACGGATCCAGCACCCAACCTGAAAGGAAGATGCCGGTCCCGGGCACGGCCACGGCGAGATCGAGCGCCGAGCGGACGGGAACCGACAGCCCCGAAACGGTCTCGCGCCCCTCGTAACGCGCATTGCAGATCCGCTTCAGGCGGCGCCGGACATTCACGTCGCTGTCGAGGCTCGGCAGCATCGACCTGAGATGCGCAACGGCATCCGGCTGCGACAGCAGCGTGCGATTCTCGTAAATGTCGAGATAGAAAAGGCCCGTGTCGGTCTGGAAATAAGCGCGCCGGACCTGGGCCGGCTCGACCATGCCGGCATCGTTCAGCACGAGCAGAACGCCGCGCGCGGAAGCGGAGAGATCGTTCCGTCCGAAGATGGCGACCGAGGCATCGTGGAAGGAACAGCGGTTCGTCTCGACGATGATCCGCCGCTCGCCCGCAAAGAGATGGAAAGACCATCCCTGCATCATCAGGCGGCCGCCGTCGAGGCTTCCGAAGATCTCGAGGAAGCCGTCGGGATGTGCCAGCGCATGGAGGAAGGCGAACAGGAAGCGCGCGGCACGGCCGCTCGACCCCGCGCCCCCCTGATCGAGCGTCGATCGCAGGAAGTCGAGGATCGACGGAATGAATTCGCCGTTCTCCGCCTTCAGGCGTTCGAACAAACCCGCGGGGTCGAGTTCCAGGCGCGGAATGTCCGGCAGTTGAATCGCGACCGGAATGTCATCGGGAATGAGGACCACCCGCGCCGCCCGGACCTGCGCGATATTGGCGAAGCGAAGCACGAGCAGCGACCAGACGGCACGCGGATTGCCGTGCCCGTGCCGGCTCCATGAAAGCGACCGGAACCTTCCACTGCCGCCGTCGGCGAACTCGACGTTGCCCGATTGCGGCGTCGGCCGGTCGGCGCAGCCGAGGAGCAGCAGGGTTTCCTCGTCGAGCAGGAACGCAACCGATATCTCGGCCCAGTTCGGCATCGCCGCCACGTCCGGCGACAGCTCGGAACCTCCTTCAGGCGTCATGCCACTCTCAACTCGCTTTTCAGCAGGTTCGTGTAGAGACGCATGTGATGCGTCGCGCTTTCGGCGATCGTCGGCGCCTCCGCCATGTTTTCGACCAAGCTGTTCCAGAGGCTCGGCGTCTCCAGGGCCCGCCGCATGGTGGCCATCAGGCTGCGCGGATCGCCGGCCCGGAAATGCAGACCGTCGACGCCGTCCCGCACCATCTCGGCCATGCCGCCGATATCGCTGCAGATGACCGGCCGGCGATGCTGAAACGCTTCCTGGATCACCAGGGGCGCGTTCTCCCACCAGATCGACGGCACGACGACCCAATCGACGTCGGCGATCAGTTTCGGAAGGTCGGCTGCCGCATACGGCCCGCGGAACGAAACGTTGGCGCCGTTTGCCTTCACGGTCGCATCGAGCGCGTTTCGGAACGCCTCGGTCTGGAACGGCGCGCCGCCATGAATGATGAACGAAAAGTCGCGTTCGCCCGCCGCCACCAGCCCCTCGACGGCCGCGAGCGCCACCATGATGCCCTTGTACGGACTCAGATTGCCGAAATAGCCGAACACGTTCCGCCGGGCGCCGCGGGCGATGCGGCGCGCCGGCGCCGGCGTGACGCTCGGCCGGCCGTTCGGAATGACCTCGATCCGCTCGGGCGAAAGGCCCCATGCCGCGTACCGGACACGCAGGAACCGGCTTGGCGAGATGAACTGGTCGACCACGCCCAGCATCGTCTGAATATGCTTGCGGCGGAGGACGAACTGATCCGGCGTCCGTTCCGGGAAGCACTTGCGGCATGCATCCGGATCGGCCTCGTGACACAGCTCGTATGTGCCCGTCTTCACCATCTGCCCGTCGTTGGGACAGATCGGATAATAGTCGTGCAGGGTCACGACGATGCGGGCCTGCGGCAGCACGCGACGAACGAGAAAAAGGGCCTCCACGCCGATCATCAGCACGTGATGGAAGTGGACGATGTCGGGCTGGAACGCGCGCAGCAGATCCGACAGCTCCGGCACGATGGCGTGCAGGTCCACCTGCGACATGAAGAATCTGTCGAAATGGCCGGTCCAGAGGACAATCTCGTCGGCCTCCCGTCCGACCGCCTGGAAGCTCGTTCCCGGCCGCTGCGCACGATGCACATCGTTCGTGCAGGCGAGAAACATGCCTTCGATCTGACGCGTCCGGACCAGTTCCCGATACAGGTCGTGCGCGAAGATCTCGGTACCGCCAGGGTGAAACGCCGGATGATTGTGGCAAATGAACAGGACGCGTGGCGCCTTCGGCCGTCCCTTTTCACCCTTTCGCAATAACGCGGAAATCGCCCTCATTCGTCTCCTACCGCACCTTCGTCAGAACGCAGATATCCTGGTAGGTCTCACCCGGTCGGCCGCTCCAATGGCCGTGGACGATCGGACGTGCAGGAAAGAGACCTGCGGCTGCGAAGAGATCGAGCAGAAACTCGGTGTCATACGCGACCGCTGCCGATGGAATTTGTGGATCGACGTAGTACTCGGGCCCCTTGCCGTTCGGATCGAACGCAAGGCGCTTCTTGCCTGCACGCAAATGCTCGCGCGCCACGTCGTCCATCAGGAACAAGGTGACGAAGCATCGCCCGGACGGGCGCAGCAGCCGTCCGATCTCGCGGGCGTAGGCGCGCGTTTCGGCGGCCACCAAATGCGTGACGACGGAGGTCAGAATGACGAAGTCGAAACTGCCGTCATCGAACGGCAGCGTCATCGCATCGGCCGCTATCGTCCCCGCCGGATTGTAGAGTCCGTTGTAGGCATCGATGTGCCAGAACCGGAAGTTCGGATACCGGCTCGAGATCACCTCGGTGCACCAGGCAATCCCTGCGGCCACGACGTCCACGCCCTCGTAGCGCGCGTTCTCGGGGTCGAGAAACTGCGTCAGCGGCAGCGCCATGCGGCCGGTACCGCAGCCGATGTCGAGCACATGATCGGTCGGCCGAAGCCCGCCGAGCCGCACGAAGTGGCCGAGAAACTCGGCGCCGATCGCGCGGAAATCGCCATCGCCGACGCAGTGCAGATCCGGCGGCGGAACCGGCAGGAAGCGGTTCCGGGCGACGTGATGCACCAGCCACTCGATCGAGGGGGACCCGACGTCGGACAAAGTAGGATCCCGGACGAGTCGTGTGACCGCGTTCACCTGCCGGCCCCCACCTTGCGTCGCTGAGGCGGGTCCGGAAGAGGTGTCGCGGGCGCCGTCTCGTTCATGCTTGCCATGACCGCGTCCATGACGTCGGCCCATCGGCGGGCGTGGAGCCAACGGTTGTATTCGCCGGCGACACTCCGCATGTAGCCGCCGTGCCGCGAGATCGAACGGCGCTCGAAGTGGTAAAGCTCTGCTGCCGGTGTGTACCGGATGTCATGGCCCGCCTGACGGACCTTGAGGCAGAGGTCGGAGTCCTCGTAGTCACCGATCACGAATTCCTCGCTGAATCTGCCGACCTTCTCGAACAGGGCGCGCCGGATCATGAGACAGGCCCCCGTCACGGCCGGAACCGACCGTGCGACGTTCGCTGGCGCGAAGTCGCGTGGAAAGCCCTTGTAATAGTGCTGGTTGAGCCACTCACCGCGAAGGTCGCGGCCAAAATACATTCCGGCGTGCTGCAGGGCGCCGTCCTCGAAGAGGAGTTTGGCGCCGACGATGCCGACATCGGCGGCGGTCTGGAACTCGGCTTCCATCGCCGAGAGCCAACCCGGCCGGTCGGGCACGACATCGGAATTGAGCAGAACGAGGTACTCGCCCCCGGCGAGCCTGGCCGCCCGGTTGTTGGCGGCCGCATAGCCGTAGTTACCCGGCATGACGGCAAGCCGCACCGGGATGCCGTAGAGGCCATGGAGACCAAGGAGCAGATGCTCGACCTGCAGCCGCTGCTCGGGCGAGTCGAGGACGTAAATCAGCTCGGCGCGGCGGAAATCCGGATCGACGGCGAAAGCGGCCATCTGGAAGCGGATGAAATCCAGGTTCCGGTAAAGCGGCACGATGACCGAGATGTCGGGTTTTTCCGGCGGTCGACCGAAGGCGACCGGCTCCGCTTCGCCGCACGTCTCCATGTATGCGCGATGCAACGGCCCGACGGCCGGCGCAATGCACTCCGCAAGCATCGACGAGGTCACGTACGGTGTGGGCACGCTGCCGAGAACGGCCGCCCGTCTGTCCACCAGCGAGGCCGGCTGCGGCGGCGGAACGATGTCGATCTTCGTGCCCGACCGCAGGAGAAGCTCGAAGCGGTACTGAAGGGTATACGAGGCGTCGGCGAAACCGGGTGTGAAGCCGATGAATCCGGGCAATCGGTCGGTATTCGCGTTGAAGTCCCCACGGAACCGCTTCTCGACATCCTCGCGGGGAAAGCGGTAGCCCGGCAACGGGACCGTATGCTTCGTGCCGAGCGGCGAGACGACGACGATCTTCTCGATGAGCTGGTGCGGATCCCGTATCCAGCCGGAAAAGAAGACACCCTCGCCGGCGGCGATGGCATGCTCGATGTCCGCCGCGATCGGTCTGCCTGCACCGTCGGCGCGACGCCGGCCCATCGGGACCAGGGCCTGCATCTCGCGCAGTACGGCCGCGGCATCGGGGTCTTGGTGCGCCCTGGCGAGACATGCGGCAACGTATTCCCGAACCGTATGCGGCACCACGCGTCGCCGCTCCAGCCATTCGAGAAAGGGACGGGACGACGCATCGGAACTGCCGACGGATCGGCAGGCCAGCCCGCCCTCGCCGAACAGCACGATGATCGTGCCTTCGGTCGCAACCGCCCGCTCGACGACCATATGAATCGGCGTCCGTCCGTTCCGGGCCGGGCCCGTCGCCATCGGCTCGAAACTGGCGGCGCGAACCCATGACGGCCCGATGACCGCGGCGCTGAGCAGCCGTCCGAACCCGGCCGGAAGACTTCCTTCGCAAAGGACAAGCCGGCTCGTCAGATGGACGCGGGCGATCAAGGACGGCGGCTGCGGCACCAGCTCCTGTACGAGCCGGCGGCAGCTTTCGCAGAATACGAGGTCGCCCTGCAGCGAGAAGGCCGACCGGGCAACCTCGACGATCTGCCGAACGACGCGCGCCCGGCCGTTTGCATCGAGTCCGCCGAGCAGACCCGCGGCATCCAGTTGCTCCAGGCGCCGCGCACCGGCGCGGAACTCCAGGATGGTCCGACCGTCGGCGTCGTGAATCGAGAACGTCGATCCGTCGCTGGACATGTCGCGCCAACGCACCAGCACCAAACGACGGACGCCGCCCCACAACGTAGGCACCGCCAGCATGCAAACCGGCGCCGACACAGCGCGACCGTCGAGCTTTGCGACGGGGCGACCGGCTGCAACCCTGGCCGGCTCCTCCCAGACTGCGGCGACGACTTCCGATCCAAGACGAAAGAGATGCGGTCGCGAGGCGACGAATTCGTCGGACTGGCGAAGGAGTGCGTCGGCAGGCATCTCGGATACTTGGAAGAAGAGCGGCGTACCCGGAAAAAGATCGCGCCGGGGCCGGGCGTGCCGGACCCCGGCGCATTTCTAAGCGTCAGGTAATGACGAAGTAGCCGTTCGGATTGTTCTGGACGTCTTCGGCCTTCACGCCGATGAGGGTCACGGTATCGCCGTTCCCAAGATCGACGACGGCATTGCCATCGACGTCGCTGACGCGCGCAGCGAGATCGGCCGGCGACGTGATATCGAGGCCGTTGATGTTCCTGGCAATATGGAGAATGTCTCCGTTGGAGAAGTCCAGGATCACGTCCTGGCCGCCGCCGCCGGTAAAGACGAATGTGTCGTTGCCTGCACCACCGATAAGGAGATCGTTGCCGGCACCGCCGATGAGCACGTCGTTGCCGGATCCGCCGAAGAGGATGTCGTCCCCGGCACCGCCGCTCATGCGGTCGTCACCGTTGCCGCCGACCAGCATGTCGTCGCCGTCGCCGCCCGACAGGTTGTCACGGCCGTTGCCGCCAAGCACGACGTCGTTCCCGGCTCCGCCATCGACGTAATCGTCGCCGTTCCCGCCGTCCAGGATATCATCGCCGTCGTCGCCGAATATGACGTCGTTGCCGGCGCCACCAGAGACGTTATCGTTCCCCTCGCCGCCCAGAACGACGTCGTCGCCGTTGCCGGCATCGATGACGTCGTCACCGAGGCCACCGAGAATGAAGTCATCCCCCGGACCTCCGTGAATCGTGTCATTACCGGCACCGGCGTCGATGAAGTCGCCGCCGGCGCGTCCGTCGATGAAATCGTCAAACGGCGTTCCGATGAGCGTATCGTCGAGAGCTCCACCTGGAATTGTCGCCATAATCTACCGCCTCCAGTTTGCGTGGTGCGTCTGTGCAAATCGCTGAAGAAGAATTTCGATCCTCTTCAATACACGCGGTATGTTATGACGAAGACTCAAATACAGGAAAAGCGAAATATCCGTTACACTTGAGGCGGTCCAATAATTCTTTTCCGCTTATACCGAACATTGTCACGAGACCGGAAGTGGCCTCCTAGCTTATTGAAGATATCGCGTAACGGTCCGTCGGCATTCCCGTGAACACGATGGCATCCATACTTGTCACAGGCGGCGCCGGCTACATCGGCGCCCACGTCGCGAAGTCTCTGGCGCGCGCCGGGTTTCATCCCGTGTGTTTCGACAATCTCTCCAAGGGGCATCGCGAGGCGGTGCGCTGGGGTCCGCTCGTCGTCGGCGATCTGCGTGACGGGAATGTGATCGAGCGGGTTCTGCGCGAGCACCGCGTTCGCGCCGTCATTCATCTCGCAGGGTCGATCGAGGTGGGAGAGTCGATGCGGGACCCGGCACATTTTTTTCACAACAATTTTTCAAACTCGATCACCCTCCTGAACGCGATGCGGCGCGCCGGCGTCGATGTGATCGTGTTTTCGTCCACCGCCGCCGTCTACGGCACGCCGACGCGCGTGCCGATTCCGGAAAATCACCCCACGAATCCCGTCAACCCGTATGGCGAGTCGAAATTGATGGTGGAACGGGCGCTTCACTGGGCGGCACAGGCGCATGGCCTGCGATGGATCGCACTGCGGTACTTCAATGCCGCCGGCGCGGACCCCGATCTCGAGATCGGCGAGGCGCATGTTCCGGAAACGCACCTGATTCCCCGCGCCTGCCTCGCCGCCATGGGCAAGGGCCCGGCCTTGAGCCTTTTTGGAACCGATTATCCGACACGCGACGGCACTGCGATCCGCGACTATGTGCATGTCAGCGATCTGGCACAGGCACATGTGCAGGCCGTCACCCACCTTCTCGAAGGGGGGCACAGCACGGCACTGAATCTCGGTCTCGGGCACGGCCATACGGTCGCGGAAGTCATCCGTGCCGTGGAGCGCGTCTCGGGACGGCCCGTTCCCTACAAGGTTGCGCCGCGACGGATGGGTGATCCTCCCGCCCTCGTGGCTGATCCGTCCTCTGCCGTGAAAGTGCTGGGGTGGAAGGCCGGATTTACCGAGCTGGATTCAATCGTCGAAACGGCATGGCGCTGGCATGCGCGCCAGTCAGGGGATGATGTCGGCGTCCGCGCAGGCTCGCGCGCACCGCACGTCCCGGTGCGTGCGTAGAGCGCATCGAGGGCTTCCTTCGCGACACGTCCCGCAACCGATCGACAAACCAGGAGCAATCGATGTCCCAGGCATTAGCCGTACGCACCGTCGACCTAGCACCGGCGAAAGCGGCCAAACCCGATCCGATGGTCCGCACCTATGACCTGCTGCAGCGCTACGTCCGTGCGGCAAGCAGCGCCTCGCGGACGATCTCGCCCGACGATCAGCCCTTCAAGCAAGACCGCTCGAACCTCGATATCTACCTCTACAATGGGCTGTCCGCGCTTCGCTGCATGGTTCACGCCCTCATCTCCGCCAGCGCGGAGCCCCCGAAGCGCATTCTCGACTTCGCCTGCGCCCACGGACGGGTCATGCGCTTCCTGCGTGCCGCCTTTCCCGAGGCGGAGATCGTCGGTGCCGACATCAACACCAAAGGAATCGAGTTCTGCGCAAAGGAATTCGGCGCAATTCCCGTCCAGTCCTACGCCGACCTGTCGAAGGTCACGTTGCCGGGCAGCTTCGACCTGATCTGGTGCGGGTCTCTCATCACGCATATCGACGAAATCAAGTCGCGGACGCTTCTCGACCTGTTCCTGAAGCACCTCGCACCCGGCGGCCTCCTCTGCTTCAGTACCCACGGCCGCATCTATCCGCTATACATCCAGCAGAAGCGCTGGAAGCTCCTTGCCGACGACGTCTTCGAGGTCGTCAACCGCGATTTTCTCCGCACCGGCTTCGGCTATGCCGACTATCCCAGTCGACCGGGCATCGGCGCATCGCTCACGTCGCCGGCCTGGATCTACAACTATATCTACAACAAGGACGACGTGACGCTGGTGTTCTTCGGCGAGCGCGCCTGGCTCGACTGGCACGACGTGACCGTGATCCAGCGCCGGCCGCTCTCGGCGGGCAATCGTTACGACCGGTACGGCACGCGCCCGTTCTAAGCATCGGACCGCACACAAGATCATCAAACAAACGGGCGTGCCCGGGCTCTTCGGCTGTGCACGCCGGCGCCTTCCCCAATCCTTGACCTGGCGGGCGACCGGGGCGCCTTCGATCGTCTCTCGGTCTTCCAGTCCGGGGGTAATCTTCAGCCGGGCACGGCAGGCCGCACGCACCGGGACCTGCCGGCACGGCGCGTCTATCTCTTCGGCACCGACGACAGTCGTCGCATGGCGGGCCGTTTTGCGCCTCTTCTTCCACACCGCGACGGCCACGACGACACGCGGGGACGCCGGCATCGAGCTGCCACGCGATGCCGTCACGACCGTCAGGTGGCCGCATCGGGTCCGGGGCCACGATGCGATCGATGCGGGAACCCATGTTGCGGCGACGCCGTTGCACCTTCCCGCGAGCGGAGGATTTCGGGACGTCCCTGCCCCGACCGACGTTGTCACGGGGTGTCGTCGTCGAAATATGATTTCCGCTGCGCAAATGAATAATGTGGCGTCGACCGAGGAAGGCCCCGCGCATGCGGGCGTCGGCGCGCGACATGAGAGGGCACGACGCATGAAATGGAGGATCGCCCTTGCGGCCGCGGCGGCCATTGCAGCCGCGCCCCAGGCGGTTACGGCGCAGGACCGCACCATCGATACGCAGACCGGACGGCTTCGGATCGAGATCGTGGCGCGCCCGCTTGCGCATCCCTGGGGACTCGCCTTTCTGCCCGATGGGCGCATGCTGGTGACGGAGCGGCCGGGCCGGCTGCGGATCGTGTCCGGGGACGGACGTATCTCCGAGCCACTCGCGGGCGTGCCACGCGTCTTCGCCCAGGGGCAGGGCGGCCTCCTCGACGTGGCACTCGATCCGAATTTCGCGTCGAACCGTCTCGTCTATCTTTCCTACGCCGAACCCGGCGAGGGCGGCGCCGGCACGGCCGTCGCGCGCGGTCGGCTCAACGAGGCCGGCACGGCGATCGAGAACGCGAGCGTGATCTTCCGCCAGCAACCGAAGGTCAGCGGCAGTGCCCACTTCGGGTCCCGGCTCGTGTTCGCCCGTGACGGCACGCTGTTCGTCACGCTGGGCGAGCGCTTCAAGTTCGAGCCGGCACAGGACCTGACCAGCCATCTCGGCAAGATCGTCCGCATCAACCCGGACGGATCGGTGCCGAGCGACAACCCCTTCGTCGGCCGCGCCGGCGTGCGGCCCGAGATCTGGTCCTACGGCCATCGCAACGTGCAGGGCGCGACGCTGCATCCGCAAACCGGCGCGCTATGGCAGGTCGAGCACGGACCGCGCGGCGGCGACGAGCTCAACATCGCCGAGGCCGGCCGCAATTACGGCTGGCCGCTCGTGAGCTGGGGACGGCACTACAACGGCGAAGACATTCCGGACCCGCCGACCCGGCCCGATCTCGCGCAATCGATTCGCCAATGGACGCCGGTGATCTCGCCGACCGGCATCGTCTTCTACACGGGCGACATGTTTCCGGCCTGGCGCGGCAACCTCCTGATCGGCGGGCTCACGGCCCAGGGCATCGTGCGTCTGACGCTGGATGGACAGCGCGTCACGGGCGAAGAGCGCATTGCATTAGGCGCGCGCGTCCGGGACGTACGCCAGGGTCCCGACGGCGCGGTCTATGTCCTGACCGATCGGTCGGATGGCGAAGTGCTGCGCCTCACACCCGCTGCATCCGGCGGGTAACGAAACCAAGAGCGGCGCCCCGCCGAACCGGGTGGACGCGGCTAGTCCCCGAGCGCCTGGTCGAGGTCGTCGATCAGATCGTCTACGTCCTCGATACCGACCGACAGCCGGACGAGGCTGTCGCTGATGCCGAGCGCGCGGCGCTGCTCGGGCGGAATGGTCGCGTGCGTCATGATCGCGGGATGCTCGATCAGGCTCTCGACCCCGCCAAGGCTCTCGGCGAGCGCAAAGACGCGGCAGCGTTCGAGGAAGCGGCGCGTGCCGGCAAGGTCCGTCGCGAGCTCCGCCGTTACCATCCCGCCGAACCCGTTCATCTGGCGTTTGGCGAGCGCGTGCTGCGGGTGGCTCGGCAGGCCGGGATAGATGACCCGCCGCACCTTCGGGTGCCGTTCCAGCCAGCTCGCCACCGCCAGCGCATTGGCACAGTGCCGCTCCATGCGGACCGCCAGCGTCTTGACGCCGCGCAGCGCGAGGAAACTGTCGAACGGTCCGGAGATGCCGCCGACCGCGTTCTGCAGAAACGCGAGCCGCTCGCGCAGCTCCTGATTCTGGCCGACCACGGCGACGCCGCCGACCATGTCGGAATGGCCATTGAGGTACTTCGTCGTCGAGTGAACTACCGCATCGAAACCATGATCGAGCGGCCGCTGCACGAACGGGCTCGCGAACGTGTTGTCGGCGACCGCCCACGCGCCGCAGCGCCGTGCCATCGCCGCCACGGCCGACAGATCGACCAGTTTCAGCATCGGGTTGGTCGGCGTCTCGACCCAGAACATGCGGGTATTCGGCCGGATGGCCTTCTCGACCTCGGCCGGATCGCTCCAGTCCACATAGCTGAACTCGAGCTTCGCCGAGCGCCGTCGCACGCGTTCGAAAAGCCGGAAGGTGCCGCCATAGAGATCGTCCGTCGCGATCACGTGGGCACCGCTGTCGAGGCACTCGAGCAGGGTCGCCGCCGCCGCCATGCCCGAAGCGAAGGCAAATGCCTGCGTCCCATTCTCGAGATCGGCGATACAGCGTTCGAAGGCGAAGCGCGTGGGATTTTGCGAGCGTGCGTAGTCGAAGCCCTTGTGCACGCCAGGGCTTTCCTGAACGTAGGTCGACGTCGCGTAGATCGGAACCATGATGGCGCCGGTCGACGGATCCGGGCTCTGCCCGGCATGGATGACCCGCGTTGCGAATCCCGGCCGCTTCTTCGGCTTCGTCATTTCACCCCCAGGCGAAGATAGTTGATCAGATCGACGCGGGTGATGAGCCCCAGGAAGCGGTCGCCGTCGACGACGATCGCAACCTTGCCCTCGTCGAGAATGGGAAGCAGCGCCTCGAGCGGTGCGGACGGCGGCAACGTGTCGAGGTGCGTCGACATCGCCGTCCGGACCGGTCGTGAGAAGGCCTCTTTCGTATCCGGGCCGCGCACCGAGCGCAAAAGATCGTACTCGTCGACGATGCCGATGATGCGGCCGCTCTCGTCGAGGACGGGCAGCTGCGACACGTCCGCGCTCCGCATCCGATTGTAGGCCGTGAGCAGGGTTTCGTCCGGAGTGATGGTGATGGTGGCGCCTTCCTCGTAGCGCCGCACGATGAGATCGCGCAGGTCGCCCGTCTTCGCACGGTCCAGGTACCCCTGCTCGATCATCCACGCGTCGTTGAACATCTTCGAGAGATAGCGGGCGCCGCTGTCGCACACGAACGTCACGACCCGCTTCGGCGTCGACTGCGCCTGGCAGTAGCGCAGCGCCGCCGCGATCAACGTGCCCGACGACGAGCCGGCGAGAATCCCCTCCTCGCGCAACAGACGTCGCGCGATGGCGAAGCTCTCGTGATCGGGAATCGAATAGGCATGGCGGACCGCGCTCAGATCGACGATCGGCGGAATGAAATCCTCGCCGATGCCTTCGACCGCCCACGATCCCGCCTCGCTCAGCCGCCCGGTCTTGACATAGGGGGCCAGGACCGAGCCGACCGGATCGGCGAGGACGAACTCGGTGGTCGGCGATACGCGAGCGAAGTAACGGCTGAGTCCCGTGATCGTCCCACCCGAACCGACGCCGCAGACGATCGCGTCGACCTGATGGTCCATCTGCGCCCAGATCTCCGGCCCCGTCGTCGTCTCGTGCGCCAGCGGATTCGCTGGGTTGGCGAACTGGTTGACGTAGAACGCACCGGTCTCGGCCGCGATGCGCTCGGCCATATCCTGGTAATAGGCCGGATGCCCCTTGCCGACATCCGAGCGGGTGAGCCGCACCTCGGCGCCAAGCGCGGTGAGCTGGTGAATCTTCTCGCGCGCCATCTTGTCGGGCACGACGAGGACAAGACGGTAGCCCTTGCGCGCGGCGACCAAGGCGAGGCCGAGGCCGGTGTTGCCGGCCGTCGCCTCGACGATCATGGCGCCGGGCTTGAGGCGCCCGTCGCGCTCGGCGGCGTCGATCATCGACAGGGCGATCCGGTCCTTGATCGAGCCGCCCGGATTCTGGTTCTCGAGCTTGAGAAAAAGGCGGCAAGGGCCGGTATCGAATGCCGTGACTTCGATCATCGGCGTGTTGCCGATGAGTTCGAGCACGTTGTGCGCCAGGCGCGGCGCACCAGTTTCAAATTTCTTTAACATGCCCCTTAAGTATTTTTCGATGTCGGGTGACGGCCGAGTCTACGTACCATCTACGCCGATCGCGCCGATTTGAGCAACAGCTTGCGGGCGCGTAACAAGTGCAGCTAAAGCGTGGCGTCCACCCGCCCGGCGATAGCTGCGGCGGGTTTCTTCGTCTGCCCCTCCCTCCCGGACGGCATGCGAACGGACCTGCCGGCTAAAACAACACGATTCCGGGGTCTTTTCGGGCCCCGGTCGACAGGTATGAAGGAGGACGAGACGAATGGAGTTCCGTCGCATCACCCGCCGTACCCTGCTCACCGTGGCCACGGGGGCTGCATTGTCGCTCATGGCCGCATCGGGCCATGCCGCGGACAAGCCCAAGACCATCGCGCTCGACTGGGCCTATTACAATCCGGTCAGCCTCATCCTCAAGGACAAGGGCTGGGTCGAGGCCGAGTTTGCCGCCGACGGCATCGGCATCAAATGGGTACAGAGCCATGGCAGCAACAAGGCAATCGAGTTCCTGAATGCGCGCGGCGTTGACTTCGGCTCGACCGCCGGTGCGGCGGCACTGCTCGCCAAGATCAACGGCAGCCCGATCAAGGCGGTCTATGTCTATTCGAAGCCGGAGTGGACCGCCCTCGTGACCCGGCGCGACTCAAGCATCCAGAAGGTCGAGGACCTGAAAGGCAAGCGCGTCGCCGTGACGCGCGGTACCGACCCGCACATCTTCCTGGTGCGCGCGCTTCAGCTGCACGGCCTGACCGAACGCGACATCAAGCCGGTCCTGCTGCAGCATCACGACGGCCGCGCCGCCCTCGAGCAGGGTGCGGTCGACGCGTGGGCCGGCCTCGATCCGATGATGGCCCAGACCGAGATCGAGCAGGGATCGCGCCTGTTCTTCCGCAACCCCGACCTCAACACATATGGCTTCCTCAACGTGCGCGAGGCGTTTGCCGCCGACCATCCCGATCTCGTCCGTCGGGTCCTGAAGGTGTACGAGAAGGGCCGTCAATGGGCGCTCGACAATCCGGCGGAGCTGCGACGGATCCTGGCGGAGGCCGCCAAGCTCAGCGACGAGGTCGCGGCGCGCCAGCTCGAGCGCACGGACCTGAGCAATCCGGTGATCGGCCAGATCCATCGCGACGCGATCATCGCCGCCGGCCGCGCGCTGCAGGAAAGCGGCATCATCAATGCCGAGGTCGACGTCGTGAAGGCAACCGACGCGCTGATCGATCCGCAGCATGTGAGCAACCTGGCCGCGCTGCGCTGAGGCCGCTGATGAGCGCGAACGAGAGTATCATCGAGGGTGTGCGGCCGGTCGCGGCCGCACACCAGCAGCCCGGCCCGCGCCTCGCCGCGCTCCGCGGCTGGCTCCGCGCCGCCACCGGCCTCGTCGTGCCGGCGGTTCTTGCGGCGTTGTGGGAGCTGGCGGCCTCGTTCGGCTGGATTCCGGCGAAGCTTTTACCGCCGCCTTCGGCCGTCATCGACACCATCCGTGCGCTTGTCGCAAGTGGCGACCTGTGGACGCACATGCTTGCCACGCTGCATCGGGTTGCGGTCGGGTTCGGTCTCGGCGTGGTCGTGGCCACGATTCTCGGCGCGGTCACCGGCTATGCCTCGTGCGTGCGCCGGCTCCTCGACCCGACCATCCAGGGGCTCCGCAACATTCCGTCGATCGCCTGGGTGCCGCTGTTCATTCTGTGGTTCGGGATTTTCGAGACCTCGAAGGTTCTGCTCATCGCCGTCGGCGCGTTCTTCCCCGTCTATCTCGGTCTCTCCAGCGGCATCCGGGACGTCGACCGCAAGCTCGTCGAGGTCGGTCGGATCTATGACCTTTCCGCGTGGGCGCTGATCCGTCGCATCCTGCTTCCGGCTGCCCTGCCGGCCTACGTCGTCGGTCTGCGCAGCGGCCTCGGCCTTGCCTGGATGTTCGTCGTCGCCGCCGAGATGATGGGGGCGAGCGAGGGCCTCGGCTACCTGCTCGTCGACGGACAGATGACGAGCCGCCCCGACGTCATCATCGCCAGCATCGTCATGTTCGCCGTCCTCGGCAAGGCGACGGACGCGATACTGGTCCGCCTCGGCGCCGGCGTGCTGAGCTGGCAGGACTCCTTCAAACCGCAGGGATGAGCCGCGTCATGCTTCGCCTCGAACGCGTCTCCAAGCGCTTCGACAACGGCTATCTTGCCCTGCAGGGCGTCGACCTCGCGGCCCGCCCGGGCGAGATCCTGGGCATCGTCGGCGGCAGCGGCTGTGGCAAGAGCACGCTGCTCCGGCTGATGTGCGGCCTGGTGCCGCCGACGCACGGGCGCGTGTGGTTCGGCGGCACACCGATCACCGGCCCGCGGCCAGAGATCGGCCTCGTGTTCCAGGAGCCGCGCCTGATGCCATGGCTGACCGTCGCGGAAAACGTGCAGTTCGGCCTTCACAACCTGCCGCGCGCCGAGCGGGCCGCGCGTGCCCTTCAGGCGCTCGAGCGGGTCGGCCTGCGCCAGTTCGCCGATGCGTTGCCGCGCGAGCTGTCGGGCGGCATGGCGCAGCGGACGGCGATCGCACGCGCCCTCGTCACTCGCCCGTCCGTCCTGCTGCTCGACGAGCCGTTCAGCGCGCTCGACGCCCTTACCCGCGCCGACCTGCAGTCGCATCTCGTCGACATCTGGAGTGACGAACGCCCGACCATGGTGCTCGTCACGCACGACATCGACGAGGCGCTGTTCCTGAGCGACCGGATCGTGGTGATGCGCGGCCGGCCCGGCGCCATACATGCGGAGTTCACCATCGACCTGCCGCGTCCGCGCATCCGCACCTCGCCTCAGTTCCAGAGCTGGAAGGAGCGGTTGCTTGCGGCCCTGCATGCGGCGATAAATGGCGAAGCGACGGCGGCCTGAACGGCCGCCGACCGATGACCCGAGACTTTGAGGACATCCGATGAAGGCCGAAGAACTCCGCGCCCTGCAGGCGCCGCTCAAGGCAAAGTACAAGGAGGACCCGAACGCCGCGATCGTCACGCTGCGCGCCAAAGGCACGCTCGACGACGCGGGGATCGCCTGCAAGGTCGAGACGGGTCGCGCCCTGATCGAGGCAGGGCTTCATCCCGCGACCGGCGGCACCGGACTCCAGGCCTGCTCCGGCGACATGCTGCTGGAGGCGCTCGTCGCCTGTGCCGGCGTGACGCTCCGCGCCGTCGCCACCGCGCTAGGCATCAACGTCCGCAGCGGCACGGTCAACGCCGAAGGCGATCTCGACTTCCGGGGCACCCTTGGCGTTTCCAAGGAAGCCCCGGTCGGATTCAAGAACATCCGTCTCCGCTTCGATCTCGACACCGACGCGACGCCGGAGCAGATCGAGTCGCTGCTGAAGCTGACCGAACGCTACTGCGTAGTTTACCAGACGCTCAGGCAGCCGCCGCCGGTCGATGTATCGATCCGGCCTGTCGGCGTCGCCTCGGCCGCCCAGTAGCGCCAGACAGACCGCGGCTTGCGGCTCGTCGCATCCGGACGATCACATGCCAAGCCGCGGTCGGCCGATCCAGATGCGATTGAGAAGACGAACGCCGGCACCAGGCGCCGACTTTCCGGCGAGCCGCGCCACGGCTTCCTGATACGGTCCGACGTGACGCAGCCGCGCCGGCAGGCGCGGATAGAGCCACCGGATGTGGACGAGCGCCCGTGCCGCCCGCCGGCGTGCCGCGACGCCGTAATCGAGTTCGAATCCCTCGCGCAGACGCGGCGGCATGAATTCGGCCGTCAGGTCGAGATACCAGGCCGGCAGTCGCATCGACAGGATCGGCGCTGCGAAGATCCGCCGCGCGACGGTGTGCGCCTCGCGGCTGACCGTCAGGACCGGCGAGTCCAGCATGGCCGCCATCTCCGCCGCAAACCCGGACCAGTCTTCCGGCAGATGATCGCGCGGAATACCGAACAGAGCCGCGAGACGGCACGATTCGGCATAATATTGCGCACGGTCTTCGACGCTGAGCGGCCCGAACATGAGTTCGTGTATCGTGAGTGCGGTATCCATCAGCGTCATATGGACCCAGCGCAGCGTCGCCGTATCGTTCGCCCAATAGGGTGATCCGGCCAGAAACGGTCCAGCCGAACTGGGCAACACGCCCGTGATCGTCGCATGGCGACGATGAAGTCGCCGCGCCATGTCGAACGCCTGGTCGACGGTACCGAAAACCATCGTGAACACGACGTGAAAAGTGCGGTGGAAGCGGCCGATCGGATCAGCAAAGGCCCGCGAATGCGCGGCGACCGCGGCGGCAACCCACGGATGGGCGAGCTGAAGGAGCAATGCCCGCCCGGCCCCCAGAAACGTGATCGCCTCGCGATCGATCCGCCACACGACCGACTGCGGTCCGAAGAGGCCGGCCTGCGGGTTCGTTGACGTACGGCGCAACGACGCGATCTGCCGTTCGAGATCTTCCGCCGTGACGAGCCGTGGGACCGTTCGACTCAGCGTTCGCGCACGTTCGGACGACATCGTCGTGCCCTCTTCCCGGTTCACGTTGCGCCTCGGCCGCTCCATCGGACCTCGCCCGACCGATGGATCCCTCATGGGCAATAACGAATCTCGCGCCGTTGCGTCGCATCGCTTGCGCCCCCACGCGACGGCGCAGCGGATTCCACGGCGTCAATCGGCGCCACCGAGCCATCCGCACCGGTGGCATGCGATGAAAATGCCCCGTTTGCCTGCGCGCTACGCCGGAATA
Organism: uncultured Rhodospirillales bacterium; assembly: GCA_937926175.1. Lineage (GTDB taxonomy): Bacteria > Pseudomonadota > Alphaproteobacteria > CACIAM-22H2 > CACIAM-22H2 > CALANV01. The sequence goes on along the minus strand of CALANV010000008.1, from coordinate 70,782 downwards.
CGAAGGTCGCAGCCCGATCTCGAGGCGGCCCGGAATTCACGTCCCGAGGTTGCCGACATAAAGGCAACCCGACGTTGACGAGCGCCCACGCGGCCGCTCTCCCCCATTCGGTCGAGTCGATACGCTGCCGCCCGGACCCGGACCGCAACGTACGGTGCAAGTTGCGCCGGCGAAACCATCCCGCGCCTCGGCAAGACACCGCCGCAAGGACACCACTATCGGATGTATTGCGACCGTCCGGATGAGACGCATTGGCGCGCCGGTCGCAAAAATGCCCAAGCTTCGTCCGATCGCGACATTGTGTGCATCCGTTTCACGGCATTCAATCTCAGTGTACGCAACCATGTCGCGAGGTGGCGCAGCTCGGGATGACCGTCGCGAGCGGCGCATAGTGGAGGGACATGAATGCTGTCGGTTGTGATAACAACCGCGAAAGGGGAGGCGCATCTTGCCCGTACGCTCGAGGCCCTGACCCGCATCGCGACGCCTTGTGCCTGGCGGCTCATCATTGCGCACAACGGCGACGACGAGGAAACGTATCGGACGGTCCAGTCATTCGTGGACAGGTTGCCGATCCGCTACGTCCGCGAGACGCGACGCGGCAAGAACTACGCATGCAACGCTGCATTGCCTCATCTCGAGGGCGAACTCGCGGTTTTCACCGACGACGATGTCATCCCGACCCGTAACTGGCTCACCAGCCTTTACGCCGCGGCGCGCGCAAATCCCGGCTACGACATTTTCGGTGGCCGGATCGTGCCGCTCTGGCCGCGACAGCCGGATCCGTGGATCCTCGACTGGGTTCCGCTTGGCTTAGTGTTCGCGGTACATCCCCCGCACCTCACGGAGGGGCCTGCCCCCGCCGGCCAGATCTGGGGCGGCAACATGGCTTTTCGCACGCGCGTGTTCAAGGCCGGTCACCGCTTCGATACGACCGTAGGGCCGAACGGCACGAGCGACTATGCGATGGGTGGCGAGACCGAGTTCATCGAGCGTCTCGAACGTGCCGGTTATCGCTGCTGGTTCGTCTCCGACGCGATCATTCGGCACACGATCGACGAAAGCCAGCTGACGCGCCAGTGGATCATGAGACGCGCCTATCGCTGCGGCCGCGGCCTCATTCGCCTCGAAGAGGGACGGAAGAATCTTGATCGCGCCGGCATGGTCGACGCGCTTTTCCGAAGCCTTCGGCCCATCCCGCGTCAGTTATGGCGATCACTCCGGCACCGTCTTCAGCGCAACCATCAGCTCGCCTTCAAGGCGGACTGGAACCTCGCAATCCTGTGCGGCCAGGTGGCGGAGGCACGCAGCAGGCTGCGCGCGCTGAATACCACCCGTCCGGCCGTCGCGCCCGCGCCGAGCCGCCAGTTAGGAGGCTCCCCCCACCCATGATCACGAACTGGCCGCTTCCGTCGTTCGCCGTGGTCATCGAATGGGACAACGCGCGGACCGCCGAACTGGCCCGGGCGCATGCCATGCTCCGCGCCCTGCGCACGTCGCTGGCGCGCATCCGTCACCGGGTTGTCGTCCCGCCGCAGGTTCTCGTGCTCTACGACCGGCACGACGTCCCCGCGTCTGTCGTCGAGAATTCCCTGCGTCTTCATTTCAAGGCGCCGGAACATCTGTGCGAGCTGCGCGCCGAGCCGACCGACGGCCTCAAATATTATGAACTCAAGAATGTCGGGGCTGCACGCACCTCCGGCGAGGTCGTGATTTTCCTCGACAGCGACGTGATACCGGAACCCGACTGGCTCCAGGAACTCTTGGAGTGTTTTACAAATCCAGACATCTCCGTCGTCGGCGGCCAGACCTACATGTCGCTCGACACGTTCTACGACAAGGCGTTTTCCCTCTTCTGGTTCTACGGCTTTCGCAGCGATCGCACGGACCTGGTGCCGGCACGGAACTACTTCGCCAACAACGTCGCCTTCCGCCGGTCGGTGTTCGAGCGCCATCCGTACCCGAAGACCGACCTCTATCGTGGCGCCTGCCTCTGGCAGACCGACGCGCTCGCCAGGGATGGGATCCAGATCTATCGGCAGTACCGCGCCGGCGCCTCGCATCCGGCGCCGCGCAACTTCCTGGCGGCCATCGTACGCGGCTTGTGGGAAGGGTATGACGATGTCCTCATCAAGCGCTATTGGCAGGAGGTGATGTTCGTCACGGTCGTCCGACTTTACGTTCGCGCGCTCCGGCGCCTGCTGACGGGCGTCGTCCGGAACTACCGTCGGGCAGGTCTTGGCCGGCCAGGCGCGATCGCCGCCTTCGCGATCGGCGTCGTCTTCTATACTTTCAAGTTCATCGGCTCGTCCCTGACCCTGATCAGGCCGACGTTCCTGCGGCGCGTTCTGCCAGCCTGAGTGGTCGCCCCGGATCGGGGCACAGACAACGGCAATCGGCCGGTCCCGAATTCGTCGCGCCGGCGCGCTACCCCGAACGATGGCCACTTCCCGCTTTGAGAAAGCGCAAACGCCGGAAGGACACAGCATCATTTGCGTCGCCCGCGCTATTGTCCCGCTGGTCCCGGACATTTCGTCCGGGGCGAAAAGGTGGGTACCGACTTTCGCGCGCCGGCGGGCGGCGTCCCGTCGGCGATCGACTGTCCATTCGTAATGGGGTGTCACCGAACGAAGGTGGGAGGCAGCATGACGATTCCCAACTGGCCATTGCCGACTTTCGCCGTCGTCATCGAATGGGACAATGCCCGTCAGGCAGAGCTCGCCCGCGCGCATGCCATGCTGCGCACGCTTCGCCGTCAACTCGAGGACGTGCGCCGCCGCGTCCCGGCGCCGCCGCAGGTTCTCCTTCTCTACGATCGCAACGACGTTCCCGCGACGGTGATCGAAAGATCGCTCGACGAACATTTCGGGCCACCCGGCGAGTGCTGCGAGCTTCGCGTCGAGCCGGTGGATGGGTTGAAATACTACGAACTGAAGAACGCCGGCGCGAAGCGGACAACGGGCGAAATCATCGTCTTCCTCGACAGCGACACGATCCCGGAGCCGGAGTGGCTCCAAAGCATTCTCGAAAGCTTCAGCGAACCCGACTGTGCCGTGGTCACTGGCCAAACCTATATGTCGCCCCACAGCGTCTATAGTCGCGCGTTCTCGCTGTTCTGGTTCTTCGGCTTGCGCAGCGACCGGACGGACCTCGCGGTCGAGCAAGGCATATACGCGAACAACGTCGCCTATCGTCGCGAGATCTTCGAACGCTACCCCTTCCCCAGCGGCGGTCTCTATCGCGGCCAATGCGTTCGGCAGACGGATGCCCTCCGCCGGGACGGGATCCGGATCTACCGTCAGTACCGTGCCGCGGTTTCGCATCCGCCGCCAGTCGGCGTGCTCGGCTTCATCGTCCGCGCCCTCTGGGAGGGACACGACGAGGTGATCCTGAAGCGCCGGGAGCGCCCGGTAACGCTGCGTGGCGTCTTCTGGATCTATCGCCACGTCCTCGCGCGGACATTTCGGCGCGTTGTCCGGGACTACCGTCGCGCCGGACTCGGGCCGGCCGGCGCCACGTTCGCCTTCGCCCTGGGCAGCGTCTACTGCACGATCAAATACATCGGTTCGGCGGTGACCGTGACCCGGCCCTCGCTCCTCGAACGGTGGCTACCGGCTTAGAGGTCGGCCGTCAATCCGAAGTACCACGCCGGCACGCGGCCCGATGTGGTCGAGGTCACCGTCGCCAGATTCGACAGAACGACCGTCCGCGCCGGGCGTATTTCCCGAAAGTCGTCGCTTGAACGATGCCCCTTACGATACAAGGACTTACACCTTGTGAGGCGTCCCCCTGGTCCACACGTCCAGCCGGAAACGGGAAAAGAGCGTGATAACCGTCATCATCGTCACCGCCGAGAACGCGGCATACCTGCGGCAGACGCTCGTGGCGCTTTCCCGGATTGCGCGCCCGTGCCCGTTCAAATTGCTCGTTGTACACAACAGCGATGATCAGGCTACCCGGGATGTGGTCGGCGAACTGAAGAATCGTCTGCCGCTCCACTATATGCACGAGCCGCGCCGCGGCAAGAACTGGGGCTGCAATGCGGCAATCCCGCACATCGAGGGCGAGCTCGCGATCTTCATCGACGATGACATCATCCCCGCCGAGGATTGGCTCGAGCGGATGCTTGAGGCGGCACGAGCCAATCCCGATTACGACATCTTCGGCGGCCGCATCGTGCCGCTGTGGCCGCGACAACCGGACCCGTGGATTCTCGAGTGGGTCCCGCTCGGGTTCACCTATGCACTGACGACCGGCGATCAGCCCGAAGGGCCGATTGCGGCCAAACTCGTCTGGGGTCCGAATATGGCCGTGCGGCCGCGCGTCTTCGCCGCCGGCCATCGGTTCGATCCCGCAATCGGGCCGAACGGCACCGCGACCTTCATCATGGGGTCGGAGATCGAGTTCCTCGAACGTCTCGAACGGATCGGATACCGCGCATGGCATGTCCGTTCCGCCGTGGTTCAACATGTCCTGCGCGAGCATCAGCTCGACCGGGAATGGATCATCGCCCGCGCCTTCCGCGGCGGCCGCGGCCTGTATCGGCTCGAACGGAACCGCGCCGGTCGAGGCAACGGCAGCCTGCTCGCCGACATCCATGACATCTACCGCATCGCACGCCCGATGCCGCGCGAAGTCTGGCGCCTTGGTCTGCATCGCCTGCGGGGCGACGGGCGGCTCGCCTTCAAGGCCGAGTGGAACATCGCCATGTGGTCCGGGAAGCTGGTCGAAGCCGTATCGCAGCTCCGCGGCGATCGTCGCGGCCAATCCACACGAGGCGAAAAGGCCCCCGTTTCTCACGTACCGGAAAGTTAGGGATCAGTCCGGGATCATCGCCGCGAGCGTTTCGATCCGGTCGGCCTCCTTCGCCGGCTTGTCCCAGCGAATGCGATGAATGCGCGGAAACCGCAGCGCCAGACCTGACTTGTGCCGGGTCGAGCGCTGCACGCCGTCGAAGGCAAGCTCGCACACCAGCCGCGGCTCGACCGCCCGTACGGGACCGAAACGCTCGGTGGTATGGGCGCGCACCCACCTGTCGAGCTGTGCGAGTTCGGCGTCGGTAAAGCCGAAATATGCCTTGCCGACCGGCACCAGTTCCCGGCCGCCGTCGGGCGCCTCGCGCCAGCACCCGAAGGTGAAGTCCGAATAGAAGGACGACCGCTTGCCGTGCCCGCGCTGCGCATACATCAGAACGGCATCGATGGTCGCCGCCACGCGCTTCCACTTGAACCACAGTCCCTTCGGCCGGCCGGCGACATAGGGACTGTCGGCCCGTTTCAGCATCACGCCTTCCGACGCCCGTACGTCGGCGCCCGCGCGGATCTCGCGCAGCATGTCCCAGTCGGAGAATGGAATCATCGGCGAGACGTCGAAGCGTGCGGCCAGATTCGTGCCGGCGATATGTCGAGCGTAGAACGATTCGAGGCGGGCGCGACGTTCATCGAACGGCAGCATCCGCAGATCTTCCTCCCCTTCGAACAGGATGTCGTAGAGCCGCACGAACGCGGGATACGCCTCGAGCATCTTGTCGTTGACCAGCTTGCGGTTGAGGCGCTGCTGCAGATCGTTGAAGGGGGCGACGTCGTCGCCCCGGCGCACGAGCAGTTCGCCGTCGAGCACGGCGTCGAAATCGAGCGCCTGCACGACGTCGGGAAAGCTGCCCGAGATCTCGTCGCCGGTCCGCGAGTAGATGCGACGGCGGCCGTGCCGCGCGACGAGCTGGACGCGGATGCCGTCCCATTTCCATTCGGCGCGGAAATCGCCCGGCGCCATCGTGGCAAGCTCCGCCTCGTCCAGCGCATGCGCCAGCATGATCGGCCGGAAGATGCCGGCATGATCGACGGTCGGTTTCGGCCCGCGCCCCTCGAGCCACGCGAACAGATCGGTATAGGGCGGCGTCAGTCCATGCCACAGCTCCTCGACCTCGGCCACGTCGATCCCGCCCATCTCGGCGAGCGCCGTCTTCGCCAGACGCGCCGACACGCCGACACGCAATCCTCCGGTAATGAGCTTGATGAGCGCCCACCGCCCGGTCGGCTCGAGCTGATCGAACCACATTGCCAGCAGACGCGCCACGTCCGCGCGCGTCGCGCCGTCCAGCGCGGCGACGATCGCCGACAGGCGCGGCGCCGGAGCATTCGCCACCGCCGTTCCCGGCCAGATCAGCGCCGCCGTCTCCGCAAGGTCGCCGACATAGTCGTAGGACCATGCAAACAGGGCGGCGTCGATGCGGCTTTCGACGAGCTGGCGGATCGTCGCGGGCTTCGCGAACCGGAAATCGAGACCACCCGTCAATGCCGCCAGCGCATAACCCCGGTCGGGATCCGGCGCTTCGGCAAAATATTCCTTCATGAGGCGCAGCTTGGTGAGGCGCGACGGCGAGAACAGCAGATCGTCGAGCAGCCGCGCGAAGCGGTCCATGCTTCCGGCCTCGGTCTCGCGCGCCGCCGCCAGCTCGAATGCAGCGCTCATTCCGGATCCACGTCTTCGTAGCCGACGAGCGCCAGCGCACGGGCCCTGATGCCGCGCCGGCTCGCGTAATGGACGAGAGCCTCCTCCTGGCCATGCGTGACCCAGATCTCCGAAGCTGCAACCTCGTCGATGGTGCGTGTCAGCTCATCCCAGTCGGCATGGTCGGAGATGACCAGCGGAAGCTCGACCCCTTGCTGTTTGGCGCGCTGCTTGATCCGCATCCATCCCGAGGCGACGGCCACGACCGGATCGGGCAGACGCCGCGACCAACGGTCAGCGACGGCCGAGGGTGGTGCGAGTACGATGGCGCCGCGCAGCGCCTCCTTGCTGATGCCGGCAACCGGATGCAGTTCGCCTAGGGCGATGCCCAGACGGCGATAGAGATCGCACAGCGACGTGAGCGCGCCGTGCAGATAGATGGCCTGGTCGTATCCGGCCTCGCGCAGCAACGCGATGACGCGCTGACATTTGCCCAGCGCGTAGACGCCGACGACATGGCAGCGTTCCGGGAACAGCCGCACGGAATGGAGGAGGCGTCCGATTTCGGCCTGGTCGGGCGGATGGCGGAACACGGGCAGGCCGAACGTGGCCTCGGTCACGAACACGTCGCACGGTTGGACGACGAACGGCGAACAGGTCGGATCGCGCCGCCGCTTGTAGTCGCCGGAGACGACGATCCGCTGGCCCCGCCACTCGAGCACGACCTGCGCCGACCCCAGGATATGCCCCGCCGGCAGCAGATACAGACGGACGCCGTTGATGTCGACGACCTCGCCATACGCGACCGGCTGCCGGACGGACGTGTGCGCCGTGCCGTAGCGCGCATCCATGATGGCAAGCGTCTCGGCCGTCGCGAGAACGGCGCCGTGACCGGCACGGGCATGATCGGCGTGCCCGTGGGTGATGACGGCGCGCGGGACGCCCCGTAAGGGATCGATGTGAATGTCGGCGGGTTCGACGTACAACCCCTGCGGCGTCAGGCGGACCCAGTCCTCGGGACGCGGGGCGGTACGTATCGCAGTCATACGGATAAACTAGGCGGCATCAGGCTGCGATACTAGGGTATGTCTTCAACCGAGGTCACGATGTTCGAACTCGATCCCCGCTTGGCCGCCGATACGGTGGAACTCGCCCGCTGGCCGCTCTGCCGCGTCCTGCTGATGAATGATGCAAACTATCCGTGGCTGATTCTCGTGCCGGCCAAGCCGGATCTGCGCGATATCGATCAGCTCGGCGAGAGCGACCGCCATGTCCTGATCGACGAGATTGCCCGTGCCTCCGGAATCCTTCGCAGGATCGTGAACCCGCACAAGTTGAACGTCGCGGCACTCGGCAACCAAGTCGCCCAGCTGCACGTCCACGTCATCGCCCGGTTCACGACCGATCCGGCCTGGCCACGCCCGGTCTGGGGCGTTGTGCCGGCCAAACGCTACGATGATGCGGCGCTGGCAGCGTTCAGGACGCGATTCGTGGCACTCGCGAACGGTTGAAGTGGCGGCGCCCCCTTGCGTAGCGCAAATATCCGTGCGGAAGTTTCGCCCGTCCGACACAACAGTCCTGATACGCCCACCGACGTCGGTCAGGACAGCCGTGCCGGCTGTCGAAAGAACGCCGTCGATGGAAAGACCGGTCTAGCTGATCGGCGCCGGCATCTGGCCAAGGAGACGGATGACGTCGGCGTCGGTGACCTCGCTGAAGTCCTCGTAGTACATCGATACGGCGCCGAAATCGTCGGGTGTCGCCACGAATACGGTTTCGTCGCATTCCTCCTTCAATGACTGGGCCGTGTCGGCCGGCGCGACCGGGGCGGCGACGATCGTGTATTGCGCGCCCGCCTGCCGCAGGCCGCGCAGCGCGACGCGGACGGTGGCGCCGGTTGCAACTCCATCGTCGACGAGGATGACCGTGCGATTGCGGGCATCCGACCGCGGCCGGCCGGTGGCGTAGAGCAGCTGCTGCCGCTCGATCTGATGCCGCTGGCGGGCGATTTCGGCTTCGATGTAGCTCTCGGGCACGTGCAGCGCTCCGACCATGGCATGGTCGATGAAGACGTCGGGGTCGAGGCCGTCGAGCACCGCCCCGATGGCGAGTTCGGAATGACCGGGCGCACCGATCTTGCGCACCATCAGCAGGTCCAACGGCGCCTCCAGCGCCCGCGCGACTTCGACCGCGACCGGAACGCCGCCACGCGGCAATGCGAGAATGAGCGGTTGGCGGTGCTTGAAGGGAAGAAGCAGCTGGGCGAGCCGCCGGCCGGCATCGGTGCGATCGCGGAACATGATCCGGTCGACTCCTCCGCCAACGACGGCCATGGCGGCTCCTCCTGACCTCGTGGTTGCGGGCCCGGCTCGTTCGGCCGGGCCGATTCCAGCTTACGAAACGCGCAACGCACCGCTCAGGTTCGAATCGCCTGTGTCCCTGCGGCACCGTCGCTATATTTTGGGGCCAGCGTCCCGTCCGACCGATGAACGTTTCGGCCTCCACCATTCCGGCCGAGCTGCTCCCGGCGCCCTTCGCGGCGTGGTTCGCGCAGCGTGGCTGGACCCCGCATCCGCACCAGATCGCGATGCTGGCGGCGGCGCGCGCTGGTCGTTCGGCGCTGCTCGTGGCACCGACCGGCGGCGGCAAGACTCTCGCGGGTTTTCTGCCCAGCCTCGTCGAGCTTGCCGAGACGCCCGGGACGGGCCTCCATACGCTCTACGTTTCGCCGCTCAAGGCGCTGGCGATCGACATCCACCGCAACCTCGAATGCCCGATCCGGGAAATGGGGCTGAACATCCGGGCCGAAACGCGCACGGGCGACACGCCGGCCGCGAAACGGGCACGCCAGCGCCGGTCGCCGCCGCAGCTCCTGATGACGACGCCGGAGTCGGTGGCCCTGATGCTGGCCGACGCGAAGGCCGATGTGCTCTTCGCCTCGCTTCGCTGCATCATCGTCGACGAGCTGCACGCGCTGATCGGAACGAAGCGCGGCGATCTGCTCGCGCTCGACCTTGCGCGTCTTGCCCGGCTTGCGCCGGGCGCACGCCGCGTCGGGCTGTCGGCGACTGTCGCCGATCCGGAGGCGCTGGCCGGCTGGCTCGGCGCCGGCCTCGCCGCCCCGGTCGAACGGATCGTGGGTGTGGGTGGCCCCGCACCCGAGATATCGATTCTCGTGCCCGAGACGCGCCTGCCCTGGTCGGGCCACATGGGGCTCCACGCGATACCCGACATCTATGCCGCCATCCGGAATGCCGGCACGACGCTCGTCTTCGTCAACACGCGGGCGCAGGCTGAGCTCGTGTTCCAGGCCCTGTGGCGGATCAATGACGACAATCTGCCGATCGCGCTGCATCACGGCAGTCTTGGCCCCGAGCAACGACGCAAGGTCGAGGCGGCGATGGCGGCCGGCCGTCTGCGCGCCGTGGTCGCCACGTCGTCGCTCGACCTCGGTATCGACTGGGGCACGGTCGATCTCGTCATTCAGGTGGGTGCGCCCAAGGGCGTCACCCGTCTTCTCCAGCGGATCGGTCGCTCCAACCATCGGCTCGACCGGCCCAGCCGCGCCATCCTGGTACCGTCGAACCGCTTCGAGGTGCTCGAGTGCCGCGCCGCGATCGAGGCGATCCGCGATGGCGAGCTGGACGGCACGCCGCCCCGGCCGGGCGCGCTCGACGTACTTGCGCAGCATATTCTCGGCATGGCCTGCGCAGGCCCGTTCCGGGCCGACGATCTCTACGACGAAGTGCGGCAGGCCGCCCCTTACGCCGCGCTGTCCCGCAAGGATTTCGACGACGTTCTTGCCTTCGTCGCGAACGGCGGCTACGCGCTGTCGACCTACGATCGGTTCAGACGTCTCTTCCGTGCCGCCGACGGGCGCTGGCACGTGATCGGCCCCCGCGTCGCGCGCCAGTACCGCCTCAACGTCGGCACGATCGTCGAGGCGCCGATGCTGACGGTGACTCTGCGGCGGGGACGACGTCTGGGCGAGATCGAGGAATATTTCGTCCAGGGTCTGGAGCCCGGCGATACCTTCGTCTTCGCCGGACAGGTGCTGCACTTCGAACGCGTCCAGGGAACGACGGTCGAGGTCACGCGCGCCAGCAGCGACGATCCGAAGGTGCCGGCCTATGCGGGCGGCCGCCTGCCGCTCACCACCCAGCTCGCGCACCGCGTGCGCAACCTGCTCCACGCGCGGACCGCCTGGCGCGATCTCCCCGACGAAGTCCGTCAGTGGCTGCGGCTCCAGGCCTGGCGCTCCCAGGTACCGGCGCCCGACGGGCTTCTCGTCGAGACGTTTCCGCGCGGCGGCAAGCACTTCCTTGTCGCCTACTGCTTCGAGGGTCGCAACGCGCATCAGACGCTCGGCATGCTGCTGACGCGGCGGATGGAGCGCGCGGGTCTCAAACCGCTCGGCTTCGTTGCCACCGACTACGTGATCGCCGTCTGGAGCCTGAGGCCCGCGCGCGACATTGACGCCCTGTTCGATCAGGACATGCTGGGCGACGACCTCGAGGCATGGATGGCGGAGTCCTCGATGCTGCGGCGGACCTTTCGCAACGTCGCCGTGATTGCCGGCCTGATCGAACGGCGCCACCCCGGCCAGGAGAAAACGGGCCGCCAGGTCCTGTTCAGCTCCGACCTCATCTACGACGTGCTCCGCACGCACGAGCCCGACCACGTATTGCTGCGCGCGACGCGCGCCGACGCAGCGACGGGCCTGACCGACGTGCGGCGGCTGAGCGACATGCTGGCGCGCGTGAAAGGCCGGATCACGCATCGTCGGCTCGACCGCGTGTCGCCGCTGGCCGTTCCCGTTCTGCTCGAGATCGGCAAGGAGTCGGTACAAGGTACGGCAATCGACGCGCTTCTCGACGAGGCTGCGCAGGAGCTGATCGCCGAGGCGACCGCCATGCCCGACGACAATGCCGGTCAGATGGATCTGTTCGAGGCGGACGAGAAATAGTTCATTGTCCCGTGGAGGGTTGTTGCCTCGAACCGACGCAGGCAGCGTTTTGCCATGGCGTTCCGCGGCCCGTTCGGATTATGGTCGGCCCCGCGAATGTCCACCCGCATCACGCTCAACGACGAGGCCCTTCTCGCCGATCCGACGGGCGCGCTGTTCTGGCCGACCGAACGGCTGCTGATCGTCGCCGACCTGCATCTCGAGAAGGGATCCAGCTTCACGCACCGGGGGCAGTTCCTGCCGCCTTACGACACGCGCGAGACGCTCGACCGCCTGGCCCGCGTCATACAACGCTACCGTCCTGTCCGCATCGTGTGCCTCGGCGACTCGTTCCATGATGCCGACGCCGGCAGCCGGTTCGATCGCGGGGATCTGGAGCGGCTGCGGCGCATGGTGGGTGCGCATGACTGGACCTGGATCACCGGCAACCACGATCCCGCCCCACCTGCCGGCATCGGCGGCGCGGTCGCGCCCGAGCTCCGATTGAGTCGCCTCGTCCTGCGGCATCAACCGGCGGCGGAATATCAGGCCGGCGAGATCTGCGGCCACTTCCATCCGAAAGCCGCGATCGTCGCGCGCGGACAACGCATCAGCGGCGCCTGCTTCGTGACCGACGGACGGCGGATGGTGATGCCGGCCTTCGGCGCGTTCGCCGGCGGGCTCGACGCGCTCGACCCGGCAATCGGGGCCTTGTTCGGACGCGGCGGCTATCGCGTGCTCATGCTCGGTCGTGAGCGCCTCTACCTGTTTCCGCGCGACCGTCTTGTCGGCTTCGGCGCGCCGCGGCGGGCGAGCGCCTGACCTCGGATCCTTGGATGCGCGCGGCGTGACACATTGCCGCCCCCGCATCCGGTTTTCTACCCGAGATACGAAAGCCACCGGACGATCCGGCGCGCGAGCGGCGAGAACAACTTCGGCGCATAGAACGTGCCCGCGGCGCGCTTGTTCACCTCGCCCAGCGTCGGATACGGCACGATCAGCTCGGCGACATGCTTCAGCTTCAGGCCGCGCGCGATCGCAAGCCCCCACACAGGGATCAGCTCGCCCGCGTGCGCACCGACGATGCCGGCGCCCAGCACGCGTCCGTTCGGGCTGGCGATGACCTTGACGAGTCCGTGTGTCTCGCGCTCGCACTGCGCGCGATCGTTCTCGTGGAACGGCCAGCGCAGGATGCGGATCTTCTCGCCGCGCCGGTTGGCTTCGACCTCGGTAAGACCGACATGCGCCAGCTCCGGGTCGGTGTACGTCACCCACGGCAGGACGCGATAGTCGACCTTCGCCGGCAGACGGAACAGCGCGTTGCGGATCACGATTCCCGCGTGATAGCCGGCGACGTGCGTGAACCGGTAGCCGCCGGTAACGTCGCCGATGGCATAGATGCGCCGGTTTGACGTGCGCAGCCGCGCATCCACCTCGATCCCTTTCGGCGAATAGGCCACACCCGCGGCTTCGAGGTTCAGTCCATCAACGTTCGCGCACCGTCCGGCGGCGACGAGCAGATGCGAGCCGGTAATGCGGTGCTCGATCCCGTTCTTCTCGACGACGAGCGCGATGTCGCCGGCGCGTCCTTCGGCGCGGATGACCTTCGCGCCTTCGTGGATCCCGATACCGTCGCGCAGCATCTGCAGGCGCACGAAATCGACGAGCTCGGGGTCGTCCTGGGACAACAGCGATGCGGCCTCGATCACCGTCACGTTCGCGCCGAGGCGGCGATGCGCCTGGGCGAGCTCGCAGCCGACCGGGCCGCCGCCGAGCACGAGTAGATGCGACGGCCGGTCCGCGAGATCGAAGATCGTCTCGTTGGTCAGGAACGGCACGCCGTCTTGCGCATCTTCGCGCGCGAGCCCCGGGATCGGCGGCACTGCCGGCGACGACCCGGTCGCGATCACGAAGCGCCGCGCCCTGATCGTCGCGTCGCCGGCCTTCACGACATCCGGCCCGGCGAATGCCGCATGCGCCCGGATGACGCGAACGCCGAGGCCCGTGAAGCGCTCGACCGAATCGTTGGGCGCGATCGCGGCAATCACGCCGCGCACGTGATCGCGTACAACGCGGTAGTCGACCCTGGGCGAGACCGCTTCGACGCCGAAGCGCGCGGCATTGCGCGCGGCCGTCGCCGCGCGTGCCGCCGCGAGCAGCGACTTCGACGGCACGCAGCCATAGTTGAGGCAGTCGCCGCCCATGCGGGCGCGCTCGCACAGCACGACCTTCTGCCCGAGCTGCGACGCGCCGGCGGCCACCGCCAATCCGCCAGAACCGGCGCCGATCACGCACAGATCGACGTTCAGCCGCTCGCTCATTTTCCGCGCCACTGCCTGTACAGAACCGGCACCAGGGCCAACGCGGCAAGGCCCAGGATCGGCAGCAGGACCGCAGGCCTGAAGATGATGCCGAGGTCTGGTACACCCCCTGCCTCGAGCACCGCGCCGAGGCCGTTGCCCACGCTCGCATAGACCAGCGTGCCTGGAATGATGCCGATGAACGTGGCGAAAAAGAACATGCCTGCCGGCACCCCGAGGAAGGCCGGTACCAGATTGACCAGGAAGAACGGGAAGATCGGCACGAGGCGCAACACGAGAAGATAGTTGAGGGCGTTACGCCGGAACCCCTCTTCCATCTGCTTGATGGCTCCACCCGCCTTGGCGCGCAGGACGTCGTCCAGCGCCGTGCGCGCCGCCACGAACACGACCATCGCCCCGACCGTCGCGCCGAGAACGGCATAGAGCGTCCCGAACACGGTCCCGAACAGGAATCCGCCAGTGATCGTCAGCACCGCCCCGCCGGGCAGCGAGAAGGCCACGACGACGATATAAACAAGAATATAAGCGAGTGGCGCCAGGAAAGGGTGCGCGACCACCCAGGCCGCGAGCTCGTCCCGGTGCCGCCCCAGCATCTCGAAGCTGACATAGCGGTGGAGGCCGAGCACGAAGAAGCTGGCACAGCCCAGCGCCAATGCCAGAAGCGGCAGCCAACGCAAAAGTGACGACCGACCACCCGATCGGTTCGATGCCATCATTGGCGACATTGAGATCCTGGGTACCACCGGTCGATGCCCCGGCGGCAATCTAGGGGCCAGCTGCGGCCGGGGCCAATCATTTGCCCGTGAAGGTATCACGATCCCGCCGCAACCCTCGGATAGAGTTGAGGAAATGGCGCATTGACTTGGACCGCCGGGGCCTTTATAAGCCCGGCCCTGTTTTGGGTTTACGCCTTGTGCGACCCGGCGGAACCGGAGTTCAGGCTCGTGAAACGCACCTATCAACCCAGCAAACTGGTCCGCAAGCGGCGGCATGGCTTCCGCAAGCGGATGCAGTCCGTCGGCGGTCGCCGCGTGCTCGCCAGTCGTCGGGCGAAGGGCCGCAAGCGCCTCTCTGCCTAAGCTTTGCGCTGGTGGCCGGCGATGCGTACGGCCATCGGGCGTCTCAAGCGGCGCACCGAGTTCCTGCAAGTCGCCGCGTCACGGCGCAAGTACGTGACGCCGGGCCTCGTATTGCAGGTCATGCGGCGGCCCGACGGCGAGGGGCCGCCGCGCGTCGGCTTCACGGCGACGCGAAAGCTTGGCGGTGCCGTCGTGCGCAACCGGGCGCGGCGGCGGCTTCGGGCCGCGGCTCAGGCCGTTCTCCCCGTTGCGGCGGCCCCCGGCTATGACTACGTGTTGATCGCGCGTGCCGGCACGATCACCAGGCCGTGGACATTGTTGCTGGAAGACTTGCGCAAGGCAATCGAGGCTCTCACGTCCCGTCGACCGACCGCCAAATGAATCCCATCTCGTGGCTCTTCGTCGCCGCCATCCGGCTTTACCAGTGGTTCATCGCGCCGCTGCTTGGCCCGGCCTGCCGTTTCATGCCGAGTTGCTCCGAATACGCGCGCGAGGCGATCGAGATCCACGGGCCGCTCGCCGGTACCTGGCTCGCCGTGCGCCGCCTCCTCCGTTGTCATCCGTGGGGCGGCGAAGGCTGGGATCCGGTGCCGCCCGCCGGGCGCTGTACCATCCACGTCCGGCACCGTTGCGGTCATAATCCCTGACCCGCCACACTGCCACCGCCCCTGCTGAAACCTGCCGAGTAACCGACTTATGATGACCGACAACAAGAACCTCATCATTGCGATCGCCCTTTCGATCGCGATCGTCCTCGGCTTCCAGTACTTCTTCGAGCAGCCGCGCCTCGAGCGCGAACGGGCCCAGCAGGCGGCGCGCGCCGTGGAGCAGACGCCGACCGAGGTTCTGCCGACGGCGCCCGGTCAGGCGCCTTCCGGCGTGCCGGCGGTGCCCGGCGGCGCCACCGCTGTGGCGCAGGTCCAGGACCGCGCGACGTTGATCAGCCAGCAGCCGCGCGTGCGCATCGAAAGCCCGAGCATCAGCGGCTCGATCCTGCTGCGCGGTGCACGTATCGACGACCTGCATCTGACGCGCTATCGCGAGACGGTCGAGCCGGACAGCCCGCCGATCACCCTGCTGACGCCGGCCTCGCTGCCGGATGCGTATTTCGCCGAGTTCGGCTGGGTTGCGGCGGCGAACAATCTCGCCCTGCCGGGTCCGGATACGCTCTGGACCGCGGATCGCGACGTCCTGCGGCCCGATGCACCGGTGACGCTCAGCTGGGACAATGGTCAGGGCCTGCGCTTCGAGCGCCGCATCGCCATCGACGAGAACTTCATGTTCACGGTGACGCAGCGCGTCGTGAACACCGGCGACGCCCCGGTGCTGCTCTACCCCTACGGGCTGATCGCGCGAACGGGCACGCCCAAGACCGCCGGTTTCTACATCCTTCACGAAGGACCGATCGGCGTGCTTGGCGGCACGCTGCGCGAGCCGGACTACGATGACGTGAAGTCGGCGCGCACGATCGAGCAGAAGTCGACGGGCGGCTGGCTCGGCATCACCGACAAGTACTGGCTGGTCTCGCTGATCCCCGACCAGAAGAGCGAGGTCACCGCACGCTTCAATCACGCCATGATCGGCGGCAACGACCGCTACCAGGCCGATTTCCTGGGTCCGGCATCGACGGTGTCCCCCGGCGGCACGGCCGAGGTGACGAGCCACCTGTTCGCGGGCGCCAAGGAAGTGCACCTGTTGAACCACTACGAGTCGAACCTCGGCATCGACCGCTTCGACCTCGCCATCGACTTCGGCTGGTTCTATTTCCTGACCAAGCCGATCTTCCTGATCCTCGACTATTTCTACCGTCTGCTCGGTAACTATGGCCTCGCCATCCTGCTGCTGACGGTGCTGATCAAGCTGCTGTTCTTCCCGCTCGCGAACAAGTCGTACCGGGCGATGAACAAGATGAAGCTGCTCCAGCCCGAGATGGAGAAGCTGCGCGAGCGCTTCGGCGACGACCGCGCGCGGCTGTCGCAGGAGATGATGGCGCTCTACAAGCGCGCAGGCGCCAATCCGATGGCGGGCTGTCTGCCCATCCTGATCCAGATCCCGGTGTTCTTCGCCCTCTACAAGGTGCTGTTCATCTCGATCGAGATGCGGCATGCGCCGTTCTTCGGCTGGATCCGCGATCTGTCGGCGCCCGACCCGACCTCGATCTTCAACCTGTTCGGCCTGCTTCCCTGGAGCCCGCCCGAGGTCTTCCTGCTCGGCTCCACGATCGGCGCGTGGCCGGTCATTATGGGAATCACCATGTTCCTGCAGCAGAAGATGAACCCGCAGCCGCCCGACCCGGTCCAGGCGCGCATCTTCCTGGCCATGCCGTTCATCTTCACCTTCATTCTGGCGCCGTTCGCGGCGGGTCTGGTGATCTACTGGGCGTGGAACAACATCCTGTCGGTGCTGCAGCAATGGGTGATCATGCGGCGCATGCAGGCGAAGCCGGTCAGTTGAGCCCCGCCCCCGAGGCGTCTGACGACGCGGCGATCGAGGCCGGACGCCGTCTGTTCGCGCAGGACTGCCGGTTCGTCGCAGGCGCGGCGACGCTTGACTCGATGCCGCCGCCGGGCCTGCCGGAAATCGCCTTTGCCGGGCGGTCCAACGTCGGCAAGTCCAGCCTCGTCAATGCGCTCACCGGGCGACAGACGCTGGCGCGGACGTCGAAGACTCCCGGCCGCACGCAGCAACTCAACTTTTTCGCGCTCGGGTCGGCGCTGATGCTGGTCGACATGCCCGGCTACGGCTTCGCCCGCGTCGCCAAGAAGCAGGTCCAGAACTGGAACGAGCTGATCCGCCTCTATCTCAAGGGCCGGCCGAACCTGCGCCGCGCGCTCATCCTCATCGACGCCCGCCAGGGCCTGAAGGACAGCGACCGCGCGACAATGGACCTGTTGGACGAATCTGCCGTCAGCTATCAGGTCATCCTGACCAAGACCGACAAGCTGACCCCCGCCGAACTCGCTGCGGTGACGGCGCGCACCGATGCCGAGGTCTCCCGCCACGTCGCCGCGCACCCCGAGATCATCGCCACCAGCGCCCGGACCGGCCACGGCATCGCCGGCCTGCGCGCGGCGCTGGCGAGCCTCGCCGCATTGGGCTAGATAGACCTCGCCCGAGTGCGGGCTGAAGCGGGGCTTGGGACGTTCCCTCGTCGCCGGGATTGAACCGGCAAACCGTGGACCTGCGGGTCCCCTGTGGACGTGATCCGGGGATCACGGGCGACGATCCGGCGGAACGCCAAGCCGCTCGCGGGCCCGTGCGACGGCGTGTTGTCAAAGTCGCGTGGCAGAAATCTGATGACCGAGCATCACACCGCGGACGCCGTCGCCAACGCCCGCGTCCTTTCCGAGGCCCTGCCCTATATGCGCCGCTTCGCCGGCAAGACGGTCGTCGTCAAGTACGGCGGCCACGCCATGGGCGACGACAAGGTGGCGAGCGACTTCGCGCGCGACGTCGTGCTGCTGAAGCAGGTGGGCATCAACCCGATCGTCGTGCACGGCGGCGGTCCCCAGATCGGTCAGATGCTGCAGCGGCTCAACATCAAGAGCGACTTCGTCGATGGGCTGCGCGTGACCGACGCCCAGACCGTCGAGATCGTCGAAATGGTCCTGGCCGGTTCGATCAACAAGTCGATCGTCGCCCACATCAACAAGGTGGGCGGCTGCGCCATCGGCCTGTCGGGCAAGGACGGCGGCCTGATCCGGGCCCGCAAGCTGACGCGGACCAAGCGCGACCCGGACTCGAATATCGAAAAGGTGCTCGATCTCGGCTTCGTCGGCGAGCCCGAGCATATCGAACCGAAGATTCTCGAGACCCTGGCCAAGTCCGACATCATTCCGGTGATTGCGCCCGTCGGTCAGGGACCTGACGGCGAGACCTACAACATCAACGCCGACACGGTGGCGGGCGCCATCGCCGGCGCCGTGCGCGCCACGCGCCTGCTGATGATGACCGACGTCGTCGGCGTGCTCGACAGGAACAAGAACCTGCTGTCGACGCTCTCGGTCGATCAGGTGCGCGCGCTGATCGCCGACGGCACCATCCACGGCGGCATGATCCCCAAGGTCGAGACCTGCCTGATGGCGGTCGAGATGGGCGTGGAGGCCGCCGTCATCCTCGACGGCCGCGTTCAGCATGCGATCCTGCTCGAGCTGTTCACCGAACGCGGCGTCGGCACGCTGATCGGTCGCGCCGCCTAGAACCGGTCGACGATGCCTCGATGCCGGTCGGCGGCGACGGGCGCCGGACAGTCCCGATGATCATCGTCGCCCGACATCCGAACCCCCACGGCGAAATCCGGATCCTGCGCGACCGGCGCAACGGCTCGCATGTCTACTTCCAGGCGAACTGGTACCAGAGCCACGCCGATCGTTCGGGCACGAGCCTAATCGGCTACGTCCACGCGATCTTCGGCCTTCTCGTCCAGACGGGGGCCAAGCGCATCCTCGTCATCGGCGGCGCCGGCGGCACGCTCGGCACCATGCTTGCGCGCATCGGCAAACAGGTCACGATGGTCGACGTCGACCCCGGCGCCTTCAAGCTCGCCCGCAAGTTCTTCGCCTTGGCGCCGGAGGTCGAGTGCCACGTCGCCGACGGCCGCGCGTTCCTCGCCCGTACGCGCGCCCGCTTCGATGCGATCGTCGTCGATGCGTTCTTCCGCAACATCCCGCCGCGCCAGCTCTGCACGGCCGAATTCTTCGCGCTCGCCCGCCGTCGTCTGAAACCGCAGGGTTGCATCCTGTTCAACGCCATCGTCGCCGAAGACGACGATCCGATCGCAGATCAGGTCGCAGCCGGCATGGTCAAGGCCGCCCTTCCCGCGTGCATTCTCGACACCTGGGGCGAGGACGACCGCAACGCGATCGTCGTCGCCGGCTTCGTCGGACGCCTCAAGCGGCCGGCTTTGCTCATGCGGCCGGAAATCATGGCCGACGATATCGCCGAGGAGCTTCGGGGCATGAAGTTTCGTGCGCGGCGCGACATCGACCCGATCCATGACGATGTGCCACCGTCGCTGTGCCCGCGAGGCCGCGCCCGTCCCCGTTCCCGCCGTTGAGGAACCAGGCGCGCCTGCCGGACTTCTCCAGCCTATGACTTCCCCAGCCTATGATTGATACGCCCGGATGATTGATACACCCGGACACCGCCGGCCGAACGGAGGAGACGCACCATGACGATGCTCGGCAGGATCTTTCGGCGCGCTGTGATCGTCGGCATTGTCGCCTTGGCCTCGGCGACGGCCGCACTGGCGCAGTCGTCGATCACGGGTGCCGGTGCGACGCTTCCCTTTCCCGTCTACGCCAAGTGGGCCCAAGCCTATGAAGCCGCAACGGGCGTACGCGTGAATTACCAGTCGATCGGATCCGGCGGCGGCATCCGCCAGATCAAGAGCGGCACCGTCACGTTCGGCGCCTCCGACATGCCCTTGAAGCCGGAGGAGCTCGAGGCCGCCGGCCTCGTGCAGTTCCCCACGATCATCAGCGGCGTCGTGCCTGTGATCAACGTTCCGGGCCTGGAGGGCGAGCTGACGCTCACGGGCGACGTGCTCGCACGCCTCTATTCGGGCGAGATCAAGAAGTGGAACGATGTCGCCATCAAACAGCTCAATCCGGACGTCGAGCTGCCCGACCTGCACGTCGCACCGGTCTATCGGTCCGACGGCTCAGGGACCACGTTCCTGTTCACCGATTATCTGTCGAAGGCAAATCCGAACTGGGCACGCAGCGTCGGCGCGGCCACGTCCGTGCGGTTTCCGATCGGCATCGGTGCCAAGGGTAACGAGGGTGTCGCCGCGGTCGCCCGACGCACCCGCGGTGCGCTCGGCTATATCGAGTATGCCTACGCGAAGCAGACCGGCATGAAGGTCGCGAAGCTGGTGAATCGCGAAGGCCAGGTCGTAGCTCCCGATGCCGCGACCTTCCAGGCGGCGGCCGAAGGCGTCGACTGGGCGGGTACGCCGAGTTTCGGCGTGATCCTGACCGATCAGCCCGGCGCAAACGCCTGGCCGGTCACGAGCGTCAGCTACATCCTCATTCACCGCGCGCCGCGCGATCCCGCCGCCGTGCAGCAGGCGCTGCGCTTCTTCGCCTGGGCCTATGCGGAAGGAGACGAGGTGGCGCGGCAGCTCGGCTACGTGCCGCTTCCCCAGTCCGTGGTCGACGCCGTGAAGCGGCACTGGGCCAACAGCATCCAGGGCATCGACATCACGGCCGTCCACTAGGGCTGCCGGTGCAAGTTCCGTTGCGGACGGCTCTCCGGCGCTGACGGCCTCCTCAAACCGTAAGCGTCAGGTAGGCGTCCTGCACTACATCCTCGGCGCGCGTACGGCAGCCGACGATCGGCGCGGCTACCGCACGGCGAACTGCCGTTCCGCCTCGAAATAATCCGGCAACCCGACGGTCTCGTTCAGGTCGGCGAACGTCGCCAGGCGATCGGCCATGGCCTCCGGGCTGCCGTCGCGGCGGATGGCCTGCATCACGGCCCGCATCGCCGGATAGGCGGCGAGCAGCGGCTCGATCGGGAAGATCATGATGTCGAACCCGAGCCTGCCGACGTCGGCGGCCGTCATGGGCGGGGTCTTTCCTGTCCACGCCGCGTTGAAGAGCTGCTTCTTGCCGGTCTTCGCCAGCTCCCGGCCGATCCGCGCGATCTCGTCCACCGACTCCGGCGCGTCGACGAACAGAACATCGGCGCCTGCTTCGGCATAGAGACGGCAGCGCGCGATCGCGTCGTCGAGGCCGGTTACGGCGCGTGCATCGGTGCGTGCGATGATCATGAACGACGGATCGCGGCGCGCGGACACGGCCGCGCGGATCTTCTGGACCATTTCCTCGGCGGGAATCACCTGCTTGCCGGCGATGTGGCCGCACTTCTTCGGCGTCACCTGGTCCTCGATGTGGAGGGCCGCCACCCCTGCCGCCTCGTAGAGTTCCACCGTACGGCGCACGTTGATCGCATTGCCGTAGCCGGTGTCGGCGTCGGCGATGCAGGGCAGCGGCGTCGCCGCCGCGAGGCGCCGCATGTGGTCGGCCATTTCCGTGACCGACAGCAGGCCGAAGTCCGGCAGGCCGCACAGGCTCGCCGCCGTCGCGAAGCTGCCGATATAGACGGCGCGGAACCCCGCCGGTGCCGCCATGCGTGCCGTGAACGCATCGAACGCACCGATCGCGAGCAGCGGCCGCTCCTGCTTCATCGCCTCGCGCAGCATTTGGCCTTTGGTCATGGCAGTCTCCGGAGAAAAGCCTTTTCAAAACCCTTGGAAGGCAGGCTGGCGCCGATCGCGCTTGGCGCGGCCGGCCTCTTTGCCGTCCTCGGTGCTCAGCATCGTGGCCAGCGCAAACCGCGCATGCTCCAGGGCGGCCTGCGGCGACATCCCGCGCATGGCATAGTACGCATCGCGGCCGACGGAGATCGCGACCCCGCTTCGCGCCGCGATCTTGCGGGCGACATCGGTCGCCTCGGCAAGGACCCGGTCGCGCGGCACGATGCGATTGACGAGATGAAGCGCCTGCGCCTCCGCGGCCGACAGCAGGCGGGCCTCGTAGATGAGCTCGAACAACAGCTTCGGCGGCAGCAGCTCGCGCGTGCTCGCCAATGCCAGCAACGGAAACAGGCCGTAATCGAGCTCCGGCAGACCGAACCGGGCGTCCTCGGCCACGATCGCGAGGTCGCAACCGGCGAGAAGACTGAATCCGCCGGCCAGCGCATCGCCGTTGACGGCGGCGATGAGCGGCTTGCCCAATCGCGACATCGCGACCGCGACATCCGCGAAGGCGCGCGCGAAGCCGAGATACTGAACGGGACTGCCGGTCGGGAACCCGTCGATCTCGCCGCCGAGGCAAAACACGTCGCCCGATGCGGTCAGGACCACGGCACGAACGGCCAGGTCGACGCGCGCAGCCTCCAGCGCCTGTTGAAGAAGCTGTCCGGTGGTGCGATCGATACGGTTTTCGCGGTCCGGCCGATTGATGGTGAGGGTCAGGACCCCGTCCGCGACCTCCTGCGTCAGTGTCGCCATTTTCTCTGCTCCGTGGTGCTTAGAATCCAAGGGCGCGCGGCAGTGCGAGAACGAAGCCCGGCCAGTACGTCATCACGGCGAGCACGGCGAGCGAGGCGGCGAAGAACGGCATGGCCTCGCGCACCTGTTCGCCATAGCTCGTGCCGGCGATGCGCGCCGTGATCATCAGCGAGATGCCGACAGGCGGTGTCAGCAGCCCGAGATTCAGGTTGAAGACGATCATCACGCCGAGCTGCAGCGGGTCGATGCCGTAGGCTTGACCGATCGGCGCCAGCAGCGGCGTCACCACGACGAGTCCCGCCGCCGGCGCGAAGAACATGCCGACGACGATCAACAGGATGTTGATCACCAGCAGCATCAGGTTGGGGTCGCTCACATGCGCCTGCGCGAATGCGACCAGCGTCTGAGGTACCTGGCTACGGGTCAGCGACCACGCCAGGAATGCCGAAGCCGCGATCACGATGAGAACCGCGGCGGTCTCGGTCCCCGACTCCTTCAGGAGGCGCCAGATGTCGCGGGCGCTCGAGCGCCGCGAGCCGAGCGCCAGGATCAGGGCGTAGAGGACCGCAACCGCCGCGCTTTCCGTGACGGTAAAGATCCCGCTCACGATCCCGACGACGATGATCAGCGGCAGGCACAGCCCCGGCATCGCGCGCACGAACCGCCGGGCGGTCTCGTTCAGGCCGATCGGCGGGTGGACGGGATACCGGCGCCGACCGGCGATGACGCGGGCGATGACCGCCAGTGCGAGTGCCATCGCAAGGCCCGGCGTCACGCCGGCGACGAACAGCGCCTCGATCGACGTGCCGGACTGCACGCCATAAAGCACCATCAGGATGCTCGGCGGAATGATCGGCCCCAAGGCGCCGGCGGCCGCCGTGACCGCGCCGGCAAAGCCGCCGCCATAGCCTTCCCGTTTCATCGCCGGCACGAGGATGGCCCCGAGTGCCGTCGTGTCGGCGACGGCCGAGCCGGAGATGCCGGCGAAGAACACGCCGGCGCCGATGTTCGAGAGGGCGAGCCCGCCGCGGAACCGTCCGAGCACGGCATTCGCGAGCGACACGATCGTCGTGGCGATGCCGCTATGCGTCATCAGGTGCCCCATGAGCAGGAACAGCGGCACGGCCACCAGCGGAAACGAGTCGAGCGCCGAGACCATCTGCTCGGCCATCACGGAAAGCGGCAGGCCGCCCAGCCCGACCCAGCCGGCAAGTCCCAGCGCCGCGAAGATCGGAATGCCGATCGCCAGCGCGAAAAGCAGCGCGGCGGACATGCCGATCATCGGCGGACCTCCTGAGCGAGGTGCATCGCGGCGATCGCCAGGCGCTCGAGCAGGAACAGAAGGATGCAGGCCGCCGAAACCGGGACAGACAGGTAGAGCCAGCTCGCCGATATATCCAGCCCGAAGCTCATCATCGGGATCGTCAGCTCGTACTGCTCCATTCCTGCGACGAGCATGGCCCCGGCGAACGCGCCGAACGTGCCGAGGCCGACGAGTTCGACGACCATCTGCATCCGGCGCCCGAGCGCGTCGGGGACCAGCGACACGGTCAGATGCAGGCCCGCGCGGGTGAGCCACGCGGTGCCGAGGAACGAGACCCAGACGACGAGGTAGCCCGCGAGCACCTCGGACCACACCGGCGCATACTGGAACAGGTAGCGGCCGCCCACCTGCACGATGACCGAGCCGAACAGCACCAGCATGCCGACCCCGACCAGAACGGACAGGATTTCCTGTACGACGTCCGCGATGCGCGACAGCACGAAGATGCGAGGACCCGCGGGAGCCGTCGCCTGCCCGCCGGTCCCTTCGCCGGTCAGCTCCATGGAGCTCAGCCCGCTCCCGCGGCCTGGAGACGCTTCACCCATGCATGGAGTTCGCCGTATTTCGGTGCGAGCGCGGCGGTCGATTTGCGCTCCAGTTCGTCGGTGTCGATATCGACGAGCTGCGCGCCTGCGGCCTTGAACTTGTCGAGCGCCTTCGTCTCGGCCTCGACCATCGCGGCCGCGAACCATTGCGACGTCTCGCGCGCGCTCTCCTCGACTGCCGTCTTCACCGCGGCCGGCTGCCGGTCGAGCCACTGGCCGAAGAAGATCCATGCATAGTTCGGCATCATGTGACCCGTCATCAGCACGGTCTTGGTGAGCGAGATGAGGCCGAGCGTTTCCGCCGTCTGCAGCTCGATTTCGGCGCCGTCGACGACGCCTTGCTGCATGGCCGGAAACATCTCGGCGACGCCCAGCGGCGTCGGCGTCACGCCCCATGCCTTGAACGTGTCGATCACCACCGGAAGCCCCGGCGCGCGGATTTTCAGGCCCTGCAGCGCGGTGACCGGGCGCCGCACATAGACGTAGCGCTTGCCCTTGTACATCGGCGCCAGGACGCGATAGCCCGACGTCTTCTCGATCTCCGCCAGAAAGGCCTTGCCGGCATCGCTCGCATAGGCCCGGTCGAATTGCGCTTTCTCGCGGAAGAGATAGGGCCACGAGTCGACCATCGCGGTCGGCGCGTAGGAACCGATCGCCGTCGTCGAAATGATCGTGCCGTGAATGGCGCCGGAGCGCTGCTGTGTGGCGATCTGCGCAAACCCGCCGAGCTGGCTCGCGGGAAAGATCTTCACGTCCACGTCGCCGCCGGTGCGGTCGACGACGCCCTTGGCGAAACGCTGTACGGCGTCGTGCTCCAGGCTGACGGCCGGGAAGACGTGGGCGAAGACCAGCTCGGTCTTCGCGGCTGCCTTCCGGATCGGCGCGACGGCCGCCGAGGCGGCGAGAAGGCCGAGAACCTGGCGACGGGTGGGACGAAACATGGCTTTCCTCCTTCGATGCCCTATGCGGCGTGTTTGGCTCCGGGCACCTTCGCCTTCCGGTAACCGAAGCGACCCGACAACGTGTCGGCGGCGCGGCGCATCGCGGCGGCGATATGGGCCTCGTGCTTTGGCGTGAATCGAACGCTCGGCACGGCGACGCTGAGCGATGCGACCGGCGCGCCGTGCGCACCCAGTACGGGCACGCCGACGGCGAAAATTCCGGGGATGAGCTCCTCGCGACTATAGGCAAGCTGTCCTGCCCGGATCTCCGCCAGCTCCTTCAGGAGCGCACGACGGGTCTTCAGCGTGCGTGGCGTCACCGGCGGCAGATCTTTGGGAACCAGCCGCTCGATCTCGGCCGGCGGCAGGAAGGCCAGGATCGCCTTGCCGCCGGCGGTCGCATACATCGGCGCCCGTTCGCCGAGCTGCATCGTCCGCTGCAGCGGCTGATCGCAGTTCGCCTTGGCGACGACGACGATGTCAGGTCCCGAGGCGATCGACAGCGCCGTCGACTCGCCCGACTCCCGCATCAGCTCGTCGACGACCGGCTGACCGATCCGGGCGAGATCGAGCCCGGCCATGTATTGCTGCGCCAGGGTCAGAATTTGCGGGCCGAGCATGTACCGCCGTCCCGACTCGTCGCGCGCGATGAAATGATGCGCTTCCAACGTGTTGATCAGGCCAGTGACGCTGCTCTTCGGAATCGAAAGCCGCTGCGCGATCTCCGCGTGCGTCATGCTGCCGTGCTCGGCCAGGGCGGCGAGCAGCTGGCAGACGCGGTCGGCCGATTTCGTGGGCTGGAAGTCGCCGGCGGCCATGGCGGCGTTCACATATGTGAACAATAGAATCTATTCATTCATAGATATAAACAGCGTCGCGAAGTTCCTGCAACCGCCCCGGTTCGGGCCGGCAGGGCATCGCGTCATTTGGCGCTGACGACGCACGCGCCGGCGCGGCCAATGCGCTGGCCGTATCGCCCGGATGTTGCTCGAGGTGTGGCGGGAGTACCGCCGGAGGGCCGCTTGGTCTTTTGCCAATGCGGTCGTCCGTTGCCGATGCAAACCCGACAAAAACCCAGCGGGTTTTCTCTGGATTTTGGCTGCGTTTCCGAAAATGAACCGGCCCGCCGAAGCAGGCTGGAGGCGGTGCACAACGGCAGGTTAATAACCGCTCTCAGCCCGGCACGGTAAAGGCCGGCGCGGACCACGTCGTGAACGCAGAGTGGCGTCGTTGAGACGGGCGACCACGACAGGTCGGCTGCCGCTCACTCCTCGAATCCGGTCGACTCCGCTTTGAATTTCAACTGCCGGGCGTTGTCGCGTACGACGCCGACATCCTCCTCGGGGAACCCATCTGGCGCGGTGGCCTCGATCTCCACCGTTACTTTGACCTTGGCGCCGGGCGTACGCTGCAGCTCGCTCACAACCGAATTGATGATGCTTTCGAAGGCCCTGATCGGCCGCATCATGTCGATCTCGACCGTGCCGTAGAACCGTTTCGGCCGCCCTGGCTTCGCGGGGGACTGTGGCTCGGGCGTTGTTGGGGCTCCCGGAGAGCTGGGCGTGCCCGGAGTGGGGACCTCGGGCCGTCCCGACACGGCCGCTTCGCGCCGAAGCTGTTCGAGCGCCACATCTTTGCGCACCAGAACCGCACCGGCGGGAATGAGGTCAGGCGGCGCCTTGCCCCAGGCCAAACCGACGTACCGTTGGCCAAGTTCGTCCCACGCATCGGCGTAACCGAAGGCTGGATCGACGCGCGTGACCGCCTCACGGATGGTGCGATCGAGCACAATCCGATCGCGCACCTTGGGCAAATAGACGTAGCTCGCAAACCACTCGGCCAGTTCTCCGATGCCAAGGTGAGGTCGATCCTGCGGCCACAGAGGTTCGAGCAGCCGTGTCAACGCTTCGGGCCCGAGCACCTCTTTCACCACCCCATCGGCCTTGGCCTTGTCGTAAACCGCAGACGGAATTGCGGCGCGGGTCGGGTTGGGAGCGGTCAGGTGCTGCAACTCGAACGCCGCCCCGGTCGCGGCGGCATCCCTGTAGGGATAGAGCACGTGAGTCCAGGCGGCGCGGACGGCCTTCTCGGCTGCCTCCTTGGCCGATCGGGCACGCTGTTCGGCGTCGGCGGATTGCCCATGCGTCATCTGTTCGCGCAAATGCTTGTCGGCGACGATCTCTTGCCAAGCCAGGGCTTTCCGCATGACCTCGCGAGCCGTGGTCAACTGTCCTTCGTCGGCCGCCACAAAGAGGAGCGTATTGCGAAAGCGCCTCTGGCCGGCGCGGCAGCGGTTGAGTGCATCCGTTGCCGCCTCTGTCGCTTTGGAGGCAGCCGCGGTTCGCCCGACGTGCGGCGTGTCCGGGCCGAGGATAACCAGGGCAAGGAAGTCGGATTCATCGACGGCGGCCGGGTCGTCCGGCGCTGCGAACACCCGGTGAAACCCGCCGCGCACCGCGCTGTCGGTGCGCAGCTGCTGGACGATGCCGGCATCGACGACGTGCTCCGGGAACTCTTTGGCTTTCTCTTCCGCGAGCCGGTTGAGCGTCGGCTTGGTGGCGAACCAATACCGTCCACCCTCCTCGTAAAGAAATGCGGCACGCTCGCTGAGCTCGCGCAGCGCGTCACCGAAGATCGCCAACTGATCTCCCGGTTCGGCGCAGGCAAGGCGCAGCTTGGGGCCGGTGATGCCCGCGTTCGCCTGGCCTTCGAGCGGCGCCGTCAGCAGGAACACGGCCCGGGCGGCACGGGTTGCCGCCCGCAGGCGGGAGATCGTCCGGCTGGGATTGACCTCCATCTGCTGAGGCAAGGCGCTCGCGCCGTCCACCTCCCGGTCGACCACGGCGGTGAACGCGGCCGGGAGCGGATAGAGGGCGCTGGCGCGGATCTTCTCATGCCCGATCGGCACCCGCGCCGGTGTAATCAGCGGATCCGTCGCCCGCTCGTGCCACAGGACGCCGATGACGTTGGCCATGAACCGCAGCACACCGCGCGTGCGCTGGAACTGCTGCAGCTGAGCCCAATCCTGGGACAGACAGCGGAACAGCTCGGGGTGAATCGGATAGGCGAGCTTCAGAAGCTCGACATACCGCGGCTCGCGGGTTTCGGGCGGAAACTCTGCCGGGTTCTTCCTGTAGAGATCGGCAAACGCCTTGACGGTCTCGTCGCGTGCTTTCTCGCCGTCCGCATCGAGCGCCTGGAAAAGGCGCCGCCGAATGATCTGATAGGTTTCGTCTCCCGAAGCGGGCAACCAGCTCGAGTGAACACGGCCGAACACAGCTTCCAGCCGCTTCAACGCCGCAACGCCCTTTTCACCGCCAGCTTCCACCGCGCTTTCCGGCAACGAGCCGACCACCAGCACGCCCGGCGCCATTTTGGCCGCTTCAGTGAGGGATTGGATGAAGGACAGGAATGCCTCGAAGCGCTCGTCCGGCAACTGGCGAGCGAACGCCACGACCTCGTCGAGCAGGATGAGACTCGGCCCCGCCTTCTTGAACACCTGCACCATCAGGTCCGAGCCGGGGTTTGTGCCATTCTCCTCCGCGTCCTTGACCAGCTCCAAACCCTCGGAGCCGGCGAGGCGCCAAGCGATGTAGCCCCACAGCGTTCGGATCCTCGGTGCACCCTTGGCGCGAAACGCGACGTCCGGCCCCGCGGCCGTACCGACGAAGACGGCGAGCTTCGGCTTTCTCCACGTCGCGATGCCGGCTTGCTCCAGAAGCGGCGCCACGCCTTCGAGCAGTTTCGGGTCCGTTGCCCGAGCCAGGTGCAACAGGGCCAGCATCGTGTGCGTCTTGCCGCCGCCGAAAGCGGTCTGGAGCCCAATGACCGGATCGCCGCCGCTCCCGCCCAGTCGCTGCAGGGCCGACAGAAGAACGCGCTTCAACCCCTCGGTCAGGAAGGTGATTCGATAGAAGTTTTCCGGCGTGGCGTAATCTTCGCTGGCGTTACCGGAGTCGACCGCAAACAGGTCGGCGGCAAACTCAGCCTCTTTGAAGCGATTGGCGAGCACGTCCGGGTGCGGCAGCGCGACGCTGATCCATGGCTTCAACCCGCGACCGGTCGTCTCCGGAGCGGCGGCAGAGGGAACCGTCATAGCCGCGGCGGCATCCGCGAGCGTAGCCTTGGGCGCCATCTGACTGGCGGGAATGGCCGGGGCTGCCGCCACCCCGGAACTGCGTTGCGCGTCGTACAGCGCCTTGACCGCCGAGACCTCTTTCTCGGGCGCCTTGGTCAATCGCAGAAGCTGATGGATCGCGTCGAGGTAGCGGAGTGCCTCGTCGTCCTGCATCGGCAACGCGAGATGGGCCACGGCGTTGCGCGCTTCTAAAGCGATCGACGCGAACGTGCGTACTTTCAGCCTGTCGCTGCGGCTGAAGGCCTCGCCGAACAGGCCCTGCCAGTTGTCAATGATGGTCTTGAGCAGACCATAGGCATCGAGCGGCGACTTGGGATCAGAGCCCTGGGCGCGACTGGCGTATTGCAGCCAGTGTTCGCCATGCGCCTTTTTCATATGCGCCGCGACGAACGGCGTAAGACCCGGCACCAGATGTTGGACGGCCGCTTGAACGCGCGTCTCCGCTTCTCCCGCCATGATCCCTCCGCGTCACAACAGGTTGGCCTGAACCGGGGTCGCTCCGGCAGCCTTGGCGCTCGCCCATTCCTCCAAACGGGGCCACGCCTCGGCGAGCTCGTTATAGACAAGCGCCTCCTGGGCCCACCCCTTCTTGGTGGCGATTTCGTACAGGCGATAAGCCAGCGCCCGCGCTTCCGCGGCCTTGCCGCCCATCTCCGCAACCAATCGCGCCGCGGCCTCCATACCGCCATCCTCGGCGCGGAGCACCCGCGCCGTGTGTTGGACGCATTCCCATACGGTGGGCACCTTGTCCTTGTTCGGCGACCAATCCGCGGGCAGGCTCTCGCGCGGCGTCAAAGCCGCCTTGCCGTGCAGGTTCTGGAACACGCCGGAATCGAACAGCATCCGATCCGACGTGTCCTTGGCGTTTGCCAATTGGATCAACTCGCCGGAGGGCCGCTTGTCGAAGCCGTAGCTGGAGAACCACGCCAGCGCCACCTGGGTGATGGGATCGAGCGTGCCGTCGAGAGCGTTTTCGATTTCCTCCCAGACACGATTGATCAGCGACAGCGCGGTCTTAACGGTCATGACGCTGTCATCGTCCTCCAGCACTTTGGCGTAGCGCGTAAAGATGCCCATGCCGGGGCCGAGAACCGACTGCTGCATGTCCACCGGCCCGACACCGGCCTTGCGGATATCCTCGATCGCATCGGGCAGCTCCCGTTTCAGAGCACGCACGAACTCGTCGCGCATGGCTACTGGTGCGTTCGGGTCTCGCTTCCGGCAGACGAGGACGATGGAGGATGCGAGGACGTTTGCGCCTCGGCCGATCATCCGATTTGAGAGCTCGGTGCGCAGCGGCCATGTGCCATTCACTGACAGACCAGCGTCGACAACCGCCTGCAAGAACGCAGCCCAGCCGGCCGATGTCACTCCCTCTTCCGCCACCTCCGATTGTTTGAAGGCGTAATAAATCGCGAGCGGCTCGTCATCAGTGGCCGCGTTCCGCATTGCGCTTAAAGCGCTGCCCATACCCTTCATAAAGAACTCTTCCGCCTTCTCTTTACTGCCGTGGCGATAAGGCGTCGCTACAAGCTCCTCCAATTTTGGAGTCGTCAACCGCCGAAAGAGATCAGGCCAGATATTCGAGAGCGAACGGCGAAGCCAGACATAGAAAAAATCGGAAAGATCAGCGTATCCAATGTTGTCATAGTAGGGAGGATCGGTACAGACAACTATCGGACGGATCGGAAAAGAGTTTGCCGCCGCATCGATGTTGCTTATCAGCGACTGCTTTCCTCCATTTCCTTGGGACTCCAGGCTCTCAGCGGTCCATTCAACAGCCCCAACAAAGCTGCCGGTGCCTGATAACAACGTGTTTAATTCCGCGTAATCCCAAGTCATGGGAATTGCCTGCCGCGCAAAGGTCGGCCTAGTACTGTCTCGTTCCGTGAACCAGGTACAAATAGAGGAGCCTCTATCAGCCAGTTTGCTAATCGCGAATGCGAGATAAGTCGCAACCGCATCCGCATAGGCGGCAGCACCGGTGCCGCCGGCATGAAGAGGCGTGGCGTCGTCCGGCATGCCAGCCGCGCGGGCGTCCGCGAGCGCCTTTTCACGGGCTTCGCCGACCAAATCGGAGAATGTCGTCAGCGCGAGTAACTGACGAGGCGTGAAGTAGTCGGCAAAAGTCTTAAAACAGTATCGTCGCCCTTGAGCATTACTTGCGAATGTTCCACGGCACTCTTGCCTAGGCAGATCCATTTCATCTTGGTGTTCAGCAACATAGTGATCTGCCTGTAACGCAATAGATTCATGATTTTGAATCGGAGCTAGATAGGCCCTACCGCGTATTCCTTCCGCGACAATCGCCATTAGCCGCGCAGACATTCTGCCTGCCTGTCCTTCTTGATCAATGTATGCACCTGTTATCGGCGCACCTGACAAGATGCACCGAAATGTCGCCCGACCCGCTTTAGTGCCTTCAGAAATCCTTTTTTCATCCGCCTTGCTG
Organism: uncultured Rhodospirillales bacterium; assembly: GCA_937926175.1. Classification (GTDB taxonomy): domain Bacteria; phylum Pseudomonadota; class Alphaproteobacteria; order CACIAM-22H2; family CACIAM-22H2; genus CALANV01. The sequence continues at coordinate 38,570 of CALANV010000008.1, read as the reverse complement.
AGATTGCCCGTACGCACCTCGAATCGGTAACCATCGGGCGCTTGGGAATCGAGCACGGGCTCAACCCAGGCTTTCTTGCCTTCCTTCGTCGAGAGCATGAAGGAGGAGACGAGCGGCACCATGGCGCCCTTGGCGGCCGGGTCCGGTGAACGCACGGTGCGCGCCCACAGCCAGGCGATCACCGTCGCCTCCGAACCGTCCGGCAGTTTCGCCTTCGGATAGAACTTGCCGATGCGCCTCTCGGCCTCGTCGCGCATCCATTGTCCGTAATAACGGACGTCCTCGGCAAGTCCTTGCGCGCCCTTCCCGTTCCATCGCCCGCCGCGCTTCAACTCCGCCTGCGCCGCCGGATTGACGGGTGGCTTGCCGGCGAATTTCGGCGGAATCTCCACCAGCGCCTTGCCGATGAGCACCGCGACGGGATTGAGGTCGGAGCCGTAGGCGCGAAGCCCGAGGCGCTGCGCTTCGAGCGGAATGGAACCGCCGCCCGAGAACGGGTCGTAGACCGGCGGTGCCTTGGTCTGGAGATAATCGAGGACGGCCTTTGGATTTGTCTTCGGCGGCGGCTCCTCGCCCAGGCCCCAGGCGATCGAACGGGCGATCTCCCAGCGCGCCTCGTTGAGGATGCGCTCGTCGTTCGATGCCTCCCACGGCACCATGCGCTCGATGAGCTTGTGGAGCCGCTTCCGTTCGGCGTCCTGGGCCTCTCCCGTGGGAAATTTGTCGGGCCACGCCGACGGGTCGTCGACGAGCTGCGCAAACAGCACCGCACGGCAGGCCGCCAGCGGCCGGCGCGCCCACCACAGGTGCAAGGTCGACGGATGGCCATGCCGGATGGACTTCTCGCGTGCGGCGGCGGCGTTGATGGCTTCCAGCGGAATCGAGACTTCGATGAGCTTTTTGCGAACGGTCACGTATGCTCCGTACTCAAATGGCATGTATGTCGTTTATCACCCACGCGGACGCCGACGGATACACCTTTCCCGTCATCCGCACCCAGACCATGACGCCTTCCCTCAGACCGCCCTCTATCCGGGTTTTATCGGCGATGCCGGAATAGCTTTCGTGTGGCTCGCCCTGGGTATCCACGATCGTCAGTTGGACCGCGTGCGACTCGGCCGGCAAGCCCATCAACTTCCGGCCGAGCGCGCCCAACTCCGCATACAGCGCACGGATGCGGGCCGTCCCAGTGTGCCGTTCACGGATGACGCCGACGATCGAAATGGTTTCCTCTGGCATCGGATCCATTCGCTTGATGATGCGCTCTGACGGCTTCTCCGGGACCGGCCGGGCGCCGCCGCCGTCTTCCCCGGTTTTGGCGATATCTTCGGCCGACGGACGGCTGGCGCCGTTTGGCCCGAGTCGCTCCCTGAGCTCTGCAAACGGCCGAAAGGTGGCGGATGCGGGATCCGCGCCCGCCTTCAGGATGGGCAGCACCTTTTCACGCAACCGCTTGTATTCGGTCTCGAAGCAGGAATGCTGCGGCCAGTCACCGCCCAATTCGTCGAACATCACCCAGCTTCCGCAGGTGCACTCGTACACGAACACCGTCGCCCCGCAGGTCGGGCACGACCACGGATAGGTCCAGCTCGAGCACCAGGCTCCATGCAGCGGGTGCGCCCCCATCGGCTCAACTCCCGCGAACGAGCGTGAGCACTGCGATAGCGACGTTGCGCTCGTTATGTGCAGATGACGGCATCACTCTTCTGTCCCCCCGACGATATCTTTCGATTACTGAGCGACGACGTCGCCGAGCCTTCGCACGACACCTCCGACGGCTCGATACTTTATGATCATTTCATCCTGCCTGACGCTTCACATTGCACTCTACTCGGCGGATCGAAACCGCATTAACTCGTCGATGTTGAACACGACGGCGGTCTCGGCGAAGCCCAGCTCGCGGTCGAAGAAGCGCTGCACGTAAACGGGTTCTTGCGCAAATCCGTCGGCTACGCGCACGAGCGCCAAGTAAAAGGCGTCCGGCGCATTCAGCGCCGCCAGCAACTCGTTCTTCGTCACGATCACCTCCCGCGCGTCGTCGTGACGGCCCTTCACCTCGATGAAACGCAAGCGGCCGCAGCGCGAATCGCGACTTTCGATATCCCAACCCTTCTTCTCGGCGGAGACGTCGCGCGGTTCGTTTCCCAACGCCCGCTCCTTCTCCATCACCGCTTCCATGGCGAGGCGTTCCACCTCCGTCCGCGCGATCGGGTCTTCGGAGAAGCCGTCGGACGCGGGCGCCGGCTTGGATGGAGTGCGGGCAAGGAGAAGTCCTCGCGGCACGATGAGCGCCGCGCCCCTGAGGACCGGCGGCAAAGCGGAAATCTGCCGCTCGCGATCGAGCTCGCCGAGGCGCCGCTGCAGCCGATCGCTCAGCCGCTGAGCGGTGGCCTCGGCATTCTGGGCATTCACCCGCTGTTCCTTTCCGGCGCGCTCCTCTTCGCGCAGCCGTGCCGCGCGGGCATCCCAATAGTTGATCTCACGGGTGAGTCGCGCCCGGACCTCGCGCTCCACCTTGTCGATCTCGGCCAGCCGGCGCTGCTTCACATCGGCCAGATGCTTCGGCACCAATTCGGCGATCGCATACGCCAGAGCACGCTGCTCCACCTGGCCGGAGAGCCAGGGGGCAGTGGTCACGTCGGCCAACAATGCCCTTTCCTCGGCCGTCGCCGGTCGGAAGTCTAGGTACGGGGCGGGCCCCGCATCGACGGCGCTACCGTCTTCGCCGAGCAGGATGAAGTGCAGACATTGCGAGATCACCCACGGTTCGCCCGACTTGGCGAGGCGCCCGTCGCGAACGGCATGTTCGAGGTAAACCAGAAGACGCGGCTCGATCCCCAAATCCGTCTCGTCGATCAGAACGCTGCCCTGCTGCAGCAGCGGCTGGAAGCGTTCCAGCACGACGTCGACGACCGCGCCGAGGAGCGGGTGACCGGGGGTCAGCAGTTCGGCCTGCGGTTGGCCCGGGATCAACGCCTTCTCGAACGTCACGCGGGCGTAGCGGTCCAACACCGGATCGGCACGGCCGATGAGCCGGTCACGCTCTTTCAGAACCGCCGGGACACGTGTGATTTCGTATCGTCCCTTCTCGCGCTCGACGATACGCCCGCCGAGCATCGTGAACGCCTCGCGGAAAAATGCGCCGATGAAGTGCGGTTGCAGGCGCCGCGCCTGTGCACGCTCCATCTCCTCACGGATGCTCGCGACGACGCGCGGATCCATGCCTTCGGACGTGAGCTTGCGCTCGGACACCAGCTTTTCGATCGCACCGACATCGACGGCGCCGTCCACCTTGCGGAACAGTTCGGCTTTCTTCTCCGGGCGGTCGCCGTAGCGGATCGCGTCCACCAGGAGATCGCGGAGCGCGTGGCCTTCGAACAGCACGCCGAGCACATCGTAAACTTTGCCGCCGAGGGCCGCGCGCGCCTCTTCGAGCTTTTCAAGGAGCCGGCGGTATACCTCGCCCTCACGCGTGTTGGCGGCGCACAGATTCCAGAGATGGCAGATCTCCGTCTGACCGATACGGTGGATGCGCCCAAACCGCTGCTCGAGGCGGTTGGGATTCCACGGTAGGTCGTAGTTGACCATCAGATGTGCGCCGCGCTGCAGATTCACGCCCTCGCCGGCGGCATCGTTGGCGATCATCACGCGGACGACGGGGTCGGAATTGAAGGCGGCAATGGCCGCGCGCCGCGCCTCACGTGCCATGCCGCCGTGGATCGTCACCACGGCGGCCGGATCGCCGATCAGCGAAACGATCTGGTCGCGCAGATAGTCGAGGGTGTCGCGCGGCTCGGTAAAGATCAGAAGCTTACGGCGTACTCCCGTCGCCGTATCGAGGATCAGCGGATCGGCCAGGATCGATTCGAGCTGCTTCCACTTCGCGTCCTGCCGCGAGAGCTTGAGCCGCAACGCGCGCGCCTCCAGGTCCTTGAGAATCTCGATTTCCGCTTCGAGCTCCAGGATGGTGCGCGCCGCGGTCGCCTGATCGGCAATGGCTTCTTCGACGGTCTCAGCTTCTTCACCGGACACTTCGTCGAGATCGTCCGGATCGTAGCTCGGCAAGGCGGGCGCGCCGGACAACGGCTCCGCACCGCCTCGACGCATCAACTTTTCTTCGCGCAGGCGCTCCTCGAGCCGCTTGCGACGACGTTCGAGCGACCGATGAATCGCTGCCGGCGATGACGCCAGCCGGCGCTGCAGGATCTGCAACGCGAAGCCGACGCTCATCTGCCGCTTGCTGTCGCCGATGCGATCGGCTCGGTTCATCTCGTCGCGAACATAGGTGGTGACCGCCTGATAGAGGTCCGCTTCCAGCGGCGACAAGTCGTAGCTCGCAGTGTACGCACGGCGCTCGGGAAACAGGGGCGTGCCGTCGAACCGGTACAGCTCCTCCTTGGTCAGGCGCCGCATCATGTCGGAAACGTCCGCCTTGTGAACGCCCTCGCGGAAGCGTCCCTCGAAGCGATCGGCGTCGAGCAGCCCCATGAAGAGCTGGAAGTCCGCCTCCTTCCCGTTATGCGGCGTCGCCGACATCAGCAGGAAATTGCGCGTGCGCGTGCCGAGCAGCTTTCCGAGCTTGTACCGTTGGGTTTCCTTCACCTCGCCGCTGAAGTAGGATGCGGCCATGCGGTGGGCTTCGTCGCAGACGATCAGGTCCCATTCGGGCGCTGCCTCGAGTTTCGCCTTCAGCTCGTCGGAGCGCGCCGCCATATCAAGACGCATGATCAGCCGCGAGCGTTCAATGAATGGGTTTCCGGTTATCGACGCTTCGATTTGATCGCGGGTAAGAAGGTCGAAGCCGAGCCCGAACTTCTCGGAGAGCTCCTCCTGCCATTGTTCGACCAATCCGCCCGGCGCAACGATCAGGCAGCGCTCGAGATCGCCACGGATCATCAGCTCTTTGATCAGGAGGCCGGCCATCACCGTCTTGCCGGCGCCCGGATCATCCGCGAGGAGAAACCGCAGCGGCTGGCGCGGCAGCATCTCGCCGTACACGGCGGTGATCTGGTGCGGAAGCGCCTCTATCTGAGACGCGCTGACGGCGAGATAAGGATCGAACAGGTGAGCTAGTCGGATGCGGTACGCTTCCGATGCCAAGCGCAGAAGTTCACCATCGGCATCGAACGCATAGGCCCGGCCAGGATCAAGAAACTCAAATCCTTGCTCGTCGCCTCGAAAAACCAGCCGCTCAGCAACGCGGCCGTTGATTCGGAACACCACGTTGATTGCATCTGGCCCGAACCGCGCAACGGACACGACGTCGGCAATACCTGCCGGATCAAGACCTCGCAGACGCGAGCCCGGTTTGATGTCCTCAAGCGTGTGCACTTGGCTGCGGCCTCCCCCGCTTCCGCTTGTACACGTTCTGAAGCTCTCTGTGGAATACCCGCTCGAACAGCCGTCTCCAACTGAAGGATGGCCCAGGCGACGATGGGCTCCGAACCTCGCTGTTTCTACATTCCCTATTGCATCCCCACAAAAATGTGTTTGACCGCCCCTAACTGGAGTCGGCCATAAGCAACTGAAATATCGTGATAATTTGGAGCAAGCGAAAGGATTCGAACCCTCGACCTCAACCTTGGCAAAGTTGGTGTTTGCTTAACGAATCGTCACCACGATGCGCCGCACGTTCCGACCTGACGAGGAATATCCGCGATCATGCCCCATTCCGTTCCCGGCGATCCCAAGCCCGAGCCTGACCACGCGGCGCCGCGCCCCCGGCCCGCGAAGGAGGCGGTCGCAAGGACGTCGCGCGGGCGGCGGACGCGGCCGCGCGCGGCCGGTGGCGAAGCAGCACCGCGCAGGCGTCGTCAACGTCAGTCGCCCTGGCAGGCCGCCCTTCATCATCTTCCCGTGCGCGAGACGGCGGTCGGCGCCGGCATCATCGCCATCGCGCTCGCCGCCTATGCGGCCGGCGGCCTGATCGGGCGCATCGAAACGGTGACGACCGGGTTCGAGCGCCGGGCCGGCGCGACGCTGGCGCAGCTCGAGGCTTGTGCCGCGCCCAATTTCAACGTCGATCTGGCGCGGAGCGCGCTCGACGCGGTGATCGAGCATCGCGCCGACGACGATCAGGACCGGATCCGCCGACAGAAGATCTTCGCCGCAGCCTACGCGGACGAACGCGGCCGTCTGCGCGACGGCCTGTCGCGTCTCGACTGCGGCCGTGCCCGCGCTACGTATTTCGACCTGCTGACACGCTGATCGTCGTGGGGCGCACCCGCCGTCAGTCCGCGCCCCTCCGCCGCCCGATCCATTCGCTGATCATCGTGGCGATTTCGGCGTTGTTGTCGTCCATCATCAGCATGTGCGAGTTTCCGGTGATCCTGCGCGCCGGCAGGTGCAGATGGGCGGCATCGCAGCCGGCGGCCGTAAGTTGTGCCACGAACTCGCCGGTGCGGCGGAAGAGAGAGACCCAGACCGGTGTCGCATCCATGAAATCGCCGGTCACGACCAGCACGCGCCGGTTGGCGAAAGCGGCTGGATCGTCGGCGAAGCCCGAGGGTTCGACCGCGACCAGGCACGGTACGAGCGCCGGTCGCGCCGCCGCGGCGCGGAATGCCACCTCGCCGCCATGGCTGTGGCTGATCACGCAGCAGGGCCCCACACGCTCCAGGACCGCCGTGAAGGTCTGGGCCGCCACATCATTGTTGGTGAGCCAGCGCGGCACGCAGCCCTTGATCAGCTCCTCCAGCCGGTCGGTCGGAAAGCGTTGCCCGGGAAACGGCTTGCGGCACGCGAAGTCCTCGGCGCGCCCGAAGCGGAACAGGCTCCAGCACTCCTCGGCGCTGCGCATGATCGGTTCGCCTTGCCATACGCCGGGAAACGGACACCAGCTCGCGCGTCCGCGTTCCACGTTGTCGACGACATAGACGGAGAAGCCGAGCCCCAGGAAAATCTCGAGCCAGCCCGGCCGCCCGTCGGGCGTCGTCTCCCACATGGCGCCGGTAAATCCCCCGCCGTGCAGCAGCACGATCGGCAGCGGCGAGACGACGCGCTCGGGAATGAAGAACTGGACGTAAGCCTGCTCGATGTGAAACAGGCCATTGGGATCGTACGAGTACGAGACGGTGCGGGTGAAGGCGATGTCGCGCACCGCCTCACCCTCGATCCTGATCTGCCGCCCGCCGGCATAGAAACTGCCGATGCGGGCGATGCGAACGGATTCCATCCGCGTACCGGCTACTTCTTGACGAGCGGGCACTTGCTCTCCGACAGCGGCCAGACGATTTCCGCGGCCGGGATCTTTCGCACGATCTCGAAGTAGTCCCAGTCATACTTGGATTCCGCCGGTGACTTCACCTTGGCAAGATACATGTCGCGGACCACGCGGCCGTCTTCGCGGATATATGCATCGCGGGTGAAGACGTCGTTGATCGGCGTCTTGCGCATCTCCGCCATGACTTTGTCCGCGTCGTCGGTGCCGGCGGCCTTCACCGCCTTGAGGTAGTGCACGACGCTGCCGTAGACGCCGGCCTGAAGCATGGAAGGCATGGCACCGACCCGGTCCTTGAACTTCTTCGACCACGCCCTGGTCGCATCGTCCATGTCCCAATACGAGGCGACCGTCAGATACGTGCCCTGGGCCGTCTTGAGGCCGAGGCTGTGCACGTCATTGATGAATAGGAGAAGTGCTGCGAGACTTTGCCCTGCCTGGGTCAAACCGAACTCGCCCGCCTGCTTGATCGCGTTGGTCGTGTCGCCGCCGGCATTGGCAAGGCCGATGACCTTGGCCCCGGAAGCCTGCGCCTGAAGCAGGTAGGACGCGAAGTCGCCCGAGTTCAGCGGGTGCCGGACGGCCCCCAGCACCTTGCCGCCGTTCGCCTCGACGACGTCCGTGGTGTCCTTCTGCAGCTGATGGCCGAACGCATAGTCGCTCGCGACGATGAACCAGGTGTCGCCGCCGGATTTCACGACCGCCGACGCCGTCCCACGCGAGACGCCATACGTGTCGTAGGTCCAGTGGACGCCGTAGGGCGAGCACTGCTCGTTGGTGAGCGCGGTCGTGCCGGCGCCGGAATAGAGCACCAGCCGCTTCTTGTCCTTGGCAATGCTCTGGATCGCCAGTGCGACCGACGAGTTCGGAACGCCGACGATGACATCCACGCCCTCGGTATCGAACCAGCGGCGGGCGATGCCCGCTCCGACGTCGCTCTTGTGCTGATGGTCGGCGAAGATCACCTGAATCGGCTTGCCGTGCAGCGTACCGCCCACTTCCGCAACAGCCAGTTCGGCGGCGGCGACGTCGCCCTTCCCCGTGACGTCGGCGGTGACGCCGCTCATGTCCGTAAGGACGCCGATCTTGATGACGTCGTCGCTGATCTGCGCGCGGGCGTCACCCTGAAGCGTCAAAAAGACGGCGCTGGCCAGGATTCCCGTCCACCAAGTCTTGTTCACGGTGCATTTCCTCCAGTGCTGCAGCAAAGCGTTGCTACATCGATCGGGTGATAACGGTTACGGTAACCGACGGCAACAGGAACGCGCCTCCCAAACTAGGGTGATATCGGTCGGCGCGACGAGGCCGCCCGCACGCCGGCGCGCGGGCAGCCCGGAAACGTCCGTCACATCTGGGACCTCGCCTGCGCGACTAGGCGCGCTGTTCGATCCGCGATCTGCCGCTGGCGTGAGCTCCCTGGGCGTGCGCACGGCCGAAAAGTTTGGCATCCAGCGAAAACCTGCCCGGCCCCGTCAGAATCAGGACGATTGCCGCGACCAGGAACATGGCGGCGAGTTCGTAGGAACCGCCCCGCCCGCCCGCGACGACGAGCGCACTGGGCAGGTCCAGGAGCGGCATGGCCTCCGCACCTCCGGGCAGCCGCACGTACGGGTCACCGCCAGTGATGTGCACGAAGGTGGCGACCACCATCGTCGCGCCGATGCCGAGCGCGGCGAGCGACGTGAGCAGCCCCACGATCAGTGCGAGGCCGCCGAAGCATTCCGAGAACGCAGCGAGGAACTGCAGGATCGGCGGCGCCCAGGAGTCCGGCCCCATCCAGCCGAACGGACCGCGCACCATCTTCTGCAGTCCGTGGAAGAACAGGGCAGACCCCGCGACGATGCGCAACAGCAACAGCGCGGTTGCAAGGCGCCCGCCCACGAATGGTGGATAAAGAAGTCCGATCAAAGACGACATTGCTTCTCCTCGATTGAGTACGCGATGTGGCCTGCGTTGAGCGGGACGAACAGGCCGTCTTTCTCTCTTGAGCTGAACCGGTGACGGTCCGGCACAGTTCCCGGTCATCGACCGTCGCCGATGGAAATCGGCGCTTCCGTCCGACGCGTATGACCGGGCATTGACGACACGTCAATTTTATGTGCGACCAGGGAAATGATCGCCACCCGTTGACGCATGGGGCCGGTTCGTGGTGTTCTCGGGGCTGGATCGGTGCGCCCGCCGGGCTCGAAAGCCCGGCGGCCGTTTCGTTTGGGCCAGCCTCCGCGCCTGCGGCTGTCCCAAATGTCCCACTGTCCCAGCGTCCCGCTGTCCCGTCGCTCCGGTGTCCCATCCGTCCCGCAAACAGGCGCAGCACCGGGGGCGTGAAACACGACAACTCATTGAATTGATTGTCGGTCCGACTACCGGCCGCCCTCGATCCTGGCCCGGCGGCTGGGACGGTGAACCGCGTGTCCCGGAACGCTGTCCCGGGACACTGCCGCTTACCGGGCCAAGACCGCCGGACACACGGATCTGACGGATGGAACCCCCTGCCCGCCCGGCTGTCCCACCGTTGGAACGGAACACCACGCGAGGCTTGGGCCATTCGGCGGATCGAGTCCGGCACAGTCCGTCGGCGGCCTTCATGATTCAAGTTCGCGCGACGACTTTTCACACACCGAAAAATTCCAGGTGCCAGATCATCTCTTCGGGCGTCAGCGGCCAACCACCACCGCGCGGCGACAGCAAATTCTTGGGGGCGATGCCGCCGAGGCGAAGTTGGATCTGGGTCGAAACGCGCGGACTCAAGCCTGCTTTCCAGACGAGGGCGACGATGCCTTTGGCACTGTGGGATCGCAGGATGCGATCGACGACGTCGGCCGGAAGGCCGCTGAGCGCCACGAGCGCTGCGCGCACAAAGGGTCGACGCCCCTCGTTGAGGGCCTGCATCACCGCCGCCTCGTCCAGCTCGCCCTTGGCCTTCATGCGGGTGACGATCTCTTCCGCGGTTTCCGGTTCCGGCGCCTCGCCCGGTCGAGACGCGGCCTCGCCGGCTTCGAGCCGGCGCGCGACCTCTTCGGCCACCGCCGCGTGCGCCGCGGGATCGAGGTCGCTGCGCTGCTCGAGCTCGCGCAAAAGTGCCGCAGCGACGAAACGCGCGATCCGCTGCACCAGGCGGTTCGGCAGGCTCGGTCGGCGCACGAGACCCGGATGCCACGACTCGCGGCCTGGTGCGAGGTCGACGATCAGGTCGAGCGTCTCCTCGCGGATCTGTGCCGACGGATTGGCAAGAAGGACGGCAACGGCCGCATCGTCGCCGGTCGCCACGATCGCGTCGGCAACGGCGCTCGTGACGGACGCGCGACGGGCGATTGCCGTGCGTGCCCCTACCGCCGGCGGGGCGGCGATGATCTCGATCAGGTCTTCGTCGGTGAGCAACGGCGAGAACCGCAGCACGGGTTCGGCGACGACGATCTCCGTGTCGCGCGCCAGACGGCGGATCAGCGCCGGCGGTGCGCCCGCGACGTCCTTCAGGGTTTCGGCGATCACCTGACGCACGCGCACCGCCTGGTCACGGGCCAGCGCTTCGACGATGTCGATCACACGCCGCCCTGCCTGGTCCTGTTCGTCGGGCGAGAGTCCGGGCAGCAGCAGCGCCACCTTGCGTGCAAGATCGGCGCGTACGTCCTCGTCCGGGTCGCTGACGAGCAGTGCGTCCGCCTGCGTGGGGGTTCGCACATTGGCGGCGACTTCCCGCCGCACTGCAGCGGATCGGTCGCCGGCGAGATAGTAGAGAATCTCGGGCCGTGTCGTCGGGCTGCGTGCGACCTGACGGCGCACGTCGACATCCGGATCTGCGGCCATGCGCTTGTCGCGCTCATAAGCCGCATCGTCACTGACGACGTGCGCACGATCGCTCATGGCGCCGCTGCGATCGCGAATCCGCCCTTGCCGGCATGCTTCGCGCGATACATGGCCGCGTCGGCGCGCGCGATCAGCGTTTCGGGACCATCGTCGCGGCCGGCGGCATGGACCGCGATGCCGATTGACAGGCTCAGCGGCCTCCTGGCATCGCCCGAGAAGGCGGCGAGTTCGCCGTTGAGCGCGAGCAGCATTTTTGCTTTGGCAACGGCGCCGGCCTCGTCGGTCTCCTCGAGCCACAGCGCGAACTCGTCGCCGCCGAGCCGCGCGACGAGATCGCCGGCGCGCGAGCCGCTCGTCAGCCGCGCCGCGACGAATTTCAGCGCCTCGTCGCCGCGCTGGTGACCGAAGCGGTCGTTGATCGGCTTGAAGTTGTCGAGATCGATATAAAGCAGCGCCCCGCGGCGTCCCGTCCGTTTCGCCTGCGCGAGGCGGCGTCCAAGCTCCTCGACGAAGCTGCGCCGGTTGAGGAGTCCGGTCATTGCGTCGGTGCGCGCGAGGCGCGCGAGTGCCTCGTGCTGCGCCACCTGTGCCTGCGCGATGCCGATCTGTCCGGCAACGTCGACCAGAAGCCTGCGGTCGGTGTCGTCGAAGGTGGGGCGGTCGTCAAGCCGCCACAGCGCGATCGCGCCGTTCACGAGGCGCTGATAGCGCGTACAGATCGCGATCATGCGGCCATGTGCGGTCTCGCGCTCGATCACGGAATCGTCAGCCACTGCGTTCGGCACATCGGCGCCGAAGACGGGCGCGATCACCTCTTCCGGGTTCAGGTCGGCGGGCGGCCTGTCGCCGGCCTCGGCGGCGCGGCGCAGCCCCTCGTCGTCGTAGCGCCAGATGATGCACCCCTGCGCCCCCAGCGTGCGCGCCAGCGTCGTGGCGGCGGTGCTGAGCATGGCGCCGGGAACGACCTCGTCGCGGATGGTGCGGGCAATGAAGGCGAGCAGACGTTCGCGGTTCACCGCATTCGCGTGCTGCACCTCCTGCGCATGCGCGAGCGTCAGGTCGCGGCAGATGCCGCGGGCGCCGACGAAGTTTCCCTCGCCGTCACGAAGCGGCAATGCCGAAATGGCGAGGCGGCGGAGCGCGCCGTCGGCATCGCGCGCCCAGACCTCGTAGCCTTCGAGGCGCTCGCGCGTGGTGAACGGCGAGACGGCTGCACCGGCCGACGCGTCGTCGTTCTCGACGAGAAGCGTATGCGCCGGACGGCCGATCAGTTCGCTCGCGGCAAAACCCAGCGCGCCGCGCGGCGACACGAACACGAACGCGCCGGCGGCATCGGTCTCCCAGGCGAAGTCGCTGGAGATCTCGACGAAATCCTTGTAGCGCTGCCGCGAGTCGGCGAGTGCTGCGCGCACGTTCGTGGCGAGCGACACGTCGCGCGCGGTAACGAGGACGCCATCATCGAGCGGCACCAATATGATCTCGAACGTGGCGGCCCGGGACGATGCCGGGATGATCTGCCGTTCCAGGACGCGCGCTTCGCCTGTGGCGGCAAGATCCGCGAGCCCGCCCTGTGCGGTGGCGAGCGTCGCCAACACGGGGCCGGCGGCCGCATTCGCCGCCACGACATGGCCGCCGACAGCCACGTAGGCGGCCGGCCCGGGCCAGCGGGCGACCAGTCGCGCGATCGCGCCGGTCGCGTCCGCTGCACGCCCCGCCTCGATGTCGGGTGCCGTCGCCATGTCGCCCCGCCCTGATGTCTCTCGCCAAGGGTCGGCTCTCCCGGCTTAAGGGGGGGTTAATGGTCGCGGAAAAAAGCGGATGGTTCGAAAGAGGACGCAAGTGGCACTTCTGTCCGGATGCCGTTCCTGGCGCTGTACAGGCCACAAGATGACCGTGTGGCTTTCCACAAATTGCAACTTATGGTTAAAGTCCCGCCCGGCGGCGCTTGAAGCGGGCGCGATATGCACGGCGGGGTACGTGAATGCGGGTCTCGCGCCTTTTCATCATCGTGCTCGTGCCTCCCTTTGACGGCACGAACCAAGACCTCCGGGATGAAGCCATCAATGGCGCCAAGGCGCTGTTCACACGCTATTCGGCTGGCGCAAAATCCGGCAACGTCCGCGAGGTCACTTTGCTCCAGCTCGATAACGCCGTCGATGCCGACCGTTCAGGCGGTCAACTCGATGGCCGATTGCAACGGACTGCGCATGGCTCCGTCGGCAACGACCGCCCGCAGGACGTGGGCAGGTACATTATCGGACACTTTTCCCACCTCTCCATGACGGTCGGCCCTTGGCGCGCAGAACGACTTGCCCTTTTCGTCAAGAATCTGATGCAGATGCTGAACTGCTCAGAAATCCGCAAGCTGGCGCTCGTCGCCTGCAATGACGCCGAGGAGCAGCTCGAACTGATGGACGCCCCCGAAAAAAGCTACGTGGAACAGTTCGCGAAGTATCTGGGGCAGAATGGATTCCGGCCGAAGATCGCGGGTTGGGATTCGTTCGTATCGATCCTTTATGAGGGCACGCCGCACGTGTCGAAGAAGGAGAAGAAACGAAACGAGCCCGCACATTTCGGCAGGAAGATCATACAGCACGCACGCCACAATAAACTTTCGACCCCGACGGCCAGAAATGCTCACAAAATGTTCTTCCAGTGGGTGATCCCCGATGACGATCCGGAAAACGCCCACGTTGCGATCCAGGAACATTCCGGCTGGACTGATAATCCCGAATTCAAATAGACGCGCGCCCACGCCAAGCCGGCGCTGGAACAGCGCGCTTGACCCAGGAGGATGCCAGATCTGATGCATCGGGCCGTTGCCCAAAAGGGCCGTTGCTCCCTCTGACAAGACGGAAAGGGCGGGTTTGGTGCCCCAAACCTGCCCCGGGACGTTGACAGCCTCCGTCATCTCTCCCATGTTCCCCCGGCCTCAACCGGACGGAAACAAGCAATGAATCTCGCCGAACTGCAGAAAACGATCGATGCCGCATGGGAAACACGCGACGGTCTCGGCCCGTCGACCAAGGGACCGGTCCGCGACGCCGTCGAGGCCGCGCTTGAGGCGCTGGACTCAGGCCAGGTGCGCGTGGCCGAAAAGATCGACGGCAAATGGCGCGTGAACCAGTGGCTGAAGAAGGCGGTCCTTCTGTCGTTCCGGCTCAACGACTCGGTCGTGCAGCCCGGCGGGCCGCATGATCCCGGCCACGGGCCGGCGGCCTGGTTCGACAAGGTGCCCTCGAAATTTGCCGGCTGGGACGAGGCGAAGTTCCGCGCCGCCGGCTTCCGCGCCGTGCCCAACTGCGTCGTGCGCCGCTCGGCCTACATCGCGCCGGGTGTCGTGCTGATGCCGTCCTTCGTCAATGTCGGCGCCTATGTCGACTCCGGCACCATGATCGATACCTGGGCCACCGTCGGCTCCTGCGCGCAGATCGGCAAGAACTGCCACATTTCGGGCGGCGCCGGCATCGGCGGCGTGCTCGAGCCGCTGCAGGCCGAGCCCGTGATCATCGAGGACAACTGCTTCATCGGCGCGCGCAGCGAGGTCGCGGAAGGGGTGATCGTCGAAACCGGCGCGGTCCTGTCGATGGGCGTCTATATCGGCGCTTCGACCCGCATCGTCGATCGCGCGACCGGTGAGATCTTCTACGGCCGCGTGCCCGCCTACAGCGTGGTCGTGCCGGGCAGCATGCCCGGTCGTCCGCTTCCCGACGGCAATCCGGGTCCGTCGACCTACTGCGCCGTCATCGTCAAGCGGGTCGACGAGAAGACCCGCGCGAAGACCTCGATCAACGAGCTGCTGCGGAGCTGAGCCCCCTTGGCGCGCCTCGATCCCGTCGAACTCACGCAAGCGCTCATCCGCTGCCCGAGCGTCACGCCGCGGGATGAGGGCGCGATCGACGTCGTGCGCGCGGCGGTCGAACCGCTCGGCTTCGACTGCCACCGCCTGCGCTTCTCGGCCGAGGGAACGCCGGATGTCGACAACCTTTATGCCCGTCTCGGCACCGGCGACCGGCACTTCTGCTTTGCCGGCCATACCGACGTGGTGCCGCCCGGCGACCCGGCCGGCTGGACGGTCGATCCGTTCAAGGGCGAGATCGTCGACGGATACGTCTACGGCCGGGGCGCGGCCGACATGAAAGGCGCGATCGCGGCGTTCTGCGCGGCGGTCGAGCGCTTCGTCGAAAAACGCGGCCGGGATTTCGGCGGCTCGATCAGCCTGCTCATCACGGGCGACGAGGAAGGCCCCGCGATCAACGGCACCGCGAAGGTTCTCGACTGGATCGCGCGCCGCGGCGAACGGATCGATGCCTGCATCGTCGGCGAGCCGACCAGCCAGCGCCGGCTCGGCGACATGGCGAAGATCGGACGGCGCGGCAGCATGAACATCAGGCTGACGGCGATCGGCCAGCAGGGGCACGTCGCCTATCCGCACCTTGCCGACAACCCGAACCACCGTCTGGTGCGCATGCTCGCCGCCCTCATCAGCGAGGAACTCGACCAGGGCACCGAATATTTCCAGGCCTCGAGCCTGCAGGTCACGACCATCGACGTCGGCAATCCGACGACGAACCTGATCCCGGCGCGCGCGACGGCCGGCATCAACATCCGCTTCAACGACCGGCACACGTCGCGGAGCCTGACGGAATGGGTCAAGCGCCGGATCGAGTCCGTCGACGGCCGATACGAACTCGAGATCAGCGTCTCCGGCGAGGCGTTCCTGACACCGCCCGGCCCGCTCAGCGAACTCGTCGTCGATGCGGTCGAAAGCGTCGTCGGCATGCGGCCGGAGCTGAGCACCACCGGCGGTACCTCGGATGCGCGCTTCATCCGGGCCTATGCGCCCGTCATTGAATTCGGACTCGTCAGCCTGACGATGCACAAGGTCGACGAACGGGCGGCCGTCGACGACATCCGCAATCTGGCCGCGATCTACGAGGCGATGCTCGATCGATTCTTCGCCGCATGATGGTGGCGCCTACAGGGACTTCGGCATGATCACCGCGCGCGAGATCAGCTACAGCCTGTTCGGCGCGTGGCGTCTCGCCCATCTCGACCGGTCGGGGATGCAGTATTTCGACACCTCGATCGCGGGATTCTGGCGCTCGTTCTGGGCTGCCGTGATCGTGGCGCCCGCCTACCTGATCCTCGTGATCCTGCGTGTCGCCGAGCGGCCGATCACGGCGGGCCCGGCGCGGATCGCGGCGATCGAGCTGATCGGCTACGTGATCGGCTGGACGGCGTTTCCGCTCGCGAGCTGGTACATGGTCTCGGCGCTCGGTCGTGCCGAACGCTATTTCGGCTACATCGTCGCCTACAACTGGGCGAACGTCCTGCAGGTCTGCCTCTACGTGCCTGTGGTCGTGGTCGGCGGATCGGGGCTACTGCCCGACGCGATCGCCATGCTGCTGGGCGTGGCCGCGATCGCGGCGGTCCTTTATTATCAGTACTTCATCGCCCGCACGGCGCTCGACCTCGACGCACTGCCGGCAATCGGCCTCGTGCTGATGGACATGATCCTCGGCGTGCTCATCAGCGGTACCGTCGACGCGCTCGAGATGCGCTGACCGAATCCTGTCATCCGTCCGACCGGTACTTGACCCCGACGAGATAAAGCCCTTCCGCCGGCGCGGTCGGACCGCCCTTGGCACGGTCGCGCGCGGCCAGCGCCTTCTCGACGTCGGCGCGCGACCACTTGCCGTCGCCGACGAGTTTCAGCGTGCCGACCATGTTGCGCACCTGATGGTGCAAGAACGAGCGCGCCCGCGCCCGGATGTGGATCTCGTCGCCGACGCGCGACACGTCGAGCTGGTCGAGCGTCTTCACCGGCGAGCGCGCCTGGCAGATGCTGGCGCGGAACGTCGTGAAGTCGTGATGCCCAACGAGGACCTGCGCGGCATCGTGCATGGCGTCCGCGTCGAGCGGATGCGGAACGTGCCACACATGGCCGCGTTCGATCGTCGGCGGCGCCCGGCGGTTGAGGATGCGATAGAGATAGGCGCGCTCGATTGCCGACAGGCGCGCGTTGAAATCCGCCGGCACGGCCTCGGCGTCGATCACCGCGATGGGATCGGGCTGCAGATGGAAGTTCAGCGCGTCGCGGATCTTGGCCGGCGCCCATTCCTTCGACAGGTCGAAATGAACGACCTGGCCGAGCGCGTGGACGCCGGCATCGGTCCGGCCCGCCGCGGTCGTCGTGACCGTTTCGCCGCTGAATTTCCGGATGGCCGTCTCGAGCGCGGCCTGGACCGACGGTCCGTTGTCCTGCTTCTGCCAGCCGACGAACGGCGTCCCGTCGTATTCGAGCGTGAGCTTGTAACGCGGCATGCAGGCTATTCCAGAACCGTGCCGGCCGGGATCGGATAGCCGCGCAGGAAATCGTCCGTCTCGAGCGCCGCCTTGCCGGCGCGCTGCAGACGCATGATCGCGAGCGCGCCGTCGCCGCACGCGACCGTAAGCCGGTCGTCGAGCACCGTGCCCGGGGCCGCATCGCCCGATCGATCGACTGCCTGCGCACGCAGGACCTTCATGCGCTCGCCGCGATGCTCGAACCATGCCCCCGGCCAGGGATCGAAGGCGCGGACCTGGCGCGTAAGCTCGATCGCCGGCCGCCGCCAGTCGAGGCGTCCTTCCTCGCGTGACAGCTTCGCCGCATAGGTGACGCCGGCCGTCGGCTGCGGCACGGGCGTAAGCTCGCCGCGCGAAAGCCGGTCGAGCGCGGTCACGATCGCCTGCGCGCCCAGCTCGGCCAGCGCGTCGTGCAGCTCCCGTGCGGTCATGTTCGCGCCGATCGGCTGCGTCAGCTGCATCAGCATCGGACCGGTATCGAGACCTTCGTCCATCTGCATGATGGTGATGCCCGTTTCCGTGTCGCCGGCCAGGATCGCCCGCTGGATGGGGGCAGCGCCGCGCCAACGCGGCAGCAACGATGCATGAATGTTGAGACAACCCAGGCGCGGCGCCGACAGCACGGGCTTGGGCAGAATCAGCCCGTACGCGGCGACGACGGCGACGTCGGCGCCCAGTGCGGCGAACTCGGCCTGTACCGCCGCGTCCTTGAGCGTCGGCGGCGTCCGGACGGGAATGTTGTGCCGCAGCGCTTCCTCGTGCACCGGCGCGCGTTGCTCGCGCTGGCCGCGTCCGGCCGGCCGCGGCGGCTGGCAGTAGACGCATACGATCTCATGGCCGGCATCGATCAGGCGCCGGAGCGGCGGCACCGCGAAGTCCGGCGTTCCCATGTAGACGATGCGCATGGGCGGCCCCCGATCCGACTTGGGCTGCGATGCGTCAGCCGGCCGCGGCGACTGCGGCACGACTCCTTTTCAACTTGGCAAGCTTGCGGAGAATCATGTTCCGTCGCAGCGCCGAGAGATGGTCGACGAACAGCACGCCGTCGAGATGATCCATCTCGTGCTGCAGGCAGACCGCGAGCAGGCCCTTCGCATGGATCTCGCGAATCTCGTTCTCGTGATCGAGATAGCGCACCTTGACCTCGGCGGGCCGGACCACTTCCGCAAACTGGTCCGGCAGCGACAGACAGCCCTCCTCGCACGGAACGCGCTCTTCCGAGGCCCAGATGATCTCCGGGTTGGCCAGCCGCAACGGTTGACGCGGCTCGCCCTCGCGCGCGACGTCGACCACGATCACGCGGACCGCCTCGCCGATCTGCGGCGCCGCCAGGCCGATGCCGGGTGCGGCGTACATGGTCTCGAGCATGTCGTCCATCAGCCGGCGGATATTGTCGTCGACCTTGGCGACCGGCCGGGCCTTGACCTTAAGACGTGGGTCCGGCGCCACGAGAATTTCGCGAATTGCCATGGGTGACTAGGTAGGCAGTTGCATCGGGCCGGTCAAGGACTTGGCAATGCCGAATTGCCACACGAACGCAGGGGTTTAACAGACGGCGCCCGCTTGCGGTGGCAGGTTCCCTGCCGGTCCGCCCGCGCGATTTGCCGCACCACGGCATCGTTGCTATGGTCCGGCCGTTCACCGGCGGTTGTCCGATGGCGCCGGCAGCACTCATGGAGAGTCTCATGCGTCCTGCTCAGAAGTTGCGCGAACTCCTGGCCCAACCCGGCATGCATGTCATGCCCTGCTGTTTCGACGGCCTGTCGGCCAAGCTGATTGCCGCCGCCGGTTGCAAGGTCAGCTTCATGAGCGGTTTTGCCGTCGCGGCGACGCGGCTCGGCCTGCCCGATACCGGCCTGATTTCGTTTGCCGAGATGGTGGATACGCTGCGCAACTGCTGTGCGGCGGCCCCCGACATGCCGATCATCGGCGACGGCGACACGGGCTACGGCAACGCGCTCAACGTGCAGCGGACGGTGACCGAGTATGCGCGCGCCGGCGCGGCCGCCGTGATGATCGAAGACCAGGTCAGCCCGAAGAAGTGCGGCCATACCAAAGGCAAGCAGGTCATTTCGCGGGCCGAGGCGCGCCTCAAGATCCGCGCCGCCGTCGAGGCCGCGCGCAAGGCCGACATCCTCGTCCTGGCGCGTACCGATGCGCGCGCGGTGCTCGGCTTCGAGGAGGCGCTGGCGCGCTGCCAGGATTTCGTCGAAGAGGGCGCCGACATCATCTTCCTCGAAGCGCCGGAAAACGAGGAAGAGATGCGCCGGTTCTGCGCGACCATCAAGAAGCCGTGCATGGCGAACATGGTCTTCGGCGGGAAGACGCCGGTGCTGCCGCCGGCGCGGCTCGAGGAAATCGGCTTCAAGCTCGCGGCCTATCCGCTCGTCCTTCTGTCCGCGGCGGTCACCGCCATGCAGCAGGCGATCGCGGCCCTGCAACCGAACTCGAATGTCGCCCAGCCGCCGCAGGTTTCGTTCGAGGAGTTGAAGAAGGTCGTCGGTTTCCCGGAATATTACGAGCAGGAGGCGCGCTACGTTGCGGCCGAGTAGCCGGGCGGCACCCGATGACGCACCCGTACCGGCTGCGCGACGAGCTTCGGGACAGCGACCGCGATCGCCGAGCTCCGATCCGGAACCGGCCTTGACTTGCCGGCCGGCATCCGGGTTTCTGTTCGCAACGAAAGATAAGCTGGGGAGGACAACTTGATGCTCAGAAAACTGACGATGTGGCTCGCGGCGATCGCCGCGACGTTGGGCGTTTCCGCCGGCACGACGGCGAAGGCCGAAGAGATTTCCGTCACGCACTGGGGCGTGCTCATGTACGGCGCGCCTTACGCCGTGGCGATGGAAAAGGGTTTCTTCAAGCAGAACGGAATCGACATCACCGGCATCCTGAGCTCGAAGGGCGGCGGCACGACGATGCGCAACGTGCTGGCCGGCGGCCTTCCCTACGGCGAGGTCGCGCTGTCCGCGGTCGTGGCCGCGGCACGCGAGGGTATCGATGTGCGGATCGTCAATGCGGGCGTGCGCACCGTCGCCGACGCGCTGTGGGTGACGATGCCGAACTCCGAGATCAAGACGATCCAGGACCTCGTCGGCAAGAAGATGTCGATCACCAGCCCGAAATCGGTGACCGACATGCTGACCATCATGGTGCTCGAGAAGGTCGGCATTCCGCTCGACAAGATCGAGCGTCCGGCGCTCGGCGGCGTCGGCGCCGGGCTGACGGCACTCGAGAGCGGCGCCGTTCAGGCCGCCGCCATCTTCGATCCGATCTGGTCGGCGCGGAAGGACAAGTACCGTCCCGTCTTCTTCGTCAAGGACATCCTGCCGCCGATGACGCAGACGGTCGGCGTGACGACGGCCGAGTTCGCCAAGAGCAACCCGGACAAGCTGCGCGCGATCATCGCCGGCCGCCGCGCCGGGGTCGACTTCATCTATGCGAACCCGAAGGAAGCCGCCGAAATCTTCGGCAAGGCCTACAACCTGAAGCCCGAGGTCGCCGAAACCGCGATCCGCAACATGGTCGAGATCAAGTACTGGAGCGCCGGCAACTTCGAGATCGACGGCATGAACGAGTTCATCCGGGGCCTGCGGATCATCGGCGAGGTCGACGGCCCAGTCGACTGGGACAAGCTGATCGATCGCTCGTTCCTGCCGGCCGACCTGCAGGGCAGCACCTGACCCTTTGCCCGTGTCGGGTGACGTGAACACACCTCATGCCGAGCTGGCCGGCGTCACCCGCATCTATCCGGGTGCCGCCGGCCGTCCGCCCCTGCATGCCCTCGGGCCGGTCGATCTCGTCCTGCGCCACGGCGAGTTCTTCTCCATCGTCGGGCCGTCGGGATGCGGCAAGTCGACGCTGCTCGAGGTTCTCGCCGGCTTGGCGCCGGCGACCGACGGCCGGGTGACGTTCGAGGGCCGTCCGGTCGCAGGCCGGGTCCCCGAAGGCGTCGGCGTCGTGTTTCAGGAGGACGCAAGCTTTCCCTGGCTCACGGTCTGGGACAACGTCGCCTTCGGCCTGCGGCGTACCGGCGTCGACGCGGCGGAGATCGAGCGGCGCGTCGGCGATGCGCTCAGCTTCATGGGACTCAAAGACTTCGCCCGGGCCTATCCCGCACAACTCTCCGGCGGGATGCGGCAGCGCGTGTGCATCGCGCGCACCCTGGTGATGCAGCCGCGCCTGATCCTGCTCGACGAACCGTTCGGCGCCTTGGATGCCCAGACCCGGCTGCTGATGGGCGACGAGCTCCTACGCCTGTGGCGCCGTACGCAGGCGACCATCCTGCTCATCACCCACGCCCTCGACGAAGCGGCGATGCTTTCGGATCGCATCGGCGCGATGTCGGCCCGGCCCGGCCGCTTCATCGACATCGTCGAGACCGGCTGGCCTGCCGAACGCGACAGCCGCATCGTCGCCAAGCCCGAATTCGGTGCGATCACCAGCCGGCTGTGGCAGAGCCTGCGTGAGGAATCGCTCAAGGCGCTCGGCCACGGACGGGCACAGGCGGGCGCGAGCCCGACGGCCTGATGACGCCCCTCACCTGGATACGGATCATTCTCGTCGCCGCTTTCTTCGGCGTGCTGGAAATCCTGTGCCGGACGCGCGTGATCAAGCCGGTCACGATGATCCCGCCGTCGGAGATGGTGCGCGAGCTCGGCGCCCTGCTGGCGTCCGGCAGCATCTATGACGACATCCGCCAGACACTGGCGGCGGTCGCGATCGCCCTGGTCCTGGCGGTCGTAAGCGGCTTTCCCATCGGCGTCGTGCTGCACGCGGTGCCACGCCTTCGCCGCGCGGTCGACCCGCTGCTCGCGACCTATTACGCCGTGCCCTTCTTCGTGTTCTACCCGGTGCTGGTCGCGATCTTCGGTCTGTCGCAGTGGCCGGTGATCGTCATCGCCTTCATGTTCGCGGTCGTCGCGATGGTGATCAGCACCCTCAACGGTCTCGATCGCATCCCGCGGGTTCTGGACAAGGTCGCGCGTATCCACAACATGGGTGCCGTCGAAACCGCGCTCAGGCTGAAGCTGCCGGCCGCGGCACCGCATCTGTTCACCGGCCTCAAGCTCGCGGTCGCCTATTCCTTCATCGGCGTGATCGCCTGCGAGTTCATCATGGCCGCCTCGGGCCTCGGTTACGCGATCGCCTACGCCTACAACAACTTCGACAACCGGACGATGTACGCGCTGATGCTGTTCGTGCTGGCGCTCGTCACGACGATCAACATGGCGCTGCATGTGTGGGAGCGCCGGCTCCTCCGGCGGCGGGTGAGATGACGAAGGCGGGGAGCCGGATCGTCGACCTGGTGCTGCTGATCGCGGTCATCGTCGCGGTCTGGCAGGGCATTTATCTGCTGGCGGGCGACGCCGCGCTGAGCGCACCGTTGGAGACGGTGCGCCACGCAATCGAGTTGCTCGCACGGCCACGCTTCTGGCTCGACATCGGCGAGTCGGCCCACGCGTTCGCCTATGCGCTCGTCATCGCCTGGCTGGGCGGCGTGGGTATCGGCGTATGGCTGGGCGGCCATCGGCTGTCGGGCGACGTCGCGGAGCCGATCCTGGTCGCGCTCTATTCCCTGCCCAAGGTGACGCTTTACCCCCTGATCCTGCTGCTGTTCGGCCTCGGCATCAGCGCCAAGATCGCCTTCGGCGCGATCCACGGCATCATCCCGGTCGCGATCTTCACCATGAACGCGATCCGCAACATCAAGCCGGTCTACGTGAAAACGGCGTGGACGATGGGGCTTTCGCCGCTCGCCACGGTCCGGACCGTGCTCATTCCGGCCTGCCTGCCCGAGATCGTGTCGGGCCTGCGCGTCGGGTTCTCGCTGACGCTGCTCGGCGTCCTGATCGGCGAGATGTTTGCCTCCAAGCGAGGCCTTGGCTTCGTCATCATGAACGCGATCGGCCTCAACGACGTGCGGACCATGCTGGCGGTCACGCTGCTGCTGTTCGTCTTCGCCGCGCTGGCCAACTCGGCGCTGCTTGCGCTCGACCGGCATCTCCACAAGCGCGTATAGTCGGCCAAGGTGCCGCTAGGGGGATTCGCCAGGCATGGATCTCGTCGTTCTGCTTGCCGTCGCCGCACTCGCCGTCGCGGCGGTCAGCCTCGTGCTCGTCGCCCGTCGCGGGTCCGACCCCGAGGTCGCGCGCCTCGCCCAAAGCCACAGCGAGCTGGTCGGCAGCCTGAAGATCCTGGTCGAACAGACGGCGGCCGCACAGGCGGCCACGGCCGAGCGCTTCCAGGCCCAGGAACGCGCCCTTTCCCGGGCGCTCGAGGAACGCTTTGCCGACATCACGCGCCGGGTCGGCGAAGCCCTGGAGAAGTCGCATCAGGCGACGAGCACCACCATCGCCGATCTGCGCGAGCGGATCGTCAAGATCGACGAAGCGCAGAAGGGTTTGGCCGAACTCTCGTCGCACGTCATCAGCCTGCAGGACATCCTTTCCAACAAGCAGGCGCGCGGCGCCTTCGGCGAGGAGCAGCTCGAGGCGATCGTCCGCGACCAGCTGCCGCCGGCCCACTTCGAATTCCAGGCGACGCTCGGCAACCGTACCCGCGTCGACTGCCTGCTGAAGCTGCCGCCGCCGCTCGGGCCGCTGGCGATCGACGCCAAGTTCCCCCGCGAGGCCTATGACGCCCTGCAGAAGGCCGGCGGCGACGAGGCGGCGCGTGTTGCCGCCCAGCGTGCCTTCTCGACGGCGATCATGGGTCACGTCCGCGACATCGCCGAGAAATACATCATTCCCGGCGAGACCGCGGACGCCGCGCTGATGTTCGTACCCAGCGAGGCCGTCTACTGCGAGATCTACACCAGCATCAAGGATATCGCCGACAAGGCGCGCCGGATGCGCGTGTTCATCGTCTCGCCCACCACGCTATGGGCGGTCCTCAATACGATGCGGGCCATTCTCAAGGACGTCCGCATGCGCGAACAGGCCGATGCGATCCAGAAGGAGGTCGGGCTGCTGCTCGAGGACGTCGGCCGGCTCGCCAAGCGGGTCGAAAATCTCGAGTCCCACTTCGCGCTCGCCGAGAAGGACATCCGCGAGATCCGCACGTCGACGGACAAGATCATCCGGCGCGGCGACCGCATCCAGGACGCGGACCTCGACAGCGACACGCCGCCAGTGCCGCTCGTGTCGTCCTCGGTTCAATCCCGGGCCTCCTGAACCCGATTCCCTCCCGACGGCGGCCGGAACGTGTCGGCCGCCGCATCCTTCGCGCATCGCCGCTTTCCGATTCCGACGCGACGATCGAAGTAGCTCGGCTCGCCGTCCGATCCGTCGTCCTTTTTCTTCGTCGAATCTCCCTATGGGCAGCGCAGCCGTGCCTCGGCGGCGCATTAACATAGCGCCCGGCTCATCCGGCCGTCGGCGCGCCGGCGGCCGCATCGGTTCGTCGGCAGCCCGTCAGGATCAAGCAGACCAGCGTGATTGCTCAACCTGTATCGGCAAGTGGTTCGACGCCGCGCGAGATCCGCATCGCGATCGTCGGCTGCGGCGCTCTGACGCAACTGTTCTATGCGCCTGCCCTGAAATGCATCGCGACCAAGCGGCCGGTCCGGGTCGTCGCCCTGATCGATCCCGTACCGGACCGGGTCGATGCGATCGCCAGGCACTTTCCCGACAGCATCCGCGGCGCCGACCTTGCCGCGATTCCCGACGACACCGATCTGGCGATCGTCGCCTCGCCGCCCGGCTTTCATGCCGCGCAGACCATCGCGCTCGTCGAACGCGGCTTCCACGTCCTGTGCGAGAAGCCGATGGCGGGCCGGGTGGAGGAATGCGACGCGATGATCGCCGCGGCGCGGCGCGCCGGCCGGTTGCTGACGGTCGGACACTTCAAACGGTTCTTCGCCGCCACCCGCTGCATCAAGGAACTCGTCGACGGTCGGGCGCTGGGGCGTTTGCGCGCGATCCGGTTCGTCGAAGGCGGCAAGTTCGGCTGGCCGGCGCAGTCGCGCGCCTTGTTCGAACGGCGCAGCGGACAGGGCGGCGTATTGATCGACATCGGGGCGCACGCGTTCGACCTGATGGCGTGGTGGTTCGGCGAGCCGACCATCATCGCATGCCGGGACGACGCGATGGGCGGCGTCGAGGCGAACGTCTGGGTGCGGCTGGCGTTCGCCGACGGCGTCGAGGGCGAGCTGGGCATGAGCCGCGACTGGGACGTTCCCAATCGCTACTTCATCCGGTTCGAGCATGGCTGGGTCGCCTGGGATCCCGTCGATGCCAATCATCTCGAGCTCGGCTGGGGCAACCGATACGCACTCAAGGCGAGCGTGCACGAGGTCCGGCGGGCGTTCGGCCAACCGCATGCCGGCGCCATCGCACCTACGCGCCATCAGGCCTTCATCGAGCAGATCGAGAACGTGATGGACGCAATCGAAGGGACCGCGCCGCCGATGGTGAGCGCCGAGGACGGCCGTCGCGTCATCGCCCTGATCGAGCAGTGCTATGCCCGGAGCACATTGATCGACATGCCGTGGATGAGTCCCGCCGAGTGGAACCGGGGAAACGAGCTGAGATGCACACGATCGGCATCCTAGGCGCGAACGGATTCGTCGGAAGCCGCCTCGTCGAGACGCTGCTGCTCGAGGATGCGGCGCGCATCGTCCCCATCGTCCGCAACTTCGCCGGCTTCGCGCGTCTTGCGCGCTTTCCGCTCGAGGCGCGGATTGCCGACGCGCTCGACGAAACGGCGCTCGTCAAGGCGTTCAAGGGCTGCGACATCGTCGTCAACACGGTGCTCGGCCGCTACAATCAGATCGTGGCGGAACCGCCCGTCATCTATCGCGCCGCGGAAATCGCCGGCGTCAGGCGCCTCGTGCACATGAGCACGGCATCGGTTCACGGCCAGGATCCGGCGCCGGGCACCGACGAGACTACCCCTCTGCGTACCGACCAGCCGGTCTCCTACAACAACGCCAAGGTCAAGGCCGAACGCCGGTTCCGGGAGCTGCGGCGCAACGGGCGCGTCGAACTGGTCATGCTGCGCCCCGGTATCGTGTTCGGCCCGCGGGACATCTGGATCACCGGCATCGCGCGCAGCCTCGCGGCCGGCGAAGCCTTCCTGGTCGATGGCGGCCGCGGCATCTGCAACACCGTCTACATCGACAACCTCGTCCATGCGATTCGCCTGGCGATGATCAAGCCGGTCGACGGCGAGGTCTTCCTGCTCGGCGACAACGAGCCGATCACCTGGGCGGAGATCTATCATTGGGTCGCGCGCGCGATCGGCGACTGCTCGCCGCCCCGGCTCCTGAACAACCCGCCGATCCGGCGCGAGGTGCGGCCGATGCTCGACCGGTTGCGCGGCATCGGGCCTCTCAAGGCCTTCTTCCGCACCATTCCGGCGGCGGTGAAGGCGCGTGTCCGCGACCAGATCGGCATCGCCCAGGGCATGATCGCCGGCGCGCGCGCGGCGCGTCAGGCGCGCGCCAGAACCGACTGGACGCTGCCGGATGATGCGGTCGGCCCCGTGCCGATCGAGACGGCCATGCTGCACCGCTGCCGGTACAAATTCCCGTTCGCGAAGGCACGTGCGCAGCTCGGGTACGAACCGATCGTGTCCGTCGAGGAGGGATTGATCCGGTCGATCCGGGCGCTGCGCTTCGCCGGCTTCGACATCGACGAAAGCTTCGCCGAGGAACTCCGGCAGGCGCGTGGCGTGGCTGCGGCGCGCGGCATTCCGGCCGTGCCGGGCGCTGTGGAGGAGACGCCGGCCGCGACGCCGCCGGCCGTCATGCCGACGCCGGCCGCATCGGCGCCTTGAGACGGGTCTACGGCGCGTTCGGGTCGGTGACCCGCGTGAGCGACAATGTGTAGGTGCAGTCTTCCGGCCGCGGATCCGGCTGCAGGGCCCGGGTGGGGGCCGTGACCGGACCGGGGATCGGTACGCCGGGGCGCGGCGGCTCGACCGGTCGGTAGGTCGCGCGCTTGCGCGCCGTCGCCCGGATCGTGCTGTCGGTCACGGTTCCGTTCCACGTGTAGCCCAAGTCGCTCTGCCCGACCATGTTGCTGCCGGAGATGCTGCCGCGGATGATCTGGAACTCGATCGGGAAGACGATGCGCGCATCGAATCTGTTGCCGGTCACGGTGGCGCGCACCAAGCCGTACGGCGGGCACTTGCCCAGCCGCGAACCCGAGAACCGGGCCCGTCCCTCGTATCGGACCGGCCGTTCGAACTGGTCCGGCACGCGGATCCGATGCTCGGTTTCCTCGTCGAGAACGCCACGGCGGTCCAAGCTGTCGACCTGGGCCAGTGCCGGGGCCACGATCAGCCCCGTCGCCAAGACTGCCGCGAACAATCTGTTCATCGCCGATCTCCTCATCCGGGCATTATTCGGAGCCCCGGCGGAACGGACAACCTGCCCGCCTCGGATACGCGGGGCGGCAGGCGGAGTACCCCTTCGGTCGAGTTCGGTCTCTTCAGCGCGGCCTGTGCCGGTTCTCGCCACCGCCCAGCCTGCTTGCGCGGGGCCGGCGCAGCCTGATAGACCGCATCATCCTGGACCATCGTCTCAATGCTCAGAAAACTCTACGACTGGACCATGCAGATGGCGGCACACCCGCGCGCGCGGTGGGTGCTCGGCGCCGTCTCGTTCACGGAGAGTTCCTTCTTTCCGATTCCGCCGGACGCGATGCTGGTCCCCATGGTGCTGGCGACGCCGTGGCGGGCCTGGTCCATCGCGGCGATCTGCACCATCACGTCCGTGCTCGGCGGCTTCTTCGGCTACGCCATCGGCTATTTCCTGTTCGAGACCGTCGGCGAGGCGGTCATCGAATTCTACGGCCTGCAGGATGGTTTCCAGGAATTCCAGCGGATGTTCGACGAATGGGGCACCTGGATCATTCTGATCAAGGGGCTCACGCCGATCCCCTACAAGCTGATCACCATCGCGAGCGGCGTCGCGCATTTCGACCTGATTGCGTTCGGGCTTGCCTCGCTGGTCACCCGTGCCGGCCGCTTCTTCCTGGTTGCGGCACTGCTCAAGACGTTCGGGCCGGCCATGCGCCAGTTCATCGAACGGTACCTGACGCTCGTCACGTCCGCCTTCGCCGTACTGATCGTCGGCGGTTTCGTGGTGCTGCGTTATCTTTGATCCGGCTTCGCCATGGCAACGTACCGGCCGGCTATCGTGACGAATGCGCGCCTCGCCGCCGCCCTGCTGCTCGTCGCGAGCGCGGCGGTCCTGTCGGCTGCGTTCGCCTTCCAGTATCTCGGCGGTCTCGCGCCGTGCGTACTGTGTCTGTGGCAGCGCTACCCGTACGGCGTCGTCATCGGGCTGACGGCGCTCGCGCTCGTTCTCGGCTCGTACCGGTGGATGCCGGTGCTGCTCGCGATCTGCGGGGTGACGTTCCTGGTCGGCGCCGGCATCGCGGCCTTCCATGTCGGCGTCGAGCAGCACTGGTGGCAGGGGACGGCTGCGTGCGGCGCAACACAAGGGCCGGCGCCGTCGCTCGAGGCCCTCAGGGCGCAGCTGATGGCGCAACCCGTCGTCCGCTGCGACGACGTGTCCTGGGCCCTGTTCGGCATTTCGATGGCAGGCTATAATTTTATTGTATCCTCGGTGCTGGCGGTGTTCTCGTTCGCCATGGCTTGGCGTCTGTTCACCGCCGGCTCATCGACATAGGGTGACGCGTGCCACCGCAACCTACGCTCAGCGACCGGCTGCCGGGCGACCCGACGCGCGACGAGATCGTCGCTCGGATTTTGCGCGTCGACCATGCGGGCGAATACGGCGCCGTACGTATCTACGAAGGCCAGCTCGCCGTGCTTGGCAACAGCCCCGTCGGCCCCGTCATCCGCCGCATGGCCGAGCAGGAGCGCCGTCATCTTGAGGCCTTCAACCGGCTGCTGCCGGCGCGGCGCGTGCGTCCGACGGCATTGTCGCCGCTCTGGCACGTGCTGGGCTACGCGCTCGGCGCGGCCACAGCGATGCTAGGCGAGCGCGCGGCGATGGCCTGCACGGTTGCGGTCGAGGAAGTGATCGATGAGCATTATGCCTCGCAGGCCGCGCAGCTCGGCGAGGAGGAGCCGGAGCTGAAGAACGCGATCGAGGAGTTTCGTCGCGACGAGATTGCGCATCGCGACGAAGCGATCGCACACGACGCACTCCAGACGCCGGGCTACGAGCTGCTGAGCACGGCCATCAAGGCGGGATCGCGGCTGGCGATCTGGCTGTCGACGCGCATCTGACGGCACCTTCCGCGCGCGTCGTTGATGACGCCGTCTTTTCC
Source organism: uncultured Rhodospirillales bacterium (assembly GCA_937926175.1). GTDB lineage: Bacteria > Pseudomonadota > Alphaproteobacteria > CACIAM-22H2 > CACIAM-22H2 > CALANV01. Next base: position 8,948 of record CALANV010000008.1, on the reverse strand, counting down.
GTGAATTGGCCGCGTTTTTTCACAAAGCGTTCCGGAACGGGTCGCGATCCTGACACGTTGTGAGAGTACACCTGTCTCGCAAAGTGTTTGGATAACGAGGGGCAAGAAAATATGAAATCCGAGCGCAGGGATGGTACCGGCACGCCACCTCGGCGCGTGTCGGAGCGACTCGATGGCGAACCGAGGATCGAGGAACTTCTCGACGATCCCGTCATGGAGGCGCTCATGGCGCGAGATGGCGTCGACCGCGATGCGTTGATTACGCTGATCACCGACGTGCAACAGCGGCTGGCGGGTCGTCGAGCCCGCACGGCCCGACAGGAGCAGCAGATGAATCAACTGGCGGAGGCAGGCGGGCGGTGAGCGACGCCCCGCGCCGAATCCGCCGTCGAATCAACGCGGACAAGAACATCGGCATTCCGCGCACCTCGTAATCCCGACTTTAATCCCGATTTTTCGTTTGGGCGCATTGGGTTACCGACGCGATCGCGGCTTCAAACCCGGATGCGATGCCTCGCAGCGCATTGCACCATCCATTATCGTCCACAGGTTTCACTCGCACGGGCTACGCCTCAAGAACGCATTCGTACCCTCCGGGTACACCCTAGAATGCGGCGAACCCGTGGCAGAGGACAGACGATGGGCCAACCAAAGGTGACCGTTGTCACGCCGGTGTACAACGGCGCGAAATTCCTGTCAGAAGCGATCGAAAGCGTCCTCGCCCAAACCTATTCCAACTGGGAATACATCATCGTCGACAACAGCAGCAGCGACGACACGCTGGCGATCGCCGAGCGTCATGCCGCGCGCGATCCGCGCATCAAGGTGCATCGCGCGACCCCTCACCTGCCCGTCATCGCGCATTGGAACCGGGCGTTCCGGCTGATTCCGGCGGACACGGTGTACTGCAAGGAGCTCCACGCCGACGACATTCTGTTTCCGAACTGTCTTGCCGAGATGGTCGCCTTCATGGAGCGGCACCCGAGCGTGTCGTTGGTGAGCTCCTACATCATGTACGACAACTGGGTCAGCAACAACGGCGTGCCGCTCAAGACCGACGTGATGCCCGGCCGCGAGGTCATCCGCCGCACGGTGCTCGGGGGATGGCTCGGAAGCTGGTACGTGTTCGGCTGTCCGTCGTCGGTAATGATCCGGATGGCGGCGCTGCGTGCGCTCGGCGAACCGGCCTATGACGAGAACCTTCGACATGCCGACGTCGATCTCTGGTACCGGCTCCTGGAGAACAACGACTTCGGCTTCATCCATCAGGTCCTGTCGTGCGAGCGGACGCACGAGACGTCGCAGACCAACACGTTCACGGCGCGATACAGCACGCTCGTGCTGGAGCATTTCTGCTTCCTGCGGCATTACGGCCCCAGATATGCAAGCGAGCAGGATTACCGGCGGGCCCACCGCCAGCAGCTGCGGCATTATCGCCGCCGCATCGCGCGCCGGCTCCTCGGCGGCGCCGGGCTCGGCTACTGGCACCTGCACCGCAAGACGCTGTCGCGGTTCGGCTATCGTCTGACGGCGAAGGACGTCGCGATCGGCGCGCTCACCGAACTCGGCCTATGGATCATTGACATGCGGCATGCAGCGCGTTCGGTACGCAAGCTCGCCTCGAAGATACGCCGCCGCACCAGGCCCACCGACTCGGGTCTCAAGCGATTCGCCGGCACGTCGACGCGATCCGTTGCGGACGGGCTCCGTCGCCTTCTTCTGAGCCGGCATCGCATACTCCGCCGGCCGTTCTACCGTTCGCTGGCGGGCGCGGACGTTCAGTCGCCCGGCAGCCCTTAACGCGACGCACGCAACGGATCGCGCGCGAACCGGTTACGCGCTGATCGGTACGCGCTGGGTCAGACCGGATCGAGTTCGGTGTCCCAGTAGAGGAAATCGCGCCAACTCTCGTGCAAGAAATTGGGCGGAAAGGCGCGCCCGTTTTCCTGGAGCTCGAGCGATGTCGGCTCCCGCGGCGGCTTGCGCGGATACATCCGCGCCTCGTGCGGTAGGCGGTTTCCCTTGATGAGGTTGCAGGTGCTGCAGGCCGTCACGACGTTGTTCCAGACGGTCCGGCCGCCGCGCGAACGCGGAATGATGTGGTCGAACGTCAGATCCTGCGCCGGATACGATTGTCCACAGTACTGACACGTGAAGCTGTCGCGCAGGAACACGTTGAACCGCGTGAACGCCGGGCGGCGCGCCGTGGGCACGTATTCCTTGAGCGAGATGACGCTGGGAAGTCGCATCTCCAGCGTCGGCGAACGCACGACGCGATCGTATTCGGAGATGATGTTGACGCGATTGAGAAAAACGGCTTTGACGGCGTCCTGCCAGGACCAGATCGACAGCGGAAAGTAACTGAGGGGACGAAAGTCCGCATTCAGTACCAGAGCGGGGCAGCTCTCCAAGGACCAGGACAAACCCGAACCTCTCGCCTCTGTGGACCCCCAGCGCGCCGGCCCGGCCGATTTGCACTAGCCGCCGCTAGCTTTTGATACTCGATCATTATTCAAAATACAACCTGTCGCGCATGACAAGTCTGTGATGCCGGTGCCGGGCGGCGACGCCTTACCGCAGCCGTTGCGCCAGGAACTCGCCGCCGCGGATGAGCCCTTCGTCGTCGATCGAATGCGGCAGCCCGGGGCGCGCCAACGTCTCGACGGGAATGTTCGCGTTCGCGAGTGCGGCGGCGGCGGCCTTCATGGCCTCGAACGGCACGACCGGATCGGCATCACCATGCACCAGCAGCACCGGCGGACGGCTCTTTGTCTCGGCCGACAGCGACTCGGCGCCGATGAGCGCGCCCGAGTATCCCACCACCGCGGCGCAGGCGCGCGGCCGGCGCGGCGCGACGTAAAGGGACATCATGGTCCCCTGCGAAAAGCCGACCAGTGCCAGCCTGTCGTCCGACAGCTTCCACTTCGCCAGCTCGTCGTCGATGAACCCTTCCAGGATCGGCGCGGCCGCCCTTATGCCTGCGAGCATCATGGCGGGGGTGCGATCCTGCAGGCTGAACCACTGGCGGCCGTAAGGCGCCATGTCGCACGGGAACGGCGCGTGCGGGGCGACGAACGCGGTATTGGGCATCAGCCGCGCCCAGTAGGGCGCGAGCGAGATGAGATCGTTGCCGTCGGCGCCGAGTCCGTGCAGCAGCACCACGAGCGACCGCGGCGGTCCGCCGGCCGCGGGACCGAAACGCGGCCCGTCGAGCGTGAACATCTGAGGCATCGTTCTCCCCGTCTTGCGGTTCCGGCGCCGTTCCTACCTTATCCGCCGTGCTAATGTCATGCTCATGTCCGCCTCCGTCGTTCCCGTCGTGACCCGCTTCGCGCCGTCGCCCACGGGCCGGCTGCATCTGGGGCACGCCTACGCCGCCCTGTTCGCGTGGCACGCCGCGCGCGAAGCCGGCGGCCGCTTCCTGTTGAGGATCGAGGACATCGACGCGACACGATGCCGGCCTGAATTCGCAGCCGCGATCGAGGAGGATCTCGCCTGGCTCGGCCTCGACTGGGAGAAGCCGGTGCGCCGGCAGTCCGAACATTTCGCGGAATATGCGTCAGCACTCGATACCCTGAAGGCGCGCGGATTGATCTATCCCTGCTTCTGCACGCGCGCCGAGATCCGCGCCGAGATCGCCCGCGCCGGCGCAGCACCGCACGGCAGCAACGGGCCGGTCTATCCGGGAACGTGCCGGCGGCTGGACGACTCGGAGCGTGAACGGCGTATCGCCGAAGGTCGACCCTACGCCCTGCGTCTCGACGTCGCCAAGGCCATTGCCCTCACCGGGCCGCTGACGTGGTTCGACCGCGAACGCGGCACGGTGCCGGCGGATCCGCTGTCGCTCGGCGACGTGGTGCTCGCCCGCAAGGAAACGCCGACCAGCTATCATCTTTCGGTTACGGTCGACGATCACTGTCAGGGCGTCACGCTCGTGACGCGCGGCGAGGATCTTTTCGCCGCGACGCATATTCACCGGCTGCTGCAGGCGCTCCTCGGCTTCCCGACGCCGACCTACCATCACCACCGCCTCGTGACGGGACCGGATGGCGAGCGTCTTGCCAAACGCGCCGGTGCGCCGACCCTCCGATCGCTGCGCGAGGCCGGCCGCACGCCGGCGCAGGTCCGCGCGATGGTCGGGTTCTAGAAGCCCCTAGCTCCGCAGCCGCCGCACGATTTCGAGATAATCCGGATGCTCCGGCGGCAATATGCCGTGCCGGACGAGGAAATCGATGATGACGAGATTGCAGTTGAACTTGAACTCCTGCGTGTCGCGGACGATCGCCGCGACCTCGTCGATCGGCCGGAGCATGAAGGCCTCGACCTCGCCGTCCGTGTTGCGCGGCGTGAAATCGTCCGGCAGTTCCAGGTCGTAGCAGAACTGCACGTCGGGCTTGAGCCCCTCCGGCGTTTCGACGCAGTAGGTGATGGCCCCGACGGCATGCGCGCGCCGTGCCAGCGCTTCCGGAATGTCGGCCTCCTCCCGGCATTCCTTGATCAGGTTTTCCATGAGACCGATGCCGATCGGCTGCCCGCCTGCGACCATGTTGTCGAGCATGCCCGGATAGGTGTGCTTGTCCCGCGCCCGCCGCGCGATCCACATGTGGATGCCGTCCGGCCGGCGGACATAGCCGTTCATGTGGACGCCATAGGCCCGGATGCCGAAATGCGGGACTGCCGCCCGTTCGATCTTCAGAAGCGGCGGGCAGGAAAACGAGAGGCCGACCGGATAGTATTCATCGCGCCGGCCGACGACCGTGCCTTCGGCCTCGAGGATCCTGACGACGCGATCGACGGCCGCCGTGCGCGTCTCGAAATCGGCGAACCGATCCAGAAGGTGGACCGTATCGTCACGGACGTCGAACACGTCCCGGAACGCGGCGAGCCGTTCGGCGAATGCGTGCCGGACCCATCCCACCCGCTGGCCGGCCACGACGAAGGGGCGGAAATTCGCCAGGTCGTAGCTGTTGCATTCGTTGATGCGGTCGAGGAACGACATCGGATGGCGCGGCGCGTCCGTCTGGTCTGAAATGAGCGGCTGCGTATATAACATGGCCATCATGCCCGGCGCTTCTCCTCCGTCACTCGATCCCATTCATCTCCTGCGCGCATCGGCCGAAGCGACACGGGCCGCAGACGCCCTGCTGGCGGCGGCGCGACGCGCCGTCAGGGCGCTCGTCGCGCCGGAAGGTGCCGTCGATCCCGCACTGCTGGAACGGCATCAGTTCGCCGCGCACGGCTTCGCCTGGATGGCGACGTACGTTGCGGCACTCGACGCCATGCGCGCCTGGGCCGAACGCCTCGAGGCCGCGGGCGGCCTTGCCGAGCGCGAGGCGCTGATCCTGGGCGCTGCGTTCGGCGAATACCTAGCGCAGCTTGCCGACGGCATCGTCATGAGTCAGGGCGAGATCTTCCGCCCGGCGACGCTCGGCATCGACGATGCGCTCGCCGCCTTCGCTGCCGACCGATCCGTCGCGACGCTGATCCGGACCGGAAACACCGACGCGGTGCGCGCCCGGATCGTCGAACTGATCGAGGCCGAGGACATCGGCGCCGCGGCGCTCGATGATCCGACGCTCGACCTGATCGGCGACCAGATTCGCCGCTTCGCGGCCGACCGCATCGCCCCTCATGCGCAGGACTGGCACCGGCAGGACGCGCTCATTCCGCTCGACGTGATCGAGGCGATGGCCGAACTCGGCGTCTTCGGCCTGACCGTGCCGGAGGAATACGGCGGGCACGGTCTGGGCAAGGTTGCGATGTGCGTCGTGACCGAGATCCTGTCGAAGGCCTCGCTCGGCGTCGGCTCGCTCGGTACCCGTTCCGAAATCGCCGCCGAACTGATCCGGCTCGGCGGGACGGAGGCGCAGAAGCGGCATTATCTGCCGCGCATCGCCGACGGCGCGTGCCTCCCGACCGCGGTGTTCACGGAGCCGGACACGGGATCGGATCTCGGTGCGATCCGCACCCGCGCGGTGCGCGACGGCGACGTCTACCGGATCACCGGGGCGAAGACCTGGATCACGCATGCCGCGCGCGCCGATCTGATGACGCTTCTCGCCCGCACCGATCCGTCGGAGCCCGGATACAAGGGCCTGTCGATGTTCCTGGCCGAAAAGCCGCGCGGGGATGACGCCAATCCGTTTCCGGCACCCGGCATGTCGGGCGGCGAAATCAGGGTACTCGGCTATCGCGGCATGAAGGAATACGAAATTGCCTTCGACGGCTTCGCGGTGCCGGCGTCCAATCTTCTGGGCGGTGTCGAGGGACAGGGCTTCCGCCAGTTGATGGCGACGTTCGAGTCGGCACGCATCCAGACCGCGGCCCGCGCGGTCGGCGTCGCCGAGAGCGCCTGCGCCCTGGCACTTGCCTACGCGCGCGAGCGCAAGCAGTTCGGCAAGCCGATCGTCGCCTTCCCGCGCGTGTACGGAAAGATCGCGTGGATGGCGGTGGAGACGAACATCGCGCGCCAGCTCACCTATGCCGCAGCCCGGGCCAAGGACGGCGACCGCCGCTGCGACATCGAGGCCGGCATGGCCAAGCTGCTCGCGGCGCGCGCGGCCTGGGCGGCGGCGGACAACGCCGTGCAGGTGCACGGCGGCAACGGCTATGCGGAGGAATATGCGGTCAGCCGCATCCTGGTCGACGCGCGCATCCTCAACATCTTCGAGGGCGCGGCCGAGATCCAGGCGCAGGTGATCGCGCGCGGGCTGTTGTCGGGACGGAACTGACGTCGTCGTTCGGCGTCCCCCCGCCAGCACCGCCCGGATCGGTACCCTCACGCGGACATTTCCGATGCGTCTCGCGGTTCGTCTCTTTCTCTGCCTCGTCTGGCTGCTCGTCCTCGCCGCACCGGGTGCAGCGCACGATGAACCGGACAGGCCGCTTCGCGATTTCGCGATCGCTCTTGGCCTGCGCGATGTCGATACGTTCGTCGAGACGGTCAAGAGCCTGCGCCGCGACGGGCGCCTGCCGGCGCGCTACATGACCAAGGCCGAGGCCGCGCGCGCCGGCTGGCGGCCGGGCGACGATCTGTGCCGCGTCGCGCCCGGCCGGGTAATCGGCGGCGACCGCTTCGGCAACCGCGAGCGCAAGCTGCCGGTAGCGAACGGACGCGTCTGGTACGAGGCCGATCTCGATTTCGCCTGCGGTCGTCGCGGGGCGCGGCGTCTGGTGTGGTCGAACGACCGCCTGATCTTCGTGACCGTGGATCACTACCGAACGTTCCACGAGGTGCCGGAATGAGACGGATCGTCCTCGACTCGACCGCCGACTCGCTCGACGCGGTGTACGACAGACTCGCAGCGGCGCTCGACCTGGGGCACGAATTCGGCCGCAACCTCGATGCGCTGTGGGACGTGCTGACGACCGACGTCGCCGGCCCCGTCGAGATCGTCTGGCTCGATCATCGCATCGCCGAACGGCAATTGGGCGCCGACTACGACCGGCTGCTCGATCTGTTCCGGGACGTGGAGCGCCAGCGCGCCGATTTCCGGCTGGTGCTGGCATAGCCCTGGGCTGGCACTGCCGACGGTTCCGGCCACGGCCCCGCCATCCGGGCCGTGCGGTGCACCCCCCGCTGGCCGTCCCCGACCGCGTTCTGTATGGTGGGGCGATGCAGATCCTGATCGACGTCCTACCGTATCTCATCGGCACGACCTTGCTTGCCGTCCTCGCCACGCTGTTCACGGGTGTCGTGGGCATGGCGAAGGGCGGCGAATTCAACCGCCGCTACGGCAATCGTCTGATGCGCCTTCGTGTCGGATTGCAGGCGCTGACGATCGCCCTGTTCCTGCTCTACGTGATGCTCGTCCGCTTGTGAGGTGCTGCCATGGTGCGACTGACCCGCATCTACACGCGTGCCGGCGACAAGGGCGAAACGTCGCTCGGCGACGGAACGCGCGTGCCCAAGCACAACCTCCGGGTTGCCGCCTACGGCACGGTCGACGAGGCCAATGCGGCGATCGGCGTCGCGCGTCTCCACACCGCCGGTACCGATGCCGACCCCATGCTCGCACGAATTCAGAACGACCTGTTCGATCTCGGCGCCGATCTTTGCCGGCCGGAATCGCCCACGACGAAACAGCCGGCGCTGCGCATCACGCAAGCGCAGGTCGATCGGCTGGAGCGCGAAATCGATGCGATGAACGCGCGGCTGAAACCGCTCGAGTCATTCGTCCTGCCCGGCGGCACGCCGGCCGCCGCCTATCTGCACCTCGCACGTACCGTGACGCGCCGCGCCGAACGGCTGATGACCGAGCTTGCAATGCGCGAGCCCATCAATCCATGCGCGATCGCGTATATCAACCGGCTGTCGGATCACCTGTTCGTGCTCGCGCGGCATCTCAACGGCGATGGTGCGGCCGACGTGCTGTGGCAGCCGGGACAGAACCGGTAATCTCGGCGACAAGGACGGGAGCGACGGCGTCCCGGAACGAACATCCCACGAGACGCACGGCGCGTTGACATGACCCTGCCACGGTCCTATTTTGCGCCTGCGAAGAAGAACCAGAAAAAGCAGGAAACGCTTTTTCCTCAAGAACCTAACGGAGCTCCATGAAGGTCCTGGTCGCCGTCAAGCGGGTGGTGGATTTCAACGTCAAGGTCCGCGTGAAGCCGGATGGCAGCGGCGTCGAGACGGCGAACGTCAAGATGTCGATGAATCCGTTCGACGAGATCGCCGTCGAGGAAGCCGTCCGCCTCAAGGAGCGCGGCGTGGCGAGCGAGATCGTCGCCGTGTCGATGGGGCCGACCCAGGCGCAGGAGACGATCCGCACCGCGCTGGCGATGGGTGCGGACCGCGGCATCCACGTGCTGACGGATGCCGAGCTGCAGCCGCTCGCCGTCGCCAAGTTGCTGAAGGCGATCGTCGCGAAGGAGAATCCGCGCCTGATCATCCTCGGCAAGCAGGCGATCGACGACGACTGCAACCAGACCGGCCAGATGCT
>CALANV010000007.1 GCA_937926175.1 uncultured Rhodospirillales bacterium | reverse complement strand
GCCTCGAGCGTGCCGGTGACCTGGGCGACCTTGTCGGAGATCTGTGTGCGGTTGCCGACGCGGATCGCCGGCGTGACCTGGGTGTTGGTCGCATCGTCGCCCTCGATACGGGCGTTGTCGTCGCGCGCGGCGGCGAGGTTCTGGATCTGCCACTCGTGATATTTCGCGCTCGCCTTGGACCGACCGATGTTGGAGGTGAACGGCACGTCGGTCGGGTCGATGCGATAGATCACGTCGGACAGGTCCTCGCGCAGCCCCGCGGCCGCGTAAGTGTCGTAGGTGTTGGTCGGCTGTGCCATGTGCGCTGTTCTCCTAGTTGCGGAGAAGCCCGACCGCGTCCTCGATGCGGCCCGACCTCTCCAGGCGTTTCAGTTTCTGGGCCCGCTCCTCGGCGGCCCGTTCCGCCTTCGTGCCCGCCGTGCCGGGTCGCTCGACCCTGGGCACGGGCCGCGCCAGCGCCTCGGCCTTCGCCTTCTGCGCACGGTCGTACAGCATGGCCTTCTCGAGAACCAGAAGGTTCAGGTGCGAGAGGTTGCCGTCGTACTGCGCCGGCGAATAGCCGATCGACAGCGCATAGTCGCGAAGCTCGCGGTTGAATCGGGCGCGTGCGTCCCGGTCCTTGAGCTCCGGCCGCTTGTCGAGAAGCGCCGCGATCTCGCGCCGGGCGAGATCGCGGATCGCGGCGGCCTCTTCCTGTGCCGCTTCCTGCGACAATCGGCTTTGTTCGCGCTGCGCGAATTGCAGCGCGTCCTGCTTGGCGCGCCAGAGCGCGTAGCGGGCCGGATCGCTCTCCGCGAGCGCCACGACGTCGGCGGGCGTGCGGATGTCGGCGAACTCGATCCCGATCTGCTGCTCGAGCGCAGGCATGATGGCGGCGATCTCCTGTTGGAGCCGCCGCCGCTCGGTCTCATAGGCGGCGCGCTCGGCCTCAGCGGCCTTGCGCGTCTCTGCCGCGCCTCTCATCGCCTCGTTGATCGCGCGTTCGCGGTCGCGCTCCCGCCCGGCCACCACGGCCTGGATCTCGCGGGGCAAACGTTTGAACGCCTCTTTCTCCGAGGCCCGCCAGGACGCGGGCGGCGCAATGGCCGGCTCATCCGGTTCGCCCCCGTCCGCATCCTCGTTCCCGTCGCTGGGCGCCGCGGCATCGTCGCCGGGCGCTGCGGCGTCGGCCTCATCGGCCGGTTGTCCTAGTACCGCCGCGGCCGTCGAAACGGGCGCGCCCTCGCCTGCATCTGCAGCGGGTGCGGCAGCATCCTCCATGATCGTGAGGAGTCCGCGCGCCGCCTCGAGGGTGAGCGGTGCCGTTCCCGCCGGCGGCGGATTGTCGATCTGTCCTTCCATGTCTTTGGCCTTCATTTGCGGGCGAAGCGGCCCGCGCGCCCGGCAGCGTCACATTTTCTGCTGCCGCCCCCGCCGTGATTTTGACCGTGATGCTGCGCCCCTCGCGCATGCGTGGCCGCTGGGCATCCGTTCTCGCGGGTGCTGTCCCGAATATTCGTGTGCGCCGAATCGCGGATGAGCCGGGTCGTCCCGGTTCACACGATCCCCAGCAGCCGCTTCCGTTCCCCCAGCCGCGCGATATCGGCGAGCTGACGCCCGGCGATCCTGCGGTTGGCCGCGATGGCGCGCAGATGCGATTCCACCTTCCCGACGATCTGCACCGCCTGCCACAGGCGCTCGCGCGCTTCGGCGTCGCGCGCCGGCGTATTCTTCCAGGCCTTCACGTACTCGGCCTCCAGCGTCGCAAAGGCACTGCCCAGCAGGGTCAGCGCGTTCTCGGCCTCCATCGCGGCCGCGATCTCGTCGCGCAGCTTTCCTTCTTCATCGGTCATGCAGCCCCCCTCGTTGCGGCCTCGCACCGCAATCCCCTTCACGTCTTCCCAGTTCGATCCGATGTCATCCGACGACGCCGCCGGGGCGCACGCCGGGCTTCGTCAGCGCGACCTCGGCCTCGAGCGCGGCGATGCGCTGCTTCACCTCGGCGCCGAGCCGCGCCTTGTAGAGCGCGACCTCGGCGTCGAGGTCGGCCCGGTATTTCGCGAGTTGCGCATCGAGAGCCGCCTTCTCGCGTTCGAGCTCGAGCTTCTGCGCGGCCGCGGCGTGGCGCGGATCCGGGGCCGGCGGCGATGCGCCGTCACCTTCGGCCGGCGCGGTGAAGAAGGCATCGGCGGTGCGGAACCCGGCATTCTCGACGAGCCTTCGCAGCGTATTGTAGACGTTCGCCAGCGTGACCAGCGGGCCACTCGGCCCGCCCTGCATCTCGATCGCACGTACCTGCATCGCCAGGATCTGGCTCAGATAGGCTTGGATCTGATCGCGCGTCCCGGTACCGAGGCCGACCAGCACGGTCATGTCCTTGCGCGTCTTCCACTGCCGGGGATCGACCGTGACCCACGCATTGCGTAGCTTCACGGTACGTGCGCCGACGCCATGCTTGAGGACGAGGGCATGGATGCCGAGGAACAGGTCCTTGATGCCCGTCTCGGCAAAGGTGCGAGCTATCAGGCGGATGCGCTGCTGCGCCGCGCTCGCCAGGATGTTCGCGCCCGTCGCCGTCGCGTTGTACGGGTTGAGCGCATTGGCGTCGGGACCGACCGCAAAGCGCTGCACCCCGGTACGGACCTCGCGCGTCGCATCCATGTACTCCAGCACCGGAAATACGTGCGGACCGATCGGATTGCTCGGGATCGGCGTCAATCCGCCCGGCATGCGCGTCCGCACGATACCGCCCGGCCGGTTGGTCAGCAGGTCGTCGAGTGTATAGTCGGATGCGTGCGTTTCGGCGACCTCCAGCCGCTGGTTGTTGGCGAAATAGGCGTTGTCGAGCAGCGCGCGCAGCAGCGCCGTCTTGATCCGCTGCACGTCGACGACGAGATCGGCGAGGGATCGTCCCCAGAACCGGTGGCTCATCAGGATCGGCGTGATGCCGGCGAACGGCATGCGATCGTACGGCACGTTGTCGAGGATCTCGTCGCCCGGCCCGGCGGTCGTGATCTTGCGCAGCTCGGCGATGCCGTCGCCATCCCAGTCGACGCGGATGTAATGCTCGGTCACCGCGATCAGGCGCATCGCCGCGTTCGCGACCGCCTCGCCCTGGGAGTCGTCGTCGCCCACGGTGGCGCGCGCGGCGGCCTCGTCGCCGGCCGACGCGGTCCCGCTCGGCAGCCGCTCGATCACCTCGCGCGGGTAGCCGGCCGCGATCAGTTCCGACACTGTCCGCTTCACGACATGCGCGCAATAGGGCGCGTCGGCGATCGAGCGCGCGCGGGCGGAGATCAGGAACTCTTCCGGCGGCACCGCCATGACGCGCACGCGCCCGTGGGACCGGCCGCGGATGACGACGACGTCGTGCAGCTTCGTCGTCGGCCGCGCCTCGCCCGCCTGGTCGGCCGGCGGCACCTCGCGCGCGGTATACGCAACGATCTCGACCAGGCCGCGGCTCGCCTCCAGCGCGATCGCAGCGAAGGCGTCGTCGGTCAGGTCGGTATAGGTTTCGCGCTCCCCGTCCCGACCCTCCTCCCACCAGAACTTCACGATGCCGTTCTTCTGGATGAGGGCGTCCTTGATCATTCCGTGCAGGACGACGAACCCGTCGTTCTCGTGGAAGAAGATGTGGTTGACGTAGTCGGTCTCCTGCTGCGCGGCGGCCTCGTCCTCCGGCCCCATAGGGGCAAAGCGTACGATCTCGTCCGAGCCCGTGAAGATGTCCATCAGCGACGGCATGATGCCGTCGACCGTGTCGGCGACGTCGGTCGACACGGCGCGCGATCGTCCCTCGGCCGCCGGCATGTCGGCGTCCATGTCGCCGAGGTAGTAGTCCATCGCACGGGCGCGCTCTGCGGCGAGCTCGGCCCCCGCCATGCCGCCCAGCGCCGCGGCGCGCTCGGCCGCGAGCACTGCCTTGAGCTCGGTCTCGTCCATCGGAAGCACCTTCTCGTTTGCAATGTGAGGCCGCGCCCCATACGGCGCGGGCGACGGGATGTGGTCACAAGAGCGGCTTCGCCTTGAGCGTGTCAAAGGGTGAGCCTGTCGAAGGATGAGATCAGCTGCGGCGCTGACAAGAGACAAAGCCTCATCCTTCGACAAACTCAGGATGAGGCTTCGATAAATTCAGGATGACGCTTCGACAGGCTCGTTCCTCGACAAGCTCAAGATGACGCGTAAACGACTGGACACGGTCACAGAAGCGGCCTCGTCCTGAGCCTGTCGAAGGACGAGGCCGGTCACCGGCGCCGACAAGGGGGAAGCCTCAGTTCTTTTTGCAGCATCGAAGCCTCATCCTTCGACGGGCTCAGGATGAGGCTTCGCTCCCTCAGGCCACGCCGCTTGGTGGATAATGGAGCCGGCGTCCGAAGCCCTGCGCCGTCGCCGCCGGCTTGCCGTATTCACGCATCATCAGCGCATAGCGCGTCGCACAGAGCAGGTCGTCGTTGACCTTCACGACCAAACCGTCCTTGCGGTGGTAGACGCGAAACTCCCGGAACCAGTCCTCGAGCCCGCGAAACACCTTGAGACGGCCGGACTGCATGCGCTGGAGCATCTCCATCAACCCGGCCTCCACGCTGGTGCCGCCTCCCTTCCCGTCGGGCGTCGTCGCGAACTGCGCATGCATGGGCAGAAGGTTGAGTCCCGCGCTGCGATAGAGTTCGGCGAGCGGCGCGCCGGAGCCCTTCTCGTGCTGCAGGCCGTCATGCGGCCACGCCCAGGGCAGCCAAGCGCCCCAGGATTTCAGCCGTTCGGCATGCACGACAGGCGTCGTCTGCGTCGCCTTGTAGACGTCGGTCACGTAGAGACAGTCGGCGTCGCGGTCCCAGGCAAGGCGCACGGCCGCAAAGGGATGGTCCCAGCCGAAATCCATGCCGCCGATCTGCGACCAGTGCGGCGGAATCGCGAACGGATCGACCGTGATGGCCTCCTCGTGCACCGGAAAGACGCGACCCGCACCCAGCATCGGCACGCCCTTGGTGCGCGCGTCGCGCTCGAACGCCGGATAGCTCGCGATGATGCGGGCGCGCATCTCCGGGGAGAAATGCGCCGCCTCGTCGATCGTCATCTGCGTCATGTGGCGGTCGGGCGCGCGCTCCTGCATGAAGCGGCCGACCACGTGCGTCATGCCGAGCAGCGGCGTGCAGGTGAGATACACGCAGCCGCCCGTCGCATTCGTCCGCGTCAATCCTTCGAGATAGATGTCGGGCGGCGGTTCCTCGTCGAACCAGACCAGATCCAGCGTTTCCCCCTGCCACTTGTCGCGCCCCTTTTCGTAGGCCTTGAAGGCGAGGATCGAGTAGCCGCCGCTCACGTGCCGGACACGGACCGTATCGGCGAGATCGCGGATCGCCGGCGCGCGCGAAACTTCACCGAGTGTCTTGTGCGGAATGGCACCGGTGCCCCACTCGCCCGGCCGCCCCAGCAGCAGGCGCTGCGGATTGTCGCGCGTGCTTTCACCCGTGATGCCCGCCGCCCAGGCGACGATCGGCCGGGTCCAGCGCCGGCCATCCCACCAGTCCGGATAGCGACCGGTAAGATGGATCGCCATCTCGAACGAACCGGCGAGCGTCTTGCCGACTTGATTGCCTGCCAGGAACAGACGCTCACGATGGCGCAGCCCCGCCGCATGAAACGCCTTCTGCTTCGGGTACGGTGCATAGCGGCTCAGCCGGTCGTGACGTTCGCGCGTCGTCAGGACATGGCGGATCCTGGTGTCGACCGCCTTCATTTCGGGCGTCGAGACATGCGCCAAGCAGTTCAAGCATGGCGTGGAATCGTTCATCGCTGATTCCTTCCGTCACGTCATGTGGCGCGAATTCCTTGGGCAGGAGCGACAGAACGGCACGGACGTAGCCGGCCGGATCCTTGGCGCGAAGCGCGGCGACGACCTCATGTCCGTGCTCGCGGAAATCGTGTGCAAGCACGGACATGGCCGAATCGGACAGACTCGCGCGGGCGAGACTCGCCGGCTGCGTCGACGGCCGCTCGCGTGGCGGCCTCGGCGCCGGCGTGCTGGCCGCATCATCCGCCGCGGCATCGGCCACCCCGTCGGTAGCATTCGGAATCGGCACGACGTTCGTCGCCGCACCGGCGCTCTGCTGGCGTGGTTGGCTGCGCATGACGGTTTTTCCCTGGAATGGCGCGAAGCGAAGCCCCGCGAATCAAAACGCCCGCCGGTCGCAAGAACCGCGCGGGCGCATTTATCCGGCCCCAATTCAACGAAAAGCCATCGGACGCGTCAACCCGGTTTCTGCAACCGGCGGCAGATTTCTCGCAACGTGCTGACACGACGCGCCGAGATTCGCACCCGACGCACCGCATGCGGCCGATCGAAGCATCGGCGGGCGCGTCGACTCGTATCATGCCGACGCAACGAGCAAAGACCCGAAAAGCAATGCGCCCGCCGATCGTTGGGACCGTGCGGGCGCATTTGTCCGGCGCTGATTAGATGAAAGATCGGCCGGCGCGTCAACCCACTTTCTTGTCGGCGCGGCACCGATCTTCGAACCGGCACGTTACATGCCCCACCATTTGGCGAGACGATCGAGCTGACCGCGAAGCATGAGCAGCCCGTCGCAACGATAGCGTCGCCCCCAGGCCTCGGGCGCCATGTCGCCGATGACGACGTCCGACAGAATCCGACGACCGTCGCGCCCCATCTGGCGCATCGCGAGCATGTAGCGGCGGAACGCCGCCTCGTCGCCGACCCATTCCCGCTCGCCGCCCGATATTCGGTACAGGTCATGCGCGCCGAGATCGGCCGTCACGAGTCGCGCCCGCTCCCACAGATCGCGCAGCCGGGTCGCCGCACCGTACTGACGCCCGTCGATGGCGCCGCGGTCGAACAGACGGTCGACCATTCGCTGTGTCCGGTTGATCGCGAACACGGCGACCGTACCGTCGGGCCCGGCCGCCCGAACGACGTCGGCGCGGTCCCGACCATTGTTGACGATTTCCGAACGGATGACCTGCGGTTTGGCGCGCACTGCCCTGCTCCTTCTGTTTGATGCAAGCCGACGGACGGACCGGCCCGGCCGGGTTGGCCCGAACGGGGCGCTCCGGACCGCCGGCCATGACTTCCGAGCCCGGCTACGAGCCTAACCGGTCATGTGCATTTGTGCAACTGTACTTTCAGGATTGCATATGGCAGTAAACGAACGAGACCCAAGGAGCCCGAGGCCATGGCCGACCTGCACCGCGAGGCCGCGCTCGCCTATCTGAAGACCCTGGTCGAAGAGACCGGCCTCGACCTCACCAACCTCGCCCGTCGCGCCGGACTGTCGGCGACGACGCTGACGCGCTTTCACAACAATCCCACCTACACCAACAGCCTGAGCGCACGGACGCTCAAGAAACTGAGCGACGCGACGGGTATCCCGCTGCCGCCGAGCCTCGGCGGGGCGCCCGCATCCGTCGCCCGCGGACCCGCGACGCCGTCTGTTGCAGGCGTGCCGATGGCGAATTTGCAAGGTGCCGCGATTCCGCCTCCGGGCGCACGGGACCTTCCGGTTCTGGGACATGCGCGCGGCGGCCAGGAAGGGTATTTCTTCGAAAACGGCATGGTGCAGTCCTATGTCGAACGTCCGTGGTTCCTGCTTGGCGAACCGAACGCCTATGCAGTCTACGTCAACGACAGCAGCATGGACCCGGTGCTCAGACACGGCCAGCTCGTGTACGTGTCGCCGACCATACCGCCCGCGCCGGGCGACGACGTCGTCGTGCAGCTCGCCGATGGCCAGGGACTGGTGAAGCGTCTCGTCCGGCGCACCGAGAAGAAGCTCGTACTCGAGCAGTTCAATCCCGCCCGGTCGATCGACATCCCCGCCGACACGGTACGCGCCGTTCATCTGATCGTCGCGGTGCTGAAGGTCCGGACGTAGGCCCGCTGCCGTTCACGCCGCGAGCGCTCCCATCCCTCGACCGCACCGGCGCCGGGTGGTGGGTGTTGTTTGCATTCATGTGCATTTGTGCTTGCAAACTGCACATGCCCGTGCAAGCATCGGCGATCATGCTGCCCCATGCCCCTGCCGGTGACGGATGGATGCTCCCGCCCCGGCCCTGAGTTCCCAGCCTGATCGGTTGGAAGATCTGACGCTCGCTGCGGCGCGCCGGCTGCTGCCGCTCGCACGACAGCTTCGCGACGACGCCAAGCGTCAGGCCGATGCCATCGGACGCATCGAGCGAAGGTTCGGGCCGCCCGAGACACGGCACCTGGCCCGCCTCCTGGATGATCTCTGGATGGCGGCGGACAGTTTCATCTGCGATATCGGCCCGGACGACCCGATCTAGGGGGCGGCCGATCCAATCTCAGCGACGGCGCGGGGTGCGTTTGCCGGTCGTCTTCCTGGCAGCATGCTTTCCGGCCGCCTTCTTCGCCGCCCGCTTCGCAGCCGTCTTGACACTGGCACGCTTGGGCGCCGCACGCTTGAGTGCAACACGCTTCGATGCGGCCCGCTTCGTTGCCGCCGTCGGTGCACGTGCAGCCGCTTTGGCCTGGCGCTTTGTAGTCTTCTTGCGCGCCGGTTTCGACGCTTGGCGCGCCATCCCCTTGATAGCGGTCCGTGCAGCGGCAGCGCCGGCCTGCGCGACGGCACCGATGCCGGCAGCGGTCATTTCGGCTGCTTTTGCCGCAGCGTCCGCGGCCGTTTCGACTACGTTCTGGGCGATGCTGCCTGGAGTCGTCGGGGCGCCCTGTGTTGCACCGTCCGCTTCCGACGACGGCTTCGGAGTTTGAATCATCGCACGCTCCCCTTCGATAAACGCCACCTTTTTTGCGCGGCTGTGCAATAGAAAGCGACAATCCTCCGTCCGATTCAATATGCTCGAACGGCGTGTCGCGGATGAACCTCGCCCCGACATCGCCGAACCGGCAGCCGGCAACCGGCGAAGGAAACGACCGGTGCGTACGGGACCGATCCCCGGACGTCGGCCCGGTTCGGCTCGCCGGTGCTGTCATTACGAGGATATTAACGTCCGTGACCTATGATTTAGTTGCAGGCTTGTGTCCTCTGATTCGCGAGCGAGGAAGATGGTGACCGGACCAATCGACCATGCCACGCTGGCGCGTGTCCTCGACGGCGTCGACGAGGCCTATGCCTTTCTCGATCCATCCGATCGGCTGATCTATTGCAACGAGCGCTATCGCCAGCTTGCCGGACCGTGGGCCGACCGCATCGTTCCCGGCATCACCTATGCCGAGGCGGCCCGCCTCATCGGCGAGGCCGGCATCTACGTCGATACCCGCAACGATATCGAAGAGGCGCTGCGCCGCCGTCTTCGCCGCCATCGTTCCGGCGCACCACCGGTCGATCATCGTCGTGCAGATGGCCGCTGGGCGCGGGTCAAGGAGTACCTGTACCCGGACGGTCACGTCCTGATCATGATTTTGGACATCACCGCCGAGCGCGAGGCGCTCGCCGCGCGTGCCGACAGCGAGGCCCGGTTCCGCGACTTCGCCGAGACGGCATCGGACTGGTTCTGGGAAACCGGGCCGGATCATCGCTTCACCTACATCAGCGAAAGCCTCCGCAAGTTCGGCATCGACCCCGAGAGCCGCATCGGCCAGTCCCGCATGGCGCTCGCTTCGGAAAAGGACAGGCAGGACAAGGCGAAATGGGAGGCGCACATGCGCACACTCAACGCCCATGAGCCGTTCCGGGACTTCCGTTATCACATGCACGTGCCCGGCGAGGCGCCGCGCTACATCACGGTGAGCGGCAAGCCGTTCTTCGACGAAAAGGGGCAATTCAAAGGCTATCGCGGCAGCGCTCGCGAGATCACGGAAGAGGTGCTGGTCGAACGCAAGCTGATCGAGGCCTGCAACGCCGCCGAGACCGCAAGCCGTGCAAAGTCGATCTTCCTCGCCAACATGAGCCACGAGCTCAGGACGCCGCTCAATGCCATCATCGGCTTTGCCAGCATGATGCGCCAGGGCGTGTTCGGCCCGATCGGCAACCCGAAATATCTCGAATATGTCGAGGACATTCAGCGGAGCGGCGAACACCTTCTGCAGCTGATCAACGACATCCTCGACCTGTCGAAGGTCGAGGCGGGCAAGATGCCGCTGATCGAAAGCGACGTGTTTCTGCCCGATCTGGCCGAAGAGCAGCTTCGGGTCGTGCGCCCGAAGGCGGAATCGAAGCGACTGCGCGTCACGATCGAGGTCGATCCTCCCTTCCCCCTCATCCGTGCCGATGTGCGACAGGTCCGGCAGATGCTGCTCAACCTGCTGTCCAACGCGGTCAAGTTCACCGGTGCGGGCGGGTCGATCACCGTCCGCTGCGCGCTCAATGACGCCGGTGCCGCGACGATCAGCGTGCGCGACACGGGCATCGGCATCAGCCCGAGCGACCTGACCAAGGTCGGAACGCCATTCTTCCAGGTCGACGGCAGCTTTCAGCGCCGGACGGAGGGAACCGGGCTCGGTCTCGCGCTGACGCGGGAAATGGCGAAGATGCACGGCGGTACGCTCAGCATCGAAAGCGAACTCGGCGTCGGCACCACCGTCACGATCACCTTTCCCCCGGATCGCATCGTCGCGTACCGCGCCGCCGAGCGCGAGCAGCGCGGTCGCAGCGCCCTCTGATCCGACGCGCCGCCGCCTTCGGAGTGCCAGGCTCGCGCGCTGAAGCCGGCACCGCGCGACCGCGCCTTGCACGCATCCCGCCGCTGGTCTCTCGGTGCGGATGCGCCCCACACCCGCATGCAACCTCTCACGCTTACCGCAGCACGCGCCGCAGCCTGCGCTTCGTCTGTTCGCGTTCCTCGGTGCCGGCATTCTCGGCCGGGTCGACCCCGCCGGCCCCTTGCGGGTAGGGCCCCTGTTTCTGCGCATTCTTCTTCGTTTCGCCCGGATCGGCGACCATCAGATCCGACAGGCCGCCCCTGCGCGTCGTTCGCGCCGCCGGCTTGCGTCGTTTCCCGACCATGTCTTCCTCTCCATCGGTTCGCCCGAGACCCGTTCAACGCGAAACGATGCGCGTGGTTCGAGCCTGACGATTGATCCGCAGACGCCGAATCCGGGCTCGTGCAAATTGCAATCGTTGCCTTGGAGATGCAGACCGGTGGTCGCCGCGACTTGCCGCCGGGCACCGATACGTTGTTCTGCAACGGGGACGAATCCGCCCGGCGACGCGCAACCGATGCGGGGCACGTCCCGGTCGCGCTCAGATTTCCATTGCCCCTTGGAAAGCGCCGATGACCCGCCCGATTCCGACAGCCGCGGCGAGAAGCGGGCAACGCCCGGTCGAGCGTCAGCCGGCCTCCGCCCGGGCGACTTCGTCCTTGAGCCACGCCTTGAACAGGGCGACCTTGGTGAGCGTCGCCTTGGACCGTGGGTGAACGATGTAATAGGCGAAGCGCACCGGGAAACTGATATCGAACGGCTTCACGAGGCGGCCCGCCGCGACATCGGCATCGGCGAGAGTCGACTTCGCCAGTGCGACGCCGCGTCCGAGAAGGGCGGCCTCGAGCACGAGGCTCGACTGGTTGAAGCGCGGCCCGCGCGTCGCATCGACCCCTTCGATCCCGGCGGCGCGGATCCACATGGGCCAAGTGGGACAGCTCTCGTCGCCGTCCGGACTGTCGTCGTGCAGCAGCGTATGATGGCGCAGCTGATCGGGCGAACGCAGGCCGTGCGGTCCTTCGAGCAGCGCCGGGCTGCAGACCGGATAGACGGTATCGCGCACGAGCAGTTCCACTTCCAGGCCCGGATACGCGCCGGAGCCGTAGCGGATGGCAAGATCGACGTCGCCGCTCGAGAAGTCGACCAACGCCATCGACGCCGAGACCCGGACGTCGATCTCCGGATGCGCCGTCTGAAACCGGTCGAGCCGCGGCAGCAGCCACTTCGCCGCGAATGATGGGGCGACGCTGACGGTCAGGATGCCGGTCTCCCCGACCGTCCTGAGCTGATCGACCGCCATCAGCAACTGGTCGAAGCCGTCGCGAATCCCGGGCAGGCACGCCTGTCCCGCATCGGTTAGGAAAAGGCCCTGCGGAGTCCGTCGGAAGAGACTGACGCCCAGGAAATCCTCGAGCGTCTTGATCTGGTGACTGACGGCCGCCGGCGTCACGCTGAGCTCGGCCGCGGCCTTGGTGAAGTTCATGTGGCGTGCCGCCGCCTCGAAGCACCGCAGTGCGTTCAGCGGAGGCAGGCGCCGCCACTTGTTCGGCGTATTCACGATTGGCGATGCAGGCTGCGGTTTCTGACGCATGGACGTCTGCTACGGCGTTCGAAGGAAGATGCGGCGCCGATTATGGAGACGTCCCCGGCAAAAGGAAAACGGATTGCATCGTCAGACTGCCGCATCGGCCGGCGCCTCGCGCACCGGTGGCGCGGGGTCGTTGCCGGTGCCGTCGGAGCGCGGGCTCAGTGGACCATCGCGATCCGGGGACCGAGATCGGCCTCCATCCGTTCCGGCGACCGCAGCCGGGCGAACAGTTCGTCGGGATCCGGTGCCCCCTCGATCTGCCGGAAGAGATGGTCGAGCAATGTGCTGACCGCCGTGATCAGCGCGCCGTTGGCCGGCGTGAAGGCGTTGAGCGCGATGCACGTACTCACGCAATCGTCCAGAATCGCCTCGGCGCGCGCGTCGTGGACGGTGTCCGCCGGCAACTCGCGCAGCGGCAGACCGCCCTTGTCGGCTTCGGCCCTGATATGGGCGCGGATGAAGTCGTCGAGTATCGTGGCGGCGGCGTAGCCGGCCTGTTCATTGACCGTCTGGTGGATCCGCCGCAGGGCCGCGACGATGGCGCTTGCGACGGCCGCCCGCGTCGTCCGGGCGCGAGCCTGAGTCACGGCAAGTTCCACGACGCGTGCGACAGCGGGTTGCATGCGTGTCTCTTGCTCTCCGGGACAGATCTCGGAAGGCGAAATCGCCCCTCTACCGGATTTGGTATTGGGAACCGTCCGTCGCGGTTTCAAGAGGGCCTGTCCCCTGCCCGGCCGGCACCATCCTAAGCCTTTGTCATAAAATGCATTTCGGCCATGGCCGCGCACGCAGCCCTCCCCGTCACGGCCGCAGGCGACAGCGATGGCACCTGCTTCTATGTCTGGACCGAGACCGGCGTGCCGACCGCAAGCCCGAGCGTCGTGTCGGCGCGTCCCCGGTTGACGGCGATCTCCACCAGGCCGTTCGAATTCTCGTACCAGAACGCCCGGCCCGCCTCGACGTCGACGAACGTGCGCGCATGCGGAAGCACCTTGCCGGCAACGACCAGCCGTGCCGTTGCCGGCAGGCGATCCGCCCGGATTCCGGTCATCGCGTTGCCGTAGTGGTCGATGTAGATGATCTCGGCAAGATCATCCGGCCATTCCGGCATGCGGGTCGGTTCCACTGGTCTGAGCATGCCGGGCCACAGGGTGCGGGCGGCGATGCGCGCGGCAATCGGTGCGAAAAGATCGCGTCCATGAAAACTGTGCGACAGCGCGGGCGGTCGCCACGCGATCTCCTGCACCTGAAAGCGGCTCGCCCGTCGCATCACGAGCTCGAAAAGCCCGTTGTCGGGGCCGACGAAGTTGCGGCCGTCGGCCTCCAACGCCAGCGGCGCACGCGGACCGCCGACGCCGGGATCGACGACGGCGACGAACGTCGCTCCAGCCGGAAACCAGTCGACCAGCGCCGCAAGCAGATAGGCGCTTGCCTTCGGATCGCATGTCGGCGCATCCGCGCACAGATCGATCACCGGAACGTTCGGCGCCTCGCGATGGAGGACGGCCTTGACCTGCCCGATATACGGCCCCGCGATGCCGAAATCCGTGAAAAGAACGATCATCGTGCGTCCGAACGTGCCGCCCCGACGGCCCCATCGCCGGCCGCGTCCGCCGCGTCGAGCCACGTCGCGATGATCTCCGCCGTCGCCTCGTTGCACGCCACCGGAATGTTGTAGACGGTGGAAAGACGGATGAGTGCTTTCACGTCGACGTCATGCGGCAATGCCGTGAGCGGATCGGTGAAGAAGATCAGGCAGTCGAGCTTGCCTTCCGCGATCAGCGCGCCGAGCTGCTGATCGCCGCCGAGCGGCCCGCTTTTCAGCCGCGTGATCGACAATTGCGGGCACGCCTCCAGAATGAGGTTGCCGGTCGTGCCGGTGGCATACAGGATGTGCCGGCGCAGCAGCGGCTCGTGCCGTTTGGCCCAGGCGACGATCGCCGGTTTCTGACGGTCATGGGCGACGAGGCCGACGCGTTTGGTCATTAGGGCAAAAGACCTTTCGTTCCAAAGGCGCATGCGCGGGAGACGTCTCGGCGCGCAAGGCTGGAGCCGCTGCTGCCGCAAGTCAACCGGCGCGCCGGCCGGCGCCAGGCATCGTGTCGCGACCCGCAGTGCGGTTCCGGACCAGCGAATGAATCAGGATGGCAGCGGCCGCGGAGACGTTCAGCGACTGGATCAGGCCCGCGCCGGGGATCGTGGCGATCTCGTCGCAGCTTGCGATGGTCTCGCGCGAGAGCCCGTCTTCCTCGTTGCCGAGGACCAGCGCGACGGGCCGATCGCGCGGTATCGTTTCAAGGGTTCGGCCGCGGCCGAGCGCCGTCGCCACGACCCGGTAGGCGCCGCTCAGCCGACGCAGGGCTGTCGGCAGCCGCGTCGCGCGATAGAGCTGCACATGCTCCATTCCGCCCTCCGCCACCCGGTGCGCCGCATCCGACGGCCCGGCCTGCGCCGGGTGGTCCGAGATGACGAGACGATCGAGCCCGAAGAACGCCGCCGTGCGTACGATGGCGCCCAGGTTGTGCGGATTGCCGACTCCGTCGAGGATCAGCAGCAGCGGCACGCGCGACGCCCAGCCACGCGCCTCACCGGCATCGAACGGCAGGACGGGCCGCGGCCGCGCGATCGCCACGATGCCGCCATGCATCGGCGTACCGGCAATGCGGGCGAGCTCCGCCGCATCCACCTGACGATAGGGTTTACGCGCCTGTGCGAGATACCGGCAGATCTTGTCGGCCGGCCGGCGCATCGCTTCGGTAAAGAACAGGCGTTCGATCCGCTCCGGTCCGCGGGAAAACAGTGCCGTGACCGCGGCAATGCCGCAGATGCGCGACAGATCCTCGCGGGATGGTGTCGCCGCGCCGGCATCGTGCCGGCGGACCTTTCCGATGCCGGCGCGATGCCACGTCATATTCGGCATCCGGTCGGTTTCCGCAGCGTCGCAGAAACGGTCCGCATCGCGTCGCCTCGAGCCGGCCATCTCGGCAGAAGCCCCGCGGCGATCCGACTATCGCAGCAGGCCGCGCGCCGCCAGGTTGCGCATCAGCGCGCCGGTTCCGAACTCCCACGGCTCGATCTCGGTGCACAGCCTTACCCGGTTGACGAGCCGGCCGAGTCTTGGCGTGGAAATGACGACCCGGTCGCCGATCTTGTGCGTGAATCCCTTGCCCGGCTCGTCGCGATCCTCGATCGGCGCGAACATCGTGCCGAGGAAGAGCACGAATCCGTCCGGGTACTGGTGGTGCGCCCCGATCGTCGCGCGCACGAGATCCTCCGGCTTTCGGCTGATTTTGCGCATCGAGCTGACGCCTTCCAACCGGTAGCCGTCGTCGCCGGTCACGGTGAGCCGGACGTCCGCTGCCGCCACCTCCGCCATGCCGAAGCGCTCGTCGAAAAGCCGGATGAACGGCCCGATCGCGCAGCTCGCGTTGTTGTCCTTGGCCTTGCCCAGCAGAAGCGCGCTGCGCCCCTCGAAATCGCGAAGATTGACGTCGTTGCCGAGCGTAGCACCGACCGTTTCGCCCGCGGCGTTCACGACCAGCACGATCTCGGGCTCGGGGTTGTTCCAGGTCGATGACGGATGAATGCCGATATCGGCGCCGTGGCCGACAGCCGACATCGGCTGTGCCTTCGTGAAGATCTCGGCGTCCGGGCCGATACCGACCTCGAGGTACTGCGACCACATGCCGCTACGGACCAGTTCGTCCTTGAGCCGCATCGCCGCCGGCGAACCGGGAATCACGGTCTCGAGATCCTGGCCGATCACGCGCACGAGTTCGGCGCGGATCGCCTCTGCCGCAGCGGGGTTGCCGCGCGCCCTTTCCTCGATGACGCGCTCGAGCAGGCTGGTGACGAATGTCACCCCCGACGCCTTGATGGCTTGGAGATCGCAGGGCGCAAGCAGCCACGGCCGCGTCGGATCCCGCCGTTGCGGATCGCTGTTGCGTACGATGTCGTCGACGCGGCCGATCACGGCGGCATTCCCGATGTCGTGCCTGAGCCGCTGCAGAACCAGGCGATTGGCCAACTCGCTGACCGTCGGATATGACGGCGTCAGATCGACCAGATCGCCGCCGCGCACGGCGACGACACAGGGCCCACCCCGATCGCCCGGCACCCACACGCGTCCGATGAGCAGTGCGCCGGGGTCGTCCGGCAGGCACGAAAGATCGTCGATCTGGTCCGCCATGATGTGCGTCGTCCTCTCGATTCTCGCGTCGCACCGGTGCGTAATGAGCTGATACGGGGATCGTGAGGCGGTGCGAGCTTCAGCCGGCGCGGATTGTTCCGTTCCGCCGCTGCTTCGTCAATTGCAAAGGCAAGGCCGCATCACGCCCATCGAACGGTTGCCACGGCACGGAAATCGCTCAGTCGCCGATGAACTCGCCGAGCGTCGCCATGCCTTCGATGTGATCGCACAGCGTCTTCACGATGACGAGAATGGGCACGGCGAGGATCGCCCCTGCCGGTCCCCAGAGCCAGCCCCAGAACAGCAGGCTGAGAATGAGGACGAGCGGATTGAGCGTCAGTCTGTGGCCGAGAATGAGCGGGCTGAGGAAGTTGCCTTCGACCATCTTGATGGCGGCGTAGGCGGCCGGTGCGGCGAGCACATGCGTGATCGACTCGAACGAAAGCAGCGCAACGGTGCCGACGGTGCCGATCCCGATCACGAAGCCGAAGAACGGGACGAAGTTGAGGATGGCTGCGATGAGTCCCCACAGCGCCGCGTTCGGGACCCCGATCAGCCACAGCGCGACGGCGATCGCAACGCCGAGACCGGCGTTGATGGCGGTCTGTGTCACGAGGAATCGCGAGACCTGCCGCTCGACGTCGCCCAGGATGGCCACGGCACGCTTCTTCTCCTGGAGCCGCGGCAATACGCGAACGACCTTCAGTTTGAAGGTATCACCGGTCGCCAGCAGGAAATAGAGGATGACCAGCACGATCCCGGCCTTGACCATGGTGCTCTGGAGTCCGCCCACCAGACGCTCCAGCAGGCTTGGTGGGCGGATCGTGACGGCCATGCCGTTTTCGGCCGACACCCGCGTCGCTTTCTCGACCTGCTCGGAGGCCCGCTGCATCTGCTCCACGGGTCTTCGCACGACGCGGAGCTTTTCCTGCACCTGGTCGGCGATCGTGGGGATGCGCTCGATCCATTCGCTGACCGGAGCGGTGAGATAGTAGGTACCGGCCGCGAGCAACCCCGCCAGGACAACGATCACGACGGCGGCTGCCGCGGTTTGAGGCAGACCGGCGCGCTCCAGCGGCCGCATGGCCGGATGGATCAGAAGATAGGCGACGATGGCGACCGCAATTGGAATGAGAAGATCGCGGGCCAGATACATGGCGACCACGGCCGCGAGTGCCGCAAGAATCCACAACGGCGTCCGCCTGTCATGGCGGACCCGGTGCATGCCCGTGTCCGGCTGGCTCGGGCGTGCTTCGGCGTTCGCGGCATTGCCGCCGGCTTCCTGACGTTGCATCTGCATTCCGGGCTGATGCCGGACCGTCCGGCTCCAGGCGTCCCCGGACGGACATCGTCCGGCGGACACCCTCTGTCAGAACGGACACGCTTCGCATGCAGTTCCGGTGCCGGCCGGGCCGCCACTCAGCGGCCGCCCGATGCAGCAGGAAGATCGCGTGTGTCGCGCGCGACATGGCTGCCGCGCGGACGATCAGATCCGGCGGGCAATGGACCGGTACTCGACCTGGAAGACCCGCTTCGGTGCCTGCCGCGAGATGGGGATCGGACTGCGCGCACGCGGCTTCGGCAGCGCGATCGCGACTTCGGTTGCGCGAACCTCGATGCGATTCCCGTCGACCAATGCGCCGTTCAGCTGCTGCACGGCCGTCTGCACGGCCTTCTTCGGCGCAAGATCGACGAGCCCGTAGTTCTGCAGTTCGCCGGTGTTGACGTCGCGGGCCAGATAGGCTCCGACGACGATCCCATATGGATCGAACAGTTCGGCAAGCCGCCTATCGGTGAAGTTTTCCGGCAGATTGCCGACGAAAACATTGCCCTTGAGCTTTGTCTTTCGCATCAAAATCACCCCTGACTGATATGGAAAAATGGGATCGCTCCTGTCGTCCCGGAACGGCGGATTGATCGGATCAGACATGCATCCGCTGCGCATCTTTCGCATCCGGGAACGGACGACGATTTCGGTTCACCGCCTCGGCCTTTGGGTGGTCACGTACTCCTTACGTCGACTGGCCCTCTTTCGTTACGGCGTAGCCTCATGACGGGCCGACAGAGCCCCCTGTACAGAGCCCGCTGTAATGAAGACGCCTCAATGATCTTGAACCCGCTGGGCCCCAGCGGGTTCTTTTTGCGGCTATTTTGCGGCTATATCTTGTCGGCAAGGGCGCGGCGGCGGGCCGCGGCGAGCAGCCGGTCCACCGCCTCGAGCAGGACATCGCGTCCAAATGGCTTCACCAGAACCGCATCGGCACCGAGATCCAGCAAGGCATTCGGCGCGCGCAGACGGCCAAGATGTCCGCCGCCGGTAATGGCCAGAATCGGCAGCTCCGGCGCCGCTTGCCGAAGCTCGACGATGACCTCGCCGGCCGGCCTATCCGGCAGGCTGATATCCGCGACGACGGCGTCGAAAGGGCGCATCACCGAGCCGCCGCAGCCCCTCTTCGGCTCGTAACGCCTCGATGACCACGTGCCCGCCGCTCTCGAGCAGACGGCGCATCGTAAGCCGGACGGAATCCTGATCGTCGATGATCAATATGCGGGTCATCGCCTCTCCTTGGTCGCATGACGGGAAAGAATTCTCTGCAGCGCCCGGAGTTCCCTGCTCCTGCGTGTCGCCCGGATGGCCCGCACGTCCGCCGGCTGCGCCGTGCCGAACCCGACGAGACTCCGGTCACGGGATTGCGGCAAAGCTCCCTCGGTGACAGCCGGCACCGACCGACTCGGTTCCGGTACGCCGGGATGGTCCGTTGACGGCGACGACCGGAGGATGCATCGGCGCGGCCACGTCGCTACAATCGCGGCGATGACATCGCCGCACATGGCCGCCGCCATCCGCCGGTTGCCGGCGGCATTTGCGGTCTCCCGGCGTCAGGCCGTCCCGTCGTCCTTGCGAGCAGGCATTCGTTGATCCGCATTCTCACCTGGAACATCCAGTACGGTCTCGGCACCGACGGCTTGATCGACCTCGCGCGGACGGCACGCGTCGCGCGCGCCATGGGCGATCCCGACGTACTGTGCTTCCAGGAGGTCGCGGTGGCGTTCCCGGAACTCGACAAGGGAAACGGCGCAGACCAGGCCGCGTACCTCGCCGAAATGTTCCCGGCGCACGAGGCAGCGTTCCGTCCGGCCCTGGATCTGCGGGCAAAGACGGGAGCCAGGCGTCGTCGTTTCGGCAACATGATCCTGTCGCGACTGCCGCTCCTGAGCGTCGCGTCGCACGTGCTGCCGCGCCCCGCCGACTCCAGCGTCATCCATATGTCGCGTCAGGCCCTGGAGGCGACCGTGGAGACGCCGTTCGGAACAGTGCGCATCGTGACCACGCATCTCGAGTACCATTCGCCGGTTCAGCGCGCCGCGCAGGTGGAACGATTGCGCGATCTCCATGCCGAGTGGACGGCAGCCGTACGGTCCCCGCCGCGACCTGGGACGGGCACGTATGAACCGGAACCCGCGATGGCCGGCACGATCCTGTGCGGCGACTTCAACTTCCCGCCCGAGGATCGGTCATACGCGCGGCTTCAGGCGCCGTTCGACCACGACTGCCCGTCCTTCCGCGACGCATGGACGATCGCGCATCCGGACAAGGCTCACGCGCCGACATGCGGCATCCATGACCGCGCGCAATGGCCGGAGGGTCCCCACGCCCGGGATTTCTTTTTCGTTTCCTCCGAAATCATCGACCGGATCGAAGCCGTAACCGTCGACACCCACACGCACGCCTCGGATCATCAGCCTGTCCTGTTGACGCTTCGAAGCTAGACGCCGGCCCCCGCGCCCCCGCCATCGCCACGGACGGGATCGGCGTCCGCGACACGATTGCGCCGGCGAACATCAGCCGGCTGGACCCCGGCGCGCCATCCGGCGTTGAATACGGACATGACGGTTCGAAGCGGGCGCTGCCGCATTCGGACCGGCACCTTGCGTGGAGACGAGAATGCCGAACGACCATCTCCCTCGCCCCCGGGACCCGGAGCTCCATCGCTTCGATCGAGGCGAAGACGTCCCGAACAACGCGGCGCTGCCGCTCCTCGTCTATCGTGGCGTACTGGACACACGCGCGCCGGATCCGGCGGGCCGCTGCGAGGCGCTCTTTGCGCGGAACCGTTGGGAAGGCGCATGGCGCAACGGCATCTACGATTATCATCATTATCACACCACGACCCACGAGGTGCTCGGCATCGTCCGCGGCCATGCCAAAGTGCGGTTCGGCGGCCGCAACGGCCGATCGATCGTGTTGCAGGCCGGCGATGTCGTCGTGATTCCGGCCGGTGTCGGTCACAAGAACGAAGGTGCAAGCCCGGATCTGCTCGTGGTCGGCGCCTATCCTGACGGCCGAAGCTGGGACATCTGCCCGGCCCGGGAGGGCGAACCTCCCTGCACCGAAAGCGACATCGCCAAGGCCCCGCGGCCAGCGGCCGATCCGGTCTACGGTTCGCAGGGCCCGCTGATGATGCACTGGCGCGCGCCGGTCGCCGCCGATCCCGGATAAGCACGACGTACGCCGCTCGCGGCGAAAGCCTATCGACGTTGAACAGGATCGCACGGAGGAGCCGATGCACAGGCGGCGGTCTCAGCTTTTCGACCTCGTGATCGCGTTGTGGGCGCTGCTTGTCCTGCCGGGCGTAGCCGGCGCACAGGCGGCGACGGTGACGATCTCCTGCGGCGGCGTCGGCCGTGAGCTCGAATTCTGCGAGCAGGGCGCACGAGCCTGGGCCGCGCGCAGCGGCCACGAGGTCCGCGTGGTATCGGGACCGAGTGCGACGAACGATCGCTTGGCACTCTATCAGCAGCTCTTTGCCGCGAAGGCGTCGGACGTCGACGTGTTCCAGATCGACGTGATCTGGCCGGGCATGCTCGCCGAGCATCTCATCGACCTGCGCCCGCATGTGCCGGCAACGGAGATCGCACAGCACTTTTCCGTCCTGATCGAGAACAACGAAGTCGACGGGCGGCTGGTCGCACTTCCATGGTTCATGGACGCCGGCCTGCTCTACTACCGTACCGACCTTCTCGCCAAGCACGGCGCTCGACCGCCGGAGACCTGGCGCGAGCTGACCGAGACGGCGGAACGGATCCAGAAGGCGGAACGCGCGGCAGGCAACGAACGGATGTGGGGATTGGTGTTCCAGGGCAAGGCTTACGAGGGCCTCACCTGCAACGCGCTGGAATGGATCGCGTCCCATGGCGGCGGCACGATCATCGACCCCGACGGAAAGATCACCATCGACAACCCGGATGCGGCGACCGCCATCGATCTCGCGGCGTCCTGGGTCGCGCGCGGCATCGCCCCACCCGGCGTTCTCAACTATACCGAGGAGGAATCGCGCGGCGTCTTTCAGTCGGGCAACGCCGTATTCATGCGGAACTGGCCCTATGCCTGGGCGCTCGCCAACAACGCAGACAGTCCCGTCGCCGGCAAGGTCGCGGTCGCCGCATTGCCGGTGGGCAAGCCCGGACAGAGCCAGGCGGCGACGTTGGGCGGATGGCAGCTCGCGGTTTCGCGATACTCGAAGAACCCGGAGCCGGCTGCGGATCTCGTGCGCTATCTTGCCGGGGGCGACGAGCAGAAGCGCCGCGCGATCGAGGGCGCGTATCACCCGACCATTCCACGTCTCTACGACGACCCCGAGATCCGTCAGGCGAATCCGTTCCTCGCCGGCCTCGGATCGATTTTCGCAAATGCGACGGCGCGTCCATCGCGGGTGACCGGCAGCAGGTACAACCGGGTATCGACGGCGTTCTGGACCGCCGTACACGACACGCTCGCCGGAAAAGGCGGCGCGGCACAGCGCCTAGAGGCCCTCGAGGCCGAACTGAGGCGGATCATGCGCGGCCGAAGATGACGGCGCACACCGAGGGAAATCCGCCGTCATCCGGATTGGCGCACCGCCGCGCGACGACGGCGTGGCTCTTCCTGCTGCCGAGCATCGTGGCCCTCGGGATCGTCGCCGGGTGGCCGCTGCTTCGCACCGTCTGGCTCAGCCTGACGGATGCAACCCTTACGGATCCCGCGGATGCAAACTTCGTCGGGCTGGAGAATTACATCTGGCTCGTCAGCGATCCGGAATGGTGGCGGTCCGTCATCAACACCGTCATCTTCGCCGTCGTATCGGTCGGCATCGAGACGCTGCTCGGTCTCGTCATCGCGCTTGCGCTCGATGCGCATTTTCGCGGACGCGGCCTCCTGCGCGCCGCTGTGCTCATTCCATGGGCGATTCCGACGGTCGTCTCGGCCAAGCTGTGGGCCTGGATGTACAATGACGTCTATGGCGTGGTGAACGAGGTACTGCTCCGGCTCGGCCTGGTGACGGCTCCGGTCGCCTGGATCGCCGATCCGGATTACGCCCTCACGGCCGTCATCGCCGTCGACGTATGGAAGGCGACGCCCTTCATGACGTTGCTGATCCTTGCTGCGCTGCAGGTCCTGCCGCGCGAGCTTTATGATGCGGCACGTGTCGACGGTGCGGGACCGATCCAGACCTTCTTCCGGGTGACGCTGCCGCTCATACGTACCGGCCTGATGGTGGCGATCGTATTTCGGATGCTGGACGCGTTTCGCGTCTTCGACCTCATCTACGTCCTGACCGGCAATACCGCGGAGACGATGTCGATGTCGGTCTTCGCGCGGCGACAGCTCGTGGAGTTTCAGGACATGGGCTACGGTTCGGCGGCCGCGACTCTGGTGTTCATCGTCGTTGCGGTTTTCACGGTAGTCTTTGTCACGTTCTGGCGCGTGCGACTGGAGCCGATCCGATGACGATGCGCCGTGCCCTCGCCCGCGCCGGCTTTTACGTTCTCGTCGCCGGCATCGTCCTTTACACGGTGTTCCCCTTCTATTGGGGTATCGTCTCGTCGTTCGAGACCGGCAGCGCCCTGTTCGACGCCGACCTGCTGCCGAGCAACCCCACGCTGGACAACTACGTTGCCGTCTTCGAGGGCCAGCCTTTCGGGAGAAATCTCCTGAACTCGGTCGTCGTCGCGGCCGCCGTCGTGGCCATCTCGCTGACGCTCGGGCTGGGGGCGGCGTATGCGCTCGGTCGCATCACGTTTCGCGGCCGATCCTTTCTTCTCCTCGTCGTGCTCAGCGCCTCGATGTTTCCGCAGGTCGCGATCCTCGCCGGCATGTTCGAGCTCGTCCAGTGGCTGGGGCTCTACAACGACCTCGGCGCACTGATCCTGTCCTATCTGGTCTTCA
Source organism: uncultured Rhodospirillales bacterium (assembly GCA_937926175.1). Lineage (GTDB taxonomy): Bacteria > Pseudomonadota > Alphaproteobacteria > CACIAM-22H2 > CACIAM-22H2 > CALANV01. The sequence continues at coordinate 43,620 of CALANV010000007.1, read as the reverse complement.
CGCTGCCGTTCACCGTCTGGGTACTGACGGCCTTCATGGGCGAGCTGCCGAAAGAGCTGGAGGAGGCCGCCATCATGGACGGCGCGTCGCCTTTGGCGACGATCGTCTTCGTGTTTCTGCCCCTTCTCGCGCCGGCGATGGCCGCGACCGGCCTGCTCGCCTTCATCGCCGCCTGGAACGAGTTCCTGTTCGCACTCACCTTCACGCTTTCAGACGAAATGCGCACCGTACCCGTCGCGATCGCCCTCATGAGCGGCGCGAGTCAATACGAACTGCCATGGGGCCGCATCATGGCCGCATCCGTGATCGTCACCGCGCCCCTTGTGGCCCTCGTCCTCGTGTTCCAGCGCCGGATCGTCGCCGGGCTGACGGCCGGAGCCATCAAAGGCTGACGGGTCGACGGAACGACGACGGCACGGCGGCTGGCCGGCGCGTCATTTCGACCAGTCGGTGCAGCGCGACGCTTCGCCGCGGACGATGCAGGCCGAGGCCTCGCCCGTGATCGTGTTCAGGCGCCAGGCGACACCGTCGAACGCTTCGATCTCGTAGATGCCGCGCAACCCCTGCCCTTCGCTCGTGCCGGTTCCGAGCAGCGCCCCAGCGGCAATGATGGCTGCACCGATCAGGACTGCCTGAAAGTTCGTCATGCGTCCGTCCTCCCGTTCGAGACAGACCGCAGCTTACGACCGCGACATCGCCATGTCCGGTGGCGGATCGGGTCATCGGCATGTCCGGGTGGAGTGCGCCTTCCGCATCGGCAAGCCGGCGTCAGGGCAGCATCGCCGCGCTCAGATGGAAGCACCGGCTTCGGCCACGGCCGACCAGATCTGCCATCCGTCGGCGGCGGCCTCGCGGCGAAGCAGATCCGTGAGGAAAGCGGCGATACTGTGCATGCCCGAGCGACCGGCGCGGGCTTCCGCGTCGGGATTGTAGTTCGTGTTCGTATTCACATCGTAGGTATACGCCTGCCCGTCGCGATCGACGATGAACTCGATCCCGGCGATGCCGATACCGTTCGCCCGCAGGAATTCGCGGTACTTGCCGATCAACGGGCTGCGGAAATCCTCGATGATCCGAAAACGGTCCGACGGCGCCACGGCCGGGCACACTTCCGCGACCTCGCCCTGGCACTGATCGGCCGGGCACAGCTCGAACCCCGCCGAGGTATCCACCCGGACCGCATAGAGAAACTCGCCGCCGACGAACTCGACGCGGGTAATGAAGGGCTCGGGCGCCTGAATATAACGCTGGACCAGCCAGATGCCGTCCACCGGCGGGTTTTCGTCCGGCCCGGCAAGATACCCGTCAAGTCCCGCGCGACTCAGGAACAGCCGGACGCCGAGACCCTTTCCGCCGCGATTGTGCTTGAGGATAAGCGGAAAACCGAGGCGCTGCGCCGCGTCGGCGATGTTCCGGCGCCCGACCACCGCGATCGTATCGGGCGTGCGGATGCCGTGGCGGTTGAGCGCCTGATACTGGGCGACCTTGCTGATCTCGAGGGCGAGCGCACGCCGGTCGTTGACGACCGTCCGGCCATGCCGGTCCAGCCACTCGAGCACGGCGGCCGTGTATTCCGCCGCGTAGCGATGATTCCGCGTGTGGGAGGACGCGCTCATGCGGTTGTAGAACACGCCCGCCGGCGGCGGTTCGCGCAGATCGAGACCCCCCTGGTCCAGGAACCATTCCTCGTACGGGGTGCCGAGCCGTTCGAATTCCCGCCGCAGCGGCTCGACCCACGCGTCATTCTCGTGAATGACGTAGACCTTGGACATGGGCCGCCTCACGCAGCGCTGCGCAGCTCAGCCGCCGCCAGGGCCTGCTCCAGGTCCGCCAGAATGTCGTCGATGTGCTCGATGCCGATCGACAGACGCACATAGCTTTCCGAGACGCCGGCCGCGAGCTGCTCTTCCGGCGAGAGCTGGGAATGCGTGGTCGTTGCCGGATGGATGGCGAGGCTGCGGGCATCGCCGATATTGGCGACGTGGTAGAAGAGCCTGAGGGCGTCGATGAACCGCCGTCCGGCCTCGCGACCGCCCTTCAGCTCGAACCCGACCAGCCCGCCATAGCCGCCCGACAGATATTTGTCGGCGCGACGGCGCGCCTCGCCGTCCTGCAACCCCGGATAGATGACCCGCGTCACGGCCGGGTGGCGCTGCAGATATTCGGCGACGCGCGCCGCGTTGCGGCTGTGCTCGCGCATGCGCAACGGCAGGGTCTCGAGCCCCTGAATGATCTGGAACGCATTGAACGGGCTGAGCGCCGCCCCCAGATCGCGCAGCAGCGTGACCCGCGCCTTGATGATGTAGGCGATCGGCCCCAGCGGCTTGACCGCCTCCGTCCACACCGCGCCGTGATAGCTCGGATCGGGCGTATTCAGCGCCGGCTGACGCTCGGGATGCGCCGCCCAGTCGAAATTCCCGCCGTCGACGATGAGGCCGCCGATCGACGTGCCATGGCCGCCGATATACTTCGTCGTCGAATACACGACGATGGCGGCCCCGTGATCCAGTGGTCGCGCCAGCACGGGGGCGGCTGTGTTGTCGATGATCAGCGGAATTCCCAGCTCGCGACCGATCGCCGCCACCTCGGCGATCGGGAACACGGTGAGCTTCGGATTCGGCAGCGTTTCGCCGTAATACGCGCGCGTGCGCGCGTCCGTCGCCCGCCGGAAATTCTCTGGGTCGGATGGATCGACGAACCGTACCTCGATGCCCTGCTGGCGCAGCGTATTGGCGAAAAGATTCCACGTGCCGCCGTAGAGATCCGTCGCACTGACGATATTGTCGCCGGCATGGGCGAGGTTCTGGATTGCGAACGCCGAGGCCGCCTGCCCCGACGCAACCGCCAAAGCGGCAGCGCCGCCTTCGATTGCCGCGATCCGCTTCTCCAGCACGTCCGTCGTCGGATTCATGATCCGGGTGTAGATGTTGCCCAGCTCCTTGAGGGCGAACAGGTTCGCGGCGCGCTCCGTGTTGTCGAACTGGTAGGAGGTGGTCTGGTAGATCGGCACAGCGACGGCTCCGGTCGTCGGGTCGGCGCGATAACCGGCATGAAGCGCCAGGGTTTCGGGGTGCAGCGTGGAACGTGTCATCTGTTCATCCTCCCTCGTGCGAGCTGTGGCACATTCCGACCGTCATGCGGCACGGCGACGGGAACCGCCGCGGTCGCAGGCGGCCGCGCGTGAGCGTTGTTCCTTGCACCGGTTCCGGCGCAGCTGCTCTGCAGCCCGTTCGATTGCCCCGACGCTCGAGAACATGCGACCGTCGAGCGACGCATACCGGGGGTCGGTTGCCGCAAACCGAAACTGGTGATCACCGGCGGGCAGTGCGAGCCCGGCCGTCTCTTCCGAAATCTCGATGATGAAAGCGCCTGACATGGATTTGAACCTCCGTTGTCGGCCGCTAACTGCGGCCGAGGCCGTGTGCATGCGTTGCGAGCGGAGCCGAAGCCGTTTCGGGACTACCGGCTGCAGCATCCGCCCGTGAATGCGCTGAAACGCAATGCGCACGGTTTTCGCCTCAGCGTCCGGTCGAGGCTGCCTTGGCTTTGGTTCGGAGGTCGTTTCGAGAGAAAACAGGACATCGTCGGTCTCCTCGGCTGTTCGAGCCCACGACGTCCGTCGTGGCGCTTTAGCATTTGGTGATGCGGTGCAAGCTGCTCGATCAAATCCCCGCAGATCCCTTCGAGGCGGGATCAGGCCTAGCGCATGATCGGTGCGCTTACTGTGAAACGACCATGAACATTCCGGGGACCAGCGGCAATTGAGATCTTTTCAACGCCTGATCAAATTCACCTCAAGCAGTCGCAAGGACTGCCGGCAAACGTGGCCGCGCTCGAAATTTGCGCCCGTTTGCCTTCATGCGCGTCGCCATGACGCAGTACGCCGGCGTTGGCCCCGATATGACCCGAAAGGGAAATGTCCTTGACCTAAAGGGAGATTGGGGCCATATACGTCGCAGCTGAAAGCATTCGGTCCATCGCGATCGGATGCTCTCCCGCGTTTCGTGATCGCGCGGAACGGTGGAATTTGGGCCTGACCGGCCCTGCCCCGCTGCATTTCGAGACGTTTTCCATCGACATCGCCCGACCGGCACGCGCGCGAACCGGGCACATAAGGACGCACCGACCGGATGTGCCGGGCTCGGGACATTTTCCCTGATCTCGCGTCGCTCGACAGAGCTGCTCATGCGTCGGTCGCGTGACGACGAATGACAATCTCATTTTCCGAACTTTCTCTACGCAACGAGCTTCAAACCGCGCTTCGCGTTCAAGGCTACGAAACGCCTACCCCAATTCAGGCCAAAGCCATTCCCCACGCGTTGGAAGGCCGTGACGTCATCGGCTTGGCTCAGACCGGAACCGGAAAGACAGCCGCGTTCACGCTGCCTCTCCTGCAACGGTTGTCGGCAACGCCGGCAGTTGGCCAGTCGGGCAGACCGCGTGCCCTGATCCTGACCCCGACCCGGGAACTTGCGCTGCAGATCGGTGAAAGCCTGACGGCCTATGGCGCCGGGCTCCGGTTGCGACACGCGGTAATCTTCGGCGGGGTCGGCCAGCGTCCGCAGGTCGAAGCCCTGCGTCGCGGCCTCGATGTGCTGGTGGCGACGCCGGGACGCCTGCTGGACCTCATGAATCAACGCCACGTTCGGCTCGACGGCATCGGGATCTTCGTTCTCGACGAAGCCGACCGGATGCTGGACATGGGCTTCATACACGATGTGCGCCGCATCACCGGACAGTTGCCGAAGACACGACAGACGCTGTTCTTCTCGGCCACGATGCCGCCGGAGATCAGCAATCTCGCGGCGCAGCTCCTCCGCGACCCGGTCCGGATCGAAGTCGCACCGGCGGCGACCACGGTCGACCGCGTCGATCAGCGCGTGATGTTCGTGGCCGGCGCGGACAAGCGCCGCCTGCTCGTCCATGTTCTTGGCGACCGGGCCATGACCAAGGTCATCGTCTTCACGCGCACGAAGCGCGGCGCCGACAAGGTGGCACGGCACCTCGAAGTAGCCGGCATCGCGGTCGCCGCGATCCACGGCAACAAGTCGCAGGGTGCCCGCCAAGCAGCGCTGGAGGCCTTCCGGAACGGAAAAACGCGGGTCCTCGTCGCGACGGACATCGCCGCACGCGGTATCGACGTCGATGGCGTGTCGCATGTCGTGAATTACGAGCTCCCGAACGTTCCCGAGAGCTACGTGCACCGCGTCGGACGCACGGCACGGGCCGGCGCCGACGGCGTCGCACTCTCGTTCTGCGATCAGGATGAACGGATCTATCTGCGCGACATCGAAAAGCTCATACGCAAGCGCCTCACCGTCATCGGACATCCCACTGCAGACGGTCCGATCGCCGCATCGTCCGATGCCCGACCGCCACGGCAGCCAGCGCGAACCCGCACGGAACGTCGCGACACGCCGTCGGAAAGGACCGGAAAGCGTCGGAACGGATCGTCCCGTCCTGCCAACGCGGGGCTACGCCGGCGCGACCGGTCGTCGGGGCAGTTCAGGGATTTCGTTGCGGCTTTCAGCGGTGGCCGCGACCGGTAACGGTCGCGCACGCACGGCGTGCAGGTTCAAGACACCCTCAACCCGAAAAGGATTACTTAATGAAGGAAGACTTAATCGAATTCGATGGTACGGTGCTCGAACTCCTGCCGGATGCACGGTATCGTGTGCGCCTCGAAAACGGCCACGAGACCCTGGCATACATGTCGGGCAAGATGAAGAAGCATCGGATCCGGGTCCTCGTCGGCGACCGCGTCACCGTCGAAATGACGCCGTACGACCTCACCAAGGGACGCATCAATTTCCGGCACAAGGACGAACGCAGCGCTCCGGGTCCACAGGGCAGACCGCAGTTCCGTCGGCGTTGAGCGCGAACCACTCGAATATTTGCACCTGAACCAGTAACATCGAGACTGCAAGACAGACCGAAGCCGAGTTGATCATGGGCAAAAGAAGAGATTTCCGGGAGTCCCGCCGCGACGACTTCGATTTCGATGACGACAGGCCACGCCGTTTCGATCGGCAGCGCGGCGGTCCCAGGGGGATAGGGTTCCCGCCACCACACAATGCTTATGTCGGCGCCCCCCCTGTCGCGCCGGATCAGCCGCCGATGCGCGCGACGGTAAAATGGTTCAACGCCGAAAAGGGCTTCGGTTTCGTGGCAATTGACGGCGGCAGCGATGCGTTCCTGCACGTGCGCACGCTGCAACGGAATGGTCGTGACACGCTGGCACCCGGCACGACGCTGAGCATTCGCACGCAGCCCGGTCTCAAAGGCATACAAGTCTCTGAGATTTTGGAGATCGACGACAGCACCGCGGTTGCGGAACGACCGTCGCGCAGCGAACGGCCGTTCGGTCGTTTCCGGGAAGACCGGGGCGAGCCGCGGACGGCGTCGAGCGTCGGCGTGACCGGAACGGTCAAGTGGTACAACGCCCAGAAGGGGTTCGGCTTCATTGCCGCCGAAGGCCACGAGCGCGACGTCTTCGTCCATGTCTCGGCCTTGCAGCGCGCCGGCCTGTCCCACCTTGCCGATGGACAGCCGGTCATCATTGACATTGCCGAGGGCAGGAAGGGCCTCGAAGCGATCGCGATCAGACCGGCCGGGTGACATCGTGGTGCGTCCGGATGTCGTGACGTCCGGACGCATCCGATCTTTCGCAGGATACGGTAAGGCGTCCCGTCATCTGTCGCCGTAGCGGCGTGCCTGAATGCCGCCATACGCACGGCCCCCGTCGCGGACCATGTCACGCGCGGCTCAGGCCGCAGAGGGGTTACCCACCCAGTACGCGACATGCGCGCTCGACGACCCGATCGACCACGGCAGCGGCTTCGCCCGTATAGTCCGAGGGATCCGCAAGCTGCGCGAGCCCCGACGGGTCGAGGTGCTGCGCCACCTCGGGATCCTCCTTCAGCACATCCACCAGATGCCGCCGCTCGTTGATCGCGCGGTCGCAGGCGCGCTCGACGGCATGATGCGCAGCGGCACGGCCGATCGCCTTGGCAAGGCTGATCATGATCGCTTCCGACAGGATCAGCCCGTTCGTGGCGTCGAGGTTCTGCCGCATCCGCGCGGTGTCGACTGTCATTCCCTCTGCGATCGTGCACGCATGGGCGAGTGCGCCCGAGGTCAGGACGAAGATTTGCGGTAGCGCGAGCTGCTCGCTCTGCCATGGTCCGGTCCCGCGCTCGTGATCCTGCGCCATCGCCCCCAGCATCAGCGGCACCAGTGCATGGACGCCGCGCGCAGCCGCGATAACGTACTCGCTCGCGATCGGGTTCCGCTTCTGCGGCATCGTGCTCGACCCGCCCCGCCCGGCCTGATGCGGCTCGAAGACCTCGGCAACCTCGGTCTGCATCAACAGGACGACGTCGGTTGCGAACTTCGCGAGGTTGCCGCAGATGATACCCAGGACGCATACGGCCTCGGCGAGTGCATCGCGCCCGACATGCCACGGCGCATCCGGAACCGCGAGACCGAGTTCCGCCGCCAGTGCCGCCGCGACGGCACGTCCTTGCTCGCCCAGCGAGGCGAGCGTTCCGACGGCGCCGCCGAACTGTACCCTGAGCACGCGCCCGGCCAGCGCGTCGAGCCGGGCGATGTCGTCGAGCAGCGGCGATGCCCAGACCGCGCACTTGTATCCGAAGGTGATCGGCAGGGCATGCTGCAGATGCGTTCGACCCGCCATCAGATCGCCGCGATGAGCCTGTGCCTTCGCGACCAGGGCGCGTGCGATCCGGGCGACGCCCTCCCGCACGTGGCGCAGGCCGTCGCGGATCTGCAGCACCAGCGCCGTGTCGATGATGTCCTGCGTCGTGGCCCCCCAGTGAACATAGCGGGCGGCATCCGGGCCGGCGGCGCGCCCCAGCGCTTTCACCAGGCCTACGACGGGATAGCCGACGACGCGGGTACTCGCCGCCAGCTCGTCGAGCGACAGCCGGTCGACGCGCGCCGCCGCCGATATCGCATCAGCCGCGGCGGCGGGGATGATGCCGAGCCGCGCCTGAACACGCGCAAGCGCCGCTTCCACGTCCAGCATGCGCTGCAGGCGCATCCGATCCGAGAAAAGCGCCCGCATTTCGTCGGTGCCGAACAAGGCACCGACGATGTCGGAATCAACGGGGCTGACGGTCATCGGCCAACGCGACCTCTTGTCGTCGTCGATCGCCGCCCCGGTTCGGGATCCGGGGCCGGCAGGATCAGAGTTCGAAGAACGCGGTCTCGCCCCTGCCCTGCAGAACGATATTAAAGCGATAGGTCGTAATACCGCCGGCCTCGCCGTTCGACCCCACGCGTTCGGCGATGAGCGTCTGCCGAACCGCCGGATTCTCGATCGAACTCAGGACCGGGTCGATCTCGTTGGCCGCCGCCTCGTCGGCAAAATAGATGCGTGTGACGAGCTGTTTCAGCAGGCCGCGGGCGAATATCGACACGTTGATGTGCGGCGCCTGCAGCGTGTTGCCCGGCCCCGGGACAGCGCCGGGCTTGATGGTCGTGAACCGGAAATAGCCTTGGGCATCGGTACAGGCGCGGCCGAACCCGCGGAAGTTCGGATCGACGGGCTTGTCCTGCCTGTCTTCCTCGTGATTGTATTTTCCTGCCGCGTTGGCCTGCCAGATCTCGAGAAAGGCATCGAACACCGGCGCACCGTCGCCGTCGAGCACCTGCCCCTCGATGCGGATCTTCTCGCCTTTGGCACCGCCGGCGGTCAGATCGCTCCATTCGGGCCGATTCAGCGCAAAATGAAAGAACGGCCCGACCGTCTGCGAAGCCGTCAGAACATGCTTCATGTCAATTCTCCATCGGCGTCGCGTTCCGGCCGCGCAGAACGATGTCCCAACGGTAGCCGAGCGCATACTCGGCGACACTCAGGTTCGGATCATAGGTCGAGACGAGCCGTTCACGCGCCTTCGCATCCGGCACGCTGTTGTAGATCGGATCGAGCGCCAGCAGGGGATCGCCCGGAAAATACATCTGCGTGATCAGCCGGGTCGCGAAGGCGGACCCGAAGACCGAGAAATGGATGTGCGCCGGCCGCCACGCATTGTAGGTGTTGCGCCAGGGATAGGCCCCCGGCTTGATGGTCAGAAACCGCCACTCGCCGTTCTCGTTCGTGACGACTTGTCCGAAACCGGTGAAATTCGGGTCAAGCGGCGCGTCGTGCTGATCGCGCTCGTGCAGGTAGCGGCCGGCCGAATTGCACTGCCACAATTCGATGAGCGTATTCGGCACCGGACGGCCGTCCTCGTCGAGCACCCGTCCGGCGACGATGATGCGTTCGCCCAGCGGCTCGCCCTTGTGCTGCTTGGTCAGATCAGCCGCATTGGGACCTGCCCATCCCGAGGTGAAGGTCGGACCTGTGATCTCCGACAGTGTCTGGCTCAGGCGAATCGGTGGCCGCGTCGGTGCACGCTTCACCGTACTGCCGTAATCGGGATGCAGATAGTTCGGATGCACACCTGGCGCTGGGCGTGCATAGGGCCGCACTTGCGTCGATGTCATTTTCCGTCCTCCCTGTCCATTTCTTCGAAGATCTCTTGCGCAAGCCGAAATGCGGTATTCGCCGCCGGAACACCGGCATAGACCCCGACCTGCAGCAGGATCTCCTTTACTTCCTCGCGGGTCACGCCGGTATTGCGCGTGGCGCGGATATGAAGCTTCAGTTCGTCTTCCCGGCCCAGCGCCGCGAGCATGGCGATGGTTAGCATGCTGCGCATCCTGCGGTCGAGGCCGGGACGGTTCCAGATGTCGCCCCAGACATACTGGGTGATGTAGGTTTGGAAGTCTTCGGTGAAGGGCGTCGTGCGACTGCGCGCGCGTTCGACATGGGCACGTCCCAGAACCTCCGTCCGGATCGCCATGCCGCGCTCGAAAAGTTTCTGAATCAGCCCCATGTCTGCCCTCCCTTCACGCCGCCGGCAACTGCGCGGCGACCGTCGCGAAGAACGCGTTCAGAATCTCGTTGAGCCTTTCAGGCTGCTCGGCCGTCGGGATATGCGCGGCACCCGGCACGATCTCGAGGCGGGCGCCGGCGATTGCCGTGCAGAGTTCGCGCGCCGCGTCCGGTGGCGTCGCCGCATCCTGATCGCCCACTACGACCAGGGTCGGGCATTTGATTTTCGCGTCGTCCTGCCGCAGGTCGGCATCACGGATGGCAAGGCAGCAGCCGATGTACCCGTCGACCGGGGTCCGCGTGAGCATGTTGGCGAACCCTCGTGCCACTTCGGCACGATCCGCAAGGAAGCGCGGCGTGAACCACCGCGCCAGTACCCCTTGCGCGATGCCGCCGAGGCCGTTCTTGCGAATCCCGGAAATTCTCTCGTCCCACAGGCTCGGCGGACCGATCCAGCTTGCCGTATCGCACAGCACGAGCGAGATCACACGATCGGGTGCCTTGGCCGCTAGGCGCTGGCCGACCATACCGCCGATCGAAAGACCGCAGAAATGGACCTGCCTGATTCCCAGCGAGTCGAGTAGGGCCAAGGCATCGCCGGCGAGCTGGTCGATCGTGTAACCGCTGCTCCCCTCCGGCACCGGCGGGCAGTCGGTCAGACCGTGGCCGCGCATGTCGTACCGCAGGATCCGGAACCGATCCGCGAGCGAACGCACCTGGGGATCCCAAATGTGAAAATTGGTCCCCAGCGAGTTCGCGAACATGATGGTCGGACAATCGGATGGTCCGACGAGGTCGTAATGGACCGTAAGATCCGCGGCCCGCACGAAAGCCATACCCGTTTCCTCCCCGTTCTTCCGCCTCCCAACTTTCCCGAAGCCGGGAGTTGAAGTCCAGCGCGCCAAGTCCAGCGCGCGGCGGCGGATGCCGGACAGGAAGAATACGTCGACGGCGGCATCGTCGCTTCAATCGTTCATATTATGAACGATGCGCGCCGCAAGCCAGGTGCCCGGCATCTTTCCCGTTCGCGGGCCGGCGCACCATCCCGCGTGCCGGCGCACGCGTCTTCAGGCTGTCCGAACGGCCCTCGCGCCGGGTTTCAGCCGAATGCCGCCATGACGTGCCGTCGCTTCAACGTGCATGCGCCTCGGCGGTTCGCCGCTGCAGGTCTCGCAGCGCCTTCAGCTCGTGCGGTTGCGGCGCAGGAGTCGTCCGAAGTTCGTTCGAAATCTTGAGGTCCCAGCCTGTGGCGGCCTTCACCTGCTCGACCGACACACCCGGATGGATGCTCGTCAGCACGAGCTCCTTGGTCACTGGATCCGGCGTCAGGATCCCGAGATCCGTAATCACGGCGGTCGGCCCCTCGCCCGGAAGCTTCGCCCGCTCGCGCGCGTCGCCCCCGTCGAGATGGCCGGCGGAGGTGATGAAGTCGAGCTTCGGCACGAAAGCCCGGGGCGTATGCTGCAGGATGATGAGCACCTCCCGCGCCATGGCCGCGATCTCGGGCGCGCCGCCCGCGCCGGGAAGACGGACCTTCGGCTTGTCGTAGGGTCCGATCACGGTCGTGTTGATGTTGGCGAACCGATCGATCTGGGCGGCGCCCAGAAATCCGACGTCGATTCGCCCGCCCTGCAGCCAGTAGCGGAAGATTTCCGGCGTACTCACGACCGTGTCGGCGGTCAGCGCCAGCTCGCCGTCGCCGATCGACAGCGGCAGCACACTCGGCTTGGCGCCGATTGGTCCCGACTCGTAGATCAGCACCACGTCGGGTGCATGCGTCAGCCGCGCGAGATTGGCGGCGGTCGAAGGAAGACCGATGCCGACGAAGCACACCGTCCCGTTCTTCAGCATCCGGGCAGCAGCAACGGTCATGATCTCGCTGGGCGTGAAACCGAGTTCCGACATCACGCCGCCTCCCGTCCCATGGTGGTCGCAAGCACGCGCCGGAATTCCGCGAAGTCCCTGGTGCCGAGCACGTGCTTCTCCATCCATGCGAGGAACGTCTCGCGCGAACGCGCGATCTCGTCCCAAGCCTGATAGAACCGGTTGTCGCGTTCGTAATAGCCCTGCGCGTAGGAGGGATAGGCACCGCCCGGCACGTGGCACACGGCCGATACCACCCAGTGCGGCAGAACGCAGGCGTTGGGCCAGGGATCGAGCTCGTCGACGATCTCCTCGACCGTGACGATGGCGCGTTTGGCTGCAAGCACCGCCTCCTTCTGCACGCCGAGAATGCCCCAGATCAGGACGTTTCCCTTGCGGTCCGCCTTCTGGGCATGGATCAGGGCGACGTCGGGCCTGACCGACGGCACCGCCGCGAGCTTCTCGCCCGTGAACGGGCACTCGATGAACCGGATGCGGTCATTGTACTTGGGCAGGTCCGAGCCGACATAGCCGCGCAGCACGGCGAACGGAAGGTTGGCGGCGCCGGCCACATAGGCATTGGCCAGATCGGCGTGGCTGCGTTCCTCGATCTCGAGCGGATGGGGCCAGCCCTTCTCGACGGCGTCCCGGAAGCGATGCAGCGATCCCACGCCGGGATTGCCGCCCCATGAAAAGATCATTCGCTCGACGCACCCCATGCCGATCAACTGATCGTAGATCAGGTCGGGGGTCATGCGGATCAAGGTCAGCCGCTTGCGCCGCTGGCGCACGATCTCATGGCCGGCGGCGAAGGGAATGAGGTGCGTGAATCCCTCCATCGCGACGCTGTCACCGTCGCGGATGAACTCGGCCACCGCGTCAGATAAGGCCAGTATCCGTCCCATGTCGATGAGCGTTCAGATTGTTCTTGATTAAGTCTGGGCCGCGGCCTTTCTTCCGGTCAACGAGATTGTGCGAATTCACACGATTTGTTCGCATTCCGAACAAACCGAGCATCATGACACGACGAGACGAAACGGTCGCATCGTTCATGCGGGGCTTGTCGGTGATCCGCAGCTTCGGTGCTGGCCGCCAAAGACAGACCATCACCGATGTCGCCGCAGCGACGGGCCTGACGCGCGCAGCCGCCCGACGGTTCCTTCACACGTTATGCGCCGCCGGCCTGGCCCGAACGGACGGCAAGTACTTCGAACTGACGCCGGCGGTGCTCGAGCTCGGGCAATCGTTTCTGACCGGATTCTCGTCGCTGGAGCTGGTCCGCGAGGTGCTCCAGGACCTGACCGCGCGTTTCAACGAGTCGGCGTCCGCCGGCATGCTCGATGCCGGCGACGTGATCTACGTGGCCCGCTCGCCGGCACGGCACCGCATCATCGCGATCGGCCTCAGCGTCGGCACGCGTCTCCCGGCGCATGCCACGTCAATGGGGCAAGCCCTGCTCTCGCTGCTGCCGCCGCGCGAGTTCGACCAATACCTTGCGACTGCACGTCTCACCCGGTGTACCCCGCATACGCTGACGACCAAGGGCGAGTTGCGGCAGCGCATCGAGGAGGTCCGGGCGCGCGGCTACGCGCTGGTGTCGGAGGAACTGGAGCTCGGCCTGCGGTCGATCGCCGTCGCGATCCCCGGCCGGACGCCGGCCGCGAACATTGCCATCAACATGAGCGCACAGGCCGTTCGCATCAGTGCGGCGGACATGGTCGCCCGCTTCCTGCCAGAACTTCGCCGCGCGGCACGCCATATCAGTCTCGCCTGCGTCGAACACGGCGGCGCCGGATGAGTCGAACCGGGCGGCGATCGCGACGAACGGAAGAACATCCGCGAGCGAGAGGGCCACAGCCGGGCGGTTGACGCGCGGCTCCGTTTATGGTGCCCTCGGGGCCGGATCAGTGCGCCCGCCGGGCCGAAAGCCCGGCGGGCGTTTCATTTGGCCCCCCCCGCGCGGCTGTCCCAAGTGTCCCACTGTCCCAAGAGTCCTACTGTCCTAGCTGTATCTCAGTGTCCTGCTGTCCTAACCTCCCGGTGTCCCAGAGCCCCACTCGTCCCGCAAACGGATGTGGGCGCCGGCCGCCTGACAACTCATTGAAACGTCGATGTAATTTAGGGACGTGCCGGTCCCGGCCTGGCGAATGTGGCGAGTAGAACAGTGGGCTGCGTGTCCCAGAACACCGTCCCGGGACACCGCCGCATGCCGAACGGAGCCGCCGCACAAATGGGTCTGCGGGCGGACTTCTGGTCGCCCGGCTGTCCCACCATCGGGACAGGACTTCACATCAGGATTGAACCACCGAGAAACCAAGCCCGGCGCAGGTCCGTCGATGCCCTTCGCGGTTCAAGTCCGCATTGGTGATCCACTTAATTCGTGACGGCTGAAAACGGTTCACAGAAGCTGGCGCGCAAGCCGCGCGCCGTTAAGCGCAGAGGCAATTTTCGGGCATGGCGGGTCGCCTCGCTTGCACGCGCCTTCCGGTCATCGGCAGGCGCGATACCCGAACGACTATTTCCTCCCCTGCGCCGCGCGGCGGCCCTTTGGTCCGCGGCGTTTCGGCTCCGAGCGGCGGGTGAGATCCGCCTCCGCATAGAGTTCGGCGCCCTTGGTGATGTGGGCGGACAGCACCGCGACCAGCCGGTCGGCATCGCGCGCGAGCGCGGCGTCCAGAATCTCGCGATGCTCGCGCCGCGACTGGTCGCGCGGGAAATGGCGCACCTGGAAGGCGAGCATGCGATAGCGCAGGCTTTGATCATACATGGCGCTGCGAAACGTCAGCAGCCAGCGGGAGCCGCAGGCCGAAACGAGCGCGCTGTGGAATTCGCGGTTGTACGTCTCGAGCATCGGGCCGAAGCGCTGGGGGTCGCTTTCGATGACCTCCTCGATCCGCGACAGCTTGTGATAGGCCGCGACCAACCGCGACTCCCAGTCGAGATCGGCGCGCTGGAGCGACAGTCGCGCGGCATGACACTCCAGCAGAGTGCGTACCTCCGTGATGTCCCGCAGATCGGCGAGCGACGCCGGCACGACCATGAAGCCGCGCTGCCCCTCGTTGGCGACCAGGCCTTCCGATACGAGACGCGACAGGGTCTCGCGAAGCGTGCTGACGCTGGCGTCGTAATGCCGGCGCAGCGACTCCAGCTTCAGCTTGTCGCCGGGCCGGTAGACGCCTAGCAGGATGTCGTTGCGGATCCGGCCATAGATCGCCTCGGTCAGCGTCGCCGGCTGATCAGCGCGATCGGGCTCTCTCGGGAAACCCTCCATGTGCGTGCCGTACCTCCACCCCATGCGGAATCCCCGCACGCGGGATTTTTGCCCGTTTCACCGCGTTACAGCAAGGAAACCGCTACCCCCGATTTTCAGGGTTGTAACCGATGAGAGTCCTTTTTGTCTGATTAAATATGTAATATCATATTTTTATATACAGGGAGGATCGGATGCGGCGCTCGATCGCAACGGTTTCGCTCAGTGGAACGTTGAAGGAAAAGCTCAAGGCGGCCGCTGCGGCGCGGTTCGACGCCGTCGAAATCTTCGAGAACGATCTCCTGTGCTTTGACGGGTCCCCGCGCGAT
Organism: uncultured Rhodospirillales bacterium; assembly: GCA_937926175.1. Lineage (GTDB taxonomy): Bacteria > Pseudomonadota > Alphaproteobacteria > CACIAM-22H2 > CACIAM-22H2 > CALANV01. Next base: position 28,277 of record CALANV010000007.1, on the reverse strand, counting down.
GTCCGTGTGTGCGTCGCCGATCTTGGTCTGAAGATCGCCCTCTACCAGCCGTTCCGCAATTTCGAAGGCGTGCCCGATGACCAGTTCCGGCGAAATCTCGCTCGCGCCGAACGCAAGTTCGAGGTCATGCAGGAACTGGGGGCGCCGCTGATGCTCGTGTGCTCGAACGTCTCTCCGGGCGCCATCGACGATGATGAACGGGCGGCGGCGCAGCTCCATGAACTGGCCGACCGCGCCGCCCGACACGGCCTCAGGATCGGATACGAGGCGCTCGCCTGGGGAACGCGGGTCCGCACCTATGGACATGCCTGGCGGATCGTCGAGCGGGCCGCGCATCCGCATCTCGGCCTCATCCTCGACAGCTTCCACACGTTAGCGCTCGACGACGACATCGCCAGAATCGCCGACATACCGGGGGCGCGGATATTCTTCGTGCAGCTCGCCGACGCCCCGCGTCTGCGCATGGACGTGATGTCCTGGAGCCGGCATTTCCGGTGCTTCCCCGGCCAGGGCGATCTCGACGTGGCGGGCTTCCTCGCGCAGGTCGTGCGTGCCGGCTATGCCGGGCCGATCTCGCTCGAAGTCTTCAACGACGAATTCCGTGCCTCGCCGACGCGGCCCACTGCCAGCGACGGAATGCGGTCGCTGCTTTATTTGGAGGAGCAGGTACGCCATCGGCTGCGGTCGGCCGACGACGCCACGGCGCCCGAGCCCACTCCTCGTCCGCCGCAGGTCAGGCGGGTCGAGTTGTTCGATCCGCCGCCGGTGCCTGTGCTCGGGGGCATCTCGTTCGTCGAATTCGCCGTCGACGATGCGACGCAGACTGCGCTTGCGACGTGGCTGGACCAGCTGGGATTCCGCCGGGCCGGCCGTCACCGCACCAAGAACGTCACGTTGTACCGGCAGGGCGAAATCAGCATCGTCCTCAATGCCGAACCCGGGTCGTTCGCACATTCCTATTTCCTCGTCCACGGTCCCTCGATCTGCGCCATCGGTCTTCGGACCGACGACGATCTGCAGGCCTTGAGCCGGGCCGAGGCCTTTGGATGCGCCCGTTTCGATGGCCGGGTGGGGCCCAACGAGTGGGCGATCCCCGCGGTGCGATCACTCGACGGAAGCCTGATCTACTTCGTTGCGGAGAAGGTCCCCGGCGCTGGTCCGCTCGAGACCGACTTCGTCCTCGAGGATACTTCTTCCGGCGGCGACACCGGGATCGGCCTTCAGACGATCGATCACGTCGCCCGAGCGCTCCCCGAAGGTCAGCTCGACAGCTGGACTCTTTTCTACCGTTCCATCCTCGGTCTGGAGCCGGAAGATACCTGGGTCCTGCCCGACCCCTACGGACTCGTCCGCAGTCGTGCCGTCGCGAGCCGAAATCGTGCGATCCGGTTTCCGCTCAACACCTCCGACAGCCGGAATACGGTCGCGGCCCGCTCCGTATCGGCGTTTGCCGGCGCCGGCGTCCATCACATCGCCTTCAGAACGACGGACATCTTCGCAGCCGCACGTCGACTGCGGGACAATGGCGTCCGACTGCTGAGCATTCCGGCGAACTATTATGACGACCTGATGGCGCGCTTCGACCTTCCGGCCGATCTCGTCGCAAGGCTCCGCGGCGACAACATTCTTTACGACCGGTCTGCCGATGGCGAGTACTTCCAGGTCTACACCGACTCGTTCGCCGACCGGTTTTTCATCGAGATCGTGCAGCGCGTCGGGTCCTATGACATGTACGGCGCCGCGAACGCGCCGATACGCATGGCGGCGCAGAACTACCGGCGCAAGAGCACGGTCGACGAGCTCCCGGATCTTCTTTGAACGTGGTTCGACCGTCGGTCGAACGGCGGGTACCGCTCGCGTCTGCAAACTTCGGGATATCGTCCGAAGGAATCATCCGGCACGACATCGGCTGATGCCTAAGTATTGGCCGGGTCACGCCGGTCGGGGCGCAAGCCGTTGTTTCACGCCCGCACGCCGACACACAAAGATACCTCCAGATTTCTCCTGAAACTCTCTTTCGTTCCGCCCCTTGATACTGTCCGAATCGTAAAACCGGTACGGAGGCGGACCCCCATGGCTGCAGCGCAGGCTCTCGCAACGCAACCTCAGGAAGCCGGTTGGTTCCGGACGGCGTCGGCGAACGGTTGGTTCATGCTGATTCTTGGTGGCCGCTGGACGCTCTCTTCGATCGAATCTCTGGTGCAGCCGATATCGGGGCTGAATCCGGCGGCCGGCAGGGTACGTATCGACTTCACGCAGCTGACCGCACTCGATACGGCAGGTGCCTGGCTGCTGTTCCGGCTGGTCCGGCGGCTGACGCATGACGGTCACCAGATCGATCTGTCCGGGGCGAGCCCGGCTCACACCGCCCTCCTCACGCGGATGCAGCACGTGGTGGAGGAGCGGCAGCCTCTCGCCCGGCCGCTCGTGTGGCCGATCCGCGCCATGGTCGAACGTATCGGCAGCACGACGTTCACGGTGTTTCGCCGCGCGCGCAACCTCGTCACGTTCTGCGGCATGTGCACCGTCGCGCTGACGCGCACGCTGGTGCGGCCGAGGCGTCTGCGACTCATCTCCCTGCTGAGCCACATCGAGCGGATCGGTCTGGACGCGATACCGATCGTCGGCCTGCTGTCGTTCCTGATCGGGATCGTGCTCGCCTATCAGGGCGCCGACCAATTGCGCGCCTACGGCGCGGAAATCTTCACGGTCAATCTGCTCGGCATCTCCGTCCTGCGTGAGCTCGGCGTGCTGCTGACCGCCGTCATGGTCGCCGGCCGCTCGGGCAGCGCCTTCACCGCCGAAATCGGCACGATGCTGGTGAACGAGGAGATCGACGCCATGCGCACGATGGGGCTCGATCCGATCGAGGTGTTGGTGCTGCCCCGGCTGCTTGCCATGATGATCGCATTGCCGCTGCTCGTGTTCTTCGCCGATATGATGGCGCTGATCGGCGGCGCCGTGATGTCGCTGGTTGCCCTGAACATTTCGACCGGCCAGTTTCTGACGCAGTTGAGCTCGGCGATCAGCACGACCATGTTCTGGATCGGCATCATCAAGGCGCCGTTCTTCGCCCTCCTCATCGGGATGGCAGGCTGCTACGAGGGACTCCGCGTCGAGGGGGGTGCGGAAGGCGTGGGGCGCCAGACGACCAAGGCCGTCGTCGAGTCGATTTTTCTCGTGATCGTCGCCAACGCTCTCTTCTCGATCTTCTTCTCGTCGATCGGCATCTAGCGGGGGCGACGTCGCACGATGCAGGAAGCCCCACCCGTCATTCGCGTTCGCGGACTCGTCACCCGGTTCGGATCGCAGGTCGTGCACGATGGACTCGATCTGGATGTTCGGCGAGGCGAGATCCTGGCGCTGGTCGGCGGATCCGGAACCGGCAAGTCGGTCCTGCTGCGGACGATGATCGGCCTGCGCCGGCCGGACGCCGGCGTTGTCGAAGTGTTCGGGCAGGATCTGTGGTCGGCCGACGAGCGGACACGTCGCGAAATCGAACGTCGCTGGGGCGTCCTCTTCCAGAACGGGGCATTGTTCAGCTCGATGACGGTTGCCCAGAACGTGCGCGTTCCCTTCAACGAGCATACGCACCTTCCCGCCAAGCTTGTCGGCGACCTGATCCGGGTGAAGATCGGCATGGTCGGATTGCCGCCGGATACGGGGGCGAAGTATCCGAGCGAGCTGTCTGGCGGCATGCGCAAACGTGCGGCACTCGCCCGCGCGCTGGCCCTTGACCCCGAGGTCCTTTTCCTCGACGAGCCGACGGCAGGGCTCGACCCGATCGCGGCGACGGAGTTCGACCGGCTCATCCGCGATCTCCAGCAAAGCCTGAATCTGACGGTCGTAATCGTCACGCACGATCTCGATACGCTGGCCGCGATCGGAGACCGCGTCGCCGTCCTGGTCGACGGGCGTGTCATCGTCGGCACGCTCCAGGATCTGCTGGCTGAAACACACCCTTGGATTCAGGCGTATTTTCACGGGCCACGGGCTCGGGCGGCGCTCCGCGCGCGAGAAATGGAAGCTTGATCGATGGAGACGCGGGCAAGTTATTTCCTGGTCGGCATGTTCGTGCTGACGCTCCTCACCGGCATGATCGGATTCGCCTTCTGGCTCGCACGCCCGCGGATCCAGGACGACAGCACCTATTATTACGTGTACTTCCGCGGCTCCGTGACCGGCCTCAGCGTCGGCTCGCCGGTACGCTATCGCGGCGTCCCGGTCGGTACCGTCGCGAGTATCGAGATCGATGCCGAGAACGTGGAGCTGATCGAAGTGACCCTTGCGCTGAGACCCGGCACGCCGATCAAGACGGATACGATCGCGTCGCTGCAGCTGCAGGGGATCACCGGCCTCAGCTTCGTTCAGCTCTCCGGCGGCACGCAGGCCGCCCCGTTGCTGCAGCCGCGCCCCGGCAAGCTGCGCGCGGTGATCCCGTCGAAGCCGTCGCCGATCGAGCAGGTCTTCGAGAACACGCCGGAGCTCCTCGCGCGTCTGTCCGCCGTCGCGATGCGCACCAACGACCTGTTGAACGCCGAGAACCAGCAGAGGATCAATAAAATTCTCGACAATCTCGCGACGTTCAGCGACGCCCTCGCCCGCTCGTCGGGCGCCGTCGAACGGACGGTTGCCGACATCTCGGCGACGACTGCCGATTTGCAGGCGACGGCGGCCGCGGTGAGATCCCTCGCCGGGGAACTCGATGCCCTCGTCCGGCAGATCGATCCCAAAGTCGGCAGGATCGTGGCCGACGCAGACGCGGCCATGACCGACATGCGTGCGGCCGCCCGCTCCTTCGCGCGGCTCGGGCACAACTTCGACCAGATGGTGGCGGAGAACCGGCCCCCGATCCGCGATTTCACGAACTCGGGTCTGTACGATCTGTCACAGCTCATCGCCGAGACGCGGACACTGGTCGCGACTCTTTCGCAGATCGCCTACCGGCTGGAACGCGATCCGGCGCGGTTTCTTTTCGGCGACCAGTACAAAGGTTTCGAGGCCCGATGACCGCCGTTTCTCCCCGCTGCCGCGTTCTGCCGCTTCTTCTGATGGTCGGGTTGCTGCTCGGTGCCTGCCAGCTGCCCGGCAGCGGCGAGCCGCCGAACCTCTACACGCTGACGCCGAAGAGCACCTTCGTGCCGGATCTGCCAGGGTTGAACCGTCAGCTCGTCGTGGAACGACCGATCGCGTCTGCCGGACTCAGCACCGGCCGAATCGCGTTGCAGCGCTCGCCCGTGTCGCTGGAGTATTACGCCAATGCCAGCTGGACCGATACGGCACCGGCGATGGTTCAAACGCTGCTGATCGAGTCCTTCGAGAACTCCGGAAAGATCGTCTCGGTGGCTCGGGAGTCGGCGACATTGCGGCCGGACCTCATCCTTCGCCCGGAGCTGCGCGAATTTCAGGCAGAGTATGACGGATCCGGTCCGCCCCTCGTCCGGGTCCGGATCAACGTGCGACTCATCCGCATGCCCGATCGCGCAATTATCAATGGGTACATGGCGGAACAGACCGTACGCGCTGATGGCACGGATCTTCAGAGTATCGTCCTTGCGTTCGACGAGGCGCTCGGCTCGGTGATGCGGCGCATCGTCGAATGGACGCTCGGCGCCGCCGATGAATCGTTCCCGACGGACGGTTCGCGTAGCGGATCATGACCCGCACTCCCGCACGATATTCCGGATCCGCAAACCCCGCCCCGTTCGCTTGACAGATATCACGTTGGCCTGAGAATTTTGGACCGGCCGAGCTTCAGACGCCACAGGACATGCCATGCCTATCCAGCGCCTCGATCACTACTCGATCCGCACCACGAAACTTGAGGAGTGCCGGAAGTTTTACGTCGACGTCATGGGGTTCGAGGTCGGCCCCCGGCCTCCGTTCAAGTTTCCGGGCCTGTGGCTCTACAACGACGGAATCGCCGTGGTTCATATCGTCGGCATCGATAAGAACGATCCCCGGGGCCTGATCGAATATCTCGGCGAGAAGCACCTCGACGACGTCGAAGGTACGGGCACCATCGATCACATTGCGTTCACCGCAACCGGGCTTGCGGCAATGCAAGCCCGTCTGAAGGAAAACGACATCCCGTTCCGCGAGCGCACGGTTCCCGACCTGAATCTGCACCAGATCTTTCTCGAGGACCCGAACGGCGTCACGATCGAGCTCAACTATCCGGCATCGGAAATCTCCGAGTCGAGGTCCAAGGTATCCGCCAGCGCCTGACCCCGTCTGACGGAGACAGGTCCATGACGTCTTCTGCTGCTCCGCGCCGCGCCATCATCGTCGGGGGGTCGCTCGGCGGGCTGTTCGCGGCAAATCTCCTGTATCGGTCCGGCTGGAACGTCTCGGTCTATGAACGATCGACCAGGGAACTGGCCGGCCGCGGCGCCGGTATCGTCACGCATCCCGAACTCATGGATGTGCTGCAGCGGGCCGGGGTCACCATCGACAGCACGATCGGCGTCGAGGTGCCCGGGCGCGTCACGTTCGGGCCCGCGGGCGAGGTCGTGGGTGAACGCCCCTGCCGTCAGATCCTCACGGCCTGGGGCCGGCTCTACTGGGCGCTGAAGGAGGCCTTGCCGCCCGGCCTCTATCATCTCGGCAAGGCGCTCGTGGCCATCGAGCAGGACGATCGGCAGGCGACGGCGATCTTTGCCGACGGCGAACGGGTCACGGGCGATCTCATCGTTGGGGCCGACGGCATTCGCTCCACCGTCCGCAGTTTCTTCCTGCCGGACGTGCGCCCCGTCTATGCCGGCTACGTCGCCTGGCGCGGCCTCGCCGAGGAACGGGCGTTCTCGGCCGCCACCCATGCTGCGATGTTCGAACGGTTCGCCTTCTGCCTGCCGCCGCGCGAACAAATGCTGGGATACCCGGTGGCCGGCGCCGGAAACACGACGGAGCCGGGCCGGCGCCGATACAACTGGGTCTGGTATCGCCCGGCAGATGAGCATGTGGAACTCCGTCGCCTGCTGACGGACGACGAGGGGCGCCTGCATCCGGAGGGCATTCCGCCCAACTTGGTCAGCGCCCGCGTGATCGCCGATATTCGCGACACCGCCGAACGGGTGCTGTCGCCGCAGTTCGCCGAGGTCGTTCGGATAACCGAGCAGCCTTTCTTTCAGCCGATCTACGATCTCGAATCGCCGCAGCTCGTCTTTGGGCGCATCGTCATTATCGGCGATGCCGCCTTCGTGGCCCGTCCCCACTGCGGCATGGGCGTCACCAAGGCCGGAAGTGACGCGTTGGTGCTGACGGAGGCGTTGGCGAAATCGGACTCGATTGCCGCCGGCCTCGCCGCGTTCGAGGACGCGCGCCTGCGCTTCGGCAAGGCGATCGTCGCGCATGCCCGTCACCTCGGTGCCTATATGCAGGCGCAGATCCGGACCGCGCAGGAACGGGAGATGGCCGAACGGTACCGAACGCCGGAAGCCGTAATGCGCGAGACCGCCGTCGCCGACGGCATCGTCGTCGCCTAGGACATTCCGTCAGCGTCCCGGCTCAGTCGCCACGCGAAAAACGCGGCAAGCGCCGCGATCAGGACCCCCACCCACACGAAGGCTCGCTCGAAACCGATATGGTCGACGGTCCAGCCGAGAAGCGTGATCCCGAGCGATTGGCCGAGAAAGAAGCACGAGGCAAAGAACGAGACGCCGAGGCCGCGTGACTTGGGTGCCATCTGGGTCGCGTGTGTCTGCAGCGTGTTGTGCATGAGGTAGAACCCCATGCCGGACGCGATGATCAGGGGCACGAACATCCAGATGGGCGGCGCTGCGGCGATGCACAGGAAGGCAAGGCCAAGCGTCGCCCCGCCGAGCCTGACCATGCGGCGCTCGCCCAGCTTGCCGAGGAATTGCCGCGCCGTCGTCACGTACACCAGTCCGCCGAGGCCGAACGTTGCTAGCAGAAGACCGACGGTATCGAATCCCAGGCCGTAGGCTTGGCGAAGATATGCGCCGATGAAGGTGAGCCCGCCCCAGGCCAGCATGCCTTCGACGAAAGCGGTCCCCGTGATCAGGCGTACCCGGCCGGATTGAAGAAGCGTCTTGTACTGGCGCAGGACGCTGGCACTGCCACCCGTCGTCACCTCGACCACCCGGCCGGATCGGCGCTCGGCAGCAAGCATGAAGAACACGAGGATGAACAGCGCGCCGAGGCACAGCAACGCACCGCGCCAGCCGACATACTCCCCCAGGATGCCGCCCAAGGCCTGCCCGGCCAGCATGCCGATGATCTGCCCGGAAATGAACTTGGCCAGCACCGCCTGCCGCTGCTCGAACGGCACGACGTCGCCGACATAGGCCATTCCGAGCGGAATGATCGCACCGGCCGTGCTGCCGCTCAGCAGCCGCAAGGCGGCCAGAACCGGAACGTCGCCCGCAAAGGCACCGGCGGCAGTCCCGAGGCCGGAGACGAGCACGGCAAACGTCACGACCGTGTACTTGCCGATGCGGTCGCCGAGGAGGCCGTAAAAGACCTGGGAAATTCCGTACGCGATGGTGAACGCCGTCGCGACGATGGCCGCATCGCCGATCGGTATCGCGAACGCCTCGGCGATCTGCGGCAACAGCGGGTCGGTCACCCGCATGTTTGCTCCCGAACAGAACGTCGCGGTGCTCAGCACGATCAGCGAGCGCGACACATCCTTCGACCCGGGCTCGGCAGGAGCAGCCATTCTTTTGTTGAACGTCGGCTCTTTTGTTGAACGTCGGCGTTGATTGAAGATGGGATGCATGGGGAGGCAGGCTGACCAATCTTTGGCCTGCCGATCGCCGCGGCTCAAGCCGGTACGTCCCCCGTATCCGCCACGAGCCCGGCGGCCTGAATGCCGTACACGGCGCAGATTTCGTCGTTCTCCGAGGTTTCGCCGCTGATCCCGACGGCACCAACGATCCGGCCCGACGTGTTGCGGATGAGCACGCCGCCCGGCACCGGAACCATCCGACCGTTGGACATCGCGTTGAGGGCCGTGAAGAACATCGGCATCTTGGCGGCGCGCCGTGCAAGCTCACGGCCGCCAAACCCCATCCCGAGCACGCCCCAGGCCTTGCCGACGGCGATCTCGGGCCTGAGGAGGCTCGCGCCGTCTTCTCGCTTCAGGACCTTCAGCTGCCCGCCTGCATCGAGCACGGCGACGGTCAACGGGGCGAATTTCAGTTCACGCCCCTTTTCCAGCGCCTTGTCGGCGATCAGGCATGCAACGTTCAGCGAGAGTAATTCCATTTCCCGTCCGCTCCTCTTCGCGCCCCAACATGCCCGCCGGCGCCCGCGACCTCAACTCATGCCTGCCGATGGAGATCCGCGAGTCTTTCGAGAACGGCGCAGACGGAGGCAGTGTCTTCCTTGCCGTGCCCCTGGGCCAGGGCGGCGGTATAGATCGAGGCGCTGGCCGAGAACAGCGGCGTCGGGCAGCCCAGCTCCGCGGCAAATTCGCCGATGATCTTCATGTCCTTCTGCCACACCTCGATCTTCATCGTGGCATCGGCATAGTCCCCCTTGACCATCATCGGCCCGCGGACCTGGAACATGCGCGAGCTGCCGGCGCCGTCACCGACGACCTTGTAGATCGTCTCCGGATCGAGACCCGCCTTCATCCCCAGCACGAACGCCTCGGCGGCCGAAACGTTGTGGATCGCAACCAGCAGGTTGGCGACGAACTTCATCTTGCTGCCGTTGCCGAACGCGCCGAGGTAATAGGCGCTTCGGGAAAACCCGTCGAAGACGGGAATGCAGCGATCATATGCCGCACGGTCGCCGCTGCCGTAGACGACGAGATCCTTGACCGCGGCCTGGGCGCCGGTACCGCTCAGCGGGCAATCCAGCAGCACGATTTCCGCTGCCGCGAGCGCGTCCCGCGCGCGCTCCTTGTCGCGGATGGGCAGCGTGCTGCATTCGACCACGATCAGACCGCGGCGCCCCGACGCGACCAGGCCATCGGCGCCCTCCACTGTGTCGTGAAGGGCGGCAGCGCTCGGCAGCGTCGTGATGATGACATCGGATGCTTCCGCGACGGCGCGCGCGCTTGCGGCCGGCGTGACGCCCCGCTCGGCAACCAGTTGTCGTCTCTCCGCCACGACGTCGTACCCGGCGACCGAAAAGCCGCCGCGGACGAGATTGGTCGCGATTGCCGACCCCATGATGCCGAGGCCGATGACACCGACTTTGCCGCCCATTGCGCGTTCCTCACTACTCGAGCGTTACCAGAGTTTTCGTCGCCGCAGACCGGCAGATTGCCTCAAGCACGGCGATATTCCCGATCTTCTGCTCGTCCGTGAACGGATAGGTCCCACGTCCCTCGCAGGCGTCGGCAAACGCCTCGAGGTTCTCACGGACCGAATCGGTCCATTCGTAGGTCCTCACCTCCGGCGCGGCACCGCTGCGCTGCAGCGTCAGCGTCGACGGTCCAGGCGTATCCGGATGGGTGTGGTTGCGCACCTCCACCCACGCCGTCGAGCCGAACACCGTAAAGCGCAGATACAGCGGCGTGACCAGGATGGCGTTGAGATAGCCCGTGGCACCCGAGGCAAAGCGCACGTCGACCGAGACCACGTCGCCGTTCTCCGCCGGACGCACCCGCTGCGCGGTCGAGGCGAAGACCTCGGTAATCGGTCCAAACATCGAAATAAAGGCATCGGTCAGGTGAATGCCCATGCCGGTCATGCCTGCGGCCGGCGAATCCTTCGACGACGAGCGCCAATCGGTCAGCGGCACGTTGGCGAGCTTGTCGTGGCTGAAATTCGCCTCGACATGCATGATCGTCCCCAGTTCGCCGCTCGCAACCAACCGCCGGACCTCCTTGAGCGCCGGTTCGAACCGCCGCTCGTGCCCGATCCCCAGGACGACGCCGGCGGCCTTGCAGGCGGCCACCGATTTCTCGGCATCCGCACGGGTCAACGCCAGTGGCTTCTCGCAGAAGACATGCTTGCCGGCGGCGGCGGCGGCGGTCACCTGCGCCGTGTGCATCGAATGCGGGGTCGCCAGGATTACCGCGTCGATGCTCTTGTCCTCGAGGACATCCTCCAGACGGGGTTTTACCGGCAGTCCGTACTGCTTGGCGAATTCCGCGTGCTTTTCCAGTGCCGGCTCGACGGCCGCCACGACCTTGATCTTCTGCGATTCGGCCAGGCGACGAACGATATGCTTCCCCCACCAGCCCAGGCCGGCCACGGCCGCACGGATCATTTGCTGCTCCTTTGTTCAGATGCGTTGCCGCCGCGCCCGAGCTTTGCAAGGAAGGCAGCGACGGCACTGTTGAACAGTTCGGGTTGCTCGATATTGCTCAGATGTGCCGCGTCGGGAACTTCGATGAAGCCCGCGCCGCGAATGAGCCCGGCCATCGCGCGCATTTCGGCCGGATGCGGCCCGTCATGCGCTCCCACGATCAGGAGTGCGGGCACGGCGATTTCGCTGAGACGGCTCTTGTAATTCAGACCGCGCAGCGCGGCGGCCGTGCCGCGATATCCCTCGAGCGGCGTCGTCGCGATCATGCGCCGGACGCGCTCGACGAGCTCGGGACGCCGCGACCGGGTGGTTTCGGTAAACCACGTCTTCAGGGTCATGTCTTCGATCGCGGGAAGTCCGCCCTGCGCGACCAGACGCTCGCGCTCGTCCCACATCCGCTGGAAGAATTCCGGCGCGTCCGAGCGGCAATCCGCCGCGACTAGACTGTTGACCCGGTCGCGATGCGTCAGCGCAAGGCCGAAGCCGGTCATACCGCCCATCGACAGCCCGACGACGTGGGAGCGCTGAATCCCCAGCGCATCCCAGAGGGCGACGGCGTCGGCGACGAAGTCGTCCATCGTATATGGTCCCGTCGGCACCTGTGTCTGACCATGCCCTCGTGCGTCGTAGCGCAGGATACGGAACCGGTCGCGAAAGGCGGCAGCCTGCTCGTCCCACAACGACAGGTTCGTTGCCAACGAATGCAGGAACGTGATCCACGGTGCCCCTTCGGGTCCTTCGATGAGGACGCGGAACTCGATCCCATTCGCCTTTATGCGCTGCGCTTCAGCCATCCGATTGCCCCATTGTCATGTCGACCGCGCGTCCACGCGGGCATCATTCACCACTCGATGGCGATACGGGTGTGCGGAACGACGCGCCTCACGGCAGCAGCAGCGTCGAGCCGCTCGTGCGTCCCGCCTGGAGCGCCGTATGCGCCGCGACGGCATCCTCGAGCTTGAAACGTTGATTGATCGTCGGCTTGAGCACGCCTTTGCTGACGAGATCGAACACGGCCGTCGCCGACGCGACGAGATCCTCGCGCTTCGCCGTATAGGTCACCAGCGTCGGGCGCGTGAAATACAGTGACCCGTTCTTCTGCAGCAATGCGGCCTCGACCGGCGGCGGCGCGCCGGTCGTGGTCCCGAACGAGACGAAGAACCCGCGCGGCGCCAGCGATTTCAGCGAGTCGTCGAAGCTGTCGCGCCCCACCGAGTCGTACACGACCGGCACCCCCTCGCCGCCGGTGATCTCCTTCACTCGGTCGACGATCTTCTCCTTCGAGCGGTCGATCACAGCGAAATATCCGTTGTCGAGGGCCAGCCGGCACTTCTCCGGCCCGGAGGCAACGCCGATCATCTTGGCGCCGAGATGCCGTCCCCACTGCCCGGCGAGCAGGCCCACGCCGCCGGCCGCCGCGTAGAAGAGCGCGAACTGGCCGGCCTTGAGCGGATAGCACCGGTTGAGCAGATACTCGACGGTCATGCCCTTCATGAGGACCGCGGCCGCGACTTCGTCGGATATCCCGTCAGGGATTCTGACGAGCCGGTCCGCCGGCATGATCCGGTAGTCCGCATATGCGCCGGGTGCACCGCCGCCATAGGCAACGCGGTCGCCGACGGCCAGCCCGGTGACGCCGGGCCCGATCTGTTCCACGACGCCCGCCGCCTCGGTCCCGACGCCGCTCGGCAGCGGCAACGGATAGAAGCCCGAACGATGGTAGATATCCTGGAAATTGAGTCCGATCGCCGTCTGGCGCAGCAGCACCTCTCCTGGTCCGGGAGCGCCGAGTTCGATCGTATCGAGCTGAAGCACACCCGGCTCTCCGGCCCGATGGAAGCGAACCACGCGCGCCTTGATCGTCATTTCCTATTCTCCCCTAGGCGTAAACAATCGCAGGTCAGCTCACGGAACAATCGCAAGCGATGAGATCGCTTCGAGCATGCGCTTGCGTGAGCTTTCGATGTGCGACCGGACAAGCGCCGATGCACGGCGCGAGTCGCGGCGCTTGATGGCATCGATCAGCGCGCAGTGCTCGCGCACGAAACGCTGCAGCGCCTGACCGCTCTCGAACCGGCTGACGCTCACATAGGTCAACCGATCGAAGATCCGGATGACGTCGGTGGTCGCACGTGCCAGGCGGCGACTGCCGCAGATGCCGGCGATCGCCATGTGAAAGGCGCGATTGTATTCGAGCCAAACCGTGCGCTCGTTGCTGGTCGGTCCGCGCCGGAAGCGTTCCAATGATTCGATATCCGAGTCCGAGGCGAAGCGGCAGGCGCGCTCGACGCACGCGCGCTCCAGTATCAGCCGCATCTCGTATAGCTCGATCGCGTCCGTGACCGATATCGGCGCGACCCGATATCCCTTCCTCGGCAGCACCTCGACCAGACCTTCGGCCTGCAGGCGTACCAATGCGTCGCGAATCGGCGACTTGCTGACCTTGTAGTAAAGGGCGAGTTCCTGCTCGTAGATCTTCGAACCCGGCTGCAGCGCGCAGGAAAGAATCGCCTCCTTGAGGCGTTTGTAGACGTCCTCACGCAGGAGTGGGGCGGCACTCGAGCCGTTTGACTTTTCGGTCTTCCGACGCGGCATGGTTGTGAAATATCACACTCCCCGCTCCTTTCAAGACAATTCGGGACCGGAAGAGTTGCCGTCGATGTCAGTCGACGTCACTGTCGGCAATAGTTAAAAGTTTACCTGGAGAACGTGGTTCTCCGAAACCTGAGCACACCGCTGCGTTGCGCCGTTGAATCGGCGTATTGACTCCGACGCCGCGCCAGTGAGATATCACTGGAAAGTTGAAAACACCTTTCTATGGATCGGCGATTCCGGCCGGTCGGCGTCATGTGGGAGGAACCATGAAAATCCGATTGTTGTCTTCAGCCGTCGCGTTGTGCATGGCAGTCGCCGGCGTATCGACGGCGTCCGCGCAGGAGAACATCCGGCTCCGGATTGCGTCCGGTCATCCGCCTGTCAATACCTACGTCAATCTGATGCAGAACTTCTTCGTGCCCGAGGTGACCAAGCGCGTCGCCGAACGCACGAAGCACAAGGTTGAGTTCGTCGAAGGCTACGGCGGCGCGATGGTGAAGGTCGCCGACACCCTGGAAGCCGTTCAGTCCGGCATCATCGACATCGGCGGCTACTGCTTCTGCTTCGAGCCGTCGAACCTGCCGCTGCACGCCTTCCAGGTAATGCTGCCATTCGGCACGATGAGCCCGGTCAAGAGCGTGACGCTCGCTCGTGCGGTGTATGACAAAGTTCCGTACATGAGCCAGGTCTTCGAGGACAAGTTCAACCAGAAGCTCCTCGCCCTCATTGCCGACAACGGGTACAACCTCGGCACGGCTTTCGAGTGGAACACGCTCGCCGACCTCAAGGGCAAGAAGATCGCCGGCGCGGGTCTTAACCTGAAGTGGCTGGAACACGCGGGCGTCGTGCCGGTGCAGTCGTCGCTGCCGGAGGCCTACCAGGCCATGCAGACCGGCGTTTACAGCGGCTGGATCATGTTCCCGTCGGGCTGGGTGAACTTCAAGCTGTATGAAGTCGGCCCCTACTACACGGAGATCGGTTTCGGCTCGATTACCTGGCATGGCCTGACCATCAACAAGGCACGCTGGAACAAGCTGCCCAAGGAAGTTCAGGACATCATCGCCGAGGTCGGACGCGAATACGAGGCGAAGACGGGAACCGTAAACGAAGAGAACTATCCGAAGCAGCTCGAGGAACTGAAGGCGCACGGGACGAAGGTCCGGCAGCTGCCCGAATCGGTCCGCGAAGAGTGGGCGAAGACGCTTGCCGGATGGCCGCAGGAGAAGGCCGACGAGCTCGACAAGATGGGCCTTCCGGCGAGCCAGGTGCTGAAGCTCGCCCTGGAGGAAGCCGAGAAGCTCGGCCACAAATGGCCGCTGCGCTACGAAATCAAGTAGTGGCGAGCGGCCGTTCGTACCGCAACTGACGAAAGCAAGGGGAGGAACGCATGTTGTCGAGCTTCAACGAGTGGACCGCGCGCGGCCTGCTCGCCGTGGCCGGACTCCATGCGTTTCTCCTCGGCTTCCTCGTGACTGCCGACGTGACGGGGCGCGTGGTCTTCAATAGTCCGGTTCAGGGTACGCCCGAGATCGTCTCGATGTCGATCGTGATCATCTGCTTCCTCCTGTCCGCGTATGCGGTCCGGAGCGGTGGGATGCTGTACGTCGACTTTCTCGTCACCAGTCTGGGTCGCCGTACCCAATTAGTCCTGTCCACGATCGGCATGCTTCTGGGTGCCGGCTTTTTTGCCCTTATCGTGTGGGGAAGCTACGAGCCGACCCTGTACGCGTGGACCAGCAACGAGTTCGAGGGCGAAGGGGCTTTGCGCGTGCCGGTCTGGCCGGCGCGGGTCTCGGTGATGGTCGGCTCCATTCTCGTCATTCTGAACTATCTCGGCCTTGCTACCGCCAATCTCCGCGAACTGTTCGGCGCGGGACGTGAAGGCGGCAAATGACGACACCCTACGCGCGTTTGCGGCGCAATTTTTTCGAGAAGGACTGAGCACATGTTTGGCGCCGGCGAGATGATCCTGCTTGTCGTGGTGCTTCTCGCACTCGTCTTCAGTGGCATCCATCTCGCCGTCGCGCTTGGGGTGACGGGTGCGTTCGGTGTCTATCTGCTGACCGGCGACATCGAGGTCGTCCGGACCTTCGTCGCGAACACCGCCTATGAAGCACTGCGCGACTACGTGTTCGCGGTGATTCCGCTGTTCATGCTGATGGGCGATTTTCTCGCCAAGTGTGGTGCCGCGAGCGATATGTACGCGCTGGTCAACCGGCTGACACGGCGGGTTCGCGCCCGCCTCGCCGTGGCGACCATCGTCAGCAATGCGCTGTTCGCCTTCGTGACTGGCGTCAGCATCGCCGCCGCTGCCGCCTTCTCGCGAATCGCCTACCCCGAGATGAAGCGCTACGGCTATCAGCCCCGTTTCGCCCTCGGCTGCATCGCGGGCAGTGCCTGTCTGGGCATGCTCATTCCGCCCAGCGTGCTCATGATCGTCTGGGGCGTCCTGACCGAGCTGTCGATCGGTCAGCTCTTTCTGGCCGGCGTGCTTCCGGGATTTCTTCTGACCATCCTTTTTGTCGCCTACGCGATGCTTGCGGCGTGGCTCAACCCAGCGGTCGTCGGAGAGGCCAAGGCCGCGGCGTCCGAGGCGCTGTACCATGACCGGGTGACGGGCGTCGGCAACGGTGCAGCCGAGGGCACGCACGATGCGAGCCTAGTGCAGCTGTTCTTCGGCACCGGCCTCGTCATCCTTCTGGTTCTGGGCGTACTCGGCGGCATCTGGCTCGGTTTCTTCACGCCGACCGAAGGCGCCGGCGTCGGCGCCGTCGCATCGGTCGTCCTTGCCATGATTCGTGGACTGACGCTGCGCCAGACGTGGGAAGTCATCCTCAACGTCGGCCGTACGTCGGGGCCGCTGCTTCTTCTGTTGTTCTGCGCGCAACTCTACTCGCGCGTCCTGTCGATGACCGGCTTTACCCAGGCGGCGCAGGATTTCCTGCTCGCGACCGGACTCGGATCCTGGGGCATTCTGGCCGTGATGGTGCTGATCTGGTTCGTTCTCGGCTGCGTCATCGACTCGATCTCCATCATCTTGCTGACCGTGCCGATCTTCGCGCCTATCGCGGCCACCCTCGGCTTCGATCCCATCGCCTTCGCGATCCTCGGCATCCTTGCCATCGAGACCGGCTTGCTGACGCCCCCCTTCGGCATCCTCGTCTTCACGGTCAAGGCCGCGTTGCCCAACGAGAAGGTCACGGTCGGAGACATATTCCGGGGATCGACGCCCTACTGGGGGATCCTGCTTCTGGTGATTCTGTGCATCGCCGTCTTCCCCCAGGTGGCGACGTTCCTCCCCCGTCTTTGAAGCGATCAATCGCACCAGCACGTCGGAGAAGCTGAATGCCTGCCTACTGGGTTGCTCGTTCGAAGATCAACGATCCGGTTGAATACAAGAAATACACGGACCGCGTGCCGGATATCGTCGCACGTTATGGCGGCCGGATACTGGCGCGCGGCGGCAGATACAAGATCCTCGAGGGTCCGGAGAAGTTCCACCGCTTCGTGGTCATCGAGTTTCCGTCGCTGGAACAGGCCGTCGCCTGCCACCAGTCACCTGAGTATCAGGAGGCCTCGGCCTTCCGTCGCTCCGGTGCGGGCGAGGTCGAGTTGGTCATCGTCGAAGGCGGCGATGCAACGCCCCGATGACGCGGTGCGTCCCCTTGCAAGAAACCATTTCAGTTCAGGAGTAAGGATGAAATGGAATACGTGATCCAAGCCCCGACGATTCCGACCCTCGAAGTCGAGGGTACCAGCGCCCGCTTTCCGATCCACCGGATCTACTGCGTCGGCCGGAACTACGCCGAGCACGCGCGCGAGATGGGTCATGATCCGACGCGCGAGCCGCCGTTCTTCTTCATGAAGCCTGCTGATGCCATCGTCACGAACGACGGCGACTTCCCGTATCCTTCGCAGAGCAAGGACGTCCATCACGAGATCGAGCTCGTCGTGGCGCTCGCGAAGGGTGGCACGAATATCGACGCGAGCAAGGCGCTCGATCACGTCTACGGTTACGCGGTCGGTCTCGACATGACGCGCCGTGACCTGCAGGGCGAGGCCAAGAAGCTCGGCCGCCCCTGGGACACCGGCAAGGGCTTCGAATATTCGGCCCCCTGCTCCCGTCTGCGCCGCGCCGCCGATATCGGGCACCCGACCAAGGGTCGTATCTGGCTCAAGGTAAACGGCACCGTGAAGCAGCAGGGCGATCTCGGCGACCTGATCTGGAAGATTCCCGAGATGATCGCGATTCTTTCGACCCTGTTCACGCTTCAGCCGGGCGATCTGATCTTCACAGGTACCCCGGCCGGAGTCGGTCCCGTGCAGCGCGGCGACGTCCTGACCGGCGGCGTCGAAGGGGTCGGCACCATCCGTACCCGCGTGATCTGATCCCCGGGCCGGCGCGGGCCGGTCCCTCACGATGGAGCCTCCAATGCCCCTCGCCTATCTTGAGCACTTCCTGGTTCAGACCGCAGATGTGGAGAAGACCTGCGATTGGTACGAGCGTGTGTTGGGCCTGACGCGCGGCTACACGCCGGACTTCAAGTTTCCGGTGCAATGGATGTACATCGGAGACCGTGACGTCCTGCATGTAACCCAGGGCGGCGCCAACACATCGGAAAATCGCAAGCGCTATCTCGGCCAGCAGTCCGAAGCGCTCGAAGGTAGCGGCGTCATCGACCATATCGCCTTCCGCTGCACGGGCCTGCGCGAGATGATCGAACATCTCCGTGAGCAGAAGATCGAGTTCCGCCAGCGCATGGTCAACGCTCAGGGACTCTATCAGCTCTTCCTGATGGATCCGAACGGCGTGAAGATCGAGCTGAACTTCTCGAATGAAGAAGCCAAGGGAATAACGCCGGAACTCATGGCCTCGGATCTTCCGGGGTGATCACTTGCCAGCGGTCTCCGCACGTCGAGTGCGGAGACCGCACGTAGGCTTCTGCACTCATCCTACGGCCGGCGCCATACCGGCGCTAGGCATCGATGCCATTATGGCTCTCGTCACATGAACTGAACGCCACGGTGCCGTACGCGCATGGGCGGCGTGGGACGCATCACCTCGACGCCGTGTCCAATCACGCCCCCGAAGGTCGTGGCGTTTCTGTTCTGCGATGGCGACCGTTCGGAAGTATTACGCGTCTCAGTCAAAACCGGATCGGGTAGGGCTGCGGACGGCTGGTGGAAATAACTCGGCAAAACTCTGCAGATCTGGAGCGTGATACAGCTGGCCTGTACCACGGCTGACTGAGTTCGGCTCCCAAATGGCGCCAAAGATACCGTCTGTAGCGTTTTTCGGTGCAATGCAGCCGTCGTTGGGGGGCAAAAAGCGCCGTCACATTCGGCTGCTGTCCAATGTAGATGCAGCAAACAGCTCTTCGATGGATACGACCCGGTATGCGAGACCTTGCTCAACCATATACCGCGTAAGCGCCTCGATCTCCCGCCGGTTCGCCTCGACGCCATAGCTCCAGTAATCCGGCCCCATGAGTTCTTTCATCGCCTCGTACTCCGAAACCACCCACGGCAAGCTGACGGCAAGGCGGCCGATCTGGGCCAATTCGTCCATTGCGATCTGCTTGGCCTTGACGAAAGCTTTGTAGACGTTTGCCGGAAGCCAGGGGTATCGGTCGACAAGTGCACGACGTATCCCGACAATGTGCATGATGGGGAACAGCCGCGTCTTGCGAAAATATGCCTCCTCGGCGCGGCGATAGTCCGGGAACAACCGTGCTATGTTGGGCGCACCGCGCACGAAGCAGGAAGGCGGACGCGGCCCCATGACGGCGTCGAGCTCCCCCGCCTCCAACATCTGTGAAAGGGTCCGGTCCGGCGGCACTCGTTTGAACTCGATGTTCGGTGGAAGCACGATAGGCGTGCGTTCTGTTCGTCCGGCCTCCTCCATCCCGCCGCCTCGCCATTTGATGTCGGACGCCCTGACTCCATACTCGTCGTGAAGCATGCCGCGTATCCAGACATTGGCCGTCAACTGATACTCGGGCACGCCGACGATTTTTCCTTTCAGATCTTCAGGCCGGGTAATGCCGCGGTCGGTGCGAATGTAGATCCCGGAATGTCGAAAGACACGCGACAGGAACGCCGGGATGCCGACAAACGGACTATCACCGCGCGCCGTTGTAAGTATATGCGTGCTGAAAGACAGTTCCGTTATATCGAAGTCCTGATATCGGTACGCACGATGAAACGCCTCTTCAGGCTCGAGAGCCGAAGGAATGACTTCGCACCCCTCGATTCCGACTCGGCCGTCGAGGATCGGGCGCGTCCGATCATATGCACCGCACGCCAGACTGACGGTAAGCTTAGCCACGTACACTTCCTCAATTCAGGGCCACAGCGTCCTCACGTACACTGTCGTGCACGTCGTTCTCGATCAGACTCCAGACCCTATCGACATAAGCGATGAATTGCAGATCTCGCTTGATGCCGAATTCACGAGGACGCGGCAGATCGATCGGCACGATCTCCTTGATACGCCCGGGACGGCGCCCCAGAACCACGACGCGATCGGCCAGGAACACCGCCTCGTCGATCTGATGCGTAATGAACAGAACTGTCTTTCGTCCCTGCAACCAGATCCGTAACAGTTCGAGTTGCATGACCTCCCGTGTCTGGGCATCCAATGCCGAGAACGGCTCGTCCATGATGAGCACTTCGGGATTGATCGCCAGCGCTCGCGCAATGTTGACGCGCTGCCGCATGCCTCCCGACAGCTGCGTCGGGTAATAATTCTCGAAGCCGGCAAGACCGACGAGTCGAAGCAGCTCGCGTGTGCGCTTCTTCGTCTCTTCGTCGATGCGGCCGCTGATCTCCAGGCCAAAAATGGTGTTCTGCCAGACCGTCCTCCACGGAAACAGACTGTCTTGCTGAAACACGAAGCCGCGATCCGCGCCGGGTTTGTCGATTGCACGGCCGTCGACGAGAATAGTTCCCCTGTCCGGCGTCTCGATGCCGGCGATCGTTCGCAACAATGTCGTCTTTCCGCAACCTGAGGGGCCGACGATTGCCACGAACTCATGGTCTTCGATTCGCAGGTTTATGTCGCGCAGCACCTCGAGCGAACCGAAGGACTTGGATACGTTGACAATCTCGAGTTTCGCCATCACTTGCTCTCCTGCCCCACGAATCGCCAGGGCAGCAGAAAACGCTCCAACCGCCCCACGAGAGCAGTCAGAACGATTCCGGTAACTGCCAAAATGACGACGGCGGCAAAAAGCCGGGGCATGTTAAATACCTCGGCTGCCTGTACGAGAAGGTAGCCGAGCCCGGCTCGCGAGCCGAACAGTTCCGCCACGACGACTGCCACAAGCCCTCGTCCAACGGCTAGCTTCAAACCGGCGAGAACAAACGGTATGGCGGAAGGCAACGATACCTTCCAGAAGATCTGAAGCCGGCTGGCGCCGAAGCAACGGGCGGCGTCGATCAGATGTTTGTCGGTTGCCCTCAGTCCGGCGTCCGTGTTGATGATCATCGGGAAGATCGAGTTGATGATCACCACGATTGCCTTGGACCAGACGCCGATCCCGGCCCAAAGAATGATGAGCGGCGAGATGGCGACCGTGGGCGTCGCATAAAGGGCGGTGACCCACGGCCCAAATACCTGCTCACCAATGCGGCTCGACGCCATCACGAAGCCGATGGCGATACCCAGCACAATCGCGATGGAAAGACCGATGACAAATTCCTGGGCACTCGCCCATACGTGGATCCCCAATTCTCCGGTACGTGCGAGTTCGATGATCTCTTCGACCACCTGGCTCGGCGTAGCGAGAAACAGGGAGTTCTTCACGAGAAATCGACCACAGAACTCCCAGATTGCCAGTCCACCGATGATCGAAAGAGCCGATGCTGACGATGACCTCTTCGCCAGGAAGGAACTTTTCCTTCGAGGTATATCGTCGCCCCCTTGTTTATCTGCCATCGAGCTCCCGCTGTCGGCGCTAACTTTCGAAGTTTCCTGGCTCATTTGGCGGCACGAAGGAAGCGATCGTCGAAGAATGCACTGGCGGGCTTGATCGGCGTGCGAAGATCGCCGTTGGCCTGCAGCACATCGATGACCCGCTGCACCGTCTGCGGCGAGATGTTGCCGTCGGGAACGTAAGCCTTGACCTTCATGCTGAGTTCCCAGGTCTTGTCGGCATCGGCGACGCCGGAATTCGACGCCTTCGCAAGGATGACAACCGATTCCGGGCGATTCCTCGGATCGATCAGGAATTGCGTCGCGCGGTTGTGTGCCTTGACGAAGGCTACGACGAGGTCCTCGTTCTCCTGCGCCCACCGGGTATTGACGTGCCAGATCATCATCGGGAACTCGCCCATGTAGGGCGCCACTGGACCGAGATCCGTATAGCCGTCTTCCACCGCCTTGAAGCTCTGCGGCGGAGAGATGACAGACGCCTCAATACCGCCGGCCATCAATGCCGCGAGTCGGTTGCTGGTTGAGCCCGAAAAGAGCAGCTGCACGTCATTCACCGGATCAAGGCCATGGTGACGAGCAGCCGCTTGCCACCACAGGTTCGTGATGTCTTTCTGCCCACCGGTCATGACGCGCTTGCCTTTAAGATCGGCAAATGACTTGATGCCCTTGGCGGCAATGAGGCTATGCGTCCCTACGGCCTGACTGTTCATGAATACTTTGAGCTCACCGCCGCCGTCGATGGCGCGAAAGGCATCGACCATCGACGAGCTGCCGATGTTTATGACTCCGGCCGCCACCTGCTGCGCTGACCGGGCGCTCTGGCCGGTGGTAACCATTTCGACGTTGATTCCCGCGTCCCTGAAGAAGCCTTTTTCCTGTGCTATGAGCGCGGGCCAGATCGATGACGAGACGCCGAGAATGCCGACGACAACCGTCGGAAGCGGCTGTTGCGCTCCGGCGGATGTCGAGACAGTCAGCAGACCAAGCGCCAATGCTGCTGCCAATGACCGACGCGGGAACAAAGAGCGCAAACGACTCAGCATCGAATTCTCCTCGCTTCGAACTTGAACAGTGATCTCTTAGAACGTGGCACCACAATTCAGATAGTACCGGGCAATCTCCTCTCCCGTTGTTTTCCATACGCCGTCGAAACCATCGATGTAGGAAAGCGCACGATCGAGCGCTCCGATGCGATGGGGATGCCCCATGATGAACGGATGAAGACAGATTGCCATGACTCGGCCGGATGTGGCGCCTTCGGCATAGAGCACATCGAACTGGTCACGGATCATCCGCTCGAACTCGCCCGGCGTGTACTTCGACCTGACGATTGCGGCAACGTCGTTCAGTTCATAGGAATACGGCACCGAGACCAACGTCTTACCGTCGACGTTCATCAGGTAAGGCTGGTCGTCGTTTACCCAGTCAGCTACGTAGATGCAGCCTTCGGCCACGAGATAGTCAAGCGTGTTCCACGTCTCTTGAAGTCCGGCACCGAGCCAACCCACGGGTCTCCGTCCGGTTGCCTTCGCGATTCGATCCAGTGACGAGCGGATCAGGTCGCGCTCCTGATCCGGCGGCACTTCGTTCACGCGCTCGGTGTTCGTTCGGCAATGCCCCATGAATTCCCAGCCGAGCTGGACACAATCCTCGACGATCTCGGGATGGACGTCGCATACATCGGAGTTGAGCGCGACGGTGCTCCGGATACCGTGCCGTTTCAGGGCATCCATGATCCGGTATACGCCGACGCGGTTGCCGTAATCGCGCTGCGCCCAATGTCGGACCATCGGCGTCCCCTCCGTGCCCTTCGGGCGTTCGTTGGAATCGCCGGGCATGGGCCGATCCAGCGCGAAAAACTCGATGTTGGTGATGACCCAAAGAGCGACCCGCGCCCCACCGGGCCACGTAAGCCGCGGCCTTCGGTTAATCGGCACGAACTTGAACGGCCCATAGCGTGTGGGCTTCATGTCAACGCCTCCGCCGCCGGCATCTTGGCCAGGGCTGCAAGCAACTCATCGAGCGTCATGACGTCGGCATACTTATGTGCCACGTCGAACAGCGCCATCTTATGAAGCAGATCTGCCTCGTCGCCGGTCGTGTCCTCCGCAATCGCCACTTTGTATCCGTACGACTTCGCTTCGACGGCCGTCGCGCGGACCGCCCCGCTCGTCGGCGCACCACAAATGATCACCCCGTTTGCGTTGGCCCGAGTAAGCGCCGCTTCGAGGTCGGAAAAGAAAAACGCACTCTCACACGGGCGCGTACAGATCCGCTCTCCTGCGACCGGTGCGATCTTCATTGTTGCCGATTCGACTGGTGGCACGGAGTGAAATACGGGCAACCGTCGGCGCCGTGCTTCCTGAACGAGGCGATCGGCTTCCTGATGCCACGTCGCCTGAACCGTTGCCGTAAATCCGCTATGGGGATGAACGACCACGACGGCCGGTCGGGACGCTATGCCGCGCTCACGATGGTACGCGGCGAATATCCGCCGCATCTCGTCGGTCATCAGGTCGCGCCAGCAATAGTCTTCGAAGTCGCGCATGGCTCACCCCGCCTTCCTCGCGGCCGGACGGTCGCGAATTGTCTTGAGGGCCGAGTCGAGATCGACCACGGTCGCGTACTTCAGATGCATGTCGAGAAGACTGACCTTGTGATTGAGCTCGTAGCGATCGAACACGCAGTCGGCGATGACGGTAACGGGATAGCCGTACGACCAAGCCTCGACGACGCTCGATCGTACGCAGCCGCTCGTGCTCTCGCCGATTACGAACAACGAGTCGATGTCGAGCTCGTTCAGGAATGCGCAGAGGGGGGTACCGAAGAACGCGCTGGCGCGCTTCTTGTAAACTACGAGTTCACCATCTCTGGGCGCCAGCTCCTCCTTGATGCGGTAAAGTTTGAGATCGGGCTGCCGGCGCCTGCGGTTCGTCGGATGGATCTGACGCGGATCCGTCTCGAGCCGCGTATCATATGTTACATGAATGATCGGCACGCCGTGTTCACGCGCGACTCGGTAGAGTTCGATGGTGCCGGGAAGAGCACGCCACGCAAACTCGCCGCATGAGGCCGGATATAGTTCCATCAGCTCGGCAACCGGCCTCGGCCCGCCATCATAAACAAGATCATAAAGGTCGACGGCAATGATCGCCGGTCGCGCCCCCAGCGCAGAGCGTTGCGGCCGCCGTGCCAGCATCGCCCTTGTCTGCTCGTCGAGTATGTCATCCCAAGGATACGAATTGACGCTCATCTGACGTTTTCCGTCCTTTACCTCCTACCCTGTACGCCCGGCAAACACGACGCGGCGCCGGCTCGGCGCGCAAGACAATCAAAACTGTCCACCAGCCAGCGATCGCTCTCGATCATCTCGGCACGGCCAGCCACATCCTCCGGCGAGGCCGGAATCGGTATGCCGGATACGCTCCGGACACGCAGTTCCGCCCGCGCCGCACGTTCGAGATAAACCCCAATGAGCGTCGCCTGCTCGATCGAACGCCCGCAAAAGACGGCTCCGTGATTGCGCAGGAGTACGGCGCGCCGATCGCCCAGCGCGCGAGCGACCTCCATGCCACGTGCAGGCGTGTCAATATGACTGCCGGCGATATGAACGCAGCGGACCTCGCCAAGATACCCGCCGTCTGTCGTAAGGGGCCGGATGGATGCACCGAAGGCTGACAGCAGGGTCGCATATTCCGGATGGGTATGTGCGGAGACGAGAACATCCGCCCGGGCACGCATGAGTTCCGCATGGATCGGCCACTCCGCGTGCCGCCGCCCGTTGCCCTCGACCACCTGACCATCGAATGCGATCAACAGGAAATCCCGATCGGGCGAAATTTCGTCCATGGTGGTTCCGGATCGCTTCATCCAGAAGCCGCGTCCCTGCGGATCGCGTAACGCCATATGCCCCAGTGTCAGATCGTCGTGACCATTCGACGCGAGTATCGCGTGGGCAAGCGCCAAGCGAGCCAGCAGAACATGCAATGCGTCAGAAGTATCCCCCGAAGAGGCCAGGGCGTCGGTAGGAGATCCACCGTGCGGGTTCATCTCGCTCTCCTGGATCTTGGTGCTGCGCCCGAATTGCGTTTGCCGGGGTCCTTGTGACGCAGCAACTGGATTCGTGCGATCTTTCCATGCTCGAGATGTTGTCGCGTCAGCCGTTCGGCGCGCGCGCCTTCACCTGCCTCGATCGCCTTTGCGATCTGCAGATGTTCGTAAAGCGCCTGCTTCACCCGATTCGGTGCATGGACTGCCGTGAGGCGGAGATTCAAGTCGATCTGCGGCTCGATAGACCGATAAAGCTCCAGCAACCTGGCGTTCCCACAAAGTTCAAATATGGCACGATGGAACGCCGAACTTTCTTTCTGAATTTTGGCAAGATCGATTTTGCCCTTCCGGCGAAGCTGCTGCTCAAGACGGCGGCGATAAGCCCCTATCTCTGCGCGACGCTTACCCGTCGCGCAAAGGTATGCCGCCATTCCCTCGATAGCCTGTCGCACCTCGTAGAGTTCACGGACCTGATCGACACTCAGACGGCGAACATAGATGCCCCGACGGGGCAGAACGATCAGAAGCCCTTCATTTTCTAATGCCTTGACTGCCTCACGAACTGGCATGCGGCTCATTTTCAGGATAGCCGCAAGCGCGCGTTCCGACAGCACCTCCTCCCCAAACCCTTTGGAGAGTATGAGCTGCTTCAGCTCGGTATATGCTCGGTCGCTCAGGCGCATGTAGGTATGTGGTTTTTCTGGTATACCAGTTCTTCAGATCTTTCAACCGAATCCGATGCAACCAAGGGTAGATGAATGCAAATTGTGTTAAATTGATAGACTGAGTCCCGGAAGATGATCAGCGGATACGCCATCACGCGGCTGGTTAGATCGATCGACCAGGGAACGAGGATGACGAGGCATCAAGGTGCCTATTTTCAGGGCAGACGCCTGATTGGCACGCGCGCTCGGGTACGAGTGCACTCATGATGGCTCCCTTGGCATGGTTTCCCCCTGACGTCGGTTGCACGGTGCAGCAATGTGCCGGGCGGTCGAGAAGGCCGGCATGTGCCGACACAGTTAGCACCCGAGCGGCTGCAGTCGTGTTAATGACACGGGTCGTCTCAAAGCCGTATGCGGTCTCGTAATTGGCCCGGCATGACGGGTGACCGATCACCTCGCGCTTCTTGGTGCTCTGAAGACGAAATCTGACGCCAGTACGTCTCGGCGTGCTTTGCCCAGAGACCTTCGGTCTATGGTCGATAACGATGTCGATATTCCGGAAGAAGTCGCTCGGCATCTCGGTGACCAGACTGCTGGTCGGTTCCATGGCGCCTGCCGCCTCGCCTGCGGCGCCAAACAGCGTATAGCCTCCGAGGGAGTCGTACGGGCGCGCTAGTCGGTCGCGATGTCGGCTTCGCCGATCGGATTCGCCGATCGGCACCATGTCGTCCTATCGCGGAGCCTTTCTGTCCGTCCCCTTGCCCAAACGAGCTGCCATCTTGACGCCCGTTCCGTAGCAGGAACCCAGGACTGGGCGCCGAATTAACATGCGTGTCCGACGCCCTGCGCTCGCGTTGGCGGCGATGTTGCACACAGACAAGGAGACGAGAGAATGGCTTCGCGCGTACCCGTGACTTCAGAACGTTCCACCTCACCCGCGCCGCGGTTCTTCGATCCGTTCGTCGCATTGCGGCAGCAGATGGATCGGCTCTTTGACGACTTTTTCCGCTGGCCGAGCACGACCGTCTCCGCAGAGCCTGCAATGTTGCGACCGCGCGTGGACGTGTGCGAGACCGAGCAGGGCATAGAGGTCGTGGCGGACCTCCCTGGAGTCGATGCGAAGGACCTCGATGTCCGGATAGAGGGCGACATGCTCCGCATCCGTGCCGAGACCAAGGCGGAACAGGAGCAGAAGGACCGGACCTACCATCTCATGGAGCGCTCCTACGGCGTATTCGCGCGCACGCTCGCGCTGCCGTTCGAACCCGAGCCAGACAAGATCGAAGCGACCTTCGAGAACGGCGTCCTGCGGGTCATGCTGCCGCGCCCCCCAGAAGCCCAGCAGCACTTCAAGCGGATCGAAGTGAAGACCAAAGGATCTTGAGGTCGATCAGATAACCGGCGGAAGCAACGACGACACAGCGGCTACCGGAAACGGCGGGGACCGGTAGCCGGCCTTCACTCCAGCGTTGCCCAGGGGTACCGGAACGCTCCCTGGGGCGCATGAACGAGAAAGGCGTCGCGAGGCCGGCGTGCGTCGACTGCACAGGGCGCGACCGCGAGAAGGATGACCGTCTCGCCGGGCAGGTTCAGTTCCACCAACGCCCGATGCCGGCCGGGAACGAGCGCCATGGATCGCCGTTGGACGCCTGGACGATTGGACAGCTTGGCGCGGCGCGCACCGGTCGCATTTCCGCGTCTTGCTTGAAACGTATGGATACCCCGATGGGTCAGAATCCAACCTCAAACGTCGTTGAGGATGTCGGGATCGACAGAGTGGTGCTCGACCGCTTCGATCAGGCCCG
>CALANV010000006.1 GCA_937926175.1 uncultured Rhodospirillales bacterium | reverse complement strand
ATCCAGCACAAGCTGACGCACATGCGGCGCAAGGAGACGCCGCCAGCGGATTTCCGGCGGCTGCTGCGCGAAATCGCGATGCTGATGGCCTACGAGATCACGCGCGAACAGCCGCTGCACACGGTCGAGATCGCCACGCCGCTCACGTCCATGCAGGCCCCCGTGCTCGCCGGACGACTCTGTTTCGTCTCGATCCTGCGCGCGGGTAACGGGCTGCTCGACGGCATGCTCGACGTCGTGCCCGATGCAGGCGTCGGACATATCGGCATCTATCGCGATCCCCAAACGCTCGCCGCCGTCGAATACTATTGCAAGCTGCCGCAGGACATCGCGACGCGCGAGGTCTATCTGCTGGACCCGATGCTCGCCACCGGGCATTCGGCCGTCGCGGCGATCGCGCGCCTGAAGGCGGCGGGAGTCGGGGCGATACGCTTCGTCTGTCTGCTTGCGGCGCCCGAGGGGCTCGATGCCGTCTACGCGAGCCATCCCGACGTCACGGTGTTCACCGCGGCCGTCGACGCCCATCTCGACGACCATGGCTATATCGTTCCCGGTCTCGGCGACGCCGGCGACCGCCTGTTCGGGACCAAGTGAGCCGGTCGTGTCAATTGTTGCGTCGGCGCAAAACTGCTAGGTAGATGGGCAGACCGTCCGATCAGGGGGATGCGCCATCATGACCAGGCTGCTCGATGAAGCTGCGCGCGGCGTCTACATCATCTCGGCGACGCCGTTCACCGACACGGGCGAGCTCGATCTCGACAGCACCGATCGCCTGATCGATTTCTACCTGGAGCACGGGGTCGACGGGATCACCATCCTGGGCGTGATGGGCGAGGCGCCGAAGCTGTCCGCCCAGGAATCGCTCACGTTCGCCGAACGCGTGCTGAAGCGGGTCCGGGGCCGCGTCCCGGTCATCGTCGGCGCCAGCAATCCGGGCAACCGAAACCTCAAGAGCTTCGTCGGCAAGGTCATGGACCTGGGGGCCGCCGGGGTCATGGTCGCGCCGGTCGCCGGGCTGAAGACCGAAGAGCAGATCGAAGGCTACATGGCCGGCGTCGTGCGCGAACTGGGCGACGACGTGCCGATCGTCCTGCAGGACTATCCTCAGCTCACCAACGTCTACATGTCCGCGTCGCTCATCGACCGGATGTTCGCGCAGTGGCCGAGCCTCAAGGTGCTCAAGCACGAAGAGAGCCCCGGCCTGCGCAAGATTTCCAGGCTGCGGGCGAGCGAGGCGAAAGGGGCGCGCCGCCGGATCAGCATTCTCGTCGGCAACAGCGCGATGCATCTGCCGCAGGAACTTCGCCGCGGCGCCGATGGGGCCAACACCGGCGTCGCCTATCCCGAGATGCTCGTCGAGGTATGCCGCCGTTTCTTCGCCGGCGATGCCGAAGGCGCCGAGGACCTTTACGACATCTATCTTCCCATCATCCGCCACGAGCAGCAACCGGGCATCGGGCTTGCGATCCGCAAGGAGATCCTGCGCCGGCGCGGCATCATCAAGTCGGCGCATCTGCGCGCGCCGGGTGCGGTGCTCGACGCGGATGATCACAAGGAACTGGACGGCCTGCTCGCCCGGCTCGAGCGCAAGCTTGCGGCGTTCGGCAGCACCGGTGCCGATCAGGCACGCCGGCGGTCCGTGGGCTGATGCGGGCCCGTCCGCCGTCCGGGGCGGAAAAGGGCAATGACGCCGGGATTGTGCCGCGACTGTCTCGTCTGGCTCGATGACGCGACAACGGTCGATCGCTGCCCGGCCTGCCGTTCGCGGCGGATCGTGGCCCATCCCGAACTCGGGTCGCTGACGCTGGCGCATATCGATTGCGACGCGTTCTACGCGACCGTCGAGAAGCGCGACGATCCGACGATCAGGGATCGCCCGGTGATCGTCGGCGGCGGCCGGCGCGGCGTGGTCAGCGCGGCCTGCTACATCGCGCGCCGATACGGCGTCCATTCGGCGATGCCGATGTTCAAGGCGCTTCAGCTCTGTCCCGACGCGGTCGTCATCCCGCCCGACATGGCGAAGTATGCGGCCGTCAGCCGCCAGGTGCGGGCGATTTTCCTTGCCGCCACGCCGCTGGTCGAGCCGATCGCGCTCGACGAGGCCTTTCTCGATCTCACGGGCACGGAACAGGTTCACCGCCGCCCGGCGGCCGCGACGCTCGCCGATATCGCCCGGCGGGTCGAGCACGAGATCGGCATCACCGTTTCCATCGGCCTCAGCCATACCAAGTTTCTTGCCAAACTCGCCTCCGAGATCGACAAGCCCCGCGGCTTCGGCGTGATCGGACGCGCGGAGGCGCGCGGCTTCCTCGCAAGCCGGTCCGTGCGCGTCATTCCAGGGGTGGGGCCGAAGACGGCGGCGCGACTGAGCGCCGACGGCATCGAGCGCATCGCCGATCTGCAGGCGCTCGGAGCCGTCGAGCTCGAACGGCGCTACGGCGAGATCGGCCGACGGCTTGCCGAGCTGTCGGAAGGGCGCGACGCGCGCGAGGTCGTTCCCGACCGCGACGCCAAGGGGATTTCGGCCGAGACCACGTTCGAGATGGACCTCGCCGGCGCTGCCGCGCTGAAGAAGGAACTCTGGCCTCTCTGCGAGCGCGTCGCCGATCGCCTGAAGGCCGCCGGGCTCAGCGGTCCGACCGTCGTCCTGAAGCTGAAGACGGCCGATTTCCGGCTGATTACTCGCCGGACCACGCTCTCGTCGCCGACGCAGCTCGCGGAGACGATCTGGCGCGCCGCCGTGCCGATGCTCGAAGCAACGATCGGCAACCGGCGGTTTCGGCTGTTGGGCGTCGGCGTGACCGGGCTCGTCGCGGCCGGCCCGTCGACCCTCGAGCTGTTCGGCGACGATACGGCGCGGATCGAACGGGTGGAGCGCACCATCGACCGCATACGGGCGAAGTTCGGCCGCGAGGCCATCGGCAAGGGGCGGGGGTTGACCAGGGCGGTGTCCCGGCGGCCGGCGACCACGGGCGGCCCGCCGCCGCGCGGGCGGGACCGGACCTAGGCACCTTGCCCCGCCATCGAGCCTGCCTTGCCCCACGCCATCCGATTGCGTATCGTCGGTCAAACCTCTTCGCCAGCGTCGACCGTCAGGGGCCGTCCGTTCCGCCAGCGCATTTGCTGATCCCCTGCATGACCCAAATGACACCCCAGGAGATTCTCACGGTCCTGGCCAATCACGAACGCTGGTTGGCGCAGAAGCCGGGCGGCGTACGGGCCAACCTGACGCTTCTCGACCTTCAGGGCGTGAACCTTTCACGCGCCAATCTTCGGGCGGCAAAGCTGTCCGGCGCCAATCTGTCGCGGGCCATCCTGGTCGGCACCGATCTGGCCGAGGCGGACCTGTTCGCCGCCAATCTGGATCGCGCCGATCTGACCAACGCGAACGTCGCCCGCGCTGATCTGCGCGGGGCGTATCTGCGTGGCGCGAAGCTGAAGGGCGTCAACCTGCGCGAGGCGGATCTGCGCGGCGGAACCCTGCTCAACGCGCACGGGCAGGACGGAATGCGGGTCGTCGCCTCCGATCTGCAGGAGGCCGAGATGGAGGGCGCGGTCCTGGCCAAGGCCAACGTCTCCGGCGCCGATCTTTCCAACGCAATCCTGAACGAGGCCGACTGTTTCGGCGCGCACATGATCGGCTGCAACCTGAGCGGGGCAAGCCTCGCCAAGGCGAATCTGTGCAATGCCGATCTAAAGGGCGTCAATCTGACCGGTGCCGACCTGTCGGGCGCGAATCTCCGCAGCGCCAACCTGACCGGGGCAGTCGTCGACGGCGCGAATCTGCAGGGCGCCGATCTTCTGGGGGCGACTCTGGACGGCGTCGATTTCGGCAAGGCCGACGTCACGGGGGCGAATATCGCACGTCCGGCCGAGAGTTTCTCGACCTCCATCCAGAAGCTGCTGCGGGATCATCAGGAATGGATCCGTACCGATGGGCGGTCGGGCGCCCGCGCCGATGCGACCAATGCCGACCTCGATCACATCGACCTCAGCAACGTCAACCTCAGCGGCGCGAGTCTGCGCGGCGCGAAGCTGACGGGCGCACGACTGACCGGCACCTGGCTGATCATGGCCGACCTCTCGGGGGCCGATCTGCGCGGGGCCGATCTGTCGAATGCCAATCTCGACGGGGTCAATCTGTCGAATGCTGACCTGACGGGGGCGGTGCTGCGCGCGGCCAGCCTGAACGCCGTGGACATGAAGGGACCGGATGGGAAGTCGACCGGCCGGCTGTGGCCGGCGAACCTGTCGAACTGCAACCTCACCGGCACCGATCTGTCCGGCGCCCATCTGCGTCACGCCAATCTGACCGACGCCAATCTCACGAAGGCGATTCTGCTCGACGCCATTCTTGACAACGCCAAGCTCGACGGCGCGATCCTGGACCGGGCGACGATGCCGCGTTCATGACCGGGATTCGTGACGGCCGGCCGGCGTTCACGGAACGTTAACCCGGATTTCCGCACACAGATTCCCGTGCCGTTCGCGATCCTGAAAAAGGAGCGCGCACAGGCATTCGGGTTGACGGTCAGTACATCACGCTTACGTCGCACTTGGCATCATGCAGATGAGGTCAGGCGAGGTCGGCAGGGTGCGGGCCCGCGCCCAGGCGAACGAGGAACTACACAAATTTCTCAGGAAAGAGATCATCGGCGCCATCGAGTTGCTGGAGCCGCTTCTGAAACGGGCCAGCAACGACGCACAGTTGAAGACCTACGCGGAGATCGACCTTCGGGCGCTTACGACCATTCGTACCCGCCTCGAGACGTGCGGGCCCGAGCGAATGCGCGAGCTGATATTGTGGCTCGTGCAGATTGCGATGCATTGGCAGATCCGCACGCGCAGCAGCGAAAGGGTGATTCGCCAGATCATCGACCTCAAACGCCGCCTGGCGAGCTGATCCAGGCGCGGTCACGATATCTGTCGATCATGCGAGGTGACGCCGGTCGGGACTGACCGGACGGCAGTTCACCGGTCCCGTATCGCCGTTGCGGCACGGGATGGTTGGGGCTATAGCGGTCTTCGCCAGAACATCCGGAGGACGCCCGGCCCCATGGCCCTCATCACGTATCTCACGCGCATCCAGTTCGACTTCGGAGCGGTCAGCCTGCTTCCCGAGGAACTCGGTCTCCTCGGCGTGCGGCGCCCGCTGATCGTCACGGACAAAGGCGTCGTCCGCGCGGGCCTCGTCGACCGTGTACGGGAGGCGATGCGAATGCCGGCCGCGGCGATTTACGACGAAACTCCGGCGAACCCGACCGAGGCGGCAGCCGAAGCGGCACTCGTTCTCTATCGCGAGAGCGGGGCGGACGGCATCGTCGCCGTCGGGGGCGGCTCATCGATGGACCTGGCCAAGGCACTCGCGCTGCTGGCAACCCATGCGCCACCCTTGCGCCAGTACGCGATGGTCGAAGGAGGTGTGGCGCGCATCAAGCCGAACGTGGCGCCATTGGTGGCGATCCCCACCACGGCGGGCACGGGCAGCGAGGTCGGGCGCGGCGCGATCATCGTATTCAAGGATCATCGCAAGCTCGGCGTCATCTCGCCCTATCTGATTCCACGGGTGGCGATCTGCGATCCGGAGCTCACGCTGGGTCTTCCGCCCGGCATCACGGCGGCGACCGGGCTGGATGCGCTCGCCCATTGCATCGAGACGTTCCTGTCGCCGGCGATCAACCCCCCGGCGGACGCCATCGCACTCGACGGCGGAGCGCGGGTCGTTCGATATCTCGAGCGGGCGGTTGCAAATGGCGGCGACCGCGAGGCCCGCTGGAACATGATGATGGCGGCGATGGAAGGGGCGATGGCGTTCCAGAAGGGACTCGGCGCCGTTCACGCGATGTCGCACCCGCTGGGAGCGATTCCCGGGCTTAACCTGCATCACGGCACGCTCAATGCGGTCGTCATGCCGACCGTGCTTCGCTTCAACGAGCATCATGTCGGCGACAAATACGATCGGCTGCGCGCCGCCCTCGGCCTGAAGCCGGGGACCGATCTCGCCGCGTTCATCGAAGAATTCAACCACCGCCTCGGCCTGCCGCCGAACCTCGGCGCAATGGGGGTCAGGCGCGAGCATATTCCGGATCTGGTCACGGCGGCATTGGCGGACCATTGCGCGGCAACGAATCCGCGCAAGATGACGGCGGAGGACACCGAAGCCCTATTCCTCGCAGCGCTCGGGTAAGGGCGGGCCTCAACGGGGCCAAGCGGCGACAGACGCCGTACGGCGGGAACGCATCCGCCCGCCGACCGATGATTCGCTGACCGATGACACGGCCGACGAAAGCGCCGTAAGAATGAGGACCCTCTACCGCAATCTGGTCGAGGCGGTCGTCGCGCCGGTGCGCGCGATGCGCCTGCGCTATCTGCCGCTGCTGATGGTCTACTTCGCCTATGGCGCGAGCGGATTCTCGGCCGTCGCGGAATCCTTCTGGGTGAAGGAGAAGCTCGCGCTTTCGGCCGAGGCGTTGGTGGCGCTGAGCGTGTGGCTGACGGTACCCTGGACGATCAAGGTCGTCTTCGGGCAACTGGTGGACAGCGTACCGTTGTTCGGCTCGCGTCGGCGCGCCTACATCTTTCTCGGCGCCGGACTGATGGCGGGCGCCAATCTGATGCTCGCCGGCGCCGCCGGCGGATGGATCGGGCCGTTGCGCCCCGAGGCGGTCTATGTCGCGGCCGCGCTGATCGCCGTCCTCGGGCTCGTCATCCAGGACGTGGTCGCGGACGCGATGTCGACCGAGGTCGTCGACCGCAACGATGCGCATGGCCGGCCGCGCCCCGAACACGAGGTCAACGCGGATCTCGGCATGGTCCAGGTGCTCGGCCGAATCGCGTTGATGCTCGGCGTGTTCGCCGTCGCCGGCCTCGGCGGCTGGCTCGCCGACATACTGCCGTACGAGGACATATTCCTTCTGGCTCTGGCCGTGCCCGCCATATCGGTGGCTGGCTCGCTGCTGGTTCGGCTCGAGACGGTCGAACACAAGCCGCTCGACTGGCGAATCCTCGGCGGCGGATCCGTCTTCGGACTCGTCACGATCGCGATCGGCATCGGCACGGTTCCCCTCGGGCAGGAGCTGATCTTCGCCGTGTCGATGGTCACGATGACGATCCTGCTGTGGCTGACGATCGCCGACATCGACGCGGAGGCGCGGCGTTCGATCATCTATGCGGCGGTCGTGATCTTCGTCTTTCGCGCCATGCCGACGTTCGGTCCCGGCGCGCAATGGTGGCAGATCGACGTCCTTGGCTTCGATCCCGGTTTCTTCGGCACGCTCGGCCAGATCGGTGCGGGGATCGCCATCGTCGCAACATGGCTGTTCAGCCGGACCGTGACGGAACGGCCCGTGACGGTCGTCCTGGCCTGGCTGACGGTCCTGGGGGCTTTGCTGTCACTGCCGACGATCGGCATGTATTACGGCCTGCACGAATGGACGGAACGGGTCTTCGGTTTCGGCGCCCGCGGAATCGCGCTCGTCGATACGTCGCTCGCCTCGCCCTTCGCGCAGCTGTCGATGGTGCCGATGCTGACACTCATCGCCGTTCACGCGCCGCCGGGCCGGCGCGCCACATGGTTTGCGCTGATGGCGTCCCTGATGAATCTGGCGCTTCAGGCGGGCACGCTCGGGACCAAGTACCTGAACCAGATCTTCGTCGTCGAGCGCGGCGCCTACGGCGAGCTTGGGCATCTGATGATCACGGCCACCGCGATCGGCCTCGTCGTCCCGTTGCTGACGATCGTCCTCGTCGGGCCGCGCCTACGGGCCGGATCATCCGCGGTAGCACAGAAAGAGGCAATCGCACCCTAAGCGTGTGGCGCCGCCGGCGCCTGGTACGAGGCCGGCGCGCGACCGCTTGCCCCTATGGTAACCCTCGGACTAGATTGAGAAAATTCTCCGGGAGAACAGATTCTGATGGACGGAACGGAAAGCAACGGTCGCGGCCGGCGCCCCCTACGATCACCGATCACGACCCGCGGGCTCGATCGTGCGCCGCATCGCGCCTTTCTTCGCGGCATGGGGCTGTCGGATGAGGATATCGGCAGGCCATTCATCGGCGTGGTGAGCACGCATGGCGAGGTCACCCCATGCTCGATGACGCTTGGCCCGCAGGCGCAGGAGGCCAAGATCGGAATCCGCGCCGCGGGCGGCGTTCCGCGCGAGTTCACGACGATATCCGTATCCGACGGCCTGTCGATGAACCATCTCGGCATGCGGTTCAGTCTGGTCTCGCGCGAAATCATCGCCGACTCGATCGAGGCCGTCGTCCGCGCGCATGCCTATGACGGCCTGGTCGGCTTCGGCGGATGCGACAAGACGCTGCCCGGCGTCATGATGGGGATCGTCCGCTGCAACGTGCCGTCGGTCTTCATGTATGGCGGCAGCGCTCTGCCCGGCCGCTGGCGGGGCAGGGACGTAACCGTCCTCGATGCCTACGAGGCCGTCGGGGCGGTCATGACCGGGCAGATGACGGCGGCCGAACTCGACGAACTCGAGCACGCATGCCTGCCGACGATCGGCTCCTGCGCCGGCCAGTTCACGGCGAATACGATGGCAATGGTGTCCGAAGCGCTCGGCCTGGCGCTGCCCGGTTCGGCGATGATGCCCGGCGTCTATGCCGAGCGCATGGCCCTTGCCCGCCAGGCCGGCGAGACCGTCATGCGCATCCTGAAGGATGGAGGGCCGTTGCCGCGTGATCTGATCACCCGCAAGAGCCTCGAGAATGCCGCGGCCGTGGTTGCCGCGACGGGCGGCTCCACCAATGCGGCGCTTCATCTGCCGGCGATCGCACATGAGGCCGGAATTCGATTCACGCTCGACGACGTCGCCGCGGTGTTCGACCGCATCCCGCTCATCGGCGACCTGCGTCCCGGCGGCAAGTTCGTTGCCAAGGACGTGCACGAGATCGGCGGAACCCAGGTGATCCTGCGCGCCCTGCTCGAAGGCGGATACATCCATGGCGACTGCCTGACGGTCACCGGGCGGACGATCGCGGAGCTGGCCAGCGCCGCACCTCCGCCCGACGGCCGCGTCGTCCGGCCGACGTCCGAGGCGATTTCGCCGACAGGGGGCGTGGTTGTGCTCAAGGGCAATCTTTGCCCGGACGGCGCGCTCCTCAAGGTCGCCGGGCTGCGGCAACTCGTGTTCGAAGGACCGGTCCGCGTCTTCGAAAACGAGGAGGAGTGCATGGCCGTCGTGCGCGCGCGCAGCTACGCGCCGGGCAGCGTCCTCGTGATCCGCAACGAGGGGCCGAAAGGAGGGCCCGGGATGCGCGAGATGCTCGGCGTCACCGCGCTCATCTACGGGCAGGGGATGGGCGAGCAGGTCGCGCTGCTGACCGACGGTCGTTTTTCCGGTGCGACACGCGGCATGTGCATCGGCTACGCGAGTCCCGAGGCGGCGGTCGGCGGGCCGATCGCGCTTCTTCGCGACGGCGATCGCGTTCGCATCGACGCGACGCAACGCTCGATCACCGTTGCGCTGTCCGACGCGGAACTTGCCGAGCGGCGCCGCCAATGGCAACCGCGCCCGAAGGCGCTCAGCGGATTGCTGGAGAAATACGCCGCGACCGTCGGCCCTGCAAATCTTGGCGCCGTGACGCATTCCGGCAACGTCGACTGGCCGGTCGAGTCACCGGCATGAGATGTGCAGGTTATTGATTCCGCGAAAAAGGGGAGAGAGACAATGAAAAGCCGAATGTTCGTTACAGGCGTCGTGGCCGCGCTTTCGCTCCTCGGCGTCGCGTGGTCGGCGCCGTCTGCGGCGCAGCAGACGACGACGCTGCGTGTCGGCAACTGGCTGCCCAACCACCATCTGATCGTCCGGGGCATCATCGTGCCTTGGGCGCGCGCCATCGAGCGCGAGACGAACGGCACGCTCAAGTTCGACGTCATGACATCGTCCATCGGCCGGCCGCCGGAGTTCTTCGACTTTGTGAAGAACGGCGTCATCGATGTCGGCTACGGGGTGTCCGGACACAATCCCGGACGCTTCACGATGACCCAGGTCATGGATCTGCCTTTCATGTCGCCGGATCCGTGGTCCGGCGCGGCCGCGGCGTGGGCGACGTACCAGCGCTATGGCGAGCGCTACAAGGAACATGCCGGCGTCAAGATCGTCGGGCTCTGGGTCCACTCGACGCCGGGTATTCACATGCGTGGCGAGCCGATCCGGACGATCGAGGATCTCAAGGGCAAGAAGATCCGTGTCGGCGGCAACGTGACGGGACGGATCATGGCCGCGCTCGGGGGCACGCCCGTGCAGCTTCCGCCAACCGAGGCGCAGCAGGCAATGCAGTCCGGCGTCGCCGACGGAATCACGTTCCCGATCGAGTCGATCGAGTTCTTCAAGATCACGCCGGTGATCAAGGCGACGACCGAGATTCCGGGCGGTCTCTATACCGACACGTTCTGGCTGGGCATTAACGAAGCCCGGTGGAATTCGCTGACGCCGGAGCACAAGGCCGCGATCGAGAAGCATTCCGGGATGGCCGTGGCGATGAACGCGGGCTGGGCCTGGACCAACGGCGACGAGGTCGGGCGCGCAGCCTTGAGGAAGAACAACGTCAACTTCGTCACACTGCCGCCGGCCGAGGTCGAGAAGGCGAAGGCGGCCCTCAAGGAACTCGAGGAAGAGTGGCTCGTCGAGGCCAAGAAGCGGAACCTGCCGGGCGAGGAGATCATCGCCTACGCCCGCGCCATGGTCGACGTCTATCGCGCCGAGAAGCGCGTCAACGTCCCGTGACGGGCTTGCAGGACGTCAGGGAAGGGGGCACGGTCGCCGCCGCCCCGGCCGCCGAACTCGGTCGGCCGGGGCGGATCCTTTCCGTGACTGTCGGCGGCATGATCCTGGTCATGATGGTCTTGACGGCGATCGACGTGGCCGGGCGCTACTTCCTCAACGCGCCGCTGTTCGGCGCGTTCGAAATGACGGAAATCCTCATGGGTCTGGTGGTGTTCGCCGGCATGCCGCTCACCACGGCCGCGCGTGAACACATCGTCGTCAACTTCCTCGAGAACGTCCTGTCGGCGCGGGTCCGGTTGATCCAGGCCGCGATCGGCGACGCCGTCTCGGCCGTTGTCACCGGGATCATGACGTGGCGGATCTTCGTCCGCGGACAGGGCCTGATCGAGGTCGGCGAGACGACGCTGCTGCTCGGGGTCGGCAGGGGCTATATCGCGATCGCCATGGCGGTGCTGCTGGGCGTGACGACGCTCGTCTTCCTCTACGCGGCGGTCCTGGCGCTGCGAGCGGCGCGGACATGATCGGCGCCTGGGAACTTGCGCTCTACGCGTTCGGGGCGCTGACCCTTCTTCTGCTGGCCGGCGTGCCGATCGCCTTCGCCATGACTCTCGTCGGCGTCGGTGGCATCGTCTCGCTCATCGGCTGGACCCCTGCGCTGGCACTGCTCGGCCAGATCCCGGTATCGAACACGATGAGCTACGAGCTCTCGGTCGTGCCGATGTTCATCCTGATGGGGACGTTCATCGCGCGGTCGGGAATCTCGGCGGACCTCTATGCCGCGTGCAACGCTTTCGTCGGGCACCGGCGCGGCGGCCTTGCGATCGCGACGATCCTGGCCTGCGGCGCGTTCGCCGCGGTCTGCGGGTCGGCCATCGCGACCGCGGCGACCTTCTCGAAGGTCTCGTATCCCTCGATGCGGCGATACGGCTATCACGAGGGGCTGGCCAGTGCGGCCATCTGTGCCGGCGGCACGCTCGGCATCTTGATTCCGCCCTCGGTGATCATGGTGATCTACGGCATCATGACGGGGACGGACATTGCGAAGCTGTTCATCGCCGGTATCGTGCCGGGGTTGATCGCGATCGGTTTTTATGCCGTCACCGTGCAGTATCTGGTCTGGCGCAATCCTGCCGCCGGGCCGCGGGGCGAGCGGGTCGCGTGGCCCGAGCGCTGGCGGCTGCTCGGCCGTGTCGGACCTGTGGTGGCGCTCTTTGCCTTGATCATGGGTGGGCTCTATTTCGGTGCGTTCACGGCGACCGAAGCGGCTGGCGTGGGCGCTTTCGGCGCATTCTGCTTTGCGGCATGGCGTCGTACGCTGTCGGCGCGCGATTTCCTGGACTGTGCCGTCGAAACGGCACGCATCACCGCGGCGCTGTTCGCGATCCTGATCGGCGCGCTGCTGTTCTCGCAACTGATGAACTTCGGCAGTTTGCCGCGTGCCCTGCAGGACTTCGTAACGGGTTTCGGTGTCGAGCCGTATCTTGTGATCGTCGCGATCTGCGTACTGTATATCGTGCTCGGTACCTTCTTCGAGGAGCTGTCGATGATCCTCCTCACGGTACCGATCTTCTTCCCGCTGGTCACGGGGCTTGGCTTCGATCCGATCTGGTTCGGCGTCCTCATCGTGATGGTCGTCGAGATGGGCCTGATCAGCCCGCCGGTCGGCATGAACCTGTTCGTGGTGCAATCGATCCTCAAGATTCCGATTGGCACGCTGTATCGCTGGATCACGCCCTTCGTTCTCGCCGATATCCTCCGGCTTGTCCTCGTCGTCGCGGTGCCGGGGCTCGTCTTGCTGCTGCCGCGGCTCTCGGGATGAAGGGGCCATCGCAGCGTGCCTGGGTCCGGCTGGCGTCGGGGCGTCGTATCGATCTTCTCAATCCGTCGCCGCTGGATTTCGAGGACGAGGATCTCGCCATCGGCTTGTCGCGCACGCCGCGCTGGGGCGGGCATTCGGTCTGGGAATGGCCGATGTCGGTGGCTCAGCATTCGCTGCTGGTGCTGGAGATCGCCAAGGCGGAACACCGGCAGGGGCTTTCGGAAAGGCTGCAGCTTGCAGCATTGCTTCACGATGCCTCGGAGGGCCTGATGGCCTTCGACCCGATCTCGCCGGTCAAGCCTTTCCTCGGCGACGGTTACAGGTTCCTCGATACCCGGCTGCAGACCATCGTCCATCTGCGTTATGGATTGCCGGCGCAGCTTCCGGCGGACTGGACCGCCTTGATCAAGAACGCCGACCGCGCCGCTGCGGCGGCCGAAGCACGGCACGTCGCCGGCTGGACCCCGAAGGAGATTCGTCAAG
Source organism: uncultured Rhodospirillales bacterium (assembly GCA_937926175.1). Taxonomy (GTDB): domain Bacteria; phylum Pseudomonadota; class Alphaproteobacteria; order CACIAM-22H2; family CACIAM-22H2; genus CALANV01. The sequence goes on along the minus strand of CALANV010000006.1, from coordinate 22,321 downwards.
CGCTCGGCATAACCAGCCGGGCACCAAAGACAGATCCGCTTGTACGACGCTATGGCGGGACGCCGTGGGAGCCCTGGCCTGCCCGGGTCGCCGCGGAAAGGTTCTGCGCCGCTCTGGCGGCGTTGAAAGACCGCTGATCGTCGCTCGATCGCTGGCCGTGCACGATCGCTGGTCCGTGCAGGCCGACGTCAATCCATCATCGACGGCAGGACCAGCGTGATCCACGGGAAGGTGACGAGAATGGCGAGCCGGATGATGTCGGCCACGACGAACGGTATGACGCCGCGCATCACGGTGATCTGCGGCACGTCACGTGCGACGCTCTGGACGACGAACAGGTTCATGCCGACCGGTGGGCTGATCAGGCCGATCTCGACGATGGTGACGATCAGGACACCGAACCAGATCGGATCGAAACCCAGCGACTTGATCAGCGGAAACACGAACGGGATGGTAAGGAGGATCATCGACAGCTCTTCGAAGAAGGTGCCGAGGACCACGTAGAAGGCAAGAATGATGATAAGCACGACGTAGGGATGAAGGCCCGACTCGTCGACCGTGGCGACCAGAAGCTGCGGCAGGTTCGAAACGTCCATGAAGTAGTTGAAGACGTTCGCGCCGATCAGGATGAGGAAGATCATCCCGGTCGTCGACGCTGTTTCGGCGATGCAGTCCCGCACCACCGTCTTGTTCAGGCGTTTGCGGGCAAACGCGAACACGAAGGCGCCGAACGCGCCGACGGCGCCAGCTTCCGTCGGCGCGAACCAGCCGAAATAGATGCCGCCGATCACGACGGCGAACAGCAGGATGACGTCCCAGATCCGACGCAGAGCGGCAAGCGTTTGTCGCCAGTCATAGCGCGGCCCGGCGGGACCCAGCTTCGGATCGCGCCACGTCACGAAGGCGATCGCCGACATATAAAGGGCCGTGGCAAGAAGGCCCGGCAGGACGCCGGCGATGAACAGCTTGCCGATCGACGTTTCCGTCAGCAGCCCATAGATCACCATGATGATGCTCGGCGGGATCATGATGCCGAGCGTGCCGCCGGCTGCGATCGCGCCGGTCGCGAGCGAATCGGCATAGCCGCGCCGGCGCATCTCTGGCAGCGCCACCCGACACATGGTCGCGGCCGTGGCGATCGATGAACCGCAGATCGCGCCAAACCCGGCGCAGGCGCCGACCGTCGCCATGGCAAGCCCGCCCCGCAGGTGACCGAAGAATGCATAGAAGCCTTCGTACAGATTGCGCGACAGGCCGGCATACGTTGCGAAAACGCCCATCAGGACGAAGAGCGGAATGACCGACAGCGTATACGGGAAGACCGCCTGGAACGGCGCCGAGCCCATGACGAAGCCCAGCGCATCGAATCCGTTGATAAGCCCGAAGCCGATCGCGCCGACGCTGCCCATCGCGATGGCAACGGGAACCCGGAGCGCGATCAGTACGAGAAGGGCGACGATGCCGAGGAGGCCGATGGTTGAAGCATCCATAAGGACGATTACCTGACAGGATCCTCGCCGCTTACGGCAATGATCGCCTGGCGCAGGACGATCAGGCCCGCGGCGGCGATCGAAAGGGCCGAGCCGGCCAGAAGCGGGATCCAGTAGAGCAGGATCGGGATGCCGATGGTTTGCGAGCGATCGCCGTAGCCGTGCTGTTGAATGGCCTGGACCCATCCGTAGCGCAGGACCGCAGCCATGAACGCGATCGTGATCAACGCCGCAGCGAACTTCAGCGCGGCGATGCTACGCCGCGGCAGACGGTCCGTGACCAGCTCGATGACGATGTGGCTCTCGGTGAAGAAGGCGAAGGGGATGGCCATAAACACCGCGCCCATCACAAGTAACTGGGTAATGTCGACCATGCCGATGATCGCGACGTTTACCGTCCGCCGCAGTGCGACGTCGACGACGGTCGCGAGCATGGTCACGATCAACATGAAGACACCGAGGGAGGCGAACCCTCGGGTCATGATGGCAAGGCCACGATATATGGTCTGAAACATCAGGCCGACTCAGGGATAATCGCCGGGCGGCTGCACGACGGCAGCCGCCCGGCGGTCGGCGTCAGGACTTCTTTTCGAACTGCGCGACGAGGCGGAGCGCCTCGTCGTAGATCTCGCGCACGTTCTTCACGCCCTGGTCCTCGATCGACTTGAGGTACGACTCGGTCATCGGCGTCAGCGCCTCGCGCCAGCGCTGGCGCTCCTCATCGGACAGGCGGACGATCACGTTCCCCCGGGCCTTGGCCTGATCCAGGCCGGCCTGGTCCCACTTGTTCCACCACGGACCGAACTTCGGAATCAGCGCGTCGCCCGAGATGTCATCGATGGCCTGCTTCACGTCGGGCGGAAGACCATCGTATTTGCGCTGGTTCATGACGAAGAAGAACGACACCGTGTAGGTGCGCGCGTCGAGGTGATACTTGAGAACCTCGGCAAGCTTGAAGGACGAGACCGGATCCCACGGGAACACGGCGCCATCGATCGCACCCTTCTGCAGATTCTCGTAGACCTGACCCGGCGGCAGGCCGACCGGTGTCGCGCCGAGATACTCGAGCATCATCTGCACGGCCGGCGACGGTGCCCGGATGCGAAGCCCCTTGAGGTCGGCGAGTTGGGTGATCTGTTTTTCGCGGGTATGGATCAGGCCGCCGTTGTGCGCATGCAGCGCCAGCACCTTCACACCCCGATATTCATCCTTGAGGTACTTTGGATAAAGCGCCCACAACGTGCGGGTCGCGACGTCGGCGTTCTCGGTCAGAAAGGGAAGATCGATGACCGACGTGCGCGGAAAACGCCCGCGCGGGATTCCATGCAGGCCGTGGGCAATGTCGATCACGCCGGCCGTGACCTGATCGTACTGCCGCGCGACGTCGCCGAAGGACGATCCGCCCGGGAAAATAGTGACCTTTACCTTGTTGTTCGTCCGGCGTTCCAGCTCCCGCGCCCACGGTTCGATGAAGTCGGTATGGATGCCATGGACCGCCGGCAGGTAATGACTGACCTTGAGTTCGATCGTCTGTTGCGCGTCAGCCTGGTGGCCGACCAGCATCGCGCCAACGGCAATCAACGAGGCGGACAAAATCTTGAACCAACGCATCTGTCCTCCCTACACAGGTAAAGGCCCGAAATGGCCCGTTCTTGCCTGAACGCAACGGCCTGACACAGTCAGGCTGTTCGAACGGCATGCAGTATCGCGACCCGGGTTTACTAGTTTCACCTGAAACCGATGTCAACCGCAGGTCACCGACCGAACATTGCAGCGCTCCGATCGCGACACGATGTTACGGTTGCGCCCGACTGGCCGCTTATGCGGCCGCCTTTTGCGCCAGGCGCTGGCGGACGCGCGGCATGACCTCTTCGGCCATCAGGCGCATGGAGTTGTGCACCAATTTCTCCGGCATCATGCCGAAGTTCTGCAACGCCATGACGTGCCGGATCCCCATCTCGTAGAGACGCACCATCTTGTCGACGACCGTGTCGACCGAGCCGAACAGGCCGAGACCGGAACGCATGATGTCGTCGTAGACCTGCCGCTTCGCGTAGAGCCGGGTGGCGACATACAGGTCGAAAGCGTCGGCGGCTTCGCGGCGGCAAGCCTCGTCGCTCTCGGCGACGTGGGTATGGAAGGCGAACACGTTGTCATCGTCGCTGGGCGGGAGGCCGGCCTCAGCGCGGCCGCGCCGGAACTCGGCGAGCATCGGGCCGATTTCTTCGAAGCGGTCGACCGATGCATACGGCACGCACATGATGTTGTTGCCCTGGCGCCCGACGTGATACGCGCCCTCCTTCTTCAGGATGGCGACATAGATCGGGATCGACGGCTGAACGGGCAGAACGTTGATCTGCACCGCCTCGAGCGTATTGAACTTCCCCTTGTAGGTTATCCGCTCGCCGGCCAGGGCGCGCTTGAGGATCGCGAGGTTCTCGTCGAAGCGCTCGCGCTTTTCGGCGGGATCGATGTGATAGCCCTCGAATTCGTGCTTGAGATAACCGGAGCCGACGCCGAGCACCATGCGCCCGCCGGAGAGCACGTCGACCATCGCGTAACTCTCCGCGACCGTCAGCGGATGATGGAACGTCAAGATGGAGATCGCCGAGCCCAGGCGCAGACGCGTCGTGCGCTGCGCGAGGGTCGAGAGCATGACGGCCGGGTTCGGAACCGCCCCGTACTCATGGAAATGGTGCTCGGCCACGAAGAACGTGTCGTACCCGAGACGATCGGCAAGTTCCGCCTGCGCAATCACCTCGCGATAGAGCTGCGGCAGGGACCGCTCTCGGGTCGGATAGTGGTCCTGCACCGAGAAGATCGACAGGCGCATTTCGCCTGAATGTCCCGTCGCCCCTTCCTGAGGTGTGCTGACGTGCGGGGGTGCCGTCATCGTTGTCCTCCCTGTTGCTAAATAGTAAATTAATTTCATATTCTTGAATCACGTATTCCGAGTCAAGGGTGCACGGGGGTCGGAGATGGGCACGAAACGCAGCCGCCGCGGCACCGGCGTTCCACCGGAACGGCAAGGTATCCAGTCGGTGGAGTTCGGCGCGCGGTTGTTGCGAGCGCTGGCCGAGGCACCGGCTGCGTTGGGATTGAAGGACGTGGCAGGTCGCGCCGGCATGTCGGCGAGCAAAGCGCACCGGTATCTCGTCAGCCTCATCAGGGTCGGTCTGGTCGAGCAGGACGCGATGACCGGACGCTACGATCTCGGCGTGCTTGCGCTCACGGTCGGTCTCGCGGCGCTCGGACGGCTCGACCCCGTAAAGGTCGGCAGATGGGCCGCAGCGGCATTTCGGACGCGTGTTGACGAGACGGTGCTGATCGCCGTTTGGGGCAATCGCGGACCGACCGTCGTCGGCTGGGAAGAGAGCAGCAAGCCCGTCACGGTGAACGTCAGGGTCGGTTCGGTAATGCCCGTGCTGTCATCGGCCACCGGCCGGGTTTTTCTGGCGTATGCGCCCGCTGAGCATACGCGGGCGCTCGTCGAGGCCGAGCTCGCGGATCTTCGTGCACGCCGGCCCGACGACCTCGACGCACTAACGCCGGACCGCCTTGCCGCCGACGTGCGGCGCTACGGGTTGGGCCGGGTCGACGGCGATCTGCTGCCCGGCATCAGCGCACTTGCGGCGCCTATCTTCGACCACGCCGGGCGGCTCAGCCTGGTACTCACGGCGCTCGGTCATCACGGCGTGTTCGACTGCCGATGGGATGGAGTCGTCGCGACGACGCTGAAGGAAATCGCGGCTGCGGCAAGTCGCCGCCTTGGCGCAGGCGTCGCTACCGGAACGGCAGCGTAGCGCCGGCAGGGTCGCCGCTTCAGTGTCGCTGCCGCCCGTACGGAACCGTTACGATGCACTCGGAGCCGTTCCATCGGAACTGACCGCCCATCATCCGCGACAGCGTTTGCGAAAACCGGGCGCCCAGCCCACCGCTTCGACTTGGATCGAAGTCGGGCGGCAGGCCCGGACCCTGATCTACGACCGACAGGCGCAGGATTCCATCGCCGGCAGCAAAGTCGACCCGTATGGGACCCAGGCCATGTTTGATCGCATTGGTGACGAGTTCAGTCGCGATCAGGCCGAGCGACGTCGCGACGCGAATCGGGATCTTCGCCCGTTGCGTGCGCACGTCGAGCCGGCGCCCCGCCGGCAGGATCGACTTTGCCAGTTCGTCGCACAACGCTCGCAGGTAGCTGCCGAACTCGATGACGTCGAATTCCTTCGTCCGGTACAGCTGATCGTGGACGCGACCGATGGCCATGACGCGCCGGATCATGGCATCGATGCGCCGCTGCGCCTCGGGCGAAGCCGCCGTGCGCCTCTCCATGCGAAGCACCGCGGTAATTGCCTGCACGCTGTTCTTGACGCGATGGTGGACCTCGCTCAGCAGCAGCTTGGCCCGTGAAAGGGCGAGACTAAGTTCTTCCTCGGTCTGCTTGCGTTCGGTGATGTCCTGGGCAATTCCGCCGACGCGTTGCACCTTTCCGGTCGCATCCGTGATCGGGAAGGCGCTGTCGCGAATCCAACGAACGGCTCCGTCCGGTCGCACGATCCGGTATTCAAAGTCACGTTTTTCACCTGCAAGGATTCCCGGCAGTACGGCGCGGACCGCATCGCGATCCTCGATGTGGATCGAATCGAGCCAGTTCACGGCGTTTCGCATGATTGCTTCGCGGCTTTGCCCCCAGATTCGCTCGTAGCTCGCACTGACGTACTCGAGACGATTTTCATCGATATTGAAGATCCACGACACGTCCTGGGAGCTATCGGAGAATTGCCGGAAGCGCTGCTCGCTTTCGCGCAAGGCGTGCTCGGCACGACGGTGGTCACTCACATCGGTGAGGAGTCCGAGTATCTGCCGGACGCGACCGTCGCCATGTCGCGCAAAAACGACCTCGCGGTTGTGGAACCAGCGCCAACGGCCATCGGCATGCCGCAGCCTTAACTCGCGTTCGATCGTCTCATCGTCCGAGACCCTGGCGAACACGAGCCGCTTGCCGAGGAGCTGGTGCAGGTCGTCACGGTGAATGAGCGCCCTTATCGCCTGGCCACGCAGTTGACGAATTTCGACCTCGGAGTAGCCGAGGACCGTCTTGATCCAGCCGTTGGTGTAGACGTTGCGATGCTCGACGAGGTCGTAGATGTAGACGATGTCCGGCGTGGCTTCAGCAATGCGGTGGAACAATCGGTCGCTGTCGCGCAGCGCCATTTCCGTCCGCTTGCTGTCCGTGATGTCGGACGTGACGCCGATCAGGCGATACGGCTTGCCGTTTCCGTCCCGAAGCACGCGGCCCGACAATGCGAACCAGCGTCTACCGCGATGACGGTAGTTGATCCGGAATTCGATGCGGAAATCGTGGCCGGACTGGATATGATCATGAAGGGTGCGTGCCACGTCCGCGCGATCTTCCGGCACGATCGAAGCGAGCCAGTTCTCGTACGAACGCGGTGTCGATCTCTCCAGCCCAAGCAGTTCGCTGAATTCGACCGACTAGAAACATTCATCCGTGGCAATATTCCACTGCCACGTCACGGCTCTGGCGTACTCGAGCGCTAAGTGCAGGAATTGCGCGAGTTCGTCGGTGCTATGGCCAGCTCTGCCGACTGGGAGTTCGGCCCCGGTCGCCCGTGGAGCCATAATATCCCCCTCCGCCGACATTAGAACTCGGCCGGACAATGATGCCAAGCAGCTCGGAGGCCTATCCCTCAATTGGGCTAGTCAGGTCGTATGAGATCCCGCAAGATCGGATGGACCACCGACGAGCTAGGTCGTGGTTAAGAGGTTCGCGCTGGCTTGGTCAAGGGCAATCATTGGTGGTCAGCAGGTGATTTCCTGCGGGAAACCGGCTCCATGGACTTTGAGCTGAGCCAAGACCAGAAGGACATTCGCGCCGCCGTGCAGAAGCTCTGTGCGGCGTTCGGGCTTGACTATTGGCTGCAACGCGACTGCACGGTGGCTTTCCAGAGGAGTTCCATGCTGCGCTGGCGCGGGACGGATGGCTTGGCATTGCCATGCCGGATCACTGCGGGGGCGCCGGACTCGGCATAACCGAGGCGGCCATCCTCATGCAGACGATCAGCCAGTCAGGCGCGGGATTTTCAGGGGCCTCTGCCGTCCACATGAACATCTTCGGGCTGCAGCCCGTGGTGAAGTTCGGTACGCCTGAACAGCAGGCGCGGATGCTGTCGCCTCTCATTCGCGGCGAGGACCGTGCCTGCTTTGCGGTGACGGAACCGGATGCCGGTCTCAAGAACCGGATGCCGGTCTCAATACGCTCCGGATAAAGACATGCGCCGAGCGCGACGGCGATCATTATGTGGTCCATGGTCAAAAGATCTGGATCTCGACAGCCCAGGTGGCAAACAAGGTTCTTCTTCTGGCGCGGACCACGCCGATCGAGTATGTGACCGAGCCGACGGGCGGGCTGAGCCTGTTCTACACGGATCTCGATCGGCGCTTCGTGGAGATCCGAGAAATCGAGAAGATGGGCCGCAAGGCGGTCGATTCGAATCAGGTGTTCTTCGACGGGTTGCGCGTGCCGGTCGCCGATCGTATCGGGGGCGAGGGCAAGGGATTTACCTACATTCTTCACGGCCTCAATCCCAAGCGCATTCTCATCGCTGCCGAAGCGGTCGGCCGCGGCCGGGCTGCGTTCGAACGCGCCGCGCAATATGCCGGCGAACGGATCGTCTTCGACCGGCCGATCGGTCAGAATCAGGCGATTCAGCATCCGTTGGCCCGCTGCTGGATGGAGCTCGAGGCCGCGGATCTGATGGTCTTCAAGGCGGCGACGCTCTACGACCGCGGTCAGCCCTGCGGGGCCGAGGCAAACGCCGCGAAGTATCTGGCGGCGGAGGCGTGTTTCCGAGCCTGCGAAACCGCCATTTTGACACTTGGCGGCATGGGCTACGCGAAGGAGTATCACGTGGAGCGATTCCTTCGCGAGGCGTGGATTCCGCGGTTGGCGCCCGTCAGCCCGCACCTGATCCTCTGCTATATCGCAAAGAAGGTGCTGGGGGTGCCGAAATCGTACTAGCCGATCCCCGGCCAGCCACTGTAACGCCGATGCCTGGAATGCATCGGCGCCAGGGGAGGGGGCCGCGAATGCGGCCTCCCTTCAGCGCTGCTTGATATAACCCTGAATGAACTGCGGCAGGGCGAAGGCGCCACGATGGACTTCCGGCGTGTAGTACTTGGTCTTGAGCCGGGCCGCCTTGAAGCGCTTCGTCAGTGTGGCGAGCGTCGTCTCGCGCAGCTTTTTGTTGTTGGTCGCCCAGCCAAGGGTCATGAACCCGCCATAGTAGCTCGGCACGGCAGCGAGGTAGAAGCCGACATCCTTGAACGACTTCTTGCGCCGCCAGTACGTCATCGCCACCTCGTCCGGCTGCATGAACGGGACACCATTCTGGTTCACCAGAATGCCGCCGTCTGTCAGGCAGCGACGGCAGTTCCGGTAGAACTCCTCGGTGAACAGGACTTCACCCGGACCGATGGGATCGGTCGAGTCGACGATGATGACGTCGTACCGGTCCTTCGTCTCCGCGACGAATTTCGCCCCATCGGCGATGACGAGGTCGGTCCGCTTGTCGTCGAAGGCCTTCTGCGGGATCGACGGCATGTACCGAAGGCACATGTCGACGACGCTGCGGTCGATCTCGACCATCGTGACCTTCTGGATACTCTTGTGGCGCAGCGTTTCGCGCAGAATGCCGCCGTCGCCGCCGCCGATGATGAGCACCCTGCGCGCCTTGCCGTGGGCAAGGATCGGCACGTGCGTCATCATCTCGTGATAGACGAACTCGTCCTTTTCCGTGACCTGGATGACGTCATCCAGTGCCAGCACCCGACCATAAGCCGGCGTCTCGAAGATCACCAGATCCTGGTGCTCGGTCCGCTCGCGGTAAATGATCTGCGTGATCTGGAACGTCTGCCGTACGTGCGGGAACAGCTTTTCCTGGAACCAGCCGCCGGCACCGTCACCGTTCGGCTGGTTCACGCGATCACTCCGCGCTTCTGTTCGGAGATCTGGACGGAAGCCGGCTCGAACGCGCGGCGGATCACCGGGATCGCCTTGTACGGATCGCAGGCGCCACACATGAAGATGTCGATCGCCGCGTAGCCGCGCTCCGGCCAGGTGTGGATTGAGATGTGGCTCTCCGCCAGCACGGCCACGCCCGACAGGCCGGCATTCGGGCCGAAGTGGTGGAGGTGGACGTGCAGCAGAGTCGCACCGGCAGCGCTCGTCGATTCGCGCAGCATGGCATCGGTGGTTGCGAGATCGCCAAGATTCTTGGCACCCCAGAGCTCCACGAGCAGGTGGGTGCCGGCGAACTTCACACCGTTGCGCTCGACAAAGTAATCCTTCGCGGGACTCGGCTCGGCCTGCGCCGGAGTCTGAGCAACCGCCAGTGGCTGCGCCGACGAAACATTCGCCTGCGCCTTCATCGCTGCGGCGCTGCCACGCCGCCCACCCGTCACCACTCCCAACTTATGGACCGACGCCTTCGCCATCTCTTTCCATCATCCTCCTGTCCCGAAAGAGATAAGGATTACAAGGATCGCTATTTGGGACCAAACCCCCCCTGATGCAAGAAAAAACTAAGCGCCGACCGTAAATTTTTCCCCGCCGGCAGGCAGTATCACGCTCGGTGCGGGCTCTTTCCGGGGATTCTCGGCGGCGGCGCGTTCCGGAACGAACGGTCGCGTCAGAACTGATCTTCAGCGACTCGGAGGATGCTGTCGGCGCCGCGCGTGACAGGATGAAGCAGCATGGGCGCCTGGCTGAGGAAATGGTCGGCGTAGAAACGCGCCGTGGCGATCTTGGTTTCGCAGAACGCCCGGTCGCTCGCGTTGCCGTCCGCAATGGCCCGCTGGGCCGCGAACGCCGCCTTTGCCATCAGGTAGCCGCCGGCGACGGTGCCGAACAGCCGCAGATACGGCACCGCCCCCGCCGCGACCGCGCGCGGCTCTTGCCGCTGGGTCGCGACGATCCAGTCGGTTGCGTCGCGGAGCGTCGACACGCCGGCGACGAGCTGAGCGCCGATCCTGGCGAGATCCTCGCCCGGGGCGCTGGCCAGTTTCGCCTCGAGGGCCCCCACCTCGTCGAGGAAGGCTTTCGCGGCGGCGCCTTCGTCACGGCCGATCTTTCGAAAGACGAGGTCGTTTGCCTGGATGCCGTTGGTACCCTCGTAGATCGGGGCGATTCGCGCATCCCGCAGATGCTGGGCGGCGCCGGTCTCCTCGATGAAGCCGACGCCGCCATGCACCTGAATGCCGGTCGACGCGACTTCGACGCCGAGATCCGTGCACCACGCCTTCGCCACCGGGGTCAGCAGGTCGGCGAGCGCCTGCTGACGGGCGCGTTCCCCGGCATCCGGGTGACGCTTGGCGAGGTCGAGAGCGGCGAACGCGTAATAGGTGAGGGCACGCGCCGCTTCCGTCGCCGCCCGCATGGTCAGCAGCATGCGGCGGACGTCTGGATGATTGATGATGGCGACGGCGTCGGAGGTACGGCCGCCGAGGCCCCGCCCCTGAATCCGGGTCTTGGCATAGTCGCGCGCCTGCTGGTACGCGCGCTCGGCAATCGCGACCCCCTGAAGCCCGACGTTGAGGCGGGCATTGTTCATCATCGTGAACATGTACTCGAGGCCGCGGTTCTCCTCGCCGACGAGAAACCCGATGGCGCCTTCAGTGTCGCCGTAAGCCATGACGGCGGTGGGCGAGGCCTTGATCCCAAGCTTGTGTTCCAGCGAGACGCACCGGAGGTCATTGCGGCCCTGCAGCCGGCCGTCCGGTCCGACCAGGATCTTCGGCACGATGAACAGCGAGATGCCGCGCGTTCCGGCCGGAGCGCCCGGGGTTCGGGCGAGAACCATATGGATGATGTTGTCGGCGAGATCGTGATCGCCGTAGGTGATGAAGATTTTCTGACCGGTTATCCGGTAATGGCCGTCGGCCGGCACGGCCCGCGTGCGCAGCGCGCCGACGTCGGAGCCCGCCTGCGGCTCGGTCAGATTCATCGTTCCGGTCCATTCGCCGGAAACCATCTTCGGCAGGAACAGGCGCTTCTGCTCCGGCGAACCATGTGCCTGCAGCAGTTCCACGGCACCCTGGTTAAGGAGTGGACAGAGGCCGAACGACATGTTGGCGGACTGCCACATTTCCTGGATGGCCGCGGCGATCACCCATGGAAAGCCTTGTCCGCCATACTCGGGATCGAAGGGGACGCTGTTCCAACCGCCATCGACATATTTGCGGTAGGCGTCGCGCCAGCCCGGCGGCGTGCGGACCACGCCGTTCTCGAGCACCGAACCGCTACGGTCGCCCGGCGCATTCAGCGGCGCCAGCTCTTCCTCCGCCAGTTTGGCGGCCTGTTCGAGCACCTGGGCGACGAGCTCAGGCTCCGCCACTTCACCTCCCGGCAGTGCGGCGATGCGATCAAGTCCGGCGACCTCGCGCAGGACGAACTGCATGTCCTTGAGCGGCGCAACGTAGGTCATTCGATTACCTTGCCCGGATTCATGATGCCTTTCGGATCGAGTGCGCGCTTGAGCGTTCGCATCACCTCGATGGCGACTGGCGACTTGTAGCGGACGAGCTCGTCGCGCTTGAGTCGACCGATTCCGTGCTCGGCCGAAATGCTGCCGCCGAGATCCGCGACGATATCGTGGACGATCCGGTTGAACTCCGCCCAGCGGGCCAGATAGGCATCTCGGTCGGCGCCGATGGGTTGGCTCAGGTTGAAGTGGATGTTGCCGTCGCCGACGTGCCCGAAGGCAACCACCCGGATGCCGGGCAGGGCCGCCTCGCAGGCGCTGGTGGCGCGCGCGATGAACTCCGGCACTTTCGATACCGGTACCGACACGTCGTGCTTGATGCTGCCGCCTTCCGGCTTCTGTGCCTCCGGCAGTGTCTCGCGCAGCCGCCAGAGCGCCCGTGCCTGCTCGCCGGAGGCGGCGATGGTCGCATCGCGCACCAGACCGGCCTCGGCAGCCTCGGCCAGAACGGTTTCGACGTTGGTGCGCAGGCCGCCGGTCGCCTCTCCGGACGACGCTTCCATGAGAACGTACCAGGGATGCCGGTCGGCGAGCGGATCGGTCGTCCCGGGAATATGCCGCAACACCATCTCAAGCCCGGTCCGCGAGATCAATTCGAAGGCCGTGACGCAGTCGCCCGTTCCGGCGCGCATCCGGGCGAGCAGCTCGATCGCGGCTGCCGGGTCGGGAACGCCGATGAAAGCGGTTTCGACGCTGCGCGGCCGCGGGAACAGCTTGAGGACGGTGGCCGTGATGATGCCGAGCGTTCCCTCCGCACCGATGAAGAGATGCTTCAGGTCGTAGCCGGTATTGTCCTTGCGCAGGCCTGTGAGTCCGTCCCAGATCCGTCCGTCGGGCAGGACGACCTCCAGACCGAGGACGAGGTCACGGGCCACGCCGTAGCGCAGGACCCCGATTCCGCCCGCGTTGGTCGACAGATTGCCGCCGATCTGGCACGTGCCCTCGGCGCCGAGGCTCAAGGGAAACAGCCGGTCGGCCTGCTCGGCCGCCCGCTGTACGTCGGCAAGGATGCAGCCCGCCTCGACCGTAATCGTATGGTTAAGCGGATCGACGGCCCGGACGCGGTTCATCCGCGACAGGTTCAGGACGATCTCGTCACCTTGCTCGTGCGGCACGCCGCCGCCGACGAGGCCCGTATTGCCGCCCTGCGGCACGATCGGGAGCTCGGCCTCGGCACAGATCCGGACGATATCGGCCACCTGCTGCGTCGAGGCGGGGCGAACGACCATCAGCGCACGTCCGCGATAGAGGCCGCGCTCCTCGACCAGATGCGGCGCCATTTCATCCGGATCAGTGGTCCAGCCGGCCGGTCCCACGACGGCCCGGATTCGGTCGAGCGCTTCTGCCAGGACGATTTCACGCACCGAGGGAAGCATCGTCATGCTCACTTCATTACACGGCCTGTCCGGGCGGGCCAAGGCGGGTGTCCGCGAGCTGCCGCCGTCCGGGCCGATCCGGCCGCCCGAGGCGCCCTCGGCTGCCACCGGATCTGCCGCGCAGGAACCCGATCATCATGTAGGGGTACGGACAGCCCGTAAACGGTCCGCCGGAGCAGGAATCGCTCGGCAGGTCGCGCAGACTCCAACGGCCGTGAAGGCCCCGTCACGGCGATTTGGTCCGATCGAAGAGGATGCGACGATGGTCGCTCCAGCGGCGAGGGAGCCGCGGCGCGAGGAGATCGGCAAGCGGCGCGGCATAGCCAAGGTCTTGGCGGACGGCTGCGGCATCGGCAGGCCATGTCGAATGCGTGGCACGCGGGACCGCCGCCGGTTCCGTGCTTCCCGATGCGCGGTATTATCTGCAATATCCCGCCGGCGAGTCCGGGGTGAGGCGTCATGGAGGGTTTCGCATGCGATACAGTTGGCTGACCGGGCTGGCGGCATTGCTCATGCTTTCGCCGGTCCACGCGCAGCAATCCGCACCGGCCCATGTGGGCATCCCGGTCCTGGTGCCGATCACCGGGTTCCTGTCGCTGGAAGGCACCAGCCAGCGTAATGGCGCCGTGCTTGCGATCCGGAATGCCCCGCCGAATCTTCGCGTCCAGTACGACGTCGTCGATACCAGCGTCTCGCCCGAAGGGGCCGTCAATGCGCTGGAACGGGCGCTGGATCGGGGTTCCGTGAGTGCCGTTGTCGCATCGATGCTCGGAACCCAGATGCTGGCGATGCTTCCCATCGCGCTGGAGCGAAAGGTGCCGTTGATTACGGTCTCGGGTACGGCCCAGATCACCGAGATGGGCAATCCCTACGTTTTCCGGTTCTTTCCGGGCGACGACGTCACGAAAGTCGCCCATGTGCGCTACGCGGTCGAAGAGCTCGGCCTGCGCCGGCTGGCGCTCGTCTACCAGACGACTGCTTACGGCCAGAGCGGCCGGCGCCATATCGTCGAGAATCTCGCGAAACACGGTCTTTCGCCCGTGTTCGAGGAGGCGCTCGAGGTACAGGTTCGGGACATGCTGCCGGTTCTGAGCAAGGCGATGGCCGCCAATCCCGACGGCATTCTCATCCACCTGCATTCGGGTCCGACCGCCTTGTTCATCCGGCAGGCCGCAGCCATGGGGGTGGGGATTCCGATTATTGCGGGTTCGGCGATGCATCAGCCGCCGACGGCCGCGTTGCTCGAGCCCGAAGAGCTGCGCGGCGTCTGCGCCGAGGCCAATGCGTCCCCGGTTTCGGGCGGGACGCCCGAGATGGAGCGCTTTCTGCAGCAGTATCGGGAGATGTTCAGCGTTGAACCCGATGGCTTCGCGCTCGGTCAATATGACGGCACGATGATGGTCCTCGAGGCCGTCTCGAAGGGTGCCCGCACGGCCGCCGAGGTGGCACGTGCGCTGGCCGATATGCGCTACGAGGGCATCGCCATGACGTACAAGTCGGACGGGCGCGGCAACATGGCGCATTCGGCCGTCATCATGTGCTTCGATGGTCGGACGCGCGTACCCAAGGTCGTCAAGCGCTACGACAACATCACCGGTGCACTGACGCCGTGAGGATCGTGCAACGTCGCGGCCACGGGCGGGAAGCTCCGGAAGGGCGATTGCGCCCGCTGCGGCTTTGGGCCTGATCGGCACGTCCGGATGCTGACCCTGCAGCTCCTCGTCAACGGCATCGCGTTAGGCGCGGCCTATGCCCTTTGTGCGCTCGGCTTCGTTCTGGTGCTGAACGCGACCGGGGCGGTCAACTTTGCACAGGGCGACATGGTGATGGCCGGCGGCTTCGTCGCGATCGCATTGGTCAGCCTTTGGCCGGTACCGGGGCTCGTGCTCCTGCCGGCCGTCGTGCTGATTACCGGGCTGCTCGGGTTGGTCTTTTCCGCGATCGGGTACTTTCCATTGAAGTCCCGTCCGCCGGTTTCCGTCTTCATCAGTACGATTGCACTCGGGGTCATCTTCCAGAACGTCGCGATGGTGACGTTCGGGCCTGAGCCGCGCGCTACGCCGCCGCTCCTCGTGGCAGGCAACGTCGATGTCGGTGGTCTCACGGTCAGCATTCAGGCCATCGCGGTGATCTTGATCGCCGCGCTTCTTGTCGGCGGTCAGCATGTCCTGCTCATGCGGACGCGCCTTGGGCAGAGTCTGCGCGCGACGGCCCAGGATCGCGAGATGGCGGCCGCGCTCGGCATCCGTGTCAACCTGATGATCGCACTTACGTTCGCCCTCTCGACCGCGCTTGCCGGGGTTGCGGGATTGCTGCTCGCCAATACCTATTTCGTCACGCCGACCGACGGTACCAACTACATCCTCAAAGCCTACATCGCGGCAACCATCGGGGGATGGGGCAGGCTGCATGGCGCGATCGCGGGGGCCATGCTCATCGCGGTGTTCGAGGTCATGTTCCCGGCATTGCCGCTACTGATCCCGGTTCTGCCGGTTGCAATACATGGGATGTTCTCCCAGACATCCGCATCCATCGTTCTCTACCTCGCCCTGCTTGCCGTGCTGTTTCTTCGTCCGCAGGGCCTGTTCGGCGAGATCGCGCAGCGTC
This sequence comes from uncultured Rhodospirillales bacterium, assembly GCA_937926175.1. Lineage (GTDB taxonomy): Bacteria > Pseudomonadota > Alphaproteobacteria > CACIAM-22H2 > CACIAM-22H2 > CALANV01. The sequence goes on along the minus strand of CALANV010000006.1, from coordinate 6,286 downwards.
GCGCATGAGCAGACGCGCGCTCATCTCCGGACTGATGCCGTTCGCCGGCCTGGCATGTCTGGTTGCGTGGCCGCTCGTCTTCAATTCGCCCTATGACTTGCGCGTGTTCACGCTGGTCGGGATCTACTCGATCCTGGTTCTCGGCTACCAGTTCATCTTCGGTCACGCCGGAGCACTGGCTTTGACGCAAGGCGCTTTCTTCGGCATCGCTGCGTACGTCACCGGAATTCTCGGTGCAAAGTTCGGGTGGAGCTTTCCGGTAACGTTCCCGCTCTCGATCGTCGCTCCGGTTCTCGTCGCGGTCGTCGTAGCCATCCCGGTTCTTCGCCTCGAATCGCATTACTTCGCGCTTGCGACGCTGGGAATCGCCCAAGTCGCGCTGCTGATTGCCATCAAATGGGAATCGGTGACCGGTGGCGCCAATGGCTTGGCAGGGGTGCCGGGAATCGGCGCCTTCGGGCTGGTACTGCCGCGCGGCTATCCGACGCTGGCATTCGTATGGGGAATTGCCGGGGTATGCGCGCTCGTCGCGTGGTGGTTGATGCGCAGCCTCCGCGGCCGCGCCTTCCAGCTCATGCGGACGAGCGAGCTTGCGGCAATGTCGATCGGCCTCGACACCGCACGCCTGCGATTTTTGGCGTTCCTGCTGAGCGCCGCGTTCGCGGGCATTGCAGGGGCGCTTCATGCCCACACGCTGCGGGTCGTCTCGCCCGAGGTTCTCGAGTTCCATGTCATGGTCACGTGCTTGACCATGGCGGTGATCGGCGGCAGGACGCGCGTGGTCGGTGCGTTCCTGGGGGCGTTCCTGCTGGTGCAGTTGCCGGAATGGTTCCGGTTTCTCGAGCACTATTACTTGATCGCCTATGGCGGCGCATTGCTGGCGATGATCATCGTCGCGCCGGACGGCCTCGTCGGATTGCTTGACCGGATCGGTGCCCGGTTGGGGCTCAGGCCCCGGCACACGTTGCCGGCACCAGTGCCGCTCCCAAGCGCTGCACCGGAGGACGTCACGGCGGAGGTGCCGTTGCTGTCGGTCAACGGTCTGACCAAACGCTTCGGCGGCGTGGCGGCGCTCGAAGATGTCTCGTTCCAGGTCGACCGGGGCGAGATCGTCGGCCTGATCGGGCCGAACGGTTCGGGAAAGACGACGCTCGTCAACATCGTGACTGGATTGACGCCTGCGGACGCGGGTGAGGTTCGGCTGATGGGGCAGGACATTACGCACGATCCGGCCTTCCGGATCGTGCAGCGCGGCGTTGCGCGAACGTTTCAGCTGATCGAACTCGTCGACGATATGACGTGCCTGGAGAACGTGGCGGTCGCGCGACTGACGAAACTGGGGGCTGGATTCGGTCGGTCGAGGAGCCCGACGGAAGTCGATGCCCCGTTCGGGCTAGCCAAGCGTCAGGCGGCGCATCTGCTTGAACGCCTCGGCATGCTCGAGGCCGCATTCGAGCCGGCCGGCAATCTCGCCCAAGGACTGCGGCGTCGGCTGGAGATCGCCCGCGCGCTTGCGCTCGAGCCGCGATTGCTTCTTCTCGACGAACCGGCTGCCGGGCTCAACGAGATAGAGCAGCAGGACCTGGCGATCCGGCTCAAAGGTCTCCGGACGTCCGGTCTTGCGCTGGTCGTGATCGAGCACAACGTGCCGTTCCTGATGGCTATTGCAGACCGTCTCGTCTGTCTGAACGCCGGGCGCGTAATCGCCGTCGGCAAACCGTCGGATGTCCGGGCCGATCCCAACGTCGTCGCCGCCTACTTCGGCGCACAGCCGGCGGATGGATTGCCGTGACGGTGCCGCTCCTTCATCTGGATGGCATCACGGTCCACTACGGACGTATGCTCGCGCTGTGCGACGTGTCCGTGACGGTACGTCCGGGTGAGATCGTCGCTTTGGTCGGCAATAATGGCGCCGGCAAATCGACACTGCTGAAAGCCGTTATCGGTCTGGTCCGTCCCTCCGCCGGGCGGATCATGTTCTCCGGTACATCGCTTGACGAACTCGATACCGCAACTCGGATCCGGCAGGGGATCGGGTACAGCCCTGAAGGGCGTCGCATCTTCCCCGGCATGACGGTTCGCGAAAACCTGGAGGTCGCATGGCGGGGAGAGCGTGCTGCCGCGCGCATACGGCTTGCCGAGGTGTATCAGCTCTTTCCGGCTCTCGAGGTCAACGCGGATGTGCCGGGCTGGCAGCTTTCGGGTGGCCAGCAGCAGATGCTGGCGATCGGCCGGGCGCTCGTGTCGGGTAGTAGGCTGATCCTGCTCGATGAGCCCTCGCTCGGGCTGGCGCCGGCATTGACGCGGGACGTATTCGCCCGGATCCGCAACATCGCCTCGACCGGCCGGGCGGTGTTGATGGCCGACCAGAACATTGCGACCGCCCTTGCGGTGGCGCACCGAATCTGCGTGCTCCGCGCCGGACGGCTGGTTGCGGAAGGGCCGGCGAGGTCATTTCGCGGCCGGGAGGAGATTGCCGCCGCCTTGCTCACCGGGGAGCCGAACGCCGCTCGACTGGGCTAGCCGGTTGGCGGCTGCTGCGGAAGATCGGGGTGAGGGGTCGGCGGTGGCGGGATTTCGGGCTGAGGCGGCGGGGGGCCCGGCGTCGGGACCGGCGACGGCGGCTGGATTTCCGGCTGAGGATCCGGCGTCGGCTGCGGGTTTGGCTGCGGCGGCACAGGCGGCGTCGGCGGAAACGGAGTTGCTGGCATGAATCGCGTTAGGAGTAATCCAAGCGTATCGGATTACCCATTGGGCGCATCCGCCAAGTGAAAGGGCCGCACCATGCGGCCCTTTTGGAGAAAATCATTCGGCTAATGTGACTCGACCTTTTCGGTATCTGCAGGCGTGTGTTCCCGATTCTCCATGCCGCCAGCGTCGTGGGTACCGCTCGGACGTGCGCCCGGGGCCCGACCTGGACCGGTTGCGCCTGCGGCCGGTGCGACATTCGGTGCCGTGGTCGCAGCCTGGCCGGTATCGATCTGCTCTCGCTTCCGCCCGCCTCCATGACTGCTCTGGCCGCCCTTCCGACCGGCCTCGGCAGCAAGCCGCCGATCCTGTGAAAAGCTACGCTTCGCCGCAGGAACACTCTGGCCGCCTTTGCTGGCGATTTCCCGCTGCTTGGCCTTATCCATCGAGGCGAACCCGCGATTTGAGGTCCCAGTGCCTTGGGATTTTTGAGCCATTACTAAGCTCCTCACGTTTCGGGTTTCCTGAAAACGGGGGCTTTTGTGAAAGGTTCCGATAATATCCGCGCGAGTCTTCACCCTTTACTTTTTACTTTGTCTGGCCTGCTTACTTTCACCTGCTTACTTTCAAACGCCTGCACGACTCTGGCGTCCCTGACCACGGCGCACCCGGCACAACGCGCATGTGCGGATCGTCGCCGACTGCCGAACAGGATTATGCCGCCGGTTCGAGCTGCTGCTTCTTGATCGACTGGAAGCGCTCGCCAAGTTCTTGGATCTGCTTGCGGTCGAGAACCTTGCGGGCAAGGCGGAACATCTCGCTTTCCTCTTCCTTGATGTGATGTTCCACGAGCTCCCGCAGTACCTTGCACTTCGCCGACCAGCGCTCCGGATCGACATCCATGTTGCTGAGATCGGCGAGCAGTCGGTCCACGATCTCGTGTTCGACTTCGGCTTCAAGCGCCATATCCGCGGTTTCATCGTAGTCTTCGAGCGTCCGATAGAAAACCTGCTGCTCGGCCCGGGTGTGCGCGACCAGCGCCTCCTTCAGAGCCCCGAAGAGTTTCTGACGGGTCTTCATCCCGCCGGTTTCCGTGATCTTCTGCAGCATCTTCTTGACTTCAGCGTGATCGCTTTTCAGCAACTGAAAAATCTGCATTGGAAACCTCGTTCTTTGCAGAGTCGAACGGGTCAGGCGTGACATATCTCAGGTCCTGTGCTGTCCGGGGGCAGACTGGGTTTGTCGTGGTGCCGGTAGGGTCTGAGACGTCACCGACGTCGGGCTGCGTCATGCCAGCCGTTCATGTGCCGACGCCCGAGGGCAGGTTGAAGTGACGTCGCAACTGTTCGCTCCACGTCGGATTGGCCATATCGGGCCAATCGTTCTCGTCGAACCCCGGGGCGTTCTGCAGCGTGTCCTTGTCGACGTCGATGACGTAGGCGCCCTGCGCCTCGTTGTAGTTCAGCACCTCCCAGGGCAGTGCGAAAAGCTTGTCGCCCATACCAAGAAAGCCGCCGAACGACAGCACCGCGTAGCGGACCGTACCGTCAAGCTTGTCAATGACGACGTCTTCGATCTCGCCAAGATTCTCGCCTTGCGGATTAGTGACCGGCGTGCCTTGCACCTTTTTCGCCGCAATAACATTGGACGGCATCGTTACCTCCCTAAGTCGGTGACTTAGCAACGCGGCCGATTCCTTCCGGTTCCGGTCCAGCATTCGCCGGCACTTGCAAGATGCAGGCGTACGACTGGAACGGCCGCAGATTGATCACGTCCGACAAGCCGTTATGGGCACTGGCGACGATGCCCGTCGCGGACACCGGTCGACGCAGGAGGAGGACGGTCATGGCCTTCGAGCTTCCGCTGCTACCTTACGACGACGATGCCCTCGCGCCTTTTTCATCTCGGCCGACACGTTACGCTCTCATCACGACAAGCATCACAAGGGGTATCTCGACAAGTTGAGCGCGCTGATTGCGGGATCCGATTTCGAGAAAACACCGCTCGAACAGATCATCTGGCAGACCGCCCGCCAGTTGCAGCACCAGCAGATCCTCAACAATGCGAGCCAGGTGTAGAATCACACCGTTCAAGGGAACTGCATGAAGGGAACTGCTTGAAGCCGGATGGAGGGCGCGCCGCCCCGAAACATCGCCACGCGAATTACACGGGCATTCGGCGACTTCGACAGATTCAAAAGAGGTTCAAGGAAGCTGCGGTCGACCGTTTCGGCAGCGGCTACGCGCCGGTGAGGGACGCCGGCAGGCTCGAGGTAATGTCGACGCAGAATGCCAATCCGCCACTCGCCGACGGTAAGGAAATCCTACTCGTCTGCGACGTTTGGAGGCACGCCGATTATCTCGACTATCGGAACCGGCATGGCGACTACGTCGACGCCTTTCCGGATCATGTCGTGAACTGGGCGTACGTGCAGGAACGGATGCGTGAGCCGATGGCGGCAGTGCGCGAGTTCGCCTGGCGGCAGGTGCTGGGACCGATTCTCCGTTCGTCCGAGCCGGGACGCCGAGAAGATCCTGACACCGCAACCGATGGCCGGGCTTTTTGCTCGGGTGTTGGTTGCCTATGCGGCTGGCGGTGGACGGTTTGCCGTCAGTTGCGCGCAGCGTGCGTGTGGGCAGGCGGGTTCAGCGACAGCGCCTGACCAATGGCCACCTTGAGCGTCTCGGGGTCGAATGGCTTGGTGATCAGGAACGCGGGCTCGACATGCTCACCGGTGAGAAGCCTTTCCGGAAAACCGGTGACGAAAATCACGGGTACATCGATCGACGTCAGGATTTCCTGCACCGTCGCGATGCCGCTGTCGCCGTCCTTGAGCTGAATATCCGCAAGGACCAATCCCGGCCGATGTTCCTCGGCCAGCATGACAGCCTTGTCCTTGGTTGCGGCTACGCCAACGACGGTATGGCCGATCGAGCGCACGATCGCCGCGATATCCATGGCGATCACCGGTTCGTCCTCGACGATCAATACGCGCGCACCCGTCTGCCGTTGGATCTCCGCGCGCGCTTCGGTGAGTCTTTCCGCGACCTCCTCTTCGCCGAGGTCCAGGATCCGTCCTGTTTCCGCGACCGAGAAACCTTCGAGGGAAATCAGGAGAAGGACCTGCCGATTGACCGGGGGCAGAGCGGCGAGTTGCTGGCGAAGCCGGTTCTCCGGCGTCACGCCGTCATCCCTTGATTCCGGGATCGCAGATTCGACGACACGCCAGACATCGTGGAATACGGCGAACAGCTGGAGCTTCAGATCACCACTCGGCTTCAGCCGGTGCGGCTCCTGGAGCAGTGTCTCGAGGCAGACCCGGACATACTGGTCCCCGCGCTGCTGCGAGCCGGTCAGAGCTCGCGCGTAACGCCGGAGATACGGGATCCATTTGACCAGCTCCTGTGACACGCGATCCATGGCGGCACCCCTGTCTAGTCGAACGGAGAGTGCACGAGAAGGCGCCATAAGACAAGCATGCAGATTAGCCATAATAACCGAAGGCAATGATTGGCTTATCGGGGCTCGGTCATTTGCGTGCTCGAACGCAGCCCATGACGACATGTCCATGCGTTTTTGCATCAGATTTGCATCAGAT
>CALANV010000005.1 GCA_937926175.1 uncultured Rhodospirillales bacterium | reverse complement strand
CCGCGAGGGCGGCCGCACCGTCGGTGCCGGCGTCGTCGCCAAAATCATCGAGTAGGACCGAAGGTCGGACTCGGGATCGGCGCATAGGCGTTGCCGGATGACTGCAGGAGTGTAGCTCAATTGGTAGAGCACCGGTCTCCAAAACCGGGGGTTGGGGGTTCGAGCCCCTCCACTCCTGCCAGTCCCGCAACCCGAGCCATGGCGCGGCGACACGAAACGGGCCCCACCGGAGCAGGGCGAAGCTGAAGCAATGAGCGGTACGACCAGCACCAAAAGGACGAGCCCTGGCGATTTCATCCGCCAGGTACGTCAGGAAGTCGCCAAGGTCACTTGGCCGACGCGCAAGGAGACCATGATCACCACCGCGATGGTTCTCGCGATGTCGGTGCTGGCCGCGCTCTTCTTTTTCATCGTCGACTGGTTTCTGGCGCTCGGCGTGCGGGCGATTTTCGGGCTGGGAGGCTGAGCGGTCATGACGGCGCACTGGTACGTCATTCACGTCTATTCCGGCTTCGAGAAGAAGGTTGCTGCCTCGATCAAGGAGCAGGCCCAGCAGAAGGGCATGACGCACCTGATCCAGGAGGTCATGGTGCCGACCGACAGCGTGGTCGAACTGCGCAAGGGCAACAAGAAGGTCAGTGCCGAGCGCAAGTTCTTCCCCGGCTACGTTCTCGTGAAGATGGAGATGACGGACGAGAGCTGGCATCTGGTGAAGAACACGCCGAAGGTGACCGGTTTTCTCGGTGGCCGTGGACGGCCCGTGCCGATCAGCGATCGCGAGGCCGACCGTCTGCTGCGCCAGATCAAGGAAGGGATCGAGCGGCCGAAGCCGTCGGTCACCTATGAGGTCGGCGAGCAGGTGCGCGTGATCGACGGGCCGTTCACGTCGTTCAACGGCCTCGTGGAAGAGGTCGACGAGGACAAGGCGCGACTCAAGGTTTCGGTCTCGATCTTCGGTCGGCCAACGCCGGTCGAGCTCGAGTACTCGCAGGTGGAGAAGGTCTGACGCGCGAGGGCGCATTCGTCTCCGGCGCGGCGCGGGCGTGGCCGCGTGCCATCGCGCCGGGGCAGTGAGAGAGGCGATTACCGGTCACGGCCGCCACGCAACCGGCCGCCCGGGAGCCGAAAGGAAGTGGAGAGATGGCGAAGAAAATCGTCGGCTACATCAAGTTGCAGGTTCCGGCGGGCCAGGCGAACCCGTCGCCGCCGATCGGGCCCGCGCTCGGCCAGCGCGGTCTCAACATCATGGAATTCTGCAAGCAGTTCAACGCCCGGACCCAGAAGATGGAGCCGGGCACGCCGATTCCGGTGACGATCACGGCGTACGCCGACCGCACCTTCACCTTCGAGCTCAAGACTCCGCCCGCCACGTACTTCCTGAAGAAGGCGGCGAAGATCGAGAGCGGCGCGAAGGCGACGGGCCGTGAGCCGGCCGTGGGCAAGGTCACGATGGCCCAGATTCGCGAGATCGCCGAGAAGAAGATGCAGGATCTCAACGCCAACGACCTCGACGCAGCGTGCCGGATGATCATCGGTTCGGCGCGGTCGATGGGCCTCGAAGTGGTGGAGTAAGCCATGGCCAAGCAGGGCAAGCGCATCATCAAGGCCTATGATGGCATCGACCGCAACCGGGCCTATCCGGTGAGGGAGGCCGTTCACCTCGTAAAGTCGCGCGCCGGCGCGAAATTCGATGAGACGGTCGAGATCGCGATGACGCTGGGCATCGATCCGCGCCACGCCGACCAGATGGTGCGCGGCGTCGTCAGCCTGCCGAGCGGCACCGGCAAGAAGATCCGTGTCGCCGTCTTCGCCAAGGGCGAGCGCGCCAAGGAGGCTGAAGCGGCGGGCGCCGACATCGTCGGGGCCGAGGACCTTGCGGAGAAGGTGCTCGCGGGCCAAATAGACTTTGATCGCGTCATTGCGACGCCGGACATGATGGGCGTGGTCGGCCGTCTCGGTAAGGTGCTGGGGCCACGTGGCCTCATGCCGAACCCGAAGCTCGGCACGGTGACGCCGAATGTGGCGCAGGCGGTGCGCGACGCGAAGAGCGGTCAGGTCCAGTTCCGCGCCGACAAGACCGGCAACGTCAACGCCGGTATCGGCAAGGTAAGCTTCAGCGAGGATCAGATCCTCGCCAACGTGACCGCATTCATCGACGCGATCAATCGGGCGCGGCCGAGCGGCGTCAAGGGCACATACATCAAGAAGGTCACACTGAGCACCACGATGGGGCCTGGCGTGAAACTTGATATATCGAGCCTGGGCGTCACGGCGGCTGCCGCCGAGTAACATGGAATTCCGCCATTCGCGGCCTTGCCGGATCAGGGACGTGAATGGCGGCATAGGGAGCCGGCACTTCGTATCGGGGTGACGGCTCCTCCTGTCCGAGACTGCAGGTGCTGCCGCTCCGGCGACGGGGCGGCGGCTTAAACCACAAGCCTGCATAGACAGAGGTTGAAGCCGCACGGGACGCGAGATTCCCCTGGGGATGTCGTGTCGCGGGCGGCGTGAACTTCTGGGACAGGTCGAGAAGTGGTCTCGTCCGTCCCGTGCAACGGTCGGCGAGGCCGTGGTCAAACCCGGTCCGCAACGGCCGGTCCGCAAGGACCGGGTGGTGCGGGCCACGAGTGGAGACGATCCGTGGACCGAGCACAGAAGGAGAAACTGGTCGCCTCGCTGAATCAAGACTTGAAGGAAGCCGCGCTGGTCGTCGTGACGCAGCAGGCAGGCCTGACGGTCGCGGAAATGACCGATCTGCGTCGGCAGATGCGGGCAGCGGGCGCCAGATTCAAAGTCTCGAAGAATCGGCTCACGCGACGTGCGCTGGACGGCACCCCGTTCGTCCAGCTCTCGGACCTGTTCAAGGGGCCGACCGCCATTGCCTACAGCCGCGATCCGGTGGCTGCGGCGAAAGTGGCGGTCGAATACGCGAACCGGAACGAGAAGCTCACCATCGTCGGCGGCAGCCTCGGCGAGCGTAAGCTCGGCGTGGCCGACATCAAGGCCCTGGCGACCCTGCCCTCCCTTCCGGAGATGCGGGCGAAGCTCTTGGGTACGATCGCCGCGCCGGCGACGCGACTGGCGACGGTTATCCGGGCGCCGGCCGCACAGCTCGCACGTGTCTTGCACGCCCATGTCGAAAAACAGGGCGGCGCAGGTTCGTGAGTCGAAATCCCCTAACCCAGAAGTTCAGACAAGGAGCGAATTCAAATGGCTGATCTTGCCAAGCTGGTCGATGACCTCTCGAGCCTGACCGTCCTCGAGGCGGCCGAGCTCACCAAGATGCTCGAGGAGAAGTGGGGCGTGTCCGCCGCGGCGCCGGTCGCCGTCGCGGCCGCCGCACCGGGCGCTGCCGCGCCGGGTGCCGCCGCGCCTGCTGCGGAAAAGACCGAGTTCACGGTGATCCTCGCCAATGCCGGTGACAAGAAGATCAACGTGATCAAGGAGATCCGCGCGATCACCGGTCTCGGCCTCAAGGAGGCGAAGGATCTCGTCGAAGGGGCGCCCAAGACCGTCAAGGAAGGCGTCAGCAAGGACGAGGCCGATAAGATCAAGAAGCAGCTCGAGGATGCGGGCGCGACCGTCGAGATCAAGTAACGGTCGACTCGCCCAGCCGGTCGCCGGGGTGGAAGGCAGGCTTCCGCCCCGGCGAGATCCCCGCCGGCCGGGCATCGTGGTCAGGGGAGGTTGCGCGGTTTGCTCTGGGCGCCGCGATGGCGCGTTGACGAGGCGATGAGGAGTTCCATGGTGCAGTCCTTCACCGGGCGGAAGCGTATTCGCAAGAACTTCGGGCGCATTCCCGAGGTCGCGCCGATGCCGAATCTGATCGAGGTGCAGATGAGCTCGTACAAGAGCTTTCTGCAGATGGACGTGCCGCCCGAGCAGCGCAAGAACATCGGGTTGCAGGAAGTCTTCCGCTCCGTCTTCCCGATCAAGGATTTCTCCGATCGCGCGATGCTCGAGTTCGTCCGCTACGAACTCGAGCCGCCAAAGTACGATGTCGAGGAATGTCAGCAGCGCGGCATGACCTATGCGGCGCCGCTCAAGGTGACGTTGCGTCTCGTCGTCTGGGACGTCGACGAGACGACCGGGGCGCGCTCCATCCGCGACATCAAGGAGCAGGACGTCTACATGGGCGACATGCCCCTGATGACGGACAAGGGCACGTTCATCATCAACGGAACCGAGCGCGTCATCGTCTCGCAGATGCATCGGTCGCCCGGCGTGTTCTTCGACCACGACAAGGGCAAGACGCACTCCTCGGGCAAGTATCTCTTCGCCGCGCGCGTCATTCCGTACCGCGGCTCTTGGCTCGACTTCGAGTTCGACGCCAAGGACCTCGTCTACGTGCGCATCGACCGCCGCCGCAAGCTGCCGGCGACGACGCTGCTCATGGCCCTCGACAGCGAGCAGACGGCGAAGCTGCGCGCCGAACGTGCGGCCCAGGGCAAGACGCTTGAGCCCGGCGAGGCGCAGGGCATGACCGCCGAAGAGATCCTCGGCTACTTCTACAGCCAAGTCGTCTTCACGAAGACGAAGAAGGGCTGGAAGACCGATTTCAACGCCGAGCGCATGCGCGGCGTGAAGCTGACGAGCGATCTCATCGACGCCAAGACCGGAAAGGTGCTGGTCGAGGCGGGCACCAAGATCACGCCGCGTCTGGCCAAGAAGCTGGCCGACGAGGGCGTCACCGAGATCATGGTCAGCGCCGACGACATCAAGGGCCGCTACGTCGCCGTCGACATCATCAACGAGGAAACCGGCGAGATCTATGTCGAGGCGGGCGACGAGCTGACCACCCAGAACCTGAAGCTGCTCGAGGACGTCGGGGTGACGACCATCCCGACGCTGCACATCGACCACATCTCGGTCGGGCCCTACATGCGCAACACGCTGAAGGCGGACAAGAACACGTCCCGCGAGGAGGCGCTGATCGAGATCTACCGCGTGATGCGTCCGGGTGAGCCGCCCACGCTCGAGACCGCGGAGGCGTTGTTCCACGGCCTGTTCTTCGACCCCGAGCGCTACGACCTGTCGGCGGTCGGCCGCGTCAAGATGAACTCGCGGCTGGGCATCGACTGCCCGGACACGGTCCGCACGCTTCGCAAGGAAGACATCCTGGCGATCCTCAAGGTGCTGGTCGAGCTCAAGGACGGCCGCGGCGAGATCGACGACATCGACCACCTCGGCAACCGCCGCGTGCGGTCGGTCGGCGAGCTGATGGAGAATCAGTACCGCCTCGGCCTCCTGCGCATGGAGCGCGCGATCCGCGAGCGCATGTCGACGGTCGAGATCGACTCGGTCATGCCGCACGACCTGATCAACGCCAAGCCGGCGGCGGCGGCGGTGCGCGAGTTCTTCGGCTCG
>CALANV010000004.1 GCA_937926175.1 uncultured Rhodospirillales bacterium | reverse complement strand
ATGTATTCGCGCTCGTTTTCATCTGGACATATCCAATTTCGACAGATCTCGAACCGCATCATCACAACGTGGGGGCGGCCTCGATCGACACTCCGACAACCATAAAAACGCGTCGTGCCCGGACCATCGTCCTGCCCGCCGATGGCTACGCGCCGCATGAAACGCAACCCGACCGCGTTCACGATGCATGGCGGCCGGATTTGATCATCTCAGACGAACGCGCTGCGTTACGGCATTGCGTTGGATCAAGACGACGTAGATGGTCCCCGATAACGCAGGCGCTCCAGTAAGATTCGTCGCATCTTGGCGACATCGGCACCTGCCATAACGTTCCGCACATGCGTCCGGGCGAGGCGACTGACTACCGCACCTCGGTGCAGCGTCACGCCATGTTCGCCAGTCGACGGTCGACCTCCTCTGCAAGCGCTTGCAGTGCCGGCGCCACTTCGACGGGATAGCTTGCACCGGGTGCAAGCGCGCGCAGATCTTCCGGCAGCGCGGCGAGCGCACCTGCGACCCGCTTCCGGATGTCGTCCAGCCCGGGCGTCGGCCCGACGCGACGACCGGCCCGCATCACCGGAACGATCAGCGGTTCGCCGGCTTGCGGATCGCCATCGATCGTCAGGACGTCACCCGCGATGCGTCCGTCGGGTCCGCAGCGTCGCCATACCTGCTTGCGGCCGGGCCAGGTCGCCTTTCCGGCGGAACGCTTGCGTCGCGCGATGCCGGCATACTCCTGCAGCTTATAGGCACAGTCCAGCGCCGGGACGTCCGCCGACGTCGTAAGACTCGTTCCCACCCCGAACCCGTCGATCGGCGCCCCCGTGGCAACCAGCGTCGCAATCTCGTCCTCGTCGAGCCCGCCGCTCGCAAAGATCGTCACGTCCTGAAGGCTCCCTTCGTCGAGGATGCGCCGCACGCGTCGCGACAACGCGCCCAGATCGCCGCTGTCGAGTCGCACCCCGCGGATGCGGATGCGCCTGGCCTCGATCCGCGGGGCGAGTTCCACCACCTTCCGTGCTGCTGCTTCGGTGTCATAGGTGTCGATCAGCAGTACCAGATTGTCCGGCCGTGACAGTGCGAATGCCTCGAACGCTGCGGTCTCGTCGGCAAAGGTCTGTACGAAGGAATGCGCCATCGTGCCATAGATCGGAATCCCGTAAAGCGGCTCGGCCAGTGCCGTCGCTGTGCCGTCGAACCCGGCGATGTAGGCGGCGCGCGCCGCAAGCAAGCCGGCCTCGGCCCCATGCGCGCGTCGCAGCCCAAAGTCGATCAGCCGCCGCCCCCGCGCCGCCAGAACCATACGCACCGCCTTCGACGCGATGAGCGTCTGGAAATGAAGCAAATTAACCAGCCGCGTTTCGACGAGCTGTGCCACCGGAAGCGGCGCCGTTACGCGCAGGAGCGGCTCGTTTGGAAAGACGACCGTGCCTTCGGGCACGGCGTCGACGTCGCCCGTAAAGCGCAAGTCACGGAGATAATCCAGCAGATCGCGCCCAAACCGCCCTGTCGACGCGAGCCATGCGAGATCCTCTTCCGTGAATCGCATCTCCTCCAGAAACGAAAGTGCCTGCTCGAGGCCTGCGGCGATCAGGAAATTGCGCCGCGCCGGGAGCTTGCGCACGAAGAACTCGAACACGGCCGTCTCGACCTTTCCCTGATCGAGATAGGCCTGCAGCATATTGAGCTGATAAAGGTCGGTAAGCAGCGGACTTCTGACAGGATCCATGAGCTGATCTTTCGCACTCACCCCACGCCGATCCTGGCGGGACAATCAAGATGGAGATCCCGGATACGGCGTGGGCCGCACCGCTTTGCGGGGTTTAGATGAGAAAAGCACGACAGGCTCCCCGATTGCTGCCGTCAGGGCGTGATCGCGACCTTGAGGACGCCGTCGCGCTGATTGGCGAAGAGCTCATATGCCGTCTCGATGTCGTCGAGTTTGAAGCGGTGCGTCACGAGTGAACGCAGGTCGGCACGTCCCGCGGCAACGACATTCATGAGGCGTCGCATTCGCTCCTTGCCACCGGGGCACAGCGTCGTGACGATCCTATGGTCGCCGAGCCCCGCCGCGAATGCGTCCATCGGAATGGTCAGGTTGCCCGAGTAGACACCGAGGCTTGAGAGCGTACCGCCCGGGCGCAGTACCCGCAGGCCGGCCTCGAATGTCGCCTGTGTCCCCAAGGCCTCGATCGCAACATCGACCCCACGCCCGCCCGTGAGTTTGCGGATCTCTTCCACGACATCCACTTTACGGAAATCGACGACGTGGTCTGCCCCAAGGCGTGTGGCCATGGCAATCCGCTCGGGCACCGTTTCGACGGCAATGATGGTCGTAGCCCCCATGAGTCGGGCACCGAGCGTTGCGCACAATCCGATCGGTCCCTGCGCGAAGATCGCCACCGTGTCACCGATACGCACGTTTCCACTCTCGGCGCCGGCAAAGCCGGTCGACATGATGTCCGGACACATCAGGACCTCCTCGTCCGTGAGGCCGTCGGGGATCGGACTCAGGTTCGCCATTGCGTCCGGAACAAGGACGTACTCGGCCTGGCAACCATCGATCGTGTTGCCGAACTTCCAGCCGCCTATGGGTTTCCAACCATGTGCCGTGTCGGCGCCGTCCTGGGCGTGGTCGCCGCATAGCGAAGCGTTGCTGTATCCTGACGGCGTGATGGCACCGCCGATGACGCGCTGACCTTCGCGATAGCCCTTTACGGCTGAACCAAGCTTCTCGATCACGCCGACGGGCTCGTGGCCGACGATCAATCCTTTGCGAACCGGGTACTCGCCCTTGAGAATGTGTACGTCGGTGCCGCAGATCGTCGTCGTCGTGACGCGTAAGAGTGCATCCAGCGGACCGACATCGGGGACCGGCCTCTCATCGAGCGTGATCCGACCCGGTTCGACGAATACGGCTGCTTTCATCTTCGGCATGACGGCTCGACCCTCCACGGCAGCGATTGCCCCCCCCGACGCCGAATTCTCCCGACCGCGCGTCGAACATGCACTGAACTCGATCAAGTTCGGATCGGGCCGATCGGACCAAGTGCAAGTCGAGCTTGGCAGCTAGCCGGTCCGGCGAACCAGCGTGGCATTCAACGAAAACCGCATCCATGTAACCCGGTTCCGAGTCCTCCCGGTCGAAAAAGCGGCAATCGCCCCCCTTTTCTTCGGGGCGGGTCTACGACATGCTCGAAACAGGATCGGGCGACTTGCGTGCGCCGGATGCACGAAGCGCGGATATGGGCGAGCGTGCACCCGGCGCCCTGATACGGCCGGTACGGACCAGCGACAAAGAAGTATCGCTACCGGAGCTGCTGCGCCTCGATATAGGCGATCAGGTCATCGATCTCCTGGCGCGAGAGTTGGACACGTGGCATCGGCGGATGCGGTCGCGATAGAAACGCCTGCAGATACGTCACGTCGCGTCGCTGCGCGATGGCGGCGAAACTCGGTGCCGTGTCGCTTCCCCGGCCCTCCGGTCCCACAGCATGGCAGGAAGCGCACCAGCGTTTTGACATTCGCCGGCCTTCCACCGGATCGCCCGCGGCATACGCCGAGAATACGATCGCATGGCTGAGGAGTATGGAGATGCATAAACGTCGACCAGCCATCTGAATGCCGGCGAGCGTGATCGGCTCAACAATCATAATTTGCGACAATGCGGCCCGCCGCGCTTTGATCCATCGCAAACCGAATTACGGCCGATGGGCTTGTATGGCAGGCCCCAGCTTGACTTTTTCACGGGCTGGCGCAGGCTCCGCGCTCGCCGTTCCCTCGAGCGCCAGGGCGACGCGGGCGATGGTTGCAAATAATTGATTGAACGACGAGTGACTTGGTTCGCCGGCACTTACCGCCGGCTACTTCCACGCATGCGACGACCGGAAACAGCCGTCGTCAATCCGTCCGGTCGGATGGCCGATTTGGCCAGCCCATCCGGGTTTCGTACCGCCCTTACGGTCAGGCTCCGTCCGCAAGGGATTCGAGCTTGGCGCGGCGAACAAGGACGATGCGCGTCGGCTCCCGCATCGCGATCACGCCTTCGGCTTTGAGCTGAGAGAGAATGCGGCTCACCGTCTCGACCGTAAGCCCCAGATAGTCGGCGATGTCCGCGCGTGTCATCGGCAACTCTACCCGGCCATCGGGTCGGCGATCTGCCATCATGAGCAAGAAGCTTGCAATCCGCTCTATCGCCGTCTTGCGGCCCAAAAGCAGCATTCGGTCCTGGGCGGAGGCGAGGCCGTCGCACAGGGCCGCATAGACCAAGCGCCCCAACCCGCGGTCCTCCTCGACAACCGCCTCGAAAAGCCGACGCGGATAGCGCATCAAGACCGTCTCGCAGATCGCCTCGGCCGTCATCGTGCGGACCGAGTCCTCGTTGATGCCGACAAAATCGCCGGGAAACAGAAAATCCAAGACATAGCGGCGCCCGTCCGACATCAGCCGCGAGGTGCGGATCGCGCCATTCACGACCTTGTAAACGTGGTCGGCCGGATCCCCTTCGTGAAACAGTGCCTTGCCACGCTCCAGCGTCATCCGCGTCCCGATCTTCTCGAGCGCCGCAACTTCCGGCATCGAGCCCGTCGCGGTCACGACGGCGTTCGTATGGTCTGAGCGGGCACGAAGACTCGCTTGGAACATGCTTCCCTCGCTTTCCCGATGTATCTCCGTACCCCGGATCAGTACCCTGGAGGCCCCGATCCAGAAATTCGGTTCATTACGTAAGGAATTCTACGTATGCCGAATCACTTACCGCCTCTCCGGACCCCGTTCGCGGAAGGTGTTGGTCTGAGGGGGTGGCGGCCCTGGTGCGCCAACGTTCTTTTTCGGGGTGGCGGGTTCCCGGGAACCGATTCGCCGGGGGCCCCGCCGTATCGCGACCTTGTGCCGCCCCGTTTCCGGGTCACCGTCCCGAATCGCGCGGATCGGCGCTTCAGCCCTTTCACATCAACCCGTGGTGAATGCCCCGCCTTATTCCGGCACGACACCGATCGCCAGCGCCATGCGCACGAGTTCGGAAAGACTCCGTGCCTGCATCTTTTCCATGACACGGGCCCGGTGAATCTCGACCGTGCGCGGACTGATGTTGAGACGAGCGGCGATGACCTTGTTCGGATGCCCGAGCACGAGCTGATCCATGACCTCGCGTTCGCGCGGCGTAAGTGCCTCGACCCGACACCGAATGGCGGCCAGCTGAGCGGCCTGACGTTGCCGCTCCCGGGCCAGCGCCAGCGCGCGCTTGACGCTATCGAGGATGACGTGATCGGCAAAAGGTTTCTCGACGAAATCAACCGCCCCGGCCCGCATCGCGCGAACGGCCATCGGCACGTCGCCATGGCCCGTCATGATAACGATCGGGATATCAATGCCCCGTGCGCGCAGCGCATCTTGAAGCTCGAGGCCGTCGATGTCGGGCATGCGGACATCGATCACGGCGCAACCGAAGGGGAGCGACGCCGCTTCCTCCAGGAACAGGCGTCCGGACTCGTACGTTCGAACCCGGTATCCGGCCGACTCGAGCAACAACGAAACGGAGTCCCGTACGGCCTCGTCGTCGTCGATCACGAACACGGTCGCGTCATCCACCGTCATCCCCCTCCTTTTCCGCCAGCGGCAGCGTGAAGGAAAACGTCACGCCATGATCCGGATTTGGCGTGGCCCAGAGACGCCCGCCTTGCGCCTCGACGATGGATCGGCAGATCGACAGGCCGAGGCCCATCCCTTTCGGTTTCGTCGTCACAAATGGCTGGAAAAGGTTATCCTGGACTTCTTTGGCGAGGCCAGGCCCCGTGTCTCTGACGCGAACGATCGCCATGCCGTCCTCGACGCCGGTGATGACGACCACTTCGCGCCGCTCGCACGTCGCAACCGCTTCGATCGCATTGCGGACCAGATTCAACACGACCTGTTGAACTTGAATCTTGTCGATCAGGACACGACGGTAGCTCGGATCCAGCTCGAGCGAAGGTTTCACGCCGAGCTCCTTGGCGCCCACGAGGGCAAGAGCCGTCGCCTCCTCCACGACCTTGTTGAGGTTCTCGACGTGGCGCTCGGTTTCGCCCTTCTCGACGAACTGGCGTAGGCGCCGGATGATCTGGCCGGCACGGTTGGACTGTACGGTCGCCTTCTCCATGATTTCGGACAGCTTCGCGACGTCGCCGCCCGACATACTCATGATGCGTCGCCCAGCCTGAAGATAATTCGAGATCGCCGTCAACGGCTGATTGAGCTCATGCGCCAGCGCCGAGGCCATCTGTCCCAATTCGCTCAAGCGCGCGACATGGATCAGCTCGTTCTGTAGCTCCTGAAGCCTCTTCTGGCTTTTCTGACGCTCCGTCAGATCGCGCACGAATCCCGTGAACTGGCGGCGGCCAGCGGAGTTCACTTCCCCGACCGCCAGCTCCATGGGGAAGGTCGTTCCATCCTTACGTAGCCCGACGACGACCCGGCCGATTCCGATGATGCGCTTCTCACCCGTCTCCAGATAGCGGCGGATATAACTGTCGTGCAGCTCGCGATGCGGCGAGGGCATGAGCATGCTGACGTTCCGGCCGAGAACCTCGGCCGCCGAATAGCCGAAAAGCCGCTCCGCCGCGGGACTGAACGAGTCGATCAACCCCCGCTCGTCAATGACGATCAGTGCGTCCGGGGCGGTTTCGATGATGGACCGAAGATGCGCCTCGCGCTGCTGCAGGGCCGTATTCATCTCCCGCTGTGACGTGAGGTCACGGACGATGCCGACGAAGATGCGTTCGCCGTTCTCTTCGCCCTCACCGACGGAAAGATGCATGGGAAAGACCGTGCCGTCCTTGCGCCGGCCCAGCACCTCCCGCCCAATACCGATCATGCGCTTCTCGCCGGTGTGCAGGTAGCGCCGGATATAACCGTCGTGCTCGCTGCAGTACGGCTCCGGCATGAGCATGCTGACGTTCCGGCCAAGCACTTCATGGACGGCATAGCCGAACAGCCGCTCACATGCCGGATTGTAGAGCCGGATGAGACCCTTCGTGTCGATGATCACGATCCCATCGACAGAGGTCTCGATAATCGCCCGCAACCGGCTGTCGGTCTGGTCGGAAGGCATGGAGCGCCGCAATTTGTTCAGAGGTCTTGAGCTCCAATTCGCATAATTTGCGCGATGTGCCAAGATCTTGGCAGGACCGTCCCGCCGGCCTCCGATGCCACCCCGAGACACGTGCCGTCTTGTGCCGACCAACGACCTACGCCGTGCCCGAGCCGTCATTTGCAGGTATACGCGACGGGGGCGGACTAGGCGCTACTTGGCAAACAGTCGAGCCAGAACCGGATGCCCTCGTCCGACCGGACGAGCGTCCTGGCCTTTCGGCCGCCTCCGTCGCGGGGATAGCCTGAGCTATCCGGCGTGTCCGCTACGACGACCTCGTCGGATGGCAGTGCCTTCCTAGATGCCTGTCAGCATGTACGCCGTCATTCGGAATGACATCATTCCGATGCACACGGCGCATGGCGGCGACCCCTCGCAGCCGGCCGCATTTGCACGCGGAGAAGCGCGGACGTACGGCGGAAGCCGAGGCAACAATGCGCGCCAAGGAACTGCCACCGATTGTCGTGACGGCCCGCGTTCGCCTTACGGCGTCACACGCACCTCTCGCGCGTCGTAGTGGCGCTTGATCAGCCAGAAGTCGAACATGACTGCGAAGATGAATAAGGCGAGGCCGAACAGATGCATTCCCGGATCGTGCGCGCGTGACGCAAGAAACAAACCAAGAAGGCCTGCCACGCCCATTGAGAAGCCGATGACGAAGCTAACTGCGTTCTCCATGACCTTTCTCCTGCGAATCCGGTGAAAACGGTACGGCTCGTCGGCGTGTCGGTACCGCACGGACAGGAACCGCGCCGTCGTCGTGGGGCGCATCGAAAAGGATGCGGTACGCCGCACCTTCGAGGTCATCGAACTGGCCGTTCTGCAGCGCCCACATGAACGCGACGAGACCGAGAAGCCCTAGAAACACTGCGATCGGAATCAGGATGAGAAGGCTGTTCATGCTGCACGTACCTTCACACGGCCGAGCCGCAGCGCGTTGACGATCACGAGAAGGGACGATGACGACATCGCCAGCGCCGCAATCAGCGGTGTTACATACCCCGCCACCGCAACCGGTACTGCCAAGACATTGTAGAGTATCGCGAGGGCGAGGTTGGCCCGTACCAGTCTTTCGCTACGGCGGGCGACGACATACAGCTCGACCACCGCGTCGAGCCGATCGCCCTGGAAAACAGCGTCGGCGGCGACCTGGCTGATGTCGGCGGCGGTCGCGGGCGACACCGACACATGGGCAGCCGCCAGGGCCGGCGCGTCGTTGAGCCCGTCACCGACCATCATCACCTTGCGTCCTGCCGCCTCGAGCGCAGCGAGCCGTGCGCATTTTGCGGCGGGGTCCGCTGCGGCGTGCCAAGTCTCGATGCCGCACGCTGCCGCCGCCGCGGCCACCACCGGTGAGCGATCGCCGGACAGGAGTTCAACCGCGAGACCGGCGGCGCGCAGGCGCGCAACCGCTTCCGCGGCATCGGGCCGCAACCGGTCCGCGAACACGAAGCGAACCGGCGCAGCGCCAGGTCGCGCCAACCACAGCTCCGGCCCCTCGTCCTGCGCCGATGCCAGGGCATCCGGAACGTTGCAGAATGCGCGGCTGCCGAGACGAACTTCGCCATCCGCCGTCGGCATCGACAAACCACGACCCAGATGCTCGGACACGCCAACGAGGGCCGGTGCCTCTGGACAGGCACGGACGAGCGCGCGCGCGAGGGGATGGCGGCTGGCCTGCGCGAGACCGGCAGCGAGCCGCAAGTCCTCATCCCGATGGTCAGGACTTGGCACCAGCTCCGGCCGGCCGAGCGTGAGAGTCCCTGTCTTGTCGAAAACGACCGTGTCGACCTCGGCCAGCCGCTCCAGGGCGGTCGCCGACTTCAGGAGAATGCCGCGGCGCAAGAGGCGTCCGGTGGCGATCACCTGAACGACAGGAACGGCGAGCGCCAGCGCACAAGGACAGGTGATGATCAGTACCGCGACGGCGTTGAGCAGGGCCGGCTGCCAACCGATTCCGCCGATGAAGAACCAGCCGAGAAACGTCGCGGCCCCCAGGGTATGGACGACCGGCGCATAGAGGCGCGAGACGCGGTCGGCGAGCGCGACATAGCGTGCCCGGCCCTGCTCCGCCGTCTCCATCAGCCGCACGATCTCGGCCAGGAGCGTCTGCTCGCCCGTTGCCGTGACCTCGATTCGCAACGGCGCCGTCAAGTTCACCATACCGGCGAATACGGCCATCCCCGGTGCTGCCGGCGCCGGTACGCTCTCGCCCGTGACGAGGCTCGAATCAAGGTCGGAGCGGCCGAGCACGATCCGACCGTCGACCGGAATGCGCTCTCCCGCGGCGACCATCACAATATCCCCGCTCCGGACGGCGCCCGGCGGGGTCGACACCGTCGTGCCGTCGGGGCGCACCAGCGTCACAGCGCTGGCCCTGAGGGACAGAAGATGCTCCACGGCCGATCGCGCGCGACCGCGCGCGCGGGTATCGAGATAGCGACCAACCAGGAGGAAGAACAGCAGCGCGACTGCAGAGTCAAAGTAAGCATGTGCGCCGGATGTCGCGGTCTCGAGCAGGCTGATGCCGGTGGCGAGCAGGACACCGATGGAGATCGGCACGTCCATGTTCGTGCGGCCTGCACTGAGGGCCGAGACTGCCGAGCGGAAGAACGGCCGGCCCGCATAGAGGATTGCCGGCAGCGCGATCAGGGCCGAGACCCAGTGCAGGAAGTCACGCGTCGCCGTGCCCATGCCCGACACGTGACCGGACCAGACCGACACGGACAGCAGCATCACGTTACCCATGGCGAAGCCGGCAACGGCCATGGCACGCAGAAGCTCCCGCTCGACCGTACTCGCCGTCGACTGCAGCCGTGCCGGGTCGAAGGGAGCTAGGCGGAAGCCGAGCTGCGTGACGAGCCCCACATAGCGCGCGGCGTCCTGCGCCGGCCCTTGCCAACGGATGGTGAGCCGGCGGGTACTCATGTTGACGCGTGCCTCCCGTATGCCGGACTCCCTTGCCAAAGCGGCCTCGATCAACCAGACGCACGCTGCACACGTAAGCCCATCGACCATGAGATGGAGCGTCGCCTGCCCCTGCGAATCGACCATCACATAGGGGCTGTAGTCGACCTCGGCCGCATCCGTCGGCCGCAATGGCCGCGCATCCGCTTCAAACACACGGCGGCGATAGAACTGATCCAGACCGAGGTCATGGATCAACCGATAGGCCGTCGCACAACCCGGACAGCAGAACCGCTCCGCGGTCCCGGCCGCGAGCGGCGTGCCGCAATGCGCGCAGGCGGCCTCAGTCGCCCCAACCCCCGATACGGTACCGTCGTCGTAGGCGAGCGCCGTCATCGGAGGAACGCCCTGTGACGCGCATGAAACACGTCGTCGCCACGAAAGGCGGAGAGCCGTACGTCCCATTGCCCGGGCCGGAGCTCACCGTCGATGCGGCCGGCATAGCGCCCCTCCCCGACCGGGCGAAGCGCATAGATTTGCGGCGGCGTCGGCTCGAGGGGGCGGGTCAGTTCGGCTTCGATCGTAAGCCCGTTCAGCGGCCGTCCGTCGCGATCGCGCGCCTCGATGATGACCACGTCATCTGATGCGTGATCCGGGCGGCGCAGCGACAGATTGAGATGCCAGCCGAGCGCCTCCTGCCGTGCGGCGGCGGCCAGAACCTTGTTGTAGGCAAGGCCGCGCTCATACGGACGCTCTACGGCGAGACCGGTCCAGGAATCGACGGCGAAGTAGACCAATCCGACATTGACGGCGACCACGACGAGCATGCCGGCCACGAAGATCCAGGGAATCCAGCGATCGCCTGCCTTGCGGGCTCGGGCATCGGTTCGCGTCAGAACGACGTTCATCGTTCGGGCCCCAGGAAAACGGAGTGATATTCGGCGCTGCCCTTGCCGTCCCGGTCGCGCAACGTGAAGACGAGCGGCGTGGATTCGGCCTCGATGGCATGGGCCGGCGCAGTGACGTAGATTCGATACGTCGCGACCGAATCCGCCTTCGCCGACAACACGACCGGCTCGTCCGCGGACTCGTCGCCGGCGCGTATGACGTTCACCTTGGCCGAGGGAACGCCTGTCAGGCTCAGCGTATAGGTGCGGTCGGCATTCGTCTTGTTCAGAATCTTGAGCGTATAGCCGTTGCGGATTGCGCCATCCGAGAGGGTCACGAAGAGCGGCGCGCGATCCCGGAGCACGCTCACCTCCACCGTCGGACGCAGGAGAAAGGCCACGAGCATCACGGTGACGATCGTCGCCAGAAGCAGCGCGTAGAGGATCGTCCGCGGCCGGAGCAGCTTGTAGCGTGCGGGTTCGCCGCGGGCGCGCGCCTGCTGGTTGAGGAGCGTGTCAAACCGGATGAGATCCTGCGGCCGGCCGATCTTCTCCATCACCGCGTTGCAGGCGTCGATGCACAGGCCGCAACCGATGCATTCCAGTTGCTGACCGTCACGGATGTCGATGCCGGTTGGGCATACGGCCACGCACTGACGGCAATCGATGCAGTCGCCCCGCCCGTCCCAGCTCGTGCCGGCCTTGTGCTTGCCGCGGGGCTCGCCGCGCCACTTCTCGTACGTGACGACCAACGAATGCTCGTCGAGCATCGCGGCTTGGAAACGCGGCCATGGGCACATATAGGTGCATACCTGCTCGCGTGCCCAGCCCGCGAGCAGATAGGTCGTCGTCGTAAAGAGACCGACGAAGAAATAGACCGTGACGGAGGCCTGCCCGGTGAAGATGTTGGCAAACGCCGTTGGTGCGTCTGTGAAGTAGAAGACCCAGGCGCCGCCGGTTCCTGCCGCAATGACGAGCCAGGCCGCGTGTTTGGCCACCTTCTTGGCTGCCTTCGACCACGAAAGCGGCTGCTGGTCGAGCTTCATGCGCGCGTTGCGGTCGCCCTCGATCCAGCGCTCGACCAACATGAACAGATCGGTCCATACCGTCTGCGGGCAGGCATAGCCGCACCACACCCGCCCCAGAAGGCTCGTCACCAGAAAGAGGCTGACCGCGCCGAGGATGAGCAACCCCGCAAGAAAGTAGATTTCGTGCGGCCAGATCTCGATCGCAAAGAAATAGGCACGCCGGCCCGGCATGTCGATCAGCACGGCCTGATCCGGCTGACCGGGCCCTCGGTCCCAGCGCAGCCACGGGACCAGGTAATAAACGCTGAGACAGACCGTGAGGATTACCCACTTGATCGTCCGGAACTTTCCCGTGACGGCCTTCGGGTAGACCTTGATCCGGTTGGCATAGAGCGGAACGCTCGCTTTCTGGACGCGCGTCGAGACGGGCGCGTTTCCCTCGGCTTCCTGCAGTCGAGACGTTACGTCCAAGGGCATGGGTTCTGTTCTGCTCAGGCCGGCGCCGTCACTTGCCCCCACCCAGGGCGTGGACGTAGATCGTCAGCATCTTGATCGTCGCCTCGTCCAGACGCTCCGACCACGCTGGCATGGTGCCATTGCGCGAATAGGTGATGGTCTGGACAATGGACGCCTTGTCACCGCCGTACAGCCAGATCTTGTCGGACAGGCGCGGTGCGCCGAGTTCGACATTGCCCTCGCCGGCCTCGCCGTGGCAGCTCGCACAGTTCTCCGAGAACAGTGCGGCGCCCCGCTCGGCTGCCTCGCGGTCCCCCGCGGTTCCCGACAGCGACAAGACATACTCGGCGACGTCCGCGATCTGTGCGGGCGTCAGTATGCCGTCCGCGCCGAAGCGCGGCATCGCCGAATTGCGCGACTCCGCGTTCGCATTGCGCACGCCATGCGCGATGGTGTGACGGATGGCTTCCAGATCGCCACCCCACAACCAGTCGTCGTCGGCGAGATTCGGGAAGCCCTTCGCACCGGCGCCGCCGGCGCCATGGCACGCAGCGCAGTTCTCTGCGAAGATCACGCGGCCGCCCGCGACCGCGAAGTCGAAGAGTTCGGGATCGGCGCGGATCTCCTCGAGCGAAGCTGCCTGGATCCGCTTGACGAACGGCGCCCGGATCTCCTGCTGGGCTTTCAGGTTCTCCGCCAGCTCGGCGCGGCTCCAGTATCCGGTGATACCCGGGAAATACGTCGACAGAGTCGGCAACGACGGATAGAGGATGAAGACCCCGAGCGACCACACGATGGTCGCATAGAACACGTAGAGCCACCACTTCGGCAGCGGCGTATCGAGTTCCTTGATTCCGTCCCACTCATGGCCGGTGGTCCGGGTACCCGTGATCTGGTCCTTCTCGACCTTTGTCGGCATGACGCCCTCTACTCCCGATCGTCCTGCAGCGGGATCCGACCGTGCTGTTCGAACATCTTTTTACGAGACGGTGCGAGCGTCCGGGCGACGATCGCCAGGAACAGCATCATCGCCAAGATGATCCATACGCTTTTCAGCAGCGGATAGAGTTCAACGACGTTCACGGAGATTCCTCCTCACTGCCGCAAGTCTTCGAGTCGCAGGTCCGTGGTCTGAACCAGCGTCCCGAGCATCTGAAGATAGGCGACGAGCGCGTCCATCTCCGTGATGTTGTTCGGATCGCCGGTCGTGTTCGTCACGACGGCCTTCGGATATCGTTTGAGAAGTTCCGTCGTGTTGGCGTCGGGATTCGCCTGGGCCCGGAGATCGGCCACCGCGTTTGCGATCATCTCGTCCGTGTAGGGTACGCCCAGCGCCCGATTGGTTTCGAGATGGGCGACGATGTCGTCGTAGCGCAACGGCCGATTCGCGAGGAAGGCGTAGGACGGCATGATCGATTCCGGCACCACGGCGCGCGGATCGATCAGGTGCGCGACATGCCAGTCGTTCGAATACTTCCCACCCACGCGCGCCAGGTCCGGGCCGGTCCGCTTGGAGCCCCATTGGAAGGGGCGGTCGAACATGCTCTCTGCAGCCAGGCTGTAGTGGCCGTAGCGCTCGACTTCGTCCTTGAACGGCCGGATCTGCTGACTGTGGCAGACATAGCAGCCCTCGCGGATATATATGTTGCGCCCCATAAGCTCCAACGGCGAGTACGGGCGCATGCCTTCCACGCGCTCGATCGTCGTCTCGATCGTGAACAGCGGGATGATCTGCACGAGTCCGCCGATGGAAACGGTGAGCAGCGTCAGCACCGCCAGCAGGACGACGTTCTTTTCGATCGTTTCGTGCCGGAAAGCCATTTTGATCACTCGCTCCTATTCAGCGGCCCCGACCGCGACCGGTGCGGCACGCACCGGCGCCGCCTCGACCTTGCCGCGTACCGTGCGCCAGACGTTGTAGACCATGATCAGCGCGCCGGAGAGAAACAGGAGGCCGCCGAGCGCGCGGACGACATAGAAGGGGTGCATGGCCGCAACCGTCTCGACGAACGAGTACTGGAGGAAGCCCAGGGAGTCGTAGGCACGCCACATGAGGCCCTGCATGATGCCCGACACCCACATCGAGGTGATGTAGAGCACGATGCCCAACGTCGAGATCCAGAAGTGCCAGGAGATCAGGCGCGTCGAATACATCTCACGACGCTTCCACAGCGCCGGCACGAGGAAATAGATCGCACCGAAGGTAATGAACGCGACCCAGCCCAAGGCGCCCGAGTGAACGTGACCGACGGTCCAATCGGTGTAATGCGACAACCCGTTGACCGCGCGGATCGACATCACCGGACCCTCGAAGGTGCTCATGCCGTAGAACGCGACTGCGGTGACCGAGAAGCGCAGTCCCGGATCGGTGCGCAGCTTGTCCCAGGCGCCGGACAAGGTCATGATGCCGTTGATCATGCCGCCCCACGACGGCATCCACAGCATCACCGAGAACGTCATTCCCAGCATCTGCGCCCAATCGGGTAGCGCCGTGTAGTGGAGATGATGCGGGCCGGCCCAGATATAGATGAAGATCAGCGCCCAGAAATGGATGATCGACAACCGGTACGAATAGACCGGCCGCTCGGCGCGCTTGGGAATGAAATAGTACATCATGCCCAAGAAGCCGGCGGTCAGGAAGAAGCCCACCGCGTTGTGGCCGTACCACCACTGGATCATCGCATCCTGCACGCCGGCATAAGCCGAATAACTCTTCGTCCCGAACAGCGACACCGGCATCGCGATGTTGTTCACGATATGCAGCATCGCGATCGTGATGATGAAAGCGAGATAGAACCAGTTGGCGACGTAGATGTGCGGCTCTTTCCGTTTGACAATCGTGCCCAGGAAGATCGCGAAATAGACGACCCAGACCAGGGCCAGCCACAGATCGGCGTACCACTCCGGCTCTGCATACTCCTTGCTCTGCGTGATGCCGAGGACGTAGCCGAGCGCCGCCAGCACGATGAAGAACTGATAGCCCCAGAAGACGAACCAGGCAGGCGTCGAACCGCCCCACAGACGTACCCGACAGGTCCGTTGCACGACGTAAAAGGACGTGCCGATCAAGGCGTTGCCGCCGAAGGCGAAGATTGCCGCGGAGGTATGGAGCGGCCGCAAACGCCCGAACGTGGTCCATTCGAGATCGAGATTCAGAACAGGGTACGCGAGCTGCAGCGCGATGTAGACGCCGACCGCGAACGCCGCCACGCCCCAGAATATCGTGGCGATCACGAACGCCCGGACGACGTCCTCGACATAAGGTTCGCCATGCAACGTCCCCGCTGTCGCGTATCCAGCGGCGGCCTCTTGGCCCTTCATCATCGATTTTGGCCCTTGTGATTACGCTTGCTGCGAACGGCCGAAGTTCCGGAATCGTCGATCGGACCCCGACCTTGGCGCCCATGCTGTTTTGGATCGCAGGGCCGATCTTTGATCTGGATCAAGGTTGAGGGGGGACGATCCGCGACAATCGGTCGCGTCATCCGCAGCGGAGGAAACGCCTTCCAGGACGAATCCCCGATCGCGGTTCAGCGCTGTAAGGAACGCCCGATATGACTGATGTCATTCCTGTGTTTTCCGAGCCGAGTCCTCGGGTAAATCGCATTCCGCTGGACCGTCCTTGGGTCTGGCTCGAGCGGGGGTGGTCCGATCTCACACGGGTACCGAGCGTCAGCCTTGCCTACGGTGCCGTTCTCGCCCTCGTCAGCATGATACTGACGGCTGGCCTGGCGCTCGCCAACCTCTATTACCTGATCCTGCCGCTGGCGGCGGGGTTCTTCCTCGTGGCGCCGCTGCTCGCGACCGGTCTGTATGAAATCAGCCGCCGGTTGGAGTCCGGCGCACCGGCGTCGCTCGATGACGCCCTTCGGGCGTGGCGACGCAACCCGGTTCAGATCGGCCTCATGGGCCTCGTCTTACTGCTTGCCCACCTGTTCTGGGTCCGGATCGCGACCCTTGTCTTTGCCCTTTTCTTCCACGACCAGACGCCGGGTCCGGAGGCGCTTGTCGACGCCCTGCTCTTCTCGCAGGCCAGTCTTCCCTTTCTGATCACAGGTACATTGATCGGTTCGGTTTTCTCCGCCACCGTGTTCGCGCTGAGCGCGGTATCGATACCTATGCTGCTCGACCGGGACGTGAACGTGTTCACGGCGATCGCGACGAGCTGGACGGCGGTCACCGCGAACTGGAAACCGATGGCGCTCTGGGCGGTGCTGATCGTCTTCCTCACCGGACTCGGGATCGTGATCTTCTATCTGGGGCTCGTCATCGCGCTGCCACTTGTCGGCCACGCCACGTGGCACGCCTATCGCGATCTGGTCGCATAGATCAGGCCAGATTTCGCACGGCCATGAGCGTCAGCACGACGACGTTCAAGGCGATGAGCGGTATCGTCGCGAGCTGAGCGGCCCGCTGCCACCGCCGCGTGAGCAACGACCCGAAGTAGGCAACGGCCATGAGACCCGGCATGGTTCCCAGTCCGAAGGCGGCAACCGTGATGCCGCCAATCAGGGCGCTACCGGTTCCTGCAGCCGCAGCCACGGCGGCGTACACGAATCCGCACGGAAGAAAGCCCAGCGCCAATCCCAGACCAAACGGTCCCATCCGTGCGGTATGGCCGGCGATCCAATGGATCCAGCTCGTGAACGCCGCCGTTGCGGCGGGCCTCGCGATACCGGACGGGTACACAGAGCCCGCCACGACCGTCCAAAGCTTCAGGGCAAGACTGGCCGCCGCGACGAGCAGAAAGAGCGAGAGGACGAGATGGAACTCCGTCGTGTCGATGACGAACCCGGAAAGGCCGCCTGCGGCGACGCCGAGGCCGGTGTAGGTCGTCAATCGGCCAAGATGGTAGAGAGGAAGGGTTGCCCGGAACAGCCGCGCAAGACGTCCTGTCGTCGGATCTGCCTGGGGTCGGCTCAGCACTTGGGGCAGAACGAACGGACCGCACATGGCCGGGCAGTGTGTGGCCCCCACGGCAAGGCCGGCGATGAGCGCAGCCGTCGGCACGCCCAGCGCGCCGAACACGGTGTCGATCGCTTCGAAGCTCAGCGAAAGAGCAGGTTCATGCACGTGGACGGCATCCATGGCGTCGATCTGCGCACCTGGTGAGGACAAAAGCGTTAATCTGGATCAAGCACATAGAGACGGCCTGGTCGCTTGCCGTATCGTCACATGGACCGGCGGTCGCGCCGGATTCACGCCGACGGATACGCAGATCCCTTCCTCCGGACGCTCTGTCAGGCCTGCTGCACAGCGCTACGATTGCAGGACACGCTACGATTGCAGAGCAAGCAGGTCGAAATTGCCCGCATTGGGACAAAATCGCCGATAGCCCTCGTCGTCCCCACGCGTCCGCAACCAATGAACACACTGGCGATGATTGGAACAGAGGCTGCAGCGCAGCTCGATTTCGCGGGTCATCTGTTGCCCGGCGTGCATGAAGGCCCGCTCGAGGCCGAGACGAAGGATCATTTGACCCAGGAGCGGCCGAGGCGCCGCCGAGCTTCGGATGAGGATCGCGAGTTCGTCACGACTGCAGCCGATCTCGCCCAAGATACGATCCAAGTCGCGCCTGTCCAGTCTGGCGAGTTCCCGGATTCTCCGGCGGCGCTCCAACCATTCGCGCACGCCATCCACAACGCGTCGGACCAGCGTGCAACCGAACTGCGATAGCCTCTCGATCAGGCCATGCCCGGCATCAGCATCCATTGCCATACACTTGTTCGCTTCGAACACGTTGACCGCATCCCAACTGCTCCCGCGGCAGGCGGTCCAGCGTTTCCGCGTTGGGGCAAAAGAGGTGGTAGCCCGTCGGATCGATCGGCGCCGCAAGCCACTGCGCACAGGTATCCACGTTCCGACAGAGCAGGCACGTACGCGCGACGCGTTGCATCGTCGTCCCGAGTGCCTCGGTGCATGCGCGCGTCACGTCGATATTCAGCTGACGCAGCATTGCGCCCATCAGCTTTGCGCGCCGTTCGACGGAGGCAATATCCAGCATCACCCCTTTCCTCCTGGTAACCGCAATCGAGGTTGCAGATCCTGTCGGTCACTATGGCGTCGATGGCTCGCATCCGCATTGCGCTAGATCAAATGGCCCGATTCGTCCGCGGCGCGGTTTGACGTATGTCAAAGACGCCCCCGGTTGCGGCGCTATGGTTAAGTCATGGAAACGACACGCAAAATCGACCTGACGGCGGCGGTCCCCCGTTACACCAGCTATCCGACGGCGGTTCAGTTTCATTCAGGAATTGATTCCGAAACCTACCGGCGCTGGTTGGCCGATCTCTCTTCGGAGATGCCGGTTTCGGTCTACGTGCACGTGCCGTTCTGCCGCCAGCTCTGCTACTACTGCGGCTGCAATACGAGTATTGTGGCCCACTATGCGCCGGTGGACGAGTTCCTCGATGGGCTGGCACGTGAACTCGCGCTCACGGCTGATGCCCTGCCCGGCCGCTTGCGCGTCGCGCATATTCATTTTGGCGGCGGTACGCCGACCATCCTGAAGCCGGGCGACCTCCAGCGCGTGCGCGCCCTCCTGGATCAGCATTTCCTTATTGAGGATGATGCCGAGATCGCCGTCGAGATCGATCCGCGCACGCTCACGTCGGAAACCGTCGCAGCGCTGGTTGCGATCGGAGTCACGCGCGCCAGCCTGGGCGTCCAGGACTTCGATCCATCCGTCCAACGGGCCATCAATCGCATTCAGCCTTACGAACTGGTGGAAGCCGCGGTGGCGCAGCTACGCGCTGCAGGTATCACGGACCTCAATTTCGATTTGATCTATGGCCTGCCTCTGCAAAGCGTCGAGAGTCTGAAGACGACCGTCGATCAGGCATCGACCCTCAGCCCTGATCGGATCGCCCTGTTCGGCTATGCACATGTGCCATGGATGAAGCGACATCAGCATTTACTGGAGCGTCATCCGCTGCCCGGATCGCTGCAGCGTCGCGCCCTTGCCGAAAGCGCTGCCCAACGACTAATCGACAACGGATATCTTGCCATCGGCCTCGATCATTTCGCACGACCTGACAGTCCGCTCGCCCACGCCGCTGCGAACGGCTCGCTACGTCGCAATTTCCAGGGCTATACGACCGATCGGTCCGAAACGTTGCTGGCCTTCGGCCCTTCGGGAATCAGCCGCCTGCCGCAAGGTTACGCCCAGGCAGCGACGAGTGTCCGCGGCTGGCGCGACGCGCTCGCCGCTGCAAGCCTGCCGATCGTGCGCGGTATCGAATTGTCGCCTGACGACCGTTTGCGCGCCGATGTGATCGAGCGGCTCATGTGCGACTTCGAGGTCGACCTTGAGGCGATTGCAAGCCGACATGCCTGCGCAGCCGACGCCTCGTTCTCATCCGAGCTTTCGGCGCTGCAGGAGTTTGCCGCGGAGCGCCTTGTGGACCTCGACGGTTTACGCATACGCGTGACGGCGGCCGGGCGCCCGTACCTGCGACTCATCGCCGCCGTCTTCGACCAATACCTTTCGCGAAGCGGCGGCCGGCACAGTGCAGCGATCTAGGTGTCGGAACGACCGCCGGCCGGCGGCCGAAGGATCGGCGCCCGGTACGCAAGATTGCGATCGTCCAACGCCATCTGGATCGGGCGCGGCATCATCTTTGCCGCGCGCCGGCCGACGCCTTTGCGCGGCGCATCCGGCAGACCGGTGATGAGACATCGCATACCGATTAGGGAATCCGTCTTCCACCCCGGACGCTCATCGACGGGCTGCCTTTTTCAGGTCAAGCCGCTCACGATGTTCCGGGACTCGCACGCGCCAATGCAGACGTTCTTCGATCGCGAGGCGGAGCGCATCTGAGGCTTCGGGTTCGCCATGCGTAATGCAGGTGAGCCCGGGGGCTTCTGTAAAATGGCCGAGCCAAGTGAGGATCTCCTCGCGATCGGCATGCGCGGACAACATGCTCAAATTCTTGACTTCAGCCCGGACCGGTACGTACTCGCCGTGGATCTT
This sequence comes from uncultured Rhodospirillales bacterium, assembly GCA_937926175.1. GTDB lineage: Bacteria > Pseudomonadota > Alphaproteobacteria > CACIAM-22H2 > CACIAM-22H2 > CALANV01. The sequence goes on along the minus strand of CALANV010000004.1, from coordinate 52,121 downwards.
CACGCTCGGCGCCCCGGCGACCATCGCTGCGCCGCGCGTCCCCACCGCCTGGAACCCTGCAAACAAGATCGTATTGCGCGGATCCGACGCGAATGCCTTGAGATGGTGGAGTACCCGACCACCGGTTGCCATGCCGCTGGCCGACAGGATAACCTTCGGGACGCGGTTGTGATCGAGCGCTTTCGAAGCCTCGACATCATGCACGTACTGTGCAACCGCGCAGAGCGCCCGGCATTCCTCCGGTGAAAGGCGGTGTTCCGACCGGTAAGCGCGAAAGATCGTGCTCGCATCGACCGCCATGGGGCTGTCGAGAAAAACCGGCAGGTCCGGGATACGACGTGAACGCTTGAGCCGATACAGGTAGTAGAGAATCGTCTGAACGCGCCCGACGGCGAAGGTCGGGATGATCACCACGCCCCCGCGCGCGGCGGTCCGTGCGATGATGTCCGCTAGCGCATCCTCCGGGTCGGTCGAATCGTGCCGGCGATTCCCGTATGTCGATTCGACGATTAGGACATCTGCATGCTGCACCACCGCTGGCGCGACCATGATCGGATCGTTGGGGCGGCCGAGATCTCCGGAAAATACGAGCTTGGTTCCGCGCACGCTGATTTCGACGATCGCCGCGCCCAAGATATGGCCGGCCCTCCGAAAACAGACCGTGAGGCGTGGAGCGATCTCAAACGGCGCGTCGAATGCCTTGGGCACGAATAGATCAAGGCATGCCTCCGCCTCGGCCTGCGTGTAAAGCGGCAGGGCGGGTGAATGCTTCGAGATGCCGTGCCGGTTCGCGTACTCGGCGTCGCGCTCTTGAAGAAAGCCGCTATCGGGCAACAGGATGCTGCAGTAGTCCCGCGTCGGATGCGTGCAGTAGACCGGCCCCTTGAATCCGTTGCGTGCCAGCAACGGCAGGTATCCCGAGTGGTCGAGATGAGCGTGGGTCAAGACTACCGCATCGACGCGTGCGGGATCCACCGGAAACGGATCCCAGTTCCGGAGCCGCAGCTGTTTGATGCCCTGGAAGAGGCCGCAGTCAACGAGTACGCGCCGGCCGGCCGCCTCCAGAAGGTATTTCGAGCCGGTGACCGTGCCAGCGCCGCCCAGAAATGTGAGATGCATGTCGGAGCTCAGCGGGTGTCGGTAGCCGGCTCCCGATCTAGACCATTATATGGGTGGTGCACAACGCCTCCCGGACGGTCGCTACGCGACCGGGAGATCCGAATTCGCCGCGTCGAGCGCTGCTTCAATCCTCTCCGCCGCCCTCTCATATCGTCTGGCGAGCATGAGGAGCTCTGCCGAAATCGAAGACGGCAGATCGCCCGCCGCCAGCTGCCGGCATTGAAGCGCCCGTCCCCGAAGCTGCATTGCTTCGCGCTGAAGTGACATGAGATTCGCTCTCTGCGTCTGCATGGCCCGCATTCTGACATTGCAAATGCGGCCACGACATTGACCCAGGTCAACCTGATGCAGATCGGGCGCAAGAAGTGTTCATCCACCTGATGAAATCGGCGGCCGATGTCACGGCACCGCTCTGGTGTTCAAGATGGCCGTCCCTGCGGTTCCATGGATTGCGCCTGATTGCATGTGCAGTGGACGCTTCTGACAGCGTCACTGCACGCAGGGGCGCAACCGATCCAATTTCCGTTACGGCTGACGTTCAGTGCGAAAGGAGAACCGGAACTGTCATATGCCGCAGGATGTCTCGCGTCATGCCGCCCAACACGAACTCGCGGAGACGCGTGTGACCGTAGCATCCCATGACGAGCAGGTTCGCGCCGACATCGGCGATATATGACAGAAGCGCATCCGCCGCCGAAAGCGTGTCGGCATACAGGAGCTGCGGCTTGGCCACGACTCCATGATCTTCCAGATAGCCGCATAGATCGGCTGCCGACCTGGATCGCTCCTCGGATTCGCCTCGGCGCTCATCGATGGACACCACGCTGACGACTTCGGCCTGCTGCAGGAATGGCAGCGCATCGGCTACGGCGCGTGCAGCTTCCCGGCTGGCGTTCCATGCGATGACGATCCGGCTTCCGGTGTCTGCTGGCGCGCCAATATACGGTACGGCCAGAACCGGCCGACCACTCCCAAGCGCGATATCCTCCGGCAATACGAGCGCGGACCCGTCTGCCGCCTCGGGGTCGATCTGTCCGACCACCGTCACATCCATGTACCGGGCCAGGCGCAACATCGAATCGATGCCGCCGCGTTCACAGCACCAGGCGCTTGTCACGTTCGCCTGCGCGGCCCGGTCGAGGTAACGGCGTCTTGCCGTTTCAGCGTCCTCCTCGACGCGCTTTTCCAGTTCGACGTAAAAGCTTGGCGGCACCTCGGCTGCCGCAATGGCCGCCGGCACCCCCGTAGTCATGAGGTAGATTCCGGTAAGTTTGGCCGAAAAGCGTATCGCCAGCTGAAAGGCCAGCTCGATTCGGCTCCGGGCCCGGTCGTCACGACTGACATGCACCAGAATTCGTCGAAGCGCGTGAACCGATTTCACCTTCTCCACCTCGCGATCTTCGATCGACTGTCTTGTTGTCGCCATGTGCCTTCTCCGGAATGTCGTGACGAAAGAGGTGGTCCAGCATCAGCCTTGGCCGATACCGAGGCATTGATTCGGATCAGTATCTCGGGCGCTCGAGCAATGAGCCCGACGCACGAACTTGCATCTGATCTCACCCGTCTCGCGCCGGCACGCCTTCCGCGGGCCATGTACCTTGCCGGACGTCGCCCGCGCGATGCGCTAACGCCGATCCGGCCGATCTGCCGTGCCGAACTTTTTGGGCGTGCGACCGGCGGGAGCGTCCGGTCCCCTCAACCATTGGCCGACTGCACGACCTCGCCGTCTTCCCGGCGCTCGTGCGTTTTCACCTGGTGTCGCATGATCCGCACACGGTCTTGAAGTTGTCTCGCCGCCGCATCGAACGCATCGCGAACCGCGGTATAAGCATCCTCATGGGCCGCACGCCGGCCCGTATTGCCGGCGATGATGCGCCCGCCGGGGATCGAGATCTCGACCCGCACACGATATCGCTTGCCCAGCGGCCTGCGTTGGACGCGGGCCTCGACCACGACATGGCAATTGATGATCCGATCATAGAATTCGCCGAGCTTCTCCGCCTTTTGTCGAATGCGTCGCTCGAGCGCTGGAGACTTGTCCATGCCGTGGAAGCTGGTTTGCAGAGGGAACGTCATGACACGCCTTGAATGTTTCCTAGCGACGGGCCGCAGCCCTGATCTTCTGCGGCCAACCGCCCAGCTGACACGACCATCATCGCCATGCACAGGCGATGTGCTTTGACGTGGATCAAAGATGCCTCAGGGCGACTGGCCGATGCATCCGGCGGGCACAATTTTCGACCCCCAGGTTCAGGCGACCCACAACCGGAATCGCAGGGGTTGGGGTCGGCAGCATCCCGAGCAATAAGGGTTGTATAATGATCCCGGTGCCTGGACCTGAGTCCGGCAGGTTCGGTTGAGTTCGCGACCATCCTTCCCGCTCCGGTCTGCCGGGACCTCGCCTTGATACAGATCAACGACGGCCGGGCGGCGACGCGGCTCTCGTATCTGTTCACCCACGACTACCGGCGGCGGGAACGCCGCGCGGGATCGAATAAGGGGAATCTCGTATTTTTGTGTGATGCCACACGACATAGTCTGCGCGAATGGCACCAACCGAACAGCGGGCCTCGATCGTCGCCGAGACTTCTCCGCCAGTCGTCTATCTCGTCGATGACGACGAGGCGGTCCGCGACTCCCTGACCATCCTGCTTGAGTCGCACGGGTTGCTCGTGCGCGGCTATGAGTCCGCGCTCGCTTTTCTCGCGGATGCGAAACCAGCCGTTCGCGCCTGTCTTGTGCTGGATCTCCACATGCCGGGAATGAGCGGGCTCGACCTGTTGGAGCAGGCACCGCCCCAGCGGCTCGGCATGCCCGTGGTCGTCATCAGCGGGCGGGCCGACCCGGATGCCAAGAAACGTGCGCTCGCAGCAGGTGTGCAGGCAGTACTCGACAAGCCGTTTCGTGATGATGATCTTCTGATGGCGATCGCACACGCCCTCGACAAACCGCTACCTGGGATCTGAAGCACCGGGAAGCCGGTCGCCGGCCACATGCGCCGGATGCACGATCTGACCTGACTTGGCCCCGATACCTTCTCGCGCAAAGCGCGCCATACCGCGAAGACATACCCCCTACACAAGAAGACGACACACCACACACCGGTCGCGGCCCGGTGTGAACTTAAGCGAACGACCCGCATGGCGCGTCGCCGCCGATCCTTTCCCTTGTGCAATCGAAATCGACGATGCCGCCCCACGACGAGCGTCGCCTCGCCCCGATGCCGTGAAGACGCATTGTACGCATGACCGCTACGCGATAAGGATAGAATTGTATCCGCCTGAACGGCCGATGCCCGGCACACGCTCTTGCGCGACAGCACTATCCGGGCTGCGGGTCACGCCCCTCGCAGCGGCGCCGGGCCGGGTTCGTCAATAGCCGGCCCATCCTGCCGGCTCGACGACTACGGGCCCGCTTCGATTTCGGCCACGTACGAACGTCCGCTTCGTTGCGTGACACCGACGATTACGGTTAGACAACGTGACGAATGGAACTCATGCCCGCTGAAGATTTGTTTCCCCGGCTCGGCGTCGCGCTCGCGATCGGACTGTTGATCGGCCTCGAGCGGGGATGGCAGGCCCGCGACGAGGAAGAAGGCCAACGCACTGCGGGCCTGCGCACCTATGCGATGAGCGGCCTGCTCGGTGGCATCGCGGCGGTGCTCGCGTCGCACACCGGTCCGATCGTGCTCGGCCTCGCCTTCATCACCTTCACCGGTGCGTTCGGCGCCTTCGCGTGGCTCGAAGCGCAGGCCGAGAAGACCTTCAGCGTCACGGGTCTCGTCGCCGGCATGCTGACGTTCGCACTCGGCGCCTACGCCGTGCTGGGCGAGCTCGAAGTCGCCATTGCGGCGGCGGTGGCGGCGGCACTGCTGCTGGCGCTGAAACAGCCGCTGCACGGCTGGCTCCGCCGTCTCACCTGGATCGAGGTACGCGCGACCCTCATCCTTCTGGCAATGACCTTCCTGCTGTTGCCGGTGCTGCCGGACCGGCCGATCGATCCATGGAACGTGCTGAACCCGGCCGAGATATGGCTCCTGGCGATCATCATCGCCGGACTCTCCTTTGTCGGCTATATCGCGGTGCGGGTGATGGGCGACAAGGCCGGAATCGCACTGGCTGCGCTCGCCGGCGGGCTTGCCTCATCGACCGCAACCACGCTCACCTTCGCGCGGCTGGCGCACGAGCATCGCGAAGCCTCGGCTTTGCTGGCCGGTGGCGCTCTCCTCGCGGGTTCAGTGATGTTCGTGCGTATCGGCGTCGTCGTGGCCGCGCTCAACACGGCACTGCTGCCGCCTCTCGTGCCCCCGCTCTTAGCCGCGGGTACGATCATGCTTGCAGCGGGCTTCTGGCTGGTATGGCGGCGGGACGGCAAAGCCGAGGAGAACCCACCATTGAAGCTCAGGAATCCGTTCGATCTCGGCGCCGCATTGAAACTCGCATTGTTCATTGCCGTCATCGGCCTCGTGGCCAAAATCGTCAGCGACACGATCGGCGATGCCGGTGTGTTTGCCGTTGCCGCCGTCTCTGGCCTGGCGGATGTCGACGCGCTGACCCTGTCGATGGCGCGGCTGGCACCGGCTTCGGTCCCGGTCGCGACAGCCGCGACGGCGATCGGCATCGCGGCCGGCATCAACACGGCGGTCAAGGCCGTGATGCCGGTGGCGATCGGATCGCCCCGCATGGGCGCGATCCTCGGCATCGTCAGCGCGGTAGCGATCGCTGCCGGCGCGGCCTCCTATCTGCCGTTCATTGCGGGCGCGAACGGTTGATCTCGCCTTGCATCTCGCCATGACGCTGTCGGCTGGCGTTCGATGCCCTGGGCCAAGCAACGCGTGCCCGCGACCGACCGGTTACATATTCGGAGCGAATAGCAACTTGGCCTCTTCGCCGACCCCGGGACGCCCGAGGATAAAGACGATCGTCCGCCTGACGACGCATGTCCTCGGCCGGTGCAAGCGGAAGCGGCGGTCTGTCTCCGTCAAACGGCCGGACAGAATCGACGTCTGGCGACGAAAACGCACCGATGCAAGCGCCGAACGGGCGTGAAGAAACATTCGGGATACGCAGGTCACATCCTGCCATATCCATAGCGCCTTATGCGACGGCATTGCGACGCGCCGTCTCGCGGAACCACTCGGCGCTCAGTTTTGGCATCCGTTTCTGCGTCCTGAAGTCCACGTACACGAGCCCGAAGCGGTCGCCGAAGCCGTTGGCCCATTCGAAGTTGTCCATCGCGCTCCACTGGAAATATCCCTTTACCGGGACGCCGTCGGCTGCCGCCCGCTGCAGCGCCGTCAGATAGGCGCGCAGGAACATGACACGGTCAGTGTCATAAACCATGCCGCCTTCGGTGAGCACGTCGTCGCTGGCGCAGCCGTTCTCGGTGATGAAGATCTCCCGTCCGCCCCAGAGCGACTGCACGAACTTGGGCGCCCAGTAGATCGTCTCGGGGCTTAGCGAGAGCCAGCGATTGAACATCGTCGGGTGCGACCTGGCAAAGGAAACTTGGCGCCAGCCCGGCGCCTTGTCGGAGGCGAGCGCATAAAAGGCGGCCTTGTAGACGTTGATCCCCACAAAGTCCGTGGGCGAAGCGATGATCTTCAAGTCCCGGTCGGTGAACTGCGGCGCATCCTTGCCGGCCTGCTCCAGGTATGTGTCGGTGTACCTGCCTTCGAGCATGACGGTCAGGAATGGCGCGTTCGCCTCGCGCGTGGCCGTTTGCGCCGCCTTGATGTGCTCGGGCGTCTCGATCAGCGGAACGGCGCAATGGATCGCCTCGGCGAAACCGACCTTGGTCCCGGCCTTCGCCCTGGCGCGAATGGCCTGTACCGCGAGCCCGTGGCCGAGCACCGCGTGATGCCGAACCTGATTGAGTCTGGCCGGTTCAAGCCGCAGGCCGGGCGCCGCCTCCAGGCGGATCACGCCGGCCCCGGTCTGGACTTCGGCACCACGGTAACCGCCGTCCGTGAACGAGCGGAACTCGTTGATGGTGAAAAAATGGCGGATGCGGTCGCTGAGCTTCTCGGCCACGTAGCCGGCGTAGTCGCCGAACGCCTCTGGGATGTCACGGCTCTGCCAACCGCCCTTGTCCTGCAGCGCCTGAGGCAGATCCCAGTGGTAGAGGGTGGCGAACGGCTCGATACCGGCAGCCTGCAGCTCATCGACCAGGCGGTCGTAGAAATCGAGGCCCTTCAAGTTCGGCTGCCCAATGCCCGTCGGAAAGATCCGCGGCCAACAGATGGAAAACCGGTAGGCATTCACGCCGATGTCCTTCATCAGCGCCACGTCTTCCTTGTAGCGATGGTAGTGGTCGTTGGCGACATCGCCAGTATCGCCGTTCTTGATCTTGCCCGGCGTGTGCGCGAACGTGTCCCAGATCGACGGTCCCTTTCCGTCCTCGTTCCACGCACCCTCGATCTGATACGCGGAAGTGGCGGTGCCCCAGTAGAATCCGGAGGGAAAATTCCGCGTCGTTGCGACTGCAGCTCCCGGCGCAATACCGGCCGATTGTGCGGATGCATCGCCGCTGAATGCAGCCATGCCGACGACCGCAGCACCAGCAAGCTTCATCGAGTCACGTCTGGTGACTTCCGTATTGCTCGGTTTCATCTCTGCTCTCCTGATTTCCCACCGCGATCGCTATCTCGTTCCCGATCACTCATGCGCGCCTGGCAGGAAGATGCCGGAGGCGCCCGCCGAGACGCTGGAGCGGAACGCGTGGTCATCGCCGCTCACGTCGACGGCATTACTCTCCCACCCCTCGGGAACCATCGTCGAAAGTCGTGTAACGGGCGTCCATGCGCTGTCCTGTCCGGTAGCTGAACTCGATACCGGGAGGCGCCGTCATCCGGGGATAAAGCCGGACGCCAAATCGCGGACGCCGTGTACGATCTGTGTTTCAGGCCCCGCCGGGACGCATTCGACCCGAAACGGCTCGAAGTGAGCAGAATCGACGACGACGATGGTGATAACTGTAGTGCACCGAACGTCGTTGGATCATCTCCTCGTTCGGTACACCGTCCTTCTCATTTCGGCGATAACGTCCTCGGCACGGGCGCCAAGCGTTTCGGTCGGCAAATGCGATGGCAGCAAGCTCGGCGATATCGTCGTACGGTTCGGCATCGCGGCTTCACTGCTGCCCTTTACGGACATGGTCGCTGGGACTTAGCATTTCATGAGAGCGGCTGCGCCTCTTGCCGGGAAGGGACGCCATGCGCGTTCACGCAAGCTCGATCAGGAGTGGAATTGCCCGCCCGCTGGCCTCTCTCGCCGCAGCAGTTGCTGTGACCATGACGGGCTGCACGAGCGACGAACTGCCGCGGCCGTCGCGTTCACAAACCGAGCTGATCGAAGCGCGAGAATCGGGCGAGGCAGCGTTCGCCGCGTTCCGGCGCGACGTGGCGCTCCGCGGTATCGCACGAGTCAAGGAAAACTACGACGCCTATGAAGCGGGACGCGGCCCCGAACCGATCATCGACCTGCTGGTCATTTCGGGCGGCGGCGATTGGGGTGCGTTCGGTGCCGGTGTCCTCAAGGGATGGGGTCGCGTGTCCGGACCGATGGCGCGCCCGCAATTCGATGCAGTGACGGGCGTTAGCACGGGCGCGCTGATCGCGCCGTTCGCCTTCCTTGGCGACGCGCAGTCGATCGACCATGTGGTGGAACTCTACCGCAATCCGCGGAAAGACTGGTTCCAGCCGCGCAACATCCTCTCGTTCATCACGGGCGGCGCGTCGTACGGCGACATTCCCGGCCTGGAGCAGGACATCCACAAGGCGCTCGACGACACCATGCTGCGGCGGATCGTCGAGGCGGACAAGGACGGCCGGCTCCTGGCCGTGAATACGTCGAACCTCGACTTCGGCGAGATGCGCGCCTGGGATCTGGTGGCTGAAGCAAGGCACGCGCTCGAGACGGGCGAGAAGGACCGCGTTCATGACATCCTTCTCGCCTCCTCCGCCATACCGGGCGCGTTTCCGCCACGCATGATCGACGGCAATCTGTATGTCGACGGCGCATTGACCGGAAACATTCTCTATGGCGGCCGCTCGACAGGGGTCGAGAACGCAAATGCGGCTTGGCGACGCCTGTACCCGGGTACGCCCATGCCCAGAACGCGGTACTGGGTCATCTTCAACAACCAGCTCCGTCCGCCGCCCGAAGTCGTGCAGCCGACGTGGAAGTCCGTCGTGCCGCGGAGCCTGGACACGGCAAGCCGCAGCGCCACGATCAACGCACTGCGCCACCTCTTCGCCTTGTCAGCGCTTACACGTTACCAGTACGGCAACGAAGTCAAGGTGCGCTACATCGCCGTCCCGGATGACTGGACACCGCCCAAACCCGATGTGTTCGACAAGGAAGTCATGAACGCGCTTGCGGACATGGGCGAGCGCATGGGCGCTGATCCGATGAGCTGGCGCACTGATTCGCCTTAGGCCCGTCTCGTGATTCGAGAGCGGCCCATGTCATGTCGCCGAAATCCGGCATGCGGCGCACGTCGCCCGGCGTGTCCTACTCGGGCTTCGCCACACGGCAACGGCAAGGTCTTCCCTGACGGGCTTTCGGGCTGGGATGGCCAGACCTGGGCTCCGCCTCACCCGAGTTCGAAGCTGGTGACGCCGAACACGCGGGCGAGATCGATTGCCGGTGCTGGGCCCGTGTACATGCGGGCCGTCTCGAACACCGGCGTCATCCCGTGGTGCTCGGCCAGGGCGACGGCCGCCGGATTCACTTCCGGCACGTCTAGATAGGTCGGCCCAACGGCCCGTGCGCTCAGCGCTTCGAACAGAATATTTGCCACCTCTTCACTGTCTGCGAAGAGGGGACCGATCTTGTAGCCCTGCCGGCACGGCCGAAGGACGCCATAGCCGATGAGCGCATCACATTCGACCAGGCCGAGCGCGACATGCGCCGGATGCCCGACCCAGGCGCGGAGAAAGCCGGCGCGCGGGGCCGGGAACAGCGAGCGGTCATAGGCCGCCAGCTCGTCGAACGGAACGTCGGCAAGATTCACGAGCCGTCGGTTGGACGGCGCCTCTCTGCCATCGGCCTGCCCGGCGAAGCGGATGTTGCGGTAGGCCAGCGTGAACCCCGACTTTCGATAGTTGTCCTGCTGCGCCACCACGCCGTCGAGGCCGATATTGCGGGCGCCGCCATGCGCCAAACCAGCCTGCCATGTAAGCCAGCCGTAGCCGCGGCCACGCATGTCCGGTCGTACGATGTAAAAGCCGAGGAAGGCGAAACGGTCATCGTAATTGACGACCGAGATCGAGGCGACCGGAGCGCCATCGAGCTCGCCGACGATGAACCCGTCCGGATCGACGGTGCGAAAGCAATCACCATCGTTCCGCCCCGGATTCCATCCCTCGGCCGCGGCCCAGTCCAGGATCAGGGTCATGTCGGCGGCGGTCATCGGTCGCGTTCGAAAGTCCGAAAACATGGTTCCTTCCGATATTCAAACCACGGCTCGTCCCAAGGCGAACGTCCGCGCCGCCCGGAATCCTTGCACCGCGCGCAATGGATACGTTTCCGTTCAACGACCCCTGCAATAGCAAGCCACATGCCATGCCGATGGTCTCCGTCGACGGGGCGGAGCGGGCAAGCGATCGGCTTCTGCCTACGTTCTGATCATCCTGACCGGTTCAGGGTCGCCGTCAAACGGGATCGTTTTGCTTCGCACCGGAAAAACGGTCTGACGCGTCATCCTAATCGGGCGGTATGGCGCCCGTGCGCTCACAGATCATGCGATAATGCTCCGGACGCCGGTGCTTGGCGAAATTGAAGACGGTGGTCTTGTAGGACAGGCACAAATCGAGATCGCACCGGGCCACGGCAAGTTCGTCGCCGAGCGTGGAACAGGCCGCAACGATCTCGCCCGAGGGCGCGATGATGGCGCTGTTGCCGATCAACTCGCATCCCTCCTCCAGTCCGGCCTTGGCCACGCCCACCACCCAGGTCCCGTTCTGATAGGCTCCCGCCTGCATCACGAGGTGGTTGTGGAAGTTCGACAGCAGATCGTGCTCAGGCGCGGGCGGGTTGTGCCGGGCGTGTTGTAGCCCAACATGATCATTTCGGCGCCTTGCAAGCCCATGACGCGGTAGGTTTCGGGCCAGCGGCGGTCGTTGCAGATGCACATGCCCATGAGGCCGCCGAAAGCCCGCCAGACGCCCCAACCGAGATTGCCGACCTCGAAATATCGTTTCTCGAGATGCTGGAAGCGGCGCCAGGGCTCGTATTCGGCATGTCCGGGCAGATGAATTTTTCGGTACTTGCCGACCAATCGGCCGCTCTTGTCGACCAGAATCGAGGTGTTGTAGCGGTGTGTCACGCCGTTCTCGACCGCAAGTTCGGCGTAACCGAGATAGAAGCCGGTACCGAGCCGGGCCGCCTCCTCGAACAGAGGGCGGGTTTCCGGTCCGGGCATCTCCTTCTCGAAGAAGCTGTCGATCTCCGCCTGGTCCTCCATGTACCAGCGCGGAAAGAAGGTGGTCAGCGCCAGCTCCGGAAAGACCACGACGTCGCAGCGCATGGAATGGGCTTCGCGCAGAAGCGCCAGCAGCCGCTTGACCACGGCGCGACGGCTGTCGCTCCGGGCAATGGGCCCGAGCTGCGCGGCGCCGACAGTTACGATTCTGGCCATTCGGTCTCCGTCTCCTTTGCCGCGCAGGGCGCCACTAGGACACCCTGCTCGCGTCCTCCACGGCGAGTGTAACGCCGAACTCCATTCCGATGACCGCTTTCAAATCGACGAGGTCGCTTCGCTGCGCACGACGGCTCAAGGCCGTGGCGTGTATCAGGTCTTCCGTCGTCTCCCGTTCGGTGATCATCAGCGCCGTGCTCTCTTCGGACGCGATCGGGAAGCGACCGAGCGTATGCCAGGTTCCTCTTTTGAGGATCACGGCATCGCCCGGCTTGAACAGGAAGGCGGTTACCGAATCCGGGTCCGGAGCATCGCGCCGGGGCGTCGGCGCGGCCACCACGAAGACCGAAGGCTGTCCGGACAGCGCAACATAGGTCTGCGTAACGTGGTGATGGCGTTCGAAAAGGCTGAAGCGGATCGGCCTGTAGGGAAATCGTATGATGGCAATCTCCTCAGCACCGCTGCAGGCGAACGGCAGGCGCCAGCTCGCGTTGAACTCGGATGCCATGGAAGGCGCGCCGTCGGGGACCGCAACCAGCGTCCCGAACGGCCGGAACGCATCGGACGTGAGATTTTGCAAAGGGATCGTCCGAAGCAATTCAGACCTCCCGCAAGAACGCATGGACATGTGACGACGCTGCTTCGCGCGACGGCGGTGCAGCGATCGTGGAAGTCGCTGCCGCAATCTCGGTTCGCATCATCGCATCGCAGGTCATGATCGGTTCCCCGGCAAGGCCAATGCCGGTCGGCGGGAACGCATCAAGGCGATCACAGCAAGCCGTCGCAAGCCACCGGAAATCTTGGACAGGTAAGCCGAAAAAACGTCACCGTGCCGCGATAACCTGCACGCGCTCCACCATGTCGAGTGCACGTGCATACGTGCGCCTCTCATGAGAAAAGGCATGTGCTCCCACGCCTCGCGCATATCCGGAGACGACGGTTCTGGATACAGGGACGCAGCAAAACTGATGCCAGCGCCCGAATCTTAATCTCTATTCGGTCATACTTCGGCGTCGGCATCAGCTCGTGTTGTCGCGAATTCGTTCTCCGGGCGCGTATCGGCTTGCGACATGGTCCCTTCCAGGGGGTCGCGCGATGCCCGTTCGGGGAAATTGCTGCCTCGACAGGCAGGCCTATCCGTGTGCGTGGCAGTACCCGCCCTTTCCGCGCGGATTGGCGCCGGCGCCATCGGACCGACGCGTAAGACCGCATGTCCTACCAAGCGTGCAACTCGCCCGAAAAACGGGCGGCCCGTCCGACGCTAGAGCAACCGCCCGGCCATTATTTGTGCTGCGGCCGCGATTTGCCCTCGCGCTGATTGGCACAACCTTTGCTGAGTTGCCTCCGTCATCGCATGTACGGTGAGCGGGCATCGCAGCATGGCGGACGAACGGACCGTAGAGCTTGCAGCAGTCACCAAACGATACGAAACGACGATCGCCGTCGATAACGTCAGCCTGAGGATTCCGGGCGGGACCTATTGCTGCCTTCTCGGGCCGAGCGGATGCGGAAAGACGACCACGTTGCGCATGATCGCCGGCCACGAAACTGTGTCCGACGGCGACATCCTGATCGGGCGCGAGATCGTCAATGATCTGCCGCCGTCCCGCCGGCGGACGGCGATGATGTTTCAGAACTACGCGTTGTTCCCGCACCTGAGCGCGCTCGACAACGTCGCATTCAGCCTCAAGATGCGGGGCGTCGGCAAGACCGAGCGGCGCAAACGTGCGTATGACCTGCTGCAACTCGTACGCATGGAGGCCTATGCCGACCGCCTTCCCTCCCAGCTTTCGGGCGGCCAGCAGCAACGTGTCGCACTGGCCCGTGCCTTGGTCACGGAGCCGAACGTCCTGCTGCTGGACGAACCTCTTTCGGCGCTCGACCCCTTCCTCCGCGTCACCATGCGTGAAGAGCTGAAGCGCCTTCAGACCAAGCTTGGAATCACCTTCATCCACGTCACGCATTCCCAGGAAGAAGCGCTCGCGCTGTCCGACATGGTCGTCGTCATGGAGGGTGGTCGCGTACAGCAGTACGGCCCGGCCCGGGAGATTTTCGAAGCACCGCGCTCTCCGTTCGTGGCCAGGTTCATCGGCGGCCACAACGTCGTGACCGGTCGCGTCGTCGCGCAGACCGACGACGTGACAGTGCTGCACTCCGAGGCGGGAGAGTTTCACGTGCCCGGCACGGCGCCGGTCGGCGCCCAGGTCGCTTTCGCCATACGCACCGACAAGGTCCGGCTCACTGCCGGTGCCGACCCCGACGTCAATCTTCTGCGCGGACGGATCGCCAACATCGAATACCACGGGGCGACGTTCCAGATCCGGCTCGAGGCCGAAGGCGTCGACGATTTCATCGTCACGCTGCCGGAAAACCGCTTTGACAAGGGGGAACTGCGCATCGGCGACGCGGTCGCCGCGTTCTGGGCCGCAAAGGATGCGCGCCTCCTCCACGCTGCATAACCACCAAAGGGAAACAGGAGCTTCACATGCCACGTCGCAATAAACACGATGCTGCCGTCGGAAATGCCGGAATCTCCCGCCGAAATCTGCTTCGGGGTTCGGCTGCGGCCATCGGACTCGCCGCCGGATCCGGCGCGATCCGGGGCTTTCCCACAATTTGGGCGCAGAACATCAAGAACGTGAGGTTGCGTCAGTTCGGCACCGGCGTGTCGAACATCAACGAGATCGCCGCGAAAGCCAAAGAGGACCTCGGTATCACGATCGAGATGGCAGCCCTCGACTCGGACGCCGTGGTGCAGCGCGCCATCACCCAGCCGCGCTCCTTCGACGTCATCGACTGCGAATACTGGATGCTTCCCAAGATCGTGCCCAGCGGCAATCTGCAGCCGATGGACACGCGCAAGATCAAGCTGTTCGACGAAATCGTTCCGATCTTCACCAAAGGAGAGATCGCACCCGGAAAGAAGGTCGGCACCCAGGGCACCGCGCCAATCAAGGTGGCGTACCTGACTGGACCGGATTCGACGCAGTTCGCGAAAGAACCGACGGAATGGTTCACGCTGGTGCCGACTATCTACAACGCCGATACGCTCGGCATCCGCCCTGACATTGTCGGCAAGATCGACTCGTGGAAGGAACTTCTGAACCCGAAATTCAAGGGCAAGGCCTCCATCCTCAACATCTCCTCCATCGGCATCATGGATGCCGCCATGGTCTGCGAGGCCATGGGCGAAGTGAAGTACGGCGACAAGGGCAACATGACGAGGGAGGAAATCGACAAGACCATCAAGATTCTGATCGAGGCGAAGAAGGCCGGCCAGTTCCGCGCCTTCTGGAAAACCTTCGACGAATCCGTGAACCTAATGACCTCGGGCGAAGTGGTCATCCAGTCGATGTGGTCGCCGGCGGTCGCCGCCGTGCGTGCCAAGGGCGTGCCCTGCGAATACGTACCCCTCAAGGAGGGTTATCGCGCCTGGGCCGGCGGGTTGGGACTCAGCCGGGCGCTCACCGGGCTCGAGCGGGATGCCGCCTACGAATACATCAACTGGTATCTGTCCGGGTGGGTCGGCGCCTTCCTCAACCGCCAGGGCTATTACTCGGCGGTGCTTTCGACCGCGAAGAAGTTCATGACGGAAGACGAGTGGGGTTTCTGGATGGAAGGAAAGCCCGCAAAGGGCGAGATCAAGGATCCGTTCGGCCGGGTCATGGAAAAGCCCGGCGCGGTACGCGACGGCGGCTCCTTCGAACAGCGCATGGGGGCGGTCGCCTGCTGGAATGCGGTCATGGACGAGAACCGCTACATGGTCCAGAAGTGGAACGAGTTCATTGCAGCCTGATCTAGCCGCGGAGCGGAACCCGGGCTGGCCGCATGGCCGGCTCGGGCTCCACCTTCTTTCAATGCGAGTTGGCCGAAGCCGGGTAGCGGCGGCCGCCCCCTATCTGCAAGTGGCGCCGCTCGCCGCCGTCCTTGGTGTCTTTCTGGTCTTCCCCATCGCGCTGATCGCAGTCGTCAGCTTCTGGGATTACACAGAGTACGCCCTTATTCCGGATTTCACTTTCCGGAACTACTGGGAACTCTTCTCGTCCGTGGTCACGTACAAGACCTATCTGAGTACGCTCAGGTTCGCCGCCATCACGTGGGCCGTTACGCTCGTCGTCGGGTTCACCGTCGCCTATTTCCTGGCGTTTCACGTGCGGACGCTCAAATGGCAGATGACGCTGTTCCTCGTCTGCACGATTCCGTTCTGGACATCGAACATCATCCGCATGATCTCGTGGATTCCGTTTCTCGGTCGTAACGGCATTCTCAACAGTACGCTCATCGCCATGGGCGTGATTCGGGAGCCTCTGGAGTTCCTGCTCTTCTCTGAATTCTCGACCGTGCTCGCCTATGTCCACCTCTATGCCCTGTTCATGGTGGTGCCGATCTTCAACTCCATGATGCGGATCGACCGCTCGCTCATCGAGGCGGCGGTCGATTGCGGCGCAAGCGGATGGCGCGTGGTTCGCGAGGTGGTCTTGCCGCTGTCGAAGCCCGGCATCGCCATCGGCTCCATTTTCGTCGTGACGCTGGTCATGGGTGATTTCGTCACCGTGCGCCTGATGAGCGGCGGGCAGAGTACGTCGGTCGGTCTGATGATGGCGAACCAGCTCGCCTACCTCCAGTATCCGGCCGCGGCTGCGAATGCGATCGTTCTCCTCGCCGTCGTTCTTCTGATCGTAGCGGCGATGATGCGTATCGTCGACATCCGCAAGGAGCTGTAACGTGCGGGAAGAGCGGCGACCGGCCAGCTTCTACGCGCTCGGCACGTTCTTCGTCCTGTTCGTGCTGTTCCTCTACGGTCCGCTCTCCGCCATCGTCCTTCTGTCATTCCAGGGGCCCGATGGCGGCCTGACCTTCCCAATGATCGGGTGGTCGACGCACTGGTTCCAGGCCCTGTTCGAGCAGCAACGGGTCGGCGACTTCAAAGGCTCGTTCCTGCGCTCGTTCAAGCTTGGCCTGATCGTCATGGCGCTCACCGTCGTGATCTCCTTCGCGGCGGGCCTTGCGTTCCGAAAGCGCTTCCGCGGCGCCTCGTTCATCTTCTATCTCGCCGTTGCCAGCCTGATCGTGCCGTCGATCCTGGTGAGCCTGGGCGTGGGGCTTCTGTTCCGCATTCTTGATATCGAGACCACGTGGTGGAGCTCGGGTCTGGGCGCGCACCTCACATGGACGCTGCCCTTCGGCCTCCTGATCATGTTCGCGGTCTTCAACCGCTTCAACAAGTCCTACGAGGAGGCGGCGCGGGATCTCGGCGCCACGCCTTGGCAGACCATCCGCCATGTCGTGCTCCCGATCGTGGCGCCCAGCCTGGTCGGCGTCGGCCTGTTCGGCTTCACCTTGTCTTATGACGAGTTCGCGCGCTCGCTGCTGGCGGTGGGCACGCGGAACACGCTGCCGCTCGAGATCTACGGCATGACGACCAATATCACATCGCCGGCCCTCTACGCACTCGGCACGGTCACGACCGCATTCTCGTTTCTGGTCGTCGGCGGCTGTCTTGCCGCAACGACCATCATCCAGCGCCGTCGCGCCCGGCGCATGCCCGCGGGGCCGAAGCCATGAAGATCCTGGTCGTCAATCCCAATACGACGTCCGGCATGACCGACCGGATCGCCGCGGCGGCGCGGGCGGTCGCGTCGCGGGGCACGACGATCATCGCCGTCAATCCGGCGGACGGTCCGGTCAGCATCGAAGGCTACTATGACGAAGCCCATTGCCTGCCCGGTCTACTGGAAGAGGTGCGGCGTGGTGCGGACCAGGGGGTCGACGCGACGATCATCGCCTGCTTCGACGATCCCGGCCTCGATGCGGCCCGGACGATCGCGCCGGGCCCGGTGATCGGCATTTGCGAGGCGGCCATGCGTCTCGCCCCCATGGTCGCCGGTCGGTTCTCGGTCGTGACGACCCTCGCCCGCTCGATCCCGGTGATCGAGCACCTCGCCCTTCGCTACGGCCTGGAGCGGCAATGCCGACGCGTGCGCGCGGCCGATATTCCCGTTCTCGCGCTTGAAGAGACCGGCGGTGCCGCCGCGCAACGGGTCCGCACGGAAGTCGAGCGTGCCGTGGCGGAGGATGGGGCGGAGGCCGTGATTCTCGGCTGCGCCGGAATGGCGGATCTGGCGGCTTGGCTCACGCGCGAGACCGGCGTTCCGGTCATCGACGGCGTAGCCGCGGCGATCAAGCTAGCCGAATCCCTGGTCGGCCTCGGCCTGAAGACCAGTCGTGTCGGCGGATATGCCGCGCCACTGCCCAAGCCCTATCGCGGGCGTTCTGCCGCGTTTGCCCCCTCTCCAACCCGGTTCGCGCAAGTTGCTCCATGATTCTCATCGGCGTCGATGTCGGCGGCACATTCACTGATCTCGTTCTTACCGATATCGGTCGCGGCATCACCGCGACCCACAAAGTGCCGACCACGCCCGACGATCCGTCGCAAGGAATCCTCCGCGGGGTGATCGAACTGTGCGACCGGCAGGGCGTCGCCCGGGACAAGGTCGACTACATTTTCCACGGCACGACCATCGCCACCAATGCCGTGCTGGAGTACGACGGTTCGCCGACCGGCATGATCACGACGGCCGGGTATCGCGACATCATCCATATCGGCCGGCACCAGCGGCCCCAGAACTACTCCATCATGCAGGAGATCCCCTGGCAGGACCGTCCGCTGGTGCGTCGCCGCCATCGCAAGACCGTTTCCGAACGCTGCGTGCCGCCTACGGGCGCCGTGCTGACGCCGCTGGACGAAGAACAGGTCCGCGCCGCGGCGCGTGCCCTCAAGGCGGAGGGCGTCCAATCGGTCTCGATCTGCTTCCTGTTCTCGTATCTCAACCCCGCGCACGAGGAGCGGGCCCGTGAAATCGTTCAGGAGGAGTTCCCCGAAGCTTTCGTGACCACTTCCGCCTCGGTTTCACCGCAGTTCCGCGAATTCGAGCGCTTCACCACGACGGCGATGAACGCCTTCGTCGGCCCGAAGGTCCGCGACTATGTAAGCAACCTCGAAACCCGGATCCGGTCCGCGGACCTGAAGGCCAATCTTCGGATCATGGGCTCCAACGGCGGCGTCGCCACCGCGGCCATGGTATCGGAACGGCCGGTATTGACGCTACTCTCCGGGCCGGCGGCCGGCGTGCTCGGCGGCGCCTGGACAGGCGCCCTTTCCGGACGGCGCAAGCTGATCACCTTCGATGTCGGCGGCACGAGCGCCGATATCGGCATCGTTACGGACGGCCGTTTCAGCGAGGCGACGGCACGCGACACGTGGATCGCCGGCTATCCGATGCTGGTTCCGATGATCGACGTGCACACGATCGGCGCCGGCGGCGGCTCGATCGCCTATGTCGACGCCGGCGGCGCCTTCCGCGTCGGGCCACGCAGTGCAGGCGCACGTCCCGGCCCCGCCGCCTATGGCCGCGGCGGAACGGAGCCGACCGTGACCGACGCGAACGTCGTTCTGGGACGGCTCGACAAGGACAATTTCCTCGGCGGCGGCATGGTCCTGGATGAAGTCGCGGCGCGACGTGCGATCGCGGGGCTCGCCGCCCGGCTCGGCATGACCGAGCTGGAAGCGGCGGAAGGCATTCTGACCATCGTGAATGCCAACATGGCGAACGCGATCCGTTCGCGCACCGTACAGAAGGGCATCGACCCGCGGGAATACACACTCGTCGCCTTCGGTGGCGCTGGCCCGCTGCATGGCGCCGAGGTGGCTGCCATGCTCGGCATTCCCGAAGTGATCGTCCCGCCGTACCCGGGAATCACGTCGGCCGTCGGGCTTCTGACCACCGATCTGCGATACGACGCGATCAAGACCGAGTTCCAGGTCGAGGGGGCGATCGACCTCGCCAAGCTCAACGCGGATTTCGCTGCCATGGAACGCGCCATGCGCGCCCAGTTTGCCGCCGACGGCCTTTCGGACAGCACGATCCGGTTCGAGCGGGCCGGCGACCTGCGCTACGTCGGCCAGGGATACGAGCTTCGCGTCGCATTTCCGGCGGGTAATCTGGATGAGGCCTCACTGGCGGCGATATGGGAGGCGTTCCATCGCCAGCATGAGATGGAATACGGTCACCGCTTCCCGGAGGGCAGGATCGAGATCGTCAATATCCGCCTCACGGGCATCGGTTCCATTCCGAAGATCGACAAACCGGCGACGCCGTCCGGCACTTCGGTCGAAGCGGCACTCGTCCGCACAGGCCGCGGCGTGTTCCGCGTCGACGACGAGCTGAAGTCCCTGCCCACCGCCTTCTACCGGCGGGACGCATTGCCGGTCGGTGCACCGATCACCGGCCCCGCCATCGTACTGCAAATGGACAGCACGACGGTCGTGCCGCCCGGCGCCACCGCCGTTCTTGACGCGGCCGGCAATCTTCTCATCCGTTTGGGAGGCGCAGCATGAGCATGGTCTGGCCCCGCGCGGCAACGGCACGACGTATCGACCCGGTGACGGCGAGCGTCATCCAGGGCGCGCTCGAGAACATTGCAGTCGAGATGGGCTACAAGCTGATGCGGATGTCCTATTCCAGCATCATCCGCGAGTCCGCGGATTTCGGTGCCGCCATCATCGATGCGCAGGGTCGGCAGCTCTGCGAATCCGTGCAGTCGACGCCCCTGCAGTCGGGCCCGATTCCGGGATACGTGCGCGGCATCCTGGCGGCGCTCGCCGCGCGTGGTGAAACGCTGCAGCCGGGCGACGTCATCATGCACAACGACGCCTATGCCGGCGCCAGCCACGGGCCTGACGTCGCGTTCTGCGTGCCCGTGTTCCACGAGGACCGGATCGTCGGCTACTCGGTCACGACCGCACATCACCTCGACATCGGGGCGCTGACCCCCGGCAGCTGCGGCATCGTCAACGCCATCGACGCCTACGCCGAGGGGCTGCAGTTCAAGGCCATCAAGGTGTACGAGGCCGGCCGCCGGATCGAGCCGGTTTGGCAGATCTTGCGCGCCAATATCCGTGCCCCAGATCTCGTCGTCGGCGACATGGAGGCGCAGATCGCCGCATGTCGTATCGGCGCCGAACGATATCTGGACCTGATCCGCCGCTACGGCCTCGAGACCGTGCAGGCCGCGGCCGAGGAGCTGATGGACTATTCGGAGCGCCTGATGCGCGAAGCGATCGCGCGTCTGCCAGACGGCCGCTATACCGCGACCGGGTACATCGACGGCTTCCTCGATTCCGACGATCGCGCGAAACGCGAACTGCCGCTGGTCGTCACTTTGATCGTGGACGGCGACGAAATGACCGTCGATCTGACCGGGACCGCGCCGCAAGTGCCCGACCGCCCCATCAACATGCCCTTCGAAGGGACCGTCGACTGTGCGATCTGGCTGACGCTGCGCTCGGCCCTGCTCGACTCCGCGATCTACGGACATATCCCGCAGAACAGCGGCCTGACGCGACCGATCCGGATCGTGGCGCCGAAAGGCTGCCTCGCCAATCCGATCTTCCCGGCGCCGACCATCGCGCGGTTCTGCCCCGGCAACCAGCTCGCCGACACCGTCATGAAGGCGCTGGCGCAGGTCGTGCCGCGACAGGTATCGGCCGGCATCGGCAACCTCAAGGTCATGGCCTTCTCCGGACTGCAGGGCGAGCGCCACTGGGTGCACATGGAGATATTCGAAGGCAGCTACGGCGGCCGGTATGGCAAGGACGGCATGGACGCGGTCGACACGCTCTATGCGAACACGCGCAACAACCCGATCGAAGACATCGAATCCCATCTGCCGTTGCGCGTCGATCGCTACGAGCTCCGGGACGGTACGGCCGCGCCCGGCGCCTGGCGCGGCGGTGTCGGGTCCATCCGCAGCTTCACGATGCTGGCAGACGGGGGCGTCTCGGTCGAAGGCGAAGGCCACCGCTTCCGGCCCTGGGGCTTCGCCGGCGGCCGCGACGGCACGACTGCGGCGTTGATCTTCGAGCCGAAGGACGGCCAGCCGGTGGCGTTGCCCTCGAAGCTTCCGCACATGCCGGCACGGGCCGGCGACCGATTCGTCGCCATCGGACCGGGTGGCGGCGGCTACGGCGACCCGTTCACGCGCGATCCGCAGAAGGTCCTCGACGATGTTCTCGACGGATACATCACCGTCGAACAGGCTCGCACCGATTACGGCGTCGTGATTACGCCGCAGAACGAGGTCGACATGGCTGCGACCGCGGCATTGAGATCCGCGCCACGAGGCGGCTGACCCCGTAGCGGACGTATCCGCAGCGATGCGGACTGGCTCCTGCGCCATCCTTGCGTATGGCGGAATGTCCAAGGCGACCGGCACTCCGTATCCCGTCGCGGCGCGTCAGTCGAAGAAGACGCCCGGCAGCCAAAGGGTCAGATCGGGGACATAGATCAACAGCACGGTGATCAGGACCATCATCAGGACGAACGGCAATGTCCCGACGATCACGTCCGTCACCGTACCCTCCCGGCGTACACCCTGGACGACATACAGGTTCATCCCGACCGGCGGCGTGATGAGGGCCAGCTCGCACATGATGACGAGAAATATCCCGAACCATACCGGGTCGATGCCGAGCGCGACGACCAGCGGAAAGATGATCGGAATCGTTCCGATCATCATCGACAGCGTCTCGAGAAAGCAGCCGAGAACGACGTAGAACAGGAAGAGCGCCCACATCATCTGCGTAGGCGTGGCGCCGATTTCCGCGACGAACTTCGCAAGGGCCTGGGGAATTCCCAGAATTCCGATCACGAAGTTCAGATAGAACGCCGCGGCGACGATGAAACCGATCATCGCCGTGATGTTCACGGTCGCAACGAAGCACTCGTGCAGCATCCGGATGCTGAGCGAGCGATACGCCGCCGTGAGCCCGAACGCCATCATCACCCCGACGGCCGCTGACTCGGTGGGGGTCGCCCACCCCAGATAGATGCTGCCCATGACCATGCCGAAGATGAGAACCGGCGGGAGCAGATCGGCGAGGCGGCGGACCCGTTCGGCCAGCGGCGCCACGGCCTCCCGCTTTCCGGCGAAGGACGGGCGCAGCCGGCACGCCACCACGATCGCCAGCATGAACAGGGCCGTGAGGACGAGACCCGGGACGACGCCGGCGGCGTAGAGGCGCCCGACCGAGGTGTTGGTCATTGCCCCGTATATGATCATGTTGATGCTGGGCGGAATCAGGATTCCGAGCGTCGCTCCTGCGGCCACGGAACCCAGGACGAGCCGCACATCATACTCGCGCCCGCGAAACGCAGGGAGCGCGACGGTCGCGATCGTCGCCGCCGTCGCCACGGATGATCCCGATACGGCCGCGAACATCGCCGAGGCACCGATATTCGTATGCAAGAGTCCGCCCGGCAGCGGACTCAGCCAATCCGCCAACGCCCTGTACATGCGCTCCGTGGCGCCGCACCGGACGAGAAGCTCGCCGAGCAGCACGAAAAGCGGAATGGCCAGCAGGACGAAACTGTCGGTCGCACCCCAGAACTGGGTACCTACCGAATCGACGATCGCAGACCCCAGGTACAGGCCGGCGCCGAGCAGACCGATCCCGAACATGGCCACGGCGACGTGCAGGCCGAGCGCCATCAGCGCCAGCATCAGACAGAAGCCGATGGCAGCGGCACCGACGTCGATCATGGGCGTCGGTCTCCGTGCTTCGATGCGGCACGCAGTTCCGCCGTGATCTCCTCGTCCAGCGACGGCGGCCCGTAACGTTGATTCACACGACGCCAGTCGACCAGGAGAAGGCGCATGCCGTCGATGGCGAAGATCGTGGCGATGGCCGCAAACAGGACCAGGCCTACGAACCAAAAGCCCTGCGGAAGCCACATGGGCGTCTGCAACGGCGAGTTCGCGACGCTCATGAACTCGATGCTCTCCCGTAGCTCGACGAAGCCGCGCCATGTCGTGAATACGACGACGATGCTCAGCACGACCATGCTGCCGGCGTTCAGGACGGCAGCCACGTGTGGCGGCAAACGCGTCAACAGGATGTCGACGCGCGTATGGCTACGCTGGACCAGGGCGTACGAGAATCCCACCGCACAGGTTATGGCGAGGGTATACCCGCCGATCTCGTCGATGCCGTGCAGCGTGAATCCGAAAAGCTTTCGGCCAACGATTTCGACGCATGTCAGCAGCGAGAAGATCGCCAACCACCACCCGCACAGGATCGCCCCCGTGCGCGCAAGTCCGTATGGAAGCCGTCGCAGGATGTCGCGGGACATGCAACGCATCGAAAGGAAGTGACGACCCGAAGGGCGCCGGTGAGGCGCCCTTCGGCTACGGCGTCAATCGATCCACAGGCCGGCGACCTTGCCGACCGTTTCGTTCCAGGTCCGGGTGCAGGTCGGGTCGACGCGGTTGCAGGCCTGTTTCCACAAGGGCAGAACGACCGCCGTCACGGCCGCCTTGACCTTGGCGGCGTCCTCCGGACTGACCTCGACCAGCGTCATATTGTACTTGATGTTCTCCTTGCAGGGTTCACGGCCGACATTGCAGTTGGTCGCGTCCGCGTTCGCGCTTTCGGCCAGGGCCCACATACGGTCCTCAAGCGTTCTGAACGCAGCCTCGAGCTTCTTCTGGTCGGCCGGCGAATACTTCTTCCAGTGATCGAGATTGACGAAATGCCCCTGAACCGATCCGGAGACGGAAAGCGGCAGGAAATGCGTCGTGACTTCCGGCCATTTGCCCGAATTGCCCGAGGTCGGCGACGTCACGCCGCAATTGGCGACGCCGCGCTGCAGCGCCGGGTAGACCTCGCTGAACTGCAGGGTCACGGGCGTCGCGCCCAGGTGCTGGATGAGCGCCGCCATGGACGGCGTGAAGCTGCGAACCTTGAGTCCTTTCAGGTCGTCGAGACTCTTGATTTCGGTGTTGCAGTAGAAGACCTGAGGTCCGAACGGCCAGAGCGTGAGAACCTTGGCGTTGAACTTCGCCTGCAGGCGCTTGTCGAACGCATCGCGGTACGCATCCACGGCTTTGCGCAACTGCGCCATGTCGGTCGATACGCCGATCAGGTCGATCCCTTCGAAGAAGGGGTCGTCCCGGGAAGCCTGGCCGATCTGGACCGACATGATGTCGAATGCCCCTGACCGGATGAGGCGGAGTGCGTCCTGCGCCTGGACGCCGACGACATCCATCGGGTTGTAGTTGACGCGTATGTCGACGCCTGTACTCCGTGCGAGCGAATCGAAGAACGGACGCTCCACTTCTTCGACGTGCTTGCGATTGGCTGAAAAGTTACCTGCGACGCGCATCGGGACTTCCGCGGCCGCGAGCGAGATTGCCGCGTCGCTCCCCAGCAGACACAGAATGGCCGCACCCGCCTTGATACCCTGCCACCTCATGCTTCCCACTCCTTCCATATGGAACCGCATCATCAAACCGGCGCCGCAGCCACGCTCTTGGGACGTGCGGCGTCGGGCAGGCGACAGGGCAGGAAGCATCCGCGCCCCGGGGTCCCCGTGAACTTGCCGTCCGCCCAGACGATCTCGCCGCGCGACACCGTGATCGCCGGCCAGCCGGTGACTTCGAGCCCCTCGTAGGGCGTGTAATCGGCGGCGTGATGAAGCCCATCATTCGTAATGCGCACCCGCCGCGCGGGATCGAAGATGACGAGATCCGCATCCGATCCGACCGCAATCGTGCCTTTCATCGGATAAAGCCCATAGATCTTGGCCGGATTGGTCGCAGTGAGGGCGACGAAGCGCGACAGGGAGATGCGGCCCTTGGCGACGCCCTCGGAATAGAGAATCGGCAGGCGGGTCTCCACCCCGGGTACGCCGTTGGGCACATAAGGGAACGCCGCGTCGCGGCCGCGAACCATCTTGCCCTTCGGATCGGCATAGCGGAACGGCGCGTGGTCGGACGAAAAGACCTGAAAGACGCCGCCAGCGAGTCCGTCCCAGATCGCCGTCTGGTTGGCCTTGTCCCGCGGCGGTGGGCTGCAGATGCATTTTGCCCCTTCGAATCCGGGCTTGGCGAGGTCGTCCTCCGTCAGGACCAGATATTGCGGGCAGGTCTCCGCGTAGATGCGCAGGCCCCGCCCCTGTGCCCAGCGGATCTGCTCCACCGCCTCGCGACTCGACACGTGAACGATGAGAATCGGCACGTCGACGAGTTCGGCCAATGAAATGGCACGATGGGTCGCCTCGCGCTCGACGATCGCCGGGCGCGACGCTGCATGGAATCGGGGTTCGGTATGACTGGCGAGCAGAAGCCGGTCTGTAAGCCAGCCGATGCAGTCCGTGTTCTCGGCGTGGACCATGACCATGGCCCCTTCGCGCCGCGCGAGCGCCAGGACGTCCAGGATCTGGCGGTCGTTCAGCTTGAGGTCGTCATAGGTCATATAGATCTTGAACGACGTGTACCCGTCGCGAATGAGGGCGGGCAGCTCCTGGCCCAGCACCTGTTCGGTCGGATCCGACACGATGAGGTGAAACGCATAGTCGATGACCGCCTTACCCTCGGCCCGGGCGTGATAGTCATGCACCGCGGCACGAAGCGACCGGCCCTTCTGCTGACAGGCGAACGGGATCACGGTGGTCGTCCCGCCGCAGGCGGCGGAACGCGTACCGGTGAGGAAATCGTCGGCCATTACCGAGCCATCGGTCATCGGCTGATCGAAATGGCAGTGGGCATCGACGCCGCCAGGAAGCACCAGCTTGCCGGTGGCATCGATCTCCTCCCGGCCCCGCGGCAGATCCTGAGCCAATGCGACGATGCGTCCCGCCCTTACCCCGACATCGGCGCGGAATACGTCGGCCGCCGTCGCCACCGTGCCGCCCCGGATCACGAGATCCAATGCTTCCATCGTCCGCTCCAACCACTTCACCGTACGTTCCGAAACAACGAACCCCAGCCCTCTATGCGCGCGGGATCGACACCGGCCGCCTTCAACGAGCCCCACAGAGCGGTTGCAATCGAGTCGTAGATCGGAATTCCGAGCTCGCGCTCGAGCGATTCAGCGAGCGATGCACCGTTCATGTTCGTGCAAAGAATGGTGATGGCCTGCGGTCTGGCCTTCGCGACCTCGCGCACCATGGTTTCGATCGTGTCCGGCGTGATGTCCGCGAACGAGAAATTGTCGGAGCGGCCGAGATGGCGTTCGGCCACGCACGCGAACCCTTCGCGTCGAAAATTGGCAATGATCTTCTCTTGCACCTCG
The DNA here is from genome assembly GCA_937926175.1 of uncultured Rhodospirillales bacterium. Lineage (GTDB taxonomy): Bacteria > Pseudomonadota > Alphaproteobacteria > CACIAM-22H2 > CACIAM-22H2 > CALANV01. The sequence continues at coordinate 25,228 of CALANV010000004.1, read as the reverse complement.
TCAAGATACGGCGAGACGAGGCCATAGCGCGCAACGCCCGTGCGCCCGAAGATCTCTGCCAGGGCGAGCACCGACGAGGTCGCCGGCACACCTGTTTCCCGCGTGATTGCCGCGCACAGCGCGCGATCCTGGTCAAAGCCCAGCCAACTGCCGGAGGTGCCGTTCCAGGTGATCGCATGCACGCGCGCGTCGGCGAGAAGTCGCGCCGCCTCCAGCTGCGGCGCAAAGTCGAATTGTCCGAGCGCCCGCTCGCTCAGCGAGATCTCCATCACACGGAATCGGACGAAATGCGCCGTAACGTCCGGGAGACCGGACAGCATGGCAGCGGTCACGGGCTCCAGAACGGTGTTCGACGACGGCGTCAGCATGCCGAGAAGCGTTCGTTTTGACGTCATCCGCGACCCGTCGCTCCAAAGCCTCCAGCTCCCCGGTTCACGCGGGACATCGGTCGCGCCCGCATCGCCAACGCCTCGACGCCCGCATGCGACCGCCTTGCACGCTCCCTGAACGGCGGTTTCCCCCGCTGTCGCGGGAGGCGACATCCGTTCTTGCAACGGGCATGCCGCGCTTGCGGCTCGGAAATCCTTTCCGTCCGTTGCCGAACTCGCCTTGAGGTCGCCCCCTCCGGTCCCGGTCCAATCACGCGCCGACGGCAATGACTGATTCGTATTCAATCAGCCATTTTTGTATGCAATCCGGGCGACCCGCTCTGTCGGATGGCCGTGTTCATTCGGCCTGGGGCGCCGGACCGGCGCGCCCGCGGCTCAAGGCCGATCCCCGATATCACGCGCATGAACGATGCCCTGGCACGTCAACTGCAGATGCATGGCGTGACGGCCGGCGGATCGATGATCGATCCGAACGTGGCCTTCGGGTCCGGCGTGACTTGCCGGTTTGCCGGGTAGTTGACGCGAGGTAGGGATGGTGACGCGATGAAGATCCTGGTCGTGAATCCGAATATCTCGGACAGTGTGTCCGACTTGATCCGCCAGGAAGCGGAACGGGCGGCCACACCGGGCACGGCCGTCCACGTTCTCACGGCGCCGTTCGGGGTCGCGTATATCGAGACTCGGGCCGAGGCCGCGATCGGTGCCTATGCCGCCCTGACCCTCCTCGCCGAACACCATGCCGGGCATGATGCGGCAATCATCGCCGCATTCGGTGATCCCGGTGTGCCCGCCGCCCGCGAAATGCTCGACATTCCGGTAATCGGCATTACGGAGGCCGCCCTCACGAGCGCGTGCCTCCTGGGGCGGCGGTTTTCGATCGTCGCCATTTCGCGACGCATAACGGCCTGGTATCGGGAATGCGTCGAATACAACGGCCTGATCTCACGGCTCGCAAGCATTCGTGCCCTTGACGAGCCACTGGATGACATCGGCGCCGTTCAGCGCGACCATGCCGAACGCGTGAAATCGCTCTGCGCCCTGGCCATCGACGACGGTGCCGACGTCATCATTCTCGCCGGCGCTCCCCTCGCCGGCCTAGCGCGACGGGTGAAGGACGAGATACCGGTGCCGCTGGTCGACGGCGTCTCGAGCGCGATACGCCACGCCGAGACGCTCTGCCGGCTGTCAACGGGCGCGGCACGCGCCGGAAGCTTTGCACCGCCGCCCCGAAAACCGAGCCGCGGCCTGCCACCCGCACTGGCCTCTCTTGTCGGCCGGTCCATGTAAGCTCTTGTCGGCCTATCCACGTAAGGTGGACGCCGGCAGACGACGCCACTCTCGATCAGTCCCCACCGGCATTTCACGTCCGGCGATTGACCGGGTAAGAAAGAAGCTCGATTTCACCTGGTGATCGTGGGGAAAGGTCGGTGATTCGAAGCATCGCGGATACAGCCCGGAAAGCAGCACCGGATGCGGGCTGTGCGACATGTCCGAGGTGACATTGGCGGTCGTCAAAGGTCCGGCCGTCGCCGGGCGGACTTGTGATCGCGCAAGATGCCAAGCTTCTGATCTATCCGGAACGCCGCAGCGCCCTGGCGAGATCGACTCGCGGACGGTTCATCGGGATTCGAAAACGTCGTCGGTTGCCGTCGAGATGCTTGGCCATGATTGCCACGCAGCCCTTGGCGTCTCCGGCTACGAGCCGCTGGATAAGGCGGTTGTGATCGTCGATGGGGCAACCGTCATGCGGATCCTCGAAGAGCGCCGTCATGAGCGACGTCTGGGCGATGAGCCTCTCGAGAATGCCGACAAGAACGGGGTTACCGGCCAACCGCGCGATCAAGATGTGGAACTCTCCCATGAGGCGGATATATTCCCGCCGGTTCCTTCGCTCGTACGCGGCGTGCTGTAACGCAACATGCCGGCGAAGCGTCCGTATGTCATTCGCTGTCACATGGCGCGCGACGTCCTCGACGATGGCCGTCTCGATGATCCGGCGCGCCGCGTAGACATGAAGCACCTCCTCGGGGGTCGGACAGGCGACGAACGCTCCACGGTTGGGGAACAGATCGACGACCCCGAAGTGCTTCAGCTCCTTCAGCGCTTCACGAACAACCGTCCGACTGACGGAGAAGAACCGGCTGAGCTGATCCTCGCCGAGCTTCGAACCGGCAGGCAGACGTCCCGCTGCGACGGCGTCAAGTACGGCCTCGACGATCATGCCTGCATTGGACAAGACCGGCCGACTGACTGGTGGCACGTGCATACGTAGACATCCTTAAGTCGTACTTCACTGCGTATCACAGCCTCGCCTCGTCGCCCAGCGTCCTTTTGCCATCTGCGGATTGTGCACGATCTGCATAAATTGTGTGCAATAGCTCGCGTACGGGACTCGGCCCGGACCACAGCGGTGATATCGAAGAATAATAGCCCGATCGGTGGAAAGGTCCCTGGCCCTTGCCATGTCGTAGTGATCGGCAACGACGTGGCTACGCACCGCCACACACGACGTATGGAAGGCTTCCCGCCTCGATGATCGGCTGCATCGCCTGCCTCGTTCCCGGCGACGCAGTGCACTGGCTACCGCCGGAGAGGCGCCCCGCCGCGATCGTTGCACGCACAGCCTGAGAGCAGGCCGGCAGAGAAAGATTCCGGCGGCCCGAGACACGTTCCCGGTCAGAAATCGGCGAGGCGCCGCAACCCCACCAGCCGGTCCCCCACGAACAGCACGGCGACCGTCAACAGAATGAGACAGCTCGACATCGCCGCGATCGACGGATCGGGCTGCTCCTCGAGGAACTGCAGCATCTGGATCGGCAGCGTCTTCGTCCACGCGTCGGTGAAGAAGATCGAGATCGGATAGTTGTCCATGGACGCGAGAAACGCGAACAGGGCGCCGGTCAGGAAGCCGGGGGCCAGAACCGGCGCCATCACCTTCAGCAGTGCCTTCGGGTAGGAACACCCGAGTGTACGCGCCGCGTCGATCAGGGAGAAATCGAACAGCGACAGACTCGCCGTTACCGTGCGCATCACGTAGGGCATGGTGATGACGACATGGGCGACCAGCAGGCTGGCATAGGCATCGCGAAGTCCCACTTCGCGAAAAAGCTGCAGCATGGCCACGCCGATGACAAGACCCGGCATCATCAGCGGCGAGACGACGAAGGTCTGGATCGCCTCCCGGCCGGGAAAGCGGCCGCGCACCACCGCGATGGCACACAGGGTCCCCAGGACGAGCGAAATGGCCGTGGATATAAGGGCAATCTCGACCGAGAGCATCAGCGACGGCCACAGCTCCGGCCGCGTCGTCATGCGTGCGTACCAGCGGGTCGACCATTCGGCCGGCGGCAGCGTGAACACGGTCGAGGACGTGAACGAGACGAGGATCGTGACCACGATGGGCGTCAGCAGGAAGACGACGACCAGGGCGGCGACGGTCGCCGTCAGCACGTTGAAGAGCCGTTCCGTGATCATGCCGTCCTCCGCAATCCGCGCGCGAGGCGCGCGCTGCCGAGGACCACGGCGACGGCGATGACCAGCAGGATGACGGCCGTCGTTGCCCCGAGCTGCTCGTTTCGCAGGAAGAGGAACGAGCGGCCGGTGATCGTTGCCAACGTCTGGTATCTGTCACCGATCAGCAGCGTCGGGATTACGTACATCGAGATCGCCATCGAAAAGACGAAGGCGATACCGGCGACGACCCCGGGCATGCTGAGCGGCAGGATGACGCGAAAAAACCGGTACATCGGCCCGGCGCCGAGCGTCGCGGCCGCCTCGGTCAGGCGCGGATCGATCATCTTGGCGACGGAATAGATCGGCAGAACCATGAAGGGCAGGAAAATGTTGGCGGCGCCCAGAACGAGACCGGTCTCGGTGAACAGAAACCGCACGGGTTCGTCCGTCAATCCGCTCCAGACGAGGAGCTGATTCACGACGCCGTCGCGGCGCAGAACGATCTGCCAGGAAAACGCCTTGACCACCACGCCGATCGAAAGCGGAAGAATCATCGCCACGAGCAGCAGGATCTGAAAGATGCCGCGCGCGCGTGCCATGGCGAACGCTGTCGGATAGCCCAGAACGAGCGTCACCAGGGTAACGAGGGTCGCAATCTTCAGCGTATTGCCGACGACCTGCCAGCTGAATGGATCGCCGAAAAAGCGGGCATAGCTTTCGATGCTCGGGCCGGCACTCGTCCAGACGCTCTTGGCCAGAAGCGCCACTAACGGCAATGCGAAGAAGAACCCGAGATACCCGACCGCCGGCAGAGCCAGCAGCACCAGAAGGTCGACCGGCCGTCGCGGCTTACGGGTTCGTGCGGCGCCGACCGGAGCAGCAGCAGCCGTGACGCCCATCACCCGTGCCCCACGGCGGGATAGATCAATGTGTCCTCGACACGCCAGGCGATGCTCATCATGTCCCCGGGCGCTACGTCGGGTGCATCGCCTGGATTGAGTTCGGCAAGCGCCTGCCCCCCGCTGCCGGCGTCGAAATGGAGCAACAGCTTGGAGCCTACATAGACGCGGTCCAGGACACGAAGACGGACGACGTTCATGCCGTGTTCGTTGCCGTCGGCGAGCATGATCTTCTCGGGACGGATGCCGATCATGACCGGTGCTCCCGAGACATAGCCGGCGCGGGCCCGGATCGGGCCGGCCGCAGTATCGACCAGCACCGTGTCGCCGTCCCAGTCCGACACGCGGCCGGGAAGCCGGGTCGACGTCCCCACGAACTCGAGGGCGAAGGCCGTCGCCGGGCGTTCATAGACGGTACGCGGGTCGGCGAACTGCTCGATCACCCCGGCGTTCATCACGGCGATCCGGTCCGACATGATCATCGCCTCCTCCTGATCGTGGGTGACGAAGATCGCGGTGATGCCGAGCTCGCGCAGGAGCTGGCGCAGCTCGATCTGCATCGCCTCGCGCAGCTTGCGATCCAGCGCGCTGAAAGGTTCGTCCAGCAGGAGGAGATCGGGCCGGATCGCTATCGCCCGCGCGACGGCGACACGCTGCTGCTGGCCGCCGGACAGGGCAAAGATCGAACGGTCGGCGTAGTCGGCCAGGTGAACCATCGCCAGGCAACGCTCGACGATGGCCGGGATCTCCTGTTTGGCGACGCCGCGCGCGCGCAGCCCGAAGGCCACGTTTTCCGCCACCGTCAAATGGGGAAACAGGGCATAGTTCTGAAACACGACGCCCACGTTCCGGCGATGGGCCGGCAGCCGCGTCAGATCCTTGCCGTCGAGCACGATGCGTCCGCCGTCCGTTGGCAGCAGTCCAGCGATGAGACGCAGAAGCGTCGTCTTCCCGCACCCGGAAGGTCCGAGCAGGGACACGAATTCGCCGCGCCGCACCACCAGACTCAGGTTGTCGAGCACGGTGCTCTCGCCAAATCTCTTCGAGACGTCGATGACGTGAAGATAGTTGTCCATACCGGCGCCACGGGCGATCGGCGGACCGGAGAAACGTCTCCAGCCCCGCCCTTGACTTCAGATGGCCATCTCGCGATCCCAACGCTCGACGAGCTGTGCGCGGTGTTTGGTGAACCAGGCCCAATCCGGCGTGAAGACCTCGATGTCTTGCGGTATGTCCGCCGACAGCGGCACGTCGACATGCGTCGGCAGTGAGAACGTGATCGGCGTCAACAGCGTCTGCAGCTCGGCGCCCAGCATCTCGTTGATGTAGGCGAGCGCCAGGTCTCGGTGCGGTGCCCCCTTGACGAGGCAGATGCCGGACGGCATCGCGAATATACCCTCCTTCGGCGCCGCGAGATCCACCGGCGATCCCTCCTGCTTGCGCAGCAGCGCCCAGGACGAGAACGTCACCTGGAGCCACGCCTCTCCCTGCTCCAGCAAATTGAAGGCCTGCGGAAGATTCGTGTAGATCGTAAGCAGGTTCGGCTTGAGCGCACGCAGCCGTTTGAAGGCGGCCTCGATATCGTACTGGGCCTCCTTGAGCGGCTTGCCCGTCTCGAGATGTGCTGCCATGAACAGCACCCAGGGGCCCTCGGTGTTCTGCAGCGACGGCAGCACGACCTTGCCCTTGAAGCGGGGCTCCCACATCGATACCCAGGTCGGCACACCCTGCGGAAGGTGTTGCGTGTTGTAGGCAACCCCGGCCCAAGGCTGCTGATAGTTGGCCCACATGCCGTCCATATGGACGGCGCCCGGCTTGATCTTCGCGAGGTTCGGAACCTGCGCGACGGAAATGGGCTCGATCAGGTCTTCCTCGACGGCCTGGATCATCACCGGGTCGTCCATCTGGACGACCGACATGACCGGGCGGTCCTTGGCGGCGCGCATCTTCTCGAGATTGATCGTCGAGCGCGTACCCTCATAGAGGATCTTGCAGTTGTACTTCCGCTCGAACATGGGGATGACGACCTTGTCCATCCACGGCTTGTGGCTGGCAGCTCCACCGATGACGATCTCGGGAACCCGCTGGGCCTGCACGATCGCCGGAAAACCGGCAACGGCCGCCGCGCCGATACCGAGCTTCAAGGCATCGCGCCGCGAAAGGGACAAACCGCGACGGCGCGCATCATTGATGTCCCGTTTGCGCATGGGTCACCCTCCATTGTGCTCGTAAAAGACGTACCGAAAGTTTGCAAAACATATGCCATGGTATGCGCATCGCGATCGCCGTGAGACCGCATGCGCCGATCTACCGAAGGTGTGTTCAAGTGCAGCTCTGATCCGGAGCACGACACGATCCGTATCCATTGGACCTCCTTCGCTGGCACGCTGCGTGGCCACGGCTTTGCCGATCATCAACATGTGAAGCGGCACGCTCGACGTATCTTCCCGCTCAGTTCACGGCGTCGAGCACGGTCTTCCGGCCCGCGCGGGCCCATAGCCGGTTCGCGACGGATTGAGCGGCACGCACAACCTCCTCCGCGTCGAACAAAAGGGGCCGTCCTTCGTCCATGATGATCCGGCCATCGACGATAACGGTCGTGACGACCGGACCGCAGGCGCTGTGCACGACTATTCCGACGCCATCGACGACCGGCCGCAGATTCGGCAAGTCCGCATCGAGCAGGATCAGGTCCGCCTTGGCGCCCGGCGCGAGGATGCCGAGCTCGCCCGGCATTCCGACGGCCGAGGCCCCTTCGCTCGTTGCCCAGGCGAGCACGTCCGCGGCCTTGATCGCATAACCGCCCCCCCGTATGCGGGCGAGCGCGAGCGCTGTCCGCATCGCCTCGAACATGTCGGCCGTCTTCGTGTCGGTGCAGATCGTGATCGTGGCGCCGGCAGCGGCCAACGCCGCAATCGGTGCGATGTGGCCCGCCGCGGCATTTCCGACCGGTGCATGTGCCACGCGCACGCCCGTGGCCCCCGCCCGTGCGATCTCTGCTTCATCCATGAAGATGCAGTGGGCCGCAACCAGATTGGGACCGAGCAGTCCCAGCTCGTCCAGGAGTTCGACGGGGCTCAGGCCATCGCGCGACCGCACGCACGCCACCTCCGCCGCGGACTGGCAAAGATGCGTGTGGACGGGTCGGCCATCGGCGGCGGCAAGCCGCGCCACCTCGGCCAGCAGGTCACGCGAGCACGTGTCCGGCGCATGAGGTGCATGGAAACAGCGGATCCGGCCGTCTGCGGCGCCGTCCCAGCGTGCGATCAGGTCCTGGCTCTCGCGCAGACTCTCTTCGCCGATCCGGCGATCATAGACCCACCGCCCCTCGGCAAGGGCGGCCGTGTCCGCGTCGTGGATCCGGCCGCCGACGAAGGCACGCAACCCGCTTTCCGCCAGGGCGCGCGCGCACGCCTCCGGACGTCGGTAGTAGTCCACGACCGTCGTCGAGCCGAAGCGCAGCAACTCCCACGCCCCGAGCCGGGCAAGCAGATACGTCTCCTCGTCCGAAAGCCAGTGGCCCTGCGGAATGCCCGGCGTATATGCCGGCGCGAACCCGAGATCCTCGACCATGCCGCGCACGATCATGAGCGGCGTGTGATTGTGAGTGTTGACGAAACCCGGCATGGCGATCCGGCCGCGCGCGCCGAGACGATGCTTGGGCACGTAGCGGCGCTCAATCTCCTGTGTCGGGCCGACGGCCACGATTCGATCCCGGTCGATCGCGACCGCGCCGTCGCCATGGACGTCGCCGGTCCCCGTGATCACCACGGCTCCGGCGACCAGGATGTCGCACGACTTCGGCGTTGGATCCATTTCGGTCATGGGCGCTCAGACCTTACGGTTTCTGGATACTGCATCGTTGGCGGCCGGGTGATCGGTTTCCTGTTCGGCATCATGCCGCCGCTTCCGCATCGATATGTCGCACGGTGATGATTTTTCTGCGCATGTAGCCGCCGGCGAGGACGGAGGCTCCTTTCGGTGCCTCACCGTCGTCGAGGTATGTCGGCGGACACTCGGCGAGCGTGTTGAAACCCGGGTGACGGAAAAACCCGAACGACAGACGCCGCTCGCCCCAGCCCGTACCGTCCACCGGATTGACGACGGGATGCAAGGCGGACACCCAACGGTCGTTGGTTCATTGCTGCATCGGATTGCCGACACTGATCACGAGGCTATCCTGCCTGATCTCGACCGGACCCCAGCGGCTGTCAGGGGACAGCATCTCCAAGCCACCGCCGTTCACCGCCATCGACTCATCCTCAGCAATCCGAATTCGATACCAGCGACGTCGTCGTGATCGCTCACGGTCATCGACGACGCTCCGGATTCAAGCATTCGTCGTGCCAACAGGCCGGCCCTTCATTTTTCGCGGTGTTATCGCCGATCGAACCGCGCCGCTGCGCAGTGTTGCCCTTTTTGTGCGCAGATGATGGACACTTTGCCTATTTTGTATACAAAACGGATTTCTGTGAACAAATCGAACCTTCCCGCTTGCCGTTGCGCACCGTCTCGCGACGGTAACGGTACGGCGATTGCATATATCGCGTAGTGATTGCATACGTCGCGCGGGGCACCTTGCCGCCCGCCGATGCCGCATCTCGCAGTTCGGTTTAAATGCAAACCATTCGATGAGTTCTCGAGACTTCCGTGGTTATGGCGAAAACCCACCCGACCCTCAGTGGCCCGGCGGTGCGCGCGTTGCCGTCTCGATCGTGGTGAACGTCGAGGAGGGGGCCGAGCTTTCGCTCGCCGATGGCGACGAGCGCAACGAGCGAACCTACGAGGTGACCGACGAGGTGATCGGCGTACCTGATCCCTGTATGGCGACCCATTTCGAATATGGCACGCGCGCCGCGTATTGGCGCATCGTTCATCTGCTCGACCAGTTCGGCGTGAAATGCACGCTGAACGCGTGCGGACGCGCAATCGAGCGGTCCCCCTGGCTTGCGCGCGACGCCGTTGCGCGCGGGCACGAGATCATGTGCCACGGCTGGCGCTGGGAAAGCCATGCCCGGATGACCGAATCCCAGGAACGCGCCATCATTGCGCAGGCCTCGGCGGCGATCGAGGCGGCGGCGGGCGTGCCGCCGGTCGGATGGCACACTCGCTCGGCTGCATCGCCGAACACGCGCCGCCTTCTCGTGGAACATGGCAGCTTCATCTACGACAGCGACGCCTATTCGGACGACCTTCCCTTCTATGTGCACGTTGACGGCCGGCCGCATCTAGTCGTGCCCTACGCCTTCGATACGAACGACATGCATTTCCATCAAGGCCAGCAGCGCTTTGCGCTTGCCGATGAATTCGCCCAGTACGTGATCGATGCTGCCGAGTGGCTATGGCGCGAGGGTGGCCGGAACCCGAAGATGATGTCGATCGGCCTGCACCTGCGGATGATCGGACGGCCGGGCCGCATGAAAGCCCTGGAGCGGATTCTCGCCTTCATTTGCGAACGCGGCGGATTCTGGATCGCACGGCGTGATGCGATCGCGCGCCATTGGCTTGCCGTACATCCGCCCATAGCCGCCCCATGACCGCCGTCTCGGCCCTCCGCCGGTCGCGCACGACCGCCACATGACAGTGCGTGCCGTGCGGGCACCGGCCCCCTCTTCAGCAATGGGTGACCCATGCGGATCTTGATTGCCAACTCCAATACCTCTGCATTCGTCACGGAGAAAGTCGGCGCCGCCGCGCGTGCTGCCGCATCGCCGGGCGTCGATATCGTCACCGCGACGGGCAAGCTCGGGGCGCGTATCATCAAAACCCGCAGCCAGAACGCGATCGCGACCTATTCGATGCTCCTGCTGCTGGCTGAACATCACAAGGGCTGCGATGCCGTCGTCATCGCCGTGTCCTACGACACAGCCCTCGCGGCGGCGCGTGAGCTGCTGCCGATCCCCGCCGTCGGCATGACCGAAGCGTCGCTCCTGACAGCGCTCATGCTTGGCAGCAAGGTCGGCGTCGTGGTGGTCGGCAGGCGGACTCTGCCGCTCTACCGCGAACTGATCGACGGATATGGCCTGTCGGCACGGATCGCCGGGTGGCGCGCCATCGAGTCCGCGGCACCATACCAGGACGGCGACCAGACCGAGGCCGACGAGCTCGTGGCAGGTGCCGCCCGCGAACTCGTCGATGCGGACGGGGCGGATGTTGTCGTCCTGACGGGCGCGGTGATGGCCGGCGTCCCCTCCCGCCTGCAGCATCGCGTGCCCGTACCGCTGCTGGACGGGATCACGTGCGGCGTGCGGCAGGCCGAACTGCTCGTCCGGTTCGGGCTGAAGAAGCCGAGTGCGGGAAGCTACGCCTCACCGCCCGCTACCGAAATGGTCGGACTGCCGGACTCGCTCGCGCGCCTGTTCGCGAAATGACGCGTCCCGGATCGTAACCGCCGTCAAGCCGCGAACGCGCGGTCCGTCCCATCACGAAGGGCGCCGGCAAATGAAAAGGGCAGTGCCGTCAACCGGCACCGCCCCTCATCGCAGGCAGGTCACTCTGCCGCGCTCGGACGGATCGGCCGCACGCCGAGCGATGCCTCGGCCGGGCGACCGCGGCCGCCGAGCCAGAGCCGCAAGGCGAACACAGCCAGCAGGATCGGCCCCAGGCTGAAGACGATGTCGCCGGGCACGCGCAGCCAGACGAACAGCTCCATCAGCGGCTGGTGCATGAACTCCGCCGTGCGCGCGTACCACAGGCCGTGGGTCACGGCCGCCCAGGCCTGCATCGCGCCCATCGGAAGCAGCGACATGAGCACCATCATCGCAAGGCCACCGTTCAGGACCCAGAACGTCGTCTTGAGCAACGTGTCGCTCCAGGCGTGCCGAGCCCCCAGCCCGCGCAGGCAGAACAACATCAGGCCGATTCCGAGCATGCCGTAGACGCCGAACAGCGCGCTGTGGGCGTGCACCGCCGTCGTGTTGAGGCCCTGGACGTAGTAGAGCGAGATCGGCGGGTTGATCATGAAGCCGAACACGCCCGCGCCGATCATGTTCCAGAATGCCACGGCGACGAAGAACAGGATCGGCCACTTGTACGCCGCGACCCAGCCGCTGGCGCGGCTGTGCCGGTAGTTCTCGTAGGCCTCGAACCCGATCAGCGCGAGCGGCACTACCTCGAGCGCCGAGAACACCGCCCCAACGGCGATGACCGAGGTCGGCGTGCCGCTGAAGTACAGGTGGTGCAGCGTGCCGAGGATGCCGCCCAACAGGAAGATCACCGTCGAGAACAGGACTGCCTGATTGGCGGTGGCCGCCCGCACGAGCCCGAGCCGGACGAACAGGATGGCGATCACCGCCGTAGCGAAGACCTCGAAGAAGCCTTCGACCCAGAGGTGAACGACCCACCAACGCCAGTACTCGACCATCGACAGGTGCGTGTGCTTTCCCCACATGAAGCCGGCGGCATAGAACAGGCCGATGGCGATGGTGGAGAGGAACAGGACCATGAGCAGCGGCCGGCTCTCCGATGGCCGCCTGAGCGCGGGCCACAGCGCGCGCCCGACCAGGAAGAGCCACAGCATCAGCCCGACGAACAGCAGGATCTGCCAGAAACGGCCGAGATCCACGTACTCGTAGCCCTGATGCCCGAACCAGAAATTGTCGTCGAGCGCGAGCACCTGCTGCACGCCGAGCCACTCGCCGGACATCGAGCCGACGACGACGAGGACCAGCGCCGCCCACAGTACGTTGACGCCCAGCCGCTGGAAGCGCGGCTCGTAGCCCGAGATGGCGGGCGCAATGTAGAGGCCCGTCGCGAGCCACGCGGTCGCGATCCAGAAGATCGCGAGCTGCGTGTGCCAGGTACGGGTGACGGCGTAGGGCAGCACGTCTGCCAGCGGAATGCCGAAGAACTCGTGCCCCTCCACCGCATAGTGCGCCGTCAGCGCGCCCAGCCCCACTTGCGCGAGGAACAGCCCGATCACCGTCACGAAGTACTTGCCCGTCGCCTTCATGGATGGGGTCGGCATCACCCCGAGAAGCGGATCCTGGGCCGGAAGCGACGGCGCCGGTTCATGGCGCGCGGTCGCCGTGTGATACCAGACGAGAAGACCGATGCCGGCGATGAGCAGCACGACGCTCGCGACCGACCAGACGACGTTCGCCGTCGTCGGGACATTGCCGATGAGCGGTTCGGCCGGCCAGTTGTTCGTAAATGTCGCATCCGAGCCGGGCCGCTCGGTGCCGGCCGCCCAGGACGCCCAGAAGAAGAAGGCGGCGATCGCCCGACGGCGCTCGAGTTCGGGTACCGCGTTGTCCGCAATCGCGTACGCCTCCCGCAGATGCCGGTACGCGGGCGCATCGCCGAAAAGCTCCACGTAGTGCCGGGCCGTGTCGCGAATGACCGCCGCGCGCTCCGGCGAGACGACGATCTCGCCGGTCTCGGGGTTGAAGCTGTTCGTGCGGATCTCGCGCTTGACCCGCGCGAGAACGGCGGCCTGCGCCTCCGGCACCAGTTCCTCGTACGGAACGCCGTAAACCTTTTTGGCCAGCGCGTCGCGCAGGCCCACGGCCTCGCGATGAAGCCAGTCGGCCGACCAGTCCGGTGCGAGATAGCCGCCATGGCCCCAGATCGAGCCGACCTGCTGGCCACCCATCGACTGCCATGCCGCGCGTCCTGTCTGGATGTCGGTCTCGGTGAAGAGCACGTCGCCGTCGTCGGCGACGACCCTGACCGGCACCGGCGGTGCCGCGCGATGGATCTCGCGGCCGATCAGGCCGAGCGCCGCAAAGGATGCAAAGCTTACGACGGCAAGGATGAACCAGAGACGTCTTGTGGAGTTCATGTTGTGGTTTCCACGCTCGGGTTGATTGTCGGGGACCTCGGATTTGCCGGAGGCCGTACGGGCGGTGGTCCCGTGGCAATTCGGCGCATTCCGTAGGGGAAATCCCGTACGCGTCTTCCGTCGCGGCGGTTACGCATCCGGGCCTCCGCCGGTAGACCGTGCCGCCGCCTCGCGCAGTTCGGTTTCGAGTTCATCGACCGGAATGCCGTAGGAAGCCGCCGCCTCGGCGACGGTCACGAAGGGCGCCATCGCGCATCCAACGCAGGCCATGCGGCGGCGCAGGAAAACGCCGATGGCCGAGGGTGAGGCGTCGATGACCTTCTGCACGGTCAGGTCGCGATGAAGTCGGGTGCTCTCGCTCATGCGATGCATTGCCCGTGTGATGCAGGACGATGCGGCGGGCGGGTACCGCGACGCGCCTTGTGGCCCCGCCGCGCCCCGCGCGCGACGACGGCAACGAAGAGAACGAATGCGACGGCGGTCAGGAGGCCGGCATGCGCGCGCATCTCGAACGCACCGGCGAGGTCAGCTCCCACCCGCAGCGCGACCGAGACATGCAGCAGCACGAGCGGCCCGTAGAAGCCGCTGTCGAAGGCGACCGGCAGCCGGGCGACCGCAGGCAGGATGATCGGCGCATGACCGAACACCATCGCGAAGGTGAAACCGAGGAAGACCGCGTGCAGAACCGCGTCATAGGCAAAGCGGTCCGTGTCGACGGGCAGTGCGAGCATCAGGACGCCGCCCATCCCCAGCCACGCATACCCGCCGAAGAGGCAAAGTGCGGCATAGCGCGGCAGACCGGCGATACGGACGGTGCGACGCGCGACATCATGGTCGAGAAGCCAGACCGTCAGCGCGAGCAGTGCGACGCCGGCAACAGGCCAGGTACTCGCCGCGCCAACCGTGCCCAACCCGCCGGCCATCGCCAGCAGCGCGACGCAAGCGCCGAACGCGACCTTGCTGTGCATGCCGAGGCGCAGGAGCCGACTCAGCTCCAGACGCTCCGCGGCAATGGTGAGAACGAGAAACACCGTCCACCAGAGCACGACACCCGCCATCGGCGCGCCAGAGGCCCAGGCGAGCATGCCCACCGGCCAAGCAAACGCGCCACACGCGAGCGTGCCGGTGAACAGCGCCGGCAGGCGCAGGGCGATCCCGGTCGACGCGGCGGCAAGGACGAGCCCGGCGACGATCCAGGCTGCGTGGACGGCCGACAGGGGCGCACCGACAAGTACCAGCACCGTGCCGGTGCCGGCGGCAAACGGCCCGAGATATGCCCAGAGGCGGCCTGTCGCCACGGCGCGCTCGAGGCCGATGACTGCGCCGAAGAACCCGGAGACCATCAACGGGCCGTGCAGTTCGGCGAGGCCGGCGAGCGCTTCGGATCCGCCGAGGCCGACGCGATGCAGGCCTGTGGCGGTTCCGACCACGAGCGCGGCACCGGCGGCTGCGAGCAACGGAAGACGCAACCAGGACCGGCTCCGCGCCGCCTCCGGCGGACCGCAGCAGTCAGGCGACGCGCGCGATGCGGACGCGCCAGACATCCGGGCCCTGCTCCAGATACTCCCATGCGAACGCGCCGGGACGCTCGGCCTGGAACTGGTAATAGAGCGGCCTGGGATCGTGGTCGTTCACGATGAGAAAACCTTCGCCGGTGCCGAGGCCGTCGAAGGTCCGGAAGATGAGCGGATGGCGTTCACGCGGCACGATCGTGCGCACGTCGATCACGATCTCGTGCGGGTTGCCACAGCTGCAGTCATTCATCGTTGCAATCTCTCCTGTTCGGTTGACGTTGCACCGGCCTTTCACGCCGCCGGCGCCGGCGGTCTGGCGTCGTCCGTCTTCCAACCGAGCGCTCGCTTGGCCGCGTCGGTCATCATTTCCGGCGTCCAGGGCGGATCCCAGACGAGCGCGACGTCGATCGCGTCGCGGGAACCCGCGATCCGCTGGAGCACGCCCTTGACCTCGCGCGTGATGTAGTCGCCGAGCGGGCATGCCGGCGTCGTCATGGTGAGTTCGATCCGGATGCGGCCATCGGCCGCCTCGATGCCGTAGACCAGCCCGAGGTCGACGATGTTGATCCCGACTTCGGGATCGATCACGTCGCGCAATGCCTCGCGGATTTCCGTCGCGTCCATCGCTACCCTCATGCCGAAGTGCACCGGCTCGTACTGAAGCCTGCGCGTCACGCCCGCATCCGTCGTTGCGCGAGCGCAAAGAGGCGGGGCCCCGCGCCCGGCGGAAGATCTGCCGGGCGCGGGGGGCCTCTCTTGCGTCAGCGCATCGCCGTCTGCGGATCGATGCTGTCCTTGAAGATCCTCGGCTTCTCCGGCCCTTCGACCTGAAGGTATCCGACGAGGCCCTTGTGGAGGCGGGACAGCGCGTGGTCGACCAGGACGTACGTGCCCGGCACCTCGAGCTTGAATTCCACGATCCCCGCTCCGCCGGGCGGCACGGTGACGGTCTGGACGTTCTCCAGCGGCTTGGACGTGGCGGCCATCGGATAGACCTTGTCGAAGATCTCGCCGATCACGTGGAAGGAAGAGGTGAAGTTCGGTCCGCCCACACCGAAGTAGATCCGCACCGTCTCGCCGACATTGGCCTTGAGGGCGTTGTCACCCCTCAGTCCCGCCACCGAGCCGTTGAAGACGAAGAACTCGGGCTTCTCGTCGATGAGCTTGTCATAGCTCTCGGTGAGCATGCCTTTCGTGCCGATCTTCTCCTCGGTGTAGATCTCGCCCTGCATCACATAGAACTCGCGGTCCACCTTGGGCAGCCCGTCCTCGGGCTCGACCAGGATCAGGCCGTACATGCCGTTGGCGATGTGCTGTGCCACCGGCGCCGTCGCGCAGTGATAGACGTAGAGCCCCGGGTTGAGTGCCTTGAAGGTGAAGCCCTTGTGCTCGCCCGGCATTGCTTCCGTCGCCTTTGCGCCGCCGCCGGGGCCGGTGACGGCATGAAAGTCGACGTTGTGCATCATCATGCTGTCTTCGCGGTTCTTGAGCCGCACCTCGACGGTGTCGCCGACGCGCACGCGCACGAACGGCCCCGGGACCTTCCCGTTGAAGGTCCAGTACCTGTAGGTCGTGCCATCGTCGAGCTGGCCTTCGACCTCCACCGTCTCAAGATCGACGCGCACCCGCTGCGGCCCACGCTTTGCGAGCGGCGGCGGCAGATCCGTGGGATGACGGATGATGCTGTTGACGGCCGCATCGGTCGCGCTCGGCGGCGGCGCATCGTGCGTGCCCATGGCGAACCCCGGTTCGGCGAACGCGATGAGCGCGATGGCGCTGACGCCACCAATCACGGCCTTGCGGAGGGTGTTGGGTTTACGCGTGAGCATGGATGGCTCCTTCTCAAATCTCACACCTTGGATGTAGCTCTGCCCCTCGGCGGGAAATTTGCGACTGCGCAAACATGCGGCGGAATCGGTGGGGTGCGACGGGATGCCGCGGCTGGTGCAACGGACGCCATCCCCGAAAGTGCCGGCTTCTGTTAGTCTCCGTCCGACGAAAGGAGCTTGGCGATGGCTAGGGAGCAATTCGACCGTGCGCGTCTCAAGGAACTCGCGATCTTCGTCGACCTGCCGGCCGGAGACGTCGACGACCTGGTCAACGTCGCACAGATCCGCCACCTGGAAAAAGGTGCCGCCCTGTTCGAACAGGGTGACCCGGCGCGCGCCTTCTTCGTGCTTGCGGACGGACGTCTGAAAGTCACGCAGGTGACCGCCGACGGACAACAGGTCACTCTTCGCTACATCGGACCCGGCGAGATGTTCGGCTGCGTCGCGGTCAGCGGTCAGTCGTCGTACCCCGGCACGGCGAGCGCGGTCGTGGACAGCGTCGTGCTCGCCTGGCAGGCGAACCGCGCCAGCGAGCTGATCGAACGTCATCCCAAGTTCGGTGCGCGCGTCCTGCGCACGATGGGCGACAGAGTGCAGGAAGCGCACGCGCGTCTGCGCGAAATGGCGACGGAACGGGTCGAACGGCGCGTGGCGCGTACGCTGCTGCGACTCGCGCGCGAGGCCGGCAAGCGGACGGAGCATGGCATCGCGATCGACATCCCGTTGTCGCGCCAGGACATCGCGGAGATGACCGGCACGACGCTCTACACCGTCAGCCGGATCCTGAGCGCCTGGGAAAACGAGGGAATCGTCGACGCGGCACGACAGCACGTCGTGATTCGGACGCCGCACGCGCTCGTCAAGATCGCCGAGGATCTGCCGGAATAACCCTCGCAGGAAAGGCACACCAAGGATGTCCGGTGCCTGGGGGTGCGCCGGCGACCGGGTTCGGCGTACTGCCGCGGCAATACGAGCTTGCGCCGGCGCAAAGACGGGTGACCCGCCGGCCGGCAAGCTCGAGTTCGAAATCCTGTAAGGAAAAGATCCAGCTCATGACGAGCCGTATCGTGCTCGACATTCGCGAGCCCGCCCGTCCCTATCGCGGACCGGCCGTGCTCGCCGCCGGACACAGGCCGTTCTTTCTTGCAGCCGGCCTTTACGCCGCCCTGGGATTGGCCTTGTGGGGCAGCGCCTATGTCGGCCTGCTGCCGCTCACCGCGGCATGGCATGGCCACGAAATGGTGTTCGGTTTCGCCGTCGCCGCGATCTCGGGCTTCCTCATGGCGGCGGTCCCGAAATGGACCGGCGGCCCAGTGATCCACGGACCGCTGCTTGCCGGATTGCTGCTGCTCTGGCTGGCCGGCCGCATCGCCATGGCGGCGGATGTGGCGACGTGGATCGACCTTCTGTATCTGCCTGTCTTCGCCTCGTTCATTCTCGTCGACATCGTGCGCGCTCGGAACGCACGGAACTATCAGGTTCCCGCGATGCTGTTCGGGCTCGCCGGCCTCAATGCGTTCTACCATTTCGGTGATCCGGGCACCGCACTGCACGCGGCGGTCTATCTGATCGCCGCCCTCATCGCGCTCATCGGCGGCCGTATCGTGCCGGCGTTCACGCAGAACGCGCTGCGCCTCGCCTTGCGCAACAACATCCGATGCACGACGCCGCGATGGCTCGACGTCCTGGCCGTTCCCTCCGTGATCCTCGTGGTCGCGGCCGAGCTCTTTCTGCCCTACTCGCCGGCAGCCGGCGTCGCCGCACTCGTCGCCGGTGCCCTCCTCCTGGTCCGCATGGCCGGGTGGCAGACGTTCCGGACGTTCGGCATGCCGATCGTTTGGATCCTGCACGTCGGATACGCCTGGGTCCCGATCGGATTTCTCCTCACGGGAATTGCCAATCTCGGCCCTTGGATTCCGCATGGCGCGGCGCTCCACGCGCTCACTGCCGGTGCGATCGGGACCATGATCCTGGCGGTCGCCTCGCGCGCGGCGCTCGGCCATGCCGGGCTTCCGCTCGTGGTCTCGCGCGGCACCGTGCTCGCCTACGCACTGGTGATCGCCGGGGCCGTCCTGCGCGTCCTCGTACCGTCCGGTGCCGCGCTGATCGTCGCCGGCGCGCTGTGGTCGCTCGGCTACGCTCTGTTCGCGGTGATCTATTGGCCGATCCTGACGCGCCCGCGCGTCGACGGGCTGCCGGGCTGACCCCCGCTCACGTGGGACGACCCGCTGGCCGTGATCATACGGATCACGGCCAACGCGCCCCGGAAGCTACCCTGTCGCATGCCGTTTCGCCCACGACGTCGGCCGTATGCTGCGCGGAACAATAGCCGTCCGCCCCGGCCGTTACGTTGGCATCTGACAAGCAAGCGGCTCTTACGTTGCCGCGGATGCCTTCTGTGCCAGAAGCTTCTGCGTCTGCTCCTCGACTCGCCGACGTGCGGGCCGGGCCAGCAGCGGCTCGACATAAACCTCGAATTCGGGCCGCTTGGGAATGACGTTGAATCTCATACCGAAGCCGAGGAGCGAAGCCACGTACACGTCGACCGCGGTGAACTTGTCGCCGGCAATGAAGCGGCGGTCCTTGAGCCACGTCGCCAGCGTGTCGATGGTACGCTCGAACGAGCCGTAGCCGAAACGCCCCTGCATGTCGGGCGCGGGATCCCAGCCGACGGCATGGTTGTTCATTGCCGGTTCCATGCATCCCGCCGCGAAGAACAGCCAACGGTAATAGGTGCCGCGCTGCGCGGGCTCCGGGGCAAGCCCGGCTTCAGGAAACGCGTCGGCAAGATAGGCGCAGATGGCGGCCGTTTCGGTCACCACGTCGTCGCCGTGACGGATCGCCGGCACCTTCCCCATGGGGTTGATGGAAAGATAGTCCGGCGCCTTCATGGTGGTCCCGTACTCGAGCACCTTGAGCGTGTAGGGACAACCGATCTCCTCGAGCATCCAATGCACAACGACGCCGCGCGACTGCGGATTCGTG
The DNA here is from genome assembly GCA_937926175.1 of uncultured Rhodospirillales bacterium. Lineage (GTDB taxonomy): Bacteria > Pseudomonadota > Alphaproteobacteria > CACIAM-22H2 > CACIAM-22H2 > CALANV01. The sequence continues at coordinate 5,377 of CALANV010000004.1, read as the reverse complement.
TAGAAGACGAGCTCCTTGTTCATGAGACGTCCCTGCCAATCCTCGGTGACGGAGGGACATGATACCTGCCGCCGTCGGTTCATGTCAGCAGCGGCCTCGCCACCGAAAGTTGCCAACGTGGTTTGAATCCATCGCGTTGACGAAGATGCGCAGGCAGCAGTTCCTGATCCTGATCCCGATCGCGCTCGGCATGCTCGCGAGCATTTGCGAGAGGAATGCGACCGGGTTTCCAAAGGCTGGCGACAACGGAACGCACGTTCGATCGACGTGCAGGTAAGCGGAACCGAAGAATCCGACCCGTACTCGTCTCGATCTGCGCCTCAGCCTTGCCGGTGCCCATGGTGACGCCCGCTATTGCCGACGCGAGCACGAGCCGCCGCCAGTCTGCACGGGGCCATGCATATACCATCGCGTCCCTCCCTCATTTCGGAAACAGGAAGGAGATGCCGATGCGGAGCTGCCAGTCCGGCGCGAAATCCGGCCGCTCGACGTTGTAGTAGACCTGGGCCGTCGCCGTGACGGGCTGCGCGCCGACGGTGAACAGCTTGCTGACGCCGCCGCCGACCGGAATGGTCCAGCGGTCATCCGAGTCGGCCTGCCAGTTCGCAGCGATGATCGGCGAGCTCACGAGGGCCCAGCCGTCCTCCAGATTGTAGTTGATGATTGGCTGCAGTATGGCCTGGTTGACGTCCTGCCGGTCGTCGTCGCCCGCGAATGACCAGAGCTGGCGCACCAGACCGCCTAGAACCCACTTTCCGGGCGAGAAGACAACCACGGCAGACGGCCCCAGGCTCCACTTCTCGGTGCCGATCGCCCTGTTCGTCGCGGTCGGAATGTTGATCGAGGGGCCGATGCCCCAAGTGAACCCGCCGCTGGAGGGTGGCGAGAAGAACGCCGTGTAATTGATGTCGCCCAGCCCGAAACGCGAGCCGGCATCGGCGCCCTGCGGCAGCACATCGAGGCCGCTGGTCAGGTCCTCGACATGGATCAAGGGCAGAATCGCACGGTTGATCATGTTCCACCCGCCAAGCTTGATGGGAAGGACGGGCTGGATGTTGAGGACGTTCGCCGTCCTGTCGTCCGGGCCGACGCCGAAGTACGTGTTGTTCTGGATCGGCAGGCTGATCAGGTTGGCGATGGGATTCTGCGACTGCTTGGCGAGATCCGCGCCGGTCCGCTCAGGCGACGGCTGTCCCGGCGCGCTCTGGGCACGCGGATCTTCCGCCGTCGCGACGAGCGTAATTACGATGAGGGCTAGGCTATAAAGTCGTGAACGCATTGGCGGCCTCCAGCTGCGACGCTTTGCGGTAGCGCTCCCGTTCCAAGGAGAGAAAAGCTGTACTGCAGCCACGGACTGCCGGTCCTGAACTGGACGACGACAAGCGCGGAAAACGCGGCCGTGATACAAGGCGACCAGTCGTGGGTCGCCGTGCAAATGAAGCGGCATAGCGGACCTGTGTCCGATAACCGGATAACCGGGACGAGGCGAAGGCATATATCGACGCCCCGATCGAGAAGGCAATCCGGGTCCCAGTGTCGTACACGATCGCAACGAGTGCCGTCGGGGCGACCGAGGTCGTCTTTCGCAAGAATGTCGACTCAACCCGGCTCAATCAGGGCGACGCTCATCGCCCCGTCCTCCCCGGATTGCGATATGGCGTCACACCTAGCGTCTGTCTGATCGCAATCGCAACTAGCTTGCTCGGCCGATTCGACGCTACCGGGTGCAGCGCGGGTGGACAAGGTGAATGCACTGACGATTTCGGCCGACCATGGCGATTTTGGCCGAGTCCAAATGCGGAAACTTGCAAGACGCTGTCGGGAACAAGAGCGTGACGGGTATCAGCAGTCGGCCGCGCTCTTTAGCTGAGTTTGGAGAACATCCGGAGCGTCTTGAAGACCATTTCGCGCAGTACATCCGGCCATTATCGGCTTGGCCGCCGATACGGCAGCGCCTGCCATTGGGAGGAGACTGGGACGGGACGTGCTTCACGCCACTGACACTGGCATACCGTCATGCCGTGTGCGGGTTGCTGTCTGCGAGCGGCATGACGACCGGCTGACGGCAAGCGGCCCTACCTTGAGCCGCATACGGTCAAATAGAAGCCCTGCTGCCCAAGGGGGTCTCGGTGCCGATGTACTTGTCTTCATTTCAGAAGGCTTGGGCGTTTTCCGTATTCCAACCCGTAAAGCGAAAGGATGACCTTGTTATTCCACGCCGGAAGCGCGAGGATGAATCTCGTCGCACCGCGAGATCCGGGTGGAGCAGGCCATGCGCAAGACGAACGTGATCACTGCAAGTCTCGTCTTCATCGCTTCCGCCGCGGCAGCACAGATAAACCCGTTCGGCCACCACTCGGTGGATCGACTGACAGCGGAAGACAGGCAATTGGCCGAGCAGGCGTCGGCCAAACTTTATCAAGCGCCCGCACCGCAGATTGGCGCATCCGAGTCCTGGAACAACCCGAGCACTGGCAACCACGGAACCGTCGCGCTTATCGGCGTCCGGGAACATCAGGGCCTGCCATGCCGGACTCTCCGTCACAGGCTCGAGATCCAGGGTGTTGCGAAGCCGATCGAGTTCGTCTTGAACCGCTGCCGCACTGGCGACGGTCAATGGAAGATTCTCTGATGGCGATCTCAACGGAAGAGCCTACATGCGGCCAGGACATCGCGTTCTCTGGCTACTCGCCGGCGTTCTCGGCGCTCTTCATCTTGCGACGGAACCTGCCCCGACCGTCGCCGCCCCTGCTGCCGGCCTAACCTCGGAAAAGACCGCCGAATCGCCACAAGAGCCGCCGCCGCAGGTCGTCGAGCTTCTCAAGCTCATCGATGACCCGGTTGTCCGGGAATGGCTCGCGACCCAGCGCCAGAATGACAGCCGCCCCGACGTTTCGCCGATGGCTCCAGTCGGACAGTCGGCATCTCAGTTCCTGGTGGACCGCCTTGCCGCGATACGGCAGCATTTCAAGGATCTTGCATCTGCTCTTCCCACGTTACACCTGGAGCTTGAACGGATACGTCGGGCTCTGGTCGACGAGCTCCAGGAGTTTGGCATTGCCAGTGCCCTTCTACTCTTCGGGACTCTCATTTTTCTTGGATTCGGATGTGAATGGCTGTTCGCTCGTCTCACGTCCGGATTTCGTACACGGCTAGACGAGTCACGGGCGGACACAGACCACGGGCCGCCGCAGGCCGCCGTGCTGTCGCTCGCATTCGCGATGGGCCGCCTCGTCGTCTTCGCGGTCGGCAGCCTCGGTGCGTTTCTCGCATACGCTTGGCCAGCCACACTGCGCGAAATCGTTCTGAGTTATCTCGTCGCGTTCTTGGCGCTCCGAGGTGGCCTTGTGGTCGCACAATTCCTGCTCGCCCCTCCAAAGCGGGGCGATCACGAACACGAAACCTCGCGGCTTCGCATCCTTCCGATGCCCGATGAAGCGGCTTCGTTTTGGTATTGGCGCATCGCCCTGCTGATCGGATGGCTCGCCTTCGGCTGGACCACCGTCAACCTCCTTGTCACCTTGCAGATGCCATTGGCCCATGTCCGGCTGACCGCCTATGTTCTTGGGCTGGGCCTGCTCGCCATCGGACTCGACATTGCCTGGCGCGCGCCTGTCGCCGGGCAAAACGCGGTTACCGCGCCAGCACACGCCCGCCGGCCGATCGGTCACATCGTCAGAGCATCGCTGCTCTCGACGTATTTCCTGCTGATCTGGGTGCTATGGGTGGCGCAAGCCCGGAATCTGTTCTGGCTGGCCGTCGTCGCCCTGGCACTCCCCGCCGCGATCCGAACGACCGAGCGGATTGTGCATCACTTGGTCCGACCCTCCGCGCCGGCGTCCGCCGATGCCACCCGGCTTGGCGTCTATGCGGTGTGTCTGGAACGTGGAATCCGCGCGCTCCTCATTATTGGCGCCGTCGTCGTGCTGTCTCGCATCTGGCGCGTCGATCTTCTTTCGCTGGCGGTCAGCGACACGTTGCTTACGCGCATCATTCGCGCGATCTTCAGCGCAATCGTTCTCGTTCTCCTTGCAGATGTCATATGGCATGCCATTAGGGCAACGATCGATCGTAAGCTCGACCTGATCCAGGAATCACAGAAACCGGACACGGCAGATGCTCAGCGACGGGCGCGGTTGAGAACGTTTCTTCCGATCTTGCGGAACCTCGCCTTCATCGTCATCGTGGCCATGACCGCGATGATGGCCCTGTCGGCATTGGGCGTGCAGATCGGCCCCCTCCTCGCCGGCGCCGGCGTCGTCGGCGTCGCGATCGGCTTCGGCGCGCAAACGTTCGTCCGCGACGTGATAAGCGGAATGTTCTACCTGCTCGACGATGCGTTCAGGGTGGGCGAGTACATACAGAGTGGAAGCTACAAAGGCACCGTCGAGTCCTTCAGTCTCCGTTCAGTGAAGCTCCGGCACCACCGCGGATCGCTCTACACCGTACCGTTCGGCGTTCTCGGCGCGGTCCAGAACATGAGCCGCGACTGGGTCATCGACAAGCTCGTCGTCGGAATAACCTACGACTCTGACATCGATAAGGCGAAGAAGCTCATCAAGCGGGTCGGGCAGGAACTCGCATCCGATCCGGCGTTCGCCCCCCATATCATCGAGCCCCTCAAGATGCAGGGAGTCGCGGAATTCGGGGACTTCGCGGTCCAAATCGGGATGAAGATGATGACCAAGCCTGGCGAACAGTTCGTTATCCGCAGAAAGGCGTACGCACTCATCAAGAAGGCATTCGATGCCAATGGAATTAAATTCGCGTTTCCAACGGTAAGGGTTGCAGGAAGCAGCGATGCCGGTGCGTCCGGCGCCGCCTATCAGGAGATCGAGCGGACAAGGTCTGCAGCATCGGCCCGCGGATAACGTCGCAACGGGACAGATCAGTCCTTGCGCCTTGAGGATCTTCCCATGCTTGCGGGCCCGGAACATCCGGCGCCGGCGGCCATTCAGGCCCGTGCGTCGTCTCGTTCATCACGGCCATGAGCTTTGCGCGGGCCGAGATCTGCCGCACGTTCCCATTCGTACGATCGAAGCTGAACATGTCGGGTAGCGGTACGCGCAATGCGCGTGCGATCCGCACGCGTGTGTCGAGTGAGGGTGGCGTGTGGCCGGTCTCTATGTTGGAGATCTGCGAGACCGTGACGCCCGCAGCTCTGCCGAGTTGTGCCTGCGTGAGCCCACGCTGTTTCCGGAATTCCCGGACGGTCTGCCCCAGCCGAATCTTAATCGCCCGGTCCAAGACCTGATTATTCTCCTAGGGCTCTGAAATTTCAGTGGCTTAGCGGATGTGCGTTCCTAATTTTGGAAGTTCTTAGCGATTCTCGGGAAAACGGCAATGATTCCGGACAAATTCGGCGGTGGTGCCCAGG
>CALANV010000003.1 GCA_937926175.1 uncultured Rhodospirillales bacterium | reverse complement strand
AGCTGAGACAGCTGAGACAGCTGAGACAGCTGAGACAGCTGAGACAGCTGAGACAGCTGAGACAATTTGATTTTCCACCAGAATTGGTTCGATCGCCCGGGGCCAGCGGATGTGTCAACCCCCAGTCGATCCGCCGGGTCATGGGTAGCCCTGCCCTAGGATCGGCCGTCCGCAGCCGTTCGTCCGGAACGGAGACGTCGGTGCGGCACCGCGGCGGCGACCCAGCCCTCGTTGCACGCAAGAGGCCCCGGATGCAGATGCATCCGGGGCCTTTGCACCTTTAAGCTGGGCCGGGCCGTCCTCGAACGGGATGACGCCTACAGGCTACGTCGCGTATGCCCTATCCTGCCACGCGACTCGCCGCGCTGGCGACCGCCTTCAGCGACGCCGTCAGGACATTGCGGTCGAGCCCCACGCCGAAGAGCCTGGTCCCGTCCGGCGTTTCGATCTGCACATAGGCGGCCGCCGTGGCATCCGCGCCGGGGCGCACCGCATGTTCGCGATAATCGACGATCTTGAACGCGATGCCGCAGTCGCGCTGCAGTGCATTGACGAGCGCCTCGATCGGGCCGTTCCCCTCGCCCGAAATGTTGCGCCGGGTTCCGCCATGCGTCACGACAGCGGTCACGGTACGGCGCTCGCTCGCGTGCGCATCGGTGCGGACCTGGTATTCCTCGAGCCGGAGCGGCGCGTCCGCCGCCATGTAGGTCGCGTTGAAGAGCTGCCAGATCTCGGCGGAACTCAGCTCCTTGCCGGTCCTGTCGGTCACGTCCTGCACGACCTTGCTGAACTCGATCTGCAGGGCGCGCGGCAGGTCGAGCCCGTAATCGGTCTTGAGCACATAGGCGATACCGCCCTTCCCGGACTGGCTGTTGATCCGGATGACCGCTTCGTAGCTTCGGCCGATGTCCTTCGGGTCGATCGGCAGATAGGGAACCTCCCACAGCCCCGAGTTGCTGCGGGCCAGCGCCTCGAAACCTTTCTTGATCGCATCCTGGTGCGAGCCGGAGAACGCCGTGAATACCAGCTCCCCGGCATAGGGATGGCGCGGATGGACCGGCAGCTGGTTGCAGTACTCGACGGTGCGGACGATTTCGTTGATGTCGTCGATGACGAGGCCCGGATCGACGCCCTGGCTGAACAGGTTGAGCGCCAGCGTGATCACGTCGACGTTGCCGGTGCGCTCGCCGTTGCCGAACAGCGTCCCTTCGACGCGCTCGGCGCCGGCCATCATCGCCAGTTCGGCGGCGGCGATGCCGGTGCCGCGGTCGTTGTGCGGATGGACGCTCAGGATGAACCTGTCCCGTCCGCGGATATGCCGCCCGAACCATTCGATCTGGTCGGCGAAGACGTTCGGTGTTGCCATTTCGACGGTCGACGGCAGGTTCAGGATCATCTTGCGATCCGGGCGCGGCTGCCAGACGTCCATCACCGCCTCGCAGATCTCGACCGCGAACGGCAGCTCGGTGCCGGTGAAGCTCTCCGGCGAGTATTCGAGGATCACTTCCGTTCCGGAGAGCGCCGCCGCATGGTCGCGGATGAGTTTGGCCCCGTTGACGGCGATGTCGATGATGCCGCGCTCGTCGAGGCCGAAGACGACGCGCCGTTGCAGCGTCGAGGTGGAATTGTAGAGATGGACGATGGCGCGCCGGCAGCCGCGGATCGCCTCGAAGGTGCGCGCGATGAGTTCGGGCCGTGCCTGCGTGAGCACCTGAATCGTGACGTCGTCGGGAATCAGATCCTGCTCGATCAGCAGCCGGACGAAGTCGAAATCGGTCTGCGAAGCGGACGGAAAACCGACTTCGATCTCCTTGAACCCGAGCTTCAGCAACAGGTCGTACATGCGCCGCTTGCGGTCGCTGCCCATGGGTTCGATCAGGGCCTGATTGCCGTCGCGCAGATCGACGCTGCACCAGATGGGCGCATGATCGATCACGCGCGACGGCCAGGTACGGTCGGGCAGATGGATCGGCGGAAACGGACGGTACTTGTGAATCGGCATTGCGGTCATCGTCGGAACTCCTCGATTGGCCGCCCCGGGGCGGCGGGATTGCGGAATGGATCAGGGACGGTCCGGCCGTCGGGCGTAGGCTTACGCGCGACGACCGCCGCTAAGTCGATCGAGGTTCGCCGACAGCGGCCGCAGGCCGGCTGCAACGGGACGCTTTGCTGAGAATGGAAATCCGCCGAACGGGCGGGCAGATCGGTCTGAGATCATGGAATGCGGACGAACAGGTTGCGGGACAGCAGGACTTTGGGCCCGGCGCCGTCAGGGCGCCGGGTTCATAAGTCGCAGGCTGTTCTGCAACATCGTCGGCATGTTGGTTAAGCTATCGGAGCCGCGGGTACCGGTCAATGCCGACGTGTCGGGCCGGTCGTATTGCCCGGCCGGTTCAAGAAAACTTTGAAGCGCCTTGAGAAAAGCTAGATTGCCCGCCCCTGCGGCGACATGCATACCCCTGACCGGCTTGACCTGAGGCAGGCCGGATCGATGACGCGGTCAGGTTGTCTTCTGGCCGGAACGGGTAAAAATGGGTTTGCGCGGCGACCGGGGTGGCGGGACGACCGGTCGGCGCACACGAGTTCGGGGAGGCTTCTGATCCGATGAAGAGGAGATATGCATCCATGTGGCTGTACGCCCCCATCTTCGGTGTCGCGGCGCTGCTGACCGCGGGTGCCTTCGTGCCTGCGGCGGCCCAGAACGCCGACCCACAGCTCCTCAGCCTCAGCTGCGCCGGGTGTCACGGTCCGCAGGGCCGCAGTCCGGCGACGATCCCCTCGATCTACGGCCGTTCCGCCGAATCATTGGCGGAGACGCTGCGCGCCTTCCGCGACGGACAACGTCAGGCGACGGTCATGAACCGCATCGCCAAGGGCTATACGGATGCCGAGATCGACGCGCTCGCGCGCGAGATCGCGGCAAACTGGAAGTGAGGGAGACCCCGATGACCAAGCGCTTCGGCACCACGATCTCACGCCGCCGCTTTGCCCAGCTCGCCGGCGCTGCGGTGGCGAGCTCGGCCCTCGGCGTCAATTTCGCCGTGCGGGCTGCCGACAAAGGCCGCGTCGTCGTCATCGGCGGCGGGTTCGGCGGGGCGACGGCCGCAAAGAAGATCCGCGAGCTCGACCCGGCGATCGACGTCACCCTCGTCGAACCGGCGCGGGTCTTTCACACCTGTCCGTTCAGCAACTACGTCCTCGCCGGTTTCAAGAGCATGGACGACATCGCGCATAATTACGATGCGCTCCAGAACCGGCACGGAGTCCGCGTCATTCACGACACGGCCGTGGCCCTCGATCCCGTGGCGCGCACCGTGCGGCTCGCGGGCGGCCAGACCCTCAACTACGACCGTGCGATCGTATCGCCCGGGATCGACATCCGCTGGGGTGCGATCGAGGGTTACGACGAGAGTGCGGCGGAGCGCATGCCGCACGCCTGGAAGGCCGGGCCGCAGACCGTTCTCCTGCGACGCCAACTCGAGGCGATGCCGGATGGCGGCGTCGTCATCCTGGCGCCGCCGGCGAACCCGTTCCGGTGCCCGCCCGGCCCCTACGAGCGCGCCTCGATGATCGCCTACTATCTCAAGAACAACAAACCGCGCTCGAAGGTCCTGATCCTCGACGCCAAGGAGACGTTCTCGAAGCAGGGACTCTTCCAAGCGGGCTGGCGCCAGCTCTACGGTGACATGATCGAATGGGTGCCGCTGTCGAAGGACGGCAAGGTGGTCAGCGTGGACCCGGCCGAAATGACCGTGACGACCGAGTTCGGCACCCGTCACCGCGGCGACGTCGTGAACGTGATCCCGCCGCAATGGGCAGGAAAGATCGCGCGCGATGTCGGACTCGCCAATCAGACCGGATGGTGCCCGGTCGACCCTGTCACGTTCGAATCGACCATCCACAAGAACGTGCACGTCATCGGGGATGCCAGCATCGCCGGGGCCATGCCGAAGTCGGGCTTCGCCGCCAACAGCCAGGGCAAGGTCGCGGCCATGGCGGTGGTGAACGCGCTCAACGGTCGGCCGCCCGTGACGCCTACCTACGTCAATACCTGCTACAGCCTGCTCGCGCCGGACTATGGCATCTCGGTTGCCGACGTCTATCGCGTTACGCCGCAGGGAATTGCCGCGGTGCAGAACGCTGGCGGCGTGAGCCCCGCCAATGCCGATGCCAGCTTCCGGCTCGCCGAGGCGCGCTATGCCGAGGGCTGGTACGCCTCGATGTCGCGCGAAATCTGGGACGCCTGAACGAAAGGCAGCGCGCTCGCGACACCCCCCGCCCGGCTCATGCCGGGCGGGTTTTTCGTCGCCGCACTTCTGGTCCGCAGCGCCGGCGCGGAATGTCACGTCCTGCGGCCGGGCGTCCCAGCGGCAGTCCCGAAAATCATGCGCCGACTTTTGAAAGGACGTCGGGTTTCAGGAAACGCTCGACGACGAGCATGAAGGCGATCGACGGCACCAGCAATATCAGGGCGGTAATCGACGAGATCTGATAGTTGCCGGCCATGCTCGCCGTGAACATCAGCAGCGGCAGCGTCGTCACCTCCGGCGCGCCGACGAAGTACGAGCCGGTGAACTCGTCCAGTGACTCGAGGAACACGAAGATCGCGCTGGCGACGATGCCGGGCGCGGCGAGCGGAAGCGTCACCGTGAAGAACGTCCGCAGGGCGGACGCGCCGAGATTGCGGGCCGCCTGCTCGAGTTCGGCGTCGACCGCCGCGAACGCCGCCGTCGTGATCCACACGGCGTAGACGAGGCCGTGCAGCGTGTGGACGAGCACGACGCCGGCAACCGTGCCGTTCAGCCCGAACTCGTAGAAGATGCGGGCGACGTTGATGTAGATCGGCAGGCTCGGGAAGGCCTGGGGCAGCAGGAAGGCGAGCATGATCAGCGGACGCCACGGCAGCCGTCCGCGGGCGAGCGCCAGGCCCGCCGGAACCGAGATCGCCAGACACATGACGACCGTCAGCAGCGCGATCGAGATGCTCATGCCGAGCGCCTCCATGGCGCGGCCGGTCGGCCGGAACACGTGCTCCCAGAACCGGAAGCCCCATTGCGAGGGCAGCTTGTGGGGGAAATACCAGGCCTCGGCGAACGACCACAGCAACAGGCTCGCGAGCGGCCCAAAGACCGCAAAGGCAAGCACGCCGAGGAGAATGCCCCAGGGCAGCCAACCGAGCGCGCGCATCGTCGTCATGTCCGCTCCCTCTCGCGCATGGTCTCGCGCAGGTAGATCCATGCGACCGCACCCGTCATCAGATAGGAGATCAGGCCCAGCGCGTTGGCGACGCCGTAGTCGCCGAACGCGTTGATGCGATAGGCCATGTCCACCGTCAGCATGGTCGGCGTGCCGCCGCTCACCATCAGCGGCACGGACAGGACCGACAGTGTCGTCACGAACGAAAGGATCAGGCCGACGATGAGAGTCGGCCGGATCTGCGGCACGACGATCTCGACGAGGATGCGAAGGCGTGATGCCCCCAGGTTCCGCGCGGCTTCGATGGTCGCACGGTCGAGCGCCGCCATGGCGCCCGCCACCATCAGGGCGACGAACGGTGTCTGCTTCCAGACGAAGGTGATGATGATGCCGCGCCAATCGAGCAGGCTCTGGGTCGTCTCGATGTCGACCAGGCCCAACGCGACGAAGCCGTTGTTCATCAGCCCGTTCTTGGCGAGGAACGTATACATGCACTGCGCCTCGACGATGAACGGGACGAACAGCGGCCAGCGATAGAACCAGGCCAGGATGGCAACGGCCGTCCAGTTCTCGCCAAGGACCAGATAGCCGCCGATCGCGACCGAGAAGAGCCCGATCAACGCCGTCGAGATGCCGATGATGACGAACGTGAACAGGATGTCGCGGTCGTAGAACTCGAACGCCTTCGTGAAGTTGGCGATGCTGAGCCTGCCTTCCACGGTGACGGCGCTCGCGATCGAGAAAAGAAGCGGATTAGGCGAAGAGAGCCAGCACCACGGCGAGCGCCGGCGCCACCAGCAGGAGTGCGAGGAGATTCGCCCGGATCGACTCCGTCGCGTGCCGGCGGGCCTCGCCCTTCAACGGTTTCAGGGCGAGGCCCTCATGTCGGCTTTCCCCGTGCCGGGTTTCGTGAAGCATGAGGGCTTCACCGCACGGTCATCGATCTAATTCGCGACCTGGTGCTCGTACGCCTCCTGGATCTCCTTGAAGTACTCGGCGATGGGCATCGACTTGCCCTTGGTGGCAAGGTCCTGCGGTGGGATGTCGTTGAAGAGCTTCTCCCAGACCGCGCGGTCGAGATGCGCCTGGACATGCTGTGCGTCAATGCCCGGATACCAGTTGAACCGCTTCACGATACCCTCGGCCTGGATCGCGGGGCTGGTCGCGAACTCGACGAACTTCTTGGCCGCCTCCATGTTCGCCGCCTTCTGCGGGATCACGTAGTACATCGGCTGGCTCGGAAGCCCCGGCGCGATGAGCTGCAGCCGCATGGTCGGCGGCAGCTTGCCGTCCGCTTGCCAGGTGTAGAACATGTCGACCCACACCGGCCCCATCGCGATCTCGCGCGGTTCAGCATGTCCAGCGTGCCGGCATTGCCGGGCATGATGACGACGTTCTGATTGAACTCCTTGAGCTTGGCGAGCGCGGGGCCCCCAGCTTTCCTTGACCTTCGGGTCATAGGGCCCTTCCATCAGCTGCTGCGGGTTCGGCGAATGGGCGTAGATCCAGCCGAACACGAACGCGACCCCCAACATGCCGCCTTTGATGCCGTTATAGCCGAACTTCTTTGGGTTGGCCTTGGTCCAGGCGACGAGTTTCTCGAACGTCTTCGGCGGTTCCGAGACGAGCGCCGGGTTGTCGGCGATCGCCGTCTGGCTGTGGAACATCGGGATCACATAGCCGTCGACGTTGGCGCCTAGTGCGTTCCTCGCCGTGTCGCGCGTAACGAGCGCGCCGGTCTTGACCTCGTCCCGGTAGCGCGCGAGGATGCCCTCCTTTACCATCTGGCCGGCCATGCGCTAATGCACCACCGCGACGTCGACGTCTCAGGTGGCGGCGTTGGCGCTGCGCTGGGCGTCGATGCGCTCACAGATCTTCTGAGATCCCGCGTCACCGGGGCCGGTGCCGACCGCGCGCACGCGAATGCCGGGATTCTGTTTTTCGAAGGCCGGTCCGAGATAGTCGGTGATGTAGTCGACTATGTTCTGGTCGCCGGCCGTCATCACGTTGATCGTAACGCGCTGCTGCGCGATGGCCGGCGACACGAACGCGATCGCCGCCGCACCACAGAGCGATGCCAGGAATACTCGTCGGTCCATGTACGTCCTCCCTGATGAGCGGCGAAACTGTAGCCGCCGCCCGTTGCATTATCGTGTCAGGCCCCAGCCTCTTCAGGGTCCGTTGTCCGGATAAAGATGTAACGCATGCGCCGGCAGCCGGACACCGACCGGCGCACCAACTTCCAGACGACGCTCGTCGTCCACCAGGAAATGCTGTCCGCCCACATCGACGCCATAACGCCAGAATCCGCCCGGATAGGCGGCCTGCACGATGCGCCCCTTGAGCACGAGATCGCGGGCGTCGTCCGCCACGTCGTCCGGCGCCGTCAGCTGCGCCTGCTCGCTGCGGAAGTACGCCGTAACCGGCCCGGGCATGAGGCGCGCTCTCGCCGGATGCGTCACGGCGATGCGCGCCGGCCCGTTGTCCGGTTCGGGTTCGATCATCAAGTCGTCCCCACTGGCCCGAACCCTGAGGCGGATCATGTTGCCAGCCCCCATGAAGGCTGCGACGAACGGCGAAGCCGGACGATTGTAGACCTCCTCGGGCGATCCGACCTGCGCGATGCGTCCCGCATCGAGAATGACGATACGGTCGGCCATGATCATCGTCTCTTCCCGGTGGTGCGTCACGTGGATGGCGGTGATGCCGAGCGATTTCTGTATGGCCTTGATCTCGTGCCGGACCTCCTCGCGGATGCGTGCGTCGAGGTTCGACAGCGGTTCATCCAGAAGCAGGATCTGCGGGTTCACCGCAAGCGCGCGCCCAAGTGCGACGCGCTGGCTCTGACCGCCGGAGAGGCGCGTGATCGGCCGATCGCCGAGGCCTTCCAGCTTCAACATGCGCAGGATCTCGTCGACGCGACGGGCGATGTCGGCGCGCCGCCATCGCCGGATGCGTAGTCCGTAGGCGATGTTCTGCGCTGCCGTCATGTGCAGCCACAGCGCATACGACTGAAAGACCATGGCCATGTCGCGCCGGTCGGGCGGCAGATGCGTGATGTCCCGCCCGCCGACCCGGATCGCGCCGCGCGCAACCGGCACGAACCCGGAGATCGCCCGAAGGAGAGTCGTCTTGCCGCAACCCGACGACCCCAGCAGGGCAACGAATTCCCCGGGTGCCACATCGAGCGACACGCCGCGGAGAACAGACACCGCTCCGTAGGCGACTTCGACCTGATCGATCTCGCGCGCGGCGGTCATACGGCAGACATAATTCTTTTTGTCCTTCCAATACTATGTAATCGGTCGCGGAAAGCAAAATGCACGGGAAACGGCCACCTCGGCCGCCCGCGCGCCGGGCACACCCAGGCGACGCGCGGGATGTCATGCGCATTGTCAGCGGAAGCCCGATCCCCGACAATGCCGCCTCGATTCGCCAGGAGGAATAGAGGGATGAATCAGATCGATTTGGCCGGACGCAAGGCGGTGGTTACCGGCGGCGCGCGCGGCATCGGCCTTGCAATCGCCGAGCGTCTGCTCGCCTCGGGCGCAGAGGTCAGTCTGTGGGACATGGACGCCCACGCGCTCGACGCCGCGACCAAACGTCTCGTCGGCAAGGGTGCCGTCTATGCGACAGTCGTGGACGTCGCCGACGCCGCTTCCGTCAATGCTGCGTGTCAGGCCGCGATCGGCCAGCTCGGGAAGATCGACATCCTCGTCAACAATGCGGGGATCACCGGCCCGAATCGCAAGACGTGGGAATACTCGCCGGAAGACTGGCGCAAGGTGCTCGAGGTCGATCTGACCGGACCTTTCCTTTGCACGCGCGCGATCGTGCCGCGCATGATCAAGGACGGCTACGGACGCATCGTCAATATCGCCTCGATCGCCGGCAAGGAAGGCAACCCCAACGCACCGGCCTACAGCGCCGCGAAGGCGGGCCTGATCGGTCTGACCAAGTCGCTCGGCAAGGAGCTGGCCGGAACCGGCGTGATCGTGAACTGCGTGACACCGGCGGCGGTCGAGACCGAAATCTTCAAGCAGATGACGGAAGAGCACATCCAGTACATGCTCTCGAAGATCCCGATGGGCCGCTTCGGCAAGGTCGGGGAGATCGCGGCGCTGGTCGCTTGGCTGTGCTCGGAAGATTGCAGCTTCTCGACCGGCGCGGTGTTCGACATCTCCGGCGGCCGCGCCACCTATTGAGGCGCGTCGCGGGACGGCAGCGCACACGGCCGGATCACGATCCGGCCAGAAGCTTCTCGATCTCGTCGCGGGTCGGTGCGCCCGAGGCGCCGCCGAAACGTGTGCACTTGAGCGCCGCCGCGGCATTGGCGAACCGCGCGCTGGCTTCGACCGATTGCCGCTCGGCAAGCGCCAGCGCGAAGGCGCCGTGGAAGACGTCGCCGGCACAGAGCGTGTCGACGGCGTCCACCTGCGGCGCGGGTGCATGTCGAAGTGCGGCGCCGTCGAGCCAATAGAATCCGTCGGCCCCGGCGGTGACGCCGACTAGAGCATCGGCAACGGCCGTCGCGGCTCGGAGCGCCGGTTCGATCGCATCCTTGCCGGTGAACGACAAAAGGGCTGGCGCGGCGAACACGACATGGCTCGCGTGCGGGACGAGAGCGGCGAGCACGTCGTGGGACGCCACGTCGGCATCCAGAACGGCCATCATTCCTCGCGCCTTGGCCGCCTTCAGCACGAGCGCTGCGCCGGCCGGCCAGCGCACGTCCGTGACCACCGCGTCGAAGCGGTCGAGTTCGGCGATCGGCAGCCAGCCGGGGTCGGGATCGAGCTCGGGATCGAGGAACGGACAGACCAGCCGTTCGCCGGTACGGTCGACCAGGATCGCCGACATCGGCGACCGCGCACCGGGAACGCGGCGCAGGTGCGTGACATCGACGCCGTCGCGCGCCAGCTCGGCGGCAATCCGTTCGCCGACGTCGTCGTCGCCGACGCGCCCCCAGAAATAGACGCGCGCGCCGAGCCGAGCCGCGGCAAGGGCGGCGGCGGCCGCCATGCCGCCGACCGATTGGGCGAAATCGAAGGCCGGCACCTTGGTCGGCGTCGCCGGGATGGTATCGACGCGATAGATGGTATCGAGCGTCGCGTGGCCGAGGCAGAGCAGCGTCGCCACGCGCCCCTCCCCGCCCCGTTCAGCGGATACCGGCGACGATCTCGCGGGCGAGCGTCTCGATCGCGCGCCAATCCCGGCGCTTTACGAGATCGGCGGACGTCATGAACGTTCCGCCGACGGCAATCACGTTGCGAAGCTTCAGATAGTCGAGGTAATCCGCGGCCGTGATACCGCCCGTCGGACAGAACACGACGTCCGGGAACACCGGCGCGAAGGACTGCAGCGCCTGCTGTCCACCTGCTGCCTTCGCCGGAAAGAACTTGAGGGCGGTAAAGCCGAGGCGTCGGGCGGCCATGATCTCCGACCCGGTCTGAACGGCCGGCATGTACGGAATGCCGTCCGCCTGTGCGGCCTGGCACAGCTCGGGGTCGAGCCCGGGGCTCACTGCGAACCGGGCTCCCGCCTCGCGCGCACGGCGCAGTTCGTCGACTTTCGTCACGGTACCCACACCGACCACGGCCTCGGGCAGCTCGCGCGCGATCCGCTCGATGGCGGCAAGCGCAACAGACGTCCGCAACGTGATTTCGAGGACATTGAGTCCGCCGCTGACGAGTGCGCGCGCCGTGGCAAGTCCCGCGTCGACATCATCGACGGTCATGACCGGTACGACGCGGGCCTGCGCAAACACGTCCTGGATGTTCATGAAGACCTCGAGGTGGAAATGCGCTCAACGATAGAACACCGACGGCAGCCACAGAACCATCTCGGGCCAGTAAGTGCAGATGAGGAGCGTCAGCAGCAGCGGGATCAGAAATGGCAGGACTGCCTTGGTCGCCTGCTCGAACGAGATGTTTGCGACGCGGGCGAGCACGTACAGTACCAGTCCCACAGGCGGCGTCACCAGACCGATCATGAGGTTGAGGACCATGATCAGCCCGAAATGCACCGGATCGACGCCGATGCTCTCCATGATCGGCAGCAGAACAGGCACCAGAATGGTGATCGCGGCGATCGTCTCCATGAAGCAGCCGACGATCAGCAGGAAGATGTTGACGAGCAGCAGGACCGCCCACGGTTCGTCAGTGATCGACAGCACGATCGTCGCGATCTCGTCGGCGACGCGGGTGGTCGTGATCAGATACCCGAAGATCGACGCGCCGGCGACGATGAGGAGAATGATCGCCGTCGTCTCGGCCGTTTCCATGCTGATCTTGATGACGCTGCGCCAGGTGAGCGTGCCGTAGACGAACAGGCCGAGGATCAGCGCATAGGCCGTGGCCGCGATCGCCGCCTCGGTCGGCGTGAATGCGCCGGTCGTCATGCCCCCGATCAACAGCACCGGAGTCATCAGCGGCAGCAAGGCGCGCTTGAAGGCATGCCACAGGACGGACAGCCGGAACGCGGCGTCGCGGTGGAACCCGCGGGTATGCGCGTAGTACGTGACCATGCCCATGAGCGTTGCGGCCATTATCAATCCCGGAATGACGCCAGCCGCAAAGAGCTGTCCGATCGAGGTGTTCGCCATGACGCCGTAGATCACCATGGGCAAGGACGGCGGAATGATCGGGCCGATCGTGGCCGAAGCACCGGTGATGCCGACCGCGAAGTCCGTGCTGTAACCATGGTCGCGCATCGCCTTGATCTCGATATTGCCGAGCCCGCCGGCGTCGGCGACCGCCGTGCCCGACATGCCGGCAAAGATCACGGATCCCACCACGTTGACGTGGCCGAGACCGCCCTTCAGCCAGCCCACCAGTGCCATGGCGAAGGCATAGATGCGTTCGGTGATGCCCGACGTGTTCATCAGGCTTCCGGCCATGATGAAGAACGGAATGGCGAGCAGCGGAAACGAATCGACGCCGCTGACCATCCGGTGGACCACGACCAGGAGCGGCGAATCCCCTTGAAGCCACACGTAGAGAAGCGAAGAACCGCCGAGCGCGATCGCGACGGGAATGCCCACGACCAGCAGGGCGAGGAAGGAGATCAGCAGGACGGCTGTCATTGGTGACGCCCCTCCGCGGCAACGCGGGTAAGATCGCTCGATCCGGCGCGCCAATGGCGGACGGCCACCTGGATCGCACGCAACGTCATCGCGGCGAAACCAAGGAAGACGACCGCATAGACGTAACTCATCGGCCAGTCGATCACCACCATGCGCTGGAACCGCATGACGTCCATGACCTGCCATGCGAGCCATGTACCGACGCCGAAAAAGATGATCCGGAGGATATCGACGGCCGTGGAAAGCGCGAAACCGAGGCGCCGCGGCAGGAACAGATAAATGAATTCGACGTGAATATGGGTGTTGCGACGGACCGCCGCGGCTGCACCGATGAACGTCACGCAGATGAGCAGGTAGCGCGCGATCTCCTCGGTCCACGCCAGGGAGTCGTTCAGCACATAGCGCGTGAAGAACTGCAGAAAGACAATGATGGCGAGCGCCCAGAAGAAGGCGAACGTGATCCAGTCCTCGGGGCCATACTGGCGCAGGTCGACGTCGTCATCCGGACTGCCGGTGATCGGCGACCCCTCTTCAGGCAGGTTAGGCGAGATATTGGTCACGGCACTCCCCGTATGTTTGGTTCTTGCGCGATGGATCCCGCGAAACGGCGGACATTTCACGTGACGTCCTTCACCATTGCAAGCGAAAATAGCCGAAACGCACTGCTTTTAGAGCATCTTACGGGGGAGCCGCCATGTCCAAGATCGCGCGCATCGAAATCTCGCTGGTCGATCTCAAGCCCAAGGTGAAGCGCACCGATGCGATCCAGGCCTTCACCAGCCAAGAAACACCGATCGTCCGCATCGTCACCGACGACGGCGCGGAAGGCACCGGCTACACCTACACGATTGGCCAGGGCGGCTCGTCGGTCGTCGCCCTGATCCGCGACCACATGGCGCCATGGCTGATCGGCCGCGATCCGGCGATGGTGGAGGAGCTGTGGAAGGGGCTGTTCTTCCTGACCCATGCGACGTCGGTCGGCGCCATCACCAGCCTCGCCCTCGCCGCCATCGACACCGCGCTGTGGGATCTGCGCTGCCGCCGGGCGGGTCTGCCGCTGCACGTCATGGCCGGGGGTGCGCAGCGCCGCATCCCGGTCTACAGCACCGAAGGTGGCTGGCTGCATATCGACAAGCAGGCGATCGTCGATGACGCGCTGGCGATCAAAGCGCAGGGCTTCGGCGGCACCAAGATCAAGGTCGGCCGGCCGCGCATCGCCGAGGACGTCGAGCGCCTGGCGGCGGTGCGCGATGCGGTCGGCCCGGCCTTCGAGATCATGACCGATGCCAACCAAGCGTTCACCGTGTCCGAGGCGATCCGGCGCGCGCGGGCCTATGACGGGCTCGACCTCGCCTGGTTCGAGGAGCCGCTGCCCGCCGAGGACATCGACGGCCATGTGCGTCTCGCGCAGACGACGTCGATTCCCATTGCCGTCGGCGAGTCGCTCTATCACCCGAGTCATTTCCGCGAGTACCTGCAGCGCGGCGCCTGTTCGATCGTCCAGGTCGACGTGGCGCGGATCGGCGGCATCACGCCCTGGCTCAAGACCGCGCATCTGGCCGAGACGTTCAATGTCATGGTCTGTCCGCACTTCCTGATGGAACTGCATGTCGCGCTGTGCGCCGCCGTGCCCAACGCGGCCTGGGTGGAGTACATCCCGCAGCTTGACGACATCACGACCAGTCGGATCCGCATCGAGGATGGCCACGCCATCCCGTCGACCGAGCCCGGCCTCGGCATTTCCTGGGACTGGGCGGCGATCGAGAAGCTCGCGGGCAAGCCGGTCGTCGTGCGGTAAGACGGCCTGAAACAGGACTGCCGCCCGCCGCCATATCGTGGCCGACCCGTAGGCCGGCCACGATTCTCCACGCGGTTCAGCGGATGGCCTGGACGCGTTCGTAATGCTCCGGCGACCACGGCAGGCCGGCCTGGGTCAGCATGGGTGCCATCGCTTTGCGGAATGCATCCCGATCGACCTGCATGACCGTCACGCCGAAGCTCTTCTCCATTTCCGCCGCGAGCTTCGCCTCCTCAGCCCGGATCTCGTCGGTGCAGCGCGCCGCCGCCTCGCGATACACGGCCTGGAATATCTCCTGGTCGGCCGGCGACAGCTTTGTCCAGGTCGGGCCGCCGACCAGGATGAGCAGGCTGTCAATCAAATGCCCCGTGAGCGCGATGTATTTCTGGACTTCGTAGAACTTCTTGGCGCGGATCGTCGGCAGGGGATTCTCCTGCCCGTCCACCGTGCCCTGCTGAAGCGCCAAGTACACCTCGGCGAAGGCGATCGGCGCCGGGTTTGCGCCCACCGCCTTGGGCAGCAGCATGTACATCGGCGAGTTTGGCACGCGCAGCTTCATGCCCTTCATGTCCTCGGGCGTGCGAATCGGCTTGTTCGACGTGACGTGCCGCTCGCCGTAATAGACGAGACCGAGGACCTTCTGCCCGGTCGTCTTGTGGAAGCCATCCGCAAGCTCCTGGAACATCGGGCTGTCGCGATACGCAAGCCAGTGCGCCTGGTCGCGGAACATGTAGGGAGCGCTGCTGATCGCCATCGGCCCGAAGCGGGAGGCAGCATAGAAGCTGCCCGTATAGCTCATGTTGATGGTGCCGAGGGCGAGCCCGGCGAAAATGTCCTCTTCCTTGCCCAGCGAGGAAGCCGGAAACACGTCGATCTGATAGCGCCCATTGGTGCGCTTCTTGACCTCGTCGGCCGCCCACACGGCCCATTTGTGGTAGGCCTCGGTCGTTTCGTAGACATGCGCGAACCTGAGTTTTTGCTGCGCGTACGCCGCGCCGGTCGGTAGCAGAAGTCCTGCCGCGATGCCGAGACACACGGCCAGACCGATGGTGGACATCGTGTTGATCCTGCGTTTCATAGCTCCCCTTCCCTTACTGTCGACGAGACTGCTTCTTCGATGCGACCGGCCGCCCGTCAGGCGCCGCAGATCAGACAATTTTATGTTTCATGCCCGTTGGTTAGATGATATTATCATATAATATGATCGTTAGGTCAACGTTCCTGAACGAGGCTGGACCAGTCCGGCGCAATCTCTGTGCCCAGGTCGTGGACCGGCTCGGCAAACAGATCGTCGGCGGCACGTTCAGCGAAGGCCAGACCATCCCCAACGAGGCGGTACTCGGCCGCGAATTCGGCGTCAGCCGGTCGGTCGTCCGCGAGGCCGTAAAGCAGCTCGCGGCCAAGGGCCTTGTCGAATCGCGCGCAAAGACCGGCACGCGGGTCCGGCCGCGGATGTTCTGGAACCTGCTCGACATCGACGTGCTGGGCTGGCGCTATGCGACCATGCCGCGGCGGGATTTCTTCCGGTCCCTGTTCGAAGTGCGCACTGTGATCGAGCCGTCTGCGGCCGAACTTGCGGCAACGAAGGCATCGGACGAGGAGATCGCCGCGTTAGGCAAGGCATGCAACGAAATGGAAGCGGCAGATCCCGATGGCGACGACGCGATTGCAGCTGACGTCGCCTTTCATCGGCAGATCCTTCTCGCCTGCCACAACGAGCTGCTGCTGCAGATGGGCATGCTGATCGGCGTCGGTCTGTTCACGAGTCACCGCATTTCGACCAAATCGTACCCGGCGTCGCTGCCGATGCACCGGCCGATCTTCGAGGCGATCCGCAGGCGCGATCCTGCCGCGGCGCGCGCGGCGATGCAGCATCTGTTGACCGAGACCGCCGCCTTCATCGAGCGGGAACTCTGCAGCGACGACCACACCTGAGGCGAACGGACAGAAGAGGGGGCACGCATGGCGAAGTATCCGGGCAGCGAGCGCGAGCGGCGCATACGCGCCGAGGACCTTCAAGAGGTCGTCACCGCCATATTTCGGAGCTGCGGTATGCCGCCGGACCCGGCCGCGCTGCTGGCCCACACGCTTGTCCTAGCGGATCTGCGCGGCGTCCATTCGCACGGCGTGCTCCGCGTACCGGACTATGTTGCGAAGCTGACGAAAGAAGGTGTCGACCCGGCCGGCGTGCCGCGCGTCGTCCAGGATTCCGGCGCGGCGATCGTGATCGACGGCGGCAACAGCATGGGACAGATCGGCGGTACGTTCGCGATGGAAAAGGCGATCGAGCGCGCGCGCGACATCAACGTCGCGGTCGCCGCGGTCCGCGGCAGCAATCACTGCGGTGCGATGGACTACTACGCAATGATGGCGCTTCCGCACGACATGATCGGCATCGCGATGACGAACGCACTGCCGACCATGGCGCCATGGGGCAGCACGGAAAAGATCCTCGGCATCAATCCTATTGCCGTCGCCATTCCGGCCGGCCACGAGGATCCCATCGTACTCGACATCGCCTTCGCGGCGACGGCTCACGGCAAAATTCGCGTGTACCATCAGAAGGGCCTTCCGATTCCCGAAGGCTGGGCTTTCGACCGGGACGGCAATCCGACGACCGACACCGCGAAGGCGCTCGAAGGTCTGCTTGCCCCGATCGGCGGATACAAGGGCACCGGCCTCGCGCTCATCACCGGCATCCTGTCAACGCTGCTCTCGGGCGCCGCCTTCGGGACTGAACTGGGAAACATGGTTGATGGGCCGAAGCCCGGCGCCGACGGCCATCTGTTCATGGCGATCCGCGTGGGCGCCTTCGAGAAGATCGAGCGTTTCAAGGCACGGGTCGACGACATCGTTCGCCAGATCAAGATGGGCCGCCCTGCCCCCGGCGTAACACAGATTTATCCACCAGGCGGCCTCGAGGCGGAGTTCGAACGCCGCTACCGTGCCGAGGGCATTCCGCTCAACGACGCAACGCTCAACGACATTCTCACGATTGCTCGGGCGCGCGGTATCCAAGCCACGCCGATCGAGACCCTGCTCCAGAACCCGGTCGCCATCTGACGTTCAAACCGGCCCGCCGAACGGCACCTGCAACGCGCGTCCGACTTCACCATTGGGGGACTTGGTCGGATATCGCGAACGCGCGTATCGTCGTGGCCGGCTCAACAGATTTTTCCCCAATGCAACCGGAGGTCCGGAATCATGTTCGACCTGGACCAGTTCATTGCCGATTACCGCTCTGCCGCCGTGGCAGGGCGGAGCCACAAATCCGCCCGCGCGATCGTCGCGCACGCCGTTTGCGACCGCGAGGGCATTTTCATCGGTATCCACAGGGAATGATACACCCGAGCGGGAGACGTCATGCGCCATCTCCGAGACATGATCCCAGCCGGGGCCGTCGTCCTGGTCCTGTCCGTGTTGACTGCCTGCGGAAGCAGCGGCCCGGCCTACCAGCCCCCATCCGCCGATGTCGCGGCGGCGGTCGAAATGTCCGGCTTCTCGTTTACGCCGGCCATGGTGCGAATTCAGGCCGGCGAAACCGTCGAGTGGAGGAACAAGTCGATATTTACGCACACGGTCACCTTCGAACCGGCCAACACATCCGAGGTTGCCGCGCCGACCGGTGAGAGATCGGTGGATTCCGGGGAGATCCCGGCAGGCGGCGTGTTCCGCCACACTTTCGTGTCGCCCGGCACCTTCCAATACATATGCAGGCCGCACCACATACTGGGAATGACCGGAACGGTCGTCGTCGAACCGCGCCCCTGAAGACGCCCTGCGGCCGGCCGCCACATCACTCGTGATCCGCATCACGGCTGCGCCAAAGCAAAAAGGGCGAGCCTGAGCCCGCCCTTTCCGCCGGAGAACGGCTGACGCTCAGTTCGTCTTGGCAGCGAGCCGCTGCAGCCGGTCGTAGTGCTCCTTGGTCCAGCCGGCGCCGGCCGAGGGATCATTATGCAGCTTCTCGGCCGCCTCGCGGAACGCCTTGAGGTCCGGGTTCACGATCGTCTTGCCCTGCGCCTTGAACCATTCGGGCAGCTTGAGCTCCGCCTCGCGGATGGCCTTGCTCGCCCGTTCCGCCGCCTGCTTGAAGACCTCCTCGAAGATCTTGCGCTCGTCGTCGTTCAGCTTTCTCCACAACGGCCCGCCGACGACGGTCACCAGGCTCTCGATGATGTGTCCGGTCAGATTGATGTGCGACTGTACCTCGTAGAACTTTTTCGCCTGAATGGTCGGCAGCGGATTCTCCTGCCCGTCGACCGTACCTTGCTGGAGAGCGAGATACACTTCCGCAAAGGCGATGGGCGTGGCGTTTGCGCCAACCGCCTTGGGGTACATGAGGTAGAGCGGCGCCTGCGGCACGCGCAGCTTCATGCCTTTCATGTCGGCCGGCGTGTTGATTGGCCGGTTCGCAGTCGTGTGTCGCGCGCCGTAGTAGGTTAGCGCCAGGACCTTGTTGCCGCTCGCCTTGTCATAGCCGGCGGCGAGTTCCCTGAACAGGTCGCTCTCGGAATAGGCCTTCCAATGATCGAAATCACGGAACATGTAAGGCGCGTTGCTGATCGAGATCGGCTTGTACGTCGCGCCTGCGAACGCAACGCCCGTATAGATCATGTCGATCGTTCCCAGCGGCAACGCCTGGTTGATCTGCTGCTCGTTGCCCAGTGCCGAGGCCGGGAACACCTCAATCTGATACTTGTTGTTGGTGCGCTTCGCGATCTCGCCCGCCGCCCACACCGCTTCGGTGTGGTACGGCTCGCTCGTCTCGTAGACGTGAGCAAATTTGAGCTTCGTCTGCGCTTCGGCAGCGCCGAACGGCAGTGCGAAAGCCAATGCTGCGGTGACAGCCGCAAGGTGACGGAACGTCATTCGCTTCTCCTCCTCCCTGAGCGGCCGTGCCCCCTTATCGCGGGGGGCACGGTCCGGTTACGTTGCGAGCTTGTCTGAACGGTTACATGCGATCAAGTCTCTGAACGGTTACAGTCGATCAAATCAGTCGATCAAATCCTAACCACGGAACGCCACGACCTTCTGCTGTTGTTCGCCAAGGCCGTCGACGCCGAGACGCACAACGTCGCCGGCCTTCAGGTACTGCGGCGGCTTCATACCGAGCCCCACGCCGGGCGGCGTGCCGGTCGTGATGATGTCGCCGGGCTCGAGCGTCATGAAACGGCTGAGATAGCTGACCAGATGCGCGACGGTGAAGATCATGGTCTTCGTCGAACCGTTCTGGACCATCTTGCCGTTGACCTCGAGCCAGAGCCGCAGATTCTGCGGATCCTTGATCTCGTCGCGCGTAACCAGCCACGGTCCGATCGGACCGAAGGTGTCACAGCCCTTGCCCTTGT
The DNA here is from genome assembly GCA_937926175.1 of uncultured Rhodospirillales bacterium. GTDB lineage: Bacteria > Pseudomonadota > Alphaproteobacteria > CACIAM-22H2 > CACIAM-22H2 > CALANV01. Next base: position 24,939 of record CALANV010000003.1, on the reverse strand, counting down.
CCCACTGGCCGCCGCTGCGCTCGAGCTGGTACTCGCGCTCCGACACGTCGTTCACGACCAGATAGCCGGCGACGTACGACAGCGCCTTTTCTTCGGGCACGTAGCGCGCCGTGCGGCCGATCACGACGCCGAGTTCGACCTCCCAGTCGGTCTTCTGCGAATCCTTCGGCAGCATGATCGGGTCGTTCGGCCCCGAAATGCAGCTCGTCGCCTTCATGAACACGACGGGCTCCTTGGGGATCGGCGCCCCGCTCTCGCGCGCATGGTCCTCGTAGTTGAGGCCGATGGCGATGAACTTGCGCACACCATTGATAGGCGGGCCGAGGCGCGGACGGCCCTTCACTACCGGCAGCCGTGCGACATTGAGCTTCTTGAGCTTGTTGAGCGTCGCCGGCTCGAGCGTCACCGGCGTGATGTCCTTTATCTGACGCGACAGGTCCCGGATCTTGCCGTCTTCGTCGAGAAGGCCCGGCTTCTCCTTGCCCTTCGGTCCGTATCGCAGAAGCTTCATAGGATGTTCCCCCAAAGATGTAGAGTGTTCGTAACGGGTCTCAGAGCACACGACCGACGCGCCGACGCGCGCAGCACCGGTGCCCATACGGCAGGATCAGCGCGCACCACCGCTCCTTGTGGAATACGGACACCGGAGATTGTGACCGATCCGCCAGATTCGACACCGCAGACCCGGCATACCGCCGAAACGAGAATCGCGGACACACGTTTCGATTGTAACCGTGCGCCCAAGACCCACCTTCGACAATAGCCCGTCGAAACGGGTGGCGGATCGTAGAGGTCAAGAGCCTGCCTTGGCAAGTCGCGGCCGAGGCATCGTATAATGCCCACCATACGAGCAAAGGAGTCTTACGGTCATGGCTGATGCCGCGGCGAAGCTGACCATCCGTCTGCACGAATCGGACAACGTGGTCGTGGCGCGGACGGATATTCTGCCGGGGACGGCGCTTCCGGGCGAGGAGGTGGTGACGCGCGCCGCCATCCCGGCCGGGCACAAGGTCGCTACCCGCCCGATTGCCACGGGCGAACCGGTACGGCGCTACGCGCAGATCATCGGCTTCGCCACCACAGCCATCCAACCCGGCGACCACGTCCACACCCACAACTGCGCCATGGGCGAGTTTGCGCGCGAGTACGCCTTCGGTGCGGATGCCCGGCCGACGCAGTACATCGACCCGCCTGCCACCTTCCAGGGCATCGTGCGCCCGGACGGACGGGTGGCGACGCGCAACTACATCGGCATCCTGACCTCGGTGAACTGCTCGGCCACGGTCGCCAACTACATCGCCGAAGCGTTCAAGGCCAACCCCTTCACCGGCCACGATCCGCTCGCCGACTTTCCCAATGTCGACGGCGTGGTCGCGCTCACCCACAAGACCGGCTGCGGCATGAACGACGGCGACGCGCTCGACGTACTGCGTCGGACGCTCGCCGGCTATGCCCGTCACCCCAACTTCGCCGCCGTCTTCGTGATCGGGCTGGGTTGCGAGGTCAACCAAATCGGCGGCCTGATGACGGCGGGCGGCCTGGTCGAGGGCGACCGCTTCCGCGCCTTCACCATCCAGGAATCCGGCGGCACCCGGAAGAGCGTGGCGCGCGGCATCGCCCAGATCCGCGAGCTGTTGCCCGACGTGAACCGGGTGACGCGCACGCCGGTGCCCGCCTCTCACCTCACCATCGGGCTGCAGTGCGGCGGCTCGGACGGCTATTCGGGCATCTCGGCCAACCCAGCATTGGGCGCGGCCGCGGACCTCGTGGTACGGCACGGCGGCACCGTGATCCTGTCGGAGACACCGGAAACCTACGGTGCCGAGCACCTGCTCGCCCGTCGCGCCGTGAGCCGGGAAGTGGGCGAGAAGCTGATCGCGCTGATGGGCTGGTGGGAAGACTACACCCGCCGCCATGCCGGCGAGCTGAACCAGAACCCCTCGCCGGGCAACAAGGCGGGCGGCATCACCACCATTCTCGAAAAGTCGCTCGGCGCCGCCGCCAAGGCCGGCACCACCAACCTGGTCGAGGTCTATCGCTATGCCGAGACGGTCACGGCCAAGGGCTTCGTGTTCATGGACACGCCCGGCTACGATCCGGTCTCGGCGACGGGGCAGGTCGCCGGGGGAGCCAACCTGATCTGCTTCACGACCGGGCGCGGCTCGGTGTTCGGCTGCAAGCCGGCGCCGTCGATCAAGCTCGCCACCAACACCCCGCTCTATCAGCGCATGGCCGACGACATGGATATCAACTGCGGTACCATCCTCGATGGCAGCGAGACGGTCGAGGAGTGCGGCCGCCGCATCTTCGAACGGATCCTGCGCGTCGCCTCGGGCGAGAAGACCAAGAGCGAGGTGCTTGGCTTCGGCGCTGACGAGTTCGCTCCCTGGCAGCTCGGCGCCGTCATGTGACGGACGCGTCGCCGGCGCATTGCAGCCGGAGCCTTCCTTCGTAAGCCGAAGGCGATCCTCATCGCGGCCCGGGTGGACGTGACGGCAAGGCTGCATCGTTGCCTTCTCCACGCGCTCCTCAGTGCAGCGGCTCCGCCGCAAACGCGGCTGCGGTCGGATGAACCCCGGCGCGATACCCGGCGGCGAACGCCGCAACGATCGACACCGGCGTGATCAGGCTGACGGTGCCGGCGGCCGGTCGCGGGCGGGACATGTCATAGCCGAACGGAGACCAGCGTATCAGATGGCTGCCGGCCACGAGCCATGGCGTTCCTGTCTCGTCGTCATGGATGAAGACGCCGTCCGGCAGATCGCCAATGGCAGCCCTGATTGGACCGTAGCGACGTCGGCCGACCCGTTCCGCATGGATGATTCTATCGATCGCTTGGACCGGCGCCTCGACGTCGAGGTTGTACCGATGATTGCCGGCGCACCATGCCGCCTTGAAATTCCGATACGCATCGCGACGACATTCGCCGCAGGGCCGATGACCGACGGCAAGCGCCGTCGCCTCGTCGAGAAAGAACAGCTCGGTATACCGGCCGGGTGCCATGATCGTCCGCCGGCGCCCCTGGAAGGACAACCGGCAGGCAATCCAGGCCTGTGTCGTCCATTGCCGCCTCGTGAGCCGGCCGTCCGCATCGTGCAAACAGCCGCGATTGCCCATGAGCGTGCCGCGCGCCGACGTGGCAATGAGATTGCCGTAAGGATCGACGCGGTTCTGTCGCGGCATGGTCCGCCTCTGCCCTGTCAGCGGTGGCGCACATGGCGCTGACGCAGGTCCCGGGCGATGCCGGGACTGCCGGCTGAAACGCCGCATGCGCATCTTCCGGTCGTCGCACTCCTCCTTTGCGGCCTAAAACCCGTAAAGCCGGGCCGGGTTCTCGACCAGGATCTTGTGACGAACTTGCTCATCCGGCGCCCAATCGAGCAGGAGATCAAGCAGATTCGCGTCGTCAGGCATGCGGCCCGCCGGGGCCGACGGATGTGGCCAGTTGGTTGCCCACACCATGCGCTCGGGCGCCGCCTGCACCAGCGCACGGGCAAGCGCGCCGACATCGGCATAGCTTGGCGCCCCCACCTTCGATACCTCGTACGGCGCCGAAAGTTTGACATAGACGCGTCCGGTATCGACGAGGCCAAGCAGCGTGCGGAAGGACGCATGATCGACCGGGACCGGTTCGAGAAACTTGCCCACATGGTCGATGACGAGCAGCCCCGGCAGGCGCCGCAACTGAGCCTCGCGCTCCGGCAACAGGCACCCGTCCATCTGCAGCTGCACGTGCCAGCCGAAGGCGTGGACGCGGGCGGCCAACTCGTCGAGTGCTTCCCACGGCAGCACGCCGCCGGGAAACATCTGGAACCGGATGCCGCGGATGCCGCGCCGGGTCAGATCCTCGAGATCGGCGTCGGTGACGCTGCGATCGACGACCGCGACGCCGCGCGCGCTCCCGCCCATTCCGGCGATGGCCTCGAGCGTGCAGCTATTGTCGGTGCCATAGGCGACCGGCTGCACGACGACGCTGCGCGTTATTCCGAGCCGTGCGCGGACGCGCAGGTAATCCTTGAGCGGAGCGACCGGCGGCTTGGCGACATCGGACCGGGACTTATAACGCGGATGGTAGACATGCATGTGGCAGTCGCACGTCCCGGGGGGCGCGATGAGCCGCGGTTTCGTTTCCTCGCCGTTCGACATCCTTCGTTCCTCCCGCTTTCCTTTTCTTCTTCATTTCCGCAGATTCTTCCGCCGATCGCCGCACCGATCATGCGCGCCGGAGCCGTGCCAGGCGAACCGCCCGGTCGGGATTGACTGCGCCCTTGGGCACGCATCCCTGCGCGATCTCGGCCGCCTGCCGCACCGTCTCGAGTGCCTGGTGCTCGACCGCAGGAAGCGTCAAACCGGCCACGTGCGGCGTCGCGACGACATTGTCGCGTCGTGCCAGCTCAGGCGACGGCATCTGGTCCGGCGCACGGCCAACATCCAGGGCCGCACCGGCAATGCGCCCTTCGTCGAGCGCGCGCGCCAGCGCCGCTTCGTCGACGAGGTTGCCGCGCGATGCGTTGATGAAATAGGCCGTCGGCCGCATGCGCGCGAACTGCGACGGTCCCAACACCCCCTCGGTCTCGGCGTTGGCGACGGCAAGGCAGACCACGAAGTCCGACTCCTCGAGCAACCTGTCGAGGTCGACCTGCGTCAGCGACGGATCTTCGACCCTGACATAAGGATCGTCGACGAGCACACGCATGCCCATCGCAAGCCCTAGCCGGCAGACATAACGGCCGATTGCGCCGTAGCCGATCACGCCGAGCGTGCTGCCCGCCAGCTGAACGCCCATGCGGGCCTCGGGCACACGACCCTGCCGATAAGCCGACGTATAGTGACTGGTATGCCAGGCGAGATCGATCATGGCGCCGATGACCCATTCGGCCACGGACTGCACGAAGCCGGGGCTCGCATGAGTCACGAGAACGCCGTTGGCGCTGGCCGCCTCGACATCGATGTTGCGGATGTCGACGGCCACACGGGCGAACGCCACGAGATCCGGCAGCGAATCGAAGACGATTCTTTCACCCGGCGTCTGCCGATCGGAGATGATGATCTGACAACCTTGGGTCGCATTGATGAGCTCGCGCGCCGACAACACTCGGCCGAGCGGATTGACGACGACCTTGCCGACGGCCTCGAGCTGCGCCAACGCCTTCTTGCCGTAATAGTTCTGCAGCGCCTCGGGCGGATGGGTCAGGAAGATCTGGACGGGCCTCATGTCGTCATCCGGTACTCATGTCGAATCGGTTCGCCGCGCAACCGAACCGTACCGGCACCGCATGAGGCTGCCGGCGGCAGCGCTTTGCCGTCGTCACTGCTTCAACCGATGGCATCGCCGAAGGCCGTGACCAGCAGCCGCTGCAGCTCCGCCATCTCGTCGTCCGTCAGATCGGTGAGCGGCGGCCGCACCGGGCCGGCCGACCGTCCGACCAGGCGCATGCCCGCCTTCACGATGCTGACGGCGTAGCCGCGGCGACGATTGCGCAGCGCGATATACGGCAGGAAAAACCGCTGCAGCATGGCATCGGTCGTCGCCGTGTCGCCGCAACGTACCGCCGCGTAGAATTTTTGCGCGAGCTGCGGGATGAAGTTGAACACCGCCGACGAGTACGTCGTGAATCCGGCCGCGAAATACGGGACGGCAAAGACCTCGGCCGTCGGCATGCCGCCGATGTAGACGAAGCGGTCGCCGATGCGCTGGCGGATCCGGACGAGCTGTTCGACATCGCCGTGCCCGTCCTTGAAGCCCATCAGGTTCGGACAGGACTCCGCCAGCCGCTCGAGCGTCTCCGGGGCGAACAGCGAATTGTCGCGGTTGTAAACGATGACGCCGATCCCGACTGAACGGCAGATCGCTTCGATGTGGCGCCGCAGACCTTCCTGTTCGACGTTCATCAGATACGGCGGCAGGACGAGGAGACCGTCGGCCCCTGCCGCTTCCGCCGCCCGCGCGAACTCGATCGCCATCGCCGTGCCATAGCCGGTGCCGGCGATGATCGGCAGACGCCCCGCGGCTTCGTCGACGGCGGCGGCGACGACACGGCGGAACTCGTCGAGCGTGAGCGAAAAGAACTCGCCCGTTCCGCCCGGCGCGAACAGGCCGGCCGGACCGTCCTTGATGTTGACCTGGATGTTCGCCCGATAGGCCGGCTCGTCGAAGGCGCCGTCGGCCGTGAAGTGGGTGACCGGAAACGCGAGCAGACCCGAGCCGAGGGTCGTTTTGAGCTTGGTGAGATCCATGGCCATGGCGCGCCCTTCAATCGCGGAACGGATCGAATTCGCCCGCGAATTCCTGGCTGCAGAAAGGACCACCCTGATAATGGCGGCCGATCGGATCTGCGGGCAGCTTCGCCTCCGCGGCGAGGGCCGCGTCGCGGTACTGCTCGGCCTTGCCAGTCGGACGGTAGCCATAGCGATACGCGACGCTGTTGTCCCACCATCCACGCTCGTTGTCGGACACGCCGTACATGACCTCGTACACGAGGTCCGGATGCTCAAGCCCGATGCGGACGAGCTGGACAAGATCCTCGGGCTTCAGCCAGATCGACAGACGCCGGAGATCGGCCGGCGCGTCGTCCACGTTGCCAATACGCAGGCAGAGAACGCGAAGGCCATACTTGTAAGCATAAAGCGCGCCGAGCGCTTCGCCGAACGCCTTGCTGACGCCGTAGCGGCTGTCGGGGCGAAGAAGCGCCTCCGGCCCAAGACGTCGATGGCGTGGATAGAAGCCGACGACGTGATTGGACGAAGCGAAGACGACGCGCTTGACGCCATGACGCCGCGCCGCCTCGAACAGATTGTAGGTTCCGATGATGTTCGACTGGAGGATCGTCTCCCAGGGGCCCTCGACCGAGAATCCGCCGAGATGAATGATGCCTTCGACGCCGGCAACCGCACGGTCCACCTGCGCCGGATCGGCGAGATCGGCCTCGACGAACGCCTCGTCGGCGGCAATGTCATCGGGCGTCCTGATGTCGCTGAGACGAAGTTCGGGATAAACCCCCTTCAGCAACCGTCGAAGGCGCCTGCCGACGTTGCCGGCTGCCCCCGTCATCAGGATCTTCCGCATGTCTCCCCCAACTCGGTTATGTACCGCGGGCGCGCAAAGTCCGATCAGCGCATCGTGGCACCAGCCGCCCACGGCGCCGGTACTCGCGCCCCCTTATTCGCCGTTGCTCTTGGCCGCGAGCCGCCGGTACCGCTCGCGGCCATTCATCAGGTGTCGGCGCATCGCCTCGCGCGCGTCTGCGACGTTACGGTCACGGATCGCGTCGTAGATCCGGCAATGCTCGGCCTGGATCGTCTCCAGATACCCCTTGCTCTCCGACGGCCTTATCGCCGTCACACGGATACTCTGACGGGGGATGATGAAACGACCGAGGAACTCCAGGAATCTCGCGAATTGCGGATTGCCGGTCGCCTTGGCGATGGCATGGTGAAACTCGAAGTCCTGATCGATGGCGGGCTCGCCGCGCTTGATCGCGCGCTCGATCGCATTCAGGGCCTTGCTGATCGCGCGAATGTCGGAAACGCCACAGCGCTCGGCCGCGAATGCCGCGGCTTCGACCTCCACCGCCATGCGCAATTCCATGACGTTGAGCACTTCCGTGATCGACCGAAGACCGTCCGGATCGATTCGGAACGGGCGGCGCTGGACGTCGGCGGCGACGAAGGCCCCTGCACCCTGGCGGGTGATGACGAGTCCCTCCGCCTTCAGCGCGGCCACCGCCTCGCGGACGACGGTGCGGCTTACGCCGAGCGCCGCCATGAGCGCCTGCTCGGTCGGAAGACGTGCGCCAGGCTTGAGCTTGCCGCTGGTGATCTCGGTCCTCAGCCGCTCCACGACCTCGCTCGTCCGGTTGCGCAACGGTGCGAGCGGCGTAAGCAGGGAGCGCTTGTCAGTCAGTTTGGGCGATGCTAGTGTCATCATATGTACGTCATCGTACAAGTTACAATTAACATGCTAATGAACAGGGGGTCAACGCCAATCAGACCGCAGCCGCGAACGTTGCCAGCCGGCCCATAAGCCGGCGACGCACGCCGAAGTGCAAACGAAAAATCCGCCCGTTCGCGGCCAAACAATAATGCGCACGACGCATCCGGTCCGACGCCTGATCGGACAACGCACAGAATCCAACAGGGAGGACGCAACGATGAAACGACGTGATTTCATCCGCACCAGCGCCGCCGCGCTGGCGCTTTGCACCGTGACGTTCGGCTTCGACTCCGCCGCCGTCGCGCAGCAGAAAATGGTTCTGAAGGCCGCGGATGTACACCCGCTCGGCTACCCCACCGTCGAGGCGGTGGTGCAAATGGGCAAGAAGCTCGAACAGGCGACCAATGGACGCCTCAGCATCCAGATGTATCCGGCGATGCAGCTCGGCGGCGAGAAGGAAATGATCGAGCAGGCACAGGTCGGCGCGCTCCAGTTCGCGCGCATCAGCGTCGGCCCGGTCGGAACCATCATCGACGAGCTCAACGTCTTCAACCTGCCCTTCATGTTCCGGAACGAAGAGCACATGCGCAAGGTCATTGACGGGCAGATCGGCGACGAGCTTCTCGAGAAGATCTCCAACAACCCGCAGACGCGCCTGATCGCGCTCGCGTGGATGGATGCGGGTTCGCGCAATGTCTACACCAGGCGGCCGGTCCGTAAGCCCGAGGACCTCAAGGGTCTGAAGATCCGCATGATGGGCAACCCCATCTTCGTCGACACGATGAACGCGATGGGCGGAAACGGCATCTCGATGGGCTTCAACGAGCTGTACAATGCGATGCAGACCGGCGTGGTCGACGGCGCCGAGAACAACGCACCGACGTTCGTCACGCACAACCACCACCAGATCACGAAGTACTTCTCGTTCACGGAGCACCTGATCATTCCCGAGATCCTCGTGTTTTCGCGGCGGACCTGGGAGACCCTGTCGAAGGAGGACCAAGACCTGATCAGGAAACTCGCGCGCGAGGCGCAAGCGGAAGAGCGGCAGCTCTGGGATGCGATGGTCAAAGAGTCGATGGAGAAGCTCAAGGCCGCGGGTGTCGAGTTCGTCACGGACGTCGACAAGAAGGCGTTCAGGGATTCGGTGAAACCCGTCTACGACAAGTACGCTGGCAAGTGGCAGGGACTGATCGAGCGCATTCAGGCCGTCCAGTAACGCGGTCAACCGGGCCTGACGCCTGTATCCAGCCCGGATCGCGACATCCGGGCTGGATGCTTCTTTCGACGTCCCAGGAGAGGAAACGATGAAAGCCGCCTACGTCAGGGCGATGGATGGATTGTATCTGACCTGCGTCGCGCTCGCCGGCCTTAGCCTGACATTGATGGCGCTCATCATCCCCTGGGGGGTGTTCACGCGTTATGTACTCAACACCGGATCGTCGTGGCCGGAACCGCTGTCGATCCTGCTGATGATCGTATTCACCTTCGCCGGGGCGGCCGCCTGCTATCGCGCCAAGGCGCATATCGCCGTCACACTGTTCGCCAATCTCGCCCCCGCGCCGATCCAGACCGCGTTTGCGGCACTGGTCGAGGTGGCGATGGCGGTGCTCAGCCTGTTCATGGTGATCTGGGGCGCGGAGCTGGTCGGCGTGACCTGGAACCAGGTCATTGCCGAGTTCCCGTTCCTTTCAGTCGGCGTCACCTATCTGCCGCTGCCGATCGGCGGTGCCATTACTCTCCTGTTCATCGTCGAGCGTGCCTGGATCGGACCGCCCTCGCGGGATTCGATCGTGTTTCGCGAGCCTGCCAGCGCCGACTGACAGCACCGGAGCATCGAGTCCCATGGACGCGCTCATCCTTCTCGGCAGCCTGTTCCTCATGATCGCGATCGGGGTCCCCGTCGCCTATGCGCTCGGCCTCGCCGCGCTCGTCGGCGCCATCTGGATCGACATCCCACTCGAGGCGTTGATGCTCAAGATCTCCGACGGCGTCGACAATTTCTCGCTCCTCGCCATCCCCTTCTTCGTCCTCGCCGGCGCCATCATGGCCGAAGGCGGCATGGCGCGACGCTTGGTTGCGCTCGCGAACGTGATTGTCGGGTTCATTCGCGGCGGGCTGTCGCTGGTGAACATCCTGGCCTCGACCTTCTTCGGTTGCATTTCCGGATCATCGGTGGCCGATACGGCGTCGATCGGCTCGGTGATGATCCCGCAGATGGAGAAAGAGGGATATCCGCGCATTTTTGCGACGAACGTGACGATCACCGGTTCGGTCCAGGCGATCCTCATCCCGCCATCGCACAACGCGGTGATCTATTCCCTGGCCGCCGGCGGCACCGTGTCGATCGCTCATCTGTTCCTGGCCGGCGTGATTCCCGGCCTGCTGCTCGGCCTGTCGCTGATGACCCTGTGCCTGGCGATCGCGCAGCGTGAAGGCTATCCGAAAGGCAAACTGGTCCCCTTGCGGGAAGCGGGCAAGATCGCGATCGAGGCCTTCTGGGGCCTGCTGACCATGTTCATCATCCTCGGCGGCATCCTGTCGGGCGTGTTCACGGCGACCGAGTCCGCCTCGATCGCCTGCGTCTACGCCTTCCTGGTCACGATGTTCATCTACCGGGACTACAAGTGGCGGGACCTGCCGCATCTCGTCCATCGCACGGTCAAGACCGTGGCGATGGTGATGATCCTGATCGGCTTCGCCTCGGGCTTCGGCTACATCATGGCCCTGATGCAGCTGCCGTTCAAAGTGACGGAGTTCTTCCTGTCGATTTCCGACAACAAGTACGTCATCCTGCTGCTGATCAACCTGATGCTGCTGGCGCTCGGGACGCTCATGGATCTGGCGCCGCTGCTGCTGATCTGCACGCCGATCCTGCTGCCCGTGGTCGTCAAGTTCGGCGTCGATCCGGTGCATTTCGGCATGATCATGCTGGTCAATCTCGGCATCGGCCTGATCACGCCCCCTGTCGGCTCCGTCCTCTTCGTCGGTTGTGCCGTCAGCAAGGTCTCGATCGAGCAAGTGACCAAGACGATCTGGCCGTTCTACCTCACCATGTTGATCGTGCTGATGCTGGTGACGTACGTTCCGGCGATTTCGCTGTGGATCCCGTCGATGGTCAGGTTCTGACACGGCGCCGCCGGAGGAAACGCGGAGCAAGCGCTAGAATGATCCGGAGGTATGCATGTTCTCGCTGAAAGGCCGTATTGCGCTCGTGACGGGGGCGTCGCGGGGCCTCGGTCTCGCCATGGCACGCGCACTCGGCAAGGCCGGCGCCACCGTCGTCATCAATGCGCGCAACGCCGAGGCGCTCGATGCGGCGGCCAAGACGCTGACATCCGAGGGCATCGCCGCGACCGCGCTTGCCTTCGACGTCTCTGACGAACCCGCCGTCGTGCGCGCGGTCGAAGGCATCGTTCGCGATCACGGGCGGCTCGACATCCTGATCTCGAACGCCGGCATCAACATCCGCAAGCCGCTGCTCAAGTACCTGACGGCCGATTTCCAGACTGTCATCGCCACGAACCTGACGTCCTGCTTCGTCCTTGCGCGCGAGGCCGCCAAGATGATGTCGCGCAACCGGTTCGGCCGGATCATCCACACGACCTCGATCATGGGCCGGCTCGCGCGCCCGACGATCGCCGCCTATTGCGCCGCCAAGGCCGGGCTGGATTCGCTGACGCGGGCGCTCGCCGTCGAGCTTGCGCCGAATGGCATCACGGTGAACGCGATCGCGCCGGGGTTCTTCGCGACCGAGCTCAACGCGCCGTTGCTCGCGGACAAGACGTTCACGGCCTGGATCGAGCGACGCACGCCAGTCGGACGGTGGGGCGACCCGAAGGAGCTGGGCGGTGCCGCCGTGTTCCTCGCCTCCGACGAGGCGGCATACGTCACCGGCCACACGCTGGTCGTCGACGGCGGGCTGACCATCGCGGTGTAGGCGACGTACCGCTCCTCGCCCGCCGCGAAACGTCAGGCCGCCCGCGGCGCCATTGCTGCCGTCTCGGCCGGATGACGGGGCGTGAGCAGCGCACCGGCAAAGACCAGCAGCCCGAAAGCCGCCAGCACGACATAGACCGACGTGAACCCGCCGGCGCCTTCATGGAGAAGGGCGACGAGCGGTACGGCAGCGGCGCTCGCGGTGAACGAGACGAGGTAGCGGACCGCATAGACGCGGGCCCGCCATTCATCCGTCGTGTACCGCGCGACGAAGGTGTCGTTGATGGTCACCTGTCCGAAAACGGCGAACATCATCACCGCCGCCACGACGAAGAGCGCGGCGTCGGTGACATGGCCGGCAGCGAACAGGGCCGGCGCCTGCAGCGCCGCAAGCGGCATGAACACCGCCCGCAACGGATAGCGGTCGAGCAGCCGGCCGACGATGATCTGCGCTGTCGCGCCGATCACATAGACGGCCGCAGCAAGCGCGCCGATACCGGACGGCGTCGCGACGAGGCCGGCAAGCCGCTCGTCGAACAGCTTCGGTATCGACACGGTCGTGGCATTGAACACGAGGCCGCCCGCCACCGTGACCGCAGCGAGGACGGCGAAGGCCTGCACGATCGTGCGTCGCGGCAGATCCGCGATTTTCCTGTCCAGGCCCTTCTTCGGCGTCCGAATGTCGGGAACCATCGCCAGGAACGTGATACCGACGGCGACCGCGATCGCGCCGGGCAGGATGAAGGCGACGCGCCAGCCGAAGTGCTGCGTGAGCGCACCGGTGACGAGGGCGGCGCCCGCGACGCCCAGATTGCCCCAGACCCCGTTGATGCCGATCGCGCGCCCGACTTTCTCCGAATGTGCCACCAGCATCGCGGTACCGACCGGGTGGTAGATCGAGGCGAACAGACCGATCAGCGTCAAACCTACGGCGAGCCCGATCGGGGTCGTCGTGAACCCGGTCGCGGCCGTGGCAAGGCCGATACCGATGAAGAAGACGGCCATCATGTTGCGTCGGCTCCACAGATCGCCGAGCCAGCCAGAGGGGATCGAGCCGGCGCCGAAGGCGATGAAGCCGCCGACCGACAGGGCGAGGAGCTCGCCGTAGGGGCGGCCGAACTCTGCCTCCATGCCGAGCACCGCCGTCGGCAGGATCAGCATGAACATGTGATCGATCACGTGCGCGACATTGATGAACGAGACGATCGTCCGCGACGAGCTCATTGCCAGTTCCTTCCGGCTCCCCCCACGTCCTTGACGCCCGTTGGCCCCGGCGCGCCGTCCGCGGCACGGACGTGATCCGATGGACAAGATAGCCATGTCCCATACAAGATGTCCTGCCATCTTTCGTCGCGAAACGGACATAGGGCCAGAAAGCATGGGCGCGCGACAGACGTCGAGGCCGCAGCGCAGCGTCGACGCCAAGGATTACCAGCACGTCCCGCGCCCGATCACGGCTCTCGCCAAGAGCTTTGCGAACGGCGCGCATGTCGCGCCGCATTCGCACCCGCGTGCGCAGTTCCTGTATGCCGTCGACGGCGTCATGCGCGTCACGACGACGGACGGCGCCTGGGTGGTTCCGCCTTCGCATGCCGTGTGGATACCGCCCCGGGTCGAACACGAGATCCGGATGGACGGCAACGTGGCGATGCGCACGCTCTACATCGATCCGGGCGCAGCGCCATGGCTGCCCGACGTCTGTACGGTCGTGGCGGTGACGCCGCTCGTGCGCGAACTCATCCTTGCGGCGGTCGAGGAGCCGGTCGCCTATCCGCTCGGCGGGCGCGCCGAGGCCGTCATGCAGCTTCTTCTCCATGAACTGCAGCGCCTGGCAACGGTGCCGCTGCGCATTCCACTGCCGCACGAGCGGCGCCTTGCTGCGCTATGCCGCGCGCTCCTCGACAACCCGGCGGCGGACGACACCCTCGACGATTGGGCGATCAAGGTCGGCGCCAGCGCTCGCACGCTCGCCCGCCTGTTCCGTCGCGAAGCGGGCTTGAGCTTCGGCGCCTGGCGGCAGCAGGTGCGCCTCGCCGAAGCGCTGTCGCGTCTCGCGCTGGGTGAGCCGGTGGCGACGGTCGCCCGGCAGCTCGGCTATGCGAGCCCGAGCGCCTTCACCGCGATGTTCCGCCGCGCCCTCGGCATCCCGCCGACCCAGTACATCGCCCGCAACCTGATGCGGGCGCGCTGACGCGCCACCCGCCGTCGCTCGAGGACGTCAGCGTCGCCGGCAGCGAAGATCGGCACCGCGCGGCAGTCTGCACGCCGGCCGGATGTATTCTGTGACGCTGGGCCGCCCACGACCCGCGCCGTTCAGTTCACGCGCTCGACCCTTTCTCCGCCGCCGCCGGTGGCGTGGTGCGATCCGGCGAACCGGCGCGCGCGGAGTTCCTCATAAGCGGCGCTGATCCAGGCCTGGCCGTGGCTGCGTTCGAGCCGTCGCACGATGAAGTGGCCGCGGGCAATGGTCTGGAAATGATCGATGAAGGCATAGTTGATCGCGGCGCCGCCGAGCGCGCCGATGACCGGCACGAGCTGCGCGGCCATCTTGTGGCTGACCGCAATGCCGAACCGCGCGCCGATCTTGGCGATGAACTTGGTCACCGGCGATACCGGATAGGCGCCCGCACCGGCCGCGGCGAGGTAGCGTGCGGCATCCGATACGACGGTCGCGAGCGACGAGCGGATGGCGAAGTAGCCGGCCTCCGCATCGTCGTCGGCGTCGGTCCGGGCGCCGAGCGCAAAGACCTCCATGCAGGCAAGGCCGGTTTCGGGTCGCGACAGATCCTCGCCCTCCTCGCGCGCGATATCGGCGATCGACCGCAGCATCAGCACCGTCGTGATCGGCAGCTCGATCGGCAGGGCGGCGAGCCCGAGCCCGCCGCCAAGGGCGCCGGACGCGGCGACCGCCGCCTTGTGCAGCAGGTCCGACGACGCCCGCCGCTCCTCCGCAAGCGTCATCAGGGCGACCTCGGCCGCCCGGTCGAGGGCGATGCGCGTCGCGGCGACGACGCGCGCGCTCAACGGCGCCGGCAGGGCCGAGACGATGCGGACCATCGGCCGGCCGATGGCCTGGGCGAGACGCGCGGGCAACCGCACGTCCTCGAGCAAATCGATCGCGCGCCTCAGGTCGTCGATCTCGTCCCTTCGCAGTCCCTCGAGAGCCATCCGCCCGTCACCGTCGTCACTGCAACCTGCGTTCAGGTGCCTGGATCAACAAGGCACAAAGATCGCCAAGCAGCGACCCGGCGCGCCAGGCGCCCGAAACATTCCTCGGCGTCGTTCGGCAAGCCGGCGGTCTACCCGACCCGGCGAGACGCAGCGGAATATCCAGCGTCAGTCGTGTGGCGAAAAGAAGGACGATCTGCAGCCGCGATTCTATTCGGCAGGCTTCAGGTCGTCTTCGATGAACGCCTGGATGATGGCGTCGAGCGACGGATCGGCTTCGAAGCCCATCGCCCGCGCCCGCCTGCTGTCGAGGCGCCGCGGCCAGCCGTTGACGATCTTCTGGATGAGTGAGTCCGGCCGCCACACGATGCGCTTATAGGCATCGGCGCCGGCGACGCGTTTGACCGCCTCGGCCATTTCGCCGACCGTCGCGTCGAGCGACGGCAGCATCAGGGAACGGTTCCAGCCCCATGCCTCGGACGGCAGATCGTGGGCCCGGATGAACGCCTCGACCGTCTTGCGCGGACTGAGCAGCGGCATCCAGTTGTCGGGACGGACCGGGCAGATCGCCTCCTGCCCCTGCAGCGGCTCGCGAATGATCGACGACGCGAAGGTGGACGCCGCCTTGTTCGGCTTGCCCGGCCGCACGACGATCGTCGGCAGGCGCAGCGAGCGCCCATCGATGAAGCCCTTGCGCGTGTAGTCGGCAACGAGCAGCTCGCCCATCGCCTTCTGTGCACCGTAGGACGTCTGCGGCGTGAGCTTCTGCTCGTCCGTTATCACCTCGGGCAGATCGCCGCCGTAGACGGCGATCGAGGACGTGAACACGACGCGCGGTGGCCGCGGCAGCGCACGGCACGCCTCCAGCACGGCGCGCGTACCGTCGAGGTTGACGCGGTAGCCGAGATCGAAATCGGCCTCGGCGCCCGCGCTGACGACGGCGGCGAAATGGAACACGCTGCCGGTATCGCCTGCGATCACCTTGCGCATGAGCGACGCATCCGACACTTCGCCGGCAACGAACGACACGCGCGGATCCTGGGGGAGATCCGGCGCCTCGACCACGTCGAGCAGGATCAGCCGTTCGATCTTCGTCTGCGTGCCGTCCGGCCCGGCGAGCGTTCCGCGCTCGAGGAGCTTTTTCGCCAACTTCTTCCCCAACATGCCGGCACCGCCGGTAATGACCACTTGCATGTTCGTCCGTCTCGTGTCGGTTGATTTGTCCTGTTCCGCCTTCAATTCGGCCACCGGTGAGCTTGCGCCACCCGGTACGTGCCTTCGACGTTCAGCGGAAACATCTGCTCCTCGCCTGCCCGGTTCGCATCGCCGGGCATCCTGATCCCTGCTTCATCTCCCCGGGCGGCCTGCCTTCCTGTGCACCAGAGGCGCGCCCTTGTCCACATCATGATGGGTTCTGCTGCTGGCCCTTCATGGACGAACGGCAACCGATCGTACCTTACTCCTTCACCGCGCCGGTGAGGCTTGAGACATAGTGCTCGACGAAGAAGGAGTAAAGGATCGCCACCGGCAGCGACCCCAGCAGCGCGCCGGCCATCAGCGCGCCCCAGTGATAGACGTCGCCTTCGACGAGCTGGGTCAGCACGCCGACCGGCACCGTCTTCTGTTCCGACGAGGAAATGAAGGCGAGCGCGTAAATGAACTCGTTCCACGACAACGTGAAGGCGAAGATGCCGGCCGAAATGAGGCCCGGTACCGCGAGCGGCAGCGTGATCTTCCACAGGATCTGCAACCGGGTCGCGCCGTCGATCAGGGCGCATTCCTCGAGCTCATACGGGATGGACTTGAAGTAGCCCATCAGCAGCCACGTGCAGAACGGGATGAGGAACGTCGGATAGGTCAGGATCAGCGCCCAGCTGGTATCGTAGATCCCGAGCGCGAACACCATCGTCGCCAGCGGAATGAACAGGATGCTCGGCGGGACGAGGTAGGCCAGGAAGATCAGCAGGCCCACGGTCTGTGCGCCCTTGAAGCGCAGGCGCGTGATCGCATAGGCGGCAAGCACGCTCGCGAAGATCGACAGGAACGTGGCCGCCACCGCGACGACCATGGTGTTGAGCAGCCATGCCGGATAGTCGGTCTGGAACAGCAGCTTGTTGATGTTGGCGAACGTCGGGTTCGAGATCCAGAACGGATTGTGTTCCGAAAAATTGTAAAGCTCGTCGTTGGGTTTGAACGTCGTCACGCCCATCCAGTAGAACGGGAAGAGCAGGACGAAGAGGAAAATCGCGAGCGGGATGTAGAGCGTGATGACGCGGCGCGGCAGCGTCTCGAGATAGGCCATGCCGGTCGAATCGGCCATCGGTGCGGCCACAGGCTTCGCTGTCTCGGTCATCGGCGCCTCAGTCATCGGCCGCTCCCTGCTGCCACTTGCGGCGCTGCAGACCGTAGTAGCTGAACACCGTGGCGAACACCAGGAACGGGATCATGGCGGTGGCGATCGCCGCTCCCTCGCCGAGCTGGCCGCCCGGTATGGCGCGCTGGAACGCCAGCGTCGCCATGAGATGCGTCGCGTTCATCGGTCCGCCGCGGGTGATGGCATAGATGAGCTGGAAGTCGGTGAACGTGAACAGCACCGAAAACGTCAGCACGATCGACAGGATCGGCATCAGCATCGGCACGGTCACGTGCCGGAACCGCTGCCACGCATTGGCGCCGTCGAGCGCCGCGGCCTCGTAGAGCGAGGGCGAGATCGTCTGCAGCCCGGCGAGCAGGCAGATGGCGACGAAGGGAATGCCCCGCCATACATTGGCGGCGATCAACGACCATCGCGCATTCCACGGATCGCCGAGGAAATCGATATAGCGGTCGATGAGCCCGAGCCGCTCGAGCGACCAGGAGATGATCGAGAACTGCGCGTCGTAGATCCACCAGAAGGCGATCGCCGAAAGCACCGTGGGGATGATGTAGGGCAGCAGCACGATCGCGCGGATGAACGCCTTGAATGGCAATGAATGGTTGAGCAGCAGCGCCAACCACAGGCCGAGCCCGAACTTGAGCACGGTGGCGACGGTCGTATAGAGCAGCGTATTGAAGACGGACAGCCAGAAGACGCCGTCGTACCACAGCGAGATGTAGTTCTCGAGCCCGATGAAAACGCCTGGCCTGCCGATCCTGACGTCGGTGAATCCCATCCAAATCCCGAGCCCCAACGGATAAGTCAGGAACAGCAGGAGGATCGAGGCAGCCGGCAGCATGAAGATCACCGACAGCACGGTCGGGTGATCCAGGATCCGCGACAGCGTCGCGAGACGCGGTGAGACCGATTGCGGCTTCAGAACGGTTGCCATGCGTCACGCCAACGCGGCCTCCGGCGGCGTGCGCCGGAGGCCGTCGTCTCGAGGCTCAGAGCTTGTAGTAACGCTCGGCGCGACGCTGCGCCTCGGCTGCCGCCTCCTTCGGCGTCTTGGCGCCCGAGGCCGCCTGCGCCACCATGTTGACGATGATGAAGTCGGCCATGGCGCCCGCCGAAGCATAACCCAACGAACCCGCGTAGCCGGGCCAGAGCATCTTGCTCATCAGGTCCCGGTACGGCGTGTGCTTCGGATCCGAGGTCCAGATCGGGCTCTGCTCGTAGGCACGCAACGGCTGGCTGAAGTAGCCGATCGACGCGTTCTGCCACGGCACGTACTGCTCCTGCTCCATCATGAAGCGGATGTAGTCCTTGGCCGCGTTCGGATACTTCGTGTACTTGAAGACCATGGCTGGCACGGTCAGATGCAGCTCGGTGGGCCTGCCGACCGGTCCGATGGGAAGCTCGGCATGCTCGATGTCCTCCGCCATCGCCTTAAGCTGGGGATCGTTCGAGGTCTTGGCGGAGTAGTAGACCGAGATGCCGTTGATGGTCCAACTGATCTGGCCGTCGATGAACGCCTTGTTGTTGTTCGCATCGAGCCAGGACAGCGTACCCGGTATGAACGTCTCGTAGAGCTGCTTCGCGTATTCGAGCGCCGCGATCGTCTCCGGACTGTTGATGACGACGCGGTCCTGCTCGTCGACCATCTTGCCGCCAAACGCCCACACGATCCAGTGGCACCACGTGTTGGCGTCGCCGACCGCGTTGCCGAGCGCGAGGCCGCCCGGCTTGCCCTTCGCCTTCAACGCCTGACAGGCCTTGAGCATGCCGTCGAGGTCTTTCGGCCATGTCTCGAACCCGGCCTCGTTGAGCCAGGACTTGCGATACACGATCCGCGCGCCCGCGGCACCAAGCGGGATCGCGATCCACCGGCCGTCCCGCATGCCGAACTTTCTGCAGACGTCGTACCAGCCGCCGTACTTCTTATCGAGGTATTCGGCGAGATCGGTAAGGTCGAGGAGCTTCTCGGGGTACTGGTGAGCGTCGTCGTACCAGCCGTAGACGATGTCGGGCCCCTTGCCGACGTTCGCGGCCACCGCCGATTTGGGCCGAAGGTCTTCCCAGCCTTCGCTCTCGACCCGGACCTGGACCCCCGTCAGCTCGGTGTACTTCTTGGTGTTCTCCAGCCAGACCGTCTCGTCGCCCTGCACGAACTTCACGGGCCGCAGCACGCGCAGGGTAGCACCCGGCTCGATTTGATAGCTGAGGGTGGGGGCCCCCTGCGCCCGGGCGTCCGTGCCGCCGATCGTGCTGGCCACCGCCGCGCCGGCGACGACGCCGGCCCCGAGCTTCAGGGCATCGCGTCTCGAGAAATCACTCATAAGCGTCTCCTCCATTGATGAGTTATTGATCCGTCGACGACTTAAAGATGACGGCCGGTCTCCGCATCGAACAGATGAACGCAATCCAGGCGTGGACTGAGCGCGATGCGTTCGCCAGACCGGAACGGATGGCGTTCGGTGAAGACGGCGGTCACCTGGGTACCCGCCATCTCGACGAACACCTGCGTCTCGGCGCCGGTCGGCTCGACGACCTCGACGCGCGCCGGCACGCCGTCCGACCCGTTGGCGAGCATCAGGTGCTCGGGCCGGATGCCGTAGATGACCTGGCGCCCCGCCTCGGCTGGCGCATCGGCCGGCAACGGCAGCCGAACCCCCTGCCCGGCTTCGACCCAGGCGTCGGATCCGTTACGGCTGACGGTGCCAGCGATGAAGTTCATGGCCGGCGAACCGATGAAGCCGGCGACGAAGAGATTGGCAGGCCGGTCGTAGAGCTCGAGCGGCGTTCCGATCTGCTCGACGACGCCATCATGCATGACGACGATGCGGTCGGCCATCGTCATCGCCTCGATCTGGTCGTGCGTGACGTAGATCGTCGTCGTCTTCAGACGCTGATGCAGCGCCTTGATCTCGGTGCGCATCTGGACGCGCAGCTTGGCATCGAGATTCGACAGCGGCTCGTCGAACAGGAACACCTGCGGATCGCGCACGATCGCGCGGCCCATCGCCACGCGCTGGCGCTGCCCGCCCGAGAGCTGGCGGGGATAACGCTGCAGATAGTCGCTGAGATTGAGAATTTCCGCGGCCTTGCGCACCCGCTCGTCGATGACCGCCTTGTCGGCCTTGCGCAACTTCAGGCTGAACGCCATGTTGTCGTAGACCGTCATGTGCGGATAGAGCGCGTAGTTCTGGAACACCATCGCCACGTCGCGATCCTTCGGCGGGACATTGTTGACCTGCCGGCCGCCGATCCAGATCGAGCCGCTGGTGATTTCCTCCAGCCCCGCGATCATCCGTAGCAGCGTCGACTTGCCACAGCCCGACGGACCGACGAGCACGACAAATTCGCCGTCGGCAATGTCGACGTTGATGCCGTGAATAACCTTGACGCTGCCGAACGCCTTCTCGACGTCGCGGACTACTACCCCTGCCATATGCTCCCTGTTCCTCCCTGCCTTATGATCTTATTGGCTTGACCGGCAGAGGCTCTGATCTAACCCGGTTTCGGTTCAGCCTGCAAGGGCAAGCAAGATTCAAACCCGGCCCGTGCGGCCACCAGCCAGAGGCCGCGCGCCGCGGCCACGTCGCCTGCGACCTCGGTGGTTCCGACATTCGCTATCGCGAGCGCTGTCTGATAGCGCTTGGCTAGATTTTCGGCGCCGACCAGCACAACATGCCGGGACGGCATGCTTTCCAGTGCCGCCCGGACCTCGTGGCCGATCAGAAGGCCGGACATGAACGAGCCGAGCGATTTCGCGTCGATGCGACCGAACAGTCCTTCGGTGCGGACGGCGAAGAGCTGATGCAGCAATCCGCCGGCCGTATGGCCGCGCGCGAGACCGTCGGTGAATGCGGCCGGATCGTGGACGTCGTCCGTCATGAGACGCCCCAGGATCGAATGCGCGCGCAGCACGCCGTAAATCTCGCCGGTCATGAACGTTGCGAAGCGGACGATGCGGCGTCCCTCAACCACGACCCACTTGCTGTGGGTGCCCGGCAGGCAGAGGACGCCATCAGTGATGCCCGCGATGTCGAGCGCACCGATCACCTGCGTCTCCTCGCCCCGGATGACGTCGTCGCCGCCGGCAAGCGCCGGGCCCACGAGCCCAGGCACGATGCGCACCGCGCGGTCGCCGAACGCCACCGGCGCGAGCTGTGCGGCAAGCGCATCCACGTCCGCGGGAAGCCGAACGTAAGGCGCCTCGACCCATCCCTGGCGACTGCCGATCATGCCCGCCATGACGACCGGCGTCGCGGCATCGGCCGCCAGCCAATCGCCCACGAGCGAACGGAGCGCCCCGGCGAAGTCGCCGTCCCGCACCGCAAGGATGCCTTGCGCGGCGAAACGGGTTTCGAGCACGCGGCCGTCAGACGCCATCCGGAACGCGCGGCAGTTCGTCGTGCCCCAATCCAACGCGATAAGGCTGCTGTCAGGATTCATGTGTGTTATTTCGCTTTCACGCGCCGGCACACCCGGCGTCACGACAGCATCGGCTCGAGCCGGTCGAGCGCTTCGGACAACCGCGCCGGACTGGTCGCAAAGCACAGCCGGAGCCAGCCTTCGCCCTCCGGACCGAAGGCGATCCCCGGCGCGAGGCCGACATTGGTCCTGGCGACGATCTCCTTGGCAAACGCAAGCGAATCGGAAACGCCGTCAACGCGGAAGAACGCATAGAATGCAGCCGCCGGCGGCGTGAGCCGTACGCGCCGCATCGCGCCGAGCCGCTGAACGACCAGGTCGCGCGCCTGTCGGTATTGCGCCACGATCTCGGCGACGAACGGTTCGCCGTCGCGAATTGCCGCCACGCCGGCGTGCTGGACGAACGTGGTCGCGCCCGACATGTTGAATTCGTTGATCTTGCCGAGAACGTCGCCATAGGCCGGCGGCGCCACGACCCAGCCCAGACGCCAGCCGGTCATGCACCACGCCTTGGAAAAGCTGTTGATCGAGATCACCGGATCGTCCGGCTCCGCGATGTCCAGGAGCGACGGGGCGGCGCGGCGGTCGTACACGATGCGCTGATAGACCTCGTCGGCGATCGCCCAGATGCCGCGCCGGCGACAGAACGCAAGAATCGCCGCGAGATCGTCAGACGACGCCATCCAGCCGGTCGGGTTGCCCGGCGAATTGACGAAGATGGCGCGCGTGCGGTCATCGCACGCCGCGAACAGGCGGTCAAGGTCGAGCGACCAGCCGCCCGGCCCCGGCACGAGGGCGACGCGACGCGCCTCTCCCCCGAGAATCTCGATCGCATCCGCACAGTTCGGCCAGAGCGGCGTGACGATGACGACGTTATCCCCGGCATCGACCAGGCTCTGCATCACCAGCATGATCGCGCTGACCCCCGATGCGGTGATGCTCACCCGCGCCACGTCGACCGGCCGTCCGTGCAGCTTTCCGAGATATTCCGATACGGCCGCACGCAGTTCCGGAATGCCGCGGTTCGGCGTGTAGAACGTGTGTCCGTTCTGCATCGCCTGCGCCGCCGCACGGCGGATGAAATCCGGCGTGACGCGATCCGACTCGCCGAACCACAGCGGGATGATTCCGGGGCGGCCGAACGCCGCTTCGGTCACGGCCCGGATGCGCGACCCTTCAAGGCTTTCGACGTGCGACCGAAGCGGCGCCGGCAGATTCGGACTCAATGGCTCTCGCGTCCGACAGGTGCGCCGGACCCGCCCACGAGGAAGTCGAGGTCGACGCCCTGGTCGGCTTGCAACACATGATCGAAATACATCTTCACGTAGCCGCGCTTGTCCGGTGGTGCCGGCGGCTTCCATGCCTTGCGACGATTCTCGAGTTCCGCGTCCGAGACCTCGAGATGGAGCCGGCGGTTGGGCACGTCGAGTTCGATGATGTCCCCGTTCCGGACCAAGGCAAGCGGTCCGCCCACCGCGGCCTCGGGCGCGGTGTGCAGCACGACGGTCCCATAAGCGGTGCCGCTCATGCGTGCATCGGAAATGCGGACCATGTCGGTGATGCCCTTCTTCAGGATCTTCTTCGGCAAGGCAAAGTTGCCGACCTCCGGAAAGCCGGGATAGCCCTTGGGGCCGCAGTTCTTGAGAACCAGGATGCAGTTCTCGTCGACATCGAGGTTCGGATCGTCGATTCGCGCGTTGTAGTCGTCGATGTCCTCGAATACGACCGCACGGCCGCGGTGCTGCATCAGCTTCGGTGTCGCCGCCGACGGCTTGAGCACCGCGCCGCGCGGCGCGAGATTGCCGCGGAGCACGGCGATGCCTCCCTGGGGCTTGAAGGGCTTGTCGAGCGGGAAGATCACGTCCCGGTTCCAGCAGGGCGCATCCTTCACGTTCTCCCACACGGTCCGCCCGTTCACCGTGAGCGCATCCTTGTGCAGCAGATCGCCGATCTCGCGCATCACCGCGGGCAGCCCGCCGGCATAATAGAAGTCTTCCATCAGGTATTTGCCGGACGGCATCAGATTGACGAGGCACGGCACGTCGCGCCCCAGCCGGTCCCAGTCGTCGAGCGTGAGGTCGACGCCGATGCGGCCCGCGATCGCCAGCAGGTGGACCACGGCATTGGTCGAACCGCCGATCGCGCCGTTGACCCGGATCGCGTTCTCGAATGCCTGTTTGGTGAGCACCTTCGACATGACGAGGTTCTCGCGCACCATCTCGACGATCCGGCGTCCGGCCATGTGGGCGAGGACGTAGCGCCGCGAGTCGGCCGCCGGAATCGCCGCATTCGAGGGCAGACCGATGCCGAGCGCCTCGACCATCGACGCCATCGTGGACGCGGTGCCCATGGTCATGCAGTGACCGGGAGAGCGCGACATGCAGGCCTCGGCCTCGATCATGTCGGCCGTGCTCATCTCACCGGTCTTCAGCATCTCGGTGAATTTCCAGACATGGGTGCCCGAGCCGATGCGTTCGCTGCGGAACCAGCCGTTGAGCATCGGGCCGCCGGAAACCGCGATCGTCGGCAGATCGCAGCTCGCCGCGCCCATCAGCAGGGCCGGGGTCGT
Source organism: uncultured Rhodospirillales bacterium (assembly GCA_937926175.1). Lineage (GTDB taxonomy): Bacteria > Pseudomonadota > Alphaproteobacteria > CACIAM-22H2 > CACIAM-22H2 > CALANV01. Next base: position 537 of record CALANV010000003.1, on the reverse strand, counting down.
CTTGTCGCACCCCACCAGAAGGACGACCCCGTCGATCGGGTTAGCCCGAATCGACTCCTCGACGTCCATGCTGCAGAGATTCCGGAAGAGCATGGTCGTCGGCCGCATCAGCGTCTCGCCCAGGCTCATCACCGGGAATTCGAGAGGGAAACCACCGGCCTCGTATACACCCCGCTTCACGTATTCCGCGACCCGGCGGAGATGGGCATTGCACGGGGTCAGTTCCGACCACGTATTGCAGATGCCGATGACCGGCCGCCCGTCGAAGAGATGATGCGGCAGCCCCTGATTTTTCATCCAGCTGCGATGAATGAGCCCGTCGCGATCGGTGCGACCGAACCATTCGGCGCTGCGGAATCTACTTTTGCGGGTATCGTCCTTGTTATCGGCCACGACGTTTCCTCTCCTAATTGCGCACGTGCGCGGGGCGATCCTAATGGTGGCTCTCGCCCGAGACAATGGCCACCGCCACCCGCGACATCCAGGACGCCGACCGGCAGGCGCCGCGCGCGACAACGCCGTTACCGCACGCGACGT
>CALANV010000002.1 GCA_937926175.1 uncultured Rhodospirillales bacterium | reverse complement strand
GCGAGATCGGCGTCCTCCAGGTCGAGAAGCGCATCCGCAACCGCGTCAAGCGGCAAATGGAGAAGACGCAGCGCGAGTACTACCTCAACGAACAGCTCAAGGCGATCCAGAAGGAACTCGGCGAGATCGACGACGGCCGCGACGAGGCCTCCGAGCTCGAGGAGCGGATCAAGAAGACCAAGCTGTCAAAGGAGGCCCGCGAAAAGGCGATGGCGGAGCTCAAGAAGCTTCGCACCATGAGCCCGATGTCGGCCGAGGCCACTGTCGTTCGCAACTACCTCGATTGGCTGCTGTCGATTCCGTGGAAGAAGCGGACCAAGATCAAGCACGACATCAAGTACGCCGAGAAGGTGCTTGATGCGGACCACTACGGGCTCGAGAAGGTCAAAGAGCGTATCCTCGAATATCTCGCGGTTCAGCAGCGCATCAACAAGATCAAGGGCCCGATCCTGTGCCTCGTCGGCCCGCCGGGCGTCGGCAAGACGTCGCTCGGCAAGTCGATCGCCAAGGCGACCGGGCGCAACTTCGTGCGTATGTCGCTGGGCGGCGTACGCGACGAGGCGGAAATCCGCGGCCACCGCCGCACCTATATCGGTTCGATGCCCGGCAAGATCATCCAGGGCATGAAGAAGGCGAAGTCCTCGAACCCGCTCTTCCTGCTCGACGAGATCGACAAGCTGGGCGCGGACTGGCGCGGCGACCCGACGTCGGCGCTGCTCGAGGTCCTCGATCCGGAGCAGAACTCGACCTTTAACGACCATTATCTCGAGGTCGACTACGACCTTTCAGACGTGATGTTCATCACGACGGCGAACTCGCTGCGGATGCCGCAGCCGCTGCTCGACCGTATGGAGATCATCCGCATCCCCGGCTACACCGAGGACGAGAAGGTCGAAATCGCACGGCGCCACCTGATTCCGAAGCAGATGGAGGCGCACGGCCTCAAGAAGGACGAGTGGCAGATCTCGGACGACGCGTTGCGCGATCTGATCCGCTACTACACGCGCGAGGCCGGCGTCCGTAACCTGGAGCGCGAGATCGCCAACCTGACGCGCAAGGCGACGAAGGAGATTCTCACCACGAAGTGCGAGAAGATCGTCGTCACGCGCAAGAACCTCGAGAAATTCGCCGGCGTGCGGAAGTTCCGCTGGGGCGAAGCCGAATCCGAGGATCTGGTCGGCGTCACGGCCGGTCTGGCTTGGACCGAGGTCGGTGGCGAGCTTCTGTCGATCGAGGCGACCGTCGTGCCCGGCAAGGGCAAGATGACGATCACCGGCAAGCTCGGCGACGTGATGCAGGAGTCGGTGCAAGCCGCCGCCAGCTACGTTCGGGCGCGTGCCACGACGTTCGGCATCAAGCCGACGGTGTTCGAGAAGCGTGACATCCACGTGCACGTGCCCGAAGGCGCCACGCCGAAGGACGGTCCCTCGGCCGGCGTGGCCATGATCACCTCGATCGTGTCCACGCTCACCGGGATTCCGGTCCGTCGCGACGTGGCGATGACGGGCGAGATCACCTTGCGCGGACGTGTCCTGCCGATCGGCGGTCTGAAGGAGAAGCTGCTCGCCGCCCTGCACGCGGGCATCAAGACGGTGCTGATCCCGAAGGACAACGAGAAGGATCTGGCCGAGATTCCCGACAACGTTAAGAAGGGCCTGAACATCGTCCCGGTCACGACCGTCGATCAGGTGATCGAGCGGGCGCTCACGCGCAAGCCGACCCCGATCGAATGGATCGAGCCGGACGAGGTCGAGCCCGTCGGGAAGAAGCCGCAGGGCGAGGTGACCGGCGTCATCACGCACTGATTTTCGCCTTACGCACCACGCGAAGCGGCCGGTCCGGAAGGACCGGCCGTTTTCTTTTGCGTCGGGCATCGCGCCGATTTTCGAACAGTTTTTCGAAGCGCGTGTTTGTTCCTTTGATTGTCTACTCCTGGTTGGGGCCGGTCGTTGACGGACCGGCCGGGCATGATAAAACCGGCCGGTTTGCGCGCGCGCCGGAAGGGGGCGGCCGATCGCGCACTCATCGTTCGTCGGGGGGGACATATGAACAAGAATGATCTGGTCGATGCCATCGCCAGCCGGATCGATCTGCCGAAGACGCGTATCGCAGCAACGTTGGACATCGCACTCGACGTGATCGCGAAGGCGCTGAAGAAGGGGGACGAGGTGCGGCTGTCCGGTTTCGGCACGTTCTATGTCTCGCACCGCGCCGCCATCAGGGGGCGCAATCCGCGTACGGGCGAACCGATCGCGATCAAGGCCGGCCGCGTCCCGAAGTTCAGGGCGGGAAAGTCGCTCAAGGCGGCGATCGGCTGAGGGAAGGGGCAGGCCGGTCGTCGGCGCGGTCGCAGGCGGCGCCGGCTGCCGCTTTCCTCCGACGGGCGTTTGCCTGACGGACGCAACGGCGGTAAAAGTCCGATCGTCGGGCGATTAGCTCAGCGGTAGAGCATCTCGTTTACACCGAGGGGGTCGGGGGTTCGAATCCCTCATCGCCCACCATTTCCGTCTTGCGCGGCGCGCCTGCGGTCCCACATGTGCCTGCGCGCGGATCACATCACGCAAAGGGAATTCGACATTGAAGATCGATGGCGTTCCGTACCGGACGATTTGGCTCGCCGACGACGGCTGGTCGGTCGAGATCATCGATCAGACGCGTCTGCCGCACGAGTTCGTGACGCTGCGTCTCCGTACGCTCGAGGACGCCGCGCATGCGATCCGGTCGATGCAGGTGAGGGGCGCGCCGCTGATCGGCGCCACCGCCGCCTACGGCGTCTGCTTGGCATTGCGCGCCGATCCGGGTGACGCCACGCTCGATCTCGCCTGCCGCGTCCTCGCCGCCACGCGCCCGACGGCGATCAACCTTCGCTGGGCGCTCGATGACATGCGCGCGCATCTGAAGCCGATTGCGCCGGCCGATCGTGTCGCCGCCGCCTATGCGCGGGCCGCCCGGATCTGCGACGACGACGTCGCGATCAACGAGGCGATCGGCCGGCACGGTCTCGAACTGATCCGCCGCTCGGCCGAGCGCCGGCGCGGAGAGCGCGTGAACATCCTGACCCACTGCAATGCCGGCTGGCTCGCGACCGTCGACTGGGGCACGGCGCTCGCGCCCATCTACATGGCGCACGACTCCGGGATACCGGTTCATGTCTGGGTCGACGAGACGCGGCCGCGCAATCAGGGCGCGTCGCTCACGGCGTGGGAGCTGGGGCGCCACGGGGTGCCGCATACGGTCATCGTCGACAATGTCGGCGGACATCTGATGCAGCACGGAATGGTCGACCTGTGCATCGTCGGCACCGACCGGGTCACGGCAAACGGCGACGTCTGCAACAAGATCGGCACATATCTGAAGGCGCTTGCCGCCGCCGACAATGGCATTCCGTTCTACGTCGCGCTGCCGTCGCCCACCATAGACTGGACGGTACGCGACGGCGTGCGCGAGATCCCGATCGAAGAGCGCGATGTGCGTGAAGTGACCCATCTGACGGGACGGACGGCCGATGGCCGCATCGAGACCGTGGAGATCACGCCGCCCGGCGTTGCGGCGGCGAACTTCGCATTCGATGTCACGCCAGCCCGACTCGTCACCGCCCTCATCACCGAGCGCGGCACGACGGAGGCGTCGGCGGAGGGGCTGCTGCGTCTCTTTCCGGAGCGGCGCCGTGCCGAGGCATCGTAAAACAGGCCCGGCTAACCATATATGTTTGGGGTCTGTTGTCGGGGCGTGATGGGGTATCCTTGACTTGCCGCAGGTGAGCGAGTACACCATCCGCCTCTCTCGAAGAGAAGACGCACGCGGGCGTAGCTCAGTTGGTTAGAGCGCCGGCCTGTCACGCCGGAGGCCGCGGGTTCAAGTCCCGTCGCTCGCGCCATTCTCCATTGTCAATCGCAAGCCGATTTTCGCGTGCTTCGGGCGCCATTCGACCGGGCATCCGTTCGGGCCGAGGGGCGATTATCTGAGGCGGCGGTCCGGGCTCAACACTGGTCTTTTCATCGCGGCGACCAATATCTATAAGTAGCCCGGGACGCGGGGCCCGGGGGATACCGACACAAGATGTCGGCTGCAGTCATTCGGACGGCTACGCTTCCTGGGAGGATTGGCGCCACTTCGATAGCATCCGGCTCTGCGAGCCAGGGTGCTGGCTGAGTCGTGGGGTAATATGGACGCGCTACTGCGTGAGTATCTTGCCATCCTGATCTTCCTCGGGGTGGCGACCGGATTGTCGGTCGTGTTCGTGATCGCCTCTCTGATTGCGGGCCGTCAGCGTCCGGACTCTGAAAAACTGTCGGCGTATGAATGCGGGTTCGAGGCGTTCGGCGACGCGCGCCGGCGGTTCGACGTCCGGTTCTATCTCGTCGCGATCCTGTTCATCATCTTCGACCTCGAGGTGGCGTTCCTGTTCCCGTGGGCGGTGACGCTGGGTGATATCGGCATGTTCGGGTTCTGGTCGATGGTCGTCTTCCTCGGCGTTCTGACGATCGGCTTCATCTATGAGTGGAGAAAAGGAGCGCTGGAATGGGAGTGATGCCCAATCCGTCTGCATCTGCCGGCGCCGTGCGGGCCGATCAGGTGCTCCCCCCCGGTCCAAAGCAGGATGCGTTCCTCAGGACGGTTACGGACGAGATCACCGAGAAGGGCTTCGTCGTCGCGCAGCTCGATAAGCTGGTCGCCTGGGCGCGTACGGGCAGCCTGTGGCCGATGACGTTCGGGCTCGCCTGCTGCGCCGTCGAGATGATGCATACCGCAGCGAGCCGTTACGACCTCGACCGCTTCGGTCTCGTCTTCCGGCCCAGCCCGCGGCAGTCGGACGTCATGATCGTCGCCGGCACGCTGACCAACAAGATGGCCCCCGCCTTGCGCAAGGTCTATGACCAGATGGCCGAGCCGCGCTGGGTAATCTCGATGGGATCCTGCGCCAATGGCGGCGGGTATTATCACTACTCGTATTCGGTCGTTCGTGGCTGCGATCGCATCGTTCCGGTCGACATCTATGTGCCCGGCTGCCCGCCGACTGCCGAAGCGCTGCTTTACGGCATTCTCCAGCTCCAGAAGAAGATCAGGCGGACGACGACGATCGCCCGCTGAAGGCGCTGCATCCCCATGAATCAGGCCCTCAAGGATCTCGGCGAGTACATCGCCAACGCGCTTCCGAACGACGTCATTTCGGCGGAGGTGCTGCTCGACGAGCTCATCGTCGTGGTCCGCACCCCGGCGATCGTGCGCGTGCTGACGTTCCTGCGCGACGACGCCAACTGCCAGTTCAAGATGCTGATGGATCTGTGCGGCGTCGACTATCCCGATCGCGAGCAGCGCTTCGAGGTCGTCTACAACCTGCTCAGCCTCAAGCATAATCAGCGCATCCGCGTGAAGGTCATGACCGACGAGACCACACCCGTGCCGTCGGTCACGTCGGTGTTCAGCTCGGCCGGCTGGTACGAGCGCGAAGCCTGGGATCTTTTCGGCATCTTCTTCTCCGACCACCCGGACCTGCGGCGCATCCTGACCGACTACGGTTTCGAGGGACACCCGCTGCGCAAAGATTTCCCGCTCACCGGCTATGTCGAGGTCCGCTACGACGAAGAGCAGAAGCGGGTGGTCTACGAGCCCGTCAAGCTGACCCAGGACTTCCGCAAGTTCGACTTCCTGTCGCCGTGGGAAGGCATGACCCGGTTGCTGCCCGGCGACGAGAAGGCGAACGTGGCCGAGAACAAGGGCTGACGACGCCATGGCGACCAACGAAGTTTCCCTCAAGAACTTCACGATAAACTTCGGGCCGCAGCATCCGGCGGCCCATGGCGTGCTTCGTCTCGTACTGGAGATGGACGGCGAGGTCGTCGAGCGCGCGGATCCCCATATCGGCCTGCTGCACCGCGGCACTGAGAAGCTGATCGAATACAAGACGTATCTCCAGGCGCTGCCGTATTTCGACCGGCTCGATTACGTCTCGCCGATGTGCCAGGAGCACGCCTTCGCGCTCGCGGTCGAGAAGCTGCTCGGCATCGAGGTGCCGCCGCGCGGCCAGTACATCCGCGTGCTGTTCGCCGAGATCACGCGCATCCTGAACCACCTCCTGAACATTACGACCTTCGCGCTCGACGTCGGCGCGATGACGCCGCTCTTGTGGGCGTTCGAGGAGCGCGAGAAGCTGCTGGAGTTCTACGAGCGTGCTTCGGGCGCGCGGTTCCATGCCAATTATTTCCGGCCCGGCGGTGTCGCGTTCGATCTGCCGGCCGGTCTTACGGACGACATCTACGCGTTTGCCCAGCGGTTCCCGAAGATGATCGACGACATCGAGGAACTGCTCACCGAGAACCGGATCTTCAAGCAGCGTACCGTCGACATCGGCAAGGTGACGGCGGCCGAGGCGATGGACTGGGGCTTCAGCGGGCCGATGCTCCGCGCCTCGGGCGTGCCATGGGATCTGCGCAAGGCGCAGCCCTACGATGCCTACGAGCAGATGGAATTCGACATCCCCATCGGGAAGAACGGCGACTGCTTCGACCGCTATCTGTGCCGGATCGAGGAGATGCGCCAGAGCGTGCGCATCATCAACCAGGCGCTCGACCGGATGCCGGACGGCCCGTTCAAGACGAACGACCGCAAGATCACGCCGCCGCCGCGCGCCGAGATGAAGCGCTCGATGGAGGCCCTCATCCATCACTTCAAGCTCTTCACCGAGGGTTACCACGTCCCGCCGGGCGAGACGTATACGGCCGTCGAGGCGCCCAAGGGCGAGTTCGCCGTGTTTCTCGTCTCCGACGGCACCAATCGACCTTATCGCTGCAAGATCCGGGCGCCGGGCTTTGCCTTCCTTCAGGCGATGGATTTCATGTCGAAGGGACATATGCTCGCCGACGTCGTGGCGATAATCGGTTCCATGGACATCGTGTTCGGCGAGATCGATCGATGACCGTTTCCACGCATGACGAGAATCAGCCGGCGACGTTCGCGTTCACGCCCGAAAATCTGAAACGGGCGGAGCAGATCATCGCCAAGTACCCGCCGGGCCGGCAGGCGAGCGCGGTCCTGCCGCTGCTCGATCTCGCCCAGCGCCAGAACGGCAACTGGCTGTCGCGCGCGGCCATGGATTATGTCGCGGCCCTTCTGGATATGCCGCCGATCCGCGTGTACGAGGTCGCGACCTTCTACACGATGTTCAACCTGCAGCCGGTCGGCCGCTACTTCCTCCAGATCTGCACGACGACGCCGTGCTGGCTGCGCGGCAGCGACGAGGTCGTGCGCGCCTGCGAGCGCAAGCTCGGCATCCGCATGGGCGAGACGACTCCTGACGGCAAGTTCACGATGCGCGAGGTCGAGTGCCTGGGCGCCTGCGTGAACGCGCCGGTGGTGCAGATCAACGACGACTACTACGAAGATCTCGACGGCGAGAGCATGGAAAAGCTGCTCGATGCGCTTGCGCGCGGCGAGCGGCCGGCGCCGGGTTCGGTCATCGGCCGGCAGGGCTCCGCCCCGGTCGGCGGTCCGACCACGCTGACGGAAATTGGCGCCGTGACGGGATCGGGAGACGAGTGACGATGCTGCGCGATTCCGACCGTATCTTCACCAATCTCTACGGGCAGCACGACTGGCGGCTCGCCGGCGCACGGGCCCGCGGCGACTGGGACGGCACGAAGGACCTGCTCCTCAAGGGGCGCGACTGGATCGTGCAGCAGGTGAAGGATTCCGGCCTGCGCGGCCGGGGCGGTGCCGGATTTCCCACCGGCATGAAGTGGTCCTTCATGCCGAAGGAGCCGGGCCCGCGGCCGCATTACCTCGTCGTGAACGCCGACGAAAGCGAACCGGGCACGTGCAAGGACCGCGACATCATCCGCAACGATCCGCACAAGCTCATCGAAGGCTGCCTGATCGCGGGCTTCGCCATGGGCGCCCACACCGGGTACATCTATATTCGCGGCGAGTTCTATAACGAGGCCGTGCGCCTGCAGCAGGCGATCGACGAGGCCTACGAGGCCGGCCTGATCGGCAAGAACGCATGCGGCTCCGGCTGGGACTTCGACCTTTACCTCCATCGCGGTGCCGGCGCCTATATCTGCGGCGAGGAAACGGCGCTTCTCGAAAGCCTTGAAGGCAGGAAGGGGCAGCCGCGGCTGAAGCCGCCGTTCCCGGCGGCGGTGGGGCTCTACGGCTGTCCGACCACGATCAACAACGTGGAGACGATCGCCGTGGTGCCGACCATCCTGCGCCGGGGCGCGTCCTGGTTTGCCAGCATCGGTCGGCCGAAGAACAGCGGGACCAAGATCTTCTGCATCTCCGGCCACGTGAACAAGCCGTGCAACGTCGAAGAGGCGATGGGCATCCCGCTGCGCGAGCTCATCGAAAAGCACGCGGGCGGCGTTCGCGGCGGCTGGGACAATCTGCTGGCGGTGATACCCGGCGGCTCGTCGGTGCCGCTCATCCCGAAATCCATCTGCGACACGGTCCTGATGGATTTCGACAGCCTGCGCGAGGTCAAGTCCGGCCTTGGCACGGCGGCGGTGATCGTGATGGACAAGTCGACGGACATCGTGAAGGCGATCGCACGTCTGTCGAAATTCTACATGCACGAGAGCTGCGGGCAGTGCACGCCGTGCCGCGAAGGCACCGGCTGGATGTGGCGGGTGATGACACGCCTGGTGCGCGGCGAGGCTTCGCCCGAGGAGATCGATATTCTTGAGGACGTGACGCGGCAGGTCGAGGGACACACGATCTGCGCGCTCGGCGATGCGGCCGCATGGCCGATCCAGGGCCTCATCCGTCATTTCCGCCCCGAGCTGGAGCGCCGGATCGCGGCCTACAGGGCGGCCGGCGTGCGGCAGGCGGCGGAGTAGGAGTAACGGGAATGCCGAAACTGACGGTCAACGGGATCGAGGTCGAGGTTCCGGCCGGCGCAACCGTGCTGCAGGCCTGCGAGGCGGTCGGCGTGGAGATCCCGCGTTTCTGCTATCACGAGCGCCTGTCGATCGCCGGCAACTGCCGCATGTGCCTCGTCGAGATGGAGAAGTCGCCGAAGCCGATCGCCTCGTGCGCGATGCCGGCCGCCGACGGCATGGTCATCCGGACCAACACGCCCATGGTCGAGAAGGCGCGCAAGGGCGTGATGGAGTTCCTGCTGATCAACCATCCGCTCGACTGTCCGATCTGCGACCAGGGCGGCGAATGCGACCTCCAGGACCAGGCCATGGCCTACGGCTATGACCGCGGCCGCTTCCAGGAGAACAAGCGGGCGGTTCCGGAGAAGGAGTTCGGTCCGCTCATCAAGACCTACATGAACCGCTGTATCCACTGCACGCGCTGCATCCGGTTCATCACCGAGGTGGCGGGCGTGCCGGAGCTCGGCGCCACCGGCCGCGGCGAGAATATGGAGGTCGGCACCTATGTCGAGAAGGCGCTGTCGTCCGAGCTGTCGGGCAACATCATCGATCTTTGCCCGGTCGGTGCGCTGACGTCCAAGCCTTATGCCTTCGTCGCGCGCCCGTGGGAGCTGCGCAAGACCGAGACGATCGACGTGCTCGACGCCGTCGGCAGCAACATCCGCGTCGACAGCCGCGGCAACCAGGTGATGCGCGTCCTGCCGCGTACCAATGACGACATCAACGAGGAATGGCTGTCGGACAAGAGCCGCTTCGCCTATGACGGCCTTATGCGCCAGCGCCTCGACCGCCCCTATGTCCGTGGGGCGGACGGGCGCCTGCGGCCGGCGAGCTGGCAGGAGGCCTTCGCCGCCATCGCCGCGCGCGTCAAGGGCGTGCCCGGCGACCGGGTCGCCGCGATCGTCGGCAATCTTGCCGATTGCGAGGCGATGCTGGCGCTCAAGGACCTGATGGCCGCGCTCGGCTCGCCGAACATCGACTGCCGGCAGGATGGGGCGAAGCTCGATGCGTCGGTTCGCGCCAGCTATCTGTTCAACACGACCATCGCCGGCATCGAGCTCGCGGATGCGTGCCTGCTCATCGGCACGAACCCGCGCTGGGAGGCGCCGATCATCAACGCCCGTCTGCGCAAGCGCTGGCTGGCTGGCGGCTTCCGCATCGGCGTGATCGGGCCGCAGACCAACCTCACGTACCGGACGGAGTATCTGGGAGCCGGCCCGCAGACTTTGCGCGAGCTCATCGACGGTACCTTGGGCTTCGCCGACGTCCTCCGACAGGCGGCACGGCCGATGCTGATCGTGGGGCAGGGGGCCCTGGCACGGCCGGATGGCGCCGCGGTCCTGGCACTCGCCCGCAAGGCCGCCGAACAGTTCGGCATGATCAAGGACGACTGGAACGGCTTCAACGTCCTTCACACGGCCGCCGCCCGCGTCGGCGGGCTCGACCTCGGCCTCGTACCGGGGCCGGGCGGCCGCGACGTGCTGGGGATCCTCGACGGCGCTGCCCGCGGGGACATCGATGTCGTGTATCTCCTCGGCGCGGACGAGATCGACACCGGCCGGCTGGGCAAGGCCTTCGTCATCTACCAGGGGCATCACGGCGATGCCGGCGCGCATCGGGCCGATGTCATTCTTCCGGGGGCCGCCTACACCGAAAAGAACGCGACCTACGTGAACACCGAAGGACGGCCGCAGCTTGCACGTGCGGCCGTGTTCCCGCCGGGCGAGGCGCGCGAGGACTGGAAGATCATCCGCGCGCTGTCGGAAGTCATCGGGAACCGGCTGCCTTACGATTCGATCAAGCAACTGCGTGACCGCATGACGGCCGTGAATCCGGTGTTCGCGCGGCCGAACGTCATTCAGCCGGCGGCGTGGGCGCCGTTCGGGGGCGAGGGGCCCGTCGAGCCGACGCCGTTCCGTTCGCCGATCACCAACTTCTACATGACGGACCCGATCAGCCGGGCATCGGCGACGATGGCCAAGTGCACGGATACCTTCCTCACCCCGAGAGCGGAGAAGACCGGTACCCATGAGTGAGTTTCTGATCGGATACGGTCTGCCGGCCGCGACCATCGTCGCCCAGGTCCTGCTGATCGTCGTGCCGCTCCTGGTTGCGGTCGCGTTCCTGACGTACGCGGAACGCAAGGTCATCGCGGCGATTCAGCTGCGCAAGGGACCGAACGTCGTCGGTCCGTTCGGCCTGCTGCAACCCTTCGCCGACGGCCTCAAGCTGCTGATCAAGGAGACGGTGATCCCGAGCGGCGCGAACCGCGTCGTCTTTCTCGCGGCGCCGATCCTCACCTTCCTGCTGAGTCTCGTCGCGTGGGCGGTGATCCCGTTCGATTACGGCCTCGTGCTCGCCGACATCAACGTCGGGATCCTCTATCTGTTCGCGATCTCGTCGCTCGGCGTGTACGGCATCATCATGGCCGGCTGGTCGAGCAACTCGAAATACGCCTTCCTCGGCGCCCTTCGTTCGGCCGCCCAGATGGTGTCCTACGAGGTCTCGATCGGCTTCGTCATCATCACCGTCCTGCTCTGCGTCGGCTCGCTCAACTTGACCGACATCGTGATGGCGCAGAAGAACGTCTGGTTCTTCATTCCGCTCTTCCCGATGTTCGTCATCTTTTTCGTCTCGGCGCTGGCGGAGACCAACCGCTCGCCTTTCGATCTTCCCGAAGGCGAATCCGAGCTGGTGGCGGGTTACTTCGTCGAATACTCGTCGATGAGCTTCGCGCTCTTCTTCCTGGGCGAGTATTCGGCGATGATCCTCATGAGCGCGATGACGTCGATCCTGTTCCTCGGCGGCTGGCTGCCGCCCTTCGACATCGCGCCGTTCAACTGGATTCCGGGGCCGATCTGGTTCGCGTTCAAGATCGCGCTCTGTCTGTTCGTCTTCCTGTGGGTGCGCGCGACTCTGCCGCGCTATCGCTACGACCAGCTCATGCGGCTGGGGTGGAAGGTGTTCCTGCCGTTCTCGCTGCTGTGGGTGGTGGTGACGGCGGGCGTTCTGATGGCGACCGGCTGGATCCCGCGCGCGTGAGAGGTGCCTATGGCCGTACTTGACCGTGCCGCGCGCAGTCTTCTGCTCTCCGAGATCGTCTCGGGGCTGGCGCTGACGCTGCGCTACTTCTTCAAGCCGAAGGTCACGCTGAACTATCCCTTCGAAAAGGGGCCGATCAGCTCGCGTTTCCGCGGCGAGCACGCGCTTCGCCGCTATCCGAATGGCGAGGAGCGCTGCATCGCCTGCAAGCTCTGCGAGGCCGTGTGTCCGGCACTTGCGATCACCATCGAGGCCGAGCCGCGCGCCGACGGCAGCCGTCGCACGACGCGCTACGACATCGACATGACCAAGTGCATCTACTGCGGCCTGTGCCAGGAGGCCTGTCCGGTCGATGCGATCGTCGAGGGACCGAACTTCGAGTTCGCGACCGAGACGCGCGAGGAGCTGATGTACAACAAGGAGAAGCTGCTGGCGAACGGCGACCGCTGGGAGGCGGAAATCGCCGCCAACCTGGCCGCCGAGGCGCCGTACCGCTGAGACGGGCCGTATCGGGGGAGGGTATTCAATGCGGCACGCCGCGATCGAACCTCGGCAGGACGGGGACGGAAGAATCAGATGATACAGGCGATCATTTTCTATCTCTTCGCCGGCGTAATGGTGGCGTCTGCCGCCATGGTGATTTCGGCGCGCAACCCGGTGCACTCGGTCTTGTTCCTGATCCTGGCGTTCTTCAATGCTGCGGGACTGTTCGTCCTCATGGGCGCCGAGTTCCTCGCCATGATACTGGTCGTCGTCTATGTCGGCGCGGTGGCGGTCCTGTTCCTGTTCGTCGTCATGATGCTCGACATCAACTTCGCCGAGCTGCGGCAGGGCTTCCTGCGCTACCTGCCGATCGGCGCGATGGTGGGGCTCGTGCTATTGGCGGAGCTGGTGCTCATCGCGGGCGCATGGGCGTTCTCGCCCGATGTCTCGTCGACCGTAACCGTGCCGATTCCGGATCCCGGCACCGTCACCAATACCCACGCGCTCGGCCGCATCCTCTACACGGATTACATCTACGCGTTCCAGGCGGCGGGTCTCGTGCTGCTCGTCGCCATGGTCGGGGCCATCGTGCTCGCGCTGCGCGAACGCGCGGGTGTACGGCGTCAGAACATCGCGGCCCAGATCGCCCGCAGCCGCGCCGAGTCGGTGCAGGTGGTCAAGGTGCAGCCGCGGCAGGGGGTTTAAGACTATGACGATCGGTCTCGGGCATTATCTCACCGTCGCCGCGATCCTGTTCACGCTCGGCATCTTCGGCATCTTTCTGAACCGCAAGAACGTGATCGTGATCCTGATGTCGATCGAGCTGATGCTGCTCGCCGTCAACATCAATCTCGTCGCGTTCTCGACCCATCTCGGCGACCTGGTCGGCCAGGTCTTCGCGCTCATGGTTCTGACCGTGGCGGCGGCCGAGGCCGCAATCGGTCTCGCGATCCTCGTCGTCTACTTCCGCAATCGCGGGTCGATTGCGGTTGAGGACATCAACCTGATGAAGGGCTGAGCGAACCGCCAATGTACGTCGCTGCCATTTTCCTTCCGCTGGTCGGCGCGATCGGAGCCGGTCTGTTCCTGGCCTTCGCCAGGGACCAAGCCTTCCGCGACCGTGCCGCCCAGATCCTCACCTGCATCTGCGTCGGCATCGCCGCATTGCTGTCGCTGGGCATCCTTTATCAGGTGGCCATCGAGGGGCAGTCGCGGACGATCGAGTTGTTCACCTGGATCGATTCGGGCGCATTCGAGGCCTCGTGGGCGCTGAAGTTCGACACCCTGTCGGCGGTGATGGTGTTCGTCGTCACGGTCGTGTCGTCGATGGTTCACGTCTATTCGATCGGCTACATGGCCGAGGACCGGTCGATCCCGCGGTTCATGGCCTATCTCAGCCTGTTCACCTTCTTCATGCTGATGCTGGTGACGGCCGACAACTTCGTTCAGATGTTCTTCGGCTGGGAAGGGGTCGGCGTCGCCTCGTACCTTCTGATCGGGTTCTGGTACGAAAGGGATTCGGCCAATGCCGCGGCCATCAAGGCCTTCGTCGTCAACCGTGTCGGCGACTTCGGCTTCGCGCTCGGCATCTTCGGCGTGTTCTTCGTCTTCGGCACGGTCAACTTCGACGTGGTGTTCCAGGCCGTGCCGGCGCGTGCGGCCGACACGTTCGAGTTTCTCGGCATGGAGGTCCATGCGTTGACGGCGCTCTGCCTGCTGTTGTTCGTCGGCGCGATGGGCAAGTCGGCCCAGCTCGGGTTGCACACCTGGCTGCCGGATGCCATGGAAGGCCCGACGCCGGTCTCGGCGCTGATCCACGCGGCGACGATGGTGACGGCCGGCGTCTTCATGGTCGCGCGGCTTTCGCCGATGTTCGAATACGCCCCCGATGCGCTTGCCGTGGTGGCGCTGATCGGGGCCACGACCGCCATCTTCGCGGCGTCGGTCGGCCTCGTGCAGAACGACATCAAGCGGGTGATCGCGTATTCGACCTGCAGCCAGCTCGGCTACATGTTCTTCGCGGCCGGCGTCTCGGCCTATGCCGCGGCGATCTTCCACCTGATGACCCACGCCTTCTTCAAGGCGCTGCTGTTCCTGGGTTCCGGCTCGGTCATCCATGCCCTGGGTGGGGAGCAGGATCTGCGCCGCATGGGCGGGCTCTACCGCCTGATTCCGGTCACCTACGTGATGATGTGGATCGGCAGCTTAGCGCTCGCCGGCTTGCCGTTCTTCGCGGGCTTCTATTCCAAGGACATCATCCTCGAGGCGGCCTTCGCGGCGCATACCCCGGTCGGCCAGTACGCGTTCTGGCTGGGCATCGTCGCGGCGCTGATGACGGCGTTCTACTCCTGGCGCCTGCTGTTCCTGACCTTCCATGGTGAACCGCGGGCGGATCACCACGTCATGGAGCACGTGCACGAATCGCCGTCGGTGATGCTCGTACCGCTCTACGTGCTGGCGGCGGGCTCGGTCGTCGCCGGCTGGCTCGCCTACGATGCGTTCGTGGGCGAGGGGATGGAACAGTTCTGGCGCGAGTCGATCCTGGTCCTGCCGCAGCACAACACGATCGAGGCCGCGCACCATGTGCCGTTCTGGGTCAAGGTCGCGCCGATCGTGGTCGGTATCGTCGGCATCGGGCTCGCCTACGGCCTCTATATCCGCGCGCCGGAGACGCCGAATCGGCTCGCCGAGCGGTTGCGCGGGATCTATCTGTTCCTGCTGAACAAGTGGTACTTCGACGAGCTTTACGATCGCATCTTCGTTCGCCCGACCTTCGCCATCGGGCGCAACCTCTGGCAGAAAGGCGACCTCGGCACGATCGACGCGCTGGGGCCGGACGGAATCGCCGCGACGACCGTGGCGCTTGCCCGGCGGACGAGCCTTCTTCAGACGGGATACGTCTATCATTACGCGTTCGCGATGCTGATCGGTGTGGTCATCCTCGCGTCGTGGTACCTGCTGTTTCGGGTCGGGTGAGCTATGAACGCGAGCTGGCCGTTGCTTTCCCTCACCACTTTCCTTCCCCTCGTCGGGGCGGGGTTCATCCTGCTTGTCCGCGGTGATGCCGAGGTCGTCGCCCGCAACTCCCGCGCCGTGGCGCTGTGGACGTCGCTGATCACCTTTGCGCTGTCGCTGCTGCTGTGGATCAACTTCGACACCACCACGGCGGAGTTTCAGTTCGTCGAGAAGCACGAATGGATCACCGGGTTCGGCATCAGCTACCACGTGGGCGTCGACGGCATCTCGGTGCTGTTCGTGCTGCTGTCGACGTTCCTGACGCCGCTCTGCATCCTCGCGAGCTGGGAGGCGATCGAGACGCGGGTGAAGGAGTACATGATCGCCTTCCTGGTCCTCGAGACCATGATGGTCGGCATGTTCTGCGCCCTCGACATGGTCCTGTTCTACGTCTTCTTCGAGGGCGTCCTCATCCCGATGTTCCTGATCATCGGCGTGTGGGGCGGACCGCGGCGCGTCTATTCGGCCTTCAAGTTCTTCCTCTATACGCTTGCGGGCTCGGTCCTGATGCTGGTCGCGCTGCTGGCCATGTACTTCGAGACCGAGACGACCGACATTCCGACCCTCCTCGGCTATGACTTCCCGGTCGGGATGCAGACCTGGCTGTGGCTCGCGTTCTTCGCGTCCTTCGCGGTCAAGATCCCGATGTGGCCGGTCCATACTTGGCTGCCGGACGCGCACGTCGAGGCGCCGACGGCCGGCTCGGTCATCCTCGCCGGCGTCCTCCTGAAGATGGGCGGCTACGGGTTCCTGCGGTTCTCGCTGCCGATGTTTCCGGACGCGTCGGTCTTCTTCACGCCGCTCGTCTACGTCCTCAGCATCGTCGCGATCATATACACGTCGCTGGTGGCGTTGGCGCAGGAGGACATGAAGAAGCTGATCGCCTACTCGTCGGTGGCGCATATGGGCTTCGTTACGCTCGGCATCTTCACCGGCATCACGCAGGGCGTGCAGGGGGCCGTGATCCAGATGCTGAGCCACGGCGTCGTGTCAGGCGCGCTCTTCCTCTGTGTCGGCGTCGTCTATGACCGGATGCATACGCGCGAGATCGCGCGCTATGGCGGTCTCGTTCGGCGCATGCCGCTCTATGCCGCGGTCTTCATGGTGTTTATGCTCGCATCGGTCGGTCTGCCGGGGACGAGCGGATTTATTGGCGAGTTCCTGGTGCTTGCCGGCACGTTCCAGGCCAACACCTGGGCGGCCGTGTTCGCCGCGACCGGCCTCATCCTCGGCGCCACCTACATGCTGTGGCTCTACCGCCGGGTGATCTTCGGCGAGCTGAGGCACGCCGATCTCCGCGACATCCTCGACCTGAACCGGCGCGAGCTTGCCACCTTCCTGCCGTTGATCGCCGTCGTGCTCTGGATGGGCATCTATCCGAAGCCCTTCCTCGACGTGACGGCGGCGTCCGTCGACAACCTGCTCGTCAGGTACCAGGCGGCGCTTGCCGCCGCCGAGGCGCCTGATGTGGCTGATGCTGCGCCATCGGCGCGTCTGCTCGCCACGCGATAGATCCTGGTGACGTAGAAATGCTCAATCTCCTTCCCGCCGTGCCCGAGATCGTCCTGGCCTGCCTTGCCATGGCGCTGCTGATGCTCGGGGTGTTCCGCGGTGACGCCGCCGCGCGGACGGTCTCCTGGCTGGCGCTGCTGGGCCTCGGCATCGTGGCCATCCTCGTCCTGTCTGTCAGCGGAACGCGGACGCTCGTCCTCAACGACATGTTCGTGACGGATGCCTTCGCCGCGTTCATGAAGATACTCGTCCTGCTCGGATCGGCCGCGGGCATCGCCATGTCGCTCGATTACAACCAGCGCGAGGGCATCGCCCGGCCCGAGTATGCGGTTCTCGTGCTGTTCGCGACCATCGGCATGATGATGATGGTGTCGGCGAACGACCTGATCGCGCTCTATGTCGGCCTCGAGCTGCAGAGCCTCTCGCTCTATGTCGTCGCGGCCTTCCGGCGCGATTCGCTCCGTTCGACCGAGGCCGGCCTGAAGTATTTCGTTCTCGGCGCGCTGTCGTCCGGCATGCTTCTCTATGGCGCGTCGCTCATCTACGGCTTCGCGGGCACGACCAAGTTCGCCGTGCTGGCCAACATCATGGTCGAGAACGCGGAGGCCATCCCGCTGGGCGTCATCTTTGGAATCGTCTTCCTCGCGGCCGGACTGGCCTTCAAGGTGTCCGCGGCACCGTTCCACATGTGGACGCCCGACGTGTACGAGGGCGCGCCGACGCCGGTGACGGCCTTCTTCTCGATCGCACCGAAGATGGCGGCCATCGCGCTGTTCATCCGCGTCCTCGTCGAACCGTTCGGGCCGCTGGTCGCCGAATGGCGGCAGATCGTCATCTTCATCGCCATTCTCTCGATGTTGCTCGGCGCGTTCGCCGCGATCTGGCAGACCAACATCAAGCGGCTGATGGCCTACAGCTCCATCGGTCATATCGGCTACGCGCTGATCGGACTTGCCGCGGGGGACGAGACTGGCATCCGCGGCATCCTGATCTACATGGCGATTTACCTGTTCATGAACGCGGCGACGTTCGGCGTCATCCTGTGCATGCGCCAGCAGGGCCGGATGGTGGAACGTATCACCGATCTGTCCGGCCTCGCCCGGACGCAGCCGATGCTGGCCGCAGCACTCGCCATCGCCATGTTCTCGATGGCCGGCATCCCGCCGCTCGCGGGATTCTTCGGCAAGCTCTACGTGTTCCTGGCCGCCGTCTCGGCCGGGCTTTACACGCTCGCCGTGATCGGCGTTCTCACCAGCGTCGTGGCGGCGTTCTATTATCTCCGCATCGTCAAGCTGATGTATTTCGACGAACCGGTCGAGGCGTTCGACCGGCCGATCGATCGTCCGCTTGCGGTCGTCCTCGTCGGCTCGACGCTGTTCACGCTGCTGTTCTTCGCCTACCCGGGTCCGCTGGTCACAAGTGCGGCGGCGGCCGCCGCCGCATTGTTCGCGGGCTGATCGGGGCATGACCGGCGACCTCGGTTTGCCGCCGGCTTACCGGCTCGTCGCACTCGAGACCGTCGGCAGCACGAACGACGAGGCGAAGCGTCTCGCCCGCGCCGGTGCCGAGGACGGTACGATCGTCTGGGCAAAGGCGCAGACCGAGGGGCGCGGGCGCAGCGGCCGCACTTGGCGCTCGTTGCCGGGCAATCTCTATGCCTCGCTCGTCCTTCGTCCCGAATGCACGCCGGCCGAGGCGGGCCAGCTCAGTTTTGTCGCGGCCCTCGGCGCTGGGGGCGCGCTGGCCTCGCTGATGCCGCCGCTGGTCGAACTCAAGTACAAATGGCCGAATGACCTGCTGATCAACGGCCGCAAGGTCGGTGGCATTCTGCTCGAGACCGAGAGTACGGGCCGGGACCGGCTCGACTGGGTCGTGCTCGGCATCGGTATCAACGTGGCCAACCACCCTGACGATACCGAGACGCCGGCGACGTCGCTGCATGCTGAGGGCGACACCGACATCACGGTCGAGGCGACCCTGTCCGCCTTCGCGCGCTACTTCCTCAATTGGGTCAATCGCTGGCTCGACGACGGGTTCGAGCCCGTGCGGCAGGCCTGGCGGCGTGACGCCAAGGGCATCGGCGAGCCGATCCGCGTGCGCCTACCCGATCGCGAGCTCCACGGCACGTTCGTCGATATTGCTACGGACGGCGCACTCCTGCTGCGCACCGCCGATGGAATCGTGCGGCCGATCGCGGCCGGTGACGTGTTTTTCACGGGTCCCGCGAAAACCGGCGCATCGGACTGAAGGGGAGGGGCGATGCTGCTCGTCATCAACTCCAACAACACGACGACCGTGTTCGGCGTGTACGAGGTCGAAGGCCGCCGCAAGCGCGGGGTATGGCGGATCTCGACCGATCCGAAACGCACGGCCGACGAATACGCCGTCTGGCTGACGCAGTTGATGGCGTTGGAGGGGATCAGCCGCAGCGACATCGACGGCGTCATCCTGTCCAACGTCGTGCCGCAGACGACCTTCAACCTCCGTTCGCTCTGCCAGCGTTACTTCGGGACGGAGCCGATGGTGATCGGCGATCCGTCGGTGAAACTCGGGATCAAGGTGCTGCTCGATCGGCCCGAGGAGGCCGGTGCCGACCGGATCGCCAATGCGGTCGGCGCACGCACGCGCTACCCCATGCCCGGAATCGTCATCGACCTCGGCACGGCGACGACCTTCGACGTGCTCGATGCTGAAGGCAACTATCGCGGCGGCGCCATCGCGCCCGGGATCAACATGGCGTTCGAGGCGTTGTACATGGGGGCGGCCAAGCTGCCACGCATCGAGATCCGGCGACCTACCAAGATCGTCGGCACCACGACCGTGACCGCCATGCAATCCGGCATCTACTGGGGCTATATCGGCCTGATCGAGGGCTTGGTCAGACGCATCGAGGATGAATTGGGTTCCGCCATGACCGTGATCGGAACCGGCGGCCTCGTGCCGCTGATCGCCGAAGGCGCCAAGATCATCCAGCACATCGAACCCGATCTGACGCTCCTCGGAATGGTCGACATCTACGCGATGAACAAATGACGGACGATCTGAACGGCGGCAACCGTTCGAAGCAGGATCTGGTTTTCCTGCCGCTGGGCGGGTCCGGCGAGATTGGGATGAATCTCAATCTCTATGGCTACGGCGGCAAGTGGCTGATGGTCGACCTCGGCGTCACGTTCGGCGACGAGGGCGTGCCCGGCACCGAGGTGATCACGCCGGATCCTGCCTTCATCGAGGAACGCAGGCGCGACCTCGTCGGCCTCGTGCTGACGCATGCGCACGAGGACCATCTCGGCGCCGTACCGTATCTGTGGCCGCGGCTGCAGTGTCCGGTCTATGCCACGGGCTTCGCCGCCTCGATCCTGCGGCGAAAGCTCGAGGACGTCAATCTTCGCGGCCGCGTTCCGATTACGGAAATTCCGTTGTCCGGCCGTTTCCAGGTCGGCCCGTTCGACGTCGAACTGATTCGCCTGACCCATTCAATCCCCGAGCCGAACGCGCTCGCGATCCGCACGCCGGCGGGGCTGGTCCTGCATACCGGCGACTGGAAGCTCGATCCCGATCCGCTGATTGGCGAACCGGCGGACGTCGATGCGCTTCGCCGCCTGAGCGACGAGGGCGTGCTCGCGCTCGTCGGCGACTCGACCAATGCGCTGCGGCATGGCCGTTCGGGCTCCGAGGCCGACGTGCGGCGGGCGCTGACTGACCTGTTTGCCCAATACAAGCGCCGCATCGTGGTTGCCTGTTTTGCCTCGAACATCGCCCGGCTCGAGTCGATCGCGGCGGCCGCGGCGGCGAATGGTCGCGAGGTCGCGCTTGTCGGCCGTTCGTTGTGGCGCATGGATGAGGCGGCGCGCGAGAACGGTTATCTCGCCGGCACGCCGCGCTTTCTCGACGAGGTGCAGGCCGCGCTTGTTCCACCCGAGAAGATCGTCATGATCTGCACGGGCAGCCAGGGCGAGCCGCGCGCAGCACTCGCGCGCATTGCCGCCAACGACCATCCGCATGTCGAGCTCGGGCCGGGTGACGTCGTGATCTTTTCCTCGCGCATCATTCCCGGCAACGAACGGTCGGTGTTCCGAATCATGAACGGTCTTGCACGGCTCGGCGTCGATATCGTGACCGATCAGGACCGCTCGGATATTCACGTGTCCGGCCATCCGGCGCGCGACGAGCTCGTGCAGATGTATCAGTGGGTACGGCCGAAGATCGCGATCCCGGTTCACGGTGAGCTGCAGCATCTTCATGCGCACGCCGCGCTGGCGAAGTCGTGCCAGGTGCCGCATACGCTCGTCATCGAGAACGGCATGATGGTGCGGCTGGCTCCGGACGGGCCGGAGGTGATCGACGAGGTGCCGGTGGGCCGCCTCGCCGTGGACGGGGATCGCCTGCTGCGCGTCGACGGCGAGATCATGCGCGGCCGTAACCGCATGCTGTGGAATGGCGTCCTCGTCGCGACGATCGTCATCGATCGCCGCGGCCGGCTCGTCGCCCCGCCGCAGATTGCGGCACCCGGCTTGATCGATCCCGATGCGGATGGGGCGCTTGCCGCCGAGATCAGCGACGTGATCGATCAGGGCGTGGCCGAGCTCCGCCACGCCGACGACGATCAGCTGCGCGAGGAGGTGCGCCGCCGCGTCCGCCGCCTGATCAAGGACCGGATGCGCAAACGCCCGAACGTTGACATTCACCTGGTAAGGCTTTAGGGCGGAGGGAGCGTTCCAGCCAGGGCAGCCGGGCCGGTGATCGGAAGACTCAATCACGTCGCCATTGTGGTGCCGGATCTCGCGGCAGCGGCCGCCATTTACCGCGATACGCTCGGCGCCGAGGTCTCAGCGCCGGTCGATCTGCCGGAGCATGGCGTGACAACCGTCTTCGTGACCCTGCCCAACACCAAGATCGAGCTGCTCCATCCGCTCGGGGCGAACTCGCCGGTCGCGAAGTTTCTCGCGGATCATCCGTCGGGCGGCGTGCACCACGTCTGTTACGAGGTCGACGACATTCTTGCCGCGCGCGATCGCCTCGTGGCAGCGGGGGCGCGTATTCTCGGTGACGGCCAGCCGCGGATCGGCGCGCATGGCAAGTCGGTGCTCTTCCTTCACCCCAAGGATTTCTGCGGCACCCTGATCGAGCTCGAACAGGTCTGAGGGACGATGAGCCTCGCCACGGGCATTGCCGTCTATGTCGTCGTCTGGTGGATCGTGCTGTTCGCCGTGCTTCCCTGGGGTGTGCGGACGCCCGACCGGCCGGTCCGCGGACATGCCGACAGCGCGCCCGAGAATCCGCGCCTGCTGCTGAAGGCGGCCGTGACCACGCTGATCGCCGCGATCGTCTGGCTCGGCATCTATGCGCTTGTCGAGTCCGACTGGTTTTCGTTCCGCGAGATGGCCGGCTGAGAAGGAAGGACCAGCGAAGATCGGGCGCGTGCCGGGTGACAACCGTTACGTGAATCCCTAATCTGCTTCGGTCATGTCCTGGTACTGCGACATCGCCCCCGGCCACGAGTTTCACGGGCCCTATCACGACCAGGAATATGGCTTTCCGGTCGACGATGATGCGGCGTTGTTCGAGCGTCTGGCGCTCGAGA
The DNA here is from genome assembly GCA_937926175.1 of uncultured Rhodospirillales bacterium. GTDB lineage: Bacteria > Pseudomonadota > Alphaproteobacteria > CACIAM-22H2 > CACIAM-22H2 > CALANV01. The sequence continues at coordinate 79,464 of CALANV010000002.1, read as the reverse complement.
TCAACCAGGCCGGGTTGTCGTGGTTGTTGATGTTGAAGCGGCGCGAAGGGTTTCGCCGTGCGTTCCGAGGTTTCGACGTCGCCCGCGTCGCGCGCTTCGGCGCACGCGACGAGGCACGCCTTCTCGCGGACCCCGCCATCATCCGCAATCGCGCCAAGATCCGCGCGGTCATCGAGAATGCCCGTCGCATCCGGGCGCTGGCACGCGAATACGGCTCATTTGCGGCATGGCTCGCCGCACATCATCCGCGCACGAAGGGCGAATGGGTCCGGCTCTTCCGCAAGGAGTTCGTCTTCATGGGCGGCGAGGTCGTGGGCGAATTCCTGATGAGCATCGGCTATTTGCCGGGGGCGCACCGGCCGGATTGCCCGGTGTATGCGCGGATCGCGGCCATGGATCCGCCGTGGATGCGCGCCGTCGATTTCCGCTACGATTGAGGAGAGGCGCCGGGGCGGGCTGTCCGGCGCAAAAGCGGCCAAAAAATGAAGCCTGGATATCCGTCGCTGGATCCAGGCTCAATGATTCTCCCCAAACTCGGGCCGTGCCGGCGATTTTTTTTCGCCGTGTGTTATAGGCCGGACTATAAGAGGAGCCCGGCCCAATTGTCACGTTCTTTTTTCACGGCGCCTGCCGACGAAACGATATTTCGTCACCCCGGGAACAGGACGAACTTTATGATGAACAGGACGGCGAGAACCGGGACGGCGATGTTCATCTCCTTCGCTCGCCCGGTGAGGATCTTCGCGCCGGCATACGTGATGAAGCCGAACGCGATGCCATGCGCGATCGAGAAGGTGAGGGGCATGGCCAGCGCCGTCACGACCGCCGGTGCATATTCGGTCGGATCGTCCCAGTCGATCTCCGTGAGGCCGCGCGCCATCAGGCAGGCGACGAACAGCAGCGCCGGCGCCGTCGCGTAGGCCGGCACCGTGCCGGCGAGCGGGGCGAGGAAAAGCGCGAGCAGGAACAGGCCCGCCACGGTCGCCGCGGTCAGCCCCGTCCGGCCGCCGGCCTTCACGCCCGCGGCGCTCTCGATGTAGCTGGTCGTGTTCGACGTCCCGAGCAGCGCGCCGATCATGGTGGCGGAACTGTCGGCGACGAGCGCCTTGCGCAGGCGCGGCAGCTTGCCCTCGGGCGTCAGCAGGCCGGCGCGGTGCGCGACGCCGACCAGCGTACCGGCCGTGTCGAACAGGTCGACGAACAGAAGCGCGAAGATGATCGCGAGCAGGCCGATCTTGAGGGCGCCGGCGATGTCGAACTGGAAGAATGTCGGCGCCAGGCTCGGCGGCATCGAGATGATGCCCTGGGACGGCGTCACGCCGAGGGCGACGCCGGCCGCGGTGGTCAGCAGGATTGCGATGATGATCGCGCCCGGCACGCCGCGCGCGTCGAGGGCGATCATAACGATGAAACCGAGGGTCGCCAGCAGGACCGGCATTTCCGTCAGGTTGCCGATCGTCACGAACGTCGCCGGGTGGGCGGCGATCACGCCTGCGCTTTTCAGTGCGATGATACCCAGGAACAGGCCGATGCCGGCGGAAATGGCCATCTTGAGCGTTTTCGGAATGGCGTCGAACAACCATTCGCGAACCGGCGTCACGCTGAGGATGACGGCGATGAGGCCCGACAGGAACACCGCGCCCAGCGCCGTCTGCCAGCTCAGTCCCATGCCCTGAACGAGACCGAACGCGAAATACGCGTTGAGGCCCATGCCTGGCGCCAGGGCGATCGGGTAGTTCGCGTAGAGCCCCATGATGAGCGAGCTCAGCGCCGCGGCAAGGCAGGTGGCGACGAAGACCGCCCCCTTGTCCATGCCGGCCGCCTCCAGGATCGACGGATTGACGAAGATGATGTACGCCATCGTCAGAAACGTCGTGGCGCCGGCAATGAGCTCGGTCCGGACGTTCGTGTGGTGCTCTTGAAGCTTGAAATAGCGGTCCAACACTGCAATCCCCCTCATTATGGCCCGGTCCGGTGGACGGGCATTGGCCGGGCCGGGGGATTATCTGATGGTTAAAACGGCTAACCCCACAATGCCGGCATGAAGCGAATCGCCGTTTGCATATGGCTTACAGCTTCGGCTGCCGCTTTGGCAATGCCGGCACGGGCCGAGACCGTTACGCTCACCGGCGTCGACTGCCGCAAGCTGGTACGCCACATGCCGGACCCGGACGTTGCCTACCAGCCCAGCGTCGACGTCTACGGCCGCTCCGTCCCCCCGGCCGACCTGGAAGACGTCCCGGGGATACGGGTACCGGACACGATCACCTTCGATGCCGCCGTGGATCTGGGCCGGTTCGGCATTCCACCGAGCTCGCCCCTGTTCGAGCCCAATGTCCGGATCGGTGAGATTCGAGTCGAGTCCGACGGACGGGTCTTCTTCAACGGCGAGCCCCTGCAGAGCCGCGAGATCGCCGCGCTCGAAGCCCTCTGCCGCGAACGTTTGTTGCCGCGCTGACATTTGAAGCCGCTCTTCCTGGGGGCAAGTCGCAGGCGAATTGCGTTGCCCGGCCGCTTTCCCTAAAGTCGCGCCGCGCCCGGCCGGGATCGGTTTGCCTGGGGCTCGACCCGCAGTACCCCTCAACCCATTCGCGCCCGCCGGGGCGGGATAGGGGAGGGGGCGTTCTGCAGGCGACGAGCGGGACGAACCGGATGGCAGGGCACCGGAAAGATCCAAGAGGCTCCATGCGTCTTTCGCAATTCCTGATGCCCACGCTTCGCGAGAATCCGAGCGAGGCGCAGATCGTTTCCCATCGCCTGATGCTCCGTGCCGGGATGATCCGGCAGTCAAGTGCGGGCATCTACACATGGCTGCCGCTCGGGTTCCGGGTGCTCAAGCGGATCGAGCAGATCGTGCGCGAGGAGCAGGACGCAGCCGGCTGCCAGGAGATGCTGATGCCGACGATCCAGCCGGCCGAGCTTTGGCGGGAGTCGGGGCGCTACGACGACTACGGCAAGGAGATGCTCCGCATTCGTGATCGGCACGATCGGGAGATGCTGTACGGCCCCACGAACGAAGAGCTGATCACCGACATCTTCCGCAACGCCGTCCGCAGCTACAAGGAGCTACCGAAACTGCTCTACCACATTCAGTGGAAGTTTCGCGACGAGGTTCGGCCGCGCTTCGGCGTCATGCGCGGTCGCGAGTTCCTGATGAAGGACAGCTACTCGTTCGATATCGACGCCGCGGCCGCCCGGCGCAGCTACAACAAGATGTTCGTCGCCTATTTGCGCACCTTCGCGCGAATGGGGCTGAAGGCGATTCCGATGGCGGCCGAGACCGGGCCGATCGGCGGCGACCTGAGCCATGAGTTCATCATCCTCGCCGAGACCGGAGAAAGCCAGGTCTATTGTCACCGCGACCTCGTCGAGTTCGACGTGTTGGCGACCGAGGTCGACTACGAAGCCGATCTTCAGCCGATCGTCGACAAATGGACCAGCCTTTACGCCGCGACCGACGAAAAGCACGATCCGGCCATCTTCGCGCAGATCCCGGAGAGTGACCGGGTGGAGGCCCGCGGTATCGAGGTCGGGCACATCTTCTATTTCGGCACCAAGTATTCGGCGCCGATGAAGGCCACCGTCACTGACGCCGAGGGCAAGGACGTTGTCGTTCACATGGGCTCTTACGGCATCGGCGTGTCGCGGCTCGTCGGCGCGATCATCGAGGCGAGCCACGACGACGCTGGCATCATCTGGCCCGATAGTGTGGCGCCTTTCGACGTGGCCCTCGTCAATCTGCGGAGCGGCGATGCCGCCTGCGACGCGGCGGCGGGCGATCTCTATACGAAGCTGCGCAATGCCGGTCTCGAAGTGCTCTACGACGACCGCGCGGAAAGTCCGGGCGTGAAGTTCGCCACGATGGACCTGATCGGCCTGCCGTGGCAGCTCATCGTCGGGCCGCGCGGTCTCAAGTCCGGCGTCGTCGAGCTCAAGCGGCGGAGCACGGGCGCGAAGGAGGAGCTCACGATCGACGCCGCCCTCGCCAGACTCGCGGCCAAGGGCTGATCGGACGCCGGCGATGGCTTTCGGTGCGTTCGAGCGGATGATGGCGTTCCGCTATCTGCGGGCACGCCGCCAGGAAGGCTTCATCTCCGTCATCGCGGGGTTCTCGCTTCTCGGCATCGCGCTCGGCGTGGCGACGCTCATCATCGTCATGGCCGTGATGAACGGCTTCCGGGCCGAACTGCTCGGACGCATTCTCGGCTTGAACGGGCATATGACCGTCTACGGTCAAGGGGGGCCGTTGACCGACTATGTCGACGTGACCGACCGCCTGCACGGCCTGCCCCAGGTGGTGGCGGCCGCGCCGATCATTGAGGGGCAGGTGCTGGCGACCGCGAACGGCGTGGCCGGCGGGGCGCTCGTGCGCGGCATGCGGCCGGAAGACCTGCGCAACCGCACGCTCGTTGCGAGCCACATCGTCGGCGGCGACCTTGCGCGGTTCGAGGGCGAGGATGTGGCGGTCATCGGCAGCCGCATGGCGCAGCGATTCGGTCTCCGCATCGGCGACAGCATCACGCTGATCTCCCCGCAGGGCACGGCCACGGCCTTCGGCACCGTGCCGCGGATGCGGGCATACCGGGTGGCGGCGATTTTCGAAGTCGGGATGTTCGAATACGACAACACGTTCGTCTATCTGCCGCTCGAGGCCGCCCAACTGTTCTTTCGCCTGGGGGACGGCGTGACCGGCATCGAGCTGATGGTCGAGGACCCGGACCGGATGCGCGACATGCGGCGCGCCGTTGCCGAGGCACTCGGGCCCGGCTTTCGCATCCTCGACTGGCAACAGGCGAACTCAAGCTTCTTCAACGCCCTTCAGGTCGAACGGAACGTGATGTTCCTGATCCTGACCCTGATCATCCTGGTCGCGGCGTTCAACATCATTTCCAGCCTGATCATGCTGGTGAAGGACAAGTCCAAGGACATCGCGATCCTGCGCACCATGGGGGCGACGCGCGGGGCGGTGATGCGCATCTTCTTCCTTGCAGGCGCCAGTGTCGGCGTCACCGGCACGATCACCGGCTTCGTTCTCGGCATCCTGTTCACCGCGAATATCGAGACGATCCGGCAATGGCTGCAGACGCTGACCGGCACGCCGCTGTTCTCGCCGGAGATCTATTTCCTGTCGCGGCTTCCGGCCAAAGTCGATCCGATGGAGGTCGTCTCCGTCGTCGTCATGGCGCTTACTCTCTCGTTCCTCGCGACGATCTATCCCTCCTGGCGGGCGGCCCGCCTCGATCCCGTGGAAGCACTGCGTTATGAGTGAGGCGGCGCTCGAGCTGGTCGGAATCGTCCGGCGCTTCCGTCAGGCCGACGCGGCGCTCGAGGTGCTGAACGGTGCGTCGCTGAAGATCGACCCCGGCGAGATAGTCGCCCTGGTCGGGCCGTCCGGGGCCGGAAAATCCACGCTGCTCCATATCGCCGGGCTTCTCGAACGGCCGGATGCGGGCGACATCCGCCTGTCCGGGCAGTCTTGCGCCGCGATGGGCGATGCCGAGCGCAGCGCCATGCGTCGCAAGTACCTCGGCTTCGTCTATCAGTTCCATCACCTGCTGCCGGAATTCTCCGCGCTCGAGAACGTGATGCTGCCGCAGATGATCGCGGGCGTGCCGCGCGGCGTGGCGCGGGCGCGGGCGCGCGAACTGCTCGCGGCCGTCGGTCTTTCCGCCCGCGAGACGCATCGGCCGGCGCGGCTGTCGGGCGGCGAGCAGCAGCGCGTCGCGATCGTGCGTGCGCTCGCCAATGCGCCGCGCGTCCTGTTGGCGGACGAACCGACCGGAAACCTCGATCCGCACACGGCCGATGCCGTGTTCGAGGAACTGATGCGGCTGGTGCGGTCGACCGGTCTTGCGGCGCTGATCGCGACGCACAATCCCGAACTTGCCAAGCGCATGGATCGGATCGTGACGATCCGCAACGGTCTGGTCGTGCCGGCTTGACGGTGGAAGAGGCGGCGCGGAACATTGTCGGTGCGGCTCGGCGAGTCGCACGACCGTGCATCCTTCGTGGACGGAGTCCGATCCGTGGCCCACGCTGATTTCGTCCATCTGCGCGTCCATTCGGCGTACTCGCTGTCTGAAGGCGCGATCAAGATCAAACAGCTGATCGAGCTGTGCAAGCGCGAACGGATGCCGGCCGTCGCCGTGACCGACACCGGCAATCTCTTCGCCGCGATGGAGTTCTCGCTCGCGGCGATGGATGCCGGCGTGCAGCCGATCATCGGCTGTCAGATCGCGATCCGGCGGACGGACGAAGGCATGCGCGGCGGCCGCGTACCGACGCCGGACACGCTCGTCCTGCTCGCCCAGACCGAGGCGGGTTATCACAACCTCGCCAAGCTCGTCAGCAAGTCCTATCTCGAAACGGATTCGGCCGAAGCGCCCCAGGTTCCGATCGAGGCGGTCGAGGCGCTTGCCGACGGCCTCATCGCGCTCACCGGCGGACCGGCCGGAACCGTGGGCCGTCTGCTGGCCGACGGGCGGACCGCAGCGGCCGAGGAAACGCTGATGCGCCTAGCGGCCGCCTTCCCGGGCCGGCTTTATGTCGAGCTGACGCGGCACGGAATCGAGGTGGAGAACCGCATCGAGCCGCAGTTGATCGAGCTCGCCTATCGGCACGGTTTGCCGCTGGTGGCCACGAACGAGGCGTTCTTCGCAAAGGAGGACATGTACGAGGCGCACGACGCGCTCCTTTGCATCGCCGACGGCCGTTACGTCGCCGAACCTGACCGGCGACGTCTGAGTCCCGAGTATCGCTTCAAGTCGGCGGCGGAGATGCGTGCGCTGTTCGCGGACATTCCCGAGGCGCTCGACAACACGCTGGTCATCGCGCGTCGTTGCTCGTTCCTGCTGAAACCGCGCAAACCGATCCTGCCGGTCCCGCCGAAGGCGCAGGCGCGGGGCGTCGAGACGACCCTGCGCGAGCTAGCCGTGGCAGGGCTCGAGCGGCGCCTTGCGCAGCAGGTCTGGAAGGCCGAGCACGACGAGGCAACGCGTGAGGAGCTCGCGCGCCCGTATCGCGAGCGGCTGGCCTACGAGCTCGACGTCATCGTCAAGATGGGCTTCGCAGGCTATTTCCTGATCGTCGCCGATTTCATTCAATGGGCCAAGAGTCGCGGAATTCCCGTCGGGCCAGGCCGTGGGTCGGGCGCCGGCTCGCTCGTCGCCTGGGCGCTCACCATCACCGATCTCGATCCGCTGCGTTTCGGCCTGCTGTTCGAGCGCTTCCTCAATCCGGAACGCGTGTCGATGCCGGACTTCGACATCGACTTCTGCCAGGATCGCCGCGACGAGGTCATCCGCTACGTTCAGGAAGAGTACGGCGCCGATCGCGTCGCTCAAATCATCACCTTCGGTAAGCTGCAGGCGCGTGCTGTGCTGCGCGATGTCGGCCGCGTTCTCGGCATGCCCTATGGGCAGGTCGACCGCATCTGCAAGTTGGTGCCGAACAATCCGGCCAATCCGGTGTCGTTGCAGCAGGCGATCGACGGCGAGCCCCTGTTGCAGGAGATGCGGCGGACGGACGAGGCCGTCGCCCGGCTGATCGACATCGCTTTGAAGCTGGAGGGGCTCTACCGCCACGCCTCGACGCATGCCGCCGGCGTCGTCATCGGCGACCGGCCACTCGACGAGATCGTGCCGCTCTATCGCGATCCGCGCTCGACCATGCCGGTCACCCAGTTCAACATGAAGTATGTCGAACAGGCCGGCTTGGTGAAGTTCGACTTCCTCGGCCTCAAGACGCTGACGGTGCTTGCGCGCGCGGTTGAGCTGCTGCGCCGGCGCGGTATCGAGATCGATCTGTCCAATCTGCCGCTCGACGACCGCAAGACCTACGATCTGCTTGCCCGCGGCGACACGGTCGGCGTGTTCCAGCTTGAAAGTTCGGGCATGCGCGACGCGATGCGGCGCCTACGTCCTGACCGGTTCGAGGACATCATCGCGCTGGTTGCTCTCTATCGGCCCGGCCCGATGGAGAACATCCCGAAATACACGAACTGCAAGCACGGGCTGGAAAAGCCCGATTACATGCATCCCGCGCTCGAGGGCATCCTCAAGGAGACCTTCGGCGTCATCATCTATCAGGAACAGGTGATGCAGATTGCCCAGGTGCTGTCGGGCTACAGCCTCGGCGGCGCCGATCTTCTGCGCCGCGCCATGGGCAAGAAGATCAAGGAGGAGATGGACGCCCAGCGCAAGCACTTCGTCGACGGCGCGGTGGCGCGCGGGGTACCGGAGGCGCAGGCCTCGTCGATCTTCGACCAGGTCGCCAAGTTCGCGGGCTACGGCTTCAACAAGTCGCATGCGGCCGCGTATGCGCTGGTCGCCTATCAGACGGCATATCTGAAGGCGAACTATCCGGTCGAGTTCCTGGCTGCGCTGATGACGTTCGATATCGCGAACACGGACAAGCTCAACGTGTTCCGTCAGGAGCTGGAGCGGCTCAAGATCACGCTGCTACCGCCCGACATCAATCGTTCGCAGGCGGACTTCTCGGTCGAGTTCCCGCCGGGAGAGGAGCGTGGCGCGGTGCGCTATGCGCTCGCGGCGGCCAAGGGCGTCGGCCTTGCGGCGATGCAGGCGCTGGTCGCGGAGCGGGAGCGGAACGGGCCGTTCAAGGACCTGGCCGATTTTGCGCGGCGCCTCGATACCAGGCAGATCAACAAGCGTCAGCTCGAAGCGCTGGTGAAAGCCGGTGCGTTCGACTCGCTCGAACCCAACCGTGCCCGCGTCTTCGCTGCGATCGAGACCATTCTGCGCTTCGCCGCCGCTGCCGCCGACGAGCGCGCCAGCAGCCAGGCCAGCCTTTTCGGCGGCGGATCGGCACCGAAACTTTCGCTGCCGCAGATTCCGGACTGGCCGCTTCACGAGCGTTTGCAGAACGAGTTCGAGGCGCTCGGCTTCTATCTCTCGGCCCATCCGCTCGACGCATACGCCAAGGGGCTACAGCGTCTCGGCGTAATCCGGTCGAGCGAGCTGGCGGGCCGCCTTGCCGCCGGCGGTGCGGCGCGCGTCAAGCTGGCCGGAACGGTGATCGGCAAACAGGAACGCACTTCGGCCAAGGGCAACCGTTTCGCCTTCGTGCAGCTTTCGGACGCAGGCGGCGTGTACGAGGTCACGCTGTTCTCCGAGGTCCTGGCGACGTCGCGCGAGCTGCTCAACTCTGGCAAGCCGCTGCTGATCTCGGCCGATGCGCGCATCGAGGAGGAGACAATCAAGCTCCTCGCGCAGTCGATCCAGCCGCTCGACGAAGCCGTGGCTCACGCGGCAGCGGGCCTAAGGATCGCGATCAACGACGCGATCGCATTGCCTGGGCTGGCGGAGGTCATCAAAGGCGAACGCAAGGGACGGGGCCGCATCGCCGTCGTCGTCGATCTGGGTGAGGACGGCGAGGTGGAGATCTCGCTCCCCGGTACCTACACCATCGCTGCTCAGACCCGCATGAAGCTCCAGACTCTGCCGGGCGTCGTCGAGGTGCAGGAACTGTAGGCGCCCACGGGCAAGGGCGAGTCCCACTTGATCAGCAGCTCGCCGTCGCCTCCTGAGAGTCGGTTGACGGCAGGCAGCAGTTGGGATGGAATCCGCGGCGGATACGTGTGCCCGTTCGGATGATGGCCGACGGGCATTTTTCGTTGGGGCGGGCGCCTGTCCCATTCCGCCCCCGGCTCCGGCGGCTGTCCCATCGTCCCGCCGTCCCGGAATGGTTGCAACGCCAGGATCGTGGGAACGGCCCGAACAACTGAGATGGCGGAGAAGTCCGAGACAGGTGAGACAGGTGGGACGGCTGGGACAGCTGGGACAGGCGAGACGATCGAGACGTGTGACATCGGCGAGACGTCTGGGACCGGTGGGACACGTTGGCGGGGCAGCCGGATGGAACAGGTACCGGCCCAGACCGCGCTCCGCTTCGGACAAGGTCGTGAATCGGATTGATTCGGCAGGTGAATTCGCCACCACTGGCAGGGCGGCCGCGCTGTCCCGGCCGGACGCTCGCAAGTGGGACACGCGAGGGGGCAGGGGACATGAGATCGCATTCCGTCGGACCGGCGACGGACGGATGGATGGATAGGGGTTAAACTCGGATTCTTGCTTGCAAATCCGGCCCTGTGGGGCTATCTACGCGCCGGGCCGGCGGACGGCCCTGACTACTCACGCGGGATCGCGGCTGTCGGCGTCATAGGTCGATGGTCGTTCCGGTGCCGAATTCGGCCCCCGGCGCAAGGCATGGGGGCTCGGCGCATCTCCCGCGGCGGCTCAACCGGAGAAAAGGAGACAGCACGCCCATGGCGATGCCTACGTTTACCATGCGTCAGCTGCTCGAGGCCGGTGCCCATTTCGGGCATCAGACCCGGCGCTGGAACCCCAAGATGCGCCCCTATCTGTTCGGGGTTCGCAACGGCATTCACATCATCGACCTTCAGCAGACGGTCCCGATGCTCCATCGGGCGCTTGAGGCGATTCGCGCGACGACGGCCGAGGGCGGGCGCATTCTCTTCGTTGGCACCAAGCGTCAGGCGGCGGAACCGATCGCCGAGGCGGCCAAGCGCTGCGGCCAGTATTACGTCAACCATCGCTGGCTCGGCGGCATGCTGACGAACTGGAAGACCATTTCCAACTCGATCCGCCGGCTGCGCGAGCTCGACGAACAGTTGGCGCAGGAGAACATCGGTCTGACCAAGAAGGAATTGCTCAACCTGACGCGCGAGCGCGACAAGCTCGAACGGGCGCTCGGCGGTATCAAGGAAATGGGCGGCCTGCCGGACATGCTGTTCGTGATCGATACGAACAAGGAGGCGATCGCTGTTCAGGAGGCGAACCGGTTGAACATTCCGGTCGTCGCCATCGTCGATTCGAACTGCGATCCGACCGGGATCAAGTACCCGATCCCGGGCAACGACGATGCGCTGCGCGCGATCCAGCTCTACTGCGACCTCGTTTCGAGCGCGGTTCTCGAAGGTCTGCAGGCCGAGATGGCGGCCCAGGGCGTTGATATCGGTGAGATCGAAGCCCCGCAGGTCGAGGAGATCGATGTCGCGCCGGCCGCCGATGGTGCGGCGGCGTCGGAGCCGGAGCCGGAGAAGGAAGCCGCGTCGAGCGAGACGCCCTTGGCCGAAGCCGAAGGCGGCGCTCGCGAGGCAACGGCCAAGAAATCGGGCGGTGGACGGCGCAAGAAGGCTCCCGCGGCCTGAACTCGATGATGAGGAGCGGGCCCGGTCTTCGGGCCCGTTTGGTTCGTAAAGCAATGAGGTGAGACATGGCCGAGGTCACGGCCGCGCTGGTCAAGGAGCTGCGTGAGAAGACCGGCGCCGGAATGATGGATTGCAAACGCGCACTGACCGAGACCCAGGGCGACATGGATGCGGCGGTCGACTGGCTGCGCAAGAAGGGCCTTGCGGCAGCCGCCAAGAAGGCCGGCCGCGTCGCCGCGGAAGGGCTGGTTGGCGTCGCCACGCAAGGTAATCGCGGCGCCATGGTCGAGGTGAATACCGAGACGGATTTCGTCGCCCGTAACGACAGCTTCCAGGGCTTCGTTCGCGAGGTCAGCGAAATTGCCCTTGGGGCGGACGGCAATCTGGAGAAGATCCAGGCAGCGCCGATGTCCGGCGGTGGCACCGTGGCCGAGAAGCTTACGCATCTGGTCGCCACGATCGGCGAGAACATGACGCTGCGTCGCGCGACGAGCCTATCGGTCGGGCAGGGCGTGGTGGCGAGCTACGTGCACAACGCGATCGCGCCCGGCCTGGGCAAGATCGGCGTGCTGATTGCACTCGAATCGACCGGCGATGTCGAAAAGCTGACGGCGCTCGGACGCCAGCTGGCGATGCACGTGGCCGCGGCAAATCCGCAGGCCCTGACGATCGCGGACGTCGATCCGAAGGTCCTCGAGCGCGAACGCAACGTCCTGCGCGAGCAGGCCGCCGCATCGGGCAAGCCACCGGCCGTCGTCGAGAAGATGATCGAGGGCCGGTTGCGCAAGTTCTACGAGGACGTGGTACTGCTGGAGCAGATTTACGTCGTCGACGGCGAGAGCCGCGTTTCCCAGGTCGTCGAGCGGGCGGCCAAGGACGTCGGCGCACCGGTCAAGCTTGTCGGTTTCCGGCGCTTTGCCTTGGGTGAAGGTATTGAGCGCAAGGAGACCGATTTCGCGGCGGAGGTCGCTGCCCAGCTCGGGCAGTAACGTGGATTTGATGGGCGGGGGCCGGGTACCGGCTCCCGCCACCAATGGAATGGGCATGGGGGCGAACGTAAATGGCGGCTGAAACGAATCCGTCCGGTGCTCCCATGTACCGGCGTGTCCTTCTCAAGATCTCGGGCGAGGTCTTGATGGGGCCGCGCGAGTACGGGCTCGATCCCGAGACCGTCAAGCGCATTGCCAGCGACGTCAAGCAGGTCGCCGACCTCAAGGTTCAGGTCTGTCTGGTCATCGGCGGCGGCAACATCTTCCGGGGCATATCGGGGGCCGCTGTCGGTATCGAGCGCGCAAGCGCGGACTACATGGGCATGCTGGCGACGGTGATCAACGCGCTGGCGCTGCAGAGTGCGCTCGAACAGATGGGCGTGTACACGCGCGTCCTGTCGGCCATCCCCATGTCGAGCGTCTGTGAACCCTACATCCGGCGCCGGGCGATACGCCATATGGAGAAGGGGCGCGTCGTCATCTTTGCCGCCGGTACGGGAAATCCGTTCTTCACCACCGATACGGCAGCGGCGCTGCGCGCCTCCGAGATGGGGTGTGACGCCCTGATCAAGGGCACCAAGGTCGACGGCGTGTACAGCGCCGATCCGAAGAAAGATCCGAACGCGAAGCGCTACGACCGGTTGTCCTACATGGACGTCCTGGCCAAGGACCTGCGCGTGATGGACGCCTCGGCGATCTCCCTGGCCCGAGAAAACCACATTCCGATTTTGGTCTTCTCGATACAGAATAAAGGGGGATTCGCCGACGTTATCCGCGGCGTCGGCAAGTACACGATCATAACGGACAGGGATTGAGACGCTATGTCGACGTCCGATATCAATGAGTTAAGGCGCCGCATGACCGGCGCCTTAGACGTGTTGAAGAAGGAACTCGCGGGCCTCAGGACCGGGCGTGCTTCGGCCAGCCTGCTGGAACACGTCCAGGTCGAAGCCTATGGCGGCCATATGCCCCTGTCGCAGGTCGGCACGGTCAGCGTGCCTGAACCGCGCATGCTGACGGTCCAGGTTTGGGATCGGTCGCTGACGAAGGCGGTCGAGAAGGCGATCCGCGATGCCAATCTCGGACTCAATCCGGTCAGCGAGGGGCAGCTTATCCGCGTGCCGATCCCGCCGCTGACCGAAGAGCGCCGCAAGGAGCTGATCAAGGTTGCGCACAAATACGCCGAGCAGGCTCGCGTCTCGGTGCGCAATGTGCGTCGCGACGGCATGGATGCGCTGAAGCAGCGGGAAAAGAAGGGCGAGATCAGCGAGGACGAGCATCGCAAGCTCGGGGCGCAAATCCAGCAGTTGACGGACGAATTCATCAAGAAGATCGACGAGTCGATTGCTGCGAAGGAAAAAGACATTCTGAATGTCTGACCGTACGGACGCGTTGCCGTCGTCCGCCGATGGCAGCCCGATGCCCATCCATGTGGCCATCATCATGGACGGCAATGGCCGTTGGGCGCGGGCACGCGGCATGCCCCGGGCCGCCGGTCATCGGCGGGGTGTCGAGGCGGCGCGCCGTGCCGTCATTGCTGCCGCGGAGCTCGGCATCCGTTACCTGACGCTGTTCGGCTTCTCTTCCGAGAACTGGAAGCGTCCCGCGGAAGAGATCGACGACCTGATGGGACTGCTTCGGCACTACCTGCGCGGGGAGATTGCCGAGCTGCACAAGAACGGCGTCCGGCTGAAGGTCATCGGCGATCGTCGCAAGCTGGCGCCCGACATCGTCACGATGATCGCCAATGCCGAGAACATGACCCGCGACAACGCCGGCATGACGTTGGTGATCGCGCTCAGCTACGGCAGCCGAGCCGAAATCACGGAAGCCGCGCGCAACCTCGCACGCGCCGTTCAGGCCGGTAAACTTTCACCCGATGCGATCGACGAGGCGACGTTCGAGCGCCACCTGTCCACGGCGGGCATTCCCGATCCGGATCTGCTGATCCGGACCAGTGGCGAGAAGCGCTTGAGCAATTTTCTGTTGTGGCAGTCCGCCTACACCGAATTCGTGTTCATCGACACATTGTGGCCCGATTTCACGAAGCGCGACCTTGAGGATGCGATCCGCGAATTCCAACGTCGCGAACGGCGATACGGCGCGTCCAGTGCGTAACGACGGCTGGACGGCCGGGCTGCGAACGCGCGTCATTTCAGGCGTGATCATGGCGGTCGTGGCGCTGGTTGCGGTCGCCGCGGTGCCCGGCGTTTTCGCGCTCCTGATCGGAGTCGGCGTCGCCGTTCTCGCCTGGGAATGGGTCTGCCTCACGAATGTGCGTTTCGGAGCGACCGGATTCATTCTTGCCGCCCTCGTGATCGGCGTCGTCGCGCTAGCTTTCCTCGGCTGGCCGGGGCCTGCGATCCTCGCCGCGGTGGTCGGCAGCGCAATCGTCCTCGTGACGGCACGCCTCGACGGCCGTAACCGTCCATTCTGGGCCGCGGTCGGGGCGCTCTATATCGGCATACCGGCGACAGCGTTGATCTGGCTGCGCGGCGTCGATGCGGGCGGGCAACATCTCATGGTCTGGCTGCTTCTGACCGTATGGGCGACCGATATCGGCGCCTTCTTTGCGGGCCGCCTGATCGGCGGGCCCCGCCTTGCGCCGCGCATCAGCCCGAAGAAGACCTGGGCAGGTCTGATGGGGGCCATCATCTCCGCCGGATTGCTCGGATGGGGGGTCGGCGCGGTGGACCCGGGGGCGCCCGCCGCAGGCGCGCTCGCCGCGGCCGGGGTCATCCTTGCCGTGATCGCCCAGGCAGGAGATCTTGGGGAATCGTGGGTGAAGCGCCGCTTCGACGCCAAGGATTCGAGCCAGCTTATCCCGGGGCATGGCGGCGTCTTTGACCGGGTCGACGGGCTGCTGGCGGCGGCCGTGGCGCTCGCTGCCTGGCAGTGGCTGACGGATGGAGGGCTCGCATGGCGATAGTCAGCCCGTCCCGGGACACGCCGCGCAGCGTCACCATTCTCGGCGCGACGGGGTCCATCGGCTGCAGTACGGTCGACCTCATCGCGCGCACGCCGGAATGCTTCGTCGTCGAAGCGGTGACGGCCGGCACCAATGTCGCCAAGCTCGTCGAGCAGGCCCGCCGTTTGCGGGCGAAGCGGGCGGTGATTGCTGATGAACGGTGTTACACGGAGTTGCGCGACGCCTTGGCTGGAACGGGAATCGAATGTGCGGCCGGGGAGAAGGCGGTGGTCGAGGCTGCCGAAATGCCGGCCGAGTGGGTGATGTCGGCGATCGTTGGCGCGGCCGGCCTCGAGCCGACGCTCGCGGCGGTCCGTCGGGGAGCGATCATCGCGCTCGCCAACAAGGAGTGCCTGGTATCAGCCGGTGCGCTGTTCATGGAGGAAGTCCGGCGTCATGGCGCGACCCTGATTCCGGTCGATTCCGAGCACAGCGCGATCTTCCAGGTCTTCGATTTCGTCCAGGCCGAGCGCGTCGAGAAGGTTATTTTGACGGCCTCCGGCGGGCCGTTCCGGGAATTGTCGCTCGCGGAAATGGCGCACGTGACGCCGGCCGCCGCCGTTGCCCATCCGAACTGGAGCATGGGCGCGAAGATCTCGGTCGATTCCGCGACGATGATGAACAAGGGGCTCGAGCTGATCGAGGCCTACTACCTGTTCCCGTTGCAGCCGGACCAGATCCAGATCGTGGTCCATCCGCAGTCGATCGTGCACAGCCTCGTCTGTTATGCCGATGGCTCGGTTCTCGCCCAGCTTGGTACGCCGGACATGCGCACGCCGATATCATTCGCGCTCGGCTGGCCCAGCCGAATGGTCACGCCGGCGGCGCGTCTCGACCTCGTCCAGCTTGGCAAGTTAACCTTCGAAGCACCGGATCCACAAAGATTTCCGGCCCTTCGTTTGGCCCGCGAAGCCTTGCATTGCGGGGGCGGTGCCCCTACTATCCTTAATGCGGCCAACGAGGTGGCGGTGGCGGGCTTCCTCGCGGGAGAGATCGGGTTTCTCGACATCGCACGTTGTGTCGAGCGCGCCTTGGACGTCGTGCCGGCGCCAGCGCCTACTTCGCTCGGCGACGTTCGCCAGCTTGATGGTGAGGCACGACAGGCCGCGAGTAAGTTTATGCGAGCGCTGGCCGCGCGCGTCTGACGCGCGTCAAGGCTGGCTGGAAGCGATCAAATGGAAGCTGTAGCCGGTCTCTGGTCCTACGTCGTCTCGTTTCTGGTCGTCCTGACCGTTCTCGTCTTCGTCCACGAGCTTGGCCACTACTGGGTTGCGCGCCGCAACGGCGTGCGCGTGGACGTGTTTTCGATCGGGTTCGGTCCCGAACTCTTCGGCTGGACTGATCGGGCCGGGACGCGCTGGAAGTTCAGCGCCATTCCGCTCGGCGGCTACGTCAAGATGTTCGGGGATGCCGATCCGGCCGGTTCGCCCGATAGCAATCTGGCGGAATTGTCCGCGGCGGAGCGCGAAGTCTCCTTCCATCACAAGCGGCTCGGCCAGCGCGCCGCAGTGGTGGCGGCGGGACCGCTCGCGAATTTCCTCTTCGCGATCGTCGTCTTCGCCGGTGTTTTCAGCGTCGTCGGACAGCCGTTCACGCCGCCGGTCATAGGCGGCATTCTGCCCGGCAGCGCCGCCGAGCGTGCCGCGCTCCAGGTCGGCGACCGTGTCCTCAGCATCAACGGGACCGAGATCGAGCGGTTCGAACAGATCCAGCGGATCGTCCAGCTCAATCTCGACCGGCCGCTCGAACTCACGGTCCTGCGCGACGGCCGCGAGGTCGAGCTCGTCGTCACCCCGACCGTCGTCGAAGAGACCGACTCGCGCGGCAACACTGTCCGGATGGCCCGGCTCGGCGTCCACAGCCTGCGGGGCAGCGTCGAATACGTTCGCCACGATCCGATCGAGGCCGTCTGGCGTGGCATCGCGGAGACGTGGATTCAGACGGCCGGGACGCTCCAGGCGCTGGGCCAGATGATCGCCGGCCAGCGTCAGGCCGACGATCTGGGCGGGCCGCTGCGTATCGCGCAAATGTCCGGCGAGGTCGCCCAGGGAGGGGCGGCCGCACTGCTCGTGTTTATGGCCGTGCTGTCGATCAATCTCGGCCTGATCAACTTGTTCCCGGTGCCGATGCTCGATGGCGGCCATCTCCTGTTCTACGTGATCGAGGCGATTCGAGGGCGGCCGCTCGGGCCCCGGGCACAGGAATACGGTTTCCGCATTGGGCTGGTTCTGGTATTCAGCCTCATGGTTTTTGCCACTTGGAACGACCTCCGTTATCTGCGCATCGTGCAGTATCTGGTCGATCTGGTGTCCTAGAAGGCGTACCGGCTCACGAGGGGGGCGGAGTTGCGGTTTCTCGACGCGGCTACGGCGCGGGGCATTCTCGTCGCGCTGGCAATGCTCATGTCGCTTACCGGTGTCGTTTGGGCGCAGGATGCGCAGGCACCGGTCATCCAGCAGATACAGGTCGACGGCACGCAGCGGATCGATCCGGAGACGGTGCGCTCATATCTGCTGCTTCGCCCCGGCGACCGTGCCGACGCCGACCGGCTCGACCGCTCGCTCAAGGCTCTGTTCGCCACCGGCCTTTTCGCGGACGTCAGCCTGCGTGCAGAAGGCGGCACGCTCTACGTCCGTGTCGTCGAGAACCCGATCATCAACCGGATCGCCTTCGAGGGAAATCGGCGTATCAACGACGAGACGCTCCAGAACGAGGTGCAGCTTCGTCCACGCGTCGTCTATACGCGGACCAAGGTTCAGGCCGACGTCAAGCGGATCCTCGACCTGTATCGACGCAGCGGCCGTTTCGCCGCCACGGTCGAGCCCAAGGTCATCCAGCTGCCGCAGAACCGCGTCGATCTTGTCTTCGAAATCAATGAAGGTCAGGTCACCAGCGTTCGGCGCATCAACTTCGTCGGCAACCGGCAATTCAGCGACGGGACCCTGCGTGATGTCATCCGGACGAGAGAGAGCCGCTGGTGGCGCATCCTGACCACGGATGACACCTACGATCCGGACCGCCTGTCGTTCGATCGCGAGCTGCTGCGCAAGTTCTATCTCGCCAACGGATATGCCGATTTCCGCGTCGTGTCGGCGGTCGCGGAGCTGTCGCCGGATCGCGAGGGGTTCTACATCACGTTTACGATCGAGGAGGGGGAGCGCTATCGGTTCGGTACGATCGACGTGATTTCGCGCATCCGCGAGCTCGAGCCCGAGTCCCTCCGCAGTATGGTCACGACCGAGCCCGGCGACTGGTACAACGCCGACGAGGTCGAGGCGTCGATCACGGCGCTCACCGAAGCGGTCGGCAATCTGGGATATGCCTTCGTCGACGTCCGGCCGCACATCAACCGTGATCGCGAGCAGCGTACGATCGACGTCACCTACGAGGTTCAGGAAGGACCGAAGGTGTATGTCGACCGCATCAACATCGTTGGAAACGTTCGCACCCTCGACAAGGTGATCCGGCGCGAAATGCTGCTCTCCGAAGGTGATGCGTTCAACACCGCGAAGCTGCGGCGCTCGCGCCAGCGGATCCGGAACCTCGGGTTCTTCGAGAAGGTCGAAGTCACGAACGTGCCGGGCGAGGCGCCTGATCGCACGGTCATCAACGTCGAAGTGCAGGAAAGAGCGACCGGCGAGCTGTCGTTCGGCGTCGGGTACTCGACCGCGGACGGCGCACTCGGCGACGTGTCGATTCGCGAGCGCAACCTGCTCGGGCGTGGTCAGGATCTGCGCCTCGGTTTCCTGCTGTCACAGCGCCGCCAGGAAATCGACTTGAGCTTCACCGAGCCGTATTTCCTCGACCGCAACCTGTCGGCCGGATTCGACCTGTTCCGCATCACGCGCGACTTCCGCCGGGAGTCGAGCTACGATCAGGAGTCGATCGGCGGCACGCTGCGCGTCGGCTATCAGATCACGGAGCCGCTGCGTCAGACCCTCCGCTACACGCTGCGCGAGGACACGATCGAGAACATCGCCGCCAATGCGTCGCGTTTTATCCGCGAGCAGGAAGGCACGACGCTCAGCTCGATCATCGGGCAGGAACTGCTGTACGATCAGCGCGACGACCGCTTCGATCCGACTGACGGCTATTATATCCGGCTCGCCAATGACCTGGCGGGTTTGGGAGGAGACGTCTCATTCCTGCGGAACCGGATCGGGGCCGGAACGTACTATCCGCTCGGCGACGACTGGGTGGCGAGCCTCACAGGCGAGATCGGCTACATCGTCGATTTCGGCGACCCCATTCCCATCCAGCACCGCTACTTCATAGGCGGTGAGACGCTGCGCGGCTTCCGGACCGCTGGTATCGGTCCGCGCGACATTGACACGGGCGACGCCCTCGGTGGCCGCGAATACGCGATCGGCTCGGCCGAGCTCACGTTCCCGTCCGGGCTGCCGAAGGAACTTGGTATCCGCGCCAAGGTGTTCACCGACGTCGGTACGCTGCGCGATCCCGATGTGACCGGGCCTGAGGTCGCCGATAAGGACTCGATCCGCATGTCGATCGGCTTTGGTTTGGTATGGCGCTCCCCGTTCGGTCCGATCCGCCTGAGCTTCGCGACCCCCGTGCTCAAGGAGGATTTTGACAAGGACGAGGTCTTCCGTTTCAGTTTCGGCTCGAGGTTCTAACCATCCTATGCAGCATCGGCTCGTCACCCTTTCCGGCATCGCGCTCGCCGCCTTCGCGGTCTTCGCGACGTCGATCATTCCCGTGCCTCCTGCCTATGCGCAGCAACAGCAGCAGGGCACCCAGCAACGCAAACCTGCGCAAAGTCAACAGCAGGAGGTACGCGAGCTGCCGCCGGCGGGCTCGACCTTCGTTGTCGCCGACGTGCTGCATATCCTGCGGGAGGCGGCGGCGGTCCAGTCGATCCGGCAGCAGATCGAGAAGCAGCGGGCGGCCTACCAGGCGGAACTTCAGAAGCAGGAGAACGAGCTTCGTAACGCCGATCAGGAACTGGCGCGCCAGCGCGCGCTGCTTGCGCCGGAGGTTTTCGCCGAACGCCGTAAGGAGCTTGAGCGGCGTGTGGCCGACGCGCAGCAGCTCGTGCAGGAACGGCGCCGCAGCCTCGACCAGGCATTCAACAACGCGATGCAGCGCGTCGAACAGGCGATGCGCGACGTGATCATCGAGATCGTAAAGGAGCAGAACTATCAGGTCGTGCTGGCGAAGACGCAGGTCGTCGTCGTCCAGTCTCAGCTCGATATCACGGGCGAGGTGATGCGGCGCCTGAACCGTAAGCTGCCGACGGTAACGGTGTCGATTCCGGCATCGAAGTGACGGATGACGGCGGATGGCGGATCCTCGATTCTTCCGGGTCAGTGGCCCGTTCACGCTTGCGAGGCTTGCCGAAATCGCCGGAGCAACGATCGCGCCGGGGGCGGATCCGGGGCGGGTTTTCAAGGACGTCGCAGCGCTCGAGACGGCCGGTGCGGATGATGTAAGCTTTCTCGACAATCGGAAATACGTGGCGGCCTTCGCGGCATCGAAGGCCGGGGCCTGCGTCGTGCGCGCCGACCTCGCTGACCGCGCGCCGCCGGGCATGGCACTGCTTCTTTCGGAGTCGCCGTACAAGGCCTATGCACGCATTGCGCGCGCGTTCTATCCGGAGACGCCTGGCGCGCCGGAGGTGCACCGCACCGCAGTGATCGATCCCGAGGCGCGACTCGGGCCGGACGTGGCGGTCGGCCCCGGGGCGGTGATCGGTGCACGAGCCGAGATCGGGGCCCGTTGCCGAATCGGTCCGAACGCGGTGATCGGCGAGGGCGTGGTGCTGGGCGAAGATACGGTCATCGGCGCCAATGCATCGCTATCACACTGCATCATCGGGGCCCGTGTCCTGATCCATCCGGGCGTTCGCATCGGCCAGGACGGGTTCGGATTCGCCCCTGATCCGGGCGGCCACGTGAAGGTGCCGCAGCTCGGGCGGGTGCTGGTCGGCGACGATTGCGAGATCGGCGCGAACACCTGTATCGACCGGGGCAGCGCCTCGGACACGATCATCGGCCCAGGCTGCATGATTGATAATCTGGTGCAGATCGGGCACAACGTCCGGCTGGGACGCGGCTGCGTCGTCGTCTCCCAGGTTGGGATCTCCGGCTCCACCAGGCTTGATGATTTCGTCGTGGTCGGCGGTCAGGCGGGGCTGGCCGGGCACCTTCATGTCGGGGCCGGGGCGCAGATCGCGGCCAAGAGCGGAGTCCATCGGGACATCGCGCCAGGCGAGATCGTCGGCGGCTATCCGGCCGTACCGATCGCCGAGTGGCGGCGGCAGGCGGGTGCCCTGAAGCGGCTCGTGAAACGGAAGGTCGAGTAAGGATGGAATTGAAAGTCGCACAACAAGAGGGGCTGACGATCGGGATTGAGCGCATCGCGCAGATGATCCCGCATCGCTATCCGTTCTTGTTGATCGATCGCGTGGTCGACGTGGTTCCCGACGCGACGGCGGTCGGCATCAAGAACGTGTCGATCAACGAGCCATTCTTTCAGGGACATTTCCCGCAGCGACCGATCATGCCGGGAGTCCTGATCATCGAAGCGATGGCGCAGACGGCGGCTGTCCTCGTCGTTCAGACTCTCGGGCCGTCGGCGGAAGGAAAGCTAGTATACTTCATGTCGATCGAGAATGCGCGTTTCCGCCGTCCGGTGGGACCGGGCGATCAGCTGCGCATCCACGTCACCAAGGAGCGCAGCCGCGGCAACGTGTGGAAGTTCAGCGCCGAGGCGAAGGTGGATGGCGTGCTGGTCGCCGAGGCGACGTACGCTGCAATGATCATGGATAATTGATGCCGATAATTCACCCGACGGCAATCGTCGAGGATGGCGCTGAGCTTGCCGAGTCGGTGAAAATCGGGCCGTACTGTGTCGTCGGCCCCAATGTCGTGTTGAGCGACGGGGTGGAGCTGATCGCCCACGTCACCGTTGCGGGCCATACTCGGATCGGCCCGAACACGCGCGTATATCCGTTCGCCTCCCTGGGGCATCCGCCGCAGGATCTCAAGTACAAGGGCGAGAAGACGGTACTCGAGATCGGCGCCAACAACATCATCCGCGAGCATGTGACGATGAATCCGGGCACGGCCGGTGGTGGCGGCATCACCAAGGTCGGTAGCCACGGACTGTTCATGGTCGGCGTACATGTGGCCCACGACTGCGTGGTGGGCGATCATGTCGTCATGGCCAACAATGCCACGCTTGCCGGCCACGTCCACGTCAGCGATTTCGCCATACTCGGCGGCCTCGCCGCCGTGCATCAGTTCGTGCGTATCGGGCGGCTCGCGATGATCGGCGGCATGTCGGGCGTCGAGAGCGACGTGATTCCGTTCGGATCGGTGATGGGGAACCGCGCGCGGCTGTCCGGGCTTAACATCGTCGGTCTGAAGCGGCGGGGGTTCTCGCGCGAGGACATTCACAACCTGCGGACGGCCTATCGCCTGTTGTTCGCGCAGGAAGGCACGATGGCCGAGCGTCTTGAGGACGTCGCGAATCTGTACCGGGACTGCGCTCCCGTAATGGAGGTCGTCGATTTCATTCGATCCGACTCGACGCGGCCGATATGCAAACCGGCCGAGTATGACAGGTAAGCTCGGCATCCTGGCCGGCGGCGGTCAGCTTCCCGTGCGCGTCATCGAAGCGTGCCGGGCGACGGGGCGGGATTTTTTCGTTCTCGCGTTCGAAGGACAGACCGATCCGGCCACCGTGGTTGATACCCCGCATCGATGGGTTCGTCTTGGGGCGGTCGGCGCAGCCCTCGATCATCTTCATGCCGCAGGCGTGTCCGAGGTCGTCATGGCCGGGCCGGTCCGCCGGCCGTCGCTCGAAGAACTGCGGCCCGACTGGCGCGGCGCGATGTTTCTGGCCAAGGTCGGCGTACGGGCCTTCGGCGACGACGGGTTGCTGTCGGCTATCGTGCGCGAGCTCGAGGCCGAGGGTTTTCGGGTCATCGGTGCGGACGACGTGTTCGAAAGCCTGCGCACGCCGGAGGGGCTCGTCGGCACGCTCGCTCCGCCTGAAGAGTCCAAGATCGACATTGCGCGCGGCATCGAGGTTCTGCGCACCATCGGTCCCCTCGATATCGGACAGGCCGTCGTCGTGCAGCAGGGTGTCGTACTGGGCGTCGAAGCGATCGAAGGAACCGACGCGCTGCTGGAACGCTGCGGTCGCGTGCGGCGCGAGGGGCGCGGCGGCGTTCTCGTCAAGATGTCGAAGCCGGGACAGGAGCGCCGCGTGGACCTTCCGACGATCGGGCCGGATACGGTGGCCGGTGCCGCATCGGCCGGCCTGTGCGGCATCGCGCTTGAGGCCGGGCGCACGCTCATCATCGACCGTCCCGCGGTCGCCCGGGCCGCCGACGAGGCCGGGTTGTTCGTCGTCGGCGTGACGGGTGAATAGATGGTCGGCGACAATCTGCACCCGTCGGGCGAGGATGCGCCGTTGATCTTCCTGATCGCGGGCGAGCCCTCGGGCGATGTCCTCGGCGCCAAGCTGATGAAGGCGCTCAAGACGGCGACGGGCGGGTGCGTGCGTTTTGCCGGCGTCGGCGGTCAACGCATGACCGCCGAGGGTCTCACGAGCCTGTTTCCGCTGCAGGATATCGCCGTGATGGGCCTGACCGAGGTTCTGCCGCAACTGCCCCGGATTCTCAGCCGGCTCCGGCAGACGGTGTCGGCGATCCGGCGCACGCCGCCGGCAGTGGTCGTGACCATCGACGCCCCAAGCTTCTGTCTTCGCGTGGCGGACAGGATCCGCGACCTCGGCGTTCCGATCGTGCATTACGTCGCGCCGCAGCTATGGGCGTGGCGTCCGGAGCGGGTCAAAAAACTTGTCGGCCGGATCGACCATCTGCTGCTTCTGTTTCCCTTCGAGGCGCCGTTCTTCGAGGCGGCGGGTATCCCATCCAGTTATGTTGGTCATCCCGTCCTCGAGGACGCGAGCGCGACCGGCAGCGCGCGGTTCAGGGAACGTCATGGCATCCCGGCGACGGCGCCGTTGCTCTTGGTCCTGCCCGGTAGCCGGCGCGGCCTTGCCGGCCGTATGCTGCCGGTATTCGGTCCTGCCATCGATCGCCTTCGTACACGCCATGCCGACCTGCACGTTGTGATTCCGGTCGTCGACGGAACGGCCGATCTCGTGGCGGCAGCAACGGCCGCATGGCGGCCGCGCCCGATCCTGGTCGAAGACCTCGACGAGAAGCGCGCGGCCACGGCCGCTGCCGATGCCGCATTGACGACGTCGGGGACGGCGACCCTGGAGCTTGCCGTGGCCGGCGTGCCGATGGTCGTGACCTACAAGGTCAGTCCGATCAGCGGCTGGTTCGCGCGCCGTCTGATCCGCGTGCCGCACGTCGCGATGCCGAACTTGATCGCGCAGCGCCTGATTGTGCCCGAACTGCTGCAGGAGAACTGCACGCCGGAACGGATCACCGCCGCCGTCGGCCATCTTCTCGAAAATCCGGAGGCGCGCGCCGAGCAGCAGGTGACCCTGCGTCAGATCTGCGCGTCGCTGGGACGCGATGGGGCGTCACCCAGTGCGCGAGCAGCGGCCGTGGTGCTCGACGTCATCGAGAAAAGGCGGCTCGCCGCTTGAGATCCTAGACCAGGCCGGCCATCTTCAGACTTTCGCGCAGGCTTTGCGTGATCCGCATTGCCGTCTCGAGCGCGCGGCGCCCGTCGGCGCCGGTGACGAGGGGCGGGCGGCCGTTCGCGCAGCAGTCGAGGAACGATTCGATCTCGGCCTCAAGGTCGTCGCCGTCCGGAAACTGGTGTTCGTCGCGGGCAATCGGCGGCAGTTCGGGAAACCAGCTCGTACCTTTTCCTTTGCGCATGGCCACGAGCTTGCGGTTGTGAAGATCGATCGAGATATAGGACTCGCGCTGGAAGATCCGCATCTTGCGTTCGGTCTTCAGGCTGACGCGGCTGGCCGTCGCCGTCGCCACGCAGCCATTGGCGAATCTGATGCGGGTGTTGACGATGTCCTCTTCGCTCGACACCACCGGCGCGCCGACCGCATCGACGGCCACGACGTCGGCCTTCACCATGGCGAGGATGAGATCGATGTCGTGGATCATCAGGTCCAGCGTCACGCCCACGTCGGTGCCACGCGGCTTGAACGGCGCAATCCGGGTCGATTCGATATAGAGCGGCCGCTCGATCAGGTGGGTGACGTTGATCCGCTCCATGAAGAATCGCTGCAGGTGGCCGACCTGAAGGACCAGTCCCTGGCGTTCGGCAAGCTCGATGAGTGCATCAGCCTGCTCCAGGGTTTCTGTGATCGGCTTCTCGACGAGGACATGGATCCCGTTGGCAAGACAGTCGCGCGCCACCTCGTAATGGGCGCTCGTCGGCACGACGACGCTGACGGCGTCGACCTTGCCGAACAGGGCGCGATGGTCGTTGACGGCCTGCGCACGCAACGGGCCAGCAACAGCTGCCGCGCGTGCCGGGTCCTGGTCGGCGACAGCCACGAGCCGCGCCCGTTTGCTGCGGGCATATTTTTCGGCGTGGAACTTGCCGAAATGGCCTGCGCCGATGACGGCAGTCCGGAGTACGCGTGTCATGATCCCGATTGGTCGTTTCGCAGCGGGAATTTAGCGGTTCGGATCGACGGGGCCTAGCAATTCGTTCCCCTGAGGCTCTGGCGCCGGGGACGAAAAGGCTGCATTCTCCGTTTTTCCAGGTATCGGAACGAAGGAGCTTTCAATGGCGACGGTTGAAGCTGAGGCTCAGCGCAAGGCGGAGGAAGCGTCACCGCGGTTCCGGATGTTGCACACGATGCTGCGGGTGAAGGATCTGGATCGCTCGCTGGCGTTCTATACCGGGCCGCTTGGGATGAAGCTTCTGCGCCGTAACGACTATCCCGACGGCAAGTTCACGCTCGCCTTCGTCGGCTACGGCGACGAGAGCACGCACACCGTGCTCGAACTCACCTACAACTGGGGACGCGAGGAGCCCTACGAAATCGGGACGGGCTTCGGTCACATCGCGCTCGGCGTGCCGGACGTCTACGCGACGTGCGAGCGGCTGGCGAAAGAGGGTATCAAGATCACGCGTCCACCGGGGCCGATGAAGCATGGCACCACGGTGATCGCCTTCATCGAGGATCCCGACGGCTACAAGATCGAGCTGGTTCAGCGGCCTTGATCTTTTTCCTGGCTCTCTAGAGGCCCAGTGCCGCGGCGAGCAGGATTGCGGCCGTGATGGCCGCTGCCGCCGCGGCCAGCCGGACGACACGCGCGGCATCACGCCGCGCGTTGTCGTTTGCGGCTCTGAGTAAAGTGCGGCTGCCGGCGCCGATGAAGCGGACCGACGCCGGCGGGTTGCCGCCAGTTGGATGTTTGCGCTGTCTACGCACGCTCCATCAGCGGCACGAAGGGCCGCTTCGCATAGCCGGTGTACAGCTGGCGCGGCCGACCGATCTTCTGGGCGGGATCCTCGATCATCTCGTTCCATTGCGCGATCCAGCCCACCGTGCGTGCGACGGCGAACAGAACCGTGAACATCGATGGCGGGAAGCCCAGCGCCTTGTAGATGATGCCCGAGTAGAAATCGACGTTCGGGAACAGCTTCCGTTCGACGAAATACTCGTCCTCGAGCGCGATGCGCTCCAGCTCCATGGCGAGGTCGAGCAGCGGCTCGTGCTTGATGCCGAGTTCGTCCAGCACTTCGTGGCAGGACTTGCGCAGGACGGCAGCGCGGGGATCGTAGTTCTTGTAGACCCGGTGCCCGAAACCCATCAGGCGGAACGGATCGTTCTTGTCCTTGGCGCGCTTGATGAATTCCGGGATGCGATCCTTGGTGCCGATCTCCTGCAGCATCTTCAGGACCGCCTCGTTGGCGCCGCCGTGGGCAGGACCCCACAGCGAGGCGATACCGGCTGCGATGCAGGCGAAGGGATTGGCGCCCGACGAGCCGGCAAGACGCACCGTCGAGGTCGACGCATTCTGCTCGTGATCGGCATGGAGGATGAAGATCCGGTCCATGGCACGCGCGAGCACCGGGTTCACCTTGTACGGCTCGCACGGTACGCCAAACGTCATGTAGAGGAAGTTTTCCGCGTACTTGAGGTCGTTGCGCGGATACATGAACGGCTGGCCGATGGAATACTTGTACGCCATCGCCGCGATCGTCGGCATCTTGGCGATCATGCGGTACGACGCGACCATCCGCTGGTGCGGGTCCGAGATGTCGGTCGAGTCGTGGTAGAAGGCCGACAGCGCGCCGACCACGCCGCACATCACCGCCATCGGGTGCGCATCGCGCCGGAAACCCGAATAGAAGCGGCTGATCTGCTCGTGCAGCATCGTGTGGTAGGTGATGTCCTGCTCGAACTTCGTCTTTTCGGCAGGGGTTGGCAGTTCGCCCTTGAGGAGGAGATAGCAGACCTCCATGAAGTCGGCGTGTTCGGCGAGATCCTCGATCGCGTAGCCGCGATGCATGAGGATGCCTTTCTCCCCGTCGATGTAGGTAATTCGCGACTCGCAGCTCGCCGTCGACGTGAAGCCGGGATCGTAGGTGAAGTACCCCGTCTCGCTGTAGAGCTTGCGGATGTCGATGACCTTGGGCCCGACCGTGCCGCTCATGAGCGGCAGATCGACGCGCTTGCCGGTCGAGTTGTCGATAAGCGTAACGGTCTCGCGGTTTTCGGTGTTCACGGCCTTCGCTGGCTTCTCATTCATGATCGTAATATCCCTACCGGCCGAGGCGTCGGCCGTACTTTTTGCACATGCTAAGAAGATAGAGCCCCGTTGGTTCCAAGGCAATTCGGTAGATTTGACGGTAAGTTAACGACTTAAGGCATCGTCGAGACGGGCGAGGGTCTCGTCGTGCCCAAGGATTTCCATCACCTCGAAGATCGGCGGCGAGGTGTTGCTGCCCGTCAACGCGGCGCGAAGGGGCTGGGCAAGATTCCCGAGCTTCACGCCCGCCGCCTCGGCGGCGCCGCGGACCAGTTGCTCCAGCCCGTTGGCCGTCCAGTCGTCCGTCGACTGGAGGGCCGGCAGCAGGCCGCGCAGGCGTTCGCGGGCCGCCTCGTCCAGGAGCTTGACCGCGGCCTCCGACATCGGGATCGGCCGCGGCCGCACGTAGAACTGCGCCGACTCGGCGAGTTCGACGAGCGTCTTCGCGCGCTGTTTCAGGCCGTTCATGCCGCGCCGGAGTCGCTCCCGTCCGGTCGCGTCGATGGACGTTCCCAGCGCGCTCTCGATGCGCGGGACCGTCAGATCGACGAGACGCTCGTCGTCCGCCATGCGGATGTAGTGTCCGTTGAGGTTGTTGAGCTTCGCGAAATCGAAGCGCGACGGCGACCGCCCGACCGCGTCGAGATCGAACCACTCGATCGCCTGTTCGGTGGAGATGATCTCGTCGTCGCCGTGGCTCCAGCCCAGCCGCAGCAGATAATTGCGCAGCGCCTCCGGCAGATAGCCCATCTCACGATAGGCCTCCACGCCCAATGCGCCGTGGCGCTTTGAGAGTTTCGCGCCGTCGGGGCCGTGGATGAGCGGAATGTGCGCATAGACGGGTACCGGCCAGCCGAGCGCCTGGATGAGCTGCACCTGACGCGCGGCGTTGTTGAGATGGTCGTCGCCGCGGATCACGTGCGTGACGCCCATGTCGTAGTCGTCGACCACGACGGACAGCATGTAGACCGGCGTGCCGTCGGAGCGCAGCAGCACCATGTCGTCGAGCTGCTCGTTGTTGAACACGACGTCGCCCTGGACGCGGTCGTGAATGACGGTCTGTCCGGTCTGCGGCGCCTTGAGACGGATCACGGGCTTGACGCCCGGCGGTGCGTCCTTCGGGTCGCGATCCCGCCAGCGGCCGTCATAGCGCATCGGCCGGCCTTCGGCCTTCGCCTTCGCCCGCATCTCCTCGAGCTCTTCCGGCGTGCAATAGCAGTAATACGCCTTTCCCTCGGCGAGCAGCTTGCGTGCGACCTCGGCATGGCGTTCGGCGCGCTGGGACTGGTAGACGATCTCGTCGTCCCAGTCGAGGCCGAGCCACCGCAGGCCGTCGATGATCGCGGCCATCGCTTCCGGGGTGGAGCGCGCCCGGTCGGTATCCTCGATGCGCAGTCGGAACTTGCCGCCATGATGGCGCGCGAAGAGCCAGTTGAACAGCGCGGTTCGCGCCCCGCCGATATGCAGGAACCCCGTCGGTGACGGAGCGAAACGGCAAACGATCTGGGAACCGGTAGCAGCCATTGGGGAGACGGGCTCGAAAAAAGGTACAGTTATCCGAAACAAACGTTCAGGATGCGGAGAGCGGCTACCTAACACATCGGGAGGGGTGGGGGGAACCGATGTCGGCCGGAGCGGAGGGGCGAGGGGCACCGGGGGCCAATTCGCCCGGCGGCCCGCGCCATGCGGCAGAGCGTGTCCGTGCCGTCGCCGCGACGGCCATGGCGGCTGAAGCCGACCGTTGGCCGCTCTGGGGGCCGGTCCTGGTCGGTACCGGCATTGGCGTCTATTTCAGCCTGCTGCGCGAGCCGCCGTTGTGGCTCGGCGGCCTGATCGCGGCGATCGCCGGCATCGCCGCCGTCATGGCGCGGCGCCGGGCGGCGTTGCTGGTCGCATGCCTCGCGCTCGCGGCGGTCGGTGCGGGCCTGGGCATCGCGCAATGGCGTGCCCACGCCGTCGCGGCGCCGGTGCTCGAGAAGCGATGGGGGCCGGCCGACCTCGCCGGCCGCGTCGTTTCTGTCGAGGCGCGCGACGGCGGTCGGCGGGTCGTTCTCGATCAGGTCGAACTTGCCGGCGTGCCAGCGGAACGCACACCCGCCCGCGTCCGGATTCGCATTCCCCGCGAATCGGACCTGGTACCGGGTTCATGGGTCGCAGGCCGCGCCGTGCTGATGCCGCCGCCGGCGCCGGCCGCGCCGGGCGCGTATGATTTCCAGCGTCACGCTTGGTTCGAGAGGCTGGGCGGCGTCGGTTATGCGGTCGGTCCGTTCTCGCCGCGCGCCGACGCGCCGCACGAGCCCGGCGACGTTCGTATCGCGCTCAATGCCGCACGTCAGCAAGTGGTGGAACGCGTGTTGGCCGGCCTGCCCGGGTCCGCAGGCGCCGTCGCCGCGGCCCTCATGACGGGCGAGCAGGGAGCGCTGCCGGCGGAGGTCATGGAATGGATGCGCGATTCGGGTCTGGCGCATCTGTTGTCGGTCTCCGGCCTTCATGTCGGCCTCGTCGCCGCCATCGTGTTCGTCGTCGTGCGCCGCAGCCTCGCGCTGATACCCTCGGTCGCCCTGCGGTGGCCGATCAAGAAATGGGCGGCCGTCGTCGCCTTCGTTGTGATCACGCTCTACATGCTGTTCGTGATGCCGAGCGTGCCGACCGAGCGCGCCTGGCTCATGACGTCCGTCGTGCTGTTCGCCGTGCTCATCGATCGCACCGCGATCTCGATGCGGCTCGCGGCATGGGCCGCGTTCGTCGTGCTCCTCGTTGCGCCGGAAAGCCTGCTGACGCCGAGCTTTCAGATGTCGTTCGCGGCGGTTGTCGCACTCATCGCCGCCTGGGAGGTCGCGCGCGAACCGATCGCACAGCGCCGGTCGCGCGCAGGTCCTGTCGGGCGGTTGCTGCTGGCGCTCGGCGCCGTCGGGCTTACGACGCTCGTGGCGAGCGCGGCGACAGCGCCCTATGCGCTCTATCACTTCAACCGCTTCGCAGCGTTCGGCCTCGCGGCGAACCTCGTCGCGGTGCCGCTCACGAGCCTGTGGATCATGCCCTGGGCCCTGATCGCCTTCGCGCTCATGCCGTTCGGTCTCGAATCCGTCGCGCTAGCGCCGATGGGGTGGGGCATCGATGCGATGCTTGCGGTCGCCCAGGCGGTCGCCGGCGCGGATGGTGCGGCGGTAGCGGTTCCCGCGATGCCGGCCTGGGGGCTGGTCATCGCGACGTTCGGTGGCCTCTGGTTGTGTCTCTGGCGGACGCGCTTGCGACTGCTCGGCCTGCTGCTCATCGCGCTCGGCATCGCAACCATCGGCCTGCAGCGCGGACCCGACATCCTGGTTTCCGGCGATGCGCAACTGCTGGCGGTACGCGGCGCCGATGGCGAACTGCAGATCTCATCGGCCCAGGGCAACCGGATCGTCCGCGAATCGTGGCTTCGGCGCGAAGGACAGGACGATGACGAGGTGCCGCGCATCTGGCCGCGGCAGGGCCGCAGCGCGGACGGCCGCCTCGTGTGCGATCCGTCGAGCTGTCTCTACACGGCCGAGGGGCAGGTGGTCGCACTGGTGCGGAAGACGGCAGCACTCGCGGAGGACTGCGCCCATGCGGACGTCGTCATCGCGACCGTACCGGTGCGCGTTCCGTGTCCCGCGCACACGGTCATCGACAGGTTCGCGCTGTGGCGCGACGGCGGTCACGCCGTGTGGCTGGAGGTGGATGGGCGCGCACGCGTGCTCAACGTGCGCGCCGCGCGCGGCGAGCGGCCATGGGTTCCGCCCGTGCCGCGCCCGCGCAACAGGGATCAGGATGAGGACTGAGCGGCGAGACGCTGCCCGCGCGATCAGAACCGCCGGAGGAGTCCGACGACGCGTCCCTGGATGCGGACGCGATCGGGACCGAAAATGCGGGTCTCGTAGGCCTTGTTGGCAGGCTCGAGCGCGATGGATGCGCCGCGCCGGCGCAGACGCTTGAGCGTGACCTCGCTGTCGTCGACCAGCGCGACGACGATTGCGCCGTTCTCGGCTGTCTCGCAGCGCTGCACGATAACCGTGTCACCGTCGAGAATGCCGGCCTCGATCATGGAGTCGCCGGCGACCTCGAGCGCGAAATGCTCGCCGCGGCCGAGCAGAGACGGCGGGACCTCGATGGAGTTCGAGGTGTCGCGCACCGCCTCGATCGGCAGACCGGCAGCGATGCGGCCGTAGAGCGGCAGCGACACCGTCTCGTGACGGCCCGATGCGACCGCGCCGGACAGACCGCCACGGAAGTCGCCGCGAATGACCGTGGGCTGGAAGCCCGTACCCGAACCGGCCGGCTTCGGCACCGGCGCCAGGCCTGGCTGGTTCTCGGGCAGGCGGACCACCTCGAGCGCGCGTGCGCGATGCGGCAGGCGACGAATGAAGCCGCGCTCCTCGAGGCCGGTGATCAGGCGATGGATGCCGGACTTCGAGCGGAGGTTCAGCGCCTCCTTCATCTCGTCGAACGAGGGCGACACGCCGTGCTCGCCGAGATGGCGATGAATGAACATGAGCAGTTCATATTGCTTGCGTGTCAGCATCGTTTTCCCCGGCCGGCTGACGGGCCGCTCCGCTTAAGCGGGAACAAACCCTAAACATTTGGAATGTTCTAGTTTAGTTCCGGCCGCCCGTCAAGCCGACTTATGCTACCCGTCACAACCGGATGATGCCGTGTCCGAACGTGACGATATCGACGATCTCGCCGGCCTTGGCGGCCGGTGCGTGGGGCGGGCGTCGCACCAGGCAGTCGGCACGGGCGAGTGTAGCCAGCATCGAGCTGTCCTGCGTCGTGAACGGGGTCGCGACGAGCCGGCCGTCCGCGTCGGTCGTCAACGTGGCGCGCAGGTAGTCTTCGCGCCGGTCATTCGGCCCAAGATCGCGGCCCAGCCGGGCGGTAAGTCGGGATGGGGTTTTGTCCTCGATCCCGAGCAGCCTGGCCAGGACAGGCATGAGGAAGATCGTGGCGCAGACGAGCGACGAGACCGGATTGCCCGGCAGCCCCAATACCGGCGTGTCACCCATCCGGCCGAACATCAGCGGCTTCCCCGGCCGCATGGCGATCTGCCAGAAATCAATTTCGAGTCCCCTGGCGCCGAGCGAGGCGCGGACGAGGTCGTGCTCGCCGACCGAGGCACCGCCCGTCGTCACCAAGAGATCGGCGCCGCGGGCACCATCGGCCATCCGCTGCAACGCTTCGACCGAGTCCGGCGCGATGCCGAGCTGGATTGGTTCGCCGCCTCCGGCCGTAACCAGCGCCGCAAGCGCCAGCCCGTTGGACGAGACGATCTGACTGGGCCCGATCGGATCGCCCGGCATCACCACCTCGTCGCCGGTGGAAATGATGGCGACCCGGGGCCGCCGGCGGACGCGCAGCCACGGCCGGTTCATGGCCGCGGCGAGGCCGATGTCCCGCACGGTCAGCACGCGGCCCGCCGGAATGCCAACCTCGCCGGACCTGAAGTCAAGCCCCGCCGGCCGGACGTAACGGCCCTTGGGCGCGCCCTCACGGATGGTGATGCGATCGCCGTCGGCGGTGACATCCTCCTGGATGATGATGGTGTCGGTGCCCGGAGGAAGCGGGGCCCCGGTGAAGATCCGCACGCACTCACCGGGGCCGACCGTGCCGTCGTAGGTGCTGCCG
This sequence comes from uncultured Rhodospirillales bacterium, assembly GCA_937926175.1. Classification (GTDB taxonomy): domain Bacteria; phylum Pseudomonadota; class Alphaproteobacteria; order CACIAM-22H2; family CACIAM-22H2; genus CALANV01. The sequence continues at coordinate 45,994 of CALANV010000002.1, read as the reverse complement.
GCCGGGACGCGGCCGATCTGTTTCAGTGTCACAGGAACGTTGGTGACGTCGGCGGCACGGACCGCATAACCGTCCATCGCCGATACATCGGCAGGCGGCTGGGTGACGCGCGCCGTCAGGTCCTCGGCGAGAACGCGGCCCAGTCCCTCGGCCACGCTCACCGTCTCGGCCGGCAGCGGCGAGAAGGCCGCCAGGATGCGCCGCTTCGCTTCCTCGACGGATATCATCACTGTGCCTCGTAGGTACCTGATTTCCCGCCGCTTTTGTGGACGAGCCGGATGTCGGTCAGAGTCATGCCCCGGTCGATCGCCTTGCACATGTCATAGACGGTGAGCGCAGCGGCCGAAACCGCTGTCAACGCTTCCATCTCGACGCCTGTTTGACCCGTCACTTTAACTGTGGCGGTGATGTCGATCGCGTTGCGTGTCGTGTCGGGCACGAGGTCGACCGTGACTGACGAAAGGGCGAGCGGATGGCAGAGGGGGATGAGTTCGTGCGTCCGCTTTGCCGCCATGATTCCGGCAATCCGTGCCACGCCCAGCACGTCGCCTTTCTTGACGTCGCCCCTGGTGATGCGAGCGAGCGTCTCGGCCTGCATGATCACGCTGCCCTTGGCGACGGCGACGCGACTGGTCACGGCCTTGGCCGACACGTCGACCATGACCGCGTTACCTTCTTTGTCGAAATGCGTGAGGTCGCCGTTCATTGGCGCCTCCTATCCGGTCATTGCTGCCGGGGCGTCGTGTACGGGCGCGAGCAGGGCGCGCGTGGCGGCCGTCACGTCGGCTTGGGCCATCAGTGACTCGCCGACCAGGAAGGCGCTGGCGCCGGCGGCGCGCAGGCGCGCGATGTCCGCGGCGGTACGGATTCCGCTCTCGGCGACCAGCAGGCGGTCGCGCGGCACGTGCGGGGCAAGCGTCTCGAACGTGGCGAGATCGACCGCCAGGGTCTTGAGGTTGCGGTTGTTGATCCCGATCAGCGCGTCCTCGATTGCAAGCGCGCGGTCGAGTTCAGCCGCGTCGTGAACCTCGGCCAACACGTCCATCCCGAGCGTCCGCGCGATCGCCGCAAGCTCGCGCGCGCAACCGTCGTCGATGGCGGCAAGGATCAGGAGGATGCAGTCGGCACCGATCGCGCGGGCCTCGAAGACCTGATAGGGGTCGAGCATGAAGTCCTTGCGCAGGACCGGGAGCGTCACCGCGGCACGCGCGGCCGTCAGGTATGCGTCGCACCCCTGGAAATAGGGCTCGTCTGTCAGCACCGACAGGCACGACGCGCCGCCTTCGGCATAGGCGCGGGCCAAGGCCGGCGGATCGAAATCGGCGCGGATGAGCCCGCGCGACGGCGATGCCTTCTTGATTTCGGCGATCAGCGCCGGCTTGCCGGTGGCGGCCGTGCGGCGCAGCGCGGCAGCGAAGCCGCGCGGGGGCGGGGCGATGCGTGCTTCTGCCTCGACCGAAGCAAGCGGCTTCGCACGCTGCCGCCGTGCGACCTCCTGGCGCGTATCGGCACAGATCCTGGCCAGCACGTCGGTCATGCGCGTGCCTCGACCGGCGGCGGCGAATTGGTGATCGCGACCAGCTTCGCCAGCGTCTGCTTGGCGCGGCCGCTGTCGATCGCCTCGGCCGCCATGTCGGCGCCGGCCCTGAGGCTCGTCGCCTTGCCCGCGACGATCAGTGCCGCACCGGCATTGAGCCGGACGATGTCGCGGAAGGGCCCGGGCGCGCCGTCAAGCACGGCGCGGAGTGCATCGGCGTTTTCCTGGGGCGTGCCGCCTTTGAGATCGTCGAGCCGCGCGCGCGGCAGGCCTGCCTCCTCGGGCGTGATCTCGAAACTGCGGATCTGGCCGCCCTTGTACTCGCAGACATAGGTGGGGCCGGTGGTTGTGATCTCGTCGAGGCCGTCGGCGCCGTGCACGACCCATGTGTGGATCGAGCCGAGATTGCCGAAGGTGCGCGCGAGCGGCTCCAGCCATTTGCGGGCGAACACGCCAACGATCTGGCGCCGCACGCCGGCCGGGTTCGACAGCGGCCCGAGCAGGTTGAAGATGGTGCGGACGCCCAGTTCGACGCGTGTACCGGCAACGTGCCGGGTTGCGCTATGATGGCGCGGCGCCATCATGAAGCCGACTTTCGCCTCGGCGATCGCGCGCTCGATCAGGCGGAAATCGCAATCGATGTTGACACCCAGCGCGGCCAGCACGTCGGCGGCACCCGACTTGGACGAGAAGGCGCGGTTGCCGTGCTTGGCAACCGGCACGCCGCAGGCGGCGGTCACGATCGCGCTGGCGGTGGAGATGTTGTACGTGCCGACCCCGTCGCCGCCGGTGCCGACGAGCTCGATCGCGTCGTCGGGCGCGTGGATGCGCGCGGCGCGGGCGCGCATGGCCTGCGCTGCCCCCGTGATCTCCTCGACGGTCTCGCCGCGCACGCGCAGCGCCATCAGGAAGGCGCCCATCTGCGACGGCGTCGCGTTACCGGCCATCATGATGTCGAAGCCTTCGCGCGCCTGCTCCTCGGTCAGGGTCCGGCCTTCGGCGACGATGCCGAGAAGGGCCTTGAGCTGAGTCATGTCGCCGGACATCGCGAAGTTCCTCGCTTCAAACGTATTCCATGCCGGGCCGCCGGGCGCCTTTAAGGGCACGATCCTCCGCCAAGCACGCGGCCCTTATATCAGCTTTGTCCGGCGGCTGGAACGAGAGTGGCATCGCGAGCTCCGAGGTGCTGCCAAGCCCGTCGGCCGATCCTTCGCGCGACGGGCGACAGGTACATGCAAGGAACCCGCGACTGAGCCGCCGGTTAACCCCGTACCTCAACTGCGGAGTTGATGCCATGAATACGGATAAGCTGGATACCTCCCGCCGGATGTCGCGGCGCGCGTTCGGGCGGGCGGCCGGCGTGATGGCGGCCGTTGCCGCGTTGGGTGCGTGCGATATGGCACATTCGGTCGGCGAGTCGGTCGGAATCAGTCCAAGCGGCAGCGCGGAGGGAGGAACGACGGGGGCGCGCGGCGATGCGTTCGATATGCTCACCAGCGACCACCGGCGCGTCGAGCAGATCTTCACGCGCATCGAGGCCACACCGGCTTCGGCCGTGAACGAGCGCGCACGGCTGCTCGACGAGCTGAGGACCGAGCTGACACGTCATGCCGTCGCCGAGGAGAACGTCCTCTATCCGGCCTACATGCAGAGTACGTCGGTCGGGCCCGGCGTAACGGAAGAGTTCTACAAGGAACACGCGTCGATAAAGCAGCGTCTGTACCGTCTGGAGCAGATGCCCAAGAACGATCCGAACTGGATGTCAACGGCGATGGCATTGCGGCGCGAGATCGCCACGCATGTGCAGGAAGAAGAGGAGCGGATGTTTCCGCAGATGCGCGCGGCGATGAGTCCGCAGCAGGTCGATCAGCTGACGCAGATGATCAGCCGCGAGATGCAGATGGTCGTCTGACGGGCCCGGCGCCGCCCGCTTCTCTACGTACGGGGTGTCTCCTCGCGACGGTCGGTACCCCCCATCGAGGACCGCGGCGACCGGCTCGGCATGAGCGTCTCGAGCAGGTCGATCGGCACCGGGAAGACGATCGTGTTCGTGCGTTCGTTGGCGATGTTCTGAAGCGACGACAGGAAGCGCAGCTGCATGGCCTGCGGATTCTGTACGAGTATCTGTGCGGCCTGAAGCAGGCGTTCGGACGCCTGGAATTCGCCCTCGGCATCGATGACCCGCGCGCGGCGCAGACGTTCGGCTTCCGCCTGTCGTGCGATCGCGCGGACCATGCTTTCGTCGATGTCGACGTGCTTGAGTTCGACGTTCTGCACCTTGATGCCCCAGGCGTCGGTTTGCTCGTCGAGGATGCGCCGGATGTCGTTGTTGAGTTTCTCGCGCTCGGCGAGCATCTCGTCCAACTCGTGCTGGCCCAGCACCGAGCGCAGCGTCGTCTGGGCGAGCTGACTGGTGGCGAGGTCGAAGTTCTCGACCTGGATGATCGCTTTCTGCGGATCGATGACCCGAAAATAGATCACCGCGTTGACCTTTACGGAGACGTTGTCGCGCGAGATGACGTCCTGGCTCGGCACGTCGAGCACGCGGGTACGCAGGTCGACGCGCACCATCTGCTGCACGATCGGAATGAGGATAATCAGACCCGGCCCTTTGACCCGCCAAAACCGCCCCAGCATGAACACAACGCCGCGCTCGTATTCGCGCAGCACGCGGATCGCGTTGACGAAGATGAAGATGATCAGCGCGGCGGGCACGATCAGGAAGGGCAGCGTACCGAAATCCATGCATCATCTCCCTGGTTGGTCGAGCGTGTGCTTGGCCGGCTCGACAATTAGTACCAGGCCGTCCAAGGCCCGGATCCGCACGCTGTCGCCGGCGGCGGGGGGGACAGGCATCGATCCTTCCGCCGCGCGCGCCTGCCATGTCTCACCACGGACGTGGACGAGACCGCGATTATCCGTCCATTCGATGACGCGGGCGCGGCTGCCGATGAGTTCCTCGATGCCGGTGACCACCGGCCGCTGTCGCGCTTTGAGCGCGAAGCCGATCACGAACAGGAAGAATGCGGACGTAATCGCGGTCGCGCCGGCGATCACCGGCCATGCAACGCCGAAGTCGAACGGCATCGCCTCGGGCTCGAACAGGAAGATCGAACCGGCGACGAATGCGACGAGGCCGCCGATGCCCAGCACGCCGACCCCGGGCGTGAAGGCCTCGCCGGCCATGAGGGCGACGCCGAGCAGAATGAGGGCGAGCCCCGCATAGCTCACCGGCATTACCGACAGCGCGGCCAGTGCGATCAACAGGCAGATGCCGCCGACTACCCCTGGCAGAACGAAGCCGGGATTCCACAGTTCGAAGAAAATTCCGTAGAACCCGAGCAGCAGCAGGAGATAGGCGACGTTCGGATCGGTGACGATGCCGATCGCGCGCTCACGCCAGTTCGGCGACAAGGTCTCGATTGCCGCATCCTTCGTTTCAAGTCGACGCGTCGCGCCGGCGATTGCGACGGTGCGGCCATCGATCGCGGCAAGAAGGGACGGGATGTCGGGGACGAGAAGGTCGACGACGCCGTTCTTCGCCGCTTCGGTCGCGGTCATCGTCGCGGCCTCACGCACGGCACGCTCCGCGAACTCCGCGTTGCGGCTGCGCAGCTCGGCAAGACTCCGCAGATACGCGATCGCGTCGTTCAGCGCTTTGCGCTCCGCCGCCGAGCCGGGCTCGCCCGGCGATTTTGGCTTCTCGTCGGACGGCTCGGGCTGCCGCTCGGGCCCGCCCGGCATTCCCGGCGGCGGCCCGAGGCCGATCGGCGTCGCCGCGCCGAGATGCGTGCCGGGCGCCATCGCGGCCACGTGCGCGGCATAAAGAATGTACGTGCCGGCACTGGCGGCGCGCGCCCCGCTTGGTGCCACGTACACGACGACCGGAACCGGTGAGGCCAGAATGTCGGAGATGATGTCCCGCGTCGCGTTGACGAGACCGCCGGGCGTATCCATCCGGATCACGACGGCGCGCGCATTCATCGCCTGTGCCTGCTCGATGCCGCGGTTGACGAAGGCGGCGGTGGCGACACCGATGACGCCCTGAAGCTCGATGACGAGAAGCTGCGCGCGATCGAGTGCCGGGACCTGGGCATGCGCGTGTTGGTACCGGGGGGCGATCGCGAGGCCTGCCGCGATGGCGGCCAGGATCATCGCGACCGCGACGGCGCACCGGAGCGGGTGCAAGGCACCAGCGCCGAAGGGGCGGGACACGTCGCGTGGCGTCATTGCCGATGAACGTCCGCCTGTCGAGGTCGATCCTTCAAGATGGGACTCTTTGGCGTGATCGTTGTCCAGAGACGATTGTCGCGAACCTGAGCGGCGAAGACACGGTCCCTGTCAGGGTCCGATCTCATTATCCGGGGTATCCCGAAAGGCATCTGCCGATCCAAGCGGGGCCGTGGGGCATTCCTTGGAACATCGGCTTCCAGACCTTGACCTTCCAAGAACTGGAAGGACTATCTGACTGGCATGACCCAGACACAGGCCATTCGCGCACGTCCGATTGGTGCCGAAGGCGAGCCCGGGGCGGCCACCGTCGAACGGCCGGATGAGCGCATCATTACCTTTCCCGTCGAAGGTATGACCTGCGCGTCATGCGTGTCGCGGCTCGAGCGGGCGCTCGGGCATGCGCCCGGGGTCCGCCGCGCGGACGTGAGCCTCGCGTCCGAGACCGCAACGATCGCCTACGATCCGGCCGTCACCGACCCGGCAAGCTTGGCGGAGCGCATCGGGCACGCCGGTTATGCCGTGCCTGAGGCGAGCGTCGATCTCAAGATCACCGGGATGACCTGTGCCGCGTGCGTCGCGCGCGTGGAAAAGGCGCTGAGACGCGTGCCGGGAGTCGTCTCGGCCGAAGTGAATCTGGCGACCGAACGGGCGCGGGTCCGCGTGCTCGGCGCAGCGCCGGCGGCCATGGCCGCACTGATCGAGGCCGTGGCGCGCGCCGGTTATGGGGCGGCGCCGTGGTCGCAGGCTGCGGTCCGCGCCGAGGCAGCCGACGAGGCAGCGAGGCGCCGCAGCCGCGACGAGTTGATCCGCGTCGTCATCGGCGCCGTGCTTACCCTGCCGCTTCTCGCCGAGATGGTCGTGCATTTCGCGGGCGGTCACTGGCGCCTGCCGCCGCTCGCGGCGCTGGCGCTGGCGACACTGGTGCAGTTCTGGATCGGCCGTCGCTTCTATGTCGCCGGCTGGAAGGCGCTGCGGGCCGGTACGGGCAACATGGATCTGCTCGTGGCGCTCGGCACGTCGGCCGCCTACGGCTACAGCGCGGTCCTCGCACTCACCGATCCATGGGGCACGCCGCCGCTCTATTTCGAGGCCGCCGCGGTGGTCATCGTTCTCGTCGTTCTCGGCAAGTGGCTGGAAACCCGTGCCAAGCGTGGTGCCGCCGCCGCCATCCGCGCACTCATGGTGCTGCGGCCGGAATTGGCGCGCGTCGTCCGCGACGGCGCCGAGCAGGACGTACCGATCGACAGCGTGCTGCCGGGCGAGACGGTGATCGTGCGCCCCGGCGAGCGTGTTCCGGTGGATGGAACCGTCGTCGCGGGCGAGAGCGAGGTCGACGAATCGTTGCTGACGGGTGAGAGCCGGCCGGTTGCGAAGCATCCCGGCGACCGTGTGATCGGCGGGGCGATCAACGGCGATGGCTTGCTCCGGATCGAGGCGGGCGCCGTCGGCACCGACGCGACGCTGGCGCGGATCATCCGCCTGGTCGAAGGCGCGCAGGCGTCGAAGGCGCCGGTGCAGCGTCTCGTCGACCGTATCAGCGCGTTCTTCGTGCCGGTGGTGCTGGCCATCGCCGCGGTCACGTTCGTCGCATGGTGGCTGTTGGCGGGAGACGCGCAGGGCGGGCTGATCGCATCGGTGTCCGTGCTCGTCATCGCCTGTCCATGCGCCCTTGGCCTCGCGACGCCGACCGCCATCATGGTCGGCACCGGTGCCGCTGCGCGCGCAGGCATCCTGATCAAGGATGCCGAGGCGCTGGAGCGCGCACACCGGATCACCACGGTCGTGTTCGACAAGACCGGCACGCTCACGCTCGGCCGTCCGGTCGTCGCCGACATCATTGCCGCGCCCGGCGTGGACGAGGCAACGGTGCTTGCACGCGCGGCGACGGCCCAGCAGGGCAGCGAACATCCGCTCGGGCGCGCCGTTCTGGAAGCGGCGAAGGTGCGCGGGCTGGCGCTGCCGCCGCTTGCGGAGTTCCGTGCCCGGCCTGGGCGCGGGATCGAGGCGGTAGCCGAAGGGCGCCGGATCCGCGTCGGCAATCGCCGCCTGATGGATGAAAGCGGCATCGCCGTCGGCATGCTTGCCGCGCGCGCCGATGTCCTGTCGCGCGACGGCAAGACCGTCATGTTCGTCGCTGACGACCGTTTCCTCGGCCTCATCGCCGCCGGCGACGCGATCAAGCCCGGGGCCCACGTTGCCGTTCGCGACCTCAAGGCGCTTGGGATCGAGAGCGTGATGCTGACCGGAGACAATCGCGGCGCGGCCGAAGCTGTCGCCGCCGCGCTCGGCATCGACCGGGTGATCGCCGAGGTGTTGCCTGAGGACAAGGCGCGGGTCGTCGCGAACCTCCGGGGCAAGGGCCGCGTCGTCGCGATGGTCGGCGACGGCGTCAACGACGCGCCTGCGCTTGCAGCGGCCGATATCGGCATCGCCATGGGCACGGGCACGGATGTCGCGATGCAGGTGGCTGGCATCACGCTGATGCGCGGCGATCCGGCGCTGGTGGCAAGCGCGATCGATGCGAGCCGTGCGACCTACGACAAGATCCGGCAGAATCTGTTCTGGGCGTTCGTCTACAATCTGATCGGCATCCCGATCGCGGCGCTCGGCTGGCTCAGCCCCGTCGTGGCCGGTGCGGCGATGGCCTTCTCGTCGGCGAGCGTCGTGACGAATTCGTTGTGGCTGCGGCGCTGGAAGGTCAGACAAACAGTCGGAGGTGGACAATGAATATCGGCATGGCGGCCGAACGCTCGGGAGTCTCCGCCAAGACCATCCGCTACTACGAGAGCATCGGTCTGATCCGGCCGGTCGACCGGCGCGAAAACAACTACCGCGACTACACCGAGGCGGATGTCCAGACGCTGCGATTCATCAACCGGGCGCGCAGTCTCGGCTTCTCGGTGAAGGAGGTCGGTGCGCTGCTTGCCCTTTGGCGCGACAAGGGACGTGCCAGCCACAAGGTCAAGGCGCTGGCGATGGCGCACATTGCCGACATCGACCGCAAGATTGCGGAACTTCAGAGCATGCGCCGAACGCTGATCGCACTCACCGAACGCTGTCACGGCGATGATCGGCCCGAGTGTCCGATCCTTGACGACTTGGCGGCAGCGCCGGCCGCGCGGACGGCGGACGATCGGCCGCACGCTGCGCCGCGTGCGGATTGATCCACGCCCGACACATCGCTTGCGAATGCCGCACTTTTCCCGACGGCGAATGGTTGTCCTTGCGCCGCTCGCGTTCATGCTGGGGCTGGCGCTCGGCTTCATGATGGGCGCCGGCGTCGAGCCCCGCGACGACGCACAGGCCGAGGCGCGCCTGGCATCCGCCGTTCCGCCCGATGCGCTCCAGCCCGACATCGACTTGACGATTCCGGCCACCATCCCTGAACCGGCAGACATCGAACGGGCGGCGCCGGCCCACACGGTGCCGGAGATCGTCGACGGGTGGCAGCGCCATGCGGTAGCGATGGATCTGCCGCGGGACCGCAAGCTGATCGCGATCGTGATCGACGATATGGGCGTCGATCGGGCGCGCTCCGACCGCGCGTCGCGGCTGCCGGGTCCGCTCACGCTCGCCTTCCTGCCCTATGCGCGCGATTTCGACGCACAAGTCGCCGCCGCGCGGGCACTGGGCCACGAGGTCATCCTGCACATGCCGATGGAGCCGCTGGGGCACGAGGATCCCGGTCCCGGGGCGTTGCGCACCGACTGGACGGCGACGCGGATTCGCCAACAGGTGGCATGGGCGCTCGACCGCGCCGGCGTCGTGGTCGGCCTCAACAATCACATGGGAAGCCGGTTCACGGCCGACCCGGTCGCGATGCGGCCCGTTTTCGCCGAGCTCGGCGCGCGCGACCTGATCTTCGTCGATTCGCGCACGACGGCGGACAGCGTTGCGGCTGCGTTGGCGCGCGAGATGGCTGTCCCTTATGTCGCGCGCGACGTGTTCCTCGATCACGAGCCGACAGCGGCGGCGGTGCAGGCGCGCCTGGCCGAAACGGAGAGGATTGCGCGACGCAACGGACACGCGGTGGCGATCGGGCATCCGCGCGATGCGACGCTCGACGTGCTCGCGGATTGGCTCAGACAGGCGCCGGTACGCGGCTTCGCGATCGTGCCGATCAGCGCCATCGTGCGCCACAAGCGCGAGCGGACGGTGTCCGCGCGGCCATGACGTTGGTGTGCTGATCTTCCAACGGCGGGAACGGGCATCATTGCACGTTCGTCGGGCAGGAAAGGGGGTATGACGTGACGGAAACGTATCGTGTGAAGGGAATGACCTGCGACGGCTGCGCGCGGGCCGTGACGAACGCCATCAAGCGGCGCGCGCCCGGGGCGGAGGTCGCGGTCGACCTTGCCGCCGGCCGGGTGCGTGTCGGGAATGCTTCGCCGGACATCGTCAAGGCTGCGGTCGAGGATGCCGGGTTCGAATTTACCGGCCGCGTTTGATCGACAGTCCGGCGACGGCGGGAACTCCCCTGGGGCCCGCCGAGTTGTCCTGACGATTGTCGGCTCGTCACGGCACAGGAGGAACGAGCGTGAGCGAGTATGAGCGCACGATCGCGATTCAGGCACCGCCGGATCGCGTGTTCGAGTTCGTGGCCGACATCCGTAACATGCCGCGCTACATGCCGACTGCAACCCGGGTGGAGGCACAGGGAGACTCCCGCGTTCGCGTCGAGGGCGAGGCACATGGCCATCATTACGTATCCGACGGCTGGATGCGCAGCGACGGCAGCCGCCGGCGCCTCGAATGGGGTGCCGATGAAGGTGACTATAACGGCTGGCTGCAGGTCCGCGAGGACGGGCCCCGGTCCGAAGTCACGATCCATCTCTCGATGCGCCGCGACCAGAGGCGAGCCGATCGGCGCGGTTCGCTGTCCGATGACGAGGTGATGGACGGGCTCATGACAAGCCTTCAGTCGATCCGTAACCATCTCGAAGGTCAGGGCGGCAAAGTCGAACCTGCCGCCGCGACATCCGAGTCGGCGGATTGAGAGTCCCGCCGTCGAGGCGAACACCAACGGCGGGCTTGATCCACGAAGGACGCCATGCGGTGCGCCCGGCGCGCCGCGTGCCGGGGCGTTTCCTGGCGGTTCAAGATGCAGGCGGGATGCCCACTACAGCAGCCGGTCGATGACGTCGCGGTGGATCGTAACGCCATAGCGGGCGCGAAGCGCAGCGCCCAGTTCCTGGACGAGGTCGTTGCCGATCTGAGCACCGAGCTGTGCCTTCAGGCGCGCCACGCCATCGGCGTCGGCGGCCGGATCGGCCGGCTTGATGTTGGCGAGACGGACCACATGGAAGCCGTCAGCCGCGGGTGCGACGCCGGCCTCGCCGGCCTTCAGCACGAAGAGCTGTGCCGTGACCTCCGACGGCACGTTGCCCTGATCGGCGCGGCCGTCGCGCCGGACGGGCGCGGTCGTCTGCGGTTTCAGCTTGAATGCCGCCGCCGCTGCCTCGAGCGTCTCGCCCTGGTTCACGCGCGCCGCGATCTCCTCGGCACGCTTGCGCGCCGCCTCGTTGCGACGTTCCTGCTTCCACAGTTCGATCAGCTCCGCATGAACCTCCTCGAACGGCTTCACGCGCGAGGCCGTCACTTCGTCGACGCGGACGATGAAATAGGCGCCGTTCCTGGTCTCGATCAGCTGGCTCGTTTGCGTCGGCTCGGTCTGGAAAGCGGCCTGAAGCACCTCCGGGGCGCCGATCAGCGTCGTCACCGGCTTGCCGTCCGGATCGAGGCCGCGCGCATCGACGGCCGCGATCCTGAGGATCTCGACGCCGACCTTCCCGGCGGCCTCCTCCACGGTTTCGCCCGCGGCAAGCGCGTCCTCGACCGTCACCGAGGCGTCATAGGCAGCGTTGGCGGCCAGCCGTTGTGCAACCTCGGCTTCGATCTTCTCGCGAACCTCTTCGAGCGTGGGCTCTTTGCCGGCGTGGACGGCGACGATCCGGAACAGGTGCCAGCCCAGCGGGCTTTTTACCGGACCGACCACGGCGCCCTGCGCCGCACTGAATACCACATCCGCCAGCGGCGGGACGAGATCGTCCCGCACGACGCCGGTAATCGTGGTCTGCTCCGGCGTCTGGTTCGCTGCCTCGCGCGCGACGTCGACAAACGGCGTACCGGCCGCAACCTTCGCGGCGGCGGCGTTCGCGGCGCCTTCGTCCTGGAACACCATCTGCTCGACGTCCCGCCGTTCGGGCACGCGAAGTTCAGGCAGCCGTACCTCGTATTCCTCGCGGATCTGTTCCTCACTGGCGCGCACCGTCTTGACCAGGTCCTCGGCGCTCAGGCGCAGGACGGAAAGCTTGCGATACTCGGGCTGCGTGAAGCGCTCGGTATTGTCGTCGTAGACCGACTTGAGGGCGGCTTCGTCCGGCTCGCCGACGTCCTCCATCGCGCTGGCCGGAACGAGGACCGTTTCGCCGATGCGCCGTTCCTCGCGATGACGATACATGCGGTCGACCAGGATATCCGGCGCGCGGCCGCCCATGGCGAGGGATTCGATCAGCGCCGTGCGCGCAAGGTCGCGCCGCAGCATCTGCGTGTACGTCACCTCGTTGAGGCCGTTGGCAAAGAGCACCTGCTGGAACACCTGGGGATCGAACTGTCCCGTGGGCCCGTGGAAAGACTGATTGTTGGCGATCTGCGTGCGGATCACGTCATCGCTGATGACGAGGCCGAGACGGTCGGTCTCGAGATCGAACACGGTCTCGGTGATCAGGCGATCGACGACCTGATCCATCAGGCCGAACTGGCGCGCGAGTTCCGGATCGAACTGGCCGAAGGTGCGGCGCAGACGCTCGACCTCCCGCTGATATTCCTGTGACAGCCGGTCGGCCCTGATCTCGACGTTGCCGACCTCGATGGCGACGTCGTTGGTCTGCCGCAGGAACGAGTAGTCGCCGATGCCCCAGACCGCAAAGCTGAGGAGGAGGAGAATGAACAGGGCCTTCGCGACGATCCCTGCGGTCTTCGAACGGATGGTCTGCAGCATCGGAGCGGCCGGTTCCTTCGGCGTCGACAAAATTGCGGCGGATCATAGGAGCGAGGCCGGACCGTCGCAACCATTTGCAGGTTCACTTGATCGGGGACTTTGACTTGCGATTTCCGCGTGTTACGGAATGAAGCTCGACAGCGGAGAGGAATTGATGGCGCGCCGGATCCTGATCGCGGGAAATTGGAAGATGAACGGACTCAAGGCCGACGGGCTCGCGCTTGCGCGCGCGGTCGCAGCGGGAGCGGCAGCGCTCGGGCCCCGGGGGCCGGAGCTCCTGGTCTGTCCGCCGGCGACGCTGATCGCACTGGTCGCCGAGGTACTTGCGGGCAGCGCCGTCAGCGTCGGCGGGCAGGACTGTCATCCCAAGCCGTCCGGTGCTCACACGGGCGACATCGCCGCGCCCATGCTTGCCGATCTCGGCTGCCGTTACGTGATCGTCGGGCATTCCGAGCGGCGCACCGACCACGGGGAGTCGAACGATGTCGTGCGGGCCAAGGCCGAGACCGCGATTGCTGCCGGGCTGATCGCCATCATCTGCATCGGCGAGACGCTCGCCGAGCGCGATGCCGGGGGCACGCTCGACGTGATCCGGACCCAGCTCGCGGGTTCGCTGCCCAAGACGGCCTCGTCCCGCAACGTCGTGATCGCCTACGAGCCGGTGTGGGCGATCGGTACCGGGCGCAATGCGACCACCGCGCAGGTCGCGGAAGTCCACGAGACGATTCGGCGCGAGCTCGCCGCGCGTCTGTCCGATGGCGACGACGTCCGCATCCTCTACGGCGGCTCGGTGAAGCCGGCCAATGCCGGCGAGCTTCTTGCCGTCCCCGATGTCGACGGTGCGCTCGTCGGGGGGGCGAGTCTCAAGGCCGAGGATTTTCTGGCGATCGCCGCGGCCGCACCGGCCCGGGGGTGAACCTGGGGCCATTTGAGCCTAGATTCACGGGCACGAAGCGACTAAAAGTTCACCTTCCCCAACCATCCGAGAGGGCCATCCCGGTCGGGAGCATTACCATGCAAACCGTTCTTCTCGTCATCCACCTGCTGCTTGCCGTGGCGCTAATTGCCGTCGTGCTCCTGCAGCGCAGCGAGGGTGGTGGCCTCGGCATCGGCTCCTCCGGCGGGATGGGGGGCTTCATGACCGCGCGCGGCACGGCAAACCTCTTGACCCGGACCACGGCCATTCTCGCCGCGCTGTTCATGGTGACGAGCCTGGTGCTGTCGATCTGGGCCAGCACGCCGCGCGAGCGTCGCTCGATTATCGACGATCTGGCGCCGTCCTCGTCGACGCCGTCGGTTCCGACGGCGCCCGATCAGGCGCCGCCGCAATCTGCGCCCGCACAGCCCGCGGCGCCGTCCGCGCCGATCGCGCGCTAGCGCGTCGCTTCGTCGCGCGCCAGCAAGGGGCGACGCGTCGGCCGCTTAAGGGGTTTGGGGAACATTTGCTGGCGTTGCCGTGACGAAGGTCGCGGCCGCTGTCCGCATGGCCACGATCCGAACTGCCAAGGTTCCGGGCGGTTCTTCGGGCGGTGGCGTCCCGGTTGCGACGGGCCCGCGGCAATGCGACTCGGAGGCGCCGTCGCGAAAGCAGAAAAGCGTTCCCACGAGAAGCGAAATATTGTCGCTAAATCAAATGTTTTGGCACCCCGACCCTTGTGCCGGAACGGCGGCCTGTGTAAGGTGAAAGCCCATGACGCGGTTCATCTTCATAACCGGCGGCGTGGTCTCCTCACTCGGAAAAGGTCTCGCTTCGGCGGCCCTCGGCGCGCTTCTCCAGGCGCGCGGATTTCGGGTCAGACTGCGCAAGCTGGACCCCTATCTCAACGTCGATCCGGGGACGATGAGTCCCTACCAGCACGGCGAGGTCTACGTCACCGACGACGGCGCGGAGACCGACCTCGACCTCGGCCATTACGAGCGCTTCACGGGTGTGCCCTCGCGTCAGTCGGACAACATCACGACGGGCCGGATCTACTCGAACGTGATCGCGAAGGAGCGGCGGGGCGACTATCTGGGCGGTACGGTGCAGGTCATCCCGCACGTCACCGACGCGATCAAGGAATTCATTCAGGCCGATACGCATGACTGCGACTTCCTGCTGTGCGAGATCGGCGGCACGGTCGGCGATATCGAGAGCCTGCCGTTCCTCGAGGCCATCCGTCAGCTCGGCAACGAGCTGGGCAGGGAACGCGCCCTGTTCATCCACCTGACGCTGTTGCCGTGGATTGCGTCGGCGGGCGAGCTCAAGACCAAGCCGACCCAGCACTCGGTCAAGGAGCTGCAGAGCGTCGGCATCAGGCCCGACATTCTCCTCTGCCGTTGCGACCGGGAAATTCCGGCGAGTGCCCGCAAGAAGATCGCGCTGTTCTGCAATCTGCGCGAGGAAGCGGTCATTCCCGCGCTCGACGCCTCGACCATCTACGAGGTGCCCCTGCAGTATCACGAGGCTGGATTCGACCGCGAGGTTCTGCGCCATTTCGGCATCGAGGCGTCGGCGAAGCCGGACCTCTCGCGCTGGGTCGAGATCGTACGTCGGATCAAGTCACCCGAGGGCGAGGTCCAGATCGCGGTGGTCGGCAAGTACACGCATCTGGTCGATGCCTACAAGTCGCTGGCCGAGGCCCTTACCCACGGCGGCATCGCCAACAACGTGCGCGTGCGCCTCAACTGGCTCGAATCCGAACAGTTCGAAAACGGTGTCGACGCCTTCGAGGCGCTCGCGAGCGCCCACGGCATCCTCGTGCCGGGCGGCTTCGGCGAGCGCGGGGCGGAAGGCAAGATCCGCGCGGTGCGTTATGCGCGCGAGAAGAGGGTGCCGTATTTCGGCATCTGCTTCGGCATGCAGATGGCCGTCATCGAGGCGGCGCGCGATCTCGTCGGCATCAAGGAGGCGAATACGACCGAGTTCGGCCCGACTCCGGAGCCGGTCGTCGGTCTGCTGACCGAATGGACGCGCGGCAACACGATCGAACGCCGCTCGATCGGCGACAATATCGGCGGCACCATGCGCCTCGGCGCCTATGACTGTCTGCTGAAGGAGGGCAGCCGCGTGGCGCAGATCTACGGGACGAACCATATTAGGGAGCGCCACCGCCACCGCTACGAGGTGAACATCAACTACAAGGAGCGGCTGGAGAAGGCGGGCCTGATATTCTCGGGCATGTCGCCCGACGGTCAGTTGCCGGAGATCGTCGAGATCCCGGACCATCCGTGGTTCATCGGCGTGCAGTTCCACCCGGAACTCAAGTCGAAGCCCTTCGACCCGCACCCGCTGTTCACGTCGTTCATCAAGGCAGCGGTGGAGCAGAGCCGGCTGGTGTAAGGCAGCCGCCGACGTTATCCGGCGCCCTGTGCGGCGACATGAACCGTACGAGGGCGACGATGCCGGCAGAGTTCGGCCGTATCTCGAAGCTGCCGTTGAGCTGCTCGGCGAGCATCGACACGAGCTGAAGGCGGCGGCTGCCTTCGCGCTCCTCGATGATTCCCTTGCCGTTGTCGGTGACCGACAGCTCGCCATGCACGCCGTCGAATTTCACCCGAACGTCGATACGCCCGCCCATGTCGGGGAAGGCGTGCTCGAAGCCATTCAGAACGAGCTCCGTGACGATCAGCCCGAGCGACACCGCCTCGTCGACGTTGACGAGCCGTTCGTCGGCCGCGCAGCGGAGACTGATGATCCGGTCGATCGGCGCCGCCGCCTGGAGATTCTCGCATAGGTCGACGACGTAGAGTCCTACGTTCAAGGTGCTCGCTCCATCCTGCGGCCGCACTAGCGAGTGGGCCTTGCTGATCGTGTGCACCCGCCGTGAAAGCTGCGTGAGCATCGATCGCGCCTCGTCGCCGGTCGCCATGCGGCGCTGGCCTTCGATCATGGCCACGATCATCGCGCTGTTGTTCTTCAGCCGGTGATGGAGTTCACGGTAGAGCGTCTCCTGTTTTTGCTCGGCCGTGCTGCGCTGAAGGGCGGCCACGATCAGATGGGCGACGCCTTCCAGGAAGAACACGTCCTCCTGCGTCCATTCCTGCGGCGACGTGCCATCCACTTCCAGTACGCCGTAGCTGAATCCTTCGGAACGGACGGGCACGTTCAGCAGCGAGACGATGCCGTGCGAACGCAGCAGCTCCGAATAGCGGATCGAGGCATCCCTGCGCATGTCCGCGATCTGGACCGACCGGCCGGTCTGGTAGGCGCGCCCGGGTGGTGAATCCAGGGTGGCGGAGAGTGCCGCCTTGCCGACGACGCCGTCGCGCCATCCGCGGCTGGCGCGCACGAGAAGGCGGTCCGTTTCAGTACGGTACTCCAGAATCTTGACGTGATGGACCGCAACGCCCGAGAGGGTCGCCTCGCAGGCATGGTTCAGCAGCATCGCGACCGATTGTCTGCGCAGCGCGATTACGCCGAAATCGGCAAGTATGGCCGTCCTGGAGCGTGTTCCGCACGCCGCGACCTTATGGAGCGTTTCCTGCGGATCCTGACCCGGTTCCCTGATGCGCGTTCGACGGGTGAGTAACCGGGCAGTGCGACGATGGTTCCGGTCGCCGCATCCGACCTTGTCCTTACGGCAGGGCGATCTTGTCGAGGGCATGGTCTCCGTGGCACAAGCTTCCGCCATGACCAGTCCCCGCCACGTCCATGTCGGCAACGTCACCATCGGTAACGATCGCCCGATGGTGCTGATCGCCGGTCCCTGTCAGCTCGAATCCCGCGACCACGCGATGGAGATGAGCCACGCGCTCGTCGAGATCACTGGCAAGCTTGGCATGGGTTTCATCTACAAGACCTCGTTCGACAAGGCGAACCGTACCTCCGTGAATGCCGCGCGCGGCCTGGGCCTCGAAAAGAGCCTGCCGATCCTCGCCGAGATCCGCGAGAAATGGGGCTGCCCGGTGCTGACCGACGTGCACGAGCCGGGTCAGTGCGCCGCCGTGGCCGAGGCGGTGGACGTGCTGCAGATCCCGGCGTTCCTGTGCCGCCAGACCGACCTTCTGCTCGCGGCGGCGAAGACCGGCCGCGCCATTAACGTGAAGAAGGGCCAGTTCCTCGCGCCCTGGGACATGCGGAACGTCGCGGCGAAAATATCGTCGGCGGGCAACGACAATATCCTGCTGACCGAGCGCGGCGTGTCGTTCGGCTACAATACGCTCGTTACCGATATGCGTGGCCTGCCGATCATGGCCGCGACGGGATATCCCGTCGTCATCGATGCGACCCACTCGGTTCAGCAGCCGGGCGGGCAGGGAACGGCTTCGGGCGGCGACCGCCGCTTCGCGCCGGTCATCGCACGTGCGGCCGTTGCCGTCGGCGTCGCCGCCGTGTTCATGGAGACGCACCAGGACCCGGACAATGCGCCGTCCGACGGCCCCAACATGATCCGGCTCAAGGATCTGCCCGACATCCTCGTGACCCTGCAGCAGTTCGATCGGCTGGCGAAGGAAAGGCCGATCGCGTTAGGCTGAGCCGTACGGATCCAGCCGTCCCGCACGAACCGGTCCAGGTCTGCCGTCTGATCCGTTCCGTCGCCGCCGGCCCGGTAGCGGCTTGCGGATGCCCCGAAAGACGCTACCCTTCGGCTGCATGACCTTTGCGGGGACGGCATGACGATCCGTGCGCTGCTCTTCGACGTGTTCGGGACGTGCGTCGATTGGCGCACGAGCATCATCGGCGAGATCGAGGCCGTTGCGCGCCGCAAGGGTGTGACGGTCGATGCGGCGGCCTTTGCCGACGCATGGCGCGGCAACTATCAGCCGTCGCTGGAGCAGGTGCGGTCCGGCCGACGACCCTGGACGATTCTCGACGTTCTTCACCGCGAGACGCTCGACATGCTGTTGCCGCGTTTCGGTCTCGGCATGCTGTCCGAGGCGGAACGCGCCGACCTCAATCGCGCGTGGCATCGGCTCGACCCTTGGCCCGATACCGTAGCCGGCCTCACGCGTCTCAAGGCGAAGTACATCATCACGCCGCTGTCGAACGGCAATTTCGCGCTGCTGCTCAACATGGCGAAGCGTGCCGGATTGCCGTGGGATGCCATCCTGTCTGCCGAGACGAGCCACGCCTACAAGCCGCTGCCGGAGAGTTATCTGAACGCGGTTGCGATGCTCGGTCTCACGCCGGACGAGGTCATGATGGTCGCGGCCCATAACGACGACCTGCGCGCCGCCGCGCGCAACGGGCTGAAGACCGGCTTCGTCCCGCGTCCGACGGAATACGGGCCCGGACAGACGACGGATCTCGTGCCCGAAGAGGACTGGACCGTCGTCGCCTGCGATTTCGTCGATCTTGCCGAGAAGCTGGGGGCCTGACGAAGCACAGAATCTTCCCCGGCCGTGTCGACGGCGGAGTTGCCGTCGAATCGTGGCCCCAAGGTTCAGGTCAGGGGAGCGGACTGTCGGGGCGCACGAAGTTCCATGACGGATGCACGGCGGCCGGCTGCAGTTCTGCCGGCATCAGCACGCCTGTGTGTGCGGCCGAAATTCGGTTCTCGCGAAGGGGCGCCTCGCCCGGATCGCGTTCGGCCGTGATCGTCGGCCGGCTCACGGCGGCTGGTCCGGACGGCCCGTACGAGACCATTCCGATCAGCATGCCGAGGGCCGCGATCGGTGCCGTTACGCCGGCCAGACGCAGCGTGAACGTGACTGGCGATTCAGCGCCCACGGCGCCGTGTTCGAGACGTCGCTGCAGGACCCAGAGCGTCATCAGGACATAGGGGATCGGCACGAGCAATAGGCCGCTCAATGTCGCGTTGGAAAGCCCGAACACGAAGCCGGCGGTCGCGGCACCGAACGCGTGCGCGCGCCACATATCGGGCGCCGCGGCGAGCGAGGTCGGCATCACCTGAGACATAACGAAGTGGAACAGCGTGCCGGACCCGAAGCCGGCCGCAGCGCATGAAACCGCGACGACGACATTCTCGATGACGCCGAGAATCGTGTCGTTCGGATCCAGCATCGTCAGCGGCAAATAGGTGATCAGAATGACGATGCCGCTGATGCCGAGTCCGAGCAGCGTGGTCGCGATCATGGCGACGCCGAGGCCCGGCCCGGCCACGAGGAACAGGCATGCCACATGGCGGAGCGACAGCCGTTCGAGCCGCTGCAGCGCGAACATGTTGAGGAGGAACCCGCCGGCAAGGAAGACGGCGCAGACGGCGAAGGTTACGAAAGGAAGGGACGGGAACGAAAATCCCAGAACATGAAAACCGATGGCGAGAGCCCAGAACGGAGCGAGACCGCCGAGGAGCCAGCGCCGGACGAGACGCTGGTCGATCATGGTCGGGTGCGTTTCGGTCGTGGTCGGGTGCGTTTCGGTCGTGATGACGCGCAACGTGCCCCCTAGAGTTGTGAGGCCAGTGTACGGCGGGTGTCGTGACCATTCTGAAGCAAGAAGTGGATTTATGATGGCGGCACACACCGAAAGCGCATGCTGGTACCGCGAACGACCGACGCTGTGCCTATCGCCACGACAATCCGCACCGGTTTCGGATCGCGCGGGCCGATGCGAAGAACGCGTGACCGGAAGATCAGGCGAGGTTGCGCAGGATCTGTTCGGTCGTCTCGTCCGCCGGCAGAAAGCGTTCGATGCGCAGATCCTGCAGCGTGACGTCCTGCGGCGTGCCGAAGGTGGCAATCATCGTCACCAGGTTCAGCGTTACGCCATCCTTTGTCACCGTGAACGGCAGGATCGGCCGCGGCTCGCGCTCCCAGTCGAGGTTGCGCCACAGCGCGTCGCCGTCGGGATAGGCACGCACTTCGGCCAGTAGTGCGGCCGCCGCGGCATTGTCGAGCGCCTCACGCTGCAATCGATGCAGCATGGCGGCGGCCGTCTCGCGCCAGTTGACGACGTACGACCGCGCGCCGCTCGGATGGAGCGGCAGCTTGATCAGATTGACCGGTTGCTCCGGATCGAAGGCGGGGCCGAGCAGGAACGCGACCATGCGTCGCGCCGCCTGATTGGCAAGCTGCATTGTCCAGATCGCGTCCACGACGACGGCCGGGAAAGGTTCGTGCTGGTGCAACAGCAGATCGAGCGCGCGGCGCGCCTCGGCGAGCTGCGGTTCGTCGAGGCGGCTTTCGCGGTAGACGACGGCAAATCCGGCCACCTGCAACAGTCGGTTGCGTTCGCGCAAGGGCAGGTCGAGCAGTTCGCAGAGATGCAGCACCATCTGCCAGCTTGGCCTCGACCTGCCCGATTCGAGAAAACTGACGTGGCGCTGCGATACGTCGCCGTTCTCGGCCAGCGCAAGCTGGCTCAGGCCGCGCCGCCGGCGCCATTGCCGCATCAAGGTGCCGAAGTCGCTGGTCGTCGCGCGCGCCGCGGCGAAGCTGCTCATGGCGGTCATCCTTCCCCGTCGCGTTTCCGGGTCACTTTCGCCCGCCGGCCGGTGGGCGCCCAGCGTCACCGCGGCGCCATCGGAGACACGAGGCCGTCCGGCCGCCGTCACGCGACTGCCGGCTGTGCGCCGCGGTGCAGGGCGCGCCACTTCAGAATGCCGAGGAGCGCGGTGTCGGCAGCGACCAGGAGCAGCGCGATGCGGCCTCACGGACTGAAGGCATTGCCGGCTGCAAGCGGCAGAACGAGGGTTCCCAGCACCCAAAGCCCGTCGCCCAACACGGTGATCGCGACGAAGCCGCGGGCGATGCGGGCGCGCCCGGCCATCGTCACCAACAGGCCGGCATAGGCTGCGAGTACGAGACCCAGTTCCAGCATCACCGTCGGCATCGGAACACCAAACAAGGCCGGCTGTCCCGGCAGCAGGAAACCGGCCAGCCAGTCCGAGGCCGCCATGCCGGGCAGGCCGCAGGCGAAGCACAAAGCCGCGTCGAGCGCAGCAGGGCGCGCATTGAATAAGACAACATGGAAAGCTCCATTGGCTGGTGAGCGATGGGCGGATCGTCATCCTGAAATGCGAGGCGGGCAATTATCTGTGGGGTAATGAAGGTGCCAGTCGCGCTTTTCTCGAACGACGTGCGCCGATCGAAAACGGTTACCGTGGCTGTCGCGAAACGGCGGATCGAAAAGAACGCGCCGGCCTTCGGGCCTGTGGTCAGCGCGTCCCGGTCGGCATCTGCGACGCCTCGAGCAGCGATCGCACGATCTGCTGCCATTCCGCGTCCAGTGGCAGGCGGCAATGCGGCTTGCCGGCGCGGCAATACCAGTAGCCGGCATTGTCCTGGTCGCCTTCGACGCGGTGCAGATAGGCGTGAACCCAGGCGCCGGACAGGTTGTCTTCCGCCTGTGCGAGCGCGTGGGCGGTGTCCCAGTCGCCCTTTGCTGCATGCCATAAGGCCGCGAGGGCGCGGCTCAGGCCGGCGGGCGGTGCCGCGCCGGCGAGCGATGCCTTGAATGCTTCAAAGTTCATGGCCGGTCGGAATCTTGCCGACGGAAACGCGGCGACGCAATGCTTCCCGCCGCCGATGGCCTGGCGCGCGAGAGCAGGTGATGGCGTCCGGATCGCGCCGCGTTGCCCACGACCGGCGATGCCGCTAATGTCCGGCGCCGTTTATTCCTTGTGGAACGACGGAGTCATCATGACCGCCATCACCGATATCCGCGCCCGCGAAATCTTGGACAGCCGCGGCAATCCGACCGTCGAGGTCGATGTCACCCTCGAGACGGGGATCGTCGGCCGCGCCGCCGTGCCGTCGGGTGCCTCGACCGGTGCGCACGAGGCGGTCGAGCTGCGCGACGGCGACAAGAAGCGCTACGGCGGCAAGGGCGTTCGCAAAGCGGTCGAGGCGGTGAACGGCGAGATCTTCGATGCGCTCTCGGGCCGCGACGTGGAGGATCAGCTCGCGCTCGACCGCGCAATGATCGAGCTCGACGGCACGCCGAACAAGGGACGGCTCGGCGCCAACGCCATTCTCGGCGTCTCGCTGGCGGCGGCGAAGGCGGCGGCGCAACAGGCGCGGCTGCCGCTCTATCGTTATGTCGGCGGGACGCGCGCCCACATTCTGCCCGTGCCGCTTATGAATATCGTCAACGGCGGCGCGCATGCCGACAATCCGATCGACTTTCAGGAATTCATGATCATGCCGGTCGGCGCCGACACGTTCGCCGATGCGCTGCGCATGGGGGCCGAAATCTTCCATGCGCTCAAGAAGCGCCTAGCCGATGCCGGCCATGCGACCAATGTCGGCGACGAGGGCGGGTTCGCGCCCAATCTCGAGAGCGCCGACGAGGCGCTCGCCTTCATCGTCAAGGCGATCGAGGCCGCCGGTTACAAGCCGGGGGACGACGTGGTGCTCGCGCTCGACTGCGCCTCGAGCGAGTTCTTCAAGGACGGCCGGTACGTGATGGAAGGCGAGGGCAAGACGCTCGACGCCGCCGGCATGATCAAGCTCTACGAGGATCTTTGCCGCCGCTATCCCATCGTCTCGATCGAGGACGGCATGGCCGAGGACGATTGGGACGGCTGGGCGGCGCTGACCGCCGTACTCGGCAGCCGCGTGCAGCTCGTCGGCGACGACCTGTTCGTCACCAATCCGGCCCGGCTGAGCCAGGGCATCGCCAAGGGCATCGCCAACTCGATCCTCGTGAAGGTCAACCAGATCGGCACGCTCTCCGAGACGCTCGAGGCGGTCGAAATGGCGCAGCGTGCGCGCTACACCGCCGTCATGTCACACCGTTCGGGGGAGACGGAGGATGCGACCATCGCCGATCTTGCCGTCGCGACCAACTGCGGTCAGATCAAGACCGGCTCGCTGTCACGGTCCGACCGCCTCGCCAAGTACAACCAGCTCCTGCGCATCGAGGAGCAGCTGGGGTCGCAGGCCCGATACGCCGGCCGTTCGGTTCTGAGGAACGGATAGGACGCTGCGGCCGACGACGTGATCGCCGATGGCGGGTTGGCGCGCGGCGCGGCCGATGCGACTCTCGCGGTGCCGGATGAATGCGCCCGCACGGGTCTCCAGACCCGGCGGGCGTTCCTGATTCTGCCGGTTCATGTGGTGCAGCGGGGTCCATCCCACCGTCCCGATGTCCCAGCCATATTGAGGAGCTCCCGCGGCGTGGGTCCGCTCCCGGGACGGAAGCTGTCTAAGGACGGACACCTTGGACCGGCGAAACGGTCAGGACGGGTGAGACGCGCAAGACCTGCGAGACGCGCGCGACATACGCGACGGGCGACACGCGACGGGGTGGCGTCCGGGCCGCGCTTGGGACGGCGGGCGAGTGCGCCCGGTCCGGCGCCGTGGGCGCGCCGAGTCGATGGGCCTGAATCAAGAGCTTGGGCAAGCAGGCTTGAGTCATATTTGCAACACTTTTGCGAGATTCCTGATTCCCCTGACTCTTTCTACGAGAACCCCGTTGACGCCCCGAGTCGCGCTGTGATTCGATTCGCCAGATGGCGGTCTGGGACGAACTCAAGCGACGGGCGAAGGATGTGGTGGGGCCGGTTCTCGGCTTCTGCGCCGTCGGCTACTTTGCCTATCATTCGATCGAAGGCGATCGGGGCCTGTTCGCCCTCGTCCGCCTGTCGGAGCGGATCCAGGAGACGCGCGCGCAGCTCGAAGAGCTGACCGCCGAGCGCAAGGCGCTCGAACACCGTGTCTCGCTGCTGCGTCCCGAACATCTCGACCCGGACATGCTGGACGAGCGGGCGCGCATCGTCCTCAACTTCGCCCGACCGGACGAGATCGTGATCCACCTGCCGGACCCGACCGTGCCCAGGCGCTGAACGAGGCCGGCGCCCGCAGGGGAATCGTTGAATTTCCATGTGTTTCAAAGCGGTGGACACCGTTTCACGACATTGGTTAGGTTAGCCGGCACGATAACCGGCCGGGTACGGCCTAAACTCAAACCTCGCTGGGAGGATCAGTGATGAGACGACTCCGCCTGAAACTTGCGATCGCCGCGTTTGCCGGCGCGCTGGTGGTCACGCCGGCCATGGCGCAGAAGGCGAACTGGCCGAAGTCGATGACGCTGGGCACTGCGTCGGTCGGCGGCGTGTTTTACGTGTATGGCCAGGTGTGGGCCAATATCGCCGCCGAAGCGGTCGGCGTGCCGATCAGCACGCGCCAGACGGATGGTCCGAATCACAACATCATCCTGGTGAACAGCAAGCAGATTGAACTCGGTATGACGACGATGGGTGTCGCGCTGCAGGCCTGGAACGGCACCGGCGCCTGGACCCAGGGTCGCAAGTTCCAGGACATCCGGGCGATCTTCCCGATGTACGACACGATGTTCCATTTCGTGACGACCAAGAGCACCGGCATCAATTCGGTGGCGCAGCTCGCCGGCAAGAACGTCGGCGTCGGCCCCAAGGCCGGTACGCCCGGTACGTATCTGCCGCAGATGCTTGAGGCGCTGGGCATCAAGGTCGCCGCGATCCGCAACGGCGGCGCGTCCGACATGGCCTCGCAGCTCGGCGACGGCTTGATCGATGCGTTCGGTTTCGCCGCCGGTATACCGTTCCCGGCCTTCTCGGAGATCGAAGCGCAGCGCGAGGTCACGTTCTTCAGCTTCTCCAAGGACGAGATCTCGACGCTGAAGCAGAAGTTCCCGGAGCTGTCCGACGCAGTCGTTCCGAAGGGCACGTACCGGACGCTGACCGAGGATCAGCCGACGGTCGGCGTCTACAACTTTGCGATCGCGCACAAGGATCTGCCTGACGACCTCGTCTACGGAATCGTCAAGGCCGTCATGGAGAACAACCAGCGCATGGTGCAGGGGCATTCGGCGGCGAAGGAGACGCTGCCTGAGAACGTGACCAAGAACACGTTCCTGCCCTTCCACCCGGGCGCCGTGAAGTACTTCAAGGAGAAGGGCTTCCAGATCGACGAGAAGCTCATCCCCAAGGGCTGAACAGCCGGTTGATGGCATAATCAACAAGAACGATTGCGACTCTCTCCGGCCGGAAACGGCCGGAGAGAGAGCTGCCAACAGGGACTTACGGGACGCGCCCTCAAGCGGGGCGTCGGGAGACGAGGATGCAGCAACGCCCGTCCGGCCGTCTGCTTCCGGTGGAGGCAGAGGTCGACGACACCTCCATCAAGGCAGTGGACAAGGCGCAGGAGTTCGAGTTCGGCGGCCGTGAACGGAATCTGCCCGGACGGCAGCGACGGCTGTTCTACTGGATCGCCGTTCTGTACGTCGCCTTCCACCTGTATGTCCTGAACATTCATCCGATCGACCCGTGGCTGTTGCGGGTGACCCATGTCTGCATCGGCTCGGTGATCGGGCTTGGCGTATACCAGGGCTGGGGCCGCGACACCGGCCACGGGGTGCCCTGGTACGATTGGGTGATGATCGCGGCCTCGCTCGCGATCCTCGGCTACATCTATGTGAATTTCGATGATCTCCTGTTCCGGGCGGGCGTGCTGCCGACGACGTGGGACTTCGTCATCGGACTTGTCGGCACGCTGATCATCCTGGAGCTGACGCGGCGGACGGCGGGGGTTGCCCTGCCGGTCCTCGCGCTCGTCTTCATCGTCTATGCCTTCGTCGGCCCGTGGATGCCGGGTGTGCTGCGCCACAGTGGCATCCAGCCCGACATGTTCTTCAGCTACATCTACTCGATGCAGGGCGTCCACGGCATCACCACGGACGTCTCGTCGACCTACATCGTTCTCTTCATCGCCTTCGCCGCGTTCCTCAACGCCTCGCGCGCCGGCGAGTGGTTCAACGAACTGGCGGTCGCGCTCGTGGGCTGGGCGCGCGGCGGTCCGGCGAAGGTCGCGGTTCTCTCGGGCGTTCTGTTCGGCACGATCAGCGGCAGCTCGGTCGGGAATGTCGTTGCCTCGGGCCTCATCACCATTCCGATGATGCGCCGCGTCGGCTACGACCGTGCGACTGCGGCGGCCATCGAGGCGACGTCGTCGACCGGCGGACAGATCACGCCGCCGGTGATGGGGGCAGGGGCCTTCATCATGGCCGAAATTCTCGGCATCCCGTACACCGACATCGCCCTCGCCGCGATCATTCCGACGCTGCTGTTCTACGTCGCCTGCTATATCCACTGCGACCTGCATGCAGTGAAACGCGGTCTGCGCGGCCTGCCGCGCGAGGAGTTGCCGCCGCTTGGCGGTGTCCTCCGCAAGTCGTACCTGATGGCGCCGATCGTGGCGCTCATCGTCGCGCTGATGATGGGCTACTCGGTCTTTCGGGCGGGTTCGGTCGGCATCGTCGCCGCCATCGTCGCGAGCTGGCTGTCCGCCCGCGAGAACCGCATGGGACCTCGCGCGGTGCTCGACGCGCTCGACAAGGCCGGCCGCGACGTGATCCAGCTCGTCGCCATCTGCGCTTGCGCCGGCATCGTCGTCGGCGTCATCGCGTTGACGGGAATCGGCGGGCGTTTCTCGAACATGATCCTCGCGCTCGCGGGAGCGAGCAAGATTCTGGCGCTGATATTCGCGGCGCTGATCGCGCTCATCCTCGGCATGGGGATGCCGACCACGGCGGCATATGCCGTCGCCGCGTCGGTGGCGGCGCCGGGACTCGCCCAGATCGGGATCCAGCCGCTCACCGCGCACATGTTCATCTTCTACTATGCGGTGATCTCGTCGATCACGCCGCCGGTCGCGCTGGCGTCATTCGCGGCTGCCGGCTTGGCGAATGCCGACCCGTGGAAGACATCGTTCATCGCGGTCAAACTTGGCCTCGCCACGTTCATCGTGCCGTTCATGTTCTTCTTCGGGCCCGAGCTTCTGTTTCAGGGCGAGACGCTCGACATCGTGTTCGTCACGGGTAGCGCGACGCTCGGCGTGCTGCTGCTCGCCGCGGCGACCGAGGGCTGGATGAATGGCGCGCCGCTGCCGATGTGGCTGCGCGTACCCCTGTTGGGGTTTGCCCTGTGTCTCATCGTCCCCGAACCGATCACCGATGGAATCGGGTTCTTGGGCGGCGCGGCGATGTGGCTCTACCAGGGCTATGTCCGGCGGGTCGCGTCGGCCTGACGGGAAGGGTCGCAACTTTCGGTCCGGTATCCGCTGCGTCTGGCATTAACCTTTCCGGCCCGATGATGGGCCAGAAACAATATTTCGTGTTTTAACTTGATTTCGGTTAAGTAACTTTTTTTTGTTACATTTCAAAAGCTTAAGTGGGAACCCGGCTTGTCAGATCCCGGGGTTGAGGCATATGAATCGGCGCAACCGTTAGGGGGCCAGGACGGTTGACGTCATGGTTCGAGCACCCTCGAGGAGGAAAGCCGCATGCCTGCAGTGACAAAACGCAAGACAAAAGTCGAGGACCCGGACGTAAGCCCGGCCGAACTGCTCAAGTATTATCGCGACATGCTTCTGATCCGCCGCTTCGAGGAGAAGGCGGGTCAGATGTACGGCATGGGGCTCATCGGCGGGTTCTGCCATCTCTACATCGGGCAGGAGGCCGTCGTCGTCGGCATGCAGGCCACGATCACGCCCGATGATTCCGTCATCACCAGCTATCGCGATCACGGTCACATGCTCGCCTGCGGCATGGATCCGAAAGGCGTGATGGCCGAACTCACGGGGCGCCGCGGCGGCTACTCGAAGGGCAAGGGCGGCTCCATGCACATGTTCAGCAAGGAGAAGAACTTCTACGGCGGCCACGGCATCGTCGGCGCGCAGGTGCCGATCGGCACCGGTATCGCCTTCGCGCACCGGTACCGTCAGACCGGCAACGTGTGCCTGACCTATTTCGGCGACGGCGCGATCAACCAGGGCCAGGTCTACGAAGCCTTCAACATGGCGGCGCTGTGGAAGCTGCCGGTCGTCTACATCATCGAGAACAACAAGTACGGCATGGGCACCTCGGTCGAACGAGCGTCGGCCACGACCGACCTGTATAAGCGCGGCGAGGCCTACGGCATCCCGGGCGAACCGGTCGACGGCATGAACGTCCTCGCCGTCAAGGAAGCCGGCGAGCGCGCCGTCGCGCATGCGCGCAGCGGCAAGGGGCCCTATATCCTCGAGATGAAGACTTACCGCTATCGCGGCCACTCCATGTCCGATCCGGCGAAATACCGGTCGAAGGAGGAGGTCGAGAAGATGCGGACGCAGCACGATCCCATCGATCAGCTCGGCAAGCTCCTGATCGAGCGCGGCATGGCCGATGAGGCGGCACTCAAGAAGATCGATCGCGAGGTGAAGGACATCGTCACTGCCGCCGCCGAGTTCGCGCAGCAGTCGCCGGAGCCTGATCCGTCGGAGCTCTACACCGACGTGCTGATCGAAGCCTGAGCCGCGCGTATTGCGCGCGTCTGCATCACAACAAACGACGAAGAATTCGGGGAATTCATGCCGATCGAAGTACTGATGCCGGCGCTGTCGCCAACCATGACGGAAGGCAAGCTGGCGGCGTGGAAGAAGAAGGAAGGGGATGTCGTCAAGTCGGGCGACGTGATTGCCGAGATCGAGACCGACAAGGCGACGATGGAGGTCGAGGCGGTCGACGAGGGTACGCTCGGCAAGATCCTGGTGCCGGCCGGCACCGAGGGCGTGAAGGTCAACACGCCCATCGCCCTCATCCTGGCGGAAGGCGAGGATGCCTCCGCGCTTGCCAAGTTCGATGGCGGCGCAAAGGCCGAGGCACCGCCCGCGGACGCGCAGGCGAACGTCGCCGCAACCCAGTCACGGGAGCCTGCGCCGCAGACCGAAGCCAGACGACCGAAACCGCCGGCATCGGCAAGCGTCCCCGAGGAGCGCGAATACGGCAAGACCGTCACGCTCACCGTGCGCGAGGCTCTGCGCGACGCCATGGCCGAGGAGATGCGCCGCGACGAGACCGTCTTCCTGATGGGCGAGGAGGTCGGCGAATACCAGGGCGCCTATAAGGTGAGCCAGGGGCTGCTGCAGGAGTTCGGGAGCCGCCGCGTCATCGACACGCCGATCACGGAGCACGGCTTCGCCGGCCTCGGCGTCGGTGCGGCGTTCATGGGCCTGCGACCGATCGTCGAGTTCATGACGTTCAACTTCGCCATGCAGGCGATGGACCAGATCATCAACTCGGCCGCCAAGACGCTCTACATGTCCGGCGGACAGATGGGATGCCCGATCGTGTTCCGCGGTCCCAACGGTGCCGCGGCCCGCGTCGCCGCGCAGCATTCGCAATGCTTCGCGAGCTGGTATGCCCATGTCCCCGGCCTCAAGGTCGTAAGCCCGTGGTCCCCGGCCGATGCCAAGGGCCTGCTCAAATCCGCGATCCGCGATCCCAATCCAGTGATCTTCCTCGAGAACGAGGTGCTCTACGGCCTGTCCGGCCCGGTGCCGGAGGATCCCGAATTCCTCGTGCCGATCGGCAAGGCAAAGGTCGTGCGCACCGGCCGCCACGTGACCATCGTCGCGTTCTCGATCATGGTGGGCAAGTCGCTGCAGGCGGCCGAGATGCTTGCCAAGGACGGCATCGAAGCCGAGGTCATCGACCTTCGCACGTTGCGTCCGCTCGACATCGACACCGTCGTCAATTCGGTGATGAAGACGAACCGCCTCGTCACGGTCGAGGAGGGTTGGCCCTATGCGGGCATCGGCGCCGAGATCGCCGCGCGGATGATGGAGCTTGCCTTCGACTGGCTCGATGCGCCGGTCAAGCGCGTGTGCGGCGCGGACGTGCCGATGCCCTATGCGGCGAATCTTGAGCGCATGGCGCTGCCGCAACCGGAAGATATTGCGGCAGCCGCCCGCGCGGTTCTCTACAAGCAATAGTACTGGTCGCCCGGGAGAGAGCGATGCCGATCGAAGTACTGATGCCGGCGCTGTCGCCAACCATGACGGAAGGCAAGCTGGCGGCGTGGAAGAAGAAGGAAGGGGATGTCGTCAAGTCGGGCGACGTGATTGCCGAGATCGAGACCGACAAGGCGACGATGGAGGTCGAGGCGGTCGACGAGGGTACGCTCGGCAAGATCCTGGTGCCGGCCGGCACCGAGGGCGTGAAGGTCAACACGCCCATCGCCCTCATCCTGGCGGAAGGCGAGGATGCCTCCGCGCTTGCCAAGTTCGATGGCGGCGCAAAGGCCGAGGCACCGGCGCCGGCGGCACCCCAGACGAAGGCACCGGAGCCGCGCGGGCCGCAGCTCTCGGCCGTGGAGGCCGCACCTGGCGGCGGATCACGGCCGTCGGGTGCCGAATCCGGCGGTTCGGCGGCGGGGGCGCATCGCCCGGCTCCGACGCCGCCGGCAGCGGCCGCGGGTGCGCGCGTGTTCGCAAGTCCGCTCGCACGGCGGATGGCCGAGCAGGCCGGGCTCGATCTGTCGCAATTGACCGGGTCGGGTCCGGGCGGACGCATCATCAAGGTGGATGTCGAGGCTGCGCTCCGCCGCGGCGCGGCACCTGCCGTCGCGCGCGCGCCGCAGCCGGCGCCGACCCCGGTCCAGGCCCCGCCGGCCGCCGAGGTGGCGATGGGCTCGCCCTACAAGCTCATGCCGCACTCGACCATGCGCAAGGTGATTGCGCGCCGGCTGACCGAGTCCAAGCAGCAGGTGCCGCATTTCTACCTGACGGTCGACTGCGAGATCGACGCACTCCTCGCTGCGCGCGCCGAGATCAATGCGAAGGCGCCGGAGAAGGGCGAGGGTGCCTACAAGCTCTCGGTCAACGATTTCATCATCAAGGCCGCGGCCATCGCGCTCAGGCGCGTGCCGGCGGCAAACGCCGCCTGGAGCGAGGCAGGCACGCTGCTGTTCGAGACCGTCGACATCTCGGTCGCGGTCGCGATCCCGAACGGATTGATCACGCCGATCGTCCGCAATGCCGACCAGAAGGGGCTCCTCCAGATCTCGCGCGAGATGAAGGACTTCATCGCCCGCGCTCGGGAAGGCAAGCTCAAGCCCGAGGAGTATCAGGGCGGCACGTTCTCGATCTCCAATCTCGGCATGTACGGGATCAAGGACTTCGCGGCGGTGATCAACCCGCCGCAGGGTTGCATCCTGGCGGTGGGCGCGGGCGAACAGCGGCCGGTGGTGAAGAACGGTGCGCTTGCCGTGGCGACGGTGATGAGCTGCACGCTTTCGGTCGATCACCGCGTCGTCGATGGTGCGGTCGGCGCCGAATTCCTGCAGGCCTTCAAGGCCATCGTCGAAAACCCCATCATGATGCTGCTGTAAGTGTCGGCCTCACCCTTCGCCCATTGTCACATGCACCTTATCCTGACCTTGTCGAAGGGTAGAGCGCATGCGCTCGGGACGAGGGGCGCAGGGTGAGGCGCGTTATTCATGCGAGGCGTCATGCCGAGCTCCTCGAGGCATGAGGCCCGGAGAGCGGACGAAAATGGCTGAGCAGAATTTCGACGTCGTCATCATCGGCGGTGGTCCGGGTGGATATGTCGCGGCGATCCGTGCGGCACAACTCAACCTGAACACCGCACTCGTGGAGCGCGAACATCTGGGCGGCATCTGTCTCAACTGGGGCTGCATACCGACCAAGGCGCTGCTGCGCACCGCCGAGGTGGGGCACCTGCTGCGCCATGCGGATGCCTACGGCTTCAAAGTCGAGAACGTCTCGGTCGACTGGAAGAAGGTGGTCGACCGCTCACGCAAGGTGGCCGCACAGCTCGCGGCCGGCGTCAAGCACCTGCTCAAGAAGAACAAGGTCACTGTCTTCGACGGCAGCGGCCGTCTTGCCGGCCGGGGCAAGGTGAGCGTGACGAAAGACGGCAAGCCCGTCGCCGATCTCGGCGCGAAGCACATCATTCTCGCGACCGGCGCCCGCGCCCGCACGCTGCCGGGACTCGATCCCGACGGCAAGCTCGTCTGGACCTACAAGGAGGCGATGGTCGCACCCTCGCTGCCGAAATCGCTGCTCGTCGTCGGGTCCGGCGCGATCGGCATCGAGTTCGCGAGCTTCTACCGCAACATGGGCGCCGAGGTGACCGTCGTCGAGGTGATGGACCGCATTCTTCCCGTCGAGGACGAGGAGATCTCCGCCTTCGCGCGCAAGCAGTTCGAGAAGCAGGGTATCAAGATTCACACCGGCGCGACGGTGAAGGCACTGAAGAAGGGGGCCGACAGCGTCACCGCGACGATCGAGGCCGCCGGCAAGCCTTTCGAGCTCACGGTCGATCGGGTCATTCTCGCCGTGGGCATCGTCGGCAACGTCGAGAACATCGGCCTCGAGGGCACGAAGGTCCGGGTCGACAAGGCGCATGTCGTGGTCGACGAATGGCTGCGTACCGACGAACCCGGCGTCTATGCGATCGGCGACCTAGTCGGGCCGCCGTGGCTCGCCCACAAGGCAAGTCACGAGGGCGTGATCTGCGTCGAAAAGATCGCCGGCGTGAAGGACGTGCATCCGCTGGATGTGACGAAGATTCCCGGCTGCACCTACTGCATGCCGCAGATCGCGAGCGTGGGCCTTACCGAAAAGGCGGCGAAGGAGAAGGGCTATCAGGTCCGCATCGGCCGCTTCCCCTATATCGGCAACGGCAAAGCCATTGCGCTTGGCGAGCCGGAGGGGATGGTCAAGACCGTGTTCGACGCGAAGACGGGGGAGCTCCTGGGGGCGCACATGATCGGCGCGGAAGTGACCGAGCTGATCCAGGGCTTCAGCATCGCCAGGACGCTGGAAACGACCGAGGCCGAGCTCATGCACACCGTATTCCCGCATCCGACGCTGTCGGAGATGATGCACGAGTCGGTGCTTGACGCCTACGGCCGGGCAATCCACTTCTAATGGGATGGCTTATCCGTTATTCGCGGCGTCACCGGGGCAAGCCCGGCCGTGACGCCGGGTTTGGGCAGCGCGAAGGGTGTGCGGCCTCAATTCCGCGCATGACGAGGTAGCGTCGGAACGGAAGGATTGGAACGTGACAGAGCCGCTCGCAAGACCGCGCCATCCCGAGAAGGCGCATCGGCCGGACAACCCGGTGAAACGGCGGAAGCCCGAGTGGATCCGCGTCAAGGCGCCGACGTCGGCGGAATACCATGAGACGCGCGCGCTGATGCGCGGGCTCAATCTCCACACCGTGTGCGAAGAGGCGGCGTGCCCGAACATCGGCGAATGCTGGAAGCGCAAGCACGCGACGTTCATGATCCTCGGCTCGGTCTGCACGCGAGCCTGCGCCTTCTGCAACGTGGCGACGGGCAGGCCCGATAAGCTCGACCCGCATGAACCCGAGCACGTCGCGGAAGCGGTCCGGAAGCTCGGGCTTACCCATGTCGTCATCACGTCCGTCGATCGCGACGATCTCGACGACGGCGGCGCGATGCAGTTCGTGCGAACCATCGAGGCGATCCGCAAGTCCTCGCCGCACACGACGATCGAGATTCTGACGCCCGACTTCCTGCGCAAGGATGGCGCGCTCGAGCTGGTCGTCGCCGCGAAGCCGGACGTCTTCAACCACAATCTCGAAACCGTGCCGCGGCTCTATCCGACGATCCGGCCCGGGGCCCGCTACTATCACAGCCTGCGGCTGCTCGACCGCGTCAAGCAGCTCGATCCGTCGATCTTCACCAAGTCCGGTATCATGGTCGGCCTGGGCGAGGATCGTGTCGAGGTCATGCAGGTCATGGACGACCTGCGGTCGGCCGAGGTCGACTTCCTGACGATCGGGCAGTATCTGCAGCCTACGCCCAAGCACGCCGCGGTCGATCGCTTCGTGACGCCGGAGGAATTCAAGGCCTACGAGTCGATGGCGATCGCGAAGGGGTTCCTGTTGGTGTCGGCGAGCCCGCTGACGCGTTCGTCGTATCATGCGGATGCCGATTTCGCGCGGCTGCGCGCCGCGCGTGCGGCCAAACTCAGCGCGGCCGAGTAATGGAATGGCGAAGCGGCAGCCGCCGTCCGGTCGGCAGCCGTAGATTCCTCGTGAGCACGAGCCGAAGATAGATGCCCACGCACGCCGAAAAGCGGTTCCTGCCCTATACGCCCGAGCAGCTGTTCACGCTCGTGGCGTCGGTCGACCGTTATCCCGAGTTTCTGCCGTGGTGTCTGGCGGCGCGCATCCGCTCGCGCGAGACGATCTCGACCGAGCCGCCTCAATCGCTGCTCGTCGCCGACCTCGTCATCGGGTTCCGCATGATCCGCGAGCGCTTCACCTCGCGCGTCAAGCTCAGCCCGCCGTACCGGATCGACGTCACCTACGCCGAGGGGCCGTTCCGATATCTGAACAATCACTGGATTTTCGAACCGGTGCCACCCAGTCCGGAGCATCCCGGCGGCGGCACGATGATCGACTTCTATGTCGATTTCGAGTTCCACTCTCGCCTGCTGCAGTCGCTGATGGCCGCCCTGTTCAACGAGGCGGTCCGGCGCATGGTCGCGGCGTTTGAGGGCCGGGCGAAGCAACTCTACGGACAACCGGCTTCGATGCCGAACGCGGCGCGGCCGGTTTGAACGACGGCGCCGACACTTCGCGCGGTTCAAGGAACGTGAATCGCCGCCGGCCGGCAGGCGCCGGCGGGGATCATTCTTCGCTTTGGCGGCGGATCAGCGCGAAGGCGGCCTCGACGGCGCGCATACGGATCGTGCTGCGATCGCCCGCGAAGACGTGGCGTTCGTGCAGCGTCGTCCGGTTTGTGCGGGCACAGGCGATGTGCACGAGGCCGACCGGCTTGTTGGGCGTTCCGCCGCCGGGGCCGGCGATGCCGGTCACGGCGACCGCGACATCGGCGCGGGCGTGGATGAGCGCGCCCTCGGCCATGGCGCGTGCGACCGGTTCGCTGACCGCGCCATGCGCAGCGATGAGTTCGGCCGGAACGCCCAGGAGTTCGGTCTTGGCCTCGTTCGAATAGGTCACGAAGCCGCGCTCGACGACATCCGACGATCCGGGAACGGCGGTGAGCGTCGCCGCGATCAGGCCGCCCGTGCAGGACTCGGCCGTCGCCAGTCTGATGCCGGCACGCCGGCAAACGTCGAGCAACGTCGCCGCTTCAGAGATCAAGGGATCGGACAGCATCTGCAATCGGAAGATAGGTTACCGCGAGCCAAGTCGCGACGCACGCGTAGAGACCGGCGGCCAGATCGTCGAGCATGATCCCGAGGCCGCCATGGACTTGGCGGTCGCACCAGCTGGCCGGCCACGGCTTGATGATGTCGGCGACGCGAAAGATGAGGAACCCGAGCGCGTAGGCCCACCAGGTCCGTGGTGCGGCCACGAGTGTCAGGAACATCCCTGCGACTTCGTCGATGACGATGAAACCCGGATCGCGGGTCGAAGAGCGCGCGCACAGCCGACTGGCCGCCCAGACTCCGATTGCGGCGATCGCCGCGGCAATGACGAGAAGGCCGACCGCGCCGGCATAGGTCTGGACGACCCAGGCGAAGGGCAGGGCCGCGAGCGAGCCCCAGGTGCCGGCCGCGAACGGGATCAGGCCGATGCCGAACCAGGTCGAGAGCAGAGCGGCCGGGTTCCAGGGCGACGTGCCAGCCGGAAGGCGGCCCGGTTCGAGCTTCAGCGGCCGCATCAGCGCCGTCCCGGCAACGCCAGCCAGATCGCGAGCCCGCCGAGCGAGGCGCCCGTGATCCACCGTTGCCAGCGCCAGAATCGCACGCTGCGCCGCAGCCACTCGCCGAAATAGCCGAAGGTCAACACGAGGAACAGGAGCCAAGTGAACCCGGCAGCGATGAACAGCAGACCGAGCGTGAGAATCTGCGGCGCGACGTAGCCTTTGGCGGGATCTGCAAACTGCGGCAGAAAGGCGATGAAGAAGACCGCGACCTTGGGATTGAGCACGTTGGTCAGCATCGCTTGGCCGAAGGCCTGGGCAAGGCGTACGCCTTGAAGCGTCGTCGGTACGGTCAAGGGCGAGGCCGGTTCCGTGACGGCGCGCCAAGCGAGATAGAGCAGGTAGGCGACGCCGCTCCAGCGCAAAACGTCATAGGCGATCGGCGCATATTCGAACAGCTTCGACAGGCCGAGTGCGGCGGCCGAGACATGCACGCAGAGGCCGGCGGAAATGCCGAACGCTGCGAACAGGCCTGAGACGCGCCCTTCGCCGATGCTTCGTGTCAGCACGTAAACGGTATCGGGACCAGGCGACAGGATAACCGCAAGCGCGGTGACGACGAATGCGATGAAGAGCGGTGTATCGGGGAAAGGCATGCTTAGAAATCCCCCTTGGGAATCTCCGGGCGGACGGGCCGGATGGCGCGCTCAAGGGGGCATGTTAAGCCGGAAGAAGCACCGTGGCCACGGCCTGCGCGGCGATACCTTCACCGCGACCGGTGAAGCCGAGACCTTCCGTCGTGGTGGCCTTGACGGAACAGCGGGCGGCTTCGATGCCGAGAATCTCCGCAAGCCGCGCGACCATGCGCGCGCGATGGGGGCCGATCTTGGGCCGCTCGCAGATGATCGTCACATCGACGTGGGTGATGCGGCCGCCGCGTGCAGCGACGAGACCGGCGGCGTGGGCTAGGAACTGCGCCGAGGCCGCGCCGCGCCAGCGCGGGTCGCTCGGCGGGAAGTGCTGGCCGATGTCGCCGTCGCCGATGGCCCCCAACACGGCATCGGTCAGCGCATGCAATGCGACGTCGGCATCGGAATGGCCGACGAGCGCCTGCGTATGCGACACCTTGACGCCACAGAGCCAGACGTGATCGCCCGGTCCGAAGGCGTGCACGTCGTAGCCGGTGCCGGTCCGCGGTTCCATGAGGGCACTGGCAAACTGCGCAGCGCGTCGTATGTCGTCTTCGGTCGTCAGCTTGCCGTTGGCCTCGCTGCCGGCGACGAGGGCGACTGCAAGCCCCGCCCGCTCTGCGACCGCCGCATCGTCGGACAGTTCCGCGCCGATCGCGGCGCGATGGGCGCTGAGGATGTCGGTGAAGCGGAAGGCCTGCGGCGTCTGGGCGCGCCACAGGCCGGTCCGCTCGACCGTACCGGTGATCAGGCCGTCGGCGCCGCGTTTCAAGGTGTCAGCGACGGGCACGGCGGCGATGGCACCCGATGCGGTCGCCAGCGCGTCGAGCGTGCGATCGATGATCGCGTCATCGACGAAAGGGCGCGCCGCATCGTGGATGAGCACGTGACGGGGGGAAATGGGCGCGAGGCTCTCCAGGCCGCGGTAGACCGATTCCTGCCGCGTCGCACCGCCCGGCACCGGCGGCAGGAGATCGAGCCCCCGCGTCGCCTCGTCATAGAGCGGACGGTCGTCAGGGTTCATGACCACACACACACCGTCGACGCGCGGGTGGTTGAGGAACCGCATCAGACTCCAGCGCAGCACTGGCCATGCCCCCAGGCGGCGATATTGCTTGGGCACAGCGCCGCCGGCGCGCGAGCCCCGTCCCGCGGCGACTACCAGTGCCACGCAATCCATCATTGTTCGACGTCCGCAGATCGCTAAGCTTGGGCCCCGAAGCTACCCTGCCACG
The DNA here is from genome assembly GCA_937926175.1 of uncultured Rhodospirillales bacterium. Classification (GTDB taxonomy): domain Bacteria; phylum Pseudomonadota; class Alphaproteobacteria; order CACIAM-22H2; family CACIAM-22H2; genus CALANV01. The sequence goes on along the minus strand of CALANV010000002.1, from coordinate 8,009 downwards.
GCACTGGAGAAAAGAAAGATGCCAGCCTATGTCGTTGCCGATGTCGACGTGACCGATCCGGCCAAGTACGAGGAATACAAGAAGATCGCCCCTGCGGCGATCGCCAAGTACGGCGGCCGGTATCTCGCACGCGGCGGGCAGTCGTCGGTCCTGGAAGGAACTTGGCGACCGGGGCGGCTCGTGGTGCTGGAGTTCCCCAGCCTCGAGCACGCGCGGAACTTCTACACCTCGGTCGAGTATACGGCGGCGCGACGGGCGCGGGCGGGGGCGGCAAAGATGAACATGGTGGTGGTCGAAGGGATCTGACGCCGCGTGTTGTTCAAGCGGTGCATCCGATCATCGCACACACCGGACGTCGCGCGCGAAACTTGGTAAACTGACCGCATGACGACCTCGATATTCCTCAGCCTCGCTGCGCTTGCGGCGCTGCTGCCGGCTGCGCTGGCGCCTGCGGGACGTGCATCGCAGGATGTCGGGCAGGGGGCGAGCTATTGGGCCTTGCTCGGTGTCGCGGTCGCCGGACCTGCCGCCTGGGTCGCGGTGCAGCAGTCGCACGCATGGCAGACCGGCGTCGGCGCGGCGCTGTGGCTCGCCATTGCCGTCACCATGATCCTGTTTGCCGGTCTCGCTGCAATCAACCCGGTGGCGCGTCGCCTGACGGCGCTGCTCCTGGGCTATCTGTCCGGACTCGGGCTGCTGGCGACGATCTGGCTGCATGCGCCGGCCCGGCCCCTGTCGGGGCTCGCGCCGGCGGGCTGGCTGCAGGTTCATATCCTCGTGTCGGTCGTGGCCTACGGGCTTCTCACGCTCGCCGCGGTCGCCGGGGCGGCCGTGGTTCTGAACGAGCGCGCCCTCAAACTGAAGCGTCCGACGGCGTTTACCCGGCAGCTGCCCGCAGTCGCGGAGGGCGAGGCTCTGCAGGCGCGCCTGCTCGTCGCGAGCGCGGTCGTCCTGGGAGTGGCGCTGGCGACCGGGTCGGCGTTGATGTGGCGGGAGTCGGGCACCCTGCTGCAGTTCGACCACAAGACGGTGCTTTCAATCGCGACCTTCGTCGTCATCGTCGTCCTGTTGTGGCTCCACTACCGGGTCGGCCTGAGTGGCCGGCGCGCGGCCCGCTACATTCTCGTCGCGTATCTGTTGCTGACGCTTGCCTATCCGGGCGTGAAGTTCGTCACGGACGTGCTGATGAGCTGATCGCGAGCGCCCCAGGCCGCATGGGTGGGCTGCGATAACGGCCTAACTCGGCTGGATACGCCGGATATTGCGCCGCAACCAGAATTGTTCTATGCCTAAACCTTAGACATGGCATGGGGTTCGCCTAAAAAATGGGCATTCAAATTGGTCCCGTAACGATCGACGCGCCCGTCCTTCTGGCACCCATGTCGGGTATCACCGACATGCCGTTCCGGCGCTTGGTCAAGCGGATGGGGGCAGGGCTCGTCGTCTCGGAGATGATCGCCAGCCAGGCGATGATCCGGGAGACGCGCCAGTCGCTGCTGATGGCAAGGAACGCGCCCGAAGAGGCGCCCATGGCCGTGCAGCTCGCCGGCTATGAGCCCGAGGTGATGGCGGAAGCGGCACGCCTCAACGCCGACCGCGGCGCCGCCATCATCGACATCAATTTCGGCTGCCCCGTGAAGAAGGTGGTGAACGGCCATGCCGGCTCGGCGCTGATGCGCGACGAGGTCCACGCCGCGAGGATCCTGAGCGCGACGGTGAAGGCCGTAAACCTGCCGGTGACGCTGAAGATGCGGCTCGGCTGGGACAATGCGAACCGCAACGCGCCGCGGCTGGCCAAGATCGCGGAGGAATGCGGCATCCGCATGATCTCGGTCCACGGGCGCACGCGCTGCCAGTTCTATGAAGGCAAGGCGGACTGGGCGTTCATCCGCAACGTCAAGGAGGCGGTGTCGATTCCCGTCATCTGCAACGGCGACGTCACGACGCTGGACGAGGCGCGCACCGCGCTCGATCAATCCGGGGCCGACGGCGTGATGATCGGCCGCGGCGCCTGCGGGCGCCCGTGGTTCCTGTCGCAGGTGATTCATTTCCTGAGGACGGGCGAACGCCTGCCCGATCCGCCGCTTGACGTTCAGCGGGACATCGTTCTCGCGCATTACGACGACATGCTGAGCCATTACGGTGTCGAGTTGGGCGTGCGGATGGCGCGCAAGCATCTCGGCTGGTACGCGCGCGGCTTTCCCGGCGCAGCCGAGTTCCGGAACCGCGTGATGAAACTGACCGATCCCGCGGCCGTGCGCGAGGCCGTGCGCGAGACGTGGGATGCCGCGATCGAAGCGGTCGGACGGGAGGCGCCCGCGCGGGCGGCGGCGTAGCCATGAAAGCCATGCGGCGCGAGAGAATGCTGCGGCCCGATGTCGAGCCGGCCGGCATTCTCGGCGCGCTGCCGGACGCGGTCCTGGTCGTGGACGAGCGGGATGTCGTTGGCTACGTCAACCCGGCGGCCGAGCAGTTCTTCGAATCGGGCGCCTCGCATCTGAAGGGGACCCGGCTCAAGGATCTGGTCACTCCGGACAGCCCGCTCTTCACCATTCTGAACCAGGTCCGCCAGACCGGCACCAGCGTGTCGGAAGAGGGTGTGACTCTCGACGGGCCGCGCATCGGCGAGCGCTTCGTGACGGTTCAGGCGGCACCGCTCGCAGAAAATGAGGGCCAGATCGTCGTCGTGATCCACGAACGGTCGATCGCCCAGAAGATCGATCGTCAGCTCGTGCATCGGAACGCGGCGCGTTCGGTCACGGCGATGGCGGCGACGCTGGCGCATGAGGTCAAGAACCCGCTTTCGGGCATCCGCGGCGCGGCCCAGCTTCTCGAGCAGTCGGTCCCGCCGGGCGAGCGTGAGCTGACGCGCCTGATCATCGACGAGACGGACCGGATCTGCGCCCTGGTCGACCGGATGGAGGTGTTCTCGGACCGGCCGCTTAAACGCGGGCCGGTCAACATTCATCAGGTGCTCGAACACGTCCGCCGGCTGGCCCAGAGCGGCTTTGCCCGGCATATCCGTTTCATCGAGAACTACGACCCGTCGCTGCCGCCGGTCGATGGGAATCGCGACCAACTTGTGCAGGTCTTCCTGAACCTGGTCAAAAATGCGGCAGAGGCTGCCCCAAAAGTGGGCGGCGAAATCGTCCTTTCGACCTCCTACCAGCACGGCGTTCGGTTGGCCGTCCCGGGCAGCGACAGCCGTGTCCAGCTCCCGCTCGTCGTTGCCGTCCAGGACAACGGCGACGGCATCCCGGAGGACCTGCGGGCCCACCTGTTCGACCCGTTCGTGACGACGAAGGTGAACGGCTCCGGCCTGGGTCTTGCATTGGTGGCGAAGATCGTCGGCGACCACGGTGGCGTCATCGAGTTCGACAGCCAACCGCGCCGGACCGTGTTTCGCGTGATGCTGCCAATCTATGACGGCCGCGCAGGCGCCGAGGAGGAGCAGGGCTAGGGAGTCGACATGGGGCAAGCGACGATTCTCGTTGCCGATGACGACCGGGCGATCCGGACGGTGCTGACGCAGGCGTTGGGACGGCTCGGCCACGATGTACGCACTACGGGCCATGCCGCGACCCTCTGGCGCTGGGTCGCAGATGGCGAGGGCGACCTGGTCATCACCGATGTCGTCATGCCGGATGAGAACGGGCTCGATCTCATCCCGCGGATCCGCAAGATCAGGCCGGAGCTGCGCGTCATCGTGATGAGCGCGCAGAACACGCTGCTGACCGCCGTAAAAGCCACCGAGCGCGGCGCGTTCGAGTATCTGCCAAAGCCGTTCGACCTGAAGGAACTGGTCAATGTCGTCGAGCGCGCGTTGAGCGTGCCGGCCGCCGCAGCCGTGACGCCGGGCGAGGCGACGGCGCCCGAAGAAAAGCTGCCGCTGATCGGGCGTTCGCCGGCGATGCAGGAGATCTACCGCGTCCTTGCACGGCTGATGGGCACTGACCTGACCGTAATGATTACGGGCGAATCAGGCACGGGCAAGGAGTTGGTCGCGCGGGCGCTGCACGACTATGGCAAGCGCCGGAACGGGCCCTTCGTCGCCCTCAACATGGCGGCGATCCCGCGTGAGCTGATCGAGAGCGAGCTGTTCGGACACGAAAAAGGCGCCTTCACCGGCGCCACGTCGCGCTATGCCGGCCGGTTCGAGCAGGCCCAGGGCGGCACGCTGTTCCTGGACGAGATCGGCGACATGCCGCTCGAGGCGCAGACGCGCCTGCTGCGGGTGCTGCAGGAGGGCGAGTACACCACCGTCGGCGGGCGCCAACGTCTGCGTGCCGACGTTCGCATCATTGCCGCGACGCACCGCGACCTGCGTCAGCTCGTACGGCAGGGCCTGTTCCGCGAGGACCTGTTCTATCGCCTGAACGTGGTGCCGATCCGGCTGCCGCCGCTGCGGGAGCGGACGGAGGACATCCCCGAGCTGGTCCGGCATTTCCTGGCACAGACGGCGAACGAGGGACTGCCGGTGAAATCGCTGGACGCCGCCGCCATCGAACGGCTCAAGAGCTATCGCTGGCCCGGCAACGTGCGCGAGCTCGAGAACCTGATCCGCCGCCTCGCCGCCCTCTATTCGCAGGAGACGATCGGCGTCGATGTGATCGAGGCAGAGCTCGCCGAGGTCGCACCGCCGCCCACGCCGGAAGCCGTCCCGGTCGACGACTCGCTGAGCGCGGCCGTGGAGCGCCAGCTCAAGGCCTACTTCGCGGCCCACAAGGACGGCCTGCCGGCGGCCGGCCTTTATGACCGCGTCCTGCGCGAGGTCGAACGTCCGCTGATCACGCTGACGCTTGCCGCCACGCGCGGCAATCAGATCCGCGCCGCCGATCTGCTCGGCCTCAACCGCAACACGTTGCGCAAGAAGATCCGCGAACTCGACATCCAGGTTATTCGCGGACTCAAATAAACCCGATCTCGCCGATCGAGCCGCCCGCGTCGATTCCGCCGGGCGGGCTCGGGCGGCTGCGGACGATCCGCTGGAAGATGAGGTTGTTCGGCACGCTGACCTGCGCCCCGTCCTCGGCGCGCAGGACGGTGAACATCAGATTCCGGTCGATCGCGTAGCCTTTGACGTTCTCCGGAAGGATCTCGATCGTGTCGCCGAGACGATAGGGCCGCCAGATGGCGAGGAACAGCGACGCGGTAATGTTGCTCACGATCGTCCACACCGCGATCAGCGCCACGCCGGCACCGGCAATCAGGCCGACGACTCCGGTCCAGATTCCGGTCAGGTTCAATCCCCAAGTTGACAGGACGACAACGATGACGAGCGAGAATGCGATGAAGCGAATGGTGCGGACGATGATGGCGGCCGCGTCGAGCGAGATGTCGACACGATGACGCTGCTGTTCGACCAGCCGTCGCATCGCGCGGTCGAGCATGGCGACCAGAAATGTGCCGATGGCAAGCACGAGCATGCCGATCAGGGCCGAATCGAGATGCGGCACTAGGCGGTCGACGACGGCGCTTAGATTTTCCACGAGCGTTCTCCGGGCCTCATGACGCGTTGTGGGATGGCGCAGCCTATTCGCATCGTGAACGGCCAGCGACCCCTCCGAACGGATCAGCCGGATGGCGCGAAACGGCGTCGGGGCGAGGGCGAACAGGCCATTGGCACTTTCGACGACAGACGGGTTAAGCTTGGGTGCACCATCCTCGGGAGGTCGTACGTCTCGTGTCCGAAAAGATCGTCTCGGCCTGTCTTCTCATCATCGGCAACGAAATCCTGTCCGGCCGGACCAGGGACGCCAATCTGCCCTGGCTCGCCGAACGCCTGAATGCGCTCGGCATCCGCCTGATGGAGGCGCGCATCATCCCCGATCTCGAGCCCGTGATCGTGCGGACCGTGAACGAAGTGCGGACCGCGTTCGATTACGTGTTCACGACCGGCGGCATCGGCCCCACCCACGACGACATCACGGCCGAATGCGTTGCCAAGGCCTTCGGCGTCCGGCTCATCCAGCATCCTGACGCGGTGGCGCGGCTCAGGGCGTACTACAGGAATCCCGCCGATCTGAACCCGATGCGCTTGCGCATGGCGAACGTACCGGAGGGCGCCACGCTGATCGATAATCCGGTCAGCCGTGCGCCGGGCTTTCAGATCGGCAACGTGTTCGTGATGGCGGGCGTGCCGCAGATCATGCAGGCGATGTTCGACGGCATCGCGCCGCGTCTCAAGGGCGGGGCGCCGGTCCTGTCGCGGACGGTGCGGGCGGAACTTGCCGAGGGACAGCTGGCCGAAGGGCTCGCGGCGCTGCAGGCGCGCTACGCCGGGATCGACATCGGCAGCTATCCCTCGTTCCGGCCCGGCGGTCGCCCGTCCGTCGCCATCGTGTTACGCGGCACCGACGGCGCGCAACTGGCCGCGGCGGTCGAGGAACTAAAGGCCCTGATGCAGTCGCTCGGCGCGACACCGGTCGAAGAAGAGGGGGTAAGCGGCTGATTTTCCCCGCTTTCTTTCGCATTTACCCGATTTTAAAGAGATTCGGACAACATCTATCCGATAAAGACCACAGAAGGTGGACGTCCGAGCATGTCTTCCGGCGCCGATTCCGGTGATCAGAATCTGCGATGGCGCCGGCTGACGCAGCTCGAACTCGACAACGTTGTTGCGGCGCACCAGGACTTTCTTGGCGGCCGCGTCGGCGGTCGCCGGGCGAATCTGTCGTTCTGCGACCTGTCCGATCTCGATCTTTCGGGACGCAATCTCATCGAAGCGGATCTGAGCGGGGCACGGCTGGCGCGCGCGCAGCTGCGCGGCGCGCAACTCGCCTGGGCCGATCTGTACGCGACCGATCTGCGCCTGGCCTCGCTCGAGCGTGCCGATCTGACCAAGGCTGATCTGCGCGGCGCGTGTCTGCGCGGCGCCGTTCTGAACGACGCGCGGCTTACTTTCGCCGATCTTCGCGAGGCCACGCTCGCCCGCGTCGACGAGCGGCGCGACCTCGTGCCGGTGACGTTTGAAAGTGTGGCGACGGAGCTGACCCGCGCCATCGCGCATCGCGCGAATTTCTCCGGCGCCAAGATGTCCAACCTGTTCGTGATCGAGGCGGACCTCACGGACGCGGAGCTCTCCAATGTCGACCTGTCCGGTGCCGACATGCGCCGTGTCGTCATGGTCGGCGCGGTCCTGCGTGGTGCGAACCTGTCCGGCGCGAATCTCTCCGGGGCGACGTTGCGCGGCACCGACCTCGTCGGCGCGCAGTGGTCTGGCGCGGTGTTCGACGACGCCGACTTGTCCGGCGCAACCCTTGACCTGACCGCTTACGGCTCGCCGGAGCTGACCTTCACCAACCTGCCGCGGCCCAACCCGGCGTTTCTGGAGCAGCTGCCGAAACTGCTCGCCGAGCATGCCGAGTGGATCGAGACCCAGGCGCGATCCGGCCGGCGATTCGAATGGCCGCGCGCCTATTTCGGCGCCGTCGATTGGCGCGGTATCAAGCTCGCAGCGGCGACGATAACCGCTGCGGTGCTGACGGGGGCGGACATGTCGGGTGCGGAGCTGGCGATGGCCAATCTGACGCTGGCCGATTTGCGGCAGGCGAAGCTGACCGGGGCCGACCTGCGTGGGGCGAACCTGACCCGTGCGACGCTGTCAGGCGCGGATCTGTCCGACGCACAGCTCGGGCCGTTGCAGGTGGAGGGCCGGCATGCGCTGCCGGCGATGCTCGAGAACGCGCGCTTGGCCGGTGTGCGCTTGATCGGGGCCAATCTGCGCATCGCGCGCCTTGCGGGTGCGGACCTGAGGGGGGCCGACTTGCGGCGGGTCGACCTCTCCGGCGCGGTGCTCACGGGCGCGAAGCTCGCAGGTGCCGACCTGACCGACGCACGTCTCGACAATACAGACCTGCGCGGCGTGACCGGGCTCTCCTAGCTAGCGCCCGTCTCGCATTCCGTTTTCTTGCATCGCCGCCGCCGCACGGGCTAGCTTGCGCCCCTACATCCACGTGTCCATGGGCCCGCTTGGCGGAATGGTAGACGCAACGGACTTAAAATCCGTT
>CALANV010000001.1 GCA_937926175.1 uncultured Rhodospirillales bacterium | reverse complement strand
TGAACGGCACGAGGTGCGGGTGAGTGGCAAAGGCGCGATGCAGTGCCGCCCGCAGCACGGTGATTTCGCGTGCGATCGTGTTCGCACTTCGCCGTTCCTTCTGCCAGCGGGTCGTGACGTAGGCTTGCTGTGTTTCTTCCGCCGCCAGCGCGGTGATCGGCAGATCTGCCCCCAGGATCCGCTTCAGATGGCTGGCGGCGATCCGGGATTGCTCGGCGCTGGCGAGCCGGTCGCTGTATTCGAGGTAGGCGTCGAGTACCTCGCCGAACGTCGGGACCCGGGCCATCGGCGGATGGGCCGGTTCGGCCGGCGCGGCGCGCTCGCGTCCGAGGATCCATTCGGCTCGGGCTCGTTCAGCCGCAGCACGATCCTCCGTCCGGGTCGAGATCCGCACACGATCACGCGGGTCGACGTGAGCGCATTAAAGGCGCCGCCGTTTTAGGAGCGGATCTTCGTGGCATGGGCCCGATCGAACACACGCCCATCATTTCCCAAGAGGTGTCCTGATCTCCTTCGCTTTGATTTTCGGTAGAGGGCCGGTCAAGAGGTGGCATGGCGCGAGGAGCGCCGCGGAGCGTCAAGAGGATGATGGTGGAATCCTGCCTGTACTTGGCGCGCGACCGCCGATTGATCGGGTGGCATCGCGTTGGGATCACCGGCAGGCACGAACCGGTAGGCCGCGACCGCGAGCGCAGTCCCGGACGCTCCGTCGGCTCTGCGATGATCCGGCCAAGACTGGCGCCAATGTATTGAGGACGGGCAGAAGCCCTTCCGGGCGTGCGACGCGGAAAGTCCTTATGGGCGGTTCGATTTCAAGGAGATCAAGGTCGATTCTGATACATCTGTATTGCGCAACGATGTTACTTGGGCGCGGTCCGTGCGCAGCTATGAGATGTCATGGAGGGGCGCGATCTGCGTCCGGAAGACGGATGCGAAAAGATGAGGCGGCGCGTTTCCAACCACGCGGTTGGTTCAAGCATGTGGGTATCGAGCGAAATCCGTGTGAAACGAGCGCAGTGAAACGAGCGCAGCATTTTTAGGCACGCGCGTCATGTTTGTTCGGCCTGATTCTCGTGAGTGAGTCGACTTACTTCTCATCATCTGGTTGATTGGCTGCGGCCACCTGCAACGAGCGAGGTGGCCGCAGCCAATCGGTTCGATCTGTCGCCTATCTACAGCGTCTTCCGCTACTCGCGACCGCAAGGTCCGCGCGTCCTCATATTCATCACCGGCAGGATGCGTACGGCAATGTTGGGCCAGGATCGACCATAGAGCCAGAGCGTCTCGCGCCGGACGGGCGCGTTGGTCGTCACAACCGTCTCACGACGAGTTCCCCGATACTTGTCGGCGAAAATCTGCCGGTGCGCAGCGTCCAGGCGACGACGCGGACTGCTGAAGAGTGGCCTCGGTATCGGGTGCCACACTGCTCACCTGGCGCAAGCCCTTGTCAGGCGTTGGCACGGCGTAGGATGCAGCCTGCAGGGCGATTACGGGACGTCGTGGCCGTTCGATCTACATCCGAACCGCTACAATGTCGGCGATTGGCAGCCATTCGTAGTCGAGCGTGAGCGTCATTGCTACGGCAACTCAGCATCGACTCTTTCGATATTCGCCGGATGGCGTCGCGGTCTGGCCGCGGCTCGCGGATGATTTGTCGCGCGCTAATACACGCACAGGCACCGCACCATTGGCCGTCGTTCCTAATGCAGCGGCCAATCCGCCGGTCTCATGAAAGTCAGTCGTGCCGTTACAAGCCCTCTCGGAACAGGAGCGGCGTCGGGCGCGGCTGAAAGACGCGCCGTAAGCCATAACTGGCTTTTAGGAATAATTGCTTCAAACTTTGCCTGTGACGGCCGTCACCTGCCAGTGCCATCAGCCGAAGATTGGACCTGGCGATTGATGCAAATCATGTCGTGCTCCAGGGGCGGCGGCCTACAGGACATGCGGCAAGAGAGGGATCCCATGTGATGCTGCGCAGGTCTGGCCGAGGCGTGTCGTAAGCTGCGGCGCATGCCGTTCAGCACGCCGATCGTCCTGTTCACCGTCGTAAGAACCTGCATCGCCGATGCACCGTCAATGTTGAATCACGTGCGGCGCCGACCAAGAAAGGGTTCTGCAGGCATACGCACCACAACCAGTGCGCGTATAGGGGTTGTTCCGTGATCCGGCACACAATTATGATTTAGCAAAGTCCAATTGCGCATGAAGAACATGTCAACGCCACTTCCCCGAGAGAAGTCCGCGCTGCGACGCCAAGCCATTCGCACAGCGGCGAGCCAATCTGCCCGTAAAAGAGCGTCCCCGGAGACGGAGAAGCTCGGCCTCGCCGACCAAGCACGGCTGAGGCTCCAGGAGATGATCGTCAACTTGGAGCTGCCGCCAGGAAGCGTCTGGTCGGAAATGGAGTTGAGCAAGCGCCTGGGAATTGGGCGGACACCGGTCCGCGAAGCCCTTCAGCGTCTCGAAGCGGACCATCTCGTCGAAATCATCCGGCGGCATGGAGCACGTGTCACGGAGATCAACGTTGAGCAGCAGCTCCTCCTTCTCGAGCTCCGTCGCGAGCTCGAACGCCTGACGGCGAGTCGGGCGGCCCGCCGTCGTACGCAGGCGGAAGCCGAGCGCTTCGCGCAGTTGGCGGAGGAGCTGCTGGCCGTCGGCCGTACCGGTGATGTGGTCGCCTTTCAGCGGTTGCATTCAGGCGCAGCGCGTTTCGCGTTAGCGTGCGCACGAAATCGCTTTACGGCGGCGGCCATGGAGCCATGCATCGCAATCTCGCACCGTTTCTATTACCTCCACTACCGCAAGGCGCGTGACCTCGAGACCGCCACGCGCTTCCATGCCAACGTCATGAAGGCGATCGCCGCCGGTGACGAACAGCGGGCCATGGCTGCGGCCGATCGGCTGATGGACTACGTCGAGTCCTTTACACGCGCGACCGTCAACGAACGCTTCTGATCATCGCGGTCCGTGCGCGGACGCCGCGAGATTGACTCGCGTGTCGATGTTTTACTAACATATTACAAACATGGCAGTGTTAAACTGCCCGCACGAGGGGAGGAACGTGATGATGAAAAAGACAGACAGACGGCGATTCCTAAAAGCGGCGGCAGCAGGCAGCGCGATCGCGGCGTTTGGGGCTCCTGCGATCGTATCGGGCCAGTCGACGATACGCTGGCGCTGCCAGTCCATGTGGAGCGCATCCGAGCTCACCTACAAGGTGTTCCAGGATTTTTGCGAACAGGTCAAAACGCTGACGGGCGGCCGATTGGAGATCGAACCCTTTCCTGCGGGGGCCGTAGTCGGTGCATTCGAGACATTCGATGCCGTCTCGGCGGGTGTGCTTCAGGCACAATCTTCCGCGCCTGTCTATTGGAGCGGCAAGGATCCCGGTTTCGCGGTCATCGGCGACTTGAACTTCGCTTATCGCCATCCTTGGCAGGCTGAAGCATGGTTTTATCACCGCGGCGGCTATGACATGCTGCGGGAGGCCTATGCCCGCTACAACGTGTACCCGGTCGGCGTGACCTGGTGGGGCGTCGAGTCCATCGTTTCGAAAAAGCCGATCCGCTCAATGGCGGACTTCAAGGGGCTTAAGTTCCGCTCGCCACAGGGCATGGTGGCCGAGGTGATGACGAAGCTCGGAGCATCGACCGTCGTTGTGCCCGGCGGCGAAGTGTATTCGTCGCTCGATAAGGGTGTCGTGGATGCGGCGGACTGGGGCACGCTCTCCATGAACCAGCGCATGGGCTTCTTCGAGGTCGCGAAATATCCAGTCGTGTTCGGCCACTCGATGCCGATGCAGGACTTCGCAGTGAATGCGAATGCCTGGAAGGAACTTCCCGACGACCTGAAGGCGATCGTCTCGACGGCGGTTCGGGAGTGGGCATGGGATCAGATACAGCGGATCGCCGTAGAAGATGTTCGTGTTCTCAAGGAACTGAAGTCGAGCGGCGTCGAGCTCATCGAATGGTCGGATGAGGAGCTCGGCAAGATTCGTGCCCTCGCCCAGAAGACGTGGGAAGAGTGGTCGCGGAAGTCGCCGCTGGCGAAGAAGGCCTACGACTCCCAGATCGCGTGGCTCAAGGAGCTCGGCGCGATCGCCTGATGAGCCACGAAAACAGTACGCTGTCTACGCCGGACGGGGCGCCGTCACGCCCGTCCGGCGCCTCAGCGCTCTCGCGCGTGTTTCGGGCTGTCGACCGCCTGAACTACTGGGTCGGCAGCGCGTGGGCACTCACGATCCTGATCGTCACCGCCGCCGTCGTTTACGAGGTGGTCATGCGCTCGGCCTTCGGTGAGCCGACGATCTGGAGCAATGAACTGACGGTCTACCTGTCCGCGTCAGCATATCTGGTCGCTGGTGGATATGCGCTGCTCTACCGTCAGCATGTTCGGATCGACGTGCTCTATGTCGGCCGCTCCGCACGAACGCGTCGCTGGATGGACGCCGCAGCCTTCATATTTTTCGTGGCCTATTGCTTGGTCCTGATCGTGATCGGCGGCGACATGGCCATAACATCGTACCAGCAGGGTGAGGGCACCGGGACGCCGTGGAACCCGCCGATCTGGCCGGTGAAGGCTGCCATTCCCATCTCCGGTCTTCTGCTTCTGATCCAGGGCATCGCGAACCTGGTGCGTGATCTCGGTTTTGCCGGTACAGCTCCGGACTCCCGATGAGCATCGAACTTCTCAGCATCGCCTTCGTCGTCGTCTTCATTGCCCTGCTGCTCATCGGCCTGCCGCTTGCCTTCGCGACGGGCGCGGTCGCGGTCATCTTCGCCTATCTGCTGTTCGATTGGCCTGGCCTGACGCTGATCACAAGCCGGGTCTTCACCTTGATGGGGAATTACGTTCTCGTCTCGGTTCCACTCTTTATTTTCATGGCCTGCATTCTCGAGCGGGCCGGCGTCGCCGAGGCGATTTTTCGCGCGGTGTACGTCTGGGCAGGGCGGTTGCGCGGCGGGCTTGCGGTCGCGGTGATTCTCTCTTGTGCCCTGATGGCGACCATGGTCGGCGTGATCGGGGCGGAGATCGTCACGATGGGTGTTGTGGCGCTGCCGGCGATGCTCTCGCGCGGCTACAAGAAAGAGCTCGCGCTCGGGTGTGTGTGTGCGGGCGGAGGACTCTCAACTCTGATCCCGCCGAGCGTGGTATTCATCATGTATGGCCTGACGACGGGAACATCGGTGGGCCAGCTCTACGTCGCCGGCGTGCTGCCAGGGCTTCTGCTGGCAGCGATTTATATCGCTTACATTCTTTTTCGCTCCTATTGCGATCCAACGATCGCACCGCTGCCTGACGAGGCCGAGCTCAAAATGCCGCTCGCCGAAAAGCTGGCATTACTTCGCGGTCTCGTCCTTCCGGGGCTTATCGTCTTCGGCGTCTTAGGTTCGCTCTATCTTGGCTGGGCGACGCCGACGGAAGCAGCCGGCGTCGGTGTCATCGGTGCGCTCATCGCGGCTGCCGCGAACGGCAGGCTCGACATGTCCGGCGTCGTGAAAGCCGCGAAGGACACGGCCAAAGTGAGCGCAATGCTCTACTGGCTGTTCTTCGGCTCGTCCGCGCTCATCGGCGTCTATACGCTCGCTGGCGGGACCCGGCTGATTCAAGACGTTCTTGCGAATCTGCCGGTTTCGCCCCTCGGGGTCCTCCTGATCATCATGGCCGTCTGGATTGTTCTGGGCTGCTTCATCGACTGGATCGGAATTCTGCTCCTGACTGCCCCAATCTTCGTTCCCGTTGCTCAGAAACTTGGCTTCGATCCGGTCTGGCTCGGCGTTCTGTTCTGCATGAACATGCAGATCTCCTACATATCACCGCCTTTCGGGCCCGCTGCGTTCTATCTCAAGGGCGTAACGCCGCCTGGGGTGACGTTGCAGGATATCTTCCGATCCGTGCTGCCGTACGTCGGTTTGCAACTGATCGCGCTGGGGCTGGTGATCGCCTTCCCACAGATTGCCCTTTGGCTGCCAGGCACGATGCGGTGAGGAGCGAGGTTATTTCACGCGTACGCGACGGCGAGATCGAGATTGATTCGAAGTTCAAGGAGGAAGATCGTCATGCCGAAATTCCTGACTCAAGAGCAGATCGACCGCTATCACAGGGACGGATATCTGGCGCCGATTCGTATCATGTCGGAAGAGGAGGCTGCCGAGCTCCGCGGCCGACTCGAGGCCTATGAGCGCGAGAACGGCGGCCCTCTGCGCGGCAGTTTGCGCCATAAATCCCATCTGCTGTTCACATGGCTCAATGACCTTGTTCACCACGAAAAGATCCTGGATGCGGTCGAGGATCTCTACGGGCCGAACATTCTGTGCTGGACCACGAACTTCTTCATCAAGGAGCCCCGCAATCCCGCCTTCGTGTCGTGGCACCAGGATTCGACCTACTGGGGCCTGAGCAAGCCTGATGTCGTGACTGCGTGGGTCGCTCTCTCCGAGAGTGATGCGGAGAACGGTGCCATGGAGGTGATCCCCGGGACCCATGTGATGGATCAGATCCCGCACCGCGATACTTTCGACAAGAACAACCTCCTGACACGTGGGCAGGAGATCATGGTCGATGTCGACAAGTCCAAGGCGGTACGCATCGACCTGCGCCCCGGCGAGATGTCGCTTCACCATGTCCGGATCATACATGGGTCTCCGCCGAACCCGTCCGACAAGCGCCGGATCGGCTTTGCCATCCGCTATATCCCGACCTATGTGCGTCAGCTCGAGGGGGATGACAGCGCGACGCTGGTTCGCGGAGTCGATGAGTATCGGACCTTCGAGCACGAACCCCGGCCGACACGGGACATGGATCCCGAGCTCGTGGCGCTTCACAAGAAGATCACCGAGCGCAACGCAGCGATCCTCTATCGTGGCACAAAAGTACAATCATATGACGATCCGGAAGCGAAGCGTAACGCGGGGTAAACGTTAGGCCATCGCGTCGACATGGCAAGGCGCCGGGCGTCCCTTTGGGACGCCCGGCGCACGACGGAACACGAACGAGGGGGACATGGAGTTTCGAGCGGCCGTTCTTCACAAACCTGGGGAGGGGGTGCGCATCGAGACGGCTGAAGTGTCCGCGCTTCGCGACGGGGATGTCCTCGTCCGCATGCGTGCTGCGGGGCTCTGTCACACCGATCTCGAGGTGATCGACGGTCAACTGAGTTATCCAATGCCAATCATCTTAGGCCACGAGGCGGCTGGTGTGGTGGAGCGGGTCGGTGCCGGCGTCACACGCGTTGGGCCGGGCGACCACGTGGTCCTATCCTGGAATCCGCATTGCGGACATTGCTTCTATTGCGAGCAGGGTCAGCCGATCTTGTGCGAGACCTATCTCGCGATGGGTCAAAAAGCCACTGCTTTCGACGGCGTTCCGCGCCTGTCGTTGAATGGACGGTCGCTGCACAACCTCATGTTCCTAGGGGCGTTCGCCGAGTATTGCATCGTCTCCGAACAGGCGGCGGTTAAGGTCCCTGCGGATATTCCTTTCGACCGCGCCTGTGTGATCGGCTGCGGAGTGATGACAGGGGTCGGTGCTGCCACCCGGGTCGCGCCGGTTGCCTATGGCTCCTCGGTCGCCGTGATTGGCTGCGGCGCCGTCGGTCTCAACGTAATCCAAGGTGCGCGGATGGCCGGGGCTGGGCGGATCATCGCGATCGATCGCGAACCGGCGCGTTTGACGCAGGCGCAGACGTTCGGGGCCACGCACACGATTGTGGCAGGTGACGACACAGTTTCGGTGGTTCGGAACCTAACGGGTGGCCGCGGGGCCGACTACGTGTTCGAGGCAGCTGGAAGCTTACCGGCGTTCGCGCTGGCGCCGGAAATTACACGGCCCGGGGGTCACTTGGTTCTTCTCGGCAAGGTTCATGTCGACCAGAAGGTCGGCTTCCGGTGGGGAGCGCTCATGGGTGAGAAGCGGATCATACGTTCCTCGTATGGCGGCGCTCGCCCCGCGCGGGATTTTCCACAGCTTGCGCAATCGTATCTCGACGGGGCGCTCAAGCTCGACGAACTCATCACCTACCGCATCCGCCTCGACGAGATCAATGAAGGGTTTGAGCTCATGCGTCGCGGCGACAGTTTGCGCGTTGTTGTCGAGTTTCCTGGCTGAACTCGTCCGCGATGGCGCGTTCGCATGTGCACGCCACGCTCCACTGCCTCTATCCGCGCGGGCCCGCGCATGTCGGCGCACGGCAATCGATGGTTCGTGCCAGAGATCTTGCACTCAAGAGCGATGAAGTCGTCCAGGATTGCTCGATCGGCCACGTCATGTATGGTGACTGGAAAGCGGGAGGGGATACAACGTCGCGAAATCGGCCGAGATGCGGAGAAGGTAACATTCACCTGAGTTGACTGTGCTGCTAGACTCCACAGCGAGAATTTCGAGCAGCAGTTGGAGATATCTGAGCCGTTCCCCTCGCGGCAGAGAACTGAGGTTGCCATTTCGAACCCAGAACGCGTAACCCACCCAACAGTGTCCTTCTTTGAACGGCCTGCACGCTGAGGTTCCCCAGATAGTATGCAAGGAACATTTTGTTGAAATCAGTGCTCGGATTCCGAGCTTCGAGGGGAGATGCTACGCATCCAGGACGCTGGTCGCATGTTCGTCGTGGAACCGGGGCATAGGCGTCCACGTTCCGCTGTCGCGTAGCGAACGACACGTCCGGCATCGGCGCGCAGGTGAGCAGCGCGTCAGGCACTTTGATCTTTTCGACCCGGGTTTCGACCAACTAGGGCGGGTATTGTTTGGAGTTGGTGCAGGCCATCAAGAGTGCAGCGAAGCACGTCGGCAACCGGGCCGTCCTCAGAGTCGGGCACATGGTCCACGTCCCGGATGATGATTCGGACCCGGTCGGCGCGCGCGAGTGCGGCGTCGCGCTCGGCTTGAGCTTCAACCCCTTGTGAACGATGAGCTGGTTGACGAGGTGATGGGCGTTCATCGTGCGTTCGAGTCCGTTGGAACCTGCACGCCAGTAATGCGTGCGAAGATTGCGGACAGGGCCATCGGCCCGAGCCATCCCATGATCGCGGAGATCGCCCATGCGACCGGCTGAGGCGCACCGAGGTACACGGCAAGGCCACCACCAACGATTCCCATGCCGATGACTGTTGGAGATTCCAGGGCCAACTACAGCGACCAAAAGCGACGCCGTCCTTTCTGGACCAGCGTAGCATGACGCATCGACACGCCGACCATGGCGCTGATGGCGGGCCCGACCGGCCCTGATCGCGCCGCTCAGCTCATGACCCCAGGTCACGGCAGCCCCCATGCTTATGTGGACGCCACCGACCGTGTCATCAGCCCGGCATGCCCTCAATGCACGGCGACGGCCACGAACAGGTGTGACGACACCGGAGCACCTCGCCATCAACGTTTGGTTGTGGTAATCTTTCCTGACCTTCGCTCCACCGGAGGTCCGGGGCGCTCTAGGGTGTTGCATGCAAGCAGTGGAAGCTTGGGATAAGTCTGTTACCGAACACGGCGCCGTGTGGTCGGCCGCCGGTGTGCGAAGCGACGATCCGTTCATCAAGTTTCCCGAATGGTTCTGGCCATACATCCCGGAGAGCGGGACCATCGTCGATGTCGGCTGCGGCTATGGCCGCGTTGCCGTCCCGATCCTTCGCGCAAAACCGGCGTTGTGCTTGATCGGCCTAGATGTGTCGGTTGAAATGCTGGCGCGGTTTGATCAGATCACGAAGGACCACGGTGTCGCTGAGCGCGCGAAGCGTATGTTGGCAAACATGCCGCCGATACCGCTCGACGACGCATCGGCTGATCTCATCTTTACGTCAGCCGTTCTGCTGCACAACCCGCACGACGTCGCCCGTGAGATGATTCGCGAGATGCACCGCATTCTGAAGCCGGGCGGCAAAGCACTCTTTACTGCTTCGTTCCCAGCCCGATGGAACCTTGAGGGGCTGCAGAACTACATTGCCCAAGTCCTCATCCCATCCCTGCGCCGAAAAAACGGGCCGGCCAGAACCTATAGCCGCGCGATGGTTCGTGAGGCGCTGGCCGACTTCGAGCACATCGAAATCTTCACGGTCAACGCCACTGTCCTGCCGCGGAGCGTCTGGAAGTGGCCGATGCCTGGACAAAAGTTAATCCGCCGGCTGAACGCCGTCGCGGCGCGTCACGATCTCATCCGCTTTCTGTTTGCGCGCGAGTTCGAAGCCGTAGCGATCAAGGCTCCGGCGCCCCGGTGATCTCTTCCAATTCAGACGGATCAACCACGCGGACATCGGTCGCGTCGGGCGGCACATCCTTCGCCATGATGCGCGCGATAAATTCGTCCTCACTTTCCGGAGTCATACGGCCTGGGTAGACGGGCACTGGAATAGGCTCAGACATCCAATCGCCCACTTCATTGACTAAGGTTACCTGTCCCATCGGCGCCGGATGAACGAAATCCCCCTCCGGACGGATGTAGACAATGCGCTTCATGCAAGGTCGCCATATACGGCAATGTTGACGTGATCGACATCTCTCGCATTACTGGTACTAGCTGTGACGGCAAGCACTTCCCGCTCTCGACGACGTTATCGGGCCCGACGATCGGCGCACCGGTCGCAGCGTCGGCCGAGGGGCCAAACCGTTCCGGCTGCAGGCCTGCCGCGATTTCGGCGATCTGCGCTTCCGATGCCACTGCGCGCGCTCGCGCGACCGCAGCTCGGGCGGGGAGGCGTGCAAACGAGAAAAAAGTGCCGGGAGCCGCGCATTACAGATCACAGGCGCGCCGGATCGCGGCCTCGAGCTGCTCACTGACGATCGGCTTCACGACAAGCTCCGGCCCCGAGAGGCCCGCGATGCAGGCCCGCATCGTCGCATCGTCGTATCCCGAGACGAAGACGACCGGGATCGCGAGGCGGTCGAGGATCCAGCGCGCGGCTTCGATGCCATCCATGCTGCCGTCGATACGGATGTCCATCAGGACGATGTCGGGTCGATAGAGCTCGCTGAGAACGATGGCCATCGCGCCATGACTCGTCGTGGCGATGACCTTGGCGCACAGTTCCTCGAGCATTTGCTTCAATTGCAGCCGGGTGAAATACTCATCTTCGACGATCAGAACGCGGAGCGGCGTGCCGTCGGTGCGTGCAAGTCGGGACGCACGGCCGGCCGTCTGGCGCGGGAACGTCGTACGGAAATGGGGTGTACCGGCACGCACGGGCATACGGCCTCTGGCCTCCGCAACCGGAGGGTTGTGCGAATGATTTTGCAACGACCGGACGGTACGCCCGGTTCCTTCATTCGATAAGACCGAAATTTGCAATGCAGCACGATGGTCGCGCCGGCGCCTCACCGACGGACGCTTCCGATCGGAAACGCGCGGTTTCAGACGCGTCGTCGTTCGGGCTCGCGGGTCACATCCGAGGCAACCAGGTCCGGAACGGTAGACCAAAATGACGCGGCGACGGCCGATCGGCCGTCGCCGCACGAGTTGCGCCGGGGTGCTTCGGCTCAGGCGTCGGCGGCGCCTGAGCCCAGCGTCCTGTATCAGAAGATGATGTGTTCGGCCGCCACCTTGCTGATGCCATTGAGCATCAGCCGGTCGCCGTTCCCGAAATCGAGGATGACATAGGAGGCCCCGTTCTCCGCCACCCCCGTGCTCGTCTTCGCCGCTTCGGCAAGATCGTTCATGCCGCTGAGACCGAAGGCGCTCAGGTCGACCTTGTCGACGCCATTCTCGATCCAGTTGATGATGTCCTGCCCGTAGCCGGGGGCGAACACGAACGTATCCGCGCCGGGGCCGCCGCGCAGCCAGTCGGCTCCGGCGCCGCCGTCGATCCGGTCGTTGCCGGCACCGCCATCGATCCAGTCGTTGCCGGCCAGGCCATTGATGGTCTCGCCGGCGTCCGTTCCGTTCAGCACGTCGTGGCCCGACGTGCCCGTGATCGTGCCCGGCTGCGTGTTGCCGTCGATGACGCCGGTCACGGTGATCTCGAGCGTACCGTTCGCGGTGCCGCCCTTTCCGTCGCTGACCCGGTAGGTGAAGGTGTCGACGACGCTCTGCCCGGTGTCGAGCGCCTGCAGCTTCGCGGCATTGCGCGGGTCGTAGGTGAAGGTCCCATCCGCCGCCAGCGTCAGGGTCGCACCCTGGGCGGTGGTGAAGGTTCCGGCCGTGACCGTGAGGGGATCCTTGTCGAAATCGACGTCGTTCGCCAAGACCGAGCCCTTGACGACGGTGTCCTCGTCGGTGCTCGCCTTGTCGGTCACGGCGACCGGCGCGTTGTTGCGGCCGTCGACGAACACGATGCGGTCGGCGAACTGGAGTTGGCCCATGGGCTGCATGACGGTATCGGTGCCCTCGTCGCCGTCGTCCGGGTTCAGGTCCCTGACCGTGATCGATTCTTTGCCGATCGTGATGGCGAAGTCGGTCGACACGCCCTTGTAGGCGGCGATGTCGACGCCGGGCCCGCCGATGATGATGTCGTCGCCCTCGCCGCCGAAGATCACATCGTCGCCTTCGCCACCGTCGATCCGGTCGTTGCCGGCACCACCGTCGATCCGGTCATTGCCGGCTAGGCCGTTGATGGTCTCGCCGGCGTCCGTCCCGTTCAGCACGTCGTGGCCCGACGTGCCCGTGATCGTGCCCGGTGCGGGATTCGGGTTCGGATTCGGATTCGGATCGGGATCCGATCCGCTTGGGGGAGGCGGCGGCTCGCTGGTCGAGATGGTGGTGTTGCCCAGGTCGACGAGGAGGCCGTAGCTGCCGCCATACATCTTGTTGTTGTAAAGGGTGATCTCCTGCTCCCCGCTGCCGAGGGTGAGGATGCCCATCTTGCGCGGGTTGTGGATCTCATTGTTGTCGACGATGACGTCCTGGATCACGGCGCCGGGTTGCGAGTTGTAGAGCGTGATCGCACCATGGCCGACCGACAGGCCGCCGGCGTCCTTAATCGTGTTGCCGGTCACGCGGACGTTATAGACGCTCTCGGTGTTCCACTCGCGTTCCGCCGCAATGTAGATGCCGGCCCGATCGGCAGTGCCGCCCTCGACGAGGTTGTCCTGGATCAGGACGTCACGGCCGCCGAGAACCGCGATGCCGCGTCCGCCCTTGTTGTAGAGGGTCTCGTTGTTGCGGATCGTGATGTTACTCACTATCCCGCCGCCCTGGTAACTCACCACCGAGATGCCGTCGTCACCGGAATAGAGAGTCCGGTTGCGCTCGACCAGGATGTCGTGCGAGCCGAGGACCATGTGGATCGAGTCGGCGCGCGTGTTTTCGATGAGATTGTCGGCGATGTAGCCGAAGCTGCTTCGATTGACCTTGATGCCGGCGCTAGACGACCCGTTGATGTGGACGCGCTCGATCGTGAAGTTGGTCGCGTTCTGAACCAGGATCTGGACGCTTTCATCGGTGGTCAGGCGGCTGCTGCCGACGCCTTCCATGCGGATGTCGGAGACCGAAACGCCGTCGCCGCGCAGGATTAAGGCCTCCTGGCCGAACTGCGTCGACTTCAGCACCGAACTGTCGCCGTCGCCGAAAATCCGGATGCCGTCGGCCGACAGAGTGCCGGAATGAGCGAAGACGCCAGCCGGAATGTACACGTCTACGTTGTTCGCCTTGGCATAGTTGAACGCCTGCTGGAGCGCGCTGCGGTTGTCCGTCTTGCCGTCGCCCTTTGCACCGAAGTCAGTGATCGAAATGTAGGCCACTCAAAAAACTCCCTTCTTAGTTGGTGGCAACCGATGGCGTCGAGCCGACAGCAAAAGTTGATCACCTTGCTCGAACGGTGGTTGCAACGGGAGCACACTGTCGAAGCGGATGCTTAACCGGACATTGCAAAATATGGTTAACGCCGTGACAAATCATGGCCACATCTTAAAGTTGCTTCACATGAAGGAAGACGGCATCACCCGGCTATCGCCTCGATCGCGGCGCCGCAGCGCGGTCGAAGCGAAATTCATCGTCGTATCAACTGCAACAGACGTGCAACGGATGCTCCGTCGCGGTATTGTAGTGATTCCATGGGCGGTCACCTGCGATTGATTTACGAGTTTATCCTTTGACGGGCATTCGCGATATCGACAGTAGTCATTCGCGATATCGACAGTAGTGGCGTGGATCCCCGCTGCGACCGTCGGTGAAAAACAGGCGAAAAACGGATGCAAACTCTGCCGGGCACAACTGCGGATAGATGCCGCGAAAATATCTGAATTTCGCCACGTGCAATCGGCTGCTCCTTTGAAGGTAGGGGGCGGAAACGACGTCTGGTCAGCCCGGGTTGTGCGATCCGTTGCCCTTTCGGCGTCCCGGGCCTGTCACCAAAGTTAACGTTCGCTGGTTCGCCTTCCCGACGGATCTTAACGGCAGGCGTCCGTTTGCTTCCGCCACCGGCCGCCGAGTGGGGCCAGAGGCCGCGCGCCCGTCGTCTCCCCGCGGATCGCTCCAGGGGACGGTGCTCGCCGCGACTGGTCGGTTCTGTGCGGCACATGCTCGGAAGGCTGCGTCATCGCCCGTGCGCGATGGCTGATCTACCGAGGCTTACCAGCTTGCGAGGGCGGCCGTGGCCGGCGCAACGGCGCGCCGAGGAAGTCGGTCGCGATCCATTGGGCGCATATCCGGCCGTCTTCCCGCGCTTACTCGTCGGTTCGGGTGATGGGACCCTTGCCGATCGCGTTCAGGCAGGCAGAGGCAAGGTCGCGGCGGATATCGGAACGCGGATCTTCGCTCTGGATCCGCTGAAGGCTCCAGGCGACGGTGTCGCGGCGTAGACCGTCCGTGCCAAAACAAACGCTGACGCCTGCGGCGAAGATCTCGCGCAAGAGCCGCATCGAAATGCTGCGGTCGTTGAACGGAAACGAAAAGGCCAGAACCTTCGGCCGAAACGTCTGGCGGACGAACGCGATGCTCGACAGCGTCTGTTCCAACTGATCTGCAAACGGCAGGGACGCATAAGGCGGGTGACTGCGGCTGTGTGCGCCGATGGTGAAGCCGTCCGCGGCGAGGGCAAGGAGCTCGTCGGCCTCCAGATACGGTCGGCAGCGTCGCAGAAACGTGGCGAAATCGACGTCGATCGCCGCAGCAATCGCATCGAGCGCCGGCTCATCATGAAAGCCGAGCCCCAAGACCGCTTCAACCGGGTGCCGCTGCACCATGTCGTGACCGGGAAGGGCAGCAGCGACGGCGCGCCGGGCCGATCCGGGATCGAGCGTCGCAAGCTTTTCGACGATCAGGCTCGCCTTGTGGCGGAAGAACATCGTCTTGTTGTCGACGAAGTCGCTGTTGACGAAGAACGTGGCGGGTATGCCGCGACGCTTCAGGATCGGGGCGACCACTTCACCGGCCTCGCGCAGTCCATCATCGAAGGTAAGAAGACAGGTGTCCGCGGGAGGAGTGCCATGGGCAGCGAGGACCGCCACAAGCTCGTCGAGGCCGATCGGCCGATATAGCTTCAGGAGCATGTCGAGATCGCGCTCGAACTGTCGTGGAGTCCTGTAGGCGTAGAGATGGCGTATGTGCGGCAGTTGCGCGTCGCTGACCACGTGCGCATAGAACACCGCGAAACGGCCCGTCAGCCGCGAGAGCAGCGGTTGGAGCAATGGGACCGAGGCTACCGTCCCGATGATCGCGCGTCTCACCCCTTCCACCGAATGCCTCGCCGTGGCGGTCGAATGGCACGCTGCCGTTTCCTCAGCATACGAGCCCGATACGGGCGCCCCCTGCCACGTGCCAGTGGGATTACTTCCAACTCGTGGCCATCCACTTAATTGCCGTGACAGTCGAAACCCGACGCGGTCGCACGACTTTCCAACCTACGGCAGAACGAGACGCCTCGACACGACGGCGCCTGCGGACTTGCAGTTTTCGGTGCTCGGTTGTGTCGGGCGGCCCGTCAAGAGCCTGCTTGTTCTCGCTTAATGGTCATGAGGCACATGTGGCCGGTCTTTGCAATTCGCGGTCATTACACATGCTTCGGGCCGACACATCCGCAATCGATCCCGTGCCGACGGCGCGGTCCAACGAGTTTGCCTCCCTTGCGATTATTAGGAAGCCTGCGTGCCAAAGAGGCGAGCGTGACAACGATAAGATTCGGGCGATTCGAACGAAAGTGTAACTATCGACGTCGCGACGCGATGATAGTCTGATATTCAACGAAACATTGAATATTTCACCGATAATACTTTTAGTCGCGCGCAGCAGCAAAGATCTCGGTCCGGCGCCCAGCTGTTAGGAGCAACCGCGGGGGGACAGGACGTGGCCCAAGCGACGAATACTTCCGCGCATGCCCGAGCCGGTGATCGGTCCCTGGCAAATCATGGGGGTGTCGCGCGCCGCGTGCGGATTTCGGACGAGATATTCGTCGGTCTCGTCATGATCGCAGACGCCTTGGCGATCGCGGCAGTCGCCGCGGCGGTGTTCGTCGTCTATCTGCACGGTGTCGTCGAGGAAAGCGGTGCAGACCCGCTGCGCTATACGGCAGCGACTCTGCTGGGCGCCGGGTTGACGGTCCACCGTCTCAACTCGTCCGGTGCCTACGAATTCGGCGAACTCCAGAACGTCAGGAGGCAGCTGCGGTCGATGCTCACGGCATGGACCGCCACGATCGTCATCCTGATCGTCGCTGGCTTTCTTCTCAAGCTCTCGGATGAGTTCTCACGCGTCTGGCTTGTAAGCTGGTATGTCGCGAGCGCCGGATCGCTCGTCGGGATCCGGTTTTGTGCGGCGAGAGTACTTCGGCAATGGACCACGACGGGCCGGTACTTTCGGGCGGCAGTCGTCGTCGGCGCCGGCGAGCTCGGTCAACGTTTCGTTCGATGGGTTGTGGAGAATCCGGGCGCCGGCATGCGCATCGTCGGTATCTTCGACGATCGCCTTACGCGGGTCGCCAATCCCGTACAGGGGATTCCGGTGTTGGGATCCGTGCGCGACCTCGTCGAGTACGGACGTCGATCGCCGATCGACGTCGTCGTCATCGCACTTCCGCTGTCGGCGGAACGCCGAATCCTTTCCCTCATCGGAATTCTTCGGATTCTGCCGGCCGATATCCGTTTGTTGAGCGACTCGATCGGATTCCGGCTTCGGAAGTACACGATCTCTTACGCGGCAGGTATTCCGACCATCAACATCGCCAACCGGCCGATCGCCGGCTGGAGTCTGGTCGCGAAACGCGCACTCGATGTCACGATCGCGTCGTTCGCGTTGACCATGCTGCTTCCCGTTCTCGCCGCAATCGCCGTTCTCGTCCGGCTCGACAGCCCCGGGCCCGTGCTCTTCCGCCAGCAACGCCTCGGATTCAACAACAATACCTTCTTTATCTATAAGTTTCGCACGATGCGCGTCGAGGCAACCGACACCAATGCCGAGAAGCTGGTGCAGCGCGACGACGCGCGCGTCACGCGCGTCGGCCGGATCTTGCGCCGTACGAGCCTCGACGAATTGCCGCAGCTCTGGAACGTGCTGAAGGGCGACATGTCGCTGGTCGGACCGCGGCCGCATCCGTTGCGCGCAAAGGCGGCTGACAGGCTGTATCACGAGGTCGTGGCCGAGTATGCGATGCGCCACCGGGTGCGGCCCGGTATCACCGGATGGGCCCAGGTGAACGGCTGGCGCGGCGAAACCGACACCGTGGAAAAAATCCAGAAACGGGTCGAGCACGACCTCTACTACATCGACAACTGGTCGATATGGTTCGACATATGGATTCTGCTCCTTACTCTCGTGAAAGGTATGACCGGGCGGAACGTGTATTGAGCGGGACGAGTGCCCGCACACAGCCATCTTTCCGGAAGCGCTTCGGCGAAATGACATGAGGTGCGTCGCGGTCATCAGTTATTTGCATCGGAGGCGCCGGCTTCATGGACACGCATGGTGACGAAACGGGGCCGAAGCAGAAGTCACAGTGAGCCATTCGACCGACGTGACTTTCCCAGGGCTGACACGGCCGTTCGCCTTTGACCGATGTGCGAAAGGAAGCACGGAGCTGCCTCGATGAGTTCCGTTCGCACGGCGGCGGCGCGATCGCTGTGGTGGTCGATCGTCGAAACGGGCGGGTTGGCGGGATTGGCATTCGTCAGCTTGGCGGTGCTGGCGCGTCTTCTGACACCGACGGAGTTCGGCCTGGCGGCACTCGCGCTTGGTATCGTCCAGATGCTGGATATCGCGACCGCCAGGTTGTTTGGTGACGCGATCGTCCAGCGCCCCGACCTCGAACGGCGGCACGTGGCCTCGGCCTTCTGGGTCACGCTCGTTCTGGGGGCGACATTCAGCGCGATCTGCTGGCTTGGCGGGGAGTCACTCGCGTCCGTGCTCGACGAGCCGCGCCTGGCTGCCGTCCTGGGCTGGATGAGCGTAGGTCTGGTCTTCAGCGGGGCCGACGCCATACTGACGGCCCAGCGGCGCCGTGAACTCGATTTCCGCGTCCTCGCGCTCCGTTCGCTGGTCAGCCGCGTCGGCGCCGCTTCGGTGGGTATCGGCGCTGCGCTCCTCGGCTATGGCGTCTGGAGCCTTGTAGCGCAGCAGCTTGCGGCCGGTGCGATGTCGGCCGCGCTGCTGTGGCTTTGTACGCCCGTCAAGCCGCGGCCGTGCCTGGACGTTCGGGCGGTGCGGGACCTCGCCCGGTTTGGAATTGCGGTGGCGGCGTCGGATCTGATCTGGGCAAGCAATCTGCGGATCTTCACGATCATCGTGGGGATCTTTCTGCCGGCATCCCAGCTCGGCTACCTCCATCTCGCATTTCGGTTCGTTTACACGGCACGGGATTTTCTGATGTCGGGTGCCGATCATGTCGCGCTGGCGGCTTTCTCCAAGCGTCAACATGACGCTGCCGCACTGCGGCGCAGTTACCTTGAAGCCAACGAGTTCGTCTGTGTGTTCATGCTCCCG
Source organism: uncultured Rhodospirillales bacterium (assembly GCA_937926175.1). Lineage (GTDB taxonomy): Bacteria > Pseudomonadota > Alphaproteobacteria > CACIAM-22H2 > CACIAM-22H2 > CALANV01. The sequence goes on along the minus strand of CALANV010000001.1, from coordinate 41,633 downwards.
GCATTTGCAGGGCTTGCGCTGGTCGCGCCGGAGTTCATCGTGGTTGTTGCCGGCGCGCAATGGGCACCCGCGGCACCACTGGTCCAGGTCCTCTCGATCAGCTTTGTTCTCTATAGCGCTCGGACGTTGACGCCGTCGGTTCTGTGCGCAGTCGGGCGCCCGGGCCTGATGGTCTATTCGAATATTGCCGCCTTCGTTGCGAGTCTCGGTGCGCTCGCGCTGTTCATGTCGACCTCGAGCCTGGGCGCGGCGGTCGCCTGGGCGATGCGCCCGTTCGTGGCGCTTCCGCTCGGTCTCATCTTCGTCAGGCAGGCCGCCGGGATCGGGGTTGGCGCCCAACTGGCGAAGATTCTTACGCCCGCCGCCGCAACACTGATGATGTCGCTGGGGGTGTTGCTGCTCCGCTCCCACCTGCCCGCGGGGTGGGGAGCAGCGCATGTACTGCTTGCGGTCGTTCCGTCGGGCGTTGCCCTCTACCTGATCGCGCTGCTCGCCATCCGGCCCTTGCTCCTCCGCGATGTCTTCTCTTTTCTGATCGCGGGTTTGCGCCCTCGCCCGACGGCGGATCATGTTCCGTCCGCCCGAACGGACCCGACGCTAGGGTAGATCGAGTCGCGGCGCAGCATGCCAGGCGCCGGGAGAGAAACAAGACGCGGTCGGTGCCGCAATGTCTCATATTAGCGCGTCCGGCAGGCCGATGACCGGTCACGGCGACGAAGGTGACCCGCGTCAGCCGGACAGGAATATCAGGCCGGCTTGGCTTACCGGTTTCGTGCAGATCTTTACATCTTTTCGTGACGTCGTCGCTTTCCGCCAATGCCCAGGCGGCATGATAGTCCCGAATGACGGTCGGGATTCAACCGGTGCCGCGTTTGTACCCGCCTTTTCGCGGTTCACAATGTTTCGGGCTGGATTGAGAAACATTCGTCTTGAAGAGCAGCTCATTTCCTTCAAAGACGATTTGTCTCGAAAGAAAAGCCTTCTCGCGCCGTTTCGACGCCTTTCATCACTTCTGGTCGATGAGGCGGGACCGGAAATTGCGCTTGGCACTGTACCCCGGGCAGGAAAGGCCTGTTGACGCCGCGCGCAAAGCCGTTTTGACGACTTACGCCCGCCGTCGATCTACCCGTTCTACGACAGGGAGAATGATCAGCCTCGAATAGTCGTCCACTGGCGGCTCGCGTCCCCGGATCGGTTCTACTGGAGCATGCCGGCCTACGATGCAGACGGTTGGCGGCGCTATTCGGTCGGGCGGCTTCTTCTCGAGGATTTGATCCGGTGGCGCTAGGAGAGCCGAATCCCGGTTTTCGATCTCACGATCGATGACGATCGTTACAAGCGTGAGTGGGCTGACCAGTCGATGCCGCTCTGTCTCCATCGCGCCGCCTTGTCGCTAGCCGGCAAGGCCTATTTCAAGGTCCGCCAGGGTCTCCCGCAGATTCGCGAACGGGCGCTCAAACATCCGTTGGTGCATAGCGCCCTAAGAACGGTCGGCAGAATCCCGCAGCGCTGGCTGAAGGGGCTCAGGTACAATGACCTGCCTCGCGCGCAACTGACGGCCCGATCGAAGCTTTGCGGCGAACAGGTTGCAGGGGTACCGCGTCGGCGGGGCAACGAGCGCACCCGGGCCCGGTTCCTAGGATGGAAGCCAGCGTCGCAGCAGGCGCGGGTTGATCCGGGTGATCGACGCGCCCAGCAGCTTGACGGTCTCATAGACAGTGCCGATGGCAAAAGCAGCGACCGATCCGGCAAGGGGCAGGCCGGCACGATCGTGATCGCGATACAACCGCCGGATCATGTTCCGCATGGAATTGTAGTAGAGGGCACCGACCCGCCACCATGTGAACGGCTGATGTCGCTTCGCGATAATGACGTTGTCGTATCCATCCCAGAGGGCGCGGATGAAGAAATTGCCGACGCCGACCGGCGGCGGATGCTCCGCCTCGGCCCGATACTGACGGAATATCGGTATGCCTTTTTCGCGCAGCGTGTGCGTGAGCCACACGCAATTGCCGCGATAGAGTTCCCCTCGCGGGAACGGAAACCGTTCCAGAACCGTGCGGCGGAATGCAACGTTGTTGGCGGCGAAGCGCCGGTGCTCCACCAGATCTGAACGGTCTGCCCGCACCCCGAAAAACCAGAAGACGGCGAAGGCCCTGCTGTAGAGCGAATTCAACGACATGTAAGTCTGACCACCGACGACCTGGACTCTCGGGTCGGCGAAGCTCTCGAGCAGCGCTTCGAGCCAGCCCGGTTTCGGGATCACATCGCTGTCGGCGAAGACCACGATCTCGCCCGAGCTCACCTTCGCGCCGGCGTTCTTGAGCTCGTAATAGTGCATCCCTTCGACCGGAACGACGCGGAGCCGGCAGAGTCCATCGGGCGGGCCGAAGACCTCGACCGACTGCCTGATGATTTCGGCGTCGACTTCATTCCGGTCGTAAAGGAGCAGAACGTCCGGCGGCTCCGGCACGCGCGATCGCAGCTCCGACAACTGGGTGCGCAGCGCGCGGAGCATGGCGTGGGCGCGCTCGAGCTCCGACTGTCGCACATTGTCCCACTCGACGACGATCGAAAATGACGGAAGCGGCCAGTTTGGAATCATGTCCATGCTCGCCTTTCGTCTATGCCCGCTTTTCGAGCTCGCCCACCTTTCGGGCCTGCGCTGCCCGGACGTGGTTCGGGACGCGCATGAAGCGCGCCGCCTCGCGCGCTTTGCCGTACAGCAGCCTGATCTTGAACTCTGCCCGCAGACGCCTCGGATCGCGCCGCAGCCAGTAGTACGCCGCACGGCACAGATGGGCCGGAATCAGCATGGCGCACGAAGCCAGCGTCCGGTGGGGCCCGAAGCTGTCGGGCGATGCCAGGGCGGCCATGCGACCCTCGAAGCGGCCGTAGCGGAAGGCCCGCCGCAGAATCCAGTCCCGATCGAACTGCTCCTCGCGGATGATGTGCTGAACGACGGCGGACGGCACGTACCAGCAACGATGTCCGGCCTTCGCCAGACGTTCGACGAACTCGGTCTCGCTTCCCATGACATAGGTCGCCGTTCTATCCGGACCGACCGACGTGTTGAAGCGGTGACCAGCGGCGAAGATGCGGGTGCGGAAGGCGACGTTTCCGCCCCACATTTTCCACGGCTCGGACGGGCCCTCGGTCCAATCGTCCGGCGATATGCCGAACACGATCGTGATGGGGACGGACTCGAGAAGCCAGGGCTCCGGCGGCCGCGGCCACAGCGGGACGATGCGGCCGCCGAAGATATCGTAATCCGGCTTGGTCGCAGCCGTCTCGTAAAGCCGGACAAGCCAATCGCGCGCGGGCACCACGTCGTCGTCGGTGAAGACCGCGAGGTCGCCTTCGATATGCGGGATTGCCGCATTGCAGCCGTAGTTCTTTCCGCGGCGCGGCTCGTATACGTACTGTATCGGCACATGCCGGGCAAAGCGCTCGACGAGAGAACGGAGCGCCACGCTCTCGGCCTGATCTGCACCGTTGTGCGCTATGACCAGTTTCCACTGGCATGGCGCATCGATGGCGTTGAGCGCTGCCAGCGTGCGGGCAAGGTGACGCTGGCCTAACGTCGCCAACACGACCGTCAGCATGCAAACCCCCATCGTCGTCAGCTTGCGTCCGCTTCGGGTGTCTCCATCAGGACACGATCAGCAAGGTGGTCGCGACACTGACGGCGGCGATCGGCCGGGGTGGCATCGGGACAGAATGTCCCGGCGACCGTTGCATGCGCCTCACGGCGCGATTTCATCCGGTCATCGCATTCAGTCTCGACTTATCCCGTTCGCGTTTTCAATACTATTTACGAATATTCTCCATCGCAAAAGAAGGACTGGGACTCCATCAGCGCAATTGTGATTGATGTCGGGAACGCCGGGCGAGGCCGGCGCGGCCAATTCGTTGCTCGGCAGCACGGCGCGTGCGCGGCAAGTTCCGCATCTGGACCACATTGATGATCGCCTCTTCCACGGCGCACCGCGACGCCTCATTGGAGTAGCGGACCATGACGAGTTCGCGCGCCTGGCGGATCATGCGCTGCCGAAGGGGGGCATCCGCCCAAAGCCGTGCCGTCGCGCTGGCGAATTCTTCCAGCGTTTCCGCGAACAGGAGGTGCTCGCCATCCGTCACGGTCAGCCCTTCGGCACCCTTCCGCGTGCTGATGACTGCACACCCGCTGGCGAAGGCTTCCAGCACCTTCAGACGGGTGCCGCTGCCGCTTTGCAGCGGTACGAGACAGATTTGGCTCTGCCGCAGAAAATCGACCGGGTGGCGCATGCGCCCGGTTACGATGATCCTTGGATCGGCCCGGGCTGCAGCGGTCATCTCCGCCGTCGGCTCCCTGCCGGCCAGGATGAGCCGCGCGTCCGGTATCCGCCCGACGATTCTGGGAAAGATACCGCCGATGAGAATCCGCGCAGCTTCCTGATTTGGCGGATAATCGAACGATGCACAGAATATCAGCGTGAGGCTGTTGCACGCCGTTTGGTGCCTTTCCGCATAGGCGCCGTCGTATTGCGACACGTCGATCGTGTTGGGAACGATGCGAATATCGCGCCCCCGGGGAAAATGTTCGAGCGCGAGAGACCTGTCGGCCTCGCTGCACACCCAGATCTGGTCCGCGACGGCGGCGAGCGTCCGCTCCCGGCTGACGATCTCCTGCCCCAAGAGTTCGATCCATCTGAACACAATCGGCCGATCCGCCAGAAGTTCCCGCTGCAATACGGCCTCGACGTTGTGGGCATCATAGACGATGGCCGTGCGCGTGTGGTCGACGCATGGGGAAAATGCAGCCGTCTTGTATTCTTCAAAAACCGCGACCGTCGGTTCAAACGCGGCGACCGCCGGCCTGATGACTCGGCACAGGGACCTTTCCCCGAGCTTTCTCGAGATACGGTTGTAGACGCGCCGGGGAAGCCGCTCGAGCGTCGATAAGATTGGGTCGGGAAGGAGTTCGTCACGCCCATCGCCGAAGTACATGACCGTGATACGGTCATCGAGCCGAACCGTCCGCCGTTCACCAGGTGCCGTACAGATGACGAGAACCGGTCCAAGCTGCGCGCATGCCAAAATGTTCTGCCAGTCGCGCAGTGTCGATCCGCCATGAGGTGGAAACGGATCCTCCTGAACGAACACAACCGTTCTTTGTGAAGTCTTCATGATGACCAACCTGCGGACGGTTCATGCCGGCATGGGGCGACCGGACAATGTGAGTTATGGCTCGGCGCGATAGCCTGCCCATCGCTGCAATGCGACTCGCTGGGCATAAATGCCCCCTTCGAAATCGAACCGGGCCACGCGGGCCACCGCACGGACCGACGGCCCGAAGCACAGGAGAGCCGCGATCGGCAGCGGATAGCGATTCAGCTTCAGGACACGACCCAACCCGCGCGCATAGCCCAGCGCCTTTTCCTTCGTGAGCGGATCGTCAGTCTGTGCGGGATGATGGACGACGAGGCTCGGGTCATACCGGACCCTTCCCTTGCGCAGGACGTGGAGCAGGAAGTCCGCGCCCTCGCCGGCACCCCAGGGCGTGTTTGCGCCGGGCCCAAGATCCTCGTTGAACCGTATGTCGGTAACTGCGTCCCTTCTTACGAACATGCTCCACTCGATCCCGGTCCGCCAGACGTTGAGACGGTTGATCTGTGCCGGACGCTTGCGCCATCGGATGCCGGCATCCAGCCCATGTTCGTCGGTGCCACGTACGCAGATCCCGGCAAGTGCGTGTTCGTTCCGAAACCGCTCGTCGATCTGCTTTAGCAGGTTGGGCGGATACCAGGCGTCGTCGTCCGGAAAGGCCACGATGTCGCCCGTCGCGATCTCGAGGCCGGTATTGCGGGCGCGTGCCGCGCCGCGCTGCGCCGAGGATATGTGGATAAGCTCGAACTTGCTTTTGAACCGGCTGACGATCGGTCCGATCCGATCGTCGGCGTTCTGGTCGATGACGATGACCTGAAAGGTTGCATCCTGCGCTTGCAGCGAAGCGAACAGCCGATCCAGTTCCGCGGTCCGATGAAGGGTCGGCACGATGAGCGAAAAGCGTGTCATTTCCATCCGGCGAGCAGACGCGAATCGTCGCGTGTCTCGACTTGAGGCCGCCGCGGCCGGGCATTGTGGGCGTGAGGTTTACCTCCATTCAGCGACGCGAGACCCCGCCCCGGGTCCGTCCTCGCTCCGGCCATGGATGCAGGGCCGCACTGCCTGGACCGGACCGCCGCGGACGGATTGTTTATGAGCAGGATGCCAAGGTGCGCTGCCGGACCTTCTTGGTAGATGCGATCGGTCTTTAATTCGTAACAGCCGTTCGCGACCCCGTCGGGCACTACAATTCAGCAACACGCCTGTCCGGTTAAGCGTTCTTTCGTACGAAGATCTGTCCTTCTTTCGCCCCAAGCGGATGCGGTCGCATGACCGATGAAGTCCGCAGTCGCACGGCGGAGTACCTCGCCGGCGCAGGCGACTCCCGAGGCGCCATGGGATCGTCCGCATGCGTTCGCCGGCAGCGTCGCAACGGACGGCAATCTACGGCACCGGACGCATGTCTGCTTTTCAGGAGGTCAGGCTGCGTCTTCTTTTGCGCAACGGCAAATGTTGGTTCTCTTGCGAACCACCGAGGTCGAGAACCGAAATCGAGATAAGCAATCGGGAGGAAGGGATGATCGACCTGGACCGGCGAAAGCTTTTGCGGTGGATCGCGGGCGCTCCGGTCGGTTGGTTATGGCCGTACTCGGTAGAGCTGGGGGCGGCCGCGGCGTCCGCACGTGGGTCGCGCATCTTCAGCGTTCTGGAGTATGGCGCGCGTGGCGATGGTGCGACGGATTGCACGCGTGCCATTCAGTCGGCGATAGATGCCGCGGGCAGGGTCGGCGGTGGCACCGTCGTGATTCCGCCTGGCACATATGTTTACACGGACGTGCTCCTGGTCGGCAGCCACGTGACCGTGGTCGGGGCCGAAGGATCGGTCCTGCATGCAAAGGCGGAGCGCCAAGCCGTGACTCTCAAGGGGGAAAACATCACGCTGCGCAATCTGCATCTTCGGTCGGAGGGTACGCGCCGGCGCGAGGCCAACGTCTATCACGCGATTGCGGGTGAAGGTGCGGCCAATGTCCTGATCGAGCACTGCAGGATCGAGGGCGCGAGCGCGGCGGGGATATACATGAAAGGCTGTCGCAACTTTTGGATACGGCACAACGTCGTTGTCCGAACGCTGGCCGATACGATTCACATAACAGGAGGCAGTGCTCAGGGGGTTGTCTCGGGCAACCGGTGTCTGCGCGGCGGCGACGACGGGGTTGGCGTCGTCAGCTATGCGCCGCAGCGTACCCGATGCTGTGACATTCTTGTTGAAGACAACGTGATCGTCGGCGGGGCGGCGCGAGGTGTTGCGGTCCTCGGCGGGGAGAGGATCTACATTCTGCGCAACCGCATCGAGGAGACGAAATGGGCCGGAATCTACATCGCTTCCGAAGACAGCTTCGACACCTTCGCGTCAAGTGACGTCTGGGCGGAAGACAACGATCTTGTCGCCGTCAACCGGCAATCGGACGAAGGTACGCACGCATGCATAACAATTCTCGGGCGACTGGGCAGCTCACTTGCCGAGTCCGGCATGATCGAGAACAAAAATCGACGGATTCATCTGATCGCAAACAGGATCAGGGGCGACGGCCAGGGTGGCATAAGAATCGATCCGTTCAATGTCGACATGACCGTCGCCTCCAACGAAGTGCTCGAGACGTTCGGTTGGGGCATTTCGACAGCCGCCTTCGGTGCAAGGGTCATCGGGAACCGTATCGCGAGGGTTGCCAAAGGTGGTATCGTCGTGCCGTCCGACTGCCTCGGCGGGGAGACCGTTCTCGTCGCGAACGCAATTGACCTTTCGGGTGGCAACATGCGGCCGGCGATCGTCGTCAATACGCGACGGCTGGAGCGATTGGCCATATCCGGCAATCGGATTCGCTACGACCTGCGGCCAGCGGAAGAGATCCGCGTCGCGAGGCTCCCCTACGTGAGTCGAAGCCACAATACGGTGAACGGCACGGCCATCGATTAGCGCTGCGGGATCGGAAACTCGGGATGCACGACGCGAATGCGGATCCGGCGTGACGTGCGTTGGCGGCGGCGGCCTGCGGCATAGCGGAGAATGAAATAGACGAGCGGTATCGTCGCAAGGACAGGGAAGTATCTCGTGGCGCCCCAGTAGAAGATGCGGAGTAACTCATAGATCCCGATGATCCAGGTCGGATAAAGCAGCATGGGCAGAAGCTTGCCGTCGGTGAAGCCGCGACATAAACGCCCGGTCACGAGACCGAGTACAATCCAAACGCCGATGCCCGCGGCAGGTCCAAGGTCGTTCATCGGCGCAAAGAGCCCGCTGTTGTTGTTGAACTCCGGATTCTGGAGCGTGGCACCGGCAACCAGGGAACGATGGGCAGCCGGCGGATCGAGGCCCAAGGCCGGAAGGAACGGCAGATGGACAAACCACTCGGCGGTATGATGGGGGACGAAGGGCGGGCTGTAAGACAGGAAGAGCAGGGCGCCGTTGTTCAGGGCGGTTGCGTAGTATCCCAGGAGCCGGCTCAGGACGAAGTCGGCGAAGGAAACGCCGGTGCCGCTATAATATGTCCAGGATCGGAAATACTCCGTGACACCGAAGTAGAGCGTGAGCACAAGGATGCCAACGAAGGGGAGAAGCGCCAGCAGGAGACGATATCGCGGCATCCGGGCGAAACGGATGATGGCGATCGGAACGACGACTTCCAGGAATGCGAGTCGTTCGGACCAAAGGAGTACCCGCACGAGTACAAGAAACAGGAAACCCGCAAGCACGATCTTGTCAAGGCGAGAGAGGGGCGATCCGGTGAGTTGCGGTTGAAGGAACAGCAGCGTCACATAGAGCGGACCGAGATTCACGAAAGATGTGATCCCGGGCATGCGTATGAGCATCTCGCGCATTGTCGAGGCGTAGGACGTCTGTCCAAGCAGGTTCAGAACCATAGTCGGATTTCGAACAACAGGGGCGAGGAACAGGGCATAGGCCGCCAGGCAGATGCCCAGGATGAGATACGTCAATCCACGATAGATCGTCCGGTCGATCATCCAACCGGCGCCCGCCTCGCTGGAAGGACGATTCCGGGCACCGACGCCGGTGGCGATCCAGGCCGCGAGCGCAAAGCCGATGAGGCCCGCAGCCCCGATCTCGAACATGTTCGACGACATGAAGTTCCGCGAGTGCCGCCATAGCACGAACATTTCGCGCGGCAGCGCGGCGCACGCAACATACAAAGGAACCAGGAGAAAGAAGGTAAGCGTATGTGGGCGCGCCCACCAATGAAGGGGTGGTGATCGTCGACCGGGGCGAGCGACGGGCCGGCGCTCGGCGCGCGTACGAATGGCGACCGCGCTCGCTTCAGGCAAGGGCGACTCCATGGTTCAGGATTGTGACATGGCGCATCGGCGAAGGGCTTCCTGTGCAGCGGCCTGAACCTGTGCAACCGACAGACCGGTCAGACATCCGCGTGTGGCGCAACCCTTATTGCTGAAGCATGGATGGCATGGCAGTGCGTTCGTGGCGACGACCGCGTTGGCGCCGAACGGTTTCCAGTGCAACGGGTCCGACATGCCGCCGCAGATCGAGACCGTCGGTCGCCGAAAGGCAGCGGCGACATGGCCGATCGACGTCTCGACGCTGTAGACGAGCTCGGCCTTGCCGATGAGCGCCACCAATCCTCTCCAGCTCAATCGGTTGCAGGCATTGATGCAGCCTGGAACCGCCGTCGCGATCGTGCCGGTGATCTCGCCGTCGCGCACGCCGCGGCCGGTCAGAACAGGCGTGATCCCCTGCTGCACGAGATCCTCCGCCAGCATCTTCCAACAGTCGATCGGCCAGTCCCGGGTTGGGGTGCTGGCGGCAGGATGCAGAACGCGAAAGCGCCGTGCGCCACCGAGCACGGCGGCCGCCTCCGCGGCAGCGCTCTTCGGTATCGGCGGCAGATTGGGCCAGGCGTGGGCCAGCGCTTTTGCCGGGATCGACAGCGGCTTGAGGAGATCGAGATAGTGTTCGATCTCGTGCCGTCTGTCGTAACGGTACGAAAGGCGGTGGGTCAGAAACGAACCGAACCCGACGCGATCGTAGCCGACCCGGAGCGGGATCCGGGCCGCCCAGAGGAGAGAAACGAAGTTCGGAAACCAGGCGCGAAGGTCGATGGCCAAGTCATAGCGGCATTCGCGCAGTTCGTCGATGGCGCGTCGGCGCTCACGATAGTACCGGATCGCCTTGCGATGCCCTGTCGCTGCCGCTCGGGACAGGTACCAGTGGTCCACATAGTGGATCCATCTTATCAAAGGATGGCCATCCAGAACCGGACGTGAATACGATCCGGTGAGAAACCCGATCTCCACGCCCGGAAAAGCGTGTCTCAATACGGGCAACACGGCCGTCGACATGACGACGTCGCCGAGATGCCCCGCATTGGCGATCAGTATGCGCTGCGGGTCCCTGATGAGTCGGACGTCAACGTTTCGTTCGGCGCGCGCAAAGCGCCCGGCCAGCCTGTCCAGAAGCTGGAACGTTGCATCCTGCACGCGATACCGGCGCTTCAGCCGCGCGGTCACCTCCTGCTCGTCGATCATTTCGCTCCCCCAAGGCGACGTCGCTTGACGCACGACAAGGCTGCAGCACTTCGTGGAGCGGGCGCGGCACAAGGCGCCATGACGACAGGTTACCAGCAACGGCCGGCAAGTGCCGGTCTCGAACTTGGCGAGTCCGGGAAAGTGTCTCTTACCTCGGGCGGTTCGGCCTGTTCGACGTCATAGGTGGACTTGACTCTAAAGAAGGCGTTTCGGGGCGGCCAAGTTGTCCTTTTGGGAGCGATGGAGGCGGCCGATATGCCGGATGCGATCTTCACTTCCGACGTATTCGCAAATATGCGGGAGAAAGAGCGATCTCGGACAACCGGGTTTGTGCCGTCCGCCCAGCATCCTGGGGCGCGCATGGCTTCGGGCGGAGCGGGTGGAGACAGGGAACGAGGATGCGCGTCGCGATCGTGCACTACTGGATGGTCTCGTACCGGGGAGGCGAGCGGGTCGTCGAAGAACTCTGCACGCTGTTCCCGCAGGCGCACATCTATACCCACGTGGTTGATCCCGCCGTCCTCTCGCCCGAACTTTCCAAACGGGAAATCCGAACGACGTTCATCAATCGCCTTCCGTTCGCGCGGAAGCTTTACCGGCATTACGTCCCTTTGATGCCGCGCGCCCTCGAAGAGCTCGACCTTCGGAACTACGATCTCGTGATCAGCAGCGAATCCGGCCCGGCGAAAGGCGTGATAACCGGGACGCGAACGCTGCACATCTGCTACTGCCATTCACCGATGCGGTATCTCTGGGGCATGTATCACGAGTATCGGGAAAACGCATCGTGGCTGACCCGCACGGCGATGTCACCGTTGTTTCATCGCATGCGCCTATGGGATCTGGCGTCGGCGGCGCGCGTCGATCATTTCGTGGCAAACTCGACCGAGGTCGGTCGACGGATCAGAAAAATCTATCGACGGGAGGCGGACGTGATCCACCCGCCTGTTTCGACCAGCGATTTCGCGCCGGCGGCGGAGCCCGGGGATTTCTATCTTTATTGCGGTCAGCTCGTCCCCTACAAGCGCGCCGATCTCGCGGTGGAGGCCTTCAATCGAATGCGGAAGCCGCTCGTCGTCATCGGCGGCGGCGACGAGCTGGCGAAGATCCGCAAGATGGCCGGCCCGACCGTGACCGTGCTTGGCGCGCAGCCTTTCCCGGTGCTGCGGCATCATTATTCGCGCTGCCGCGCGCTCATCTTTCCCGGAGAGGAGGATTTCGGGATCGTGCCGGTCGAGGCGATGGCCTCAGGGCGTCCGGTGATCGCATACGGGGCCGGCGGCGTGCTCGACACGGTGATCGACGGAAAGACCGGCATCCTGTTTCCGGAGCAGACGGTCGACGCGATCATTCGTGCCGTCGGAGAATTCGAGGCGGCGCAGGATCGCTTCCGGCCGGAGGCTCTCGTTGCGCACGCCAGGCGATTTGATCGGGAGCGGTTCCGTGACAGCATGAGCCGTCTCATTGAAAAGATGCTCGCTGCCACCGACGGGTCGCCGGCGCCTCGCACTTCGGGGGCAATGTCGCAACGGGAGTTGCGGCCGGCGCACGAAAGCTTCTCTCCGGCCATCAAGTGATGGGGCGACGCCGAGCGGCCGTTTGATCCGACCTGATGGCGGCGGACCGGCAGCCCCGCGACGGGCCCTTGCGACGACACAAGCGCATGGATGAGGCGCTCTGCAAACGGCACCCCCGACGGCGCATGCCAAACAAGCAGCGCAGCGGGATGCGAGAAGGGGGTAATCGCTCGCCCTTTGAGACACTATGAGGGAGCAATTATTTGGTTATGTTTGCGTGTCGGCTTTTCCCGCGGCCAATCGGCTGGCGAGCTAAATACGCCATCTCCACAGTATTTTCGACCGAAGCTTGGATCGGCGCAGAACGCAGCCGGTGTGATGGCCTGATCAAGTCAACGGGGAGGTGTCTGTGTCAGGCGCGAGCGACGGAGCGATCACGAGGTTGGCACGGCGAAGTTACGAACCGGAAGTGCTCGAAGCCGTGCTGGTTCGGCAAGACACGGACGATGAAGCGGCACACGAACCTGGTTTCCACTTCGCCGAACTGCTGCGTCGACTCCGGCGCCGATTTTCGCTCATCGTGGCATGCACATTGGTCGTTACCGCAATCGGCGTGGCGGCGACGCTCTCGGTTACGCCGCGCTATCGCGCCGAGGTAGTGCTCCTCGTCGATCCGCGTCACGAGCGGATCAGCAATATTCAGGAAGTGGTGTCGACCCTGCCGCTGCAGGAAGCGGCGCTGCGGAGCGAAATCGACGTACTTCGGTCAAGGAGTCTCATCGAGCAGATCGTACGGAAGGCAGGTCTCGCAACGATTCCGGAGTTCAACCCGGAACTCGAGAAGGATGTAGGACTTCCGTGGAAGATGCTGTTCTGGCTCGAACCCGAACGGCAAGCCGAACTGAAGCAGCAAGTGAGCGATCTCATCTCATCCGTTCGCAACCTGATTATCCCGGCGGATGAGAAAACGGAGACCGTAACAGACCCGGTCATCATCGCGGCCGAGAGGTACGCCAAGAATCTCGAGGTCTGGACGGATGGTCGGTCGTTTACCATCAAGCTTTCCGTCGACTCGCGCGATCCGGCGCTTGCGGCAAGACTCGCGAACATGCATGCGGAACTGTATGTCGCGGATCAGTTCGAGAGGAAGGTGCAGGCGACCGAACGCGCGAACCGTTGGCTTTCGGAGCACGTCCAGAGGCTTAAGGGAGACGTTCAGAGGGCCGAGACAGCCGTGCAACGGTATCGGGCGGAAAATCAACTCATCGCCAGCGGAATTTCTGGCAATGCGGACGTGACCATATTGAAGCAGCAGCTTGCGGAACTGAACACGCATCTGACCGATGCGCGCGCCGACAGTGCGCACGCGGCGGCGCGGCTTCAGCAGGTCCGCGATCTGATCCGGACCGGTGGCGACCTGAACAGTGTCCCCGAGGTACTGCAATCGCCCACGATACAGGCGCTTCACGAGCAGGAGACTCATCTGCGGCGGCTTGAAGCGGAGGCGGCCGCGCGTTATCGGGGCGACAATCACCCCGTCATCATCGGCGCGCGCGCCCAGCTGCGCGACGTGCGTGCCAGGATCGATGACGAAATTCAAAAGATAGCAGCGTCGTTGCAGAAAAGTCTCGAGGTTGCAAGGGCAAGGGAACGGAACCTGGAGCAGGCCATCGCCGCAGCCATTCAACGGGCCGCTTCTGCCGACATGGCCGAGGTGAAACTGGCCGACCTTGAACGGGAAGCCGAAGCGACGCGGACGCTTTATCGGACATTTCTCAACCGTCTCAAGGAGACATCGGTCGGCCCGGCATCGAACATGGCAGAGGCGCGGGTCATTTCCTTCGCGACGATTCCGAGATCACCGGCTTTTCCCATGTATATGCCGTTCTTCGCGGCGAGCTTCGTGCTTGCTGCGGCGACCGGTACCGGCCTTGCCCTTCTTCTCGAGGCGTTGCAGGACCGGTTGCGGAGCCCGACGGAGTTTAGGAAGTTTTTCGGAGTTCCGGGCCTCGGCTTGGTGCCGCGCGTCCGGTCCCGGCTGGGCCGCTGGACGCCCATTGCGGACCGGATCTTCAACCCGAACGGGCGCATGTCCCGGGACGCCGTAAGGGCTACGCTGGAGGCGCTGACGGCTGCTGCAGGATGGAAGCGGCCATGTTCCATCGTCGTCACCTCGGCCGGCCCGCTCGAGGGGAAGACGACGCTCGCGATATGGCTGGCTCGCACGTCCGCAATGGCCGGATACAAGGTCCTGCTCGTCGATGCGGATTGGCGCAAGCCGATGGTCGAAAAATACCTCCGGGCCGGGCGACGCGATGGGCAGGAGGGACCCGCGGAACCGTCGGCCGACGGAAGGGGGGAACACGAGCGCGCGGTGCGCGTGGACCCGGTCACGGGCATGCACTACATGACATGTCCCGAAACGACGCCCGGCGCGAGCTCCCTGCAGCAGATCGAGGGACTGCTGGCCGGGGCAACGGCCGCGTACGACCTCGTGTTCTTCGACACCGCTCCGCCCGTCGCCGCACCGGAAATGCTCCCGATCTTCCGCATGGTGGATGGCGTTGCGCTCGCCGTCCGGTGGGGATGCACGCCCCGCAAGCAGGTAGGGGCGACCATCGACATGCTGCGGACGCTCGGCGCCAATGTGCTCGGCGCGGTGGTCACATGTGCCGATGTGCGAAGGCACCGTAAGTATGGCTTCGGCGATACCGGCGACGTGTACTATCGGTGCCGACGCTACTACGGTCAGCAGGTCCTGGCCCTGCCGCGTCCGGCGAAAGCGGCAGCAGGGCCTGACCCGCAAGGCGCCGGCTCGTAGCCACACAGGAAGGAGAGGCGCCTCTCATCGGCGCTCAGCGCGGGTCATCCCGGTCTTCGGGGCATGGGCCTGGTCTCGGCGGCGCCGTGGCACGCCGCGATCGCGTCCCGCTGCGACGTCGTTTGACGCGCCAAGCTTGGCAAGCCCAAGGGGAAGCGCCGAACGCGGGCGACCCCCCGTGAAGCCACGGGGCCGGCCTGGCACCGG
The DNA here is from genome assembly GCA_937926175.1 of uncultured Rhodospirillales bacterium. Lineage (GTDB taxonomy): Bacteria > Pseudomonadota > Alphaproteobacteria > CACIAM-22H2 > CACIAM-22H2 > CALANV01. The sequence continues at coordinate 26,447 of CALANV010000001.1, read as the reverse complement.
CCTCGAAACGTCCCATCCCGCGGCCGATTGTGCGGGGCATCCGCGACTTGTCACGGCGTCCCCAATTTGTCATTGCCCCAACCGCCGTCGCGACGCGTTTGGAGTTTGGAATAGTTGGGTTTGGAATAGTTGGCATGAGCGATTGTCATGCGCGGGCGGCCGCGCGGTGGATTTCCGGCGCGATACACGACGCGAGAGAGGTGGATATATGGCTTCGCTCGCCGTTTGTGTACACCCCTACCGTTTCCTCCCTCATGGCGGAACCATATGCCATCGCTGACGTCCACGACGTGACAAGTCCGCGCAGCCGTTTTCTGACCCGGCCGTAGGAGGTTGGGCCGCCAGCCTGGAATAATCCGAGAGTCTTCATCGTTGGACGGTTCGTGTCACCGGGAAAAGGTGACCGCGCACGGTACGTGCGCCACATAGCCACACAGTTGAGCTGATAGCGAGTTGCATAACCTCGAATGCGGTCAGTCGAAATTCCACGCCATCCGCTTTCATTTCTCGCGCACTACGTCTGGCGATATCGCTGGTCGCACGGCATGCTCCTGGCCGCCGTGCTGGCCGCAGTCGCCGCATCCGTCGGGGCGCGATACTCGCTGAAGTTCCTCGTGGACGCGGTCGCCGGCGGCCCGCAGCAGATGCAGGCCGTCTGGAGCGCGCTCGTCCTCGTCATTGGCTTGATCTGCGGCGACTACCTGTGCTGGCGGATCGCCGGATGGATCGGCGCGCGCACGTTTCCGGCGGTCGGCGCCGACTTGCGCCTCGACCTGTTCCGGCACCTGCTTGGCCACTCCGTGCGGTTCTTCAGCGAGCGATTCGCCGGTGCGCTGGCGAACCGCGTGAATACGGCCGCAACCGCCGTCTTCACGATCGAGAACGCGCTGACCTGGAACGCCATCCCGCCCGCCGCGGCGATCGTTGCGTCGATCATCAGCCTCGCCATCATCCAGCCGGTGATGGCGCTCGTGCTCGCCGGCGCGGCCGCGCTGATCGCCGCCGTCATGGCAGTGGGGGCGGCGCGGGGACAGCCGCTGCATGCCGCGTATGCACGCCGTGCCGCCGAGACCGGCGGCGAGATCGTCGACGTCGTGGGCAATCACGGTACGGTGCGCGCATTTGCCGCAGCTGCACGGGAGTGCGCCCGACTGAAGGACCGGCTTGGCGTCGAGCTGGCGGCGCACCGCCGCGCGTTGTCCTATATCGAGTACCTCCGTACCGGCCATGCGCTGTGCGTCGTTGCGCTCACCGGCGGCATGTTCGTCTGGGGCGTGCTGCTGTGGGAGCGTGGCGTGATCAGCGCCGGCGAAGTGGTCGTGATCGGGTCGTTCAGCGTCGCGCTTCTGGACGCCTCGCGCGATCTCGTGGTCGCCTTTGTCGAGTTGACGCACCACTGGAGCCGGCTCGGCGACGCGCTGGACGAGCTGACCACGCCGCATGATCTTCCCGACCGGCCGAATTCGGTGCCACTCGTCCGTTGCATTGGCGAGATCACCTTCGAAAACGTCACGTTCGCATACCCGGACGGCCGCCGGATTCTGGAACATGTCACGCTGCACATCCCGAGCGGCCAGAAGGTCGCGATCGTCGGCCCGTCCGGTGCCGGCAAGAGTACGCTGCTTGCGCTTCTGCAGCGGCTGTATCCCGTCGAAACCGGCCGGATCTCGGTCGACGGAAAGGATATCGCATTGATGACGCAGGACAGCCTGCGCCGTGCCATCGCGCTCGTGCCGCAGGATGTGGTGTTGTTCCATCGTTCCGTGATGGAGAACATCCGCTACGGGCGGCCGGACGCCTCGGACGAGGAGGTGATCGAGGCGGCCAAGGCGGCACATTGTCACGAGTTCATCGAGGAACTTCCGGAAGGTTACGCGACGATCGTCGGCGAGCGCGGCGTCCGCCTGTCCGGCGGGCAGCGCCAACGGATCGGCATCGCGCGGGCGATCCTTGCCGACGCACCCATCGTGCTGCTCGATGAAGCGACCTCCGCCCTCGATACCGAGGCGGAGCGCGCGGTGCAGGAGGCAGTCGCCCGGCTCATGCGCGGGCGAACGGTGCTGGCCATCGCTCACCGCCTATCGACCATCGCCGGATTTGACCGCGTGATCGTGATGAGGGACGGACGCATCGTCGAGGACGGCGCCCCGATCGAGCTCGCGCGTCGTAATGGGCCCTTCGGTCGCCTGTGGCGGATGCAGATGCGCGCCCCGGTGCCTGGCCGCCGCCGTGCACGCCGCATTTCGGGCATCCCATCGCACGGCGACAGCTACCGGTCGGTTGCCGCAGACGCCGGAGACTGATCGTTGCATCACCTGGGCCTTCTTCCCTCCGACCCGCCAACTTCAACTTGCGAGGAAGCATGCGTATTGCCCAAGTCGCGCCTTTGACCGAAAGCGTACCGCCGCAGACCTATGGCGGTACCGAGCGCGTCGTCGCCTATCTTACGGATGCGCTCGTCAAGCTCGGCCACGAGGTTACGCTCTATGCTTCCGCCGACTCGGGCACGTCGGCGGAACTGCGCGCGTGCTGCGAACGTTCGCTGCGGCTTGCGCCCGAGATCGGCGATCCGATCGAGATCCACGAGCAGATGATGCAGCGGGTTCTCGCCGAGTCTGCCGAGTTCGACATCATCCATTTTCATACCGCGTGGTATGAGTTTCCGGTCTTCGCCAACTGCGCGACGCCGTGTCTGACGACGGTGCATGGTCGTCTCGACATACCGATCATGAAGCAGCGTCTGCACGAGTTCAGGGGATTCCCGCTGGTATCGATCTCCGACGCGCAGCGTCTGCCCGTCCCCGACGTCAACTGGGTCGGCACGATCTATCATGGCCTGCCCGACGTCCTCGCGGTCGCCGACACGGGCCGGCACGACTACCTGGTGTTCCTCGGCCGCATCTCGCCCGAGAAGCGGCCCGATCTCGCGATCGAGATCGCACGGCGTGCCGGATGGCCGATCAAGATCGCGGCGAAGGTCGACCCCGTTGATGCAGCCTATTTTGAGGCCGAAATCCGGCCACTGCTGTCGCTGCCCGGCGTCGAGTACGTGGGCGAACTCAACGAGGCGGACAAGATGCGCCTTCTTGCCGGCGCCCATGCGCTGCTGTTTCCGATCGACTGGCCCGAGCCATTCGGGCTGGTGATGATCGAGGCCATGGCCTGCGGTACGCCCGTGATCGCCTTCCGGCGCGGTTCGGTGCCGGAGGTGCTCGAGCCCGGCGTTACCGGCTACATCGTCGACGACGTCGCGCAGGCAGCGGCCGCCGTTGCCGATGTCTGTCGCCTCAATCGCCATCGTATTCGCGACGTCTTCCGCCGGCGCTTTTCGGCCATGCGCATGGCGGCGGATCACGTTCAGCTATACGAGTCTCTCATCGCACGGCATCGTCCGTCACGTGCGCGACTGCGCAAGTCGGTCGACGCTCCGTTCGTGCAGGTGGGGGGACCCGGTGGTGATTGAGGCGGGCGTCACGATCCCGGTTTTCCGACATCGGATGTCCCGGTCTGCCCGTCAGTCGGGCCAACGGCGATGCAGCCACAGCCACTGCTCGGGACGACGGTGGATCCAGCTCTCGATGATCGAACTGAGGCGTTCGGTGATCGCCCGCACGTCGGCCTTGCGGTTGCCGGTCGGTGACAGATCGACGGGCGGGTGGACCGTCAGCCGGAAATAGGCGCCGCGTACGCGTTCGATCTGGACGGGAAGGACGGCGCAGTCGAACTTCAGGGCCAGGTATGCGATCGCGCGCGTCGTCATCGCCTCGCGCCCCAGGAACGGGACCGGGACACCCTTCCTTATCTTTTGATCGATGATGATGCCGAGATGCTGGCCTGCCGCGAGACGGCGCACGATGAGGCGTAGTCCCGCGATTCCCTTCGGGACGAATCTGAGCGCCGCGCCCTCTGGACGGCAGCGGCGCACGAGAACGTCGACCCACGGATTGTTGGGCGGCCGATAAAGCAGATTGAGCGGTGTGCCATGGCGGGCCGCGACTGGCGGCGCGACCTCCCAGTTGCCGAGATGTGCGGCGAAGTAGATGATCGGCTTGCCACGGGCCAAAGCTCCGCCGATGTGCTCGGCCCCCACGAGTTCGACGCGTGCCGCGATGTTCTTGAGATGCGGATATTCCGCGGCGACACGGCCCAGGTTTTCCCACATACCGCGGACGATCGCCTCGACCTGATGCGCCGGCATGCGGGGGTAGACGAGCTGAAGATTGCGGCGCGCGCGGTGCGATATGCCAAGGTGCGGCCCGATGGCGCGTGCGATCAGGCCGCCAAGCGCCGAGGCCATATCGATCGGTAGCATTCCGAATAGTTTCAGGCCGGCATGGACCACGGTGCTCTCGAGCGGCCGCGACAGATAGCGTTTGAACCAATGATCCCGGGCCGCGTCCCGCGCCTTGGAGAGACGCTGATCGCGGTCGATGTCGGAAGCCCTTCCCGTCGGCCTCGTGCGGCATCGGTACCTTGGCTCGGCAATCCGGCCGACGATGCTGCACACGCGGGGTTCGAAATGCTGCGGCGACAGCCGCTGACGTCTGTGTGTCGTTTTGCCGGGTCTTTCCGAAGCGTCGATCACGTCGAGGTGCAAAGCGCCTCCAGCGGCTCGTTACATGGCCGTCGCAAACACAGTGCAGCGTCGACGGGTCGACGATTCGTTTGGTCGGCAGGCCGGGCCGGCTCGCTCGAACGTATCCATTCGCTGCAAGGAATGGTGCGCGGCGTGGTGTCAGTTTTGCCGGTCGGGGATCTCATTTGTAGAGCGTCGCGGCGGCGCGTCCGAGGGCGCGTTCGACGGCATGGCGCCATGCGTTCCGCCACCATTTCGTCCAGGCAATCGTGGGGTCCGTCGCGGCAGCAACGACCACGGGGCGGATGACGATGACGTCGCAGTATCCGTTCCGCTTCTCGGCGATCCATTTGTTGGTGCGGTTGTTGCCGTCAAGGACAAAGAATCGGTCGCCGCATCGCACGACAACGATGGGATAACTTTCGAACCGTGGCCGCGCCCGCCCGTGCCAGCGGACGAGGCGCTTCAGATCGTCGACCGTCCATGACTCAAGTGTCGCCACGCAGGTGCTGCGATCCAGCCGGGGCATGCCTCGCAGTCGTTGGTGGCGGACATGGCGGGCGAAAAGCCGGTTCAGCGCATCGATCGGCGTGAAGTCGCGCCCCGGCCTCTGGTGAAACGCCAAGAGCTGATCGATGATCTGCCAGACCGTCTCGTTCATGGACGAAATTCTTGATTTGCCAGGACATAGCTGTTGGCCAGCCGGCCTCGCGCCGGGGCCACCCGATGATGAACGAGCCTTGCCGTTCTTCGTTCCATGGGAGATACGGCCGGCGGTTTGGCATTCGCTCCTCCGGGATAGACGAAGGCATAAGTGCTGTTCCTCGCACCGGGCGCGTATACTTGCGGCTGCCGGGAAGAGGGGCAGGGCATGACTACTCGGATAGCATTCGCCCTCTTCGGCGGACTTGCCGGGCTCATGGTTGCTGGTTGTCAGTCTGCCGAGGCGTTGCGCGCAAGAGATACGGCCCGATGCGAGGCGTATGGATTCGAGCAAGGCTCGAACGAGTTCGCCGGTTGCCTGCAACGGGAGAGTCTCGCGCGACGCTATGGCTATAACGCGCCGGCGTGGCTACCCTATCCGCCGGGGTACGGCTGGGGTCGCATGTGGTGGTAGTCGGCCGGGTCGTCACCGAAAACGGCACCGCCGTTCGGTCTGAACTGAGCGGTGCCAACGCTCAAGACGGGCACCGATGACAATGGCCCGGAGCGCTGGAGCCCCGGGCCTGTCACCAGCAATAGGTCAAGAGCGCCAAGAGATTACGTGACCAATTCCGGCCCCGGTGGTCGGCGCATGGCCCGCGCGCCATCAGCCGTCACGATCGGCGGCATCTGTCTCCAATGCATTCGCCGTCTCGTCCTCGTGAGTGACCTCGATGACGGTTAGCGACTTCACGCGGCCATCGGGCGTCTCATACGAGATCGAATCGCCGGCCGATACGCCAAGCAGCGCCGCGCCGACCGGTGTCAGGACGGAAATTCCGCCGGGCTGCTGGCGGGCCTCCTCTGGATAAACGAGGCGCGCGGTGCTGATGCGACCAGACTCGTCGTCGCGGAATCGGACCGTGGCATGCATCGTTACCACGTTCGCCGGAACGTCCTGATCCGGCAGCACGCGGGCACGGCTGAGCTCGTCGAGGAGAAATTCGCCGACCTTCCCAATCCGATCGATGACGGCGCCGCCAAGCAGCGTATCGAGCCGTCGGAAATCGCGGCGGCTGAGAATGATGTCCGGCTGGTTCATGATCTGTCCCTCCACATCGAGAGATCTTGTTGAAGGTTGATGCCTGGACCCAGGTCCTGGGCACGGGGCGTGCTGCCAGGGGTTCGTACGGACGCAGGCGCCTGGCAAAGGCCTGCCGTCAGCGTGCTGACAGCTTTATGGTTTTTGCTGGAAGTATGGCCCCGGATCCCGACGCGACGTCACCACGTCGCGTCACGCATCACGGGGCACGGAATTCTGGTTTTGCGCAGCTCGCCAGCAGGACGCACCAGCTGATCTTCGCAACTGCGATATGTGACTGCGCGTGAAACATGGTGTTAATCATATAGGAAGAAGAGGCTAAGCTCGCAAGGGGCGGTGTCAGGAGTTGCCGTTCGAACGGTGGCAGAAGCGTAACGTATGAGAGGGCCGGGGGCCGCTTGCCCGCGGCGTCATTCGTGATCCGGACGTTCGGATCGAAAGGTGGTGATTAGGGCATGGCACGACCAGGACCCACGCAACACGGTCCGCTGCTCGGATGGGCAGCTCTTCTGATCGCGGTCGTAACGGCAATCGTCTGGATCGTCGTGGCGTTGTCGTCGGGCGGGGAGACCATGAGCGTACATGGTTGGATTGCGCTCACGCTTGGAATCGTGGGCACAGCCATGGTGGCCGGGATTCTCATGTGGCTGCTCTTCAAGAGCAGCCGGGAGGGTCATGACCGGTGATGTGGTGCGGCCGCCCGGGTAGGGTCGCACCCGGCGGATCCGCGCGCCCTGCGAAGCGTAAGAGCTGACGATGCCTTCGTACGCATCGCTCATCGTCATCGTGACGGCGTTCACGACGGTACTGTGCCTGGCCGTCCTGCATCAGTTGGCATGGCACCTGGTCGAATTCGCACAGTGGATGGCGGTGCGGATCACCGGTGGTTCGCTTGCTGCACGGCTCATGGCGCATGCACGTCCAATCAGTGCCATCGTCGCGGTTCGTGCACCACGTCTCTACGCCGTCCTTGTCGCGCGGACGCGTACCGACCGCTTTACGGGGTTGCCGCTCACTCTCATCGTGTGTGCAGCAGCTTATGTCGCGTTTCTGTTCGGTGGTCTGATCGAGGAACTGCTCGAGGCGGACGAGGTCGTCTGGTTCGACACCGCCGTCAACCAGGCCCTGGATGGCGTGCGGATCCAGCCGTTCCTTGGCATGTTTCTGTGGATCACGAAGATGGGTGAAGGGCCTGCGGTCACGGCCGTCTGTCTCGCCGGAACGGCATTCCTGGCGCTTGAGCGGCGCTGGCAGTTTGTGCCTGGGCTGTGGACGACGATGATCGGCGCTCAGGCGACCACATGGATCGGGAAATACGCGATCGGACGCGACCGCCCGGAGTTTCTCGACATCGTCACGGCCGACTCACCGGCGTTTCCGAGCGGTCATGCGACCGCCGCGATGGCCGTCTACGGGTTCCTTGCCTACACCGTGGTGCGCCGGACGAAGGGGCTGCGTGGGCGTTTCGAGATCGTGTTCTGGACGGCGATTTTGGTCGGCGTCATCGGGTTCAGCCGGATCTATCTTCGCGTCCACTTCGTCAGCGACGTTGCAAGCGGCTTTCTCGTCGGATTCTTCTGGCTGCTCGTTGGCGTCGTGATTTCCGAGTGGGGCCGCAGCAGGGCTGCCGGCATAGATCGGCCGGATAAACGCGCTCCGCACGGACTCGCACCGCCGTAATCGGGATCATCGTGGCGCACCGGCAGCACCCGGTGTCTGCAAGCCCGGACCTTGCACCAGGACCTCGACACGACGGTTGAGCTGTCGTCCCTGTGCCGTCTCGTTGCTGGCGACAGGCAGGGTCTCGCCGAAGCCTTGGGTCTCGATGCGACTGGGGTCGACGCCGCGCACCGTCAGCGCCTGCCGCACGGAATCGGCTCGCATCTGGGACAGGGTCATGTTGTAGTCGGAATTACCGGTGCTGTCGGTGTGACCTTCGACCAGCAGTCGATACTCCGGATGCTGCTGCATGAAGGTCGCGATCCGGTCCAGGTTCGTACCGGCCCCAGGCAGAAGGTCGGCACTGTTGACCCTGAACAGCACGTCGCCAAGCGTGAGGACCGGACCTCGCGGAGTCTGCCGCGCCTGCAGGTCGGCGAGCTCCTGCTCGAGGCGCCGCGTTTGCTCCGTCCGCCCCGACAGCAATGTCTTCGTGCGCTCGGTCTCGGCCATCCGGATCTGTTCCTGCGTCGCCCGCGTGGTTGCGACCTCGCGTGCGATCGCCGCCTGCTGCATGGCGATATAGGCCTCGTGATTGACCTGGGCCGGATCTGCGCCGTCCTGCCAGATGGCCTGGGCCCGCTCGAGCGACTCGCGCGCTTTCGACAGCTCCAGCGGCGCCTGCTGGGCGACGACCGGATCTTGTGACACGGACGAAACCTGACTGCGTGCGGCCTCGAGGTTGGGATTCGTCTGCGGGGTGGTGCCGCATGCGGATAACCCGAGGCCGAGGAGTGCCGCAAAGGCCGGCGCGCGCGTACATGTAATCATTCGTCGCATGATTCTTCTCCTCTGCCGGCTGTCAGCGGTTTTGCCGCTGCATCTCTTGCCGGAGTGTGCCGATGCCCTCGCGTACCTGCTGCAGGGCGGCTTTGGCAGCAGCAGAGTTTGACTTGCTGCTGGCAAGCTGTGCGTCGACCTCTGCCTCGCGGGCAAGACGGGCCGCCGGCTCGTATTTCCCCTGCCGCGCGGCGGCCTGAGCGCGACCGAGCTTCTCGCGTGCGCCGTTGAGCTCAACGGGCGCATGCCGTGCGGCGTCGTTCCGCTCGGCATCCTCGATAGCGGCACGTGCCGTACTAAGTTGCGCCGTCGGCGGCTCGCCGGACGCGCAGCTTGCCAGCAAGAGCATCGACGTTCCCAGCGCCGATGCCAGGACCGGTCTCGGTCCAACCTGCGACATCATGGTGTGGAATCCTTCAGATTGGTTGAAGCGGGGATCGGCCGCGACCCAAAAGGTGGCCGATCATTCCCTCGGTACAAACGTCGAATGAGTCGCCGGGTTTCATCGAAATACCGCGAGCGGACGGTGGGTCCGCCGCAAAAGGATATGCCGCAGCGCGGCCGTTATCGGGCGTTATATGGTGGCGGCTCTTTTCGATGCCGGGCAGATGCATGATGCTCACGTACATCAGCGTGTCGCTGCGGAGCCACGGCAGGATCGATACCAGCAATCTCACGGATCAGCTTGTTGGTGATGGCGTGCGCAAAGGACGCGAAATCGTCGACAACGATGACGAAGGCACCCGGCCCGCCCACGACATTCTCACGATAATAGAGCTCGAGCCCGCCCGGCGGGTGAGTGTGCAATGGATTCCAGGGCATCGGCTCGGGGCTCAGGATGACCAGGCCATTGATCGTGATGCCGGCTGCGACGGCGTCGTCGCGTGCGCTGGCGGCGCTTCGCCCGTCCGTATTCGTTCCGTCGCCGGATATGTCGATCGTTCGACGTAGACTCTCGTGGCCGCTGCGCGCGAACTGGGCGACGGCAAAGTCGATGGCCGCGCCGATTGCGGTGCGATTGGCGAATCGGCGCGGCGCGGCCAGCAGTGCATCCGCGAAAGCCCCGGCCGTCTCGTCGTCCTCGATCACCGTCCAGTCGACGACGACCTGTTGCGAATCGATGCCGGACCACTCCAGGTAACAGACCGCAATTCGGCCGATCTGGCCCGAACGGATCGCATGCAGGACGCGGGGATCCTTGAAAGCCGTCGCGTAGCCTTGCCGCTGAAGCTGGAACTCGCCGTCGTCGATGCTGCGGGACACATCGGCGGTGAGCACGAGCTGTACGTCGACCATGGCTGCGGTTGCGATCGTGGCCGAGGGCAGGCCGGCCCATGCAACGAGACCGGCGATGACCAGCCGCCCAAACGTTCTCCCCAACATGCCCGTACCTCGCATCAGGTGGAGTGACCATCAGGTGAAGTGATAAAGTGTACCCGATGGGTACGGCTCCGGGCATGAGGGTTGAATGGGCATCGAATTCGGCCATCGTGGCTATGGAACAGGGCGAAGAACAGGGCGTTGGCCTTGGCGGCCCCCGCAGGTCGGGATCGCAGCGAAGGAGGTAGAGCAATGACACACACCAGTCATGACAAGGCTGGTGGGACGATGTCCGAACGCCTGACGCACGAGCAAATCAGGTCGATCGTCGGCGACATTGCCGATCCCAAGGCGACGGCGATCGCCGCGACCGGCGCATCGGTCGACGAGCTGTGGCAGGCATATCTCTACGCGCAGGGATACGGGGACGTACTCGACCGCAGCGGTCATTCGCTGACCGGCGTCGTCGCCGAGATCTACGATATCCTGACGGCGGACGAAGAGCTTGACGAGCGCTGACTGACGTCCGGTCCCACGAAAGGACCACGGGCCGGCAATCAATCAGCTTCCTGCTTCAGCCACGTGACCAGCGCGCAACCAATTTGCGCGACGGCACCGCCGATCACGGCGGCGACGAGGACGGTTATATCCGATACGACCCAGCCGGGCAGGGCGTCGAACATCGGCATGAATTTCACCTCCATGCCGGATCGTTCCTGCAACAGGCGGGCGCCGGCGGCAAGCATGGCGCCCGCGGCGCCAATCAGACAAACCGGGCTGCGCACCCCCCAGTCGCTCACGTTCGGACGACTCATGCCGCGCCCCGGCGGAACGGGTGGTGCTTGCTCGATGCGCCGCATTCGCGACGACCTCCGGTGTTCGCGCCCGCATGCCGATCGGTCGCGTTCGGGAACGGATGTTCGACGGACATCTCGATGTTTTTCGATCGCAGTGCTGGCAGCTTCTGGAGACGCAGCCGATGCCGGCCCCTGCCGAGAATCATCCCCTTCCGCATCGTCGATGTGGCCCGGTTCAGGCTGCAGCATGAGGTGTAGCGTCAGGCTCCCGTTGGCGTCGACTGTACTCCACTACGCCGGCTCGGCATCCAGCTCACGGCCGGACGGCGTCGTCGCAACGTCCCGATGCGGCCACGGAAGAAAACACGTCGCGCCTCCCGGTCGGAGAGCGCCAGCCTATTCTTTCTGAATTAAGAAATAATTAAACAAGCTTGATTGTTCACGTCGGCCATAGACGACGAATGTTTAATAAAACCTCAAGCTCGCATTCCGGAGATCAACCGGCCAGTCAAACCATAGGGGGCACGCCCGGCATTGAGCGCCGCATTGCGGTTACCGGTTGACGAAATGGGCGTTGCCGAGACCTGAGCCGATCGTCAGGATCCCCCAGCGCTTCACGTCGCGCATGAACGGCAGCTCGGCCAGCCCCTGGACGACGGCGTCGTTGTGGATCGAGACGGCTGGCGCGGCGCCGTCGATCCGCGGCAGCCGGGCGGCGAGCTCGCGCGACAGGTTGAAGGACCGGTCGGTCCAGTCGCCGGGCAGGTTCTGCGTGCCGCCGCGGATATGGCCGTTCCTGTCGATCTCGCCGGGAACCCCGATGCGGACATGCGGCGACAGGCGGAAGCCGTTGGCGTGCGCCTCGTCGATCAGTTTGACGAGCATCCGGGCGATGCCTTTGACCAGTTTCTGCTGCGAGGCGCCTGCCTTGCGGTATTTCCACACGTCGACCAGCCAAACCCTGGCATCGGCGAGCGGTCCAGACTTGCGCTGACCGAACTCGACGATACCGGCGCGGACCTTGCTGCCGCCGATGTCCACGGCGAGGAATCCGTCCTTGCCGACGAGTTGCGACGGTGGGACCAGATGAACCGATCCGACCAGACCGGCTTCGTTCGGGTGGTGGCTTATCTTCATCAGCCGAAGCTCCCGATGACTCTTCATGAGGCGCGCCTGGGCGGCATGGATCGCGATGTCACCGACATGGCGCGCCGCCATGCCGCCGCCGATGATGATTCGCTCCGTCCGTCGCCAATAGGACCAGCGAAGGAGAATCCCGATCACTTCGGCAAGGCGTTCGCCGAACTCGACGGCGACCTCGCGGGTCGCCCGCTCTTCCGCGTTCTCGCCTTCCTCGAGAATATGATCGATGTCGCTTTCCGACAGGTTCTTGGGAAGGTCGATCCCGCATTCCCGGCATCGTTTCTTGTACAGCTGGACGAAGGCGCGTCCGCTGACCCGGTCGCCCAGGAAGTGCCCCGGCTCGTCTGGGTCCGGAATCTTGGCGCCATAGCCACTGATGCGCACCTCGGTGCGCGGTTCGGCCCGTTGCGGGCGCGTCATCGGCACATGCGGTCGGATGCGACGCCCCGGCCGTGTCGTCGTGCGCGGCGCCGCGTCGAAGTAACGGCGGGATCGTATCCGATGCGCGGGAGGCGCCGCGCGGTCGGTCGCGCGATTCCGGCAGCCGCCCGATGTAGCCCGTGTTCGGATGTGTGCGCGGCCGTTGCCGGCAGCATCGGGACCTCTCCGCGAAGCTGATTGGTCGATCAGCTAACGCGGAACGGCTCCGATTTGTTGCCTGGTGAACCGCCGGCGCCGGACGCGCCTAGGCGCCGGCGTGCGCCGGGGTGTGTTGAACGCTGCCCAGGCGGGCACGGAACGCGTCACGCGCACTGGCCAGCTCCGCGGGCAGCCGTTCGCCGAACATCCGGAAGAAGGCGTCGTGCGCGTCGGCTTCCTCGTGGCCGGCCGCGTCATCGATCGCCATCAGCTGCGCGAACCGGGCCCGCGGATAATCGAGGCCATCCCAGTGGATATCCTCATAGCGCGGGATCCAGCCCAGCGCCGAACGCTCGGCCCCAGCGCGCCCCTGGACCCGGTCGACGATCCATTTGAGCACGCGCATGTTCTCGCCGAAGCCGGGCCACATGAACCGTCCGTCAGCGTCGCGCCGAAACCAGTTGACGCGGAAGATCGCCGGCGGATCCGCCAGCGACCGGCCAAGCGAGATCCAGTGCCGGAAGTAGTCGGCCATGTTGTAGCCGCAGAACGGCAGCATGGCCATCGGATCACGTCGCATCGCGGCCTGGCCTTTCGCCGCCGCCGTCGCTTCGGAACCCATCGTCGCCGCCATGTAGACGCCGTGCGTCCAGTCGAACGACTGGAAGACGAGCGGCACGTTGCGGCTCATGCGGCCCCCGAAGATGAAGGCCGAGATCGGCACGCCCTGCGGATTGTCCCAGTTCGGATCGACCGTCGGCACCTGCGTGAGCGGCGCGGTGAAGCGCGCATTGGGATGCGCGGCCGGCTCCTTGCTGGCCGGTGTCCATTCGCGCCCGCGCCAGTCGATCAGCCGCGCGGGCGGCGTCTCCGTCATGCCCTCCCACCATACATCGCCGTCCTCGGTCAACGCCACGTTGGTGAAGATGCAGTTGGCCTCGAGCATCTTCATGGCGTTGGGATTGGACGCCTTCGACGTGCCGGGGGCGACGCCGAACAGGCCGGCCTCCGGGTTGATGGCGTGGAGGCGCCCGTCCGCGCCCCGTTTGATCCAGGCGATGTCGTCGCCGACCGTCCAGATCTTCCAGCCCTCGAACCCCTTCGGGGGCACCATCATCGCGAAATTGGTCTTGCCGCACGCGCTCGGAAACGCGCCTGCCACATAGGTCTTTTCACCTTGCGGGCTTTCGACGCCGACGATCAGCATATGCTCGGCAAGCCAGCCCTCGTCGCGGGCCATGCACGAGGCGATGCGCAGCGCGAGGCATTTCTTGCCGAGGAGCGCATTGCCGCCATAGCCGCTGCCATAGGACCAGATCTCGCGCGTTTCGGGGAAATGCGCGACCACGATGTTCTCCGGATCGCACGGCCAGGCGACGTCCTTCTCGCCAGGCGCGAGCGGCCGGCCGACCGAGTGGGCACAGGGTACGAAATCGCCGTCCGCGCCGAGCACATCCAGCACCGCGCGTCCCATGCGCGCCATGATCCGCATGCTGACCGCGACGTAGGGACTGTCGGTCACCTGTACGCCGATCTGGGCGATGTGCGAACCCAGCGGACCCATGCTGAACGGCACGACGTACATGGTGCGGCCGCGCATGCAGCCGTCGAAAAGGCGACGCAGCCGCGCACGCATGTGAACCGGGTCCTGCCAATTGTTGGTCGGACCGGCGTCGTCCTTGTTGGCGCTGCAGATGAACGTGCGGTCTTCGACCCGTGCGACGTCGCGCGGGTCCGACCGCGCAAGAAAGCTGTTGGGGCGCTTCGCCGGATTGAGGCGGATGAACGTGCCCGCGGCGACGAGTTCGTCGCACAGGCGGTCATACTCTTCCTGCGAGCCGTCGCACCAGTGGATGCGCGCCGGCTTGCAGAGTGTTGCCATTTCGTCGACCCAGCGAGTCAGCTTTTCGTTGCGGCTGGGGCGATTGGTCAACGCTGATTCTTGCACGGGCATTTTCCTCCAAGCGCTCGTTCTGAAGACCGGCAGCGGAGACGCCGGTGGCTCAGGCTCGCCACCATAGACGCAGTGTGCTCTCGACAGAATACTCCGAAAAGGGGAGGCCGCATTGCCATTGATTTATCGGGGACAGGCCTGTGACGATGCTGCATTGCAACAATCCATTGGATGCGACGCGGCAAGTTACTGGTGCATACAAATTCGCTCGGCTAGAGGCGCGTATTCCGATCGAGCATCACAACTGCGGGCACGTACGCGATCGGTACGGAGAGCAGAAGCGGAATGGCGCGCCCGTCATTGGTGACCACGACTTCGACGTGGCGTGGCGCCGCGTCGGGCCGATCATCGCCGCCGGAATCCCTGTCGAAGCCGGCAATGGGCCGCAGCGTCAGCTGCAGCCGAACGACATCGATGGGCCCGCCATGCCAATCCAGTGTCCCGGCCGCGTGGACCCTGCCGTCGATGTCGAAACGCCGCTTGCCGTCGTACACGGCGAGCGTGAAGTTCTCGCCGACGGCAACGTCGCGCGTACGGATGAACTGGCGTATCGCGGTAAGGCTGGACAGCGGATCGATGACGTCACGCCGAAACTCTTCGGGCAGAAGCGGATCGCTGTTCGTGTCCATGGAACCGTCCTCGGCGACAGTCCCTCCGGCCATCCGGATGAACTGGACGTTGATGCGTTTGTCGCGCCGGCGGCGGGAATCGTAGATCGCGTCATAAGCGGACGGCACGACGGCGCTGCCGGTGACGCCTTCGCTGATTGCACGCGCCCTGAAGCCCGACAAGAGACGGGCAAGGCCGACCGTCTCGATATCGACACGATTGCGGAAGACCGCGCCATCCTCCTCGATCTGCAGCCGGATCTCGGCTGCGGCGCCGCCGCCCCAGGTCGCCGCGTAGCGCAGCGACAGGGATTCCGTTGCCGACGCAGGTGGGGTCGGCATGGCGATACATGCCGCGAGGGCCGCGGCAAGGAAAGGTCGGCACAGGGGCATCTCGGGAACTATAACGTGGACCGCGCCGGTGAATTCCCGACGTCCGCCCGAACGGGCCGAAGGGGGAACGACCCTCGCCTCAGTGCCCGTGCGTACGTGCGCGCACCTTCGCAGGCACGGCCCGACTGCTGCCATGTGTGGAGCAGAGCTCGTCCAGAAGCGGGGCGATCCGCCGGCTGAAGTCCTCCTGGCAGGCGATCTGGAGCGGCGCGATGAGTTCGCGGTCCGCCTGCCGCAGGACGGCGAACACCAGCCCTGTGCTCGCCAGGAGCAGGGCCACGGCTGCAATGGCATCGATCATGACATAGGCCGTAGCCGCCAACGTCAGCGTGCCCGCCAGGCTGATCAGAGTAGCGGCGCCGCATACGCGCATCCGGCGGTTAAGCGCCGTCTGACGCGCGTGGGCGGTCGGTTCAGCCGCGGGGAGGTGAAGGGGTATCGGCAGCATGGTCCCGCCCCAGCTTCGATGAAGCAGGGACCATCGTCGCAGGAATATGGTTAAGAACTCGTTTACGCGTTCCCGTCCGCCATCCGGTGGCGGTTGATGGCCCGCGACAAGCTAGGCTGTACGTCGCACCAAGCGGTAGATGACCAGAAGAATGGTCGCGCCGACCACGGCTCCGATAAAGCCGGCGGCTTCGCCCTCGCCGTACCAGCCGATCGCCTGTCCCAGCCACGTGGCGATGAGTGCGCCGGCGATGCCGAGCAACGTGGTGACGATGAACCCGCCGGGATCTCTTCCGGGCATCAGGAGTTTGGCGACGATTCCGGCCAGCAATCCAATGACGATCGCGCCGATCCATTCCATGACGGCTCTCCTTGTCGGCTCGCATGCTCCCCGCAGCCATGACCGGCGCGCCGGAGCTGGTACTGGTGCGATGAACGCGGCAACCGCGACTTTGATCCGCCTCCGGCCAAGCTTTCCAGCAGATGTTGCATTATCGTCACGCTGTTTCACGAAGGCGATATTAACGGCTTGAATTAACTGTTCGGTATTACATCGCCGCTTACGGTCCAATGCATGGTCAATGCCGATCTTGATCCGCCTAGCCAGGCCGCCCTCACCGCCTATGTGGATGCGCTTTATGATGGTGCGAGCGAACTCGTGGCCCTGTACGCCGCTGTGACAGCTTGGCTGTCGCACCATCCGGGGATGCTGGTGGACGAGGCGCGCGAAATGATCAAGCCCCTTCTGGTCGCACCCCCAGCGCAGAACGTCGTCCGTCTCCGCGGCTGATTCGGCCTGACACGATCAGCGCACGGGATCGCTTTTCGCCATTTCTCAGGCGTTACCGTCGCACGGGACAGATCCGAAAAAGACCGTCGACGACCTCTCGATGTGAGCGGGTATCGCGCCATCCGGGTGCCGGTCGATGGCCCGCCCGCACGTCAGCGGCGCCGGACGCCCTCCTCGGTGACGATGACGTCAAGCGGGATGTCGTGTGGCTGGGGATAGATCGTATCGAGGCGCGAAAGCTCGAAACCGATGCCGATGGTGGCAGGGCGTGGGCGGATCGCCGCGAGCGTCCGGTCGTAGTAGCCGCCGCCATAGCCAAGCCGATAATTCGCGGAATCGAAGCCGACGACGGGCACCAGCAATACCGTCGGCGTCACGACGTTGCGTTCCTTGGGCACGGGAATGTCGTACACGCCCGGCTCCATGGCGATGCCGGGCCGCCAGGCGCGGAACTCGAGCCGCCCCTTTTTGTCGACGACCACGGGAAGTGCCGCACTCCATCCGGTTTCAAGCAGTTCGCGAACGAGCGGGCGCGCGTCGAACTCGCCCTTGAATGGCAGGTAAAAGCCGAGCAACTGGGGCGACATGTCGGCGAGAATGCGACTCACGTAGTTCTGTATCTGCGCGGCCCATTCCTTGCGGGCCTCTCGCGGTGCCGACAGCCGACGTTCGAGCAACTCGTTGCGCTTCGCCTTGCGCCACTGCTTGATTTCAGTCCAGTCCATTGATGCGTTCACTGCGGAATCGACGTGACGGGACGTCCATACTGTCCTGCTCTGCCGCAGACGGCAACGGTAACGCGTTGCGGCGGCTGAAACGGAGCCTTGCGGAACAAACCGCGGCGCCCCGGCTTTGAATAGTCACCTTTCAAACCGATCGGGATGCAGGAGCGTGAAATGGACAACGTGAGCGCGACCACGGGCCAGGCGACGACGCGAGGGAGTCAAAGCGTAATTTCCGTTCTGCAGGATCTGAGCGCTCGCTGTCACGACAGTGAAATCGGCTATCGGCGCGCGGCCGAAAACGCCAGGGATGCCGACCTCAAACAACAGTTCGAGCAGCTGGCCAACGAGCGTTCGTCGATGGCAGCCGAACTGGATCGCCTCATCCGCGAGCAGGGCGGCGAGCCGACCTGGACCGAAGGCAGCATGGCCGGTGCGGCGCACCGCATGTGGACAGACCTCAGGACCGCCATTTCGCGCAACCATCGTCAAGCCATTCTCGAGGAGGTTGCGCGCGGCGAGAGCGCCGCCGAAGAGGCCTACGACGAAGCGCTTTCGCAGGATCTGCCCGACGAGGTGCGACGCATCGTGGAACAGCAGCATCGGCGCGTGCGCGAGACCCGCAACCGCTATCGTGCCATGAGCGGCACGGCCGGCACGCGGCGTACCGGCGAGCTTGCACACCGGATGACGGCCGGCACCGGTGCGGTCAGCCAGTACATGTACGAGCGGCCGATCATGAGCAGCCTTCTCGTCTTCGCGCTCGGCTTCGCCATCGGTGCGCTCACCGTCTCGACCATGATGCCGGAGCAGCCGAGCCGCCGGCGTTACTGGTAGAATTTTCAGGTGCGTACGCCGCAACGCGGGTACGCCGCGGCGCGCCCTTGCGTATCGGGGCAGTCACCTTGCGACGTCAGCGCGCCGCATCTTGTGCGAGATGCGGTCTGATCCAGTCAAAGAGCTCGTCTTGCAACATTGCGCCGGCGTGACGTGCCACCTCGCGGCCGCGGACGAACAGCACAATGGTCGGTATGCTGCGGATCTGATAGGCGGCGGCCATTGCCGGCGCCTGATCGACATCGATTCTCGCGAAGCGCAGCGCCGGCTCGAACCGTTGCGCCGCCGCGACGAAGTGCGGGGCCATCACGCGGCATGGATTGCACCACGGCGCCCAGAAATCGATCAGCAGCGGAATGTCGCTGTGGCGCAGATGACGTTGGGCGCGTGCCTCCGTGAAGTCGACGGGTTCGCCGACAAAAAGTAGGCGGTGGCACGCGCCACACTTGCCGCCCTCCGCAAGCCGCGACGCCGGCACCCGGTTGGTCGCGTCGCAGTGCGGGCACACGACATGGATGGTCTTTTCCTTCATCCCGAGGCTCGAGAGTGATCGTCCCTTCCGTCGCATCGGCCGGGAGGGCGTCGACCATGCGGCGGGCCGCCACCTGACCCCTTGTCGGGCGATGCAGGGACCGTATCGGGTGCGTGCGCCGTCTTTCTTGACCGGAAGCCCGGCCATCCGGGGTCCCATCATGCGCCAACGCGGGAACGCGGGCTTTGATCCAAGCCATGCGGCTGACTTTGCGGGCCGCTCCCCGGGCGTGAAGGGACGCCGCGCTGTGGCGTCCGGGCGGATTGAGTCGATACGCGCGCGACGTCGGACAGCCATGTATCCCGGTGTCGGCATGGCATCATTGCATCGGCATCGGGTTGACATCGGGGGGCACGAACGGCAAGGGTGACGTCGCGCCGTTCGGCGCGGCTTGCCACGTCCCGTGAAACCGATCCACTCCGATCCCAAGCTTTCGGCGCAGTCCTATCCCGTCGATTACGGTTCACCCCGTCGCGCGGCGCTGGCGGGCGTACGCGAGGCGTGCGGCGCACCGGCACTCGTGCTCGGCGCGAGCTATCTGGGCTTCGGTTCGTTGGTGCGGGAGTCGGGTTTGAGCCTCGGCGTAGGCCTGTTCTCGACCATCAGTACCTGGGCACTGCCGGGACAGGTTGCGCTCGTCGAACTCTATGCCCTCGGCGCGTCCGTGGTGGCGATCTTCATCGCCGTGGCGCTGACGAATGCGCGCATGATGCCGATGACGATCACGCTGATGCCGTTGCTGCGCGTGCCGGGTCGCCCGCGCTGGTGGAACTATCTGGTCGCGCACCTGATCGCAGTGACCGGATGGGCCGTGGCGATGATCCGCTGTCCGGACATGCCGCCCGCACAACGCATGCCGTTCTTCGTCGGCTTCGCCGGGACCATCCTGGGCGCCGCTCTTGCCGGCACCGTCGCCGGCTTCCTCGCATCCGGTGTCGTACCGCCGGCGGTGTCGCTCGGTCTCGTGTTCGTCAATCCGATGTACTTCATGCTGCTCTTTCTCGGCGACCTGCGGCATCGCGGGCGCGTGCTCGCGCTGGTGTGCGGGGCGATCGCCGGACCGCTCCTTCATCTCGTGACGCCGACCTGGGGGCTATTGCTGACCGGCGTCATCGGCGGCGTTCTCGCCTTCGCAATCGACCGGCAGTTGAGACGGCGACATGTCTGACGCGGGCTGGGAGGCACTTTGGCCTTATGGCGTGGTCCTCGTCGGTGCGGCGGCCACCTACATCTGGCGGGCGCTCGGCGTCGCGCTGTCGGACCGCATTCGCGCCGACAGTCCGGTTCTCGACTTCGTCGGCTGCATCGCCTACGCGTTGCTCGCCGGCCTGGTCGTGCGCATGATCATCCTGCCGGTCGGGCCGCTTCAGGCGACCGGGACGGGTACCCGGCTGGCGGCTGCGGCAGTCGGGACTGCCGCCTTCTTCATCTTCCGCCGAAACCTTCTCCTCGGTGTCGCGACCGGCGCTGTCGTGCTGGCGGCATTGGCGTCCTGGCCATCCCTTTGAAAGAGGTATGTCAGGGTTTACCGATATTTAAAGCGTTGCTGGCATCCTCAAGGCGGCCGGCGCCGTACCCATCCGGCCGTCAGGTGAACGGAGATGATCGCCTCGACGAAAGAAAGAGAGCCGGCTGTCGCCACCCCTCAGTCCGGTGCCGACACCGAGGACCCGGGCGGTGTCGATTCGGCGGCGGCCGGGCGCTCCATTCGCAGCCGATTGCACGCCCTGCTCGGGCCGGACTCGCGTCTGCGCAAACGGTTCATCGCGTGGTGGGAAGGCTATTACCTGCCTGACGAACCGAAGCCCGAACCCGAAGCCGTTCCTGCGAAGCCCGCGCCAGCGGTCCAGCGCCCGCCGGCTGGCGACGTACCGCCGCGGGTACTTCCCGATCGCTGGTCGGCGGAGCGGGTCAAGATCTCGGAACTGATCTGGAGCGACGGCTTCTCGTTTCCCGGCGGTGCCGACCATGTGCTGAAGCTGGTCAAGCCGATGGGGCTCAACAAGGAGAAGTCGATGCTCGACCTCGGCAGCGGCCTCGGCGGCGCTGCCCGGGTCATCGCCAAATCCTTCGGCACCTGGGTCACTGGGATGGAGGCCTCGCCGACGCTCGCCAAGGCCGGCATGGACGCCTCCGAGCGCGCCGGCCTCGGCAAGAAGGCGCCGATCGAGTGGTTCGATCCGCTGTCGGTCGAACTGCCCGCGAAGAAGTACGACGCCATCTTCGCACGCCTGGTCTTTCTCTTTCTTGCCAACAAGAAGCGCCTGCTCGCCGAGACTCACAAGGCGCTCAAGCCGGGTGGGCAGCTCATGTTTCTCGAGTTCGTCGTCACTAAGAAGGGTGCGAACTCAAAGGCGCTCATCGACTGGATTGCCGGCGAAGATCACCGGCCGGAACTCTATACGCTCGACGATTACACGCGCGACATCAGGTCCCTGAACTTCGACCTGCGCGTCGCCGAGGACATCACCAGCGAGTTCCGCGGCCTCGTTCTCGACGGGTGGAAGCGCCTGGCCGACACGCTCAAGCCCAAGTCGCTGCGGCCCGAGGAGGTGATGAGCCTGACCCATGAGGTCGAGCTCTGGAGCCGCCGCGTCGCGGCATTCGATTCCGGCGACCTGCGCTGCGTCCGACTCTACGCCCTGAAAAAGGTAACAGCCTGACCCGCCGCCTGTGCACCGGGGGGCCAGCCGTTCGGACTTGACGATTAGAACAAAACATGAACAATCGTCCGGAACGAGCCAAGAGGAGGTGCCAATGGGGGTTACGCAGGCTTTGAACCGGTTCGTTGACGGGTTCCTGCGCGGCGGGATGTGGGGGGCCATGGCTGCGCTTGGTTTCATCGCCCTCAAGATCGCGCCGATCGTGCTGTTCTGAGCGCGCGGGAAGGCCGCAACGGGCCCTCCGTGCATTGACAAGGATAGGGTAGGGCCGATATGGTCCCGCGCGCTTTGCGGTGCGGCGCCGGTCGGAAAGGTGATGGCGCCGCATCTTGCGTTTTTGGCGAACCCGTGTGGTCGGAGCTCGTGTCATGAAGGTCATCAATTCGCTCAAGGCGGCGAAGAAGCGCGACAAGAACTGCCGCATCGTCCGGCGCAAGGGTCGCGTCTACGTCATCAACAAGGCCAATCCGCGGTTCAAGGCGCGCCAGGGCTGATCGGCCCGGCAGGCCCCGGACCCGACGACGCGCCGCCCTCGGGCGGCGCGTTTCGTTTGTGCCCGCTGCGGACGAACTGGACAGTGTTCGAAGCGATGGTTAAGTCATAGGCAGTTTCACAACCGATCGCGGGAGGCCCGCTCAGATGAAGATGCCGGCGCCGGACGCAGCGGTGCTCGCCCGCCGCGCCGAAATCGTCGCCCGTTTGCGCGAGATCGTGCCCGGCGAGGGCGTGATCGACGACGAATCGGAGCTGCGCGCCTACGAGTGCGACGGCCTGAACATCTACCGGCAGATGCCGATGGTGGTCGTGCTGCCGTCGACGACCGAACAGGTGTCGCACGTGCTGCGCTATTGCCACGACAACGGCATCAAGGTCGTGCCGCGCGGTGCCGGCACCGGACTCTCGGGCGGCGCGCTGCCACTCAGCGACGGCGTGCTGCTCGGCATGGGCAAGTTCAACCGGATCCTCGAGATCGACTACGCCAACCGCTGCGTCGTCGCACAGCCGGGCGTCACCAACCTGGGCATCACCAACGCGGTCGCGCACGCGGGCTTCTATTACGCGCCCGATCCGTCGAGCCAGATCGCCTGCACCATCGGCGGCAATATCGCCGAGAACTCGGGCGGCGTGCACTGCCTCAAGTACGGGCTCACCACCAACAACGTGCTTGGTGTCGAGCTCGTGCTGATGAACGGCGAGATCGTGCGCATCGGCGGCAAGCATCTCGATGCCGGTGGCTATGATCTGCTCGGCGTCATCACCGGGTCCGAAGGATTGCTCGGCGTCGTCACCGAGGTGACGGTGCGCATCCTGCGCAAGCCCGAGACGGCGCGCGCCGTGCTGCTGGGGTTCCCTTCGGTCGCCGCGGGCGGCGCCTGCGTCGCCGCCATCATCGGGGCAGGCATCATCCCCGGCGGGATGGAAATGATGGACCGGCCCGCAATTCACGCCGCCGAGGCCTTCGTGCACGCGGGCTATCCGCTCGATGTCGAATCCCTGCTGATCGTCGAGCTCGACGGGCCGCAGGCCGAAGTCGACGAACTGATCGCCACGGTCGAGGGGATCGCGCGCGCGCAGGGCGCCACCTATGTCCGCGTCAGTACCAGCGAGGCGGAGCGCGCCGCGTTCTGGGCCGGCCGCAAGGCCGCATTCCCTGCGGTCGGCCGCATCTCGCCCGATTACATCTGCATGGACGGCACGATCCCGCGGAAGCAGCTTCCCGCCGTGCTCGACCGCATCGGCGCGCTGGCCGAAAAGCATGGCCTGCGCGTCGCCAACGTGTTCCATGCCGGTGACGGCAACCTGCATCCCCTCATCCTGTTCGACGCGAACAATCCCAAGGAGGTCGAAGCCGCCGAGAGGCTCGGCGCCGACATCCTGCGCCTATGCGTCGAGGTCGGTGGCGTACTCACCGGCGAGCATGGTGTCGGGGTCGAGAAGCGCGACCTGATGGGCACGATGTTCGACGAGACCGATCTCGCGCACCAGCAGCGGCTCAAATGCGCGTTCGACCCGCAGGGGCTGCTCAACCCCGGCAAGGTGTTCCCCGTGCTCCATCGCTGTGCCGAGCTCGGCCGGATGCACGTGCATCGCGGACAGCTGCCGTTTCCTGACATTCCGCGGTTCTGATGAGCGAGGTCCTGAAACCGACGACGGCGGCACAGCTCCGCGACGTCATTGCGTGGGCCGCCGCCGAGGAAGCAAGTCTCGACGTGCGCGGTCACGGTACGCGCCGCGCGCTCGGCCGGCCGATGCAGACGAGCCGCACGCTCGATCTTTCCGCGCTCGCGGGTATCGTGTCGTACGAGCCCGAGGAGCTGGTACTGACGGCACGCGCCGGCACGCCGATGGTGGAGATCGATGCCGTGCTGCGCGGCCGGAACCAGATGCTGGCCTTCGAGCCGATGGATACGGGCCCGCTTTACGGCATGGCGCCGGACGGCGGCACGCTCGGCGGCGTCGTCGCGTGCAACCTGTCGGGACCGCGCCGCGTCAAGATGGGGGCTGCGCGCGACCACGTGCTCGGCTTCAACGGCGTGTCGGGACGCGGCGAGTCGTTCAAGGCGGGCGGCAAGGTCGTCAAGAACGTCACCGGCTATGACCTCGGCAAGCTGCTCACGGGCTCGTTCGGCACGCTCGCGGTGATGGACGAGATCACCCTCAAGGTGCTGCCGGCGCCGGCAAAGACACGCACCGTGATCGTCTACGGTCTCGACGATGTGACGGCCACCGCGGCCATGGCCGAGGCGCTCAACAGCCCGTTCGAGGTGTCCGGGGCGGCGCATCTGCCGGCAACGGTCGCGCAACGCTCGGGCGTCGACTATGTGCGGCGTCGGGGCGAGGCTGTCACCGCACTTCGGATCGAAGGCACCGGCACCTCCGTCACGGCACGCTGCGACGGTCTCAAGGCGCTGCTGAGCGCGCGCGGCGCGCTCGAGGAACTGCATACGACGAACAGCATCAGATTGTGGCACGAGGTGCGCGACGTCGCGTCACTTCTGCCCGATCCCGGCAAGGTCCTGTGGCGCCTCTCGGTGCCGCCATCGGACGGGCCGAAGGTGGTGGCGGCCGTTGCCGCCGCCCTCGGCGCCGAGTTCTTCTACGACTGGGGCGGCGGCCTCGTCTGGTTGGCGACGGCGCCGACCGAGGATGGCGGCGCCGGTCTGATCCGTGACGTCGTCGCCGCAACCGGCGGGCATGCGACGTTGTTCCGCGCAAGCGACAGTCTGCGCGCCGCCGTACCGGTTTTCCAACCGCAGCAGGGCACGCTTGCCGACATTACCCGGCGGATCAAGGACGCCTTCGATCCGAAGCGCATCCTCAATCCCGGCCGCATGTACGCGGGGGTGTGATGACGGATCGCCGCAGCCAATATGAAGCCCTTCTCCCCCGGCAGAGAACGGATTGACCGGCACTGACCGATGCAAACCAATTTCACGCTCGCCCAGCTTGCCGATCCGGACGTCCGCGAGGCGGAGAAGATTCTCCGTACCTGCGTGCATTGCGGGTTCTGCACTGCGACGTGTCCGACCTATGTGCTGCTGGGCGACGAACTCGACAGTCCGCGCGGCCGCATCTACCTGATCAAGGACATGCTCGAAAAGGGCCGGCCGGCGGACGCGCGCACGGTGACGCATATCGACCGTTGCCTGTCGTGTCTGTCGTGCATGACGACCTGTCCGTCGGGCGTGCACTACATGCACCTCGTCGATCATGCGCGCGCCCATATCGAGAAAACGTATCGGCGCCCGGCGATCGATCGAGCGGTCCGATGGTTTCTGGGCACGGTGCTGCCGCGTCCGCACCTGTTCCGCCTCGCGCTCGCCGGCGCGATGCTGGTACGCCCGTTCGCCCGGTTCATGCCGGCACGGCTCGCCGCGATGCTGAGGCTCGCGCCGGCTTCGCTTCCCAACCCGTCGACCGTCGACAAGCCGCAGGTCTTTCCGGCCGAAGGGCCGACGCGGCTGCGCGTCGCGCTACTCAACGGCTGTGCACAGCAGGTGCTGAGTCCGCAGATCAACGAGGCGACCATCCGGCTTCTGACGCGTCACGGCTGCGAGGTCGCCGTCGCCAAGGGGGCTGGATGCTGCGGCGCGCTCACGCATCACCTGGGGCAGACGGAAGCAGCGCACGCCGCCGCGAAGGCGAACATCATGGCGTGGACGGCGCTCTATGACGGGCGCGGGCCCGATCGCGTTGTCATCAATGCCTCGGGCTGCGGCACGACCGTGAAGGACTACGGCTTCATGTTCCGCGACGATCCGCGCTGGGCGACGCCCGCCGCGCGCATCGCCGCGATGACGCGCGACGTGAGCGAGCTGCTCCTCGAACTCGGCATCGCGCCCACCGCTGCGGGGCGCGAGGCGGCCGGACGGCTGACGGTTGCGTATCATGCCGCGTGCTCGCTGCAGCATGGGCAAAAGGTCACCCGCGCGCCGAAGGATCTGCTCGCGGCGGCCGGGTTCCGGGTGGTGGACGTTCCCGAGGGGCATCTGTGCTGCGGTTCGGCCGGCACGTACAACATGCTGCAGCCCGAGCTGGCCGACGCCCTCAAGGCGCGCAAGGTCCGCAACATCGAAAGCGTGCGGCCCGACGTGGTCGCGGCCGGAAACATCGGCTGCATCACCCAGATCGCCTCAGGCACCGGCATTCCGGTGGTCCACACGGTCGAACTGCTCGACTGGGCGACCGGTGGCCCGAAGCCGGCCGGGCTCGTCGCAAAGGACGCGCGGGCGGCCTGAGCATCAGGTCCTTGACATCGGCTCAAGCCCCTGAAATGGCTGCCCTTGGCAGCCGTTCCAGCCGTTCCAGCCGTTCCAGCCGTTCCAGCCGTTCCAGCCGTTCC